>NZ_RCTZ02000029.1 GCF_003667315.2 Tropicibacter alexandrii | reverse complement strand
GAAGCCGCCGCCAACATCCTCACAAACGCCGCCCTCGACCCCTACGGCAAAATCCCAGAGTTCAAATACTCCGCCGTAAGGGTCGAAAAGGTCTAACCCGTCCCGGGCGAAGACCCGGGACCTCTACCTTGATACCGCGTCCCACAAGGGGCGCGGTTTTTCATGCGGCGGGCAACCAAACCGTGAATTCTGCCCCGCCCTCGGATGGGGTGCGATAGGTGATGCGGCCCCCGGCGCGGGAGATCAGGGTTTGCGAGATCGACAGGCCTAGACCCGTGCCTTCGCCCTGCTTCGTCGTGAAGAACGGGTCAAAGACCGTGTCGAGCAGCGCATCCGGAATGCCCGGTCCGGTGTCGCGCACCACCAAGGCGGCGCCCTCGACCCCGTTGCGAACCTCTTCGCGCAGGGTCAGGTGGATCGCCCCGGCCTCTTCCATCGCGTGCACCGCGTTGACCAGCAGGTTGATGACCACCTGCTGCATCTCGCCCGGCTCGATGGTCACGTCCGGGGCAGGGGCCAGATCAGTCTCGACCCGGATCGCGGCCTTGTCCAGCACATGCCCCACCAGCAGCAGGCAGTCGCGCACCACCGGTTCCAGCGAGACGCTTTCCTCGGCCCCCGAGAAATCCGAAGGCCGCGCAAATTGCAGCAGCTTGCCGACGATGGCGTTGATCCGGCTCACCTGGCGGTCGATCAGGTTCAGCTCGGTCTCGACCGGGGCAGCGTGTTCGCCAAGCGCCTCGCGCATCACGTCGAGATTGCCTTGAATGACCGCCACCGGGTTGTTGATCTCATGCGCGACGCCGGCGGTGATCTCGCCGATGGAGGCGAGCTTTTCGCTCATGACCAACTGCCGCCATGTGTCCTCCAACTTGGCATTGGCCTCTTTCAACTCGGCGGTGCGGGCATCGACGCGCTGTTCCAGCTCGTCCGTCCAAGCCCTCAGGCGCGCGTCACGGTCCTGAACCTGATCCAGCAGGTCGTCCAGATGCCCGGCAACCTGCCCGATCTCGTCACGGGCGCGCAGGCCGTTGCGGGCGGACAGGTCGCCCTGACGGACGCGGCGCATGGTGGCGGTCATCGATTCCAGCGGGGCAAAGATCCCCTTGGCCAGCCACAAAAACAGCGGCGCGGACAGGGCCAGCACCAAGACAAAGGCCGCGAGCATCGCGATATAGGCCTGCCGTTTCGCGGTGGCGAAGGGTTCTTCGAGAAAGCCGACATAAAGCATCCCCACCGGCTGGTCGAAGCTGTCGCGCAGAGGCAAGTAGCCGGAAATATACCAGTCGTTCACCACAAACGCGCGGTCGAGCCAAGTGCGCCCCTCGCCCAACACGGCCTGCCGGACCACGGCAGAGACACGGGTTCCCAGCGCGCGCACGTCCTCGAACAGGCGGACATTGGTGGAGACGCGCACATCGTCCAGAAACAGCGTCGCGGTGCCTTGCCGTTCGCCCCCGGTGACCGCGTTCAGGTAGACCAGCGCGTTGATCGTGTCGATGAATTGCAGGTTGCGGTTCAACAGGATGCCGCCAACCAGCACACCTTTTTGACCGGGCAGGATCACCGGGGCGGCGGCATGCACGACCATGCCGCGTTCCTCGACGGTGCGGTCGGTGGGCACGGCGGCCTTGGTTTCGATCAGGTTGATGCGCGCTTGGCTGGCAAGGGTCGGGGACAGGGCGCGCAGGTCGTCGGCGCCAAAGATGTCGATGGCGGTGGTGGGCGTGCCGTTCAGGGCAGCGACGATCACCGGCCAGCGAGACGGGTCACCGACCGCGTCGCCCTCGGGCAGGTAGTATAGGAAATCCAGCCCCAGCTTCTCGCGCGTGGCGCGGAAATAGGTGTCGCGCTGCAAGTCAGGGGCGGTCAGCACACGGGCAAAAGCAGTGCTTTCGGCGGTGCCGGTCAACTCATCGCCAGTCTGCGCCATCAGCCGGTTCAGATATTGCTCGGCGATGCGCAGGTCGGAATCGACATTGGCGATCAGCAGCTTGTCATAATCCGCCGTCCATCGCGTCATGCCCAGCAGCAACAAAAGCGGCATCAGCACGACCAAGGGCGCCAGCGCCAAAAACAGCAGGCGAAGGCGGATCGAGCGGATGAACCGCCGCCGGATCACTCGTCCAGCGATCCGTGGATGGCGAATTGTTCCAGCTCCGCTTCGTCCGGTTCGATCAGGCGGAAGGCCTCGTTCACGCCGGCCTCGGTCAATTCGCGTGCGACGGTGAGCAAGGTGTTGGGGTCGTGATCTTCGCAGAGGTCGGCCATGTGGAACAGTTCTTCGCGGGCGACGGGGCGGGCGGCGTCGATGGACGGCGCGCCGTAGGTGGTGACGAAGTGTTCCGCCAGCGCGACCTCCAACTCGGCCAGTTCAGTGGGCTCGATCTGGGTCACGGCGACGAAGGTCACGCGCCCGAACGTCTCCAGCCCCAGCCAACCATTCGCGAATGCCTGTCGCTGCTTGCCGACCAGATCGCCCTCGGTCCAGTCGGAAAACTCGAACCCGCCCGAGATGCACCATTCGCCGGTGCGCGCCGGGTTGGCAAAGACATACTGGTCGCTTTCGTCGAAATGGATCGCGCGGGCGAGTTTCATGGGGTGCTCTCCAACAGGGTCGTCAGCGGGATAAGGGTGGTGTCGCCGTCGCGGCGCAGCAGTTTGCCGAAGTGTTCGTCGACGCCAAGGAACGTGCCATCGGCAGTGTCCTCGCCCACGCCATGGGCCAGACCGCGCCATTCGGCGTGGAGGGGTTTTGTCCCCTCGTCTTCCCAGCGGGCAATCCAGTTCAGCGTGTGGCGCGCCCATGCCTCGACCAGCAGGGCGGGCTCGACATCGGCGCAGCCTTCGACGAACAGGGCGGTCTGGTCGGGGGTGTGGCCGGTGTCCTCTGACAGCGGCAAAAGCGGCAGGTCCCAGCCGACCACCAGCCAATCCGGCACAGCCTCGGGGTCGTTGTCAGAAGCAAAGACCCGGAACCGCCCACATTGCGCGCCGTTCACCCGCAGCCCGCCGTCCCAGTCAAGATGCACGGCGACCTCGGGCGGGGCAAGCGCACCAAGCGCGTTCTGAAAACCGACCTGACACAGCGGCAGCATGGCCATGGCCTGCGCCAAGGGCACTTCGGGGGCAAAGACCAGCGCCGCGCCGACCCGGTCCGCCGCCACGCGGTAGGGGATCAGCCCGGCATCGACGCCCTGAATGGCGCGCATCACCGCCACCTCGCACGGGTCGCCGGTCACGACCTCCCCCGCCATGGCGGGGGGGAAGGTCAGCGCTTCGGTCATGCTCATGCGACGCCCGCATCCACCAGCGCCTGCGCCACCTTGTGAAAGGCCTGCGCCTGCGGGCTGTCGGGCTGGCTGACGACGATCGGCGCGCCACCATCGGCGGCCAGACGGATTTGCAGGTCAAGCGGCACTTCGGCCAGCAGGGGCACGCCCAGCTTTTCGGCCTCGGCCTTGACGCCGCCATGGCCAAAGACGTGCTCCTCGTGCCCGCAATTCGAGCAGATATGGGTGGACATGTTCTCGATCATGCCAAGGATCGGCACGTTCATCTTTTCGAACATGTTGATCCCGCGCCGCGCGTCGATCAGGGCCACGTCCTGAGGGGTCGACACGACGACCGCTCCGGCCACTTGGGTCTTTTGCGCAAGGGTCATCTGCACGTCGCCGGTGCCGGGGGGCAGGTCGACGATCAGCACATCCAACGCGCCCCATTGCACCTGCATCAGCATCTGTTGCAACGCGCCCATCAGCATCGGCCCGCGCCAGACGGCGGCCTCGCCATCGTTGATCATCAGGCCCAGCGACATCATCGTCACGCCGTGATTGCGCAAGGGCAGGATCGTCTTGCCATCGGGCGAGGCGGGGCGACCGGAAACACCCAGCATGCGCGGCTGCGACGGCCCGTAGACATCCGCATCCAGCAGCCCGACCTTCCGGCCCATCTGCGCCAAGGCACAGGCGATATTGGCCGACACGGTGGACTTGCCCACGCCGCCCTTGCCCGAGGCGATGGCGACCACGCTGGCAATACCGGGGATCGCCTGAGGGCCTTGCGGTTTGGGTTTCGGCTTCGCCCCAAGCGAGGGCGGCGGCCCCTCGGCGGTCAGCGCGACGTTGACATTGCCCACATTCGCCGCCTTCAGTACCGCTTCGGCCTGTTCCTTGACCGGCTTCCACGCATCGCCCTGCGAGGGCGGCACTTCGAGGACAAAGCGCACGCCGGTCTCGGCGACGCCAAGCGCCCGAACCACCCCGGCCGAGACGATATCCTCGCCCGTGGGGGCCTTGACGGTTTTCAGAAGCTCGAGGACTTCGTCACGCGTTGCCAATGGTTTACTCCTGACCCTTGATGGAGCCGGTGACCTCGTGGGTCAGGTCCAGCTCTTCGATGGTGATGGTGGCCTTGACGGCATAGGTCTTGCCAGCGGTGTTGTGCTCGCGCATGGCCTCTTCGATGGCCTGCTGAGAGGTCACGCCGACCTGCTTCAGGAACTTGCGCATGGACATGTTGAAATCGTCGCTCATCGGTTCTCTCCCGTGGAAGTTGACGCAGACCGCGTGCCGGGCTTAGGCTGACCGACATGCGCGCGATTGTTGTGATACTGGCCCTTGTGGTCCTGCCCTTCAAGGCGGTGGCTCAGGATAAACTGGTGCGTCTCTACGCGCCGCCCGCGCTGGTGGACAGCGGTTTGTTGAAATACGCGCTGCCGCGGTTCTCGCTCAAGACGCAGGTGCGGGTGGAATTCGTCGATCCGGCAGCGGCCGAGATGGTGCTGGGCGACACGGGCCGCGCCCTGTTCGAGGGCGCAGGGGCGGTCTGGTCGCTGGAGGTGCGGATCGACGATGACGACACCGCGCGGCTGGCCGATTGGTTCACCTCTGACGTGGGCCGCAACACGGTGCTGGCCTACGCGCCGGATGGCGAGGCGCTGTTCACCCTGCCCAAGGCGCGCGAAGCGGTGGTCGCCGAGGTCGAACTGACCGGTGACCCGGCCTTGGGGCTGAAGGTCAGCCTTGAGAAATGCACGCGCTGCCACGCGGTCGATGACACGACGCGCTGGTCGTCGATTGGCTCGACCCCGAGTTTCGCCGTGCTGCGCAGCCTGCCCGACTGGGAGTACCGCTTCACCGCTTTCTACGCGCTGAACCCGCATCCCAGCTTTACCCAGATCGAGGACGTGACCGAACCCTTTGCTCACGACCGACCAAGCCCCATTGTGCCGATCACCCTGACCTTGGACGAGGTCGAGGCGGTGCTGGCCTATGTCGGCGGCATGAAAGCCGCCGATCTGGGCGGCGCGCTGGTGATCGACTGAGTCCATCAGTGATCCTTGCGCTTTGACAGGTAGTCCTCGGTCGTGCGGGGACGGGGGCGCGGGTTCGATGTGAACGGGTTGTTGTCCGAATGGAATTGCGCGTTCACCCGGCAATCGTCGCACATCTGGATCATGCGGATCTTGTCACCGCCTTGGAACATGGAATGGCTTTCCAGTTTCGCGGTGATCCGGTCGATGGTCGATTTCACCCCGAACAGCGCGCCGCATTCGACGCAGGCAAAGGGTTCCTCTTCCTTCAGGACGCGCTGATCCAGCGCCTGATCCGTCAGGTCCAGACGCGGTTCCAGCGTGATGGCTTGTTCGGGGCAGATATTGGCGCAAAGGCCGCATTGCAGGCAGGCATCCTCCTGAAAGCGCAGCTCGGGCCGGTCGGGATTGTCGCCGAAGGCACCCGAGGGGCACAGCGACACGCAGGATAGGCACAGGGTACAGGCGTCCTGATCGACCACCACCGCGCCATAGGGCGCGCCTTCGGGCAAGGGCAGGGTTTGCGTGCCCGGATGCAGGGCGCGGGCCGCCTGCCGGGTGATCTGGCGACGGGTGCCCATGGGGCGCACCGGCGTGTGGTTCGGGGCAGGGGCCGCGTGGTCGTAAAGGATGTCCGACATCGCATCCGGGTCGGGCGTGTCGATCAGGTGAACACGGTCGCCGCCGATGGCATTGGCGAGCGCGATCTGGGCGTTCAGCGCGTCGAAATCCGCGCCCGGCCCGGCCAGCAGGTGGACCGAGGCGCACCCGGCCCCAAGCGCGGCCACCGCCTCGGCATGGCCAAACGCGCCGAGCTTCGGCAGCTCCAGCGGGATCACATCCGCAGGCAATCCGCGCCCGTGGCGCGCGCTCAGGCGGATCATCTCGGCCCCATGCGGGTCATGCGCCAGCAGGCGCGGCGCGGTGCCGCCCGCATCCAGATAGGCCTTGGCCAAGGTCTGGATGCGCCGCATCGTCAGGTCCACGGGCGGCGCGTCATAGGAAATCGCGCCCGAGGGGCAGGCGGCGGAACAGGCCCCGCAACCCGCGCAGATCATCGGATCGACGGTGACATGCTCGCCCGCCGAGGTGATCGCGCCGGTGGGGCAGAGGTCCAGACAACGGGTGCAGCCGGTCTGTTCGGCGCGGGAATGGGCGCAAAGCAGCGGCTCCATCCGCACATGCAGGATCTTCTCGAAGGTGCCGACCATATGGCTCGCCGCCATTACCGCCGCCGCGACGGCGGGAGCGTGGCCGGGATCGGGGCGCAGGTAGCCCTCTCGCTTTTCATGGGCGGGGAACAAGGGCGTGTCGCCGCGCAGGTCCAGCAGGATATCGCACTGGGATTTGCCGCCATCGCGCGGCTCGGTCAAGGTCAGCGCGCCGCGCCCACCGGGTTCCACAATGCGGAGGGCATCAATGGTGATCTCGAACTGCCCCAGCGCACCCTTGGCGCGGCGTAGGCGCCCGGTGATCACGTCATAGGCGCGGGTGTCGGGCACCTCGCTGCCCTCGGGCAGCAGGACGGTGACGGCCAGATGATCCTTCAGCGCCTCGGCGGCGTCCAGCGCCACATCGGCGGGGCCCACGATCAGGCAGACCCCTTCGGAGATCACGTCCAACGTCTTTTCCGGGGCGGCGGGCAGCAGGGCCTCGGCGACCAATGCGGACATTTTGGGTAGTTTCGGGGCCTCATCCGCGCTCCACCCGGCGCGGTCGCGCAGGTCCAAGACCGGGGGGGCATCCACCCCGATTTCCTCGGCCAGAGCCTCGAAAACCCGGGCTTCCTGCGTGCAGCAGAAAATTGTGTCACTCCCCGCCAGCGCGCTTGCCGCGCGGTCGATCTGGGTGGTGCACAGGGCTTGGCAAGGGCGGGGAACGGTCAGACCCGTGGCCTGTGCCAGCGCCTCTGCATCTATGGCCTGCGTCCCAAGACAGTCACACGTTATCAATGACTTGACCATGCTGATCCTCCCATGGCGCAGGGCGGTTTTCTGCTGATTTGCCCCTGCGCGCGTCGGTTAGCTACACATGATTCGAGGGCGCTCACAACCGGATTCAAGAGGCGGATCGTGGCTGCCCTTGGCCGCGAATCACGTGATTCGAGGCACGCGACCGGCGGGATGCTGCCGGGTCACAAATCTGACAAAAATGCTCGACTTGGACAAAACGTCCAACGGCTTCGGGGTGGCCTGACCGGGCTGGTCAATTTGACCGGATGCGTGGTTTGGGATGCCATAGTGCACAAAAAAGCTTCACCCTGCGGAATCCTTGCGCCACCCTGCCCACGAGGGAGGCCAATCTTGATCCACAATCCGAATGCCTATCGCACAATGCCGGTTGGGGTCGTCCTGCGCAGGACGCCCGGGGTGACCCGTTGGCTGAAATGGCGCTGGGAGGCGGTCGGCGTGCTGCCGGGTGCCGGGGCTGCCGAGTGGCGCGAGCTGCGTCGCGAAGGCGATGTGGTCGAATACCACGCCGCGACCCCGGTTCTGGAACTGCACGGCGCCGATGCGGAGGCCTATCTTGCAGGCCTGTCCGCCGAGATCCCCAGCCTCTACATCGTGATGCGCGAAAGCGAGACCGAGGGCCCCAGCCCCTATGACGTGCTGTTGGTGACGGCGTCGCCCTACGAGGCGCAGGATTACACCGACAGTGGCGAGGAGATCGTGGAAAAAGTGCCCATGACACCCGGTCTGGTGGCGTGGGTGCGCGACTTCGTCGAAGAGTTCTATCACGAAGAGGAATTCATCAAGCGCAAGCGCGACCGCAAGCGGATCGATCTGGTGCAGGACGGGGTCGGCGATGCGCGGATCGTCAAGCCGGCGGATATCTATGCCTCGCCCGCGCTGAAGCGGAGGCGCCTGCAATGAGCTTTTGGGAGAAGCGCAAGGCGGCCGTGGCCGCCGAGAAACAGGCCGAACGCGCCGCCCGCGAGGCCACCGAACGCGCCGAGGCGGAGCGTGCGCTGGCAGACCGCCCCGAGGCCGATCTGCTGGAGGAGGCGGGTTTTCCCGCGCCGGAAGAGTTGACCGATCCCGAGCAGGTCCGCGCCTTTCTCAAGGCGCACCTGCCGCAAGCGCTGAAGACGCGCGCCTTGCGGCGCTTGTGGCGGATGAACCCGGTTCTGGCCAATCTGGATGGCCTTGTCGATTACGGCGAAGATTACACCGATGCCGCGCGCTGCCTGCCGGACATGAAGACGGCCTACAAGGTCGGCAAGGGCATGTTCGACAAGGCGCTGGAAGCGGCAAAGGCGGAGGCCCCGGACCCGGTCCGGGACGAGGACGAAGGTGAGGCCGTTCCGGTCGGCGCGCCGGAACCGATGGCCGTGGCCCCCGAGGAAACTGAACAGGAGGTCCCGGATCACGTCCGGGACGCGGCGGCGCAGGACGAGATCGTCGCGCCAAAGCCCCGCCGCATGCGGTTCCGCTTCGAGGATATGGAAGGATGACGATGACTGCTGCAGAGGCCCCCAAGGTCGCCGAGGAAGACCGCCTGCGCGCGGACCTTTACAACTTTCTCGGCGTGATCCTGTCCGGTCCGCCCGACGAGATGCTGCTGGCGCAGACCGCCAGCCTGACCGGTGACGATGGCCCGCTGGGGCAGGGGATCACCACGCTGGCCAAGATGGCCAAGGTCACCCGGCCCAAGACGGTGGAAAGCGAATACAACAAGCTGTTCATCGGGCTGGGGCGGGGCGAGTTGCTGCCCTATGCCTCTTACTACCTGACCGGCTTTCTCAACGAGAAACCCTTGGCGGCGCTGCGGCGGGACATGGCGGTGCAGGGCTTGGCGCGGGCCGAGAACGTGTTCGAACCCGAGGACAATATCGCCAGCCTGATGGAGATGATGGGCGCGCTGATCGTCGGGCGCTTTGGTCAGCCTGCGGGCCTGCAACAGCAGCGCGATTTCTACAACAAGCATATCGGCCCGTGGGCGGCGCATTTCTTTGCCGATCTGGAGGCCGCGAAGAACAGCGTGTTCTACGCGCCGGTGGGCAGCATCGGCCGTGCCTTCATGGAGATCGAGACAGAGGCCTTCCGCCTGTCGTGATTTTGAGCCTGCGGGGGGCACCCCCCGTGTAACGAGCGGCGGGCAACCGTCGGAACCCCATCCAAGGAGATGGACATGAAACCGGAAAAAGAGGCCTCGCGCCGCGATTTCCTGAAGCTCGCGGGCACGACGGCCCCGGTGGCAGCGGTGGCCTTGGCCACGACCACTGGCGAAGTCGAGGCCGCAGAGCCTGATCTGTCATCGAACAAGATGCAGGACACGGCGCATACCCGCGCCTACCTCGCCAGCGCCCGTTTCTGACGGACGCTTGCATCACGGGGATTGGCGACTGGTTGCGAGAGGCCCGACTGCCAAAGACCCATCCGTAGTCCAGCGTGCATGGTGCACGTATAGGGAGAGAGAAACATGCTTAGGAAAAAGACCAACGGGGTTGCGCGACGCCCCCAGCGGACTTCGATCCTGTCCGAGGCGGCCAACGCTTCGGTTGACCGGCGCGCGTTCCTGCGTGGCTCCGGTCTTGCGGTGGGTGGCCTTGCCGCCATCGCGGCCACAGGGGGCACCGTCACCGCCGCCAACGCTCAGTCCGCCGCCAATGGCGCGGTCGAGCTGAAGAAATCCGTCTGCACCCATTGCTCGGTCGGTTGTACTGTCATGGCAGAGGTGCAGGACGGCGTGTGGATCGGGCAGGAGCCCGGTTGGGACAGCCCCTTCAACCTCGGTGCGCATTGCGCCAAGGGGGCCTCGGTCCGCGAGCACGCCCATGGCGAGCGCCGCCTGAAATACCCGATGAAGAAAGAGGGTGGCGAGTGGAAGCGCATCAGCTGGGAACAGGCGATCAACGAGATCGGCGACGGCATGATGAAGATCCGCGAAGAAAGCGGACCTGACAGCGTCTACTGGCTGGGCTCGGCCAAGCACAACAACGAACAGGCCTACCTGTTCCAGAAATTCGCCCGCTACTGGGGCACCAACAACGTCGACCATCAGGCGCGGATCTGTCACTCGACCACCGTTGCGGGTGTTGCGAATACATGGGGCTACGGCGCCATGACCAACAGCTACAACGACATCCACAACAGCCGGGCGATCTTTATCATCGGCGGCAACCCCGCCGAGGCGCACCCGGTGTCGCTGCTGCACGTGCTGCGCGCGAAGGAGCAGAACAACGCGCCCCTGATCGTCTGCGACCCGCGCTTTACCCGCACGGCGGCGCATGCGGATGAGTATGTGCGCTTCCGTCCCGGTACCGATGTGGCGCTGGTCTGGGGTATCCTCTGGCACATCTTCGAGAACGGCTGGGAGGACAAGGAGTTCATCCGCACCCGTGTCTGGGGCATGGACCAGATCCGCGAAGAAGTCGCGAAGTGGAACCCCGAAGAGGTCGAGCGCGTCACCGGCGCCCCCGGCTCGCAGCTGCGCCGCATCGCGATGACCATGGCGAACAACCGCCCCGGCACCGTGATCTGGTGCATGGGTGGCACCCAGCACACCACCGGCAACAACAACACCCGCGCCTATTGCGTGCTTCAGCTTGCGCTGGGGAACATGGGTGTCTCGGGTGGCGGCACCAACATCTTCCGCGGCCACGACAACGTGCAAGGCGCGACCGACCTTGGCGTCCTGTCGCACACGCTGGCGGGCTACTATGGTCTGGCCAAGGGCTCTTGGCAGCACTGGGCGCGCGTCTGGGGCGAGGATTTCGACTGGCTGAACGGCCAGTTCGCCAAGATGAAGGGCGCCGACGGCAAGGACAAGGATCTGATGTACGAGACGGGGATTCCCGTGTCGCGCTGGATCGACGGTGTCCTTGAGGATGCCGAGAACATGGACCAGCCGAACAAGGTCCGGGCCATGGTCCTGTGGGGCCACGCGCCGAACTCTCAGACCCGCATGGTCGAGATGAAGAAGGCGATGGAAATGTTGGACATGCTGGTCGTTGTCGACCCGTATCCCACGGTCTCGGCCGTGCTGCATGACCGCACCGATGGCGTCTATCTGCTGCCCGCGGCCACGCAGTTCGAGACCTATGGGTCGGTCACCGCGTCCAACCGCTCGATCCAGTGGCGGGAAAAGATCTTTGATCCGCTGTTCGAATCCAAGCCCGATCATGAGATCATCGGCCTGTTCGCGAACAAGTTCGGCTTTGCCGACCGCCTGTTCCGCAACATCGCGATGGACGACGAAAACACGCCGAACATCGAGGACACGCTGCGCGAGATCAATCGTGGCATGTGGACGGTGGGCTATACCGGCCAGTCGCCGGAGCGCCTGAAACTGCACATGGCCAACCAGCACACGTTCGACCGCACCACGCTTCAGGCGGTGGGTGGCCCGGCGGATGGCGACTATTACGGTCTGCCTTGGCCGTGCTGGGGAACGGCAGAGATGGGGCATCCCGGCTCGCCGAACCTGTACGACATCAACAAGCCCGTGGCCGAGGGCGGTTTGCCCTTCCGCGCGCGCTTCGGTGTCGAACGCAACGGCGAGAACCTGCTGGCCGAGGGGGTCTACAACCCCGGTTCGGAAATTCAGGACGGTTACCCCGAGTTCACCATGCAGATGCTGATGGACCTTGGCTGGGACGCTGACCTGACCGACGAGGAGCGCGCAGCAATCGATGCCGTGGCCGGTCCCAAGACCAACTGGAAGACCGACCTGTCCGGCGGTATCCAGCGCGTCGCGATCAAGCATGGCTGCGCCCCCTACGGCAACGCCAAGGCGCGGGCCGTGGTCTGGGCCTTCCCGGATCCGGTGCCCGTCCATCGTGAACCGCTGTATTCCAACCGTCGCGATCTGGTCGCCGACTATCCGACCTACGAGGACCGCAAGTTCTATCGCCTGCCGACGATGTATGCCTCGATCCAGAAGCAGGATTTCAGCAAGGATTATCCGATCGTGCTGACCTCCGGTCGTCTGGTCGAATACGAAGGCGGCGGTGATGAAACCCGGTCCAACCCGTGGCTGGCCGAGTTGCAGCAGGACATGTTCGTCGAGATCAACCCGCGCGACGCCAACAACCTTGGTGTGCGGGACGGGGCGCAGGTCTGGGTCGAAGGTCCGGAAGGCGGCAAGGTCAAGGTCATGGCGATGGTCACCGAGCGGGTCGGCGAGGGCGTTGCCTTCATGCCGTTCCACTTCGGCGGTCACTTCCAGGGCGAGGACCAGCGGTCGAAATACCCGGACGGGGCAGACCCCTATGTGCTGGGGGAATCGACCAACACCGCGCAGACCTATGGCTATGACAGCGTGACCCAGATGCAGGAGACGAAAT
This sequence comes from Tropicibacter alexandrii, assembly GCF_003667315.2. Classification (GTDB taxonomy): domain Bacteria; phylum Pseudomonadota; class Alphaproteobacteria; order Rhodobacterales; family Rhodobacteraceae; genus Tropicibacter; species Tropicibacter alexandrii. The sequence goes on along the minus strand of NZ_RCTZ02000029.1, from coordinate 38,733 downwards.
GTACTCTCTGCAAGATCATGCCGGCGTAAGGAGGAAAGAGAATGGCAAGAGCTAAGTTCCTGTGTGACGCCGAGCGCTGCATCGAATGCAACGCCTGCGTCACCGCCTGTAAGAATGAGCACGAGGTGCCGTGGGGGATCAACCGCCGCCGCGTCGTGACCATTCAGGACGGCAAGCCGGGTGAGAGGTCGATCTCGGTCGCCTGCATGCACTGCTCGGACGCGCCCTGCATGGCGGTCTGCCCGGTGGATTGCTTCTACCAGAACGAGGAAGGCGTCGTCCTGCACTCCAAGGACCTGTGCATCGGCTGCGGCTATTGCTTCTACGCGTGCCCCTTCGGCGCGCCGCAGTACCCGCAGGCGGGCAATTTCGGATCCCGTGGCAAGATGGACAAGTGCACCTTCTGCGCCGGTGGCCCCGAAGAGAACAACTCCAATGCGGAGTTCTCCAAGTATGGCCGCAACCGGATCGCCGAAGGCAAGCTGCCGATCTGCGCCGAGATGTGCTCGACCAAGGCGCTGCTGGCGGGGGATGGCGACGTCGTGTCGGCCATCTACCGCGAGCGCGTCGTGGCCCGTGGCTTTGGCTCGGGCGCCTGGGGTTGGGGCACGGCCTACGACCAGAAGGACGGCTGATTTCAGCGTGACCTGAGGTAGGATGGGTGATCACCCATCCTACTTTCTGAAACACCCGCGTGGCCCAATCCGGGCCACGCGGCCCTATCTACTCCCAATTCAGAGGTTGACATGTCCCGGAATTCCAAAGGGTTCGGCGGTTTCTTCCTTGTGGCCCTCGCGCTGCTGGTCTTTGCCCTCGCAGCCGGGCCACTTTTCAACCAATCCGCCCCCGAGGCAGACGTTCAGGCGCAACTCGCCGAGGCCCGCGAAGCCACCGGCGGCGCGCAGACGCTGTACGACATCCTGCGGCGCCAGCAGGGCCTGCCCGTCGACGAATCCTTCCGCGCCGATGCGATCGGGGGCGATGCTCTGTCTGCACCGGGCCTCGGCCCGCTGGGCGGCGCCTCCGATCCCGAACTGTGGCGCGCCCTGCGCTACAACAAGGCCGATGTGAACGTCTCGACCCAAGGCGATGTCGGCAAGGTCCTCGTGCAGGATGGTGGCATGCAATGGTACCAGTTCCGCGAGGGGCCGCTGGCCACCTATGGCGGCTGGCTGCTGCTGGGCACCATCGGCGCGCTGATCCTGTTCTACTTGGGCCGCGGCCGCATCAAGCTGGACGAACCCAAGACCGGCCGCACCGTCACCCGCTTTCAGGCCTTTGAACGCTTTTCCCACTGGCTGCTGGCGGGGTCGTTTGTCCTGCTGGGCATCACCGGCCTGCTGACCCTGTTCGGGCGCAAGGTCATCGTGCCGCTGATGGGGCATGAGGCCAACGCGACGCTGCTGATGGTCTCGAAATACATCCACAACAACCTTGCCTTCGCCTTCATGCTGGGGCTGATCCTCGTCTTCGTGCTGTGGGTCTGGCACAACATCCCCGACCGGACCGACATCACCTGGTTCGCGCAGGCGGGCGGCATCATCGGCAAGAACCACCCCCCCGCCAAGAAGTTCAACGGTGGACAAAAGATCATCTTCTGGAGCGTGATCCTGCTGGGGGCCTCGATCTCTGTCTCGGGTGTGTCGCTGCTGTTCCCCTATGAATTGCCGCTCTTTGCCAAGACCTTTGCCATCCTCAACGACCTCGGGCTTCCTGCCTTGGTCGGCATGGACACCCTGCCCACCGCGCTTGCCCCGCAAGAGGAAATGCAGCTGGCGCAGCTGTGGCACGCCATCGTCGCCTTTGTCCTGATGGCGATCATCATCGCCCATATCTATATCGGCTCGGTCGGCATGGAGGGCGCGTTCGATGCCATGGGCTCGGGCGAGGTCGACGAGGCATGGGCGCATCAGCACCATTCGCTCTGGCTCGAAGAGGTCAAGGCCAAGGAAGGCAAGGCGCCCGGCCAGGCGACCCCGGCTGAGTGATGTGGCCCGCTGCCACGCGCAGGCCGCGCCCCGGGCGTGCCCCGGGGCCTCTTGGCCGGGCGGCGCTGCTCGGGCTGTTGGCCCTGCCGCTCCATGCGCAGGATTTCACCACGCTCAAAGGCCATGGCGGGCCCATCATGGACATTGCCGTGGCGGGGGACGGGACGGTTGCGACCGCGAGTTTCGACAACTCGGTGGGCCTTTGGAAGGGGCGCGTTCCGGAATGGCTCGAAGGCCATGAGGCCGCAGTCAACGCCGTGGCCTTCGGTCCGGGGTCGGTCCTCTCGGCGGGCGACGACTTTACCGTTCGGGTCTGGGATGCGACGCCGCGGATTGCAGGCACACATACGGGCAAGGTCACCGATCTTGCAATTCTTGGCGACACCGCCGCCAGCGCCAGCTGGGACGGCACCGTCGGACTTTGGCAGCTCGACGACGAGACGGGGCGCATCCTCGATGCGCCGGGCGGCGTCAACACCGTGGCCTTCGGGTCTGCGTCCCGGCTGTATGCCGGGACCTCGACCGGCAAGCTCATCCGCTACGATCTGGACAGCGGCGCGGCCCTGCCGGTGCTTGGACACGGGTTCGGCATCAATGAACTGATCGTCACCGAGCATTGGATCGCCTATGGCGCAGTTGATGGCGGCACGCGGATCGTCACCCATGACGGCGATGAAATTGCCGATTTCACCCTCGACCGGCGCCCCATCCTCGCGATGGCCTATCATGCCGGAACCAACCAACTCGCCGTCGGTGATGGCGAGGGCTATATCATGATCGTCGACACCGCGGATTGGCGGATCGCCCGCGACTTCCGCGCCACGCGACAAGGGCCGGTCTGGGCGCTCGCCTTCTCCAATGATGGCGCAACGATCTATGCGGGCGGGCTGGACGATGTCGCCTATGCTTGGCCCGTCGCGCTTCTGGATGAATTCGACCCGGCCATCGACGGCGAACGCAGCTTCCTGCGCGACGCCGATGCCATGCCCAATGGTGAGCGGCAATTCATGCGCAAATGCTCCATCTGCCATGCCCTGACAGCCGGCCCCAGCCGCAAGGCCGGGCCGACCCTGCACAATGTCTTTGGCAGGCGCGCGGGCACGCTGCCGGGCTATACCTATTCCGACACGCTGGATGGTTCCGAGATCATCTGGACAGATGCCACCATCGACGCACTTTTCGACATCGGGCCGGACCACTATATTCCCGGCTCCAAGATGCCCATGCAGGTGATCGCGGGCGCGGATGACCGCGCCGACCTGATCGCCTACCTCAAACGGGCCACAACCGGGGAAGACAAATGAAAGCGATGTTCACAGGCTTTGTCGCCGCTGTCCTGATCGCCGTAGGCGCATATTACGGGCTGCACGAATTGGGCTTTTCCGCCGCCGAAACCGGGGCCGGCCCCAATGTCCGGCTGAACTGAGCCGATGCCCGAAGAGTACGGCGAAAATCTGGCCGGCGCGCAGGTCCTCGTGATCGACGACGAACCGGGGATGCGGAACTTCCTGCTCAAGACGCTGCAACCGCGCGTCAAGCGCGTTGAATTGGCCGCCTCGCCGGACGAGGCCACGGTCAAGCTCGACGAGAGCCATTTCGATCTGGTGATCCTCGACAATGTCATGCCCAAGAAGACCGGCCTCGAATGGGTCACGGAACAGCGCCGCCTTGGCTTTCTCGCCGATACGATCCTGATCACCGCCTATGCCGATCTGGAAACGGCCATCGCCGCCCTGCGCGCCGGGGTCAGCGATTTCGTCCTGAAACCGTTCCGCGCGAACCAGATCCTCGGGGCCGTCGCCCGCACGCTGGATCGCAAGTATCTGCGCCGCGACAACACCCTGCTGCGCCACGAACTGGGGACCGAGGGCGCGGGCCAGCTGCTGGGCACCTCCGCCGCTCTGGGCGAGGTGCGCGCGATGCTGACCAAGCTCGCGCCCCTGCCGACGCCCGTCCTGTTCACCGGCGCCTCCGGCACGGGCAAGGAACTGGCCGCGCGCCAGTTGCACCGCTTGTCCGACCGGGCCGAACGCCCCTTCGTTGCCGTCAATTGCGCCGCCATCGCGCCCGATCATATCGCGCAGGAACTGTTCGGCATCAACGGCCCCGGCGACACGCTGAAACCGGGCCTGCTGCTGCTCGCCGATGGCGGCACCCTGTTTTTGGACGAAGTCGCCCAGATGCCCGATCAGGTTCAGGCGGCCCTGCTCCGCGTGCTCGAAGACCAGCGTGTCCGGCCCATCGGCGCGGAACGCGAATTCCCGCTCAACCTGCGCTTCCTCTTCGCCACCAATGCCGACCTGTCACAGGCCGTGGCGCAGGGTCGCTTTCGCGCGGACCTTTATCACCGCATGAACGTGCTGCGTATCCACATGCCGCCGCTCAAGGACCGGTCCGAGGACATCACCGAACTCGCCGCCCTGTTCATCCAGCAATTTTCCTCGACCCTTGGCCTGCCGCCACTGGACCTCGACGCCGAGACCCTGCTGAAACTGCGCCGCTACGACTGGCCCGGAAATGTGCGCGAGTTGCGTAACCTCGTCGAACGCTCGATCATTCTTGGCGCCTTTCCCCCGGAATTCGCAGGCGACAGCCGCATCACCGGCACCCGCGCCATCGAGAATCTCGATCAGGTCATGCAGCGCCACATCCTGCACGTGCTCGACCTGTGCAACGGCAACCACGCCGAAGCCGCCCGCCGTCTCGGCGTCTCGCGCAAGACGGTCGACCGCAAGGTTCAGGCCTGGGACGCCTAAGCCCCCAGCAGGTCGCCTCGGCGCAGCCGAGGGAAAACCCGGTTCATCCGTTCCACCGCACCGTACCGATCCCGGTGAGGTCATAGCCGCCCATCTTCTCCGCCCGCGCCGCCATCGCCTCGGACTGGCAAAACGCCATCAAGCGTTGCAGCGCCGTGTCGAAATATGCAGGCCGATGCACCAGAAGGTCGAACCGTTCCTCGACCAAGGGGACAAATGGCAGGCCGAAATCCCGCGCCACCGTTTCCAGTCCAAGCGTCGCATCCGCCTCGCCTCGGGCGACGACCTGCACGGCTTCCGTCTCGGTCCGGGCAACCTCGGTCAATGTCATCGCCTCCATCCCAAGGCCCGCCTTCACCGCCAATTGCCGGAACAGCACGTCGCTGCCGGACTCGACCTGTCTCGGCACCACGCGCCGTCCCGTCAGGTCCTCTATGCCGGAGACACCCGAGACATCCCGCCCCAGCACCAGCCCGCGTGCGCGGGTGGCAAAGCGAAGCAGCACCGCGTTCTGCCCGGCACAGGCGCGGGCCACCAAGGGGGTGTTCCACTCGCGGCCCTCGGCATCCAGCAAGTGCAACCCCGCCGCCACGCCTTCGCGCGCAACGAACCGTCGCAAACCGTCGGTGGAGCCATCCACGTAGCTCGCCAGCCCGCAGCGGCTTTCGCGGATCGCCCAGTCGAGCAGGGGATCGTGGCTGCCCAGCACCACGGCGGGGCGGGGCGGCTTGACGACCATCCCCTCGGAATGCGCCTCCAGCCAGCCGCGCACGCCGCGCGAGGGGAACAACAGCTTGCCCGTCGCGCGCGTGCAGGGAACCTCGCCTGACGCGGCGAGGTCATAGACCTTGCGCTCCTTGATGCGGAGCAGTTCGGCCAGTTCGGGAACCGTCAGGAATTCCGGCTCGATCATCTTACCCCCATCGGGGCGGATGCCCCGTTATTTCGGCGCGTTCGGGAAGAACAGCTGCTGCCCGTCCACCTTGTACCCGGCGATCGCCTCTTGTCCCTCGGCCGAGATCAGCCAGTCGGCAAAGCTTTGCGCCGCATCGACATTCACGTTCGGGCATTTTGCCGGGTTCACCGGGATGACGCCATACTGGTTGAACATGTCCTCGTCACCTTGCACGGCGATGGTGTAATCCTGCTTGTTGCCGAAATTGATCCATGTGGCGCGGTCGGTCATCACATAGGCGCCCATGCCGATCCCGGCGTTCAGCGTCGCGCCCATGCCCGAACCGGTCTCGCGATACCATTCGCCCGAGCCCGCCTTGGGGTCGACGCCAGCGGCGTTCCACAGGGCGACTTCTTTCTTGTGGGTGCCGGAATCGTCCCCGCGCGAGGCAAAGATCGCGCCGCTTTCGGAAATCGTCTTCAGCGCCGCCTCGACATCGGTCATGCCACCCACACCCGCCGGATCGCCAGCCGGACCGACGATGACAAAGTCATTATACATCAGGTCGGTGCGCATGGTGCCGCCGCCTTCGGCGACGAATTTCTCTTCGGCGGGCTTGGCATGGACCAGCAGCACATCGCCATCGCAATTCGCGGCGTTCTTGATCGCCTGCCCGGTGCCGACGGCAACGACATTGACGGTGATGCCGGTTTCCTCGGTGAAGATTGGCAGCAGGTAATCGTACAGGCCGGAATTCGCGGTCGAGGTCGTGGATTGCACGATGATCGACTCCTGCGCGTGCAGCGCAAACGGGGTCAGAAGGGCAAGCGTCAGGGCACCAAGTTTCATTGGATCAGTCCTATTCAGGTTTGGGTAAGTTCAGACGACGATGCGTCCATCGAGGAAATCGCGCGCCACGGTGGATCGTGGTCGGTCAAAGAAGGTCTCGGCAGAGCTGTGTTCCGCCACGCGCCCGCGATGCAGGAACACGACCTCGTCCGCCAGACGGCGCGCCTGCCCGGGGTCATGGGTGACAAGGATCACCTTCACCCCGCGAGTGCGGGCATCGCGGATGATTGCTTCGATCGCCAGTACCGAGCCGGGGTCGAGGCTGGCGGTGGGTTCGTCCAGCAGCAGGACTTCGGGGTCGAGCGCCAGTGCGCGGGCCAGCGCCAGCCGCTGCGCCTCGCCCCCCGACAGGCGGCGGGCCGGTTGGCGGGCCTTGTCCGACAGCCCGACATGATCCAGCAAGGCATCGCGGCGCGAACGATCCTTGCCGCGCGCTTTCAGCACGAAATCCAGATTGGCGGCGACGGAGCGGCGCAGCAGCACCGGTTTCTGGAACACCAGCGCCTGCCTAGCCGTCGCGCGCGTGGCGGGCGTGCCGTTCCAGTCGATCTGGCCCGCGTCCGGCGCGATCAGCCCGTGCAGCAGCTTCAGGAACTGGCTCTTGCCCGCGCCGTTCGGGCCCATGATGACGGTCACGCCGGTGGCGGTCAGCGACAGGTCCAGCCCGTCCAGCACGGTCTTGCCGCCAAAGGACAGGCGCAGGCCAGAGACGGTCAAGGGCAGCATCGCGTGCTCCAGCGTTTCGACATAGCCAAGGTCACGCATGCGCCGCCTGCCTTTCCGCCGACAACCGCAGCGATTGCACCAAGGCGTTCACGCCAAGCGCAATCGCCATCAAGATCATCCCCAAGGCCAGCGCCAGCGCCAACTCGCCCTTCGAGGTCTCCAACGCGATGGCGGTGGTCATGACCCGTGTCAGGTGGTCGATATTGCCGCCGACGATCATCACCGCGCCGACCTCGGCCACCGCGCGGCCAAAGCCCGCCAACGCCACGGTTAGCAGCGCATAGCGCCCGTCCCACAGCAGCGCCTGCACCGATTGCCAGCGGGTCAGGCACAGGGCGCGGAATTGCTCGGCATATTCGTCGTTCAGGTCTTCGAGAATCTGGCGCGACAGGGCGGCGACGATGGGCGTGATCAACACGGTCTGCGCCACGATCATCGCGGTCGATGTATACAGCAGCCCGAGAAAGCCCAGCGGCCCTGCGCGTGACAGCGACAGATAGACCAGCAGGCCCACGACCACCGGCGGCAGCCCCATCAGCGCGTTCACGAAGACCAGCACCGCGCCGCGCCCCCGGAACCGGGCGGTTGCCAAAAGCGCGCCCAGTGGCAGGCCCAGCAGGCAGGCCAGAACCGTCGCGGTCAGGCTGACGCGCAGCGACAGGCCGACGATCTCTGCCAGATCCCCGGTCGGAGACAGCACCAGCCCGAAAGCCAGCGCAAAGGCCTCTCCGAAATCCTGCATATCCTCCGCACGCCTCCTTGCGTCGCCCTTGCCAAAGCTAGGCGGTTCGGGGTGTGACTCGCAAGGGAATGCTTGTCCTGATAAAGCTTTGAGCGATCCTCTTGGGTCGTCAATTTGTCCGCGTGGAAGATGAATTCAGTAAATTCTGCATAATTATGCGCAGCGGTATGCCGTGCCCGGCGTCTTTCTCAGAAGCTGTCGAACGTTGCCTTCATCCGGTCCGGGTCCGCTGGTCGCCCGGTGAACAGTTCGAACGCGCGCACGGCCTGATACAAGGCCATCCCGGACCCGGGCAGGGTGCGGCATCCGCAGGCGCGCGCATCGCGCAAAAGCTGGGTGTCGAGCGGGAAATACACGATGTCGGCTACCCACAGTTCCGGGCGCAGCATGTCGGCGGGGACGGGGCTGCCGGGATGGGTGGCCATGCCGATTGGGGTGGCGTTTACGATCCCGCTGGCCGCCTGCACAGCGGTCGCAAGATCGGTGCAGACCCGCACCCGGTCTGCGCCGCCGTGGCGGACGAGGTTGGCGACCAGACGCTCGGCCGCGTCTTGGTTCACGTCGCGGATTTCCAGCTTCGCGACACCCGCATCCAGCAGCGCATGGGCCACCGCCCCACCTGCGCCGCCCGCGCCCAACTGCACCACGTGAGAAACATCCGCGCCGGGCAGGCCGCGTTCGAAGGCGGTGGCAAAGCCCCAGTAATCGGTGTTGTGGCCAAATCGCTTGCCCTCCCGGAAGACGACCGTATTGACCGCACGCACGGCCTGCGCGGCGGTGGACACCTCGTCGAGATGGGCCATGGCGGTCTGCTTGAACGGGTGCGTCACGTTGCAGCCGCGATAGCCCTCTGCCTCGGCCTTCGCCAGCAAAGCGCCGATCTCGGGCGTATCCATGTCCGCCGTATCGATCAGGTCGTAGCGATAATCGAGGCCCTGCGCCGCGCCTTCGGCCATATGCATGCGCGGTGTGCGCGACAGCCCGATGCCGTGGCCGATCAGGCAGGTCTTGAGTGCCATGGTCATGCGATTTCTCCGGTTTGTGCCATTTTGTACCGGATCGGACAAAGCATCAACGACTTTGTACTGGACAGTTAAAAACCGTCTCTCGTAGCCTGTTCGGGAAAGGAGCCGCCCGTGACCAAGGACACCCGGACCCGCCGCGATCCCGAAGGCGTGCGCCGCGACATCCTGCGCATCGCGACCGAGATGTTCGCGCGGCACGGTCTGGCCGGCAGCCGCATCGACGAGATCGCGGCGCAAACCCGCACGTCCAAGCGGATGATCTATTACTATTTCACGGACAAGGTCGGGCTTTACGTCGCCTGTCTCGAAGCGGCCTATGCCCGCCTGCGCGACAACGAGACCCGGCTGGACCTTGCGGACCTGCCGCCCTTGGCGGCGCTGGCGCGCCTGATCGGCTTTACCTTCGACCATCATCGCGCCAATCCCGATTTCATCCGGCTGGTCATGGTCGAGAACACCCATGACGCGCGCCACCTGAGGGCCTCTCAGGCCATTGCCAGCATGAACCGCCCCGCCATCGACACCCTGTGCGCGATCATCGCGCGCGGCGAGGCGGCCGGGGTGATGCGGGCTGGGCTGGACCCGGTGGCGCTGCATTGGCAGATTTCGTCGATGTGCCTGTTCAACGTCGCCAATCGTCCGACCTTTTCGACGATCTACGGCGCGGACCTGTTCACCGAGGCTGGGCAGGCGCGTTTGCGGCAAATGGTGATCGACACCGTCCTGTGCCATGTGCGCGAAGGCTCGACAGGGCAGGGCGGCCCGCTATGAAGGGTCCGACATCACGGAGACCGACATGACCGACACCCCCGCCATCCATCCCGTTGCCGCCGATCAGCCGCCCTTTGCCCGTCATCTCGGGCTGCGCATCGTCTCTGCCCATGCGGACGAGGTCGTGGGCGAGCTGACCGTGACGCCGGAATTGCTGAACCGCAACGGCACCCTGCATGGCGGCGCGGTCATGGCGGTCTGCGACAACATGGGAGGCACCGCGACCTTCCTGAACCTCAAGCCGGGGCAGGGCACCACCACGGTGGAAAGCAAGACCAACTTCTTTCGCGCCATCAAGGCTGGCGAGCGGGCCACCTTCACCGCGACCCCGCTGCACAAGGGGCGCAAGACCATGGTCTGGCAGACCACCGTCCGCCGCGCCGATGGCAAGGTTGCGGCCATCGTGATCCAGACCCAGATGGTGCTCGAAGACCCGCGTTTCGACTGAGCCCCGGCCCCCGCCCGGGGCAATTGCCATGCGTGACGTCTTGGGCCATGGTGCCGCCATGGAAACCCTGCCCACCTCACACAGCGCCTTTCTGGTCGTCATGGCCTGTGTCGTGGCGCTTGTGTCCGGCTTTACCGGGCTGTCGCTGACGCGCAAGATGGCGGACAAGACCCTGTTCGAAAAGAAGCTTTCGATTGCGCTTGCATCGATCGCGCTGGGGGGCGGCATCTGGGCGATGCATTTCATCGCCATGCTCGGACTGCGCTTGCCGGTGCTGTTCTACTACGACGCGGCGATCACGCTGATTTCGGCGTTGATCGCGATCCTGATCGTCGGCGTCGCGCTGATCTTGCTGCATTTCATGGAGCGCAGCCCGACGGTCATCACCTTTGCCGGTGCGATCCTCGGGGTCGGTATCCTTGCCATGCATTATATTGGCATGGCCGGGCTGGAACTGTGTCAGGCCATCTACACGCCAACCGGCGTCATCGGTGCCTCGGTCGTGGCGCTTGGGCTGTGCGTCATGGCGATCTGGGTGGCCTATGGCCAGCGCAGCGACCGGACGATCCTGATCGGGACGGTGTGTTTCGCGGTGGCGGTGACGGCTGCGCATTTCCTCGCCATGGCGGGCACGCGGTTCCGCGAGGTGCCCGGCGCGTCCGAATTCGGCCCCGCCATGAGCAACGAGACGCTTGCGTTGGGGGTGATCGTTTTCAGCTTCGTGATCTTTGGCGGCTGCCTGTGGGTGGGCGTGACCTACCTGATGCCGTCCGAGAGCGCGGCCCCGACCGAGGCCGCAACACCCGCCCCCGCGCCAGCGCCAAGCCCGGAGAAACCCGTGCCCGCCGCGCTTCAGATCCCGTGCGAGCGGGATGGCGGCAAGGTCTTCGTCGCCCCGGCGGATGTCGTCTTTGTCCGGGCGGACGGACATTATTCGCAGGTCTACACCACCTCGCAGCGGCTGTTCTGCGCATGGCCCGTGACCGAGGCGTCAAAGCGGTTGTCGCCGCTCGGATTCCTGCAGACCCATCGCAGCTATCTGGTCAATCCGGCCCATGTCAGCCGCTTCGAGCGCGATAAGGACAAGGGCCGCTGCGTGTTCCGGGGCGACGGTTTGCCGCCCGCGCCGGTCAGCCGGTCCAAGCTGCTGATCGTTCAGGATGCATTGGCGGCGCAAGTCGGCGCAATTCGTGCATCCTGAGGCGCATTTCGTGCAAAATAACTGGCTTTCGTTGATTTCTTGAAGCGGCCCATCCGGTCGTCATGCCTCATTCCCGACAGCAAGACATGTGCTTTCGGGGAGGAAACGGCAGATGATTCCAGCTTCATTCGAATATTACAGGCCAAAGGATCTGGACGGCGTTCTCGCGCTGCTCAGGGATCACGGCGACGATGCGCGGGTCATGGCGGGCGGACACAGCCTGATCCCCATGATGAAGCTCCGCATGGCCGAGGTGCCGCACCTGATCGACCTTCAGGATGTCGCCGGGCTGCGCGGGATCGAGGTCGGGGCCGAGGGCATCCGGCTTGGCGCGATGGTCACCCAGTCCGAGATCATTGCCCATGACGGGCTGGCGCAGGCTGCGCCGATCCTGCGCGAAGCGGCTTTGCAGATCGCCGATCCGCAGGTGCGCAACATGGGCACCGTCGGCGGCAATGTCGCCAATGGTGATCCGGGCAATGACATGCCGGGGTTGATGCAATGCCTCGATGCGGCCTTTACGCTTGTGGGGCCGGACAGCGAACGGCAGGTCGCGGCGCGCGATTTTTACGAGGCGGCCTACATGACCGCGCGCGAGGATGACGAGGTTCTGACCGCCGTCACGATCCCGCTGCCCAAGGGCGGCCACGCCTACGAAAAGCAAAAGCGCAAGATCGGCGATTACGCCACAGCCGCTGCCGCGGTCCAGATCCTCAAGGAGGGTGGCAGCTGCGCCTCGGCCAGCATCGCGATGACCAACCTCAGCGATACCCCGATCTTCTGCGAAGAGGCGGGCGCGGCGCTGGTGGGCAGCACGCTCGACACGGCGGCGCTGGATGCGGCGGTCGCCGCCATGCAAGCGGCCATCGACCCGTCCGAGGACAACCGGGGTCCGGTCGATTTCAAGCGGCACGTGGCGGGCGTGATCCTGCGCCGTGCCATCGAACGCGCTTGGTCGCGGGCCTGACACGGGCCGAGGGAGGATAGAATGGGAAAGAAGATGCACATCCAGATGACGGTCAACGGCAAGGCCGAGGAATTCCTCGCCGAGCCGCGCGAACTGCTCATCTACACCTTGCGGGAACGGCTGAACATCACCGGTCCGCATATCGGCTGTGAGACCTCGCATTGCGGGGCCTGCACCGTCACGCTGAACGGCAAGTCGGTCAAGGCCTGCACCGTCTTCGTGGCGCAGGCCGACGGGTCCGAGATCACCACCATCGAGGGCCTTGGCACGCCGGATGCGCTGCATCCGCTGCAGGTGGCCTTCAAGGAGCACCATGGCCTGCAATGCGGCTACTGCACGCCGGGCATGATCACCCGCGCCACCAAGCTGCTCGAAGAGAACCCCAACCCGACCGAAGAGGAAATCCGCTTTGGCATGGCGGGGAACATCTGCCGGTGCACCGGCTACCAGAACATCGTGAAATCCATCAAGGCCGCAGCCGCCGAGATGAACGCAGCCAAGGAGGCGGCAGAATGAAGGACGAAGTCGAAAGCCGCGAAGACCGCGTCGGCAAGCTGAAGGGTCTGGGCTGCTCGCGCAAGCGCGTCGAGGATGCCCGCTTTACCCAAGGCAAGGGCAACTACGTCGATGACATCAAGCTGGACGGAATGCTGTTCGGCGATTTCGTCCGCTCGCCCTATGCGCATGCCCGGATCACCGGCATCAATATCGACGCGGCGCTGAAGGTGCCGGGCGTTCTGGCCGTTCTGACGGCCAAGGACCTTGAGCCGCTCGGCCTGCACTGGATGCCGACGCTGGCGGGGGATCGCCAGATGGTGCTGGCCGATGGCAAGGTGCTGTTTCAAGGGCAGGAGGTCGCCTTTGTCGTCGCCGAAGACCGCTATGCCGCCGCCGACGGCATCGAAGCCGTCGAGGTCGAGTACGAAGAGTTGCCGGTTCTGGTCAACCCGTTCGAGTCGCTGAAATCCGACGTGGTTCTGCGCGAGGACACGGTCGACGAGGATGGCGCCCCCAAGGACGGCGCGCACGGTCCGCGCAAGCATCACAACCATATCTTCACATGGGAAGCGGGTGATCGCGACACGACCGAGCAGGTGATTTCCGAGGCCGAGGTCGTCGCCGAATCCGACATGTACTACCACCGGACGCATCCTTGCCCGCTGGAGACCTGCGGGTGCGTGGCGTCGATGGACAAGGTCAATGGCAAGCTGACGCTCTGGGGTACCTTTCAGGCGCCGCACGCGATCCGCACCGTGGTCTCGCTGATCTCGGGGATCGAAGAGCACAACATCCGCGTCATCTCGCCCGATATCGGCGGCGGCTTCGGCAACAAGGTCGGCGCCTATCCGGGTTATGTCTGTTCCGTCGTCGCATCCATCGTCACCGGCAAGCCGGTGAAATGGATCGAGGACCGGATGGACAACCTGATGACCACCGCCTTTGCCCGCGACTACCACATGACCGGGCGGATCAGCGCCACGAAGGACGGCAAGATCACCGGCCTGCATTGCCATGTCACGGCGGATCATGGCGGCTTCGACGCCTGCGCCGACCCGACCAAGTTCCCGGCGGGCTTCATGAACATCTGCACGGGGTCCTATGACATCCCGACGGCGTTCCTTGAGGTCGACGGGGTCTATACCAACAAGGCGCCCGGCGGTGTCAGCTATCGCTGTTCGTTCCGGGTGACCGAGGCGGTCTATTTCATCGAGCGGATGATCGAGGTGCTCGCGATCAAGCTCAACATGGACGCGGCCGAATTGCGGCGCATCAATTTCATCCGCAAGGAGCAGTTCCCCTACACGGCGGCGCTGGGATGGGAATATGACAGCGGCGACTATCACACCGCGTGGGAGAAGGCGCTGAAGGCCGTCGATTACGAAGGGCTGCGGGCCGAGCAGGCGCAGCGCATCGAGGATTTCAAGGCTGGCAAGACCCGCAAGCTGATGGGCATCGGTCTGTCCTTCTTTACCGAGATCGTCGGGGCCGGTCCGGTCAAGAATTGCGACATTCTCGGCCTTGGGATGTTCGACAGCTGCGAGATACGGATTCACCCGACCGGCAGCGCGATCGCCCGGCTGGGCACGATTTCGCAGGGGCAAGGGCACGCGACGACCTTTGCGCAGATCCTCGCAAGCGAGATCGGCCTGCCCGCCGACAGCATCACCATCGAGGAAGGCGATACCGATACCGCGCCCTATGGGCTTGGCACCTACGGATCGCGCTCGACCCCGGTTGCGGGGGCGGCGACGGCGATGGCCGGGCGCAAGATCCGCGCCAAGGCGCAGATGATCGCCGCCTACCTGCTCGAAGTGCATGACGACGACGTCGAATTCGATGTCGACCGCTTTGTCGTCAAGGGTGCGCCGGAACGGTTCAAGACGATGAAGGAAATCGCCTTTGCCGCCTACAATCAGGCCATTCCGGGGATCGAGCCCGGGCTGGAGGCGGTCAGCTATTACGATCCGCCGAACATGACCTATCCCTTTGGCGCCTATGTCTGTGTCATGGATATCGACGTCGATACCGGCGTGCCGGAAATCCGGCGGTTCTACGCGCTGGACGATTGCGGCACCCGGATCAACCCGATGATCATCGAAGGGCAGGTGCATGGTGGTCTGACCGAGGCTCTGGCCGTCGCTCTGGGGCAGGAGATCGCTTATGACGACATGGGCAACGTCAAGACCGGGACGCTGATGGACTTCTTCCTGCCGACCGCGTGGGAAGTGCCCAACTACGAGACCGACCACACGGTCACGCCGTCCCCGCATCACCCGATCGGGGCGAAGGGGGTCGGTGAAAGCCCGCATGTGGGCGGTGTGCCCTGTTTCTCGAATGCGGTGCAGGATGCCTTCCGCCCGTTCGGGAACGTGCACACCAACATGCCGCACGATCATTGGCGGATCTGGAAGACCGCGCATGATCTGGGGCTGCACGGCTGAGCATGGGTTTCGGATCGCTGCGCGATCCGACCGGGGCGGGGGGAGGTTTCACCTCCCCCCGCACCCCCCACCGGGTATTTGAAAAGAGAAGAAACAGCAGGGAGGCGTGCGTGACGGGGTTTCGCGAAGTGCAGGGCGATCTGGCCGCGCAGGGCTACGTGGCGTCCGATGACTTGGCCATGGCGTTGACGCTGGCGGTGTCGCTGGGGCGGCCCTTGCTGCTGGAAGGGGCGGCGGGCGTCGGCAAGACCGAGGTGGCGCGGGCCTTGGCGGCGGTGCGCGAGACGCGCCTGATCCGGTTGCAATGCTACGAGGGGCTGGATGCGTCGCAGGCGATTTATGAGTGGAACTACCAGCGGCAATTGCTGACGATCCGCGCGGCGGCGGAAGATGGCGAGACCGGGCAATCGGTCGAGGCGCGGATCTTTTCCCGGGACTTTCTTTTGGAACGCCCCTTGCTGGCCGCGATCTCGCAGCCGGTCGCGCCGGTGCTTCTGATCGACGAAATCGACCGGGCCGACGAGGAGTTCGAGGCCTACCTGCTTGAAATTCTGTCGGATTTTCAGGTGACGGTGCCCGAGTTGGGGACCCTTGAGGCGGTGACGAAGCCGGTGGTCATCCTGACCTCGAACGGCACGCGCGACCTGTCGGACGCGCTGCGGCGGCGCTGCCTGTACGCTTTCGTCGACTATCCCGACCGGGCCACCGAACTGGCGATCCTCGCGGCGCGGCTGCCCGAGGTCGAGGCGCGGCTTGCCGCGCAGGTGGTGGGCTTCGTTCAGGCATTGCGCCGCGAAGAATTGGACAAGGTGCCGGGCGTCGCCGAGATGCTCGACTTTGCCGCCGCCTTGACTGGCTTGGGCATTGCCGATCTGACACGCGATCCGGCGGTCTTGCAGGCCACGCTCGTGACCTTGCTCAAGACGCAGGAGGACCGCGCGCGGGTGACGACCGAGGTGGCACAGCGGCTGGCGGGGAAGGCGGCATGAGCCGGGTCACCCGCTTTGCCGGGCGCGATCCGGGGCCCGCCGCGCGCGTCGCCGGGTTCCTCGCGCATTTGCGCGAGAATGGCTTGCGTCTGGGGGTGGCGGAAACCGGGCTGTGTCTTCGGGCGCTGGAGGTGTCCGGTGCGGTCACGCCGGATGCCTGTCGCGGCGCGCTCAAGGCGGTCTGCACGGGCTGCCGCGACGAGGCGGACCGGTTCGATGCGCTGTTCGACGCCTATTGGATGGATGCCGGGCGGGTCCGTCAAAAGGTGACGCCTGCGGCGCAAACTGCAGGCTCGGAAGCGATACATTCGTCGAGAGACGCAGGGGGCACGGCGGCAGGGACCGGCAGCATGACGGCCCCGGAGGACGGAGAGGACGAGGCGGAGCGCGACGGCACCGGCAAGCTGATCGCCACGCGGCACCGCAGTCTGGCGCGCCGGGACCTGCGCGAGGTTGTCCAGCCCGACGAGATCGCCGAGGCCGAGGCGGTGGCGCGGCGGCTGGGTGCGGCGCTCAGGGATCGTCGCTCGCGTCGTCGGATCGCAGCGCGCAAGGGTGACCGGCTGCATTTCCGCAAGACCATCCGGCGCAGCCTCGCGACCGGAGGGGAGCCCCTGACGCTGCTGAAGAAACGCAGGCCGGACAGGCCGCGCAGGATCGTGGCGCTGTGCGACGTTTCCGGCTCGATGAGCGTCTATTCCCGCGTCTTTCTCGCGTTTCTCGCCGGGCTCATGCGCGCCGATACGGAGGCGGACGCCTATCTGTTTCACACCCGGCTGGTCCGGATCACCGAGGCGCTGCGCGACAAGGATACGATGCGCGCGATCGGGCGCATGTCGCTGGTGGCCGACGGGTTTGGCGGCGGGTCGAAGATCGGGCCTTGCCTCGACCAATTCGCCCGGACCCATGCCCGACGGTTCGTCGACGGGCGCAGCGTCGTTCTGGTGCTCTCGGACGGCTATGACAGCGCGCCGCCGTCGGACCTTGGCGCGGCGCTGGCGCGCCTGAAAAAGCGGGGCTGCCGAATCGTCTGGCTGAACCCGTTGAAAGGCTGGCGCGATTACGCGCCGGTGGCGGGCGGCATGGCAGCGGCCTTGCCGCATCTCGATCTGTTCGCGGCGGCGGGGACCCTTGCGGACCTTGCCGCACTGGAAGGGGAGCTGGTGGGATTGTGAAGATGACTTTGGGCATGACGGCGGATGTGGAGAGCGTCGCGCGCGAGCTGCGCGAACGGGGCGAGGCGTTTGCCTTTGCGACCATCCTGCGCACGGTCGGCGCGACAGCCGCGAAACCCGGCGCCAAGGCGGTGCTTGGTGCAGACGGCATGATCCTGCACGGCTGGCTGGGCGGCGGATGCACGCGTGGCGCGGTCAAGGCGGCGGTGTTGCGGGCGCTCGACGAGGGCAGGCCGCAACTCGTATCCGTAGCGCCCGAAGAGGTGCTGTCGGATCTGGGCGTCTCGCCCGGTGACGAGCTCGACGGGCGGCGCTATGCCCGCAATGGCTGCCCGTCCAAGGGCGCCATCGAGATCTTCGTCGAACCCTGCCTGCCGGTGCCGGAACTGGTAGTGCTCGGCGGCTCGCCCGTGGCGCAGGCGCTGGCCGCGCTGGCCCCGCAGTTCCACTGGCAGGTGCGCGGCACCGTGCCGGACGAAACGCGCGGGCCGGGCCAGCGGATCGTCGTCATCGCCACGCAGGGGCAGGCGGATCTCGACGCGCTGAAATCGGCGCTGGCGCAGCCTTTCGACCACGTGGCCTTTGTCGGCAGCCGCCGGAAATTCGCGGCCTTGGCGGCCACCCTGAAGAAGGACGGCATCGACCCCGCCCGGGTCGATGCGGTGCGCGCGCCAGCCGGGCTCGATATCGGGGCGGTGACGCCCGAAGAGATCGCTCTGTCGATCTTGGCCGAGCTGGTTCATGTGCGCCGGCGGCGTGCGCCGTCATGACGTGGCTGGCCCGGCTTATGTGCCGACTTGCCCCGACCAAGGAGCAGGCCGAGCGGCTTGCCGAGATACGTTTCCCCTGTTGCTGAGGATGACAAGACCATGGAACTGAACGACGAAATCACGATCAACGCACCCCGCGACCGTGTCTATGCGGCGCTCAACGACCCTGAGGTGCTCAAGCGGTGCATTCCCGGATGCGAGGAACTGGTCAAGCATTCCGACACCGAACTCGAGGCCCGTGTCGTGCTCAAGGTCGGGCCGGTGAAGGCGAAGTTCGGTGGCACCGTCACGCTGGACACCGCAGGCGCACCGGAGTCGTTTTCGCTGACCGGGCAGGGCAATGGCGGCGCGGCTGGCCATGCCAAGGGCGGCGCCGATGTGACCCTGACGGCTTTAGACCCGGACACGACCCTGCTGCGCTACGATGCCAAGGCCGAGGTGTCGGGCAAGCTGGCCCAGCTGGGCAGCCGTCTCATTCAGGGGACGGCCCGGAAGCTGGCGGCCAAGTTCTTTGAGAACTTCGCCGAGGTCGTGGAGGAACGGGTCGCGGGCTGAACCCGGTTCCTGACTTTCTGTGCGGGTCGCGCCATTGTCGTGGCCCGCGCGCCGTCCAATCGAATCGCGCAATCTGCTGACGCCGCGCACCGTGCGGCTGCACAATGGCGCCGAACCGGTCCGGGACCGGAAGGGGCCATCTCTGTGCTGACCGGCGATCAGTGCGCCTTTGTACTCGCGCATGAAGCCCGCCGAAATGGGCTATGTCGCATGGTTTGCTGGATTTTTCGCCCCACGTCCCCGTGCCGGGATCATCACCCAGAGCCGCAGTGAAGCTTCCCGTTGGATCGCACCGATCCGGCGGGCCCAAGGCTTTGCACCTCGCTGCCGTGCAGGAAATAAACACAGATGAACTTTTAATTGACACAACTGAACATTTTGAAAATAGTGGCGACATCATACCAAAAGGCGCGCCATGTCCACCGATCCCCTTCTCCAGCCGTACCAGCTCAAGCATCTGACGCTGCGCAACCGCATCATGACCACCAGCCATGAACCGGCCTATCCCGAGGACGGCATGCCCAAGGGCCGCTATACCGCCTACCACGCGGAACGCGCCAAGGCGGGCGTGGCGCTGGCGATGACGGCGGGCTCGGCGGCGGTGTCGAAGGACAGCCCTCCGGTCTTCAACAACATCCTCGCCTACAAGGACGAGGTGGTGCCCTATATCAAGCAGCTGACCGATGCCTGCCACGACAATGGCTGCGCGGTGATGATCCAGCTGACGCATCTGGGCCGCCGCACCCGCTGGGACAAGGGCGACTGGCTGCCCTCCGTGTCTTCGACGATGCACCGCGAACCGGCGCACCGCGCCTTCCCGAAGCGCGCCGAGGATTGGGATATCGAGCGCATCATCACCGATTTCGCCGACGCCACCGAGCGGATGAAGGCGGGCGGCATGGACGGGATCGAGCTGCAGGTCTATGGCCACCTGCTCGATCAATTCTGGTCGCCGCTGACCAACGATCTCGACGGGCCTTACGGCGGCCAGACCCTCGACAGCCGGATGAAGCTGCTGATGGACGTGCTGGCCGGCATCCGCAAGCGGGTGGGCGACGAGTTCATCGTCGGGTTGCGCTACACGGCGGATGAGGCCGAGGCCGGCGGCATCACCGCAGAAGAAGGCATCGAGATTTCGAAAAAGCTGGCGCAGTCGGGCATGGTCGACTTCCTCAACGTGATCCGGGGCCGCATCCACACCGATCCGGCGATGACCGACGTGATCCCGGTGCAGGGGATGAAGAACGCCCCGCATCTGGATTTCGCAGGCGCGGTCAAGGCCGCGACCGGCATGCCCACCTTCCACGCCGCCAAGATCCCCGATGTGGCGACCGCGCGCCATGCCATCGCCTCGGGCCTGCTCGATATGGTCGGCATGACCCGCGCCCACATGGCCGACCCGCATGTGGTGAAGAAGATCATGGAGGGGCGCGAGGAGGACATCCGCCCCTGCGTCGGCGCGACCTACTGTCTGGACCGCATCTATCAGGGCGGCATGGCCCTGTGCATCCACAACCCGGCGACCGGGCGCGAGGAAACCATGCCGCACACCATCCCCCCCGCCGACACGGCGAAGAAGGTGGTGATCGTCGGTGCCGGCCCCGCCGGGCTGGAGGCGGCGCGGGTGGCGGCGGAACGGGGTCATGACGTCACCGTGTTCGAGGCCCAGCCCGATCCCGGTGGACAGGTCCGCCTGACCGCGCAAAACCCGCGCCGCCGCGAGATGATCTCCATCATCGACTGGCGCATGGCGCAATGCGCGGCGCGCGACGTGGCCTTCCACTTCAACACATGGGCCGAGGCCGAGGACGTCACCGCGCTGAGCCCCGATGTGGTAATCGTCGCCACCGGCGGCATGCCCAATACGGGCCTATTCGAGGACCCCGCCGAGCAGCCCTTGATCGTGTCCTCGTGGGACCTGATCTCGGGCGATGTGAAGCCGGGGCAGGACGTTCTGATCTTTGACGAGGCGGGCGATCACGCAGGTCTGATGGCCGCCGAGGTCGCCGCGCAAGCAGGCGCCAAGGTCGAGGTGATGACCCCCGACCGCAGCTTTGCCCCCGAGGTGATGGCGATGAACCTTGTGCCTTACATGCGCGCGCTGCAGGACAAGGACGTGACCTTCACCGTCACCCGCCGCCTGAAAGCGGTCGAGAAGGACGGCAACCGGCTGAAGGCCCTGATCGGCACGGATTACAGCGGTTTCACCAGTGAAAAGACCTATGACCAAGTGGTCGTGAACTACGGCACCCTGCCGCTGGACGACCTGTATTTCGACCTCAAGGACCTGTCCACCAACGGCGGCGCGGTCGATCACGAGGCGCTGATCGAGGGCCGTCCGCAGGCCGTGACGCGCAACCCGCAAGGCAGCTTCCAGCTGTTCCGCATCGGCGACGCGGTCAGCGCGCGCAACACCCACGCCGCCATCTACGACGCGCTCCGGCTGGTCAAGGACATCTGACGGTGCGGTCGTCCAAGACGATCCACGTCATCTCGGCCCATGCCGAAGGCGAGGTGGGTGACGTGATCGTGGGCGGCGTGCTGCCGCCGCCCGGCGATACGATCTGGACGCAATCCCGCTGGATCGCCCGCGACCAGACCCTGCGGAACTTCGTGCTGAACGAGCCACGCGGCGGGGTCTTTCGGCACGTGAACCTGCTGGTGCCGCCGAAACACCCCGAGGCCGACGCGGCCTTCATCATCATGGAGCCCGAGGACACGCCGCCCATGTCCGGGTCCAATTCCATCTGCGTGGCCACCGTTCTGCTCGATGGCGGGCTGGTGCCGATGGTCGAGCCGGTGACGGAGATGGTGCTGGAGGCCCCCGGCGGGCTGGTGCGCGTCCGGGCCGACTGCCGCGATGGCAAGGCAGAGCGCATTCATGTCCAGAACGTCGCCTCCTTCGCCGGTGAATTGGACCGCAGGCTGGAGGTCGCGGGGATCGGCACCCTGACCGTGGATACCGCCTATGGCGGTGACAGTTTCGTGGTCGTCGACGCCGCCGCGATGGGGTTTGCGCTGGTCGAGGATGAGGCGCATGACATCGCCAAACTCGGCGTGCAGATCACCAACGCTGCCAATGCACGGATCGGATTCCACCATCCGGAAAACCCGGACTGGCGGCACATTTCCTTTTGCCTCTTCGCCGGGCCTTTGACGCAAACCACCAACGGTCTGGAAACCGCCGCCGCCGTGGCGATCCAGCCGGGCAAGGTGGACCGCTCCCCCACCGGCACGGCGTTGAGCGCGCGCATGGCGCTGCTGCAGGCCCGTGGCGTGATGAAAACCGGCGACCGCTTGACCGCGCGCTCGCTGATCGGCTCGACCTTTTCGGGCACGATCCTTGGTGCAACCACCGTGGGCGACCGCCCCGCCATCCGCCCTGAAATCTCGGGCCGTGGCTGGATCACCGGCATCCATCAACACATGCTGGACCCAAGCGATCCGTGGCCCGAAGGGTACCGGCTTTCGGATACATGGGGCGCGCGCTGACGCGGACTGGCGCGATGCCGATGCCCTGCAAGACGCGCTGATCCTTCGCCGCAGCCCCGCGTCCAATGGCGACCGCGTGCCATTCGACCCCGACGGAGTCGTTTGTAGTCGTCTCCGCTTCGCAATCCGTCACGAGCCGACTCGGTCCTGCGCTCATTCTATGGGCAACCCCAGAGGAGGCCGCCATGACCGAGACACTGACCCGCCCCCGCGCCCGCTCCGGCGGCCGCTCTGCCCGCCGCACCCTGCGCACCACCCGCGACTTCACCATGCTGCCGGGCCTGACCCGGGCCTTGCCGCTATGCGAGGTGATGGATGGCGCGCAAGTCGAACAGATCGACGCGGCCTCGATGAATATCCTCGAAAATGTTGGCGTGCAGTTCCGCGATCCGATCGCGCTGGCAGACTGGAAGCGGGTGGGCGCCAAGGTCGTGGGCGAGATGGTCTATCTGGACCGTGGTCTCGTGCGCGACCTGATCGCGACGATCCCGGCGGATTTCACCTATTCCGCGCGCAACCCGGCCAAGAATGTGCGCCTTGGCGGGCCGCACTCGATCTTCGTGCCGATGACCGGCGCGCCCTATCTGCGCGACCTCGACGACGTGCGGCGCAACCCGACGCTTGACGATCTGGCGATGTTCCACAAGCTCAGCCACATGATGCCCGCCCTGCATTCCTCGGCGCATCACATCGTCGAGCCCTATGATCACCCGATCAGCCAGCGGCACCTGCGCATCACCTATTCGTCGATGAAGCATTCCGACAAGACCTTCATGGCGATGACCACCAGCCCGAAGAACGCCGAAGACGTGATGGAGATGTGCGCCATTCTCTTCGGCGAAGAGTTCATGGAGCAGAACCCGGTCACCACCGGCAATTGCAACGGCAACTCGCCTTTGGTCTGGGACGAGACGATGCTGGGCGCGATGCGCGCGCTGTGCAAGCGCAACCAACCCGTGCTGTGCTCTCCCTTCGTGCTGGGCGGCGCGAACACGCCGGCAAGCGTGCCCGCGACCGTGGCGCAGTTGAATGCCGAGGCGCTGTCGGCGCTGGCCTATACGCAGGTGATCCGGCGCGGCTGCCCGGCGATTTATGGCCACTACCTGTCTACCGTCTCGATGAAGTCCGGCGCGCCGATGGCAGGCACGCCCGAGATCAGCCTCATGAACTTCATGATCGGCCAGATGGCGCGCTTCTACGGCGTGCCGTGGCGGACCTCGAACACGCTGGGCGGGGCCAAGACCTTTGACGCGCAGGCGGGCTATGAATCCGCCACCACCCTGTCGGCGGTGCTGCATGCGGGCGCGAACTACATCTGGCACAGTGCTGGGTGGAACGAGGCCGGGATGCACTGTTCCGTTGCCAAGTTCGTGGTCGATGCGGAACAATGCGCCATGGGCTACCGCATGGCGCAGGGGCCGCAATGGGGCGATTTCGACCAAGCGCTGGCGGCGGTGCCGGATGTGGGCCCGGGCGGGCATTACCTTGGCCATCCGCACACGCAGGACAACTTCCAAACCGCGTTCTTCATGCCCGAACTCTTCGACAACAACTCGATCGAGCAATGGGCCGCCGAAGGATCGAAAGAGATCACCCAGCGCGCGCTGGAACATGCCCGCAAGCTCTTGTCCGAGTATCAGGAACCGACCCTGGACGAGGCCAAGAACGAGGCGCTGCTGGATTACATCGCCCGCCGCGAGCGCGAGATCCCGGCAGCGGATGCGCTGAACCAGGAGTATTGACGGTTCCCTCCTCAACTGGACCCGCCGCTCCCGGCGGGTCTTTTCTGTCGGGCGGTATGCATGGGGCCAAGGAAGGACCAGAACATGACACGGTTTCACGGCAAGGTCGCACTGGTCACCGGCGGGCGCAGCGGCATCGGTCAGGCCATCGCCCGGCGCCTGACCCGTGAAGGCGCGCAGGTGTTCACCGCGCAGCGGGGGCCGGACCCTGACTGCGAACATGTCGCGGCCGATTTCAGCGACCCGGCCAGCCCCGATGCGGTAGTCGCCGAGGTGGTGCGCCGGGCCGGGCGGCTGGACGTGCTGGTGAACAATGCGGGCATGATGCAAGAGGCGCGGGTCGAGGACATGTCGCTCGACGATTGGAACCGGTCCGTCATGATCAACCTGACCGCGCCCTTCCTGATGATCCGCGCCGCGCTGCCGCATCTGCGCAAGACGCGCGGCAGCATCGTCAACACCGGCTCGATCGAGGGGCTGGGCGCGAACCCGAACCATGCCGCCTATTGCGCGACCAAGGCCGGGCTGCACGGGCTGACCCGCGCCGTCGCGGTCGATCACGGGGCCGAGGGCATCCGCTGCAACGCGGTCGCGCCGGGCTGGATCGACACTGATCTGAACACCGCCATGATCGACGGCATGCCCGACCCTGAGGGCTTTCGCGACGAGATCGCGCGGATTCATCCCGCTGGCCGGACCGGGCGGCCCGAGGAGGTGGCCGCGCTGGTCGCGTTCCTCGCGTCAGAGGAAAGCGGTTTCATCACCGGGCAGGTCTACGCCGTCGATGGCGGGCGCATGGCCAAGCTGAGCCTGCCGCAGGTTTGATACCCCCGTAGGGGCCTTATTCGTTCCCGGCGCGCCATTCCTTCCAGCGCAGCACGGCATTTGCGCCGATCTGCTGAAAGGGCTGCGGGGGCAGGCGTTTGGGCTTTGACTCGGAGGTGAAGTGGCGGGTGATGGCGCTGTCGACCCCGCAGGCCAGTTCCGCCGCGCCGATCCCGGTCAGGGTGCCGCGCGCGGTGCCAAGCCCGTTCTGCACGCAGCCCGAGAACAGCCCGTCGTCGAGTTGGCGCATGACGGACACGCCATTCAGCGTCAGGCACAGATGCCCGGACCAGGCGTGCTCCATCCGCATCCCGGCCAATTGCGGAAAGCGCTGGTCGAACTTGCGCTGCATCACGCGGGCGGCGCGGGCCACATGGCCCGGCCCTATCCGGCGCCCCGGCGCAAGCGTCGCGCAAGTGCGCGTCACGATGCGGTTGCCGCCCTGGCCGGTGTCGATCCGGCGCACGGTGGTGCCCATCGGGTCCGAGGGCGTGATGCCCCAGCGGCTGTGACCGCCCAGCTTGGTCAATGCGTCTGCGTCCAGTTCCGGCGTCATGACGGCATAAAGGAACAACTGCATCAGCCGCCCCTTTTCAAAGCCAAAGCTTTCGAGATGGCCGTTCACCGTGAGGATCACGCGGCCCGCGCTGACATGGCCCTGCGCCGTCTCGACCTTCCACGCCTGACCCTGTCGGGTCAGCGCGGTGACGGCGCTGGTCTCATGGATCGTCACGCCCGCCCGCGACAGCCCGGCGGCCAGACCCCGGATATAGCCCGCGGGCTGAAGCATCACCGTGCCGGGCGTATACAGCCCGGAGCGGTAATGCCGCGAGCCGGTCAGCGCAGCCATGTCTTGCGCGTCCAGCATTTCAGACCCTTCGCCCAGCGAGGCGAGGTGTTGCGCGTAGCTTTCGTTATGCGCATGGGCCGTGTCGCTGGCCGCGCCGTTCACCTTGCCCGCGCGGTCAAAGAAATTGCTGTCGATCTGGTAGGCATCGACCGCCTCACCGGCAAAGCCGATGGCATGCCGATTGAGCGCGATCATCGCGCGGTCATCACCCGCCCCGGCGTAATCCTCCGATGTCAGCTCATGCGGCAGGTCGATCATGAAGCCGGAATTGCGGCCTGCCGAGCCTTCGGCAATGCGGCCCGCCTCTAGCACCACGACAGAGGCCTGCGGTTGCAGTTGCAGCACCCGGCGCGCGGCGGACAGCCCGGCAAAACCCGCACCGATGATGACCACGTCCGCCGTCCGCGCGCCGTCCAGCGCGGGGCGCACGGGCGCGGGGCCCAGGATCGTGTTCCAGGCCGCCGGTCCGGGAAGAACCGGCAGACGGCTTACGCGCATCCCCGTCAATCGACGGCCTCATCCGCGTCATCGCTCAGGTCGATCCAGATCGTCTTGAGTTGGGTGTACTGGTCATGCGCGTGGATGCCGTTGTCGCGCCCGCCGAAGCCCGATTGCTTGAACCCGCCGAAGGGGGTCGTGCTGTCGCCCTCGCCAAAGCTGTTGACCGTCACGGTGCCGGCCCGGATCGCCCGCGCGCCGCGGAGCGCGCGTTTGACATTGGCGGTAAAGATCGACGCCGCCAGCCCGTATTCGGTGTCATTGGCCATGGCGATCGCCGCGTCAAAGCTGTCCACGGTCAGCACCGACAGGACCGGGCCGAAGATCTCCTCCCGCGCCTGTGGGGCGTCGGCGGTGACTTCAAGGATTGTCGGCTCGACGAAGCCGTCCTTGGCGCTGCCGCCCATCACCACCTTCGGCCCTTTGCCGAGATAGGAGCAGACCTTGTCGAAGTGATCCTTCGACACCAGCGCGCCCACCCGGTTCACCGGGTCGAGCGGATCGCCCATCGGCCATTCGCGGGCATGCGCCTTGATCCGGTCCAGAAGCGCATCCTTGACGCCCTTCTGCACGATGAGGCGCGAGGAGGCGGAACAGTTCTCGCCCATGTTCCAGAAGGCACCGTTGACCACATGCGCCGCCACGCGGTCGAGGTTCTCGGCATCGTCCAGCACCACGGCCGGGTTCTTGCCCCCCATCTCAAGCGTGACTTCCTTAAGGTTGCTCTCGGCGGCGTAGCGCAAGAAACGGCGGCCGGTTTCAGTTGAGCCGGTAAAACTGAGCGCGTCCACATCCATGTGACGGCCCAGCGGCTCGCCCACATCCGGGCCGGTGCCGGGCAGCACGTTGAAGACACCGGCGGGCACCCCCGCCTCCATCGCCAGTTCGGCGACCCGCAGCGCGGTGAGGGACGTTTCCTCGGCCGGTTTCACGATCACCGAACAGCCCGCCGCCAGCGCCGGGCCGATCTTCCACGCCAGCATCAAAAGCGGGAAGTTCCACGGCAGCACAAGCCCCACGACCCCCACGGGCTCACGCACCACCATCGCGATGTGATCGTCCGAGGCGGGCGAGACCTGGTCATAGATCTTGTCGATCAACTCGGCATGCCACTTGAGGCAGTTGATCGTCTCCGGCACGTCTACGGTTTCGCAATCGTAGATCGTCTTGCCGGAATCGAGGCTTTCCATCACAGCCAGTTCGCGGGCATTGCGCGTCAGCAGCTTGGCAAGGCGGATCAGCACCGCCTTGCGCTCGGACGGATGCAGGCGCGACCAGCGCCCGTCCTCAAACGCCTCACGCGCCTTTTCCACCGCAAAATCAACGTCCTCTGCGCCGCAGGCCGCCACCTTGGCCAGCACCGCGCCCGTTGCCGGGTTGATCGTGTCGAAGGTCGCGCCCGACGCGGCGGGCCGGAAGCTGCCATCGACAAAGGCCTGTGTCGGCAGGTCCAGATCTGCTGCGATGGCCTTGTATTCCTCGGTTGTCAAAAGGTCGCTCATTCTGCTGCCTCCGCCTGAGTGCCGGCGTTTGCCCCGGCTTCGATTTCGGCCACGGTGCGTTTCAGCACGCGGACCACCTGTTCCAATTGCCGCTTGTCGTCCTTGTTCAGAGGGCGCAGGGGTGGGCGCGGCGGACCGGCGTAGTTGCCCATCATCTCGCAGCCATGCTTGACGCATTGGATGAACTTGCCGCCCTGTTCGAGCACCCGCATCAGGGGCATCATCGCCGACATGATCCGGCGGCCCTTGTCAAAGTCGCCCTCCACCCGGCAGGCGTTCCACAGCGCGATGTGCTCCTTTGGCAGGAAGTTGGACCCGGCGCAGACCCAGCTGCGCGCGCCCCAGGCAAAGAATTCCAGCGCCTGATCGTCCATGCCGCAGGACATCTGGATATGCGGATAATCCCGCGCCAGCAGGTGCACACGGTTGATATCGCCCGAGGATTCCTTGATCGCGCAGAAATTGCGGCTGCGCCCGACGCGGTCGAGGAATTCCTCGCCCATGTCGATGCCCATGCGGCCGGGATAGTTATAGAGCATGATCGGCAGGTCGGCGGCGCGGTCGATTGCCAGCGCGTTCAGCGCGTTTTCGCGCTCGGTCGGCACGGCATAGGGCGGCGAGCCGACCAGCAGCGCGGCGGCACCGATCCTGGCCGCATGTTCGGCCATGGCCACGGAATCGGGCAGGCGGATCGCCACGGTGCCGACGATCAGCGGCAGCCGGTCGCCGATCACGTCCTTGACGAAGCTGGCCAGTTCCATCCGCTCTTCAAGGCTCTGGGCATAGTATTCGCCCGTCGAGCCACCATTGATCAGCCCATGCACGCCTGCCTCGATCAGATACTCGATCTGGGCGACCAGCGCGTCACGGTCGATGCTGCCATCCGCGCGGTGCGGCGTGATGACAGGCGTATAAATGCCGTCGAATTTCATGAGGCTCCTTTCTGGCCCAGAGCGCCCGGCGCGGGGCCAAGCGGGATCTGCATGCCAACTGGTGTGACAAAGCTTTCGATTTCGACCCGCGACAGTTCCCAATGATCAAGGGCAAGCTGGGCTGCGCCATCGGCGTCGCCAGCCTCGATCAGAGCGATGAACTGGTCGTGCTGGTCGGCGGCGACATTGCGCTGCGCGGCCATCGTCTGGTTGCGGGGGTTGTAAAACGACATGCCGATGCGCGTGTGGTCGATCAGCAGGCGCCGCAGGCTGGGCGTCAGGAATTCGTTATCGGCCATCTCGCCGATGATCGCGTGAAAGCGCTGGTTCATCAGGGCACGCTCCGCCGTTTCGCCGTCGCGGATCGCCTTGCGGAACAGGGTCTGCGTGTCCTTCAGCCGCATGATCTGCGCCTCGGTCGCGTGTTCGGCGGCCAGCCGCGAGACGGCGGAATAGAGCATCGGCGCGGCCATGAAGAAATTGCGCATCGTCTTGTGCGTCATCGGCGCGACCTGCGCACCGCGATTTTGATGCAGGACGACGTATCCCTCACCGGCAAGCTGGTTGAACACCTCGCGCAGGGGCGGGCGGGAGATCTCGTAGGATTCGGACAGTTCGGCCTCTTCGAGGTAGCTGCCCGGCTCGAAATCCTGCGTCAGAATCCGTCGGCGAAGGTCCTCGACGCAGCGCGCCTTCTTGCTGATTGATCGTCCGCTCATGGGTCCGCCTCCTGAACAGTCATGCCGCAAGGGGGCTTGCGACAGGTTTCGGCACGACCGTGTGTAGTCTAATAAAAGACATCTTGTCTACACAAGACATTCATGCGATCTCCAACGCGATGGAGGACCACATGGCAGAGCAATCCGATGATGCGGTGATCCGCTGCGAAGACGTCTGGAAAATCTTTGAAAAGCGCGCGACAGCGGCTCTTGAAGCCATCCGCGCAGCGCTTTTCCGGTAAGGGCACCGCGCATGTCGGGACCACAACATATCGTTTTCGCACTGGTCGACGACTTCACCCATATGGCGTTCGCCTGTGCGGTGGACCCCTTGCGCATCGCCAACCTGATCTCTGGTCAGACCTTGTACCGATGGTCCTACGCCTCTCTCGACGGGCAGACCGCCAGCAGTTCCGATGGCACCCGGATCGAGGTGCAGCATCGGTTTGACGCGCTCCCCGATTGCGATCGGCTGTT
The DNA here is from genome assembly GCF_003667315.2 of Tropicibacter alexandrii. Classification (GTDB taxonomy): domain Bacteria; phylum Pseudomonadota; class Alphaproteobacteria; order Rhodobacterales; family Rhodobacteraceae; genus Tropicibacter; species Tropicibacter alexandrii. The sequence goes on along the minus strand of NZ_RCTZ02000029.1, from coordinate 8,897 downwards.
CGTGCTTTCGGGCATCAGGATGCAATCCAAGGACCATTCCGTTCTGCTCAATGCCCTGCGGCGCAAGGACCGGATGAGCACAACCCGGATCGGAGCGTTGTGTTCGGGCAGTTGGGTGCTGGCACTTGGCGGGTTCCTGAACGGTCGGGAGGCCGCGATTCACTGGGAATATCACGACAGCTTCATGGAGAAATTCCCCGAAGTCAGCCTGCTTCGGAACGTCTTCGTCTCGGATGCAAAGCATCCCACCGCCTCCGGTGGCACCGCCACGGCGGACCTGATGCTGCACATGATTGCCGAGGACCACGGCAGCGACCTGTCCTTCGCGGTGGCCGACCAGATGGTCTACACCGCCGTCCGAGAGGCCACGGCGGAACAGAAAGTGTCGCTTCAATCGCGCAGCGGCATGCGCAATCCCCATCTTGCCGCCGCAATTGCCCGCATGAAGGAACAGCTCGAAGACCCGATTTCGCCGTCCGAGATCGCGCGCGAGCTTGGCATCTCGACGCGACAGCTGGAGCGGCTCTTTGGCAAGTATCTCAACGCGTCCCCCAAGAAATACTACATGGAGATGCGGCTGGAACGCGCGCGCCACCTACTTGTTCAGACCGAAATGTCGATCATGGACGTGGCCGTCGCCTGCGGCTTTGAAAGCCCGGGGCATTTCTCGCGGGTCTACAGGACCGCCTTTGGCTGCACACCGATGATGCAGCGCGGCAGGCTGGGCTAGGGCACAGGCCCCGCCATCAGCCCTTGACCCCGGCCGAGATCATGACCGCCTCTGTCACGCGCTTCTGGAAGATCAGGTAGCCGATGATCACCGGCGCCGCCGCCAGCAGGGCCAGCGCCATCATGCGCGCATAGAACACGCCGAAGCTGTCATTGACCTGCGTGATGCCGACCGGGATGGTCATCATGCTTTCGCTCGTCACCACGAGGAACGGCCAGAAGAAGTTGTTCCACGCGCTGATGAAGGTGATGATCGCCAGCGCCGCCGTGATGCCCCAGTTCAGCGGCAGGTAGAGCTTGAACAGCAGGGTGAACTCGCCCCCGCCATCCAGCAGGACGGCCTCGCGCATTTCCTTCGGGATCGCGTCGAAGAACTGTTTGTAGACGATCACCACGACCGGCACGATCAACTGCGGCAGGATGATCCCCCACCACGAATTGACCAGCCCAAGGTCGCTCATCAACACGAATTGTGCGACATAGAGCGCGGGTACCGGCACCATGAAGCTGGCCACCACGACCAGATACAACAACCGCCGCCCCGGAAAGCGCAGTTGCGACAGCGCATAGGCGCACATCATCCCGGTGATCAGCACGATCACGGTGATGATCAGCGAGGTGCCGACGGAATTGAGATACCAGATCGGCAGTTTCGAGGTCGACAGCACCTCGATATAGGCGGAGAAGTTCAACTCGTCGATCCAAACGCCCGCATCGGAGACGATGCGGTTTTCGCTGCGCAGCGAGGTGGTCAGCGCCCAGTACAGCGGAAAGATCCAGATCGCGGCGGCGATCAGCACCAGCGCGGAAAAGGCGATGTTGCGGCCCTGTTTCGCGGTCATTTGCGGCGCCCTCCGATGCGGAGCAGTTGGAATTGCAGGACGGATACGATGACGATGATCCCGAACAGCACCATGGCGATGGCCGAGGCATAGCCGCCATTGTTCAGCTGGAACGCCTCGCGATACATCTGCATCAGTACCACGTAAGAGGAATTGAACGGCCCCCCGTTGGACAGCAGGTAGACCTGATCGAACAGTTTCAATTGCAGGATCAGTTGCAGCGTCAGCACCAGCGCCGTGATCGGCCACAGAAGCGGCCATGTCACCCGCCAGAAGCGTTGCCACGCGGTGGCGCCGTCAAGCGCGGCGGCCTCGTACAGATCATCGGGGATGTTGCGCAGCCCGGCGATGAACAGCAGCACGTTGAACCCATTGGTCCACCAGATCGTCACCACGGCGATCATCGGCATGACCCAATAGGGGTTCTTGAACACGGGCACCGGCTTGCCCGTCACCGCCTCGATCAGCGGTTGCAGGATGCCGAACTGGAAATCCAGCATCCATGCCCAGATCATCGTGACGACGGAGACCGGCAGCACGTAGGGCAGGAAGAACAGCGTCAGAACCAGCGCCTGCATCCGGCCCTTCAACTTGCCCACCGCCAGCGCGATCAACAGCGCGATGATGGTGGTCGGGATGACCGTCAGCAGCACGAAGTAGAAGTTGTTCCAGACCGAGGTATAGAACAGCCGGTCACTGAACAGCTTGATGTAGTTGTCGAGCCCGATCCAGTTGCCTTCGCCGATCAGCGGCGCGTCGGTAAAGCTCAGCGCGATGACCTTGTAGGTCGGATACAGGAAAAAGACGCCGAAGATGATGAGGAAGGGCGCGACCAGCAGGATCGCATCCCGCACTTCCCGGCGGCGGCGCGTGGCGATGGACATGGCGACCTCCCTTTGTCATCTGGCGGAGTCCGGAGGCACGCGCGGCGCCCCCGGTCGTCTTGGATCAGTCCAGCAGACCTTGCAACTGGTCCTTCATCTGGGCGGCGGCATCCTCGGCGCTGAGGAAGCCATGCACCGCCGGCGCGATCAGGTTGTCCACCGCGTCATAGATCGGCGAGGCGACACCGGCGATCTTGGACCGGGGGTCAAAGGCCGCGTTGTCCGCCAAGGACACGTAGGTGGCGTTGGGTTGCAGTTCCGCATATTCGGCGCTTTCGACGGTGGGTTTGTAGGCGGGGATATGGCCCGCGCCCGCCCATGCCAGCGAATGTTCCTGCATCCAGCCGATCACCGCCAACACCGCGTCGCGCTTTTCCTGCGTCATCTCGGGGTCGTTCGGGATGGCAAAGGCGTGGCTGTCCGCCCAAGTGGCGGGCTGGTCCATCATCTGCGGCACCTCGTTGGCGAACCACTCAAAACCCAGCGAGCCGTCCTCGGTCTGGTCCTTGAAGGTCGGGACCTCCCAAACACCGTTGATGTGCAGCACCGATTTCCTGCCCGAGAACAGCGCGACCGATGCCTCATAGGCGGCCTGTTCGGGGATCAGCCCGGCTGCGCGCCAGTCGGCCAGCGTCTGGATCGCGGTCACGGCCTTGTCCATGTTGTCGCCCGCCAGCACTTCGCCATCGGTCAGGATCTCGCCGCCCTGCTGGCTGAGCAGGGTGTAGAACATCCGCCATGTGCCGCCGCCGCCCTCGGACTGGAAGCTGAGCGGGTCGGAAAAGCCCTGCTCCTTGGCCCATGTCAGCAGGTTGGTCATGTCCTCGATCGAGTTGATGTTGGTCAGGTTGCCATCATCGTCCAGCCATTCCGTGCCCTCCAGCGCCGTGCGGTTGTAGTGCACGACGACCGCGTGGATGTCGAAGGGGATCGCCATCAGCTGGCCATCATCGGTGGACGCGGCGGTGATCGACGCCTCGAAGAAGTCGTCCTTGGACAGGCCGGCGGTTTCCAGATCGGCATCCGAGATCGGCGACAGCACGTCCTCTTCCAGCGCCAAGGGCAGGCGCGAGAGGTGATAGGTCATGATGTCGGGGCCTGCGCCCACGGCAACGGATGTCCGCACCTTGGTGTAGAAGGGCAGGCCCCATTCCAGCGTCGTGCCCTCGATCTGGATGTCGGGGTGTTCTTCGTTGAACTGGCTGATCAGCGCCTTCATCCGGACGCCGTCGCCGCCTGCGAGGAAATCCCACCATTCGACCTCGACCTGCGCCCATGCGGGGCTGCACAGGCCAGTGATCAGGGCGGTGGTGGCCGCCAGCTTGGACAATGTGTGTTTCATTTCAGTCCTCCTCCTTGTTGTCGGTGTTTCACCGAATGCGGTCCCCTTCCGGGGTGAACGCGAAAATGCGGTCGGTCTGCGGGGTGACGGTCTGCACGGTGCCGTGCATGTTGTGGCGCGCGCCGGTCTGCTGAAAGATCACCGGGTCGCCGCCGTCGAGCGTGCCATGCTGGTAGGACACGCCGCCCAGTTCCTCGGCCACGTCGACGGTGACGCGCATGCCCTCGCCCTCGGTCACGACCAGATGTTCGGGGCGCATGCCCAGCACGACGGTCGCGCCGGGATCGGGCGGCGCGGTCAGGTCCACGTCAAAGGCCACGTCCGGCTGCCCTTCGAGCCGGGCGCGTATACCGGTATCGGTCCGGTCCTCCACCGTGGCATTGAAGAAATTCATCGAGGGCGAGCCGATGAACCCGGCGACAAAGCGGTTGCTTGGGTCGTCATACAGGTCCAGCGGCGCGCCCGATTGCTGCACATAGCCGCCTTGCAGGACAAAGATCACGTCGGCCAGCGTCATGGCTTCGACCTGATCATGGGTGACGTAGATCATCGTCGCACCCAGCTTTTGATGCAGACGGGCCAGTTCCAGCCGCATCGCGACGCGCAGCTCTGCATCCAGATTGGACAAGGGTTCGTCGAACAGGAACACATCCGGGTCGCGCACGATGGCCCGCCCGATGGCGACGCGCTGGCGCTGGCCGCCCGACAGTTGCGAGGGCTTCTTGTCCAGATGGTCGGTCAGTTGCAGGATCTGCGCCGCCTCAACGACCTTGTCCTTGACCTCGGCCTTGGGGCGTTTCGCAAGGCGCAGGCTGAAGGCCATGTTCTCGAACACCGACAAGTGCGGATACAGCGCGTAGGACTGGAACACCATCGCCACGCCGCGATCCGCCGGGTCGAAATCGGTCACGTCGCGGTCGCTGATGATGATCTTGCCGCCGCTGGTTTCCTCCAGCCCCGCGATCATCCGCAGAAGCGTGGACTTGCCGCAGCCCGACGGCCCGACAAAGACCGCGAATTGCCCGCGTTCGATATCGATATCGACGCCGCGAATGACCTGAACCGCGCCGAAATCCTTCGTCACGCCCCGCAGGTGTACGCCGGTGTCCTCCATGCTGGCTCCTCCCTTTTGTGCCGTGCCTACGATCCGACCGACAGCCGGATGACGCTGTAGGAAAAGGCGGGCAGCGTGCCCTTGACCGCGCCATCGACCACGCCGAGGTCCTCGCCCTTGCGCGGTTTGATCCGGTCCGGCTCGTCCTTGGTGTTGGCCACGCGCGCCTGCGCGTGATCGCCGCCCATGACCTGATGATCGACAAGCTGCAGATTGGTGAACCCGTGCAGCGCAAGGTCGAGTTCCATCGGCTCATCGAGGCTGCGATTGATGGCGAATACGGTGATCGAGGTGCCATCCGGGGCCAGCACGGCCGCCAAGTCGAGATAGTTCACATCCTGCGCCGCGTCCGCGTCATAGCGCGGGCTGTCCACCGCCACGTTCAGCGCCGTCCCACGCCCGTAGAGGCTGGCGAATTGGTAAGGATAGTAGATCGACGTCGCCCATGCCTTGCCACCCCGTTCGGCGCGGATCGGCGCGATGACGTTCACCAATTGCGCAATGCAGGCGATCTTGACCCGGTCGGAGCGGCGGATGAATTCGTTCAGCAGCCCGCCGACAAAGATCGCGTCTTCGAGGTTGTAATCCTCTTCGAGCAGCGCGGGGGCCTCTGGCCAATCCCAACTGTGCCAGTTCTTACTGTCCTGCTCGCGGTTGTGATACCAGACGTTCCATTCGTCGAAGCATATATAGATGTCGTGCTTCGACCGCTTCTTGGCCTTCACATAATCGATCACCCCGGCGATGGACTGGATATAGCGCCCGGTTTCCTCGATCTTGGCGAAGTAGTTCAGGGTGTTGCGGCTGGAATTGCCGAAATACTTGTGCAGCGAGATGTAGTCGACATTCTCGTAGCATTCCTCCAGCACCTGACGTTCCCAATCGGGATAGGTTGGCATTTCGTCGTTCGAAGACCCGCACACCACGGTTTCTATGCCGCCGCCGAACGCCTTCACTGCCTTGGATGTCTCGTCCGCCAGACGCCCGTATTCCTTGGCCTCCATGTGGCCGATCTGCCAAGGGCCGTCCATCTCATTGCCAAGGCACCACATCTTGACGCCATAGGGGTCGGCCACGCCATGGCTGCGGCGCAGATCGCTCCAATACGTCCCCGAGGGATGGTTGCAATACTCGACGAAGTTGCGCGCCTCTTCGATGCCGCGCGTGCCGAGGTTGACGGCCAGCATCATCTCGATACCCGCGTCCTTGGCCCAACCGGCGAATTCGTTGATGCCCACCTGATTGGTTTCCTTGGACCGCCACGCAAGGTCCAGCCGCACGGGGCGGTCTTCCTTCGGGCCGATGCCGTCCTCCCATTTGTAGGCAGAGACAAAGTTGCCGCCCGGATAGCGGATCGCCGGGATTTCCAGCCCCCGCACCAGATCGAGCACGTCCTTGCGAAAGCCCTGCGCGTTGGCGGTGGGGTGCCCCGGTTCGTAGATGCCGCTGTAAATGGCGCGGCCCATATGTTCGATGAATGCCGAATACAGGCGGTCGTCGATGCGCGCGATGCTGAAATCGCGGTGGATTGTTGCGCGGCCTTTCATGTCCCCTCCCGGTGCGAATCTTGCTTGAGGAGGACCCTACGCACCTACGGCGTTAACAGAAATTTACATTTTCTACATTCGCGTTGACAGCATTGGTAACGCGCGGTCCCGCAGCTATTTCAACCGCGCGCGCACCCGCTCCAGCAGGGTCCGGGCGGCTTGCGACATCAGCCTGTCACGCGGACACAACACGTAATAGGGCTCGATCGAGATCGGTTTTTGCGTCTCCAACAGCACGAGATCGGCGTTGTAGGGCGGCGACAGCAGCAGGTCAGCGACTTCCTGCGTGATGACCGCGATCACGTCCGAGTCCCGCAAAAGCGCCATGATCGCGACCACCGACGCGGTCTTGATCAGGTTTTCCGGCAGGTCGATGCCCTCGTCATGAAAGGCGATTTCCAGCGCGTGCCGGATCGGTGCGCCCCGGTCCTGCATCGTCCACATCGCATCCTGCAGATCGGCCAGCGCAACCGGCCCGGCCTCTGCCAAGGGGTGGCCACGCCGCACCATCAACAGCACCGATTCCGTCTGCGCGGGCGTGATGTCGAAATCGCGTGAATAGTCGTCCGACCCGACCCGGCTGAGGGTAAAGTCGAACTCGCCGCGTTCGAGCCCATGCATCAGTTGCGCGGTCGAGGAGACGTCCAGCGAAACATCCACGAGGGGCGACTCGCGTTTCATCTCGAGGATGGCGGGGATCACGATCGCCAGCGCGCCGCCGGTCACCGCGCCCACACGGACCGCGCCCCCCTTGCCAGCGAGATGCGCATCGAATTCCGCTGCCATCTGGTCGACATCATGCACCAGCTTGCTTGCATGCCGCACCAACACCGCGCCTGCGGGGGTCGGCACCATTCCCTTCGGCCTGCGCTCGAACAGTTCGGTGTCCAGTTGGGTTTCCATGTCGGTCAACATGCGCGAGGCGGCGGGCGTCGTCATGCCGCACAGATCCGCCGCCAGCCGCAACTTGCCCAGCTGCGCAATCGCGGCGATCAGGCGCAGCTGCACCGGTCTCAGCGAACGAAGATAAAGACTCACTCCCGGTGTTCTCCCCAAGACCAGACCCAGGAACAGGGCCGTCGGTGGCCCTGTGCCGTGCAAGCTTAACCGCGCTGTCGGCCTGTTCAAGCCGTCAAGCCGCGCGCCAGAGTTGCGCGATCCGGCTCTGTCGCACGACGATCCGACAAAGGGCGCAGACAGCGGCGTGCAGACGCCTTACAAGTATCCGCGCGACGTGACCCGAAAGGGTATCCTTGACCTGCTGACCCGCGCGCATGTCGGGCAGCGCCCCCCAGCCAACGGATAGGACGCCATGACCGACCAGACCCAGATCGCCTATTTCACCGAGGAAGCCTCGGCCGAGACCGTCAACGCGCGTGTCTCCGACGATGCCGATGCGCGGTTGAAGACCGTCATGGAAAGCCTCGTCAAACACCTGCATGCTTTCGTCAAGGACGTGGAGCTGACGCAGGACGAATGGGGCGTGGCCATCGACTTTCTGACGCGCACCGGCCAGATCTGCGGCGGCAACCGGCAGGAATTCATCCTGCTGTCGGATGTGCTGGGCGTCTCGATGCTGGTCGATGCGATCAACAACCGCCGCCCCAGCGGGGCCACGGAAAACACCGTGCTTGGCCCGTTCCACGTCGATGGCGTGCCGGATTACGAGATGGGCGCCAACATCACCAAGGCAGGCGGACGCGAGACCTGCCGGTTCTTCGGCACAGTCACCGATCTGGATGGCCACCCGGTCGCGGGCGCCCGCATCGACGTCTGGAGCGACAGCGAGGACGGGTTCTACGACGTGCAGCAACCGGATGTGCAGCCCCGGCACAACAACCGCGGTGTGTTCACCACCGGGGCGGATGGCAAATACTGGTTCGACGGGATCAAGCCCGTCTCATACCCCATCCCGGATGATGGGCCCGTGGGGCAAATGCTGGGGCATCTCGGGCGGCATCCCTATCGCCCCGCTCATATGCATTTCATCGTCAGCGCAGAGGGCTTCGACCCGGTCACCACGCATACCTTCGTCGCGGGCGACGACTATTTGACCTCGGACGCGGTGTTCGGGGTGAAACAGTCGTTGATCGCGACGTTCGACCCGGTCGAAGGCGGCGAGACAAGATGGCAATCACGGTACGATTTCGTGCTGCAGCGATCCTGACCCAAGGTCAGATACCGTCTTTAACTAAGTTGCATGTGTCGCAACGCGGAGAAGGAGCCTCGATGCCCGACAGGTCAAGGATCTTGAACGGTTCGCGACCGAGCTTTGCGACGGCTGCACCAGAATAATGGCCAGCGCACATCAGTTTCGGGTTCCGACAATTCACAACATAACCTCGATTATCCGCGCGTCACCTGTAGCCGCAAAGTTAAAGTGTCCCACATCTGCAAATCAGAAGTGTCACACTTCCCCTGTTGCTGACAGGATTGGAG
>NZ_RCTZ02000028.1 GCF_003667315.2 Tropicibacter alexandrii | reverse complement strand
AAACGGTTCCCAGGGTTTCCCTTTTCCATAGCTTACCTTCCGAGCTTTTGGCTCTCCGGTAAACCCGGTCTGGTTCAACCCGTATTTGAGGGCATGGGCGGGGCAACCGAGGCCATGGCGATGCTCTCGACGAGCGGGGTGGGATGTTCCTGCGCACCCGCGATCTCGATCCGTTGCGGACGGTAGCGCGCATAGATGTCCGAGATGGGCGTGTTGTCGCGCGGGATATCAAAGCTCGTGAAAGTTAGCGGGACAACGGCATTGGCCCGAGGCTTGGAGGCGGCGACAGGCGCAGCGGCGGTCTTGCGCGGAGCAGAGGATGGAACGGTCGGCCGAATGTGCGGGATCGCTGCTGCCCGTTGGGCGGGGTGCATCTCAGGCCGGGTTGCGGCCACGGCGTCGACAAAAGGAAGGGCTTCATCCAGATCGCACACAACGGCGCGGATCATCTCGCAATCCTCCTGCACCTTGTCGAAGATCATGAGCTGGGTTTCGACAGAGGTGCCGAGCTTGCGATAGACCTGTCCCGGCATCGTCAGCGCCAATCGCGGCGTCAGGAGACCGCAGGCGCGGGACCAATGCGCGGCATCGCGTTCGGGCGTGAATCCCGGCGGCATGATCGCCACCAGCCGCCCGCCGGGTGCCAGGCGCTTTGCAGCCGCGATGAGATGCTTGGCGGCGATGTGCTTGTCTCGGGAGCGATCGACCGAGGAGGCGAAGGGCGGGTTCATCACCACGACCTCGGGTAGAACCGGCGTCTGCAGCAGATCATCGATATGCTCGCCGTCATGGCCTGTGACCTCGCCGCCGAAAACCGCGCGCAGGAGGCGCTGGCGAAAGGGGTCGATCTCGTTGAGCAGAAGCGTGGCACCGGCCCGGGCGGCGAAAGCAGCCAGGGCACCGGTGCCAGCCGAGGGCTCCAGAACGGTCTCGCCCTTGCGGATCGCCGCGGCCCGCAAAACCAGCGCCGCGAATGGCAGCGGCGTGGAAAACTGCTGTAGCCGGATCTGCTGCTCTGACCGGCGGGTTTCCGTCAGGAGCCGTGAGGCAAGTAGCCTTGCAGCGGCGGTGTCACCTGCCGCGCCGTTCCCACGCAGCAGCACCTGGACAGCCGCTGCCTGCATCATGTCATAGGCCATGCGCCAGTCCCAGGCGCCACCGGCATCGCTGCCATGAAACGTCTCGCGCATGATACGCGCGAGCGCTGAACTGCGCAGGGGCTGGTCATCGACCTCCGTGCCGATTTGCGCGAGGGCAGAGGCGAGATCGGCTTCGGAGATTGCGAGAGCCGGGTTGGCCGTTCTGGGTTTGGACATGGGGATTTTCCTTTGGATCAGGGTCTGAGTTCCAAAGGACAAAAAGCCCGCTTTCGCTTTTCAGGGTGACGTAGTCAGACCGCGCCGACCTCAAAGGCTTGGTCAGGACTTGGGTTCGACCTGCCGCTTCGCATCAATCAATGCCTGTGCGGCCTGCATCACCTGAACCTGAGATGTTCCCGAGCGTGCATCCTCCAGCGCGGCCTGCACCTGCGCGCAAAACCACGTGTCATAAGAATTCGCTTCAGCGGCCACGGAAATGCTCCTCGAGCCCGATATCCAGCAGCTTGCCGAGGTCATCGGGCATGTCTGCAACGCGCACAGCAATTGGGAAACGGTGCCCCGTCAGGTCAGGCGCGCATTGCTCCTCTAGACCGAGGTGCTGCCTATCCTTTTCCGTCTCATTCATTGTGCTTTCTCCGACCGCATTATCAGCCGATGCTACATCTTCGAGCGTGGCGTCGTAAATGATAATGCCAAAGGGTCATAGCAAGCTGGCCCACTTACCGATCGGGCACCGCTTCAAGGGATTTCTCGAACCGCTTGCCTGCCGCTGCAGCTTCTTTCAAGAGCGCGTCGAAATTGTCAGGTGGGTTGCCATCTTCCAGCATCCCTTTGAACGTCGCATAGGCATCCGTCTTGCTGCCATAGGCGCGCAGGGTCTTGTCGTCGTTCACCCATGCCACCACGATGACCTTCGCATCGCTGTTGAACCGGTAGAACAGCCGATACTGCTGGAAGAATTTCGCCCGGAACCAGTGCTTGCGGTGATCGCCGAGTGTGCCGCCTTGCCGGAAGGCGGCGGCACCCGGATCTGCAGGTATGGCCTCGGTGACCAGCTTGAAGATGGCGGCCAGCCGTTTCGTCGGGTTTTTCTTGTGCCAGGTCTTGGGATCGCGAGCCTTACGCGCCTCTACCTCCTCGACCAGCCCTTCGAGCTGGTCCAGAAAGAGTGGGTGCGCATAAATCGACCATCCATTCACGACAAGGGGCGCTTGGGCGGGCACGCTATCGCCGCTCATTCATCCTCGAGCGATAGCGGCGCATCGAGATCGACATCAACGTCTCCGACCAGTGCTGCAAGACGGTCATGCAAAGCCCCATCGAAAGCCCGAATGCGGTCCGGATGCGCCTTGATATCGGCCTCGACAAAATCGAGAAAGGCTCCGAGCACGGGATCTTCCTCGTCGCTGCGCACGGGCTCGATATAGACCCTGCCACTCGGCTCGGTGCAGTAACGAATCTGGTCGCCCTTGCCCAGCTTGAGCTGTTTGCGCACACCCGCCGGCACGGTCGTCTGATACCGATCCGTGAGTTTCGAGACATCTTGTGCGAGGGCTGTCATGGCAGTCTCCTGAAGAAAAGGTTCTTTGCTGCCCGCGATAGGTAATGCATTTGCATTGCCTTGTCAAGACAAGCCGCAGCATCTGCTGTCGCCGGGCAGGTCGATGAACCGTCCGGCGCAGGACCTAATTTCGCCCCGCCAGGAACTCCGCCAGCACCGGGCTAGCCGCACCTTTCGCGGAGCTGAGCAGCTCCGAGCCCGCAAGCGAGGCCTTCGACAGGCGTACGAGCCCACCAGTTTCCTCGATGCGGTAGCAGCGGCGCTTTTGCCGCCCGCGCCTGTAGTGGGTCGCGGTGACAATCTGGCAGGTACTGCCATCGGTGAGCGTCACAGGTGCTGCGAGCTTGATCTTGTCGCCTTCCTCGTAGTCCGGGATCGCAGCCCAGTCCTGGCAGCGCTGGCGCCAGGCATGAGCATAGCTGTCTGGGTCTTTCAGCTCGGACAGCAGGGCCAATAGGCTCAGTGGCGCGCGGGATTCGACCGGTCCCGCGCTTTCCTCCATGTCCTTGTAGCCCCAGCAGCCGTCATCATATCGGGTAAGGAATACGGCGGCGAAAGTGATGGAGCCATCCGCATCGGTGACATAGGTCGTGTCTTCGACAGGGGTGCCGTCGATATTTGTGACCTTTGCCGCCGCGTACCAAGTCGAACCCACCTTGCAGGCTTTGACCAGTTCCGTCTTGCGCCTTTCGCCATGAGAGGTGCAGAGCCGGGCAATCTCCGCTTTCTCATCCGCGTAGGTCTGGACGCGGCCGTCGGTGTAGAAGAGCCAACCCATCACGCCGCCCTCCGGTCATCGATTTCCATCAGCGCATCGAGCGGCACGCGGTAGGGCTGCATGGCGTCGAAATCCTCGCAATTGCCGCAGTTCTGCACGATCGCGAAGGTGTCGCAGGCATCCTTGAGGATGACCCGGAAGGTGCCGCCGAGGCCCGAGGGCACCTCGTAGGTCCCGCCGATGAGATAGTCCGAGGCCCGGCGTTTGAGGACGCGGATGCTGTGGCCATCGGTGGCGAGCCGGATCGCACCCCGCCCCCGGTCGATGAGCACCTGCACGTCATCCAGGATGTCGGTGTAGAACTGGCCGGTCAGATCGCGAAACGCCATGCGGCGCTGCGCCATCCAGTCGGTGTCCCGAAACGGGTTCATGCCATCGGCGAAAGCAAAGGACGGATCGGCCTGCTCGGTGGTGACGATACGGGTGGTCGTGCCATCGATGCCGTTTGAGCGCAGATGCACGCCATTGCCGACGATGAGGATCAGGGCGGGCCTGTCCACGGGCCCGTTCCAGTTGGGCAGGAAGGTTTTGCAGGCGCGTGCATGGGCGATCTGCGCCGCAACAGCGGACGCAGAGAACTTGAGAATAGCCATGGGGATGTCTTTCTGTTCGGTTTGGAAGGGTCGACCCGCGCGGGCGGCATGGTCCACGCGCGGGTCGCGTGAGGACTCAGGCCGCTTGCGCGATGTCGCCGTCAGGCTCCGGGGTTTCCGCCGCGGGCTCCGCCTCATCACAGGCGACACCGGCTGTCTGCATCATGGGCGGGCACCAGGCGGCCACGGCAGCGCGCTGCGCGTCCGTGAGCGTGGCGAAGGGCTCGGCGAAGAGCTTGTCACAAAAGGCGACGATCTCCTTCTTGCTCGACGAGGCCAGCGTCACCGCCTCCTGGGCGAGACCCAGATCCTCGCCGAGGATCTTCAGGAGCCAAGCCTTCTTGAAGCGGTTGAAGAGCGCCGCATTCGGCGTCCAGTGGGAGCGGATGTCGGGCATGATCTCGATCTCGAACGCATGCATCAGGCTGTCGCGCTGGCGGTCCCGCGCGAAGCAGGACTGCGTGGTGCTGGCCGTGGCATAGGCCACGAGCTTGGCCTTTTCGCCTGCCTCCAGCGCGCGAAACGCCGCGAACTGATCGGCGGGCGCGCGGGTGTCATCGAGCCAGGAGAGGTCCAGCGCCTCATGCGCCGCCGCCACCTGCTCGAGCGAGGTTGCGTCGATCTCGTCCATCTTGGCATGGCTGCGGTATTCCTTGCGGGCATCGATCTTGATCGCCTGCGTGACACTCATGCCGCTGGCCAGAACGTCGCTCACCAGCTTGAAGAGCGTCAGATCGAGCGTAGCTTCCGGATGCAGCGCCATCGCGGCCCCAAGCGCCATGGCTCGCTCGGTCTTGAGGTCCTCAGCCAGTGAGGCCGGATAGGTGATTTCGCCGGCGTCTGGGGCCTCCTCCCCGGTCGGGCTAGCCGAGGAGCCGCGCGCGCCCTCCTTTTTGACGGTGTCTTCCGGGCGGACGAGGCCAACATGGAGGGTCACCTGCCCGCCCGACCAGGACGCGATTACCCCAGACCGCGCGAGGTCCTCGGCGCTGTAGGCCTCCTGCAGGTCGCGGGCTTCCTCTTCCAAGGCGTCCACGCGCTCGTAAAGCGCGTTGTAGGCACCGTCCTCGAGCCCCTCATCCTCCATCTCGAGCTGCAGTTTCTCAAGCTCGGCGGTGATCTCATCGATGCGCTTTTGCGCAGCCTCATCAGGCTCGATCGGGCCGGGATAAACGCGGCCGTAGTCGGCCATGGTCGCGTAATCATAGCGGACCATGGCATCGGCCCAGGCAAAGCCCAGCTTTATGCGGGCCTCTTCGGCGGCGGCACCGAGCTTCTCGAGCAGGATGGTCTCGACCAGCGCGGCGTCTTCGAGCACGGAATGCTCTTCCAGAAGGTCAGCGGCGACAGCGCCGCCCCGCGCCTCGTAGTCCGCGCGCACGAAGGCCCCGATATCGTCACTGACCTGCACGCCGCGGGATTTGAGCGCCTGGCGGACCGTATAGGCCTGCAGGTAGCTATCTTCCTTGGTGAGCGCCTCGAAGACTTCGCGCTGCACCTCCTGGCTCGGATGCTCCGCAAAGGCCTTCATCGTGTCGAGCGTGATCGTCTTGGCCCGGGCCGCGGCGCGGATGTCGGGGTGGATTAGGCCATAGCGCAACCGGCCTTTCACGGCCGCCACCGTGGTGCCGAAGGTCTTTGCGATCGTCTCGGGCGTCTGGTCGTCGACCTCCATCATCCGCGCGAAAGCCTCGAACTCGTCGATGGCATTCATCGGCGCCTGGGTGATGTTCTCAGCGAGCGACAGGGCCGTGGTGACATCGCAATCCTCTGGCACAAGACGGCAGTCGATCTTGGCCTTCGCCGTGAAGCCTTTCGCGGCCCTGTCCGCGACCAGCTCCTTCAGCGCGGCATGCCGACGGCCACCGGCGAGGACAGCATATTTGCCGTCGAGCTTCTGGACCATGAGCGGCTGCAGGAGACCCAGAACGGCGATGCTTGCCTTCAGATGGGCGATGTTCTCAGGATCATAGGTTTCCGGCGAGTTGCTGCGCACATTGGCGGGATGTGAGACCAGATCGCCGATGGCGACGGAGACGGGTTTGAAGCTTGTGGTCATGGCGTTTCCTTTTCGGTGGGTTTGGAGCGGCCCGCGCATTCAGATGCGCGGCCAATCCCCGTCTTCAGGGATCACCACAACAAAAGGCCCACTCTCCCTTTGAGGGGTCAGCGGGCCTTCATCGCCTGGGCTGTCAGGAGGGGTGTCCCCTCCCCTACCAGTCGCGCGCCAGCATGATGGTCAGCACGCGCATGGTGGTGGCGGGATTGTCCGGGGCCTCGGCGCCATAGCGGAAGTCGGAATCCGCTTCGTACAAATCCAGTTTCCAGAACACGGTCTCGCCGCGGACCTCGACCGCCCCGAAATCATGCCATCCTTCGGGATCGTTCTCGGGCTCGAAGGTCTCGAACATGCCCGTGGCCTTCACCGCCTCGGCCATGAAGCCGTCACCGGCATTCATAATTGAGCGGGTGACATGCATGCGGCCCTGAATAGACTGGGCGGTTGGCACACCGAGGCACGCGAGCTTGCGAAACGCGTCGTTCTGCGCTGCGATCACACTCGGATCAGGGCGGTCTGTCTGGGGTTGTCCTGTCATGGACATGGGGTGCTCCTTTGAGAAGTTGAAACACCCTTCCAAAAGCCAGCTTTTTCTTTTTCCCCCTGGCGGCAGGACAGAAGCAGAAGGGGCCCTACCCGAACAATCGCTTGGGTCTGTAATTCGGGTTGGGGATGGTTTCGATCCAGCCGCCTTGGTGCTTGATGGTCTCAAGTGCCGCCGAGAGCGGATAAGCGCCCTCGGACGGGCTCCACCAATAGGCGCCGTGCTTGAAGGTGATGATCTTGCGGCGGCCGTCGTTGAAGCAGGCCACCCGCAGCGTCTTGGGTTCCTTACGTGACATGGGCGTCTCCGTTCTCCCTGTGGTCAGGCGGCCTTGGCTCGGCCCCCTGCCCTGCCCGCCTCCGATCTGGCGATCAGGTAATCACAGGCGCGCTGCGCATCCGCGGCGTGCTTGAAGATCGCACCCTTGTCCGACCGAAGAACGCGCAACCAGTTATGGAGGTAGGCAGCATTCATCTCGAGCGTATGCGCCGTAAAGCCGAGCGTCTGACCCAGGAACACCGAGGTCAATTCCGCGACGATCTCCTCGCGCGCGTAAGAGGTGTTGCCAAACTTCGAGAACCCGAAATCACGGTTCAGTCGATGCCGGGCCTTCGTGGCATGGGCCAGCTCATGCGCCCAGACCCCGTAGAAATTGCGCGGGTCCTGGAACCGCGTGATGGATGGCATGTAGACCTTGTCCACGGGGGGCAAATAGTACGCCTCCGTGCCCGTGAAGACGGTCGTGATGTCGATGGCATCGAAAAACGCCTGCATGTGCGGGATGGGCTCGGACGGCGGATGCTCGGGCGCGGGCTCCGGGTCTGGGAAGAAGCTGTCGGGCAGGCCATCGATCTGGCAGGCATTGAACACGCGGTAGGATTTCTGGAAGCGGAAGATGCGGGCTTCCTCGGAGCGATCATCGCCATCGCTGCGGTCGTCCTCGCCGCCCGCGTCTTTCCGGCTTTGGCCGTAATAGACGACGACAGAGGATTTCTCGCCCTTGCGGACCTTTGCGTCCAACGCATTGGCCTGAGGCAGAGTCATCCAGAAGGGAGAGCTGTGGCCCGCCATCACGGTCCGCATCGTCAGCAGGAAGTTGTTCACCCCCTGGTAGGGTTCGCCGCCCACGCGCAGGGGGCGTGAGCTGCCGCCTGCGGTCCAGGGCTTTCGCCAGGGCAGGACGCCGCGCTCAATGATACGGATGATTTCGTTTGTGATGACCTCTGAGGCATCGAATTTGGGCGTACGGGATCGGGCCATGGCTGGCCTCCTTTTCGAGTTTTGGTGAGAGGGAGTGGTGACTAGGTTGACCGACAGGGGCGCGGATCGTTGGCGATCCTGGCACCGAGGGCTTCGACCATGTCGATGTAGGTGGTCAGCGACACGGACTTACCGGGACCCGAAGAGTCAGGGTCGACCGATCCGTCCCGCGCCACCCGCGGCAGGTTCGCGAAGGTGATGACATCGGTGACGGGTCGGATATCGATGAACGGCGTGCCACGTGCGACCGCAAGAGCGGCCAAGGGAAAGCGCTCGATCGGCGCGAAGGTCGACACGGTGGTCCAACCGAGATGGAGGAAAGTCCCACCCTCTCCGCAGATCACATGCGCGTTTGGCAATATCGCCGCCTGCTTCAGATAGCCGAGATCACGCAGGACGGTCTCGCGCTCGAGCCGCTGTGCCTGCCCCGTCTGGCCGGATCGGCGTAGTTCCTTGTGTCGCCACCACGAGGCAGCGGTCGCGCGCAACACGCGCAAGACACCTGTTTGCATGGGAATGCCCTTCATCAGGAACAGCAGACCGGAATCCGGCCCGGACCCATCTGAGGGACCCCAAAGGCCCTCATCCGTCAGTCACAAAACCCGAAGAACACTTTCACTCTTTAGGGATCTGATGCCGGAGAATGTTAAATGCGAAGCTCATGAGAACCTAGGATCCTGCACTTTCCGGCATCAGACCCCATTGAAGAACAGGGGCAGGCCCGGACACGCTCTTTCGGGCACCTCAAAGGCCTGATCCTCCCCGACCCTCCTCTTCCTCTCAAACCCCATGATTTGCGCAGGCGGCTTGCTTTTGTTCCTGTTATGTTCTATTCTGAAACCAAGCTATGAAGGGAGAGCCCCGATGGAAAGCACCACTTACGCCCTGCCCGCGACGCCAAAGCAGATCGCCTATGCGCGCGCGCTGGCATTGCGCAACCAGACGCTTTTGCCGTGGGAGGTTCAGCAGGACCGCCGGTCCCTGAGCGCCTGGATCGACGCACAAGCCAAGCTCACATCCGCGACAGCGCTGAACAGCCTGCCCTCGTCCAAACAGGTCGCCTTCGCCGAACGCCTCGCCCGGATCAAACGCCGCGCCGTGCCGGATGAGTGTTTCCGCGACAAGGGGCTGATGTCGAAGTGGATCGACGGGAACAAATGAAGCTGGGCTGACCCTGCGGTGATCGAGACTACTTCAGCCGATCAACAACCGATGCCCCGCCCGACTTGGCAAGCGCGATCAGGCTGGACTGGATCCTGGATGTGAAGGCGGAACTGAACGTGCCGATGGGCGTGCGGTCCTCCCAGACATAGGACCGCTCCAGAATATCGGTGTTGATCTCGTCCAGCATGACCCATTTGCGGACATGGATTTCTAACCCCACGCGCTGCGACTCGATCTTTGGCACCTCGATGATCAGCACGATGTTGACGAGCGTTGCCGCAACAAGCAGCCGGAGCGGGGTTCGGGTACACCCCATTGACTCTAGCCTACGGCGACCCCGAACAGCGCACCGACCCCGGCTGTCGCGGCCATGGCAAGCGCGCCCCATAGCGTGACCCTTGCGGCCCCACGAACGATGCCTGCGCCGCCGGCGGAAGCACCCAATCCGCCAAGAACCGCAAGGCCAAGGATCGTCGATCCCGCCACCAGGGGAGCGATCTGCGCCTCCGGGACCAGCATTACGACGATCAGGGGCAGCACCGCCCCAACGGCGAAGGTCAGTGCGGACACCAGAGCGGCCTGAATAGGGCGGGCGGCAACGGTTTCCGAAATGCCAAGTTCGTCGCGCGCATGCGATCCGAGCGCGTCGCGTTCAGTCAGTTGCACGGCAACCTTTTCCGCTAGGTCGCGGTCCAATCCCCTTTCAACATAAATCCGGGTCAGTTCCTCCAGCTCGGCCTCGGGCGTTTCCTCGAGTTCACGGCTCTCTCGGGCGAGGTCCGCCTGTTCGGCGTCGGTTTGCGAGCTGACCGAGACATACTCCCCCGCCGCCATGGACATCGCGCCAGCCATAAGCCCGGCCAGCCCGGCGATCATGACCTCGGGCTTGCCGGAGCCCGCTGCGGCGACGCCGACGACGAGGCTCGCGGTCGAGACAAGACCGTCGTTGGCGCCGAGAACGGCGGCCCGCAGCCAGCCGATGCGATGCACCATATGGATTTCAGAATGTGATAGACGGCTCATGGCGTGGCTCCTTGAACGATGTCAGCTTGCTCTGACGTGATGGCCTGTGGTTTGCCCGTAGCTGGCTCCTGCGGCGCGATGCGCAGCGCGCGCAGAGCGTTCAGGATCACGGCAACGTCGATCACTTCTTGCAGGAGCGCGCCCTGGACCGGCGTGAGGTAGCCGAAAGCGGCCGCGATCATGCCCATGACAGACAGGCCGATCCCGGCGACAACGCTTTCGACCGCTATCCGCCGCGAGGCCCGCGCGATCTCGATGCCGGGCCCCAGCCGATCGATCCGGTCGACGAGCAGCACCACGTCGGCGGCCTCGGCCGAGGCCGCGGCGCCCCGTGCCCCCATTGCCACGCCTACATCGGCTGCGGCCAGGGCGGGCGCGTCGTTGACACCATCACCCACCATCATCACCGGCCCGTGTTTACGCTCAGAGAGCACCAGCAACACCTTTTGATCCGGCGTCAGACCGGCCCGCAGCCCGTCGAGGCCCAGCCCCTCGGTCACGCGCTCGGCCACGTCCGCGCGGTCGCCAGTAGCTAGAAGGATGCGCGCGATCCCTTGACGGCGCAGACCGTCCAGCATGGCACCCGCTCCCTCGCGCAGCGGGTCGGACATGACGAGGTGCCCGGCCATGTGACCGTCAACTGCCACTGCGACAAGGACCGATCCGGCGCCCTTGGCGGGGTGATCGCCCACCATCCGCCCGACACGGGACGCCACGAAGCCGTCGCCGCCGACGATCACCTCGCGGTCCTCCACACGACCCAAGACCCCTTCGCCCGGGATCTCAGCCACTTCTGTCGGAACGGGCAGTGTGAAGCCCCGCGCCTTTGCGGCAGCGACGATGGCCTGCGCCACGGGGTGTTTCGATGCCTGATCGAGCGCGGCGGCGAGGCGGAGGATGTCGTCCTCGGTCATGCCATCGTGGCTGTCGATCGAGATGATCTGCGGACGGCCATCCGTCAGCGTCCCCGTTTTGTCGAGGATCAGCGTGCGGATCCGCGCCATCGTCTCGAGCGGCCCTGCGCCCTTGATCAGCACGCCAAAATGCGCCGCACGCGACAGGCCGGCGACCAGTGCGACCGGCACGGCAAGGATCAGCGGACAGGGCGTGGCGACCACCAGCACGGCGACCGCGCGGATCGGATCACCGGTGAACCACCACGCCGCGAAGGCGATACTGACGGTGACGACCAGAAAGCCCAGCGACCAGCGGTCGGCCAGCCGGGACATCGGCGCTTTGGACGCCTGCGCTTCCTCGACCAGGCGAACGATCCCGGCATAGGTGCTGTCCTTGGCCTCGCGCACAGCCGTCAGGTCGAAGGCCTCGCCCACGTTGGTCGAACCGCTCATGGCATCAGCCCCGCGCGCCAGCCGCACCGGCAGAGACTCACCCGTCAGCGCCGCGGTGTCGAGGAAGGCGGTGTTGGACGCCACCGTGCCGTCCACGGGAACGACATCACCCTGCCGGATCAGCAGGCGATCGCCCGGTGCGATCTCCTCGAGAGGCACATCCTCAAGACCGCCGTTCAGGTGCCGCGTCGCGGTCCGGGGTACGCGAGATAGAAGATCCTTCATCGAACGACGTGCACGGCCCTCAGCGAAGGCTTCGAGGAAGGTGCCTCCAGAATACATGACTGCGACGACAGCCGCAGCCAAGGTCTCGCCGAAGACAAGCGCCGCCGACATCGACAGCGCGGCAACGATATCGAGGCCCACCTCGCCGCGCCCAATGCTCCGGACGATTTCGACCACAAGCGCTGCCAGCGCGGGAACAACTCCTGCAATCCAGATCAGGTTCGCAATCTCTGGTTGGCCCGCAAGGTAGAATGCGAGTCCCACGATCAGCCCGGTTACGGCCATCAGCAGGAGTGCGGTCTTGAAGCGATCGGTACGGGTCTGTTCCATGCGGCTCATCTTCCCCCGGCTGAGGCGATTGCCGCTGGTTCTTCGGAAAAAAGACGCCCGACTCCCACGCCCATTGCATTCCCTTCATCATCGCGCAGAAGAAAGAGGGCGTCGAGTCCACGTTGTCTCGCGAGGTCCGCACCCCTCTCCGCACCGAGCACCATCAGCGCCGTCGCCCAGGCGTCGGCCTCGGCACAGGTGCGGGCCACCACGGTGACGGAGGCCGGCGAGGCGATCAGCGGCGCGCCACGTCTCGGATCCATGGTATGCGACAGGCGGCGCCCCTGAACCTCGACCCAATGGCGGTAGTCACCGGAGGTCGCCACGGCGGCGTCCTGCAGCGCCAGAACCGAATGCGGCGTCCGGCGATCAGGGTCCGGCGCTTCTACCGCGATGATCCATGCCTCGCCATCGGGGCGCAGGCCCATAGCACGCATCTCACCGTCGATGCCGACAAGGGCGTCGGCAATCCCATGATCGCGCAAGGTCTCGGCGAGCCGGTCGACGCCATAGCCCTTGGCGATGCCGTTCAGATCCAGCGCAATGGGCGCGGTCTTGCGCAACTGCATCCCCTCGATCTCCAGCACCTCCTGCGCCGGGCGGCGGGGGGCGTCCATCGAGGCGCGGATACCCTCGGGCGCGGCGGCCCCGGGCCCGAAACCCCAGGCCGTCACCGCATCGCCCATGCCGATATCGAAGGCCCCGCCCGAGGCGCGCCCGATCTCGAGCCCGAGGCGCAGGACCGCCCGCAGTTGCTCCGGCACCACCACCCAATCGCCCACCGGCGCCGCATTGATCCGCATGAGCGCGCTCTCCGCGTTCCACGTCGACATCTGCGTGTCCACCTCGTCGACAGCCGCCTGAAGGGCGGCACGGATTGCATCCGTGTCGCGGCCCCGATCCGCGAAGAACAGCGCCGACCAGCGCGTGCCCATGGTGGGGCCGTTCAGGGCGATGCGCGCGCGCTCAGTAGACATCTTCGACATACCGCCCCTCTGCCTTTAGGACTGCGGGCGTAAGCCCGGCAGGTGCGAGGATCTCGGCCAACGCATCGCTCACGCCCGTGGCCATGTCGCGCCCGCCGCAGACCATCACACGCGCCCCGTCGCAGATAAGTCGGGCCACCTGCGCCGCGTCGGCGCGCAAGGCGTCCTGCACATAACTGCGCCGCGCGCCGCGCGAGACGGCGGTGACAAGCCGGGTCAACCGCCCCTCAGCCTGCCAGCCGGGCATCTCTTCGCCATAGAAGAAATCGCTGTCCGCATGCCGCATGCCAAAGAACAAGTGCACGGGCCTGTGCCGCGCATTGCCGCGGATGAAGCCCGCCAGCGGCCCGAGGCCGGTGCCCGCCCCGATCAGGATCAGCGGGGTGCGACCGCGACCGGCATGAAAGCCGGGATTGCGCCGCAGGAAGGCCCGGACCGTATCGCCCGGTTCCAGCGCGGTCAGCTGGCCCGAGGCCAGACCGCCCGGATGCTTGCGCACCACGATCTCGACGAACCCGTCGCGCCGGCCCGAGGCAAGCGAGTAGAGACGTGGCACGGCGCTGCCCTGCGGCAGGACGCCGATCAGGTCGCCCGCCTGGAACCGTGCGAAGCCCGCGCCCGTCAGCCGCTGCCACGGCGTTGCGCTCGGCAGGGCAAAGCGCAGGATCGCGGCCCCCGCCTGCATCTCAGCCCCGTAGTTGCGCCGCGAGACGAGGGTCAATTGTTCGGTGCGCGGCAAGACGGGTTGGTGCGCAAGGTCAAGGGGTATGCCAAGCATCTCGCCAAGCGCGCGGCCCCAGCGCGCGAAATCCTGCGGCGATTGCCGGTCGATCGTGTCGAGCGGCAGAAGCTCGGGCCAACCTTTTGCCTTTGCCGCTGCCGTGACGTCCTTGGCGAAAGCGCAATAGGCCGGAAAACTCCGGTCGCCGAAGCCGAGAACGGCAATCGGAAAGTCGGGCGCTCGGTCTGTGGCGTTCAGCCGGTCGAGAAAGCCCTTCGCCGAGGCCGGAGCGGCACCATCGCCATAGGTCGCGGCGAGCAGGATGATGCGCTCGGCACGGGCGTAGCGCTCTGGCGCGAAGCCCGACATCGGGCCAACATGGACGCCCTGCCCCGCTGCCGTCAGCGCGGCATGCAGGGTCGCGGCGAAGCCCCAGGTGCTGCCACCCTCGCTGCCGACAAGAATGATCGTCTCGGCACGGCCCGCGGGCTGGTTGCCCCGGATGCGCGGCCGCCCGCGCCGCCCGGCAAGCCAGATCAAGACGCCGGTAACGCCCATCGCCGGCACTCCGAGCGCCATCATCCCGAGCACAAGGCCGAGCGTCGCGGCCCCCTGCCCCGTGTGCAGCATGTAAATGGTTTCCGAGACGCGCTCCCACCCGGTCAGGTCGGCCCATGCCACGAGCGCGCCGGTTCCCTGGTCAAGATAGCCGGTGCCTCGGTCGGTCTTCAGTGTGAACACGTCCGTCGCGTCGCCGGGATAGGGAAAGCTCAGCTCGCGCAACTCGGCGACGGGCGTCTGCAGCAGCGTGGCCATCTGATCGAGAGCGAACCCAATTTCTCCGCTCACGTCGGTGGGATCAGCCGGCAGGACGCTACCGTCCGGCAGAAGATCGAAGGTGGAGGCTGTCATCCAGAGGGCGGTGGTGGAGGACAGAACGAGGCCGATGACGGCGATCCGGGCGATCTCGACATGCAGCCTGCCCGCGAACGGACCGCGCAAGGACGCGAACCAGTGCCGCCATCCGCCCGCCCGTCGCGCGACCAGCGCAGCACCCGAGAGCGAGAGGACCAGCATCGCCGCGGCCCCAGCGGCCATGGCGATGCGCCCGCCATCCCCGAGGAAGAGCGAGCGATGAAAGTTGGTGAGCCAGCGAAGGGTCTGGTTCGGGTCGGCCGAGGCCACGCCCGCGCCCGTCGCCGGGTCGATCACGGCAGCACCCGGCGCGCCCTGATCGAACCAGTAGGCGGTGATCCGGCCCGAGGGCGACCGCCGGATCTGCTCGACGCCCGGATAGACGACCTGGATGCGGTCCGCGAGGGTGGCGACTGTCAGGCCGGTCTCCACCTGCGGCGCGGTGATGCGCTCGACTACCGGAAAGACCGAGAGCGCAGCGCCGCTCAGGCTCAGGATCGTGACGAGCGCGAGTGCCAGAAGACCCGGCCAGCGATGGAGTGTACGGATCATGGCCCTGCCCCTCACATGTCGTAGGAGAAGTTGGCGATGTAGCGCCGCCCGGTCACCGGAGTGCCCGCGCCATCGGTCACAAGCGGCACGGCCACCTCGTTCGGGCTGTCACGCATATCCTCGACCGCCGCGTCGATGTGCAGCGTGTAGCCCGCATCGAACAGCGCGTCGGCCAGATCGAGCGTGATCTCGAGACGGCGGCCCGCGCCGACGCTGGCGCCGGTGATACCGTTTACCTGCGCGGTATCGCCGCCCGTGGCACGGTACCAGTCGCTCAGATGCTCGTAGTACTTGGACTTGCCACCAGCCATCCAGAGACTGCCGACATAGGCGCCCGAGGCATCGGTGACGTAAAGTGCAAGATATGCGCCGTCGCCGCCGTAATTATTAAGGGTCGTGGTAAGCGTCACCGGCCTTGCCATGGCGACACCGGGAAGCGTCAGCGCAGTGCTAAGCGCGAGCGTTGCGAGAAGGGAGTTCAACTTCATCAGATTGGTCCTTGTTCGGAGATTTGTTTTGGTTCGGCTCAGTTCACTTGAGCCTGCGGCGGGGCGCCGTTCCCGAAGAGGCCGTTCTGCGGCGGGGCGACAGTGCCTGCGGGCGCGGGATTGCGGGCGCCGCCGCGGTCGTCGTCATCATCCTCGTAGTCCATCTCGACGATCTGCAGCGTCGCCGGATCGAGCTTCACCTCGATCTCGCGGCCCTCATGGTCTCGGCCTTCGATTTCGTAGCAGCCGTCGTCGATCTCGAAGTCGCGCACCGTCCAACCGTTCTGTTCGGCCATCTGCATGGCGGCCTCGCGCGGCTGCCACTGGTCACGGGGCGCATTGCAATCATCGTCGTCGGCCAGCGCAGCGCCGGCGGGCAAGAGTGCGATCAGGGCAAGGGCGGTCAGGGTCTTTTTCATGGCAAGGGGTCCTTTCGTTTGATGAGACCAATCTGGCACCCCGACCTGAGGGCATCCTGACGCCCCAGCGATTCCTGCTTCAGCTTGCCGTCAGGAAAATGGCCCCGCCGATGATGGCGGGGCCAAAAAGATGCGAGCGCAGGCTACAGGGCTGGCATGGCTATGCGCCCTGTCCCGCGTTCAGGCGAATTCGAACAGCTCGAAGCGGACACGGCGAGGCGTTTGGCCTTGTGCTTTCAAGCCCTTGAGAACCCCGTCCTTCAGACCGGTTGGGCCGCAGAACCACAGATCGGCTTGCCGGATCGCGAAAGGGACCGCGCCAATCAGGCGCTCGGCCGTGAGCCTGCCATCGCGCGTCGTGACGACCACCTCGAAACTGAACCCCGGGTTGCGGGCAGCCGCAGCGCGCAGCGTCTCTACCCCAATCGCCTCTTCTTGTGTCGGAACGCAGTAGATGAGGTGAATGTCGCGACTCTCCGCCTCTGTCAGGCTTTCCGCCCAGGCGAGGAACGGCGTGATACCGATGCCGCCGGCAAGCCATATTTGGCGCGCACCGCCCTTGCGGAAATTGAACCGTCCATATGGCCCTTCGACCTGCACGCGCGTTCCGGTCCGCAAGATGGCGGGCATGCTTCGTGTCCAGCCACCCAAGCCTCGGATGGAGAACGTCAGGGTGCCGTCAGGGCGCGGGGCGCTGGCAATCGTGAAAGGGTGCGGCTCGGACAGTCCTGCCTCTGGTGCGCGGAAGAAGGCGAATTGCCCCGGCCGCCACCGCATGGCCCGCCCCTCGGGGCGGAGGGTCAGCGTGGTGGTGTCCTTGGTCTGGCTGATCTCTGTGACGGTGAATTCTCTACGCCGCAGGTACGGGGCGACAAGCTCGGTAAATATCCACGCGATCACTCCGGCGATGCCGAATGTGTTCAGTAGCACCGAGAGCGATGGATCTACCTCTGTCGGCATGTCGACGAAGAACTGGTGAAAGACCACGATTGCAAAAAGGGCCCCCATGAAACGATGGCTGAACCGCCAGATCTGATAGGGGATTTCCAGTGGGGTGAAGGGCAATCTCCGGAACCAGCTGACAGCAACCAGGGCGAGAAGCGCGTTGAAGGCAAGTTCGCCCGCCTCTTCACCAAGTTCACCAAGGGAGGTTTCACGCACCAAACGCTCGAAATCCGGCTCGATCTGCTGGTGCAGGATCATCAGGACCATTGCGGAAATACCAAGCCACTTGTGGACCCGGTACATGCGATCGAGACCGCCGAACAATGGTTCCACCAGCGGCGGCCGTGCGGCGAGGATCAGGGTCTGTGCCATCGCGACAACTGCCGCGGCCCCGACGGCAATGCCAAGTGCTGCATCCGCGCCATAGGGCGCATAGGTGTTGAACCCGATCAGTGCCGCCAGTAGGCATGGCAACGCAACCAGCACCGGGCCCGTCAGGGCTAGAGGAGAGTTTAGGGAAAGCCGGGAGAGTCGCGGCAGGCCCGGCACCGGGACATTACCGTCGCGACGCGCTGCATCAGTCATCGTCGCGTCTCTCGTGATCCCGCTCGCGGCGATCATCCTCGTCGTCCTCGTATTCGATCTCGATTACCTCCAGCGTGGCCGGGTGGACAGTCACCTCGATCGCACGCCCCTCGGCATCCCTCCCGTCGATCTCGTAGCAGCCGTCATCGATCTTGATCCGACGCACCGTCCAACCATTTTCCTCAGCCAGCATGGCAACAGCATCGCGCGGCTGCCAGTCGGCCATCGGCACGAAGCAATCGTCGTCAGCCAGCGCCGCGCCGGCCGGAAAGACCGCCAGAAAGCCGATAATTGTCAATGTCTTCTTCATGGGGCACACTCCTAGTGGCTCGCCTCTTGATGCCATTTATGCGCCGCGAAGCTGACGGCAGCCTGAAGGGGCTCGACCCACAAGCTTCAGCTTCGTGTCAGCCAGACGGATCATGGAGGGACATCAGGAAAGGACGGGTACGACCATGCGCATATTGCTGATCGAGGACGACACGACTCTTGGCGCTGCCGTGCGCGACCAGATCGCAGCTGATGGCCAGTCAGTAGACTGGGTCACGCGGCTAGACGCGGCGGCAGACGCGATGAGCGCAACCTCCTACGACCTGCTCCTGCTCGACCTCATGCTGCCAGACGGACGTGGTATCGGGTTCCTCAAGGGCCTCAGGACGCGTGGAGACGTGACGCCGGTCATCATCCTGACGGCGCTCGACCAGGTGTCCGATAGGATCGAAGGCCTCAATGCGGGCGCTGACGACTATCTTGTGAAGCCCTTCGACCTGTCGGAACTGTCGGCACGGATCGGATCGGTCGCGCGGCGCTACAGCGGCAACCCCAACCCGATCCTGACCCACGGACCGCTCGACATCGACCTTGCCGCGCGCAGCGTCCATCGGGATGGCAGACATGTGCCGCTGACGGCGCGGGAATGGGCGCTCTTCGAGGCCTTCCTGGCGCGTCCCGGGCAGCTCCTGTCCAAGGCGCAGTTGGAGGAGAAGCTCTACGCTTTCGACGCCGAAGTCGAGAGCAACACCATCGAGGTGCACGTGAGCCGCCTGCGCAAGAAACTGGGGAGCGCCATCATCGAGACCGAGCGCGGCATGGGTTACCGGCTGGGCAAACCATGATGTGGCCCTCCAGCCTTCAGGTACGGCTCGGCTTGTCACTCGGCCTTGTGCTGACGATCCTCTGGCTCGCCGCCGCCACGGTTACTGCGGTGATCGTTCGGGGCGAGATGGACGAGGTCTTCGACAGCGCCCTGCGCGAAACCGCCGAGCGCATCCTGCCGCTGGCCGTGACCGACATCGTCGGGCGGGAAGATCAGGGTGTGACGCAGCGCCTCGCGCCGATCCGGGAGCATGACGAGTTCTTCACCTACATCGTACGCGATGCCGAGGGACGCATCCTGCTGCAATCCCATGCGGCGGACCCTGCCGTGTTCCCTCCATACGACGGGCCGGGATTTGGGCAGAACGCCACACATCGCCTCTACAGCGACGCGGCGCTCCAGGGGACGATCAGCATCACCGTGGCCGAACCGTTGGCGCATCGCGCATCGGTTGCTCGGGAAATCCAGATGGGCCTCGGCCTGCCGCTGCTGGTCGTGCTGCCGTTGGCGCTCGCGTCGATTATTCTCGCTGTGCGCTTTAGCCTCGCCCCTCTCCATCGGTTCCGTACGCGGCTTGAAGCGCGCGGCGTGCGCGACCTGTCAGAAGTACCCGCGGCCGACCTGCCGACCGAAATCGGACCGCTGGCCGCAACCTTGAACAGCCTTTTGGCTCGGTTGCGCGACGCGTTCGAGGCTGAGCGAAGTTTTGCAGCCAATGCGGCTCATGAACTAAGGACACCATTGGCGGGCGCTATCGCCCAGGCGCAGCGACTGCGGTCAGAGACCAAAGATCCGACCATCGACGCCCGTGCCGCCGAGATCGAGGCAACGCTCAAGCGTCTCACTCGGCTTTCCGAGCGTCTCCTGCAGCTTGCGCGGGCGGAAGGCGGTAGACTTCGGATGGACCAGAGCGCTGATGTCAGAACCATCACTCGGGTCGTGGTGGAAGATATCGCACGCACCACAGAGAACGGGCGCCTTACGTTGAACTTGCCGGACACGCCTGTCTTGTCTGATATCGACCCCGACGCATTGGGAATTCTGTGCCGGAATCTGGTGGAAAACGCCCTACGCCACGGGGCGCAGAATGCCCCAGTCGCGGTTACACTCACGAGCGAGGGGCAGTTGATCGTGGCAAACGAGGGCCCCGCGGTAGCAACCGAAACACTCGAACGCCTGACAGGGCGCTTCGAGAGGGCAGATGCAAAAACTGATGGTAGCGGGCTTGGCCTCGCTATCGTCTCAGCCATCGCAGAACGGATCGAAACCTCTCTCTTGCTCCAGTCACCACGTCCCGGTGAAACTTCTGGATTTCAGGCATCCGTCAGATTGCCAACTGATGCTCCAAATGCCCATGTGAAAGATCGGGAGCATTGGCCTTGAAGTCTCACGTCGCAGCGCCCCGAGGGGTGCGGTGTCGATGATGGTTGTTGTAGACATGATTCTTCATTCTGAATGCGAGTAATCGCACTCATCCCATTGATATTGTTACACTATAGGGTGATTGCGGGCGGAATCTCCGCCCCCCGCTGGATCACGTTATTCCGCGGCCAGCATCGACGCGCCTTCAACAGGCAGGTCATCCGTCAGAAATGCAGGAAGGTCAGCTTCACTGACGCTGTCAGCCGCTTCGGCATCCGCCCCCTGCCCTTCGGCATGGTCCTCATCGTCCAGCGCCACGAGATCGTTCCGGCGCATGACGCTCGTCGACCAGCTTTGCCACCACGCTGTCCTTCAGATCGCTCGCCTGCGCCGGCATGTAGACGTGACGCACTGAGGCTTCGAGACAGCTTCCCGAAGCAGAGGAAGTGCGGAAGGTATCCATCACAAGCTTCAGCAGCAGCAGAATCAACGCCACGTCGGGCGAGCGCCCGATCTCTTCACGCAGCGCCAGCGTCCGGTGGGCCGTCAACTCCATGACCAACCGCTCGGGCAGCGGCTTCACCCCCCCGTCATCCTCATCCTCTGGCAGGTCAGCTCCGATCGGCTGGCCACCCGACATGATGATGGTTCCGACATGAGCGGCACTGGCATGGCCATCGGTGAGATCACGATCATCCCCCTGCCCCGCCTCCGCAGGATCAGTAGCATCCTGGACCGCTGTCTCGTCAACGGGCTCATCCTCTGGACGCACATACCCGCGATAAACTGCCAGAGCGCCGTAGCGGTCGAGCGTGACGAACGCCCCTGCCCGCCCGATTTCCAAGGGATCGAAGATCAACGGCCGGGTCTCGATCTTTTCCATCTCCGTTTCCAAAACGCCAAGCCGCGCATCGATCTCTTCAGGGATATCATCCTGACCTGCTTATTCTTCTTCCAGCGCCCGGTACTCGGCGAGAAGCTTGGCATGGGCCGCGCCTTCGTCATCCGTCATCGGTGCCGGATCACCGGACAGCGACCGCAGCCCTTGGCTGTAGCCGTAGGGCAGGTCGAGTGCGACCTCGATCCATTTCCAGCCCTCAGCCGCAACCGTCTCAGCCTCGGCCTTGAGTTTTTCTGTCACCAGCCGATCAAACAGGGCAGGGTCTTCGAGCCAACCTCCATCATCGCCTTGGAACAGGTCATGCAGCATCGTGCCGCCCGCCGCTTCATAGTCCTCAACACCCACAAAGACCGCACGCCGGTCGGACGCTCGGACCGAGGTCTCGGTCAGCATGCGCCGGATCTGGAATGGCTCCTTGTTCCAGGATGAATGGATCACGTCCCAGACCTGCATCTGGCGGTCATGATCAGGATTGACAGTGAAGGCCATGAGCTGCTCCAGCGTCATGCCATCCTCGGCATAGATCTCAAGCAGGGCAGGGGCGACGGAGGCAAGTTTGAGGCGCTGCTTCACGATCTGCGGCGTCACGAAGAAGGCGGCAGCAATCTCCGCATCGGTCTGACCCTTGTCACGCAGGGACACAAACGCGCGGAACTGGTCGAGCGGGTGCAGGGCGACGCGCTGCATGTTTTCTGCAAGGGAATCGTCCTCGGCCAGGATGTCGGACGTAGCATCGCGCACAATGCAGGGAATGGGCGTGGTCTTTGCCAAACGCTTTTGCTTTACCAGCAAGGACAATGCTTGGGAACCGGCGGCCCCCAGCCGGGATCTCGAATTTGCCGGTCTCGCTGCCATCGTCGCCCAACACGGGCCGCACGCTCAGGCTCTGCAACAGACCGCGGCGGGCGATGTCTTCGGCCAGTTCCTCGACGGACACGCCAGCCTTGATGCGCCGCACGTTGGACTGGCTCAGCACCAGCTTGTCAAAAGGGATATCCCGGGACGGGAACAGGGTGATTTTCTGGACAGCTTTCGTCATCAGATCTTCTCCACGACGGGCGCCGGAAGCCACTCTCCCGATCTCACTTCCCGTCACCCTCAAACCAACACTCCTTTCCCTCTCGATGATCGTATGGTTGCCAAGAGGCGACTTAACAGCTGTTAAGTCATGCCAACTGAGCACCGCGGCGTTGAAACTTAACAGCTGTTAAGCCGCACTTCGCCGACCGATCAAAGCCATGACCATCGGACCGCAAGAGAATTCGCCCGCCGCGGCCTTGGACGTCAGCGCCCGCAAGTATCCACCCGGTGATCTGATGTCGGAAAAACGTTCCAGCATAGCCGCGACGACGATCGAGGCTTGCTCTGGTCCCATGCAGCGTTGCGCTTCTTCCCAAGCGGAAACACTGATCCCCATGGCCGGCCGTACATGACAAGCCGCGTCGAAAAGCTGGTGCCAGTGTCGAACGTCGCCCTGATAGAAAGTCTTGAGCGAGGGACAGCCGGCGATCACCAGGTGGAGTGGCATTTTCGGCACCCGCCTCGTGTCAGGCTCTTCAAGGTCAGCCACGGGCTCACCCGTATCATCATCAGGCGCGCGTCCCGCCGCTCCGCCTTTTTCTAAGGCAGGTTCAAGATCTATAGATTCTTTATTTGAATTATGATGGTGACGCTCAAAATGGGCATCATTGGTGTTCATTTCTTCTGTTTCAGGGCCATCAATGACATTGCGCGCCTGGTCAAGAAGGGTCTCCAGTTCAGTCCGAAATGCCGACAGATCCTCAAGCGAGAGTTTGCGGCGAAGAGCACGGGCTGTGAGGGCGGCCTTGTCGCGGAGCTGGTCCCATAGGCCAAGCCCAGGCTGGATCTCCTCGCCGAACTCCGCCAGAGCGGCCAAGTCGCGACGCATAAGGCTCACCACCTCCCTCAGTCGCCGCACACGGTCCTCGGCCTCACGCACAGCCTCTGCGGCCCGTGCAATTTCCTCTGCCCGGCAATAGAGCGGGGAGAGGTCGAAGCCGAAGGCCACCCGATCTTCGCCACGCTTGCGCACATACCGCTTCCCATTGGGGCTATCGCGCCGCATGAGCAAGCCTGCCTCGACCAACCGGGCGAGGTGACGGCGCATCGTCGAGCAAGGCATGCCGTTCAGCCGCTCGCAGATCGCCTTGTTGGATGGGAAGACGACCATTTCGGTGTTCCCGCCAAGCGCATCGTCCGGAAAGAAGCTGAGAAGTCCCTGAAGAACGGTCAGATCGCGCTCGGAAACCCCAAAGGCCGCCTGTGCCTTGGACAGCTCGCGGAGGAGCTCCCACTTGTTGACGGGCCTGCCGAGAACAGACGCCTCAGGACGCTCGACCACGCGCAGATGGGCGTGCGATATCGGCCGCATAAACGGCGAAATCGGTGTGTAATCCATGATGTCATTCACGAAGGCAAAATTTCCCTGGCCCGCGAATCGCTTTGCGCTTGCGGGAAAGGGGCCAGATCGCTACATTCAGAGGTGCGAAAACTGAAGTTTTGTAGCGGGCTGGTCCCGTGCGAAACCTAAGAAAGGTCTCGTGAAGCTTGCTTCTCGGGGCCTTTTTCTTTTCTGCCTGTCTCGTGCCTCCTTTTTGATTGTTGCTCTTCCTCAGTCTTCCGAACGCTTCCAGCGCTCGTGAAGCTCGGCGATCAGCTGCGGGGCGTTGCCCTCAAGCCAGCTGACAAAATCGCTCTCCTCGGCCTTCAACTCGAGCTTGAGTTGCTTTCCACGACGTCCGGTCGTGACAGTGGCGGCACCGACCCCCGGAATCACCGTGCCGGGCCGCCCGCGAGGGCGAGACGAGGATGTGGTCTGTTCGGGCTTCCCTGCAGCAGAGAGGACGGCCAAAAATGCATGATCGGATTTCTCGTCAATACCGCCTTGGTAGGATGTCTTGGCCTCAGCCGCCAAAGCTGCAAGCAGTTCGCGATCGGCATCCGTAGCCCCCAGCAACTTCTTGAGCTCTTCCCACCTGGGCCGACCAATGCCTGGAGCGGCACCGATGGCGAGGACCAGGTCCTCCCCAACGGTGCGGACCACGCTTAACAGCTGCGACACTCCTGCCTCGGTCAGATTGAGAACCTCGGCGACACCCTTGTTAGTGCGTTCGGATGCGCTCAGATGGTCACCGTCGAGCAAGGCTGCGGCAACAAGCGCTCGTTCGATGAAGCTTAGATCCCGCCGCTCCTGGTTCTCTAACAGCTGATCACGAAGTGCCTGATCGCCCTCCATCTCTGTGACAATGGCGCGGACCTTGATCCCAAGTTCTCTGCAAGCTTCCAGTCGACGACGGCCATAGATCAGGCTGTAGCGATCACCATCAAGCGGCCGGACGAGGATTGGTACTCGCTGTCCGTTCTTGGAAATTGACGCCTTGAGGCCCGCAGTCTCGATCTGCAGCCGGTCATCGAGCCGACCTGTGGTTTCGATTTGGTCAGGCTCGATTTCGAAAACGCCGCCGCGCAGCCTGCGCCCTTCAAGAGCGTCGGGCGCGTTGCGCAGGGTCTGCAGTGGCAGTCCCAGTTTAGGCTTTCTTGCCATTGCGTCCCCACGTGTTCTGGATGATCGCCGCGATCTCGTCGTTGACGGCGTTCATGGATTCGATTGCACGATCGAAAGTCTGACGCGTGAAGTCCTTCTTGTCGGCCTCGTAGAGCGTCTGCTTCGTCAGCCCTGCATCAGAGATCGCAGTAGACTCAACCATGTGGTTGGTCAGGACTGACCTGCCGAACAGACCCCGAATAAATGCAATGACCTCGGTCTGCGGGGCATCACCCACCTTGTAGCGGGTCGGCAGAAAGCGCAGCCAGTCGAAGCGAAGGTTTGCGCCAGCATCCCGGATGACGCCAAGCAGATCAGCGGTCATTCGCAGAAACTGCGACATGGACATCAGATCGAGCATTTGGGGGTGAACGGTAACAAGCACCCCTGAAGATGCTGAAAGGGCGGACATGGTTAAAAAACCAAGCTGCGGCGGACAGTCGATGACGACGACGTCATAGTCCGCTTCGACACTGTCGAGCGCGTCGCGCACACGGGCAAAGAATGCGCGGGCGCCGCCACGCTGAATGGCTGCCGGCGTCTCATGTTCGAATTCCATGAGCTCGAGGTTCCCGGGAATCAGGTCAAGACCACGGATGTAGGTCTTGCGGATCACATCCGAGATCGGGACCGGTTCATCGTAGCGAACCGCATCATACAGCGTGCCACCCTCCATCAGGTCCAGCTCAGGCTGGATGCCATGCAGCGCGGAAAGGGATGCCTGGGGGTCCAGATCGATCGCAAGGACACGATATCCCTTGAGAGCCAAGCGCTGTGCAAGGTGAGCGGATGTTGTCGTTTTCCCGGACCCGCCTTTGAAGTTCACAACAGAAACAATCTGAAGCTCGTCACCGGCACGACGCCCCGGAACGTAAGTTCCAGGCTTCTTCGCGTTTGCCTCAAGGGCGTGGCGAATCTCCCAGATATCATCGAGGGTATATCGCCGGTGGCTGCCCGCAGTGGTTTCGACGTCAGCGATCTTTCCTTCTCGATGAAGCTTGCGAAGGTAGGTATGATCGACGCCAAGCAACTCGGCCGCCTCGCCGCTGGTCAGGCTGCGCATGACTTTTTTGGCGTCGGGAGGGAAGTGGGCAGCACGTTGCGCATGAAGATTGGACGCAAGAAGCTCTGCGTAGTGCCCGATGGCAATGTCCAGGTCCTGCTCAGCTTCGCTCATCTCTGCCTCGATTCGTGGGCGCGTTTTTTATGTGATCGCGCGTTATTTATCGAGACTATTGCCCGAGCTATCAGATTCGTGCAAGCTCTTTCTAGATTTGGTGTCAGTCGCTGCGTCATGCACAAGAGTAGCTAGGGTTTGCGGCAGGCTTGTCTTCGGAACCCTTCGGATATACATTATAAGACGTATATCCACATGGGAGGTCACGATGCAGGTCGCAAAATGGGGTAACTCGCTGGCCGTCCGTTTGCCCGCGGAGCTCGTCCGAGAGCTTGGTCTCAAGGAGGGTGATCAGATCGACCTGGTCAAGGACGACGGTCGGGTCAGAGTCCGTCGCCTTGCTCGTGCGGATGAGGTGCTGACCGGCCTGCGCCGCTTCCGGGGCAAGTTGTCCGCAGCAGAACGTCTGAGCCGCGACGACGCACATGAGCGCTGAGTTCGCGGACACGAATGTCGTTCTTTACCTGCTCGACGACGGCCCAAAGGCCGATCGCGCCGAGGTCATTCTGGGGCAGGGGCCCCGGATCAGCGTTCAGGTTCTAAACGAGTCACTGGTGAACTGCCGCCGCAAAGCTGGCCTCGGTTGGGAGGAAGCAGCGGCCTTTCTCGAAGGCGTGCGCGCCTTGTGTCCCGTCGAAGATCTCACCGTGCAGACCCATGACGTCGGCCGCGCTTTGGCGGAACGCTACGGCTTCTCGATCTACGACGCGATGATCGTGGCCAGCGCTTTGGTTGCGGGGTGTACCACGCTGTGGAGCGAGGACATGCAAGATGGCCTGCTGGTGGAAGGCCAGCTTCGCATCGTCAACCCCTTTACATGACCAGACAGCTACTGAGCGTGGAACTGACCACAACCTTGTAATCCTTCCATGTCGTGGAGGATTTGCGAGGTAGCTCGACTACTCAAGCAGCCCCAGTCTCTCAGCCCGTTCCAGCAGCATCTTCACCGAGGAGGGTTGCCAGCTTGTCCGCCCACGGGGCGTGCGCTCGCGCATCGCCTCCAGCCGGGTGCAAATCGCCTGAAGCGTGATGTCGGGGTCCGCGCCCTTGATGGCGGCGACGATGGCGGGCAGGCGGTCGTCGGCCTCGCGGCGGCCAGCCCGGGCGAGCACAGTCTCGGGCAGAAAGCCGTCGCGGACATAGGCCTTCACGGCGCGCAAGAGACGGCTTTGGGTCCAGCGACGCGCCTCGGGCAAGGGGCCGTTGATGATGCGCACCACGTCTTCCCAGGCCAAGTCGGGGCGCAACCGGCGCACATGGGGCACCCAATCTTGTGCCGTTTCGTTCAGACGCTCCATGTAGCCGTCCTGTCGCGCTAGCCGCACCTTGCGAAGAGCGGCAGGGTCTTTGGCCCGCAGTCCAGGGTTTCCGCCCACGCGGCCCTTTGTGCGCGCGCTGGCGAGGCCGGCCTTGGTGCGCTCCCGGATCAGGGCGCGCTCGAACTCGGCCGCAGCGCCCAAGACCTGCAGCGTGAACTTGCCCTGCGGGGATCCAGTGTCGATCGGGTCCTGGATCGAGCGAAAGAACGCACCCCTGGCCTCCAGCCGCTCGATCACTTCCAGCAGATGCGACAGAGACCGCGCAAGCCGGTCGATCCTCACGACGACCAGCGTATCGCCACTCTGGATGCGTTCGAGCACACGCCCAAGCACCGGCCGCGCGCGATTGCCGCCTGAGGCGTGCTCTTCATAGATTTCGGCGCAACCCGCAGATTTCAGGGTCTGCGACTGGGGCAGGGGGGTCTGATCCTCGGTAGATACGCGGGCATAACCAATCAGGGGCATTAAAACAGTCTTTTTGCAGTTTCGCATATCATTACTAAACGACCGTTTGTAAACGAAAGCAAGTAAGTGCTCGCTCGTCGTGCTCGTCCAAAAACCCTTGGTTTCCTTGCGCTGAGCGCGATCAGAGAGCCCTCGCCGACCATCGCCCGCGCGTGCTATCTAAGAAGCGTGGGTCCACTCTGACAAAACCCTTGGGTAAAATGCAAAAATCCAGTATTTTGCACATATGAAGCCTCAAGCGCCTGCCTTTCATGATGAATCGGACGCTCTCTTTCTCGATGCTGAGGGGGTGGAACAGTCGTCCGAGGACGATCTTTGGTTCTTGCCCGGTCCCATGGAAGAGGAGCCGGATTATCTGCCGCCCGGACCACGGGCCGAACCGCGCGAAACCGAAGTCCTTGATGAATGGCGGAAAGCAGAGGCGGGTCTCGCCGCGCGTCTTGCCAGTGTAGCTGGTCGCGTCGGCGCGCTGGACGACCGCCTGAAGCGCGGCCCCGAAGGATGGCGACACAGGCTTGCCCTGATCGAGGCAGCTGACCTCAGCTGGTTTGTGGGTGATCGTATCGTCCCGGATCGCCTTGCTCTTTGGATATCCATGCGCCTGTCAGGCGTTCAGGAGGACACCGCAGCACTCGCGCGTGTCGGATGGGCAGTTCGCCGTTTGAGCGGCGGGCCGGGGCCCGAGGTGGACCTTTCCGCCTTTCTCGACCGCCGCGACCCCGAGAACCTTGGTGATGATGCCGAACCTTTCATGAATCGTGCGAGCGGCTGGCTGGATCTGATGGCGCGAGCTGTCGATCTGCATCCGATCAGCCGCGCCTGCATGGGTTTCCACCTCTGGAACCTCGCTGGTCTTGGACAGCACGGAGACGGGATGGAGGCGGCAGTCACAGCCGCAAGGATTGCGGCCGGTGAGGGAAGGGGGGCAGTCTTTGCACCTCTGGCCATGGGCGGATCAGGGGGGCTGCGCGCTGGCGGCCCACCCGCTGACCGTCTGGCGCGTTGGCTCGATGGGATGATGACAGCATCCTTGAGCGCGATGCGGCACCTAGACGACATAGAGGCATGGGCTATGCGCGCAGACGCCGAAATGGCACCGCTCTCGGGCAAGACGCCACCTGCTCTCCGCGCCTTACTGACCGAGTGGCCACTCGTCTCTGCACCGATGACCGAAATCTTGACTGGCGCCAGCCGCGCCGCCGTCCAGCGCAACCTTGGCTGGTTGGAAGCGCGGGGTCTGATCCGTGAGGTGACCGGGCAGGGGCGCTATCGGATGTGGCGTGCAACGATATAGTAGAGAAGCCTTTTTGGATTTAGCCCTTTGCTGACCCAGTTGGCGCGTGAACGTCTAGCATTGAAATCGCTATTCAACCCTCTGCTTCTCGCGGTTAAGTGAAAATTTAACCCTTGAACCTCTAGTTGCTAGACGTTTTAGCGTGGAGCAAATCGATCTGACAGATCCGACACCGAAATAGAAACTGCGCGGAGCACGATACATGCTGACAAGACGACACTTCATCCAGACGACTACCGCATTGTTCTCGGCGTCTATCTCGAGTCCGCTCCTCGCTGACACCTGGCCCACTGAAGCGGAAAAGGCTGCTTGGGATGCACAGGTTACACCGCCGGGCTATAATCCAGCCACATCAAACCCGTGGGGCCTGCATCCGCGCTTTCTGCCGCAGCGGGTTGTAGCTAAAGATGGTCTTGTGGCCGGTGACATCCATGTCGATGCTGTTGCGCGCTATCTTTACCATATCGAGGAAGGCGGAACGGCGATGCGCTATGGCGTAGCGATTGCTCGTGGCAAACTTTATGAGCCGGGTGTCTACACGATTAAGCGCAAGGTCAGGTGGCCGCATTGGCAGCCAACACAGAACATGATTGACCGCGACCCGGAGCTCTACGCCGATATCGCTGACGGTATGGAACCCGGACCTGAGAACGCGCTCGGGTCACGGGCGCTTTATCTCTTTGTCGGGGACCGAGACACCTATCTGCGCATCCATGGTACACCACAGCCGCGAAGCATCGGCGGCCGAGCAAGTTCCGGTTGCGTCCGGATGGTCATGGCGCACATAAACGATCTGTATCCGAATGTGGAGATTGGCTCGATGGCGTTCCTATATTCGGCCGAGGACAGCGTGACTCCGCAGAGTTGACCCAAGCCGCGCCGTCAATCCGACGCTTGGACGCGTCAATCAGGATTGGCGCGCGACGCAGATGGGATTGCCGCCTGCCGATCGCAACGGGACCAAGGTCGTTTCCACAGGCCCACTATGCGCATACCAATAGCAATTATCTTCGGGACGTAGCCGTGCCGTGTTGAGATCCTGGTCGGGTGCAGCGAGGGCTGCGACAGATTCTGGAATATTCCCGACCCTGAATGGATCGTTGTCTTCCTTCGGAGGTACCGCACAGCCAGCCAGGGCCAATGTTGCAACCATGATCACCGCATATTTTTGAAGCATATCTATCTCACTTTTTGGCAGGTCAGCCGCGTCCACAGACTTGGCAACGCGTTTCAAGGTTCCGCAGATCGGTGTCCTTACTTGACCAAGTTTCTGTTTTAGCTCTTGAAGCTCTAGTTACTGTAGGGGCTATCTCAATGTGGAATGAACGAATCCCGAGGTCAATCCCATGTCTTCCAATGGCCACCGCCACGACCACAAGCACAGCTCTGACTGCAGTCACGATCATGTTGATGATCACAAACATGCGAGCGTAGCTCGCTACTCTCATGGAGATGGTGCTGCGTGCTGCGGTGCTGGAGCCAACACGGGACCGGCAGAATCCATCCCGTCGAATGGGCGAAGTTTTCAAGTTTCCGGTCTGGATTGTGCCGAAGAGGTGGCAATCCTGAATAGGGTGGTCGGTCCAAAAGTCGGCGGGACTGAGCATCTGGCGTTCGATGTCATCAATGGGCGGATGACAATTCTGGATACCGCAGTCGGGATTTCGGACAACGAGATTTCGCAACTGGTCGCGAGTACCGGCATGAGCGCAAAACCGTGGGACGCCGACAACGCAGCAGAGAATCAGGCCGCGCATCTGGCACGTCAAAAGCGGTTTACCGCGCTCAGCGGCGGCTTCTGGGTGGCAGGTTTTCTCTACCACATCGTCGAAACCGGCATGGGTGGTGCGCTCGGGCTATTCGCAGGGCACGGAGAAATGCCGATGCCACTCGCGGAAGCAGGGTTATTCGCGGTGGCAATTCTCTTCGGGGTCTGGCTGGTCGCGCCCAAGGCTTGGTCTTCCGCGCGACGGTTTTCCCCTGACATGAACTTGTTGATGGTGGTCGCAGTGGCGGGTGCCATCGGGCTGGGCGAATTCTTCGAGGCCGCGACGGTTGCGTTTTTCTTCTCACTTTCGCTTTACCTTGAGAGCTGGAGTGTGGGGCGGGCCCGCAACGCGGTATCGGCCTTGCTGGATCTGGCGCCGCCGACAGCTCGGGTGATCCGATCAGATGGCAGCGAAACCGATGTGCCTGCGGCAGAGGTCGCCGTGAACGATCGCTTCATTGTGCGCGGCGGCGACCGCATCCCCCTCGACGGTGAAGTGGTGGAGGGGGCGGGAGCCGTCGATCAGGCTCCCATTACCGGAGAAAGCGCGCTCGTGCCAAAGGAGCCGGGCGATGAGGTCTATGCCGGCACGATCAACGGCGAAGGCACACTGACGGTACGAGCGACCAAGGCAGCTTCCGACACAGTGTTGGCCAAGATCATCCGTCTGGTCGGTGATGCCCATGCCCGCCGCGCGCCGGTCGAGCAATGGGTGGCGAAATTCGCGCGCATTTATACACCCATCGTGATGGCGGTGGCGATCACCATCGCGGTGGTGCCGCCACTCTTGCTCGGCGGCGCCTGGGACTATTGGTTCTACAATGCGCTGGTCCTTCTTGTCATCGCATGTCCTTGCGCACTGGTCATTTCTACGCCGGTGTCCATTGTAGCAGCGCTGGCCGCTTCGGCGCGAGCAGGGGTGCTCATCAAGGGCGGCGCTTATGTCGAAGCGCCAGGGCGCACCACAGCGCTGGCGATGGACAAGACGGGAACGATCACCATGGGCGAGCCTGAGGTGGCGGCGGTTCACCCGCTGGGTGAAGCCTCCGCTCGCGAAATCATCACGCTGGCAGCCAGTCTGGAGGCGCGGTCCTCGCACCCGCTGGCACGCGCCATCCTCGCGCGCGCAGAAAGCGATGGTGTTTCCGTGTCTGCCGCAGAGGACACGCGGACCGTGCCTGGGCGCGGGCTCGAAGGACGCGCCGACCGGCGCGCGATCTGGCTCGGATCAGATCGGTTTGCCCAAGAGAAAGGTTTCAGCAATGCCATTCCGGCGGATCTTCGGGACCGGATCGAAGGGGCAGGCAGCACCCTGGTTGCCGTGGGTGACGAGACCGGCGTGACCGGCGTGCTGGAGCTTCGTGACCGCATTTGCCCCGATGCAAAGGGTATCGTTGCGCGTCTGCACGCGCAGGGTGTGAAGACAATCGTGATGTTGACGGGCGACAACGAACGCACCGCACGTGCGGTGGCGGCCGAGGTCGGCATTGACGAGGTGCGCGCCGAACTCTTGCCAGAAGACAAGGTGAAGGCCATCGAGGAACTGGTGGAATGCCACGATATGGTGGCGATGATCGGCGACGGCGTGAACGACGCGCCCGCAATGGCGCGCGCGCATTATGCCATTGCCATGGGGGCTGTCGGATCGGATGCGGCGATCGAAACGGCAGATATTGCACTGATGACCGACGATCTGGCTCGAGTGCCGTGGCTGATTACTCACTCTCGGCGGACAATGACGATTATCCACCAGAATATCGGTATATCGCTGGCAACAAAGGCGCTGTTCGTCGGGCTGACCGCGTTCGGGATGGCCTCGATGTGGGGCGCCATCGCTGCGGATGTAGGCGTTTCCCTGTTGGTGGTCGCCAATGCGCTGCGGCTTTTGAACGGCCATCGGATCAAGGACGGGCCTTCGGGCGGTGAACCGGTGGGCGAGCAGATGGCGAAGGGAGCACTGGCGCACGGTCATTGATCCGACGTCTTCGGTAGAGTAACCTCTGGCACCAACAGACCTCGCAAAAAGGGGCGTCGAGCAGTGACAAACACCAGATTTCCACGGCGCGCCTTTTTGATGGGCGGATTGGCCTCCTTCCTGTCAGGTTGTGCCAGCAAGTTCCGGTCTTACAACGGACCCGAAGTGACCCGGCTACGCATGTATAAGGCACAGCGGTTTCTGGTTCTGGACGGGGTGGATGACGTCTTGCGGACCTATCCCATCGGATTAGGCTTCGCGCCCGAAGGTCACAAGCAGTTCGAGGGGGACGGCCGTACGCCGGAGGGCTCCTACGTGATTGATCGGCGCAACCCGGAGAGCCTCTTTCACCTGTCGATTGGCATCTCATATCCCAACGCGGCAGACATCGCTTTTGCGCAGGCTCAAGGAAAGTCGCCCGGTGGCGACATTTTCATCCACGGAGGACCGCGCAAGGGGATCGACCCAATGAATGTCCGCGACTGGACGGCAGGCTGCATCGCCGTCACTGACCGCCAGATCGAGGAAATCTATGCCATGGTCAGGGACGGGACACCGATCGACATTTACGCCTAAGGATCAGGTGAAGCGGCGCCGCAGTGCGACGTTGATCGCCTCAATGGCCATGACCATGACGACGACCGCAATCGTGACGCTGGCGGCCTTATCATACTGGAAGGATCTCACGTAGGTCTGGATGTAGAAGCCGATCCCACCCGCGCCGACGATGCCGAGGATCAGCGACTCGCGCAGGTTCAGTTCGAACCGGAAAATCGTGTCGCGGGCAATGACTGGGGCCATCTGCGGCCAGATCGCATGCCTGAGCCGCACGAGCGGTCCGGCGCCGGCGCTTTCCAGTGCTGCGATCGGCGCGCGGGACACGCCGTCGATCGCCTCGGCATAGAACTTGGCGAGCATCCCCGTTGCATGAAAGGCGACCGCGATGATGCCGGGCAGCGGCCCGAGCCCGACAGCGCCCACCATAAGCATGGCCACGAGGATCAGCGGCACGGCCCGGATAAAGGCCAGCAGCGCGCGCACAGGGCCGAACACCATGCGCGAGACCATGGTCTCGGAGGCGAGGATGGCCAGAGGGATCGACAGGATCACAGCGCCGAGGGAACCGAGGATCGCTATTCTCAGCGTTTCCGCGCTGCCCTTCCTGATCTCGGCCATCACTGTCGGATCGGGCGGGAACATCCGCCCGAGAAAGTCAGCGATCCGCGGACCGGCCGAAACGAGACGCGACAACTCGACATCGGTCGTGGCGAAGGACCAGAGGATTGCGCCTGCGATCAGGGTGCTGGTCGCGAAGCCGCCGAACCTGCGGTGGCCCATCAGGACACCGCCCGGAGGCCGGAACCGGGCATCGGCTCTGCCTCCCGGTAGAGAGCCGCCGTCGCCTCGTCCTGCAACTCGGATGTCGGCACATCGAACACGATCCGCCCGTTCCGCATGCCGATGATGCGCTGCGCGAAACGCCGCGCCAGGTCGGGCTGGTGCGAGGAAAACAGCGCCGTTGCGCCGCGCGCTTGCGCCGCCCCGGTCAGCAGCGCCAAGACCTCCCCAGCGCGGGTGGGGTCGAGGTTGCTCACCGGCTCGTCGGCGAGGATCAGCCGTGGCTCCTGCGCGAGACACCGCGCAATGGCCACGCGCTGCCGCTGGCCGCCGCTGAGACTGTCGACCCGGCGTTCGGCGAGATCGGCAATGCCGCAATCAGTGAGGGCTGTGCGCGCAATGTCGAGATCATGTGGCCTTGGCGACCCCAGCAGGGCGCGCAGGGGCGCCATCCGGCCTAGGCGGCCGTTGAGCACGTTGCGCAGAACCGTGGAGCGTTCGACCAAGGCGAATTCCTGAAATACGAAACCGGTATCAGGTCGGCTTGCGCGCGGCGGCGGTTGGTCTGGATCGAGCGGCGCACCCAAGACTGAAACGCGCCCGCGCCAGCCGTGGAGCCTGCCATCGAGCAATGCCAGCAGCGTTGTTTTTCCTGCCCCGGACGGGCCGAGCAAAGCGACGCTTTCGCCGGTCGAAATCGTAAGCGAGACTCGCTCCAGCGCCGGAACACTCCCGCCCGGATGGGCAAAGTTCAGGTCGTCGATCCGGATGGCGGTGGTCATTCCAGGAGCCCATATCGCCGTGCCATGTCGCGCACGCCGTCATAGGCGGCAGGGTCGGCCCTGACATAGCCGTCCGGCCCGTAGAGATAGCGCAGCTTGTCGCGGTTCTCGGGCTCGTTGAGCCGCAGCATCGCGTTGGTGAAGCGGTCTTGCACCTCGGCATCCAACCCGGGTCGCGCGATCACGACATGGCTGGGGATTGGCGGGCTTTCCGCGATCCATGTCACCTGTGCTTGCTGCTGCGGCGTCAGGAGCAGGTCGGCATACTGGCTGGCACCCGCAGCGTCGACCAGACCTTCGGCCATCGCCTGCATGGCCTGCTGATAGCCGCCTGCGAAGAAGACGCGGCCGAAGAATGCCTCCGCCGCGCCTGGGCCGTCGATCAGCCGAGCCTCGACGAATTCGGCGAGCGGGTAGAGATAGCCCGATTCCGAGATCGGATCGGCGAATGCGATGTCGCGTCCGCGCAGGTCTGCAAGCGCGCCGATGCCACTGTCGCGACGCACGAAAATGCGTCCCGTATAACTCGGCGCGTCGCGGTAGACCTCGGAGAGAAGCGGCACCGCGCCGATCTCGGCCTCGGCCAGAACGAAGGGCAGGGCGCCCATGAAGGAGATGTCGGCGTCGCCGTTTCTCAGCGCCTCGACCGCCGCCGCATGGTCGATGGTGACGAACCCTTCGACGGGGACGCCGATCTCACTGGCCAGCCAGCCGCTGATGGCCTCTATGTCGCCCAGGAGCTTCTCGGGGTTCTCCTGCGGGATGAAAGCCAGCCGCAACGCAGTGTCCTGCGCGGCCAGCGGGGTTGCGAGCGATACTGCGCCCGCAGCGGCCAGCGCCAACATCGTTCTGCGGTTCATATGGATCGCCATCAGAATGCCCTCTCTTCGATTGCGTCGGCTTCGGACTTGAACGCGGTCCAGCTTGTTTCGGCAGCCACCCAGTCATCAGTACGAACGGCGTCACCAACCTCGGCCAGACGTTGGGCCAACGCGTAGACTTCAGGCCGCGCAGCCAGGTTCGACATTGTGCTGGCGTCCGCCGAAAGGTCC
Source organism: Tropicibacter alexandrii (assembly GCF_003667315.2). Classification (GTDB taxonomy): domain Bacteria; phylum Pseudomonadota; class Alphaproteobacteria; order Rhodobacterales; family Rhodobacteraceae; genus Tropicibacter; species Tropicibacter alexandrii. The sequence continues at coordinate 27,359 of NZ_RCTZ02000028.1, read as the reverse complement.
GCGGCCACGGTGTCGGTCAGCAGCAGGATATGTTTTGCATCCCGCTGCGGCAGCAGCGTATCAAGCGTCGAGGCGAAGGTCGTCAGTTCGGAGAATGCCAGCCGGAAGGCGGTGTTCTCGGCGTCGAATGCCTCATAGGGCTCGTCCGCTGCGCCCACGGTCTCCAGATAGGCCGTCAGGTCGGCCCGTTCCGCTCCGGTCAGGCCGAGCGACTTCGATTCGTCGAACCAGTCCACGACAGCGGCCAGGGTCGGCAGCGACCCGTCGTGGAAATAGGGCGCGGTGTAGACGGTGCCGAGCAGCGTGGGTGTATCCATCGCACCGGTGCGGGCGCCATCGTAGGCCAACGCAACCGAGCCGATATCATGGGCCTGCCGGTCCAGGAAGTTCGTGTCCGGGACGTGGCAGCTGGAGCAGGAACGGTCGCCGAGCGCCGCGAAGGGTGTATTGAAGATCGCTTCGCCGCGCTGCGCTGCCTCGGGAGCGGCTTCGGTCAGCTGACCATCCGGTGTCAGCATGGAGTTGGGCAGGAAGTCGAATTCGAGCATGTAGGCGAGCAGAGCATCCAGCATGAAGGGCGTCGGTTCATCGCCGCCGAACTCGTTGACGATGACGTTGCGGGTGAAATCGCGCAAGGAGGCGAAGCGGCCATCGCGGCCGTAGGGCCCGGTGAAGCGCAGGCCACGGAGGCTGGGGATGTCAATCGGATCATCACGCCGGTCATTGAAGATCGGGTTGAAGAAGGCGCCATCGACATCGATCGCGCCTGGTTGATGGCTCGCACCCGGAATGAAAAGCCTCTGGTTAACGTCCGATCGGTTGTGACAGGTCGAACAAGCGACCCCGAGACCCTGCGCCGGATTGCCAAAGATTTGCGCGCTGTCGAATAGCATGTCGCCATAGGCCACCAATGGCAGGTCGGTCTCGTCGATGCCCTGCTCCTCGAAATTGAGGACGAGGCGCGGCAGCGGATCCTGATCGAAGATGTCAAACCCCGGCGGCAGGCTAGGCGGCACCTCGATGGTGCGGCCACTCAGGACAACAGTTTCCGGCAGCGCGCTCAGCGTCCGGCGCGGCGCGAAATCGTCAACGAGGTAATTCTCGGCGAGATAGAGGGAGATGACTTCGCGCGCGGCTTCCATGGTTTTGCGACTCGCGGGTGTGGCACCAGCACCAAGAACACCGGCGGAACCTGTGCTGCTGTTGAGTTCCAGCCAGGCGAGGCCGATGCGTCTCGAAGCGTCGGGATCAGCAGCCGCGATACCGTCCGCGAACGAGCGATAGAGTTCTCGGGCTGTCCGCACGGCCTGCTGCGCACGTGCAGGGTCGTCGGCCATGACTGCTCGGTCCAGTTCCTCGTCGATCCGGCGCGCGATCAGCCGCGTCGCCTCGGCAAAGACCGCCTGGCGGTCTTCGCGAGTGATGGCGTCCAGAAGGGGGGCGGGTCCGATGTCGCTGTTGCCGTCCAGCCATGCCAATGCACCAACAGAGAATTCCGAACCCCGGTAGGGTTCGGCCCAGGCGGTCCCGACGTCATCCCAAGGCAGCGGTTCGAGATTTCCGAGGAAGAGAGTCAGCCGGTAGGCCGCCGCCTCGGGAAGCCATGGAGCCTCCTTGGCAGGCGTCGCAGCGACAGGTCCGGACAGGACGAGCGCACTTGCGAGTGCGACAATGAACGCTCCAAGGAATTTCTGAATCACCGCAGTCTCCGAATTCAAAAGTTAGACACGGCTAATTTATCTACCCTAAGCAAACAAGTTGTCAATCCTGCAGTTTCCCTGCAAAGTCCCAACTATGACAAAGCTGCAATCACAGGAACATGAACCGTTCGAAACTGTCGACAGGGCTCCCGAAGCACAGGCTGAGGGGTTCGCGACCGTGCGTCAGGCACATGAGAGCGAAATGGCGGAAGATTACGTTGAACTGATCGCCGAACTGATCGAGTCGCGCGGAGAGGCAAGGCCGGTGGAAATCGCCGAACGTTTTGGAGTGAAGCCGCCGACCGTGACCAAGAACATCTCGCGGCTCAAAGCTGCTGGCCTGGTGCGGCGGGAACCTTACCGCGCCATATTCCTCACGGATGCCGGTCGGGAGTTGGCCGAGGCCTGCCGCCGACGACACAGGATCGTCGTCGCGTTTCTCCTCAGCCTGGGAATCGACGAAGAGACTGCGGAACGCGATGCGGAAGGGATCGAGCATCACGTCAGCACGACCACGCTGGAGGCCTTCGAACACGCCCTCCTGCAATCTCAAAGCGGCAAGTAGCGCAGCATCAAGTTCTCGCGAAATTCAGAAAAGCAAGACTCAGGAGGCGGCGGCGTCAGCAGTCAAAGGCTGGTGGGTTGGCATTTGTTCTGATGGTCAACCTTAGTGCAGAAAATCGTTCGTGTCCTCTGAGCTTGGCCAGCCCGAGATAGTGTGCCCAAAATCTCTGACTGCGACGACGGTGCAGCGAGAATGTCGATCGCGGGAAAAGACGTGGATACAACCTTTGATTTGCTCCTCTGTTCAAAGCGCATAGACAATTGTCACCACCGTCGTCATGACGATGAAGAACATGACCAAGGCACCTATGGCGAGCGTCCGGCCCATGTCGCGGTTTGGCTCTGCTACTTTCAGACGCAATTCTTCGGCCGTTTCCGGAAACTCGAGCGCCGCGGAGTTTGACCCTCGCACCAACTCGTATCGTGAATTCCAGCGACGCACCTCGGCCGCGTTCCACCCGTTCATGACCAGAATGATCGCGGCGATCATCAGCATCGAGGACGGGACCCAGATCGTGTAGCCACCCATGGTTTCGTCGGACAGGGGATCGAGAAACCCGGTTCCCGCCGTTTGGTAGGAAGCATAGAGGCTCACCTCTTTGAGTGTCGTCAAGGAACCCAGAAAAATGTTTGAAACGATCACCGCGAAACCGGAGATCAGCCTTGCGCCGCGCCTCGCGCCCTCAGGGGGATCTCTCGGGTCGAAGAGCATGCCGAAATACCAGATCCCTGCCAGCACCATCGCAAAATGGGCGAACACCTCGATCGCCGCGATGCGCTGAGCAAGTCCGTAAAGCACTGGAATCTGCCAGATAAAGAGCGACGTGATGAGCGCGGCAGTGGCGGTTACCGGATGTGCCAAGAACCGAAATGCAAAAGATTTTCCAAGAGCGTCGAGGTATCGACGCCACCGTCTGTTCAAACCGGCTTGCAATAATCGCCACGGCTGAGAGACCGCGAAGAGTAGTGGTCCTGCAAGGCGGAGGAGAAGGTGCTCCACTTGGTGCACCGAAAAGAGGCTATGCCCCAACGAAGCCAGAGGCGCATTTGTGGCCGCGAGAATGCAGGTCAAGCCAGCGAGGAACAGGGCTTGCCGCCACATAGACACCGTCCCGCGAATGCGAGCGGATCGCACGAGGCCGCGCATGTAGACCCATGCGGCCAAGCTGACGGAAACAAGGGACACTGGCGAAATCGCATACCCAAACGGGTCGAAAAGGAGGAAGTAAGTGATCATCGGCTCCTGTCATTTTGTATTGTCGGCGTATCGACGGATACCGGTGAAAGTCGGGATGTTCCCACAGCGCCACCCCGGGCCAAGGACAGATCAGTGGACATCGTGAGATATTTGCCCTGCATCCACATGAGAAAAAGGTTTTCATAGAAACGTGAGAGCGGGTGGCCGGACTGACCGGCTGGCGCGATGAAATAGGATCCGGCTTCTTCCGAAAACGACATGACCGCCTGAAAATTGGTGCCCGCGCTGGCCGCGAAGGGGCGGTCATTGTCAGAAGATAACAGCGTTGCAATCAGTGTGTATGGATCGCCCGAAGATGGGGCTTCGAGAGACAGCAGATCGCTGATGATCCCACTCGATCGGATTGGCGCCCACCCCATATTCAAAGCGTGTGCTTCGCCCCAGACCCAATCTGACGGATCGGGTCCGTAGCGGTCGACAAGCCAGCCGATGGCATCATCCAGGGCCGCACGAACCTGATCCTGGCAGGTCTCGATGCGGGTGGACGGGCGGATGTCGCACCAGATTGCGCTCCCTCCGCGATCTGAAAGCACCGCAAATAGGATATCGGCATTTGGCCTGGCCCAGACCGTTGTCGCGGATGGAAATTCATCCTGAAGTATCCGTTTTTGCAACGCGCGCGCCCAGGCCCAGAACACGAGCGGTTCCGGTGAAAAGCGATCCATGTCGCCATTCCATTGGGCAAGTTGACCCAGAATATCGCCGCGAAACTCATCTGCGCGGTTCTCTTCGAGAGCGCCTGCGGAACCCACGAACCAGAGCTCTTTTGCCATTATAGGAAGAAGCGCCCGCGCGGCAGTGCTGACCGTGTCGCGCTGCGCCGCAATCGCGCCCTCGACCGAGAATATCGGTTGCCGCACATCAAGAGCTGCCAGACGGGCGTCTCGAAACGAGAAAGGCGTTTCGACCTCCCTGTCAGGCCAGCGAGCAAGGATTTCTCGGCCGATGGCAAGAATCTCCAATCCGGCTGGTGCCAGGTTCATGCTTGCGTCCATAGCATCGTTCACATCGGCGGACCGCGCCAGACGGTCAAGCATCATCAGAAAATTGCCGGCCTTGGCAGCGGTGGGACTCACTGGCTCTTTAAGGGCAGTCAGTGACAGAGATCGGAACGCCCAAGCGACGCGTTCGCTGCGACCGACGACAATGAAGGGCACACCCGGCATTGTAGCCCCAATCGCGGCTCCGGTCGGGAGTTGAATATCCGCCAGGTACCATTCAGAAGGCAGCGATAAGGGGCCACGTATATCGGCGGCGAGAATTGGTGCTCCCGAAGCTGTTCTGTCTCCAGGCAACGCCCAAGCATCGAGGCTGACCTTGGGCGAGGTCACAAACAGCTCGGGCAAAAGAGGTCGATCTGACAAGCCGGACAGGTCACTCTGGCGTCTCTCGGGTTGAAGATCGTTCAGAAACGCTTGGGCAAGTCTGAGACTATCGACGGGTCTCCAGGCAGCGATCATTCTCTCATCCGCGATCAACAGATCGGGTGAGCCTCTGCCGCGCCCGCCTTCGGATACCAGACCAAGCCACGCGTTGACACCAGCGGCATATGCGTCGAGCGCTTGGGCTGTCGAAGGCTCGACTTCGATCGTCTGGTCAAGTGGCAACAAGGCTTGCGCTGCCCGCCTTGCCCTCAATAACTGGCCAAGCCTGTCCTGAGCGTGAACGAAACCAAGCGCGAAATAGGCGTCCGCAGCGGAGTCTGCAGAAATGTGCGGTATGGCCGCAGCATCTCGCAGAATATCGACTGGACCTTCGATTCCCGCAACACTGAAATCCTCGTCATAGTCGGGGACGGAGGCGCGCAAAAGAAAGTAGACGACACCGGATACGGCCAGTCCTGATGCAAAAATCGCCAGGAGCAAGTACAGTAATATGTTGAACAGTCGTTTCAATTCGTTGCCGGTGCCAAAGCAATCTCAAGACGTGATGCGCAAGAGGATCACCGAGGCGAAAAAAGCGAGTAGGCCGAAAGCAATACCGAAGCCTGTCGCGTATTGAAGTATATCCAGGCGGTTCCCTTTCTGCCGTTGCGCCAGATAGCCACCCCAGAGCGCCCCTCCGACAAAGCCTGCGAGCACCAGCATCACGATTCCTCCGATTTTGATTTTTCTGAATTGAAACGTCGTCTGGCCGATCCGACGGTAAAGGCTAAGGCCCAGACCGCACAGATGAGCGCCAGCGATGTCCAATCACCGAAACGTGCGTAAGGTGTAGGCGCAAGCGCTGTCGGCAGGGTGGCATCTATGACTCCAGTTTGTCCGGTCTCGAGGCGCGCGATGATCTCTCCCTTGGCGTCGATGATCGCGGAAATCCCCGTGTTGGCCGCCCGGACCACAGGAAGCCCTTCTTCGACCGCGCGCATGCGCGCGGAGGCGAGGTGCTGCTCGGGGCCGATGCTGGTACCGAACCAGGCATCATTTGTTGCGTTGAAAATCCAGTCGGGGCGAAAAAGGTCATCGACCACCTGGCCCGGAAAAATGATCTCGTAACAGATCGCCACCGCGACCAGAGGCGCACCCGGGATCGCCAGCGTGCGTGGCCCTGGTCCTGGCGTGAAATCGCCCAAACCTTCGGTGAGCCGCTCGATCGGCAGCCAGCCTCTCAGGGGCACATATTCCCCGAACGGAACAAGATGATGTTTTGCATATCCCGTCAGAATTTCGCCGTTGCCGTCATAGGCTTGAACCGTGTTGAAATATCGGGTTTCCCCATCGCCCTCTACGCGGTCAGGCACTCCTGTCAAAAGGATCCTGCCGTCTGGCAGAACCGTGGATAACCGTCTGCGCGCCAAGGCGTCCTCGTCCAGAAAACCGGGAAAGGCCGTTTCCGGCCACAGCAGCAGGTCGAAGCGTCCAGGTTGCGCAGACAAGCTCAAGTATTTTTCCAGTGTTCGCTCGCGGCTGCCCGGTGCCCACTTCTCGACTTGCGGCACATTGCCCTGGACGATGCGCAAAGCGATGTCCGTCGGCGGCACATCCGTCCCTGAACGCAGCGCGCCGCCACCCCAGAGGCCCATCACCGCAGCGGCGAAGAGCACGAGAACAGGCACGCGTCTGTTTGGTGCCGCCACAATCAACACACCGGGCAACAGCCCGATAAAGACCGTGAGAAAGCTTAGCCCATAGCTTCCGACCCAGGCGGCCGGTTGGCGCAGGGCGGCATGTTCGACAAGAGCATAAGCGGCAAGGTTCCAGGGAAACCCCGTCAGGACATGACCGCGCAGCCATTCTGCGGCAACCCAGCAGGTTGCAAGCAGAAGACCTGCCGTAATGCCGCCGACAGCACGGCGCTGCATGATGGTGGCAAATAACATCGCCGCAATCGCTGGGAATATGGCCAGTCCGGCGGACAGTCCCGCGACTGCCGGGATCGCAAGGGCACCGAAACGTTCGGCATCGACGTAGAAGCTCTCGGCGATCCAGGAAACTCCAAACCCGAACTGGCCCATTCCGAAGACCCAGCCGATGAAGAAGGCGGGCGCTGTCGAAACCTGCCGGAGGACGAGAAAGAGTGCTGAGAAGGCGACCGGAACAACGATCAGCCATGAGAATGGTGGAAGGGTTAAAACCGTTAAACCGCCCGCTGCAAAGCTAATCCCTGATCGCAGGGGAATGTAACGGCCACGACCCGTCAGTGGTCGCAAGCCCGCCATCATGTGCCAGTTTTCAACTTGGCGCTCAACCAAGGGGCTATGAGCAGTAGGCCCACGCCACTGACCACGAAAACATCCGCCATGTTGAAGGCGGGCCAATGCGTGGATCCGACATAGAAATCGAGGAAGTCCGTCACACCCCGAAACCGGATGCGGTCGAGGACGTTGCCGAGCGCGCCACCGATAATCGCACCATAGGCGATAGCCTCGGCCCGGTTGTCAGTGCGCAATAACATGACAGTCAACCAGCCGCAGACCGCGAGGGCCAACACTGTAAGGCTCCACCATGGCGCTCCACCAAGTAATCCAAATGTCACGCCATCGTTGCGCAGGTAGATGAGATTGAAACCGGGAAAGACCGGAACTCCGGCGCTCAAATCTGCCGCATTGGCGACGACAATTGCTTTTGTCACCTGATCGACAAGAAAAGCAGTTCCAGCCGCAAAGAAACCTTGGAAATGGGACTGTTTCATCTCATCCTCCCAGCCATACATCGAGGAACAACATGATCACCAGGCCAACCGCGAGACCGAGTGTCGCCCTGTTTTGATGGCCAGAACGGTGGGTTTCGGGAATGATTTCGTGGCTGATGACGTAGAGCATCGCCCCGGCGGCGAAGGCGAGGCCCCATGGCAACAGCGGCTGCGAGATGCTGATGATCCCAGCCCCAAGAAGCCCGCCTACCGGCTCGACAAGACCTGTCAGGGCGGCAATGCCCCACGCACGGCGCCTGGAATATCCCTCACCAAGCAATGAGACCGCTACGGCGAGACCCTCGGGAGCGTTTTGCAGCCCAATGCCAATCGCAAGCGGCAAGCCACCAGAAAGACCGTCAGCCCCGAACCCGACACCAACGGCGAGTCCTTCGGGGAAATTGTGGATCGTGATCGCGATGATGAAGAGCCAGACGCGGCGCAGCGAAGCAGAGTCAGGGCCTTCCCGCCCCGACTTGAAATGCTCATGCGGCAGCCGTTCGTTCATCAGAGCGACCGCGCCCATGCCAAGCAAGATAGCAACACAAACGATGGCCGCCGGGAGAGCACCGTTGTCGAACTGTCCTTCGGCTGCATCGAGAGCCGGGATGATCAGCGAGAAAAACGATGCAGCGAGCATGACACCCGCTGCAAAGCCAAGTAGCAGATCGCGTGTAGCCCGGGATGGGATGCGCCCGAAAAGAACGGGGATCGCCCCGACCGCTGTCAGCGATCCGGCGGCCAGACTTCCTAGAAAGCCAAGGGTAATTGGGGAGAGGGGTTCCAAGCGTTGAGGTCTCGTCGATACGTCAGTCAGCGGCCGAATAACTGCTAAAGATCTCGGTCGATCCATCGCCGCGGATCAGGAAGACCTCATAAGCCTCTCGATCGTCTTCCGGTCCCATGCCCGGCGATCCATAGGGCATTCCGGGCACCGCCAACCCCACTGCATCTGGACGCTCATCCAACAAACGCTGAATGTCTGATGCCGGTACATGTCCTTCGATCACGTAGCCGTCGACCAAAGCCGTATGGCAGGAGACCATGCGCTGAGGCACGCCATTGTCGAGTTTGAAGCGCACAAGAGATCCCCCGAACATGTCCTCGCCTGTCGGCGCGAATCCGCTTTCCTCGAGGTGCTTCATCCAGGACAGACAACAGCCGCAGCCGTTTGTCTTCCGGACATCAATCTGGATCGCATCGGCGACCGCTTGCGCTGCGGGAAACAAGGCCAGCGTGACTGCAAGGGCGGGAGCCAGTCGTTTCATGGATTAAAGCCTTTCGGTTGTTGTTTGCACAAATTCGCTGGTGAGCCTCTCGGCCAGTAGCGAGCGTGCCTCAGCCAATCGCTCAAGTGCAGCCGTGTCATCCGCATCCCGCTCGGCCGCCTCTGCCAGTCTGTCGTCTGAGAGAGGATCGGTCGGGCGACCATCGACTAGAACCTCATAATGGAGATTTGGGCCGGTCGCGGTGCCGGTCGCACCGACGCGACCGATCATGTCTCCGGCCAAAACGCGCTGCCCTTGTTCGAGTGTGTCCGGCACCTCGCTGAGATGTGCGTATCGTGTCAGGGTGTCGGATCCATGCGCTATCTCCACCACCCGGCCATATCCACCACGACGTCCGATGAAGCTCACGCGTCCGGGTGCTGTCGCTTTCACCGGCGTACCGCGGGCCGCAGCAAAGTCGACCCCGGTGTGCATGCGCACATTCCCATAGACCGGGTGTGTGCGACGGCCAAAGACGGAACTCAGCCGCGCTCCTTCCACCGGTTGGGCAAAAACACGCAGGACCTCTCCATCGACATAGATCGTTGCTTCACCGCTGCCGTCATCCGGCCAGACGATCTCGTAGACCGTTTCACCAAGGTCCAGTGTGGCAAAGGCAAGTTCGGGCTGACCGATCCTCTCGTTTCCGTCGCGGGCTTCGCGCCAAAGAATACGCATCGTCTCGCCACCGGAAAGTTCGCGTCGAAAATCTACTGTGCCGCCCAGCATCTGCGCCATGTCGACCGCAAAACGAGCAGGGATGCCTGCTTTGTCCAACGCCGCGAAGACAGAGCTTTCGATCACTGCCTCGCCCGCGAACGTCACCATTTCAGGGTCTGGCTCCAACACGCGTGTGACAAGTTCTTGACCAAAGACCGTTTCGATCCGCACCCCATCGTCAACTGCCAGTTCCACGCGGCTCGGATTTCCGTCCACCTTTGAGATCACAGTGATCTCATGGCCCGGGCGCAATCGGCGCAGGTCATATTCTGCACCAAGCGCGAGCGCGATTTCGGCACGCGCAGGCGCAGCGATACCCGCGTTCGCCAGGACCGCATCCAGCGTCTCGCCCGACGCGATCTCACGCGACCAAGTGATCAAAGGCGGTTCAATCTCGGGCAAGGCGGTTTCTGCGAAGACAGATTGCAAGAGCGGCAGAGGTCGCATTGGGCTAGCATTGTCGGCGTGAAATGCAGCGGGCGGTGTCACATCGTAGTCGGCGATCTGAGGCATCGAGAGCGGATCGGGAGTCCAGAGGGTCGCTTCAGCAATCGCAGGAGGCACTGGCTCTTTAGAAAGAACGCCAGAAATGGCGATGGCGGTCAGCGAAAAAGCGCCTGCGACCACAGCGCTCGCCAAAACAATTCTAATCTTCATGTTGCCCCCTCTACGTCTTCTGTCAGTGCACGCCGGATCTTCGGCACTGCGAATTCTCTTGGCTCGTGATAGTCAATCATGGTGACGAGTTCACCCTTGGCATCGAACAGGAATACGCTTGCCGTATGGTTCATTGTATAGTCGCCGCCTTCGGTCGGGACGCGCTCATACGAGGCACGAAATCCTTCTGCAGCGCGGGCAACCTGGTTTGCCGGCCCAGTCCAGCCGCGAATAGCCGGATGAAAATAGCCGACATATTCGGCCATGGCCTCGACCGTGTCCCGCTCCGGATCGACTGTGATGAAGACCACGTTCATCCGCGCGGCGTCGTCCCCGAGATCTTCAAGCCAACCTGAGATATCCGATAACGTCGTGGGGCAGACATCCGGGCAGTAGGTGAACCCGAAAAACACCATGGTCGGGCGTCCGATCAGGGTTTCCGGGCCCACTTCATTGCCTTCGTGATCGGTCAGTCGGAAATCCATCGCCGACAGGGGGAGAGGCCTTTGGCCGGCCGGTTTTGGTGCACCGGGACCATCCACCCGCCACCAACCGACGCCGAGCATCAGAGCGACAGCGCCTACACCGGCTGCACCGTATTGGACCACATGTCGACGCTGCATCAGCTCTCCGGCCCGCGCGCGGCGATCCCCAGAATTGGGACCTCAACAGTCACTTCACCACCGTCCGAGAACGTCAGTGTCAGTGGGAAGGTCTCGCCTTCGATCATCGGGTTTTGCAGCTTCATGAGCATGGCGTGCAGCCCTCCCGGTTCCAATGCTACGCTTTGGCCCGGTTCAATCGTGATTTCGTCAGCAGGCGCCATAGAACTGACGCCGTCGGCGTTGGTTTTCGTCTCATGGATCTGGGGCATCACGGCCAGTGGTGTTGTAAGCCCGGTCAGCGTGACCGTGTCTTCACCGGTGTTGCGCACAGTCATATAGGCCGCACCAGGGCGGTTGACCCCGATTGAAGCACGGGACCACGCGTTTTCGACGACCACATCCTCCGAACCGGCAAATGCCGGAGTCGACATGCCCGAGAGTAGCAAGACAAGGGGCAAACCATTGATGTAAGATCGTTTTGTCATGAAGAATTCTCCTGTATCTGGCCGAGCATCAACTTTGGCTGGCCGCAACTTCCGCAGCCACCAGTCGCCGCAGTTCGGCCTCACCGAACGGGTCTAATGGCTTGGCGTTGACGAAGAACGTGGGCGTTTGTCGCACGCCTACCGCTTCGACATCAGCGCGGTCCTGATTGAGCACCGCCACGACACCGGGGGCCAGCATCTGTGTCCGAGCAGCTTCGACATCCAGACCACCGCTTGCGGCAATCTCAAGGATCAAACCCGGTGCCGGAGTGCCATGGGACGCCCATCGCGGCTGCTCGCGCAGGACCGCTTCCAGCACGGGTTCGAACACATCCTGCATCCGCGCAGCTTCGAGAACACGGATCGCTTCCACCGAAGCGTCCCCGTGAAACGCGGTGTATCGAATTACGACACGGATCGCATCACCGTGCTCAGCCATGATCTCTTTGACCACGGGATAGAATGCGCGGCATGCCTCGCAAGCTGGATCGAAAAACTCGACAATCGTGACAGGTGCCGTTTCGGGGCCGAGGATCGGGGAATAGGGCCGGATCAGCACATCGTTCACTTCGGGCGCGACAGGGACTGCCTCTGCCATGGGTTGGGGGCGGGTGGCATACCAGGCCGCGCCGCCAAAACCTGCGGCGCCAACAGCCAGAACGGATAGAACGAGGCCGCGTCGATTCATGTTTGTTTTTCCTTCAGTGAAAGGGCCGACAGCATCCCGATCATCGTGAAGGCGACAAGCGCCAACAGCGGAATCGGAATGCCGAAGACCACCTGGTTGTCGTCGGTACAAGAGGGGCCGGTCGCCGTGCAGGGCTGGATCGCCTCGGGGATCAGCCCGACATAGAGGCCGATGTGATACAACGCCACTGCCGCCCCCCCAAGCGCTAGCGCAACGCCATAGCGCCCCACGCGGGGATCCTGCCACCACAGCCCGAGCCCAAGAACGATAGCCAGGGGGAACATGAAGGCGCGCTGGAACCAGCAAAGGACGCAAGGCGTTTGACCAAGCACCTCGCCAATAAAGAGCACGGCAAGCGATGCGATAAGCGCAATGATCCAAGCAAGAACAAGGGCCGCTTCTCCGGAAAGGCGGGTCATGGCAATCAGATCCTCTTTCTCAGATCCGCAAGGATCTCTTCGGCGGGTGTGCCGTAGGGCCAGGAATTGGCGAAGCCCGCCCGCGGATCAAAAAGAAACAGGTGCGATGTGTGCCCCATTGTGTATCCACCCGGCGCGGTGGCCTCCTCGATCCTCTCAAAGAAAATTGGGAAGGTCTCGGATGTTGCGGCGATCTGCTCCGGCGTGCCGGTCAGCCCGATGATCCCAGCGTCGAACAGGGGCACATACCCGGCAAGTGCTGTCGGCGTATCCCGCTCCGGATCAATCGTTATAAAGATCGGCTGGACCTTTGCCGCCTCGTCGCCCAAGCCCTCCATCACGGCCGCGACTTCGGACAGTGTTGTTGGACAGACGTCGGGGCAATTGGTGAAACCAAAGAAGACCAGCATCCAGCGCCCTGCGAAATCTTCGTCTGTTTGGACCATGCCGCGATGATCCGTGAGTTCGAACTGCGCAAAGAAAGGTGGTTCGGTCTCGGCTTGGGCAAGGTCGGCGCGGTAGTCCGCCCACATTAGCAGCCAGATGAAAACGAACGCCGCCGCGCCCGCCAAAACCCATAGTACTTTCTGAAGATTTGAAAGCTTCACGCGCTCCGCCCGAATTTGATTCTATATTTTCAGCGCGTTTACACCCTCTAGCTACTGTAGGTTCAAGACTTATTATGGATGGAAGAGCGATGTTCACTGACCTGTGAGATGCCAAGCGGAACTTGTGCAAAAAAACGCTTAAAGCTACACGGGCTGTAGATAGTCTGGAGAGATGATATGCTGACAATCGGCACTTTGGCAAAAAAGACCGGGACGAAGGTGCAGACGATCCGCTATTACGAGCAGATCGGACTCTTGCCCGAGCCCGGGCGATCGGCTGGCGGTCAGCGGCGCTATGGAGATAGTGAGCTTGACCGTTTGTCTTTCGTCCGGCATGCGCGGCAACTCGGGTTCTCGCTGGACGCGATCCGTGAGCTTCTCGATCTGAGCGATCATCCGGACAAGTCTTGCGCGGAGGCCGATGCCATCGCTCGCAGGCAACTTAAGCAGGTTGAGCAACGTATGGCCCGACTTGAAGCCCTTCGGACAGAATTGCAGAGGATGGTGCATGAATGCAGCGGCGGGCACACGGCCGATTGCCGTGTGCTGGAGGTGTTGCGCGACCATTCCGAGTGCCTGACGGACCACGACGAGATCGGCGCCTGAGATGACCGCAGTGCTCGTCTATCCGCTCGCGGCCTTGGCTGAGATCGCCGGATGCTTTGCCATCTGGGCATGGTGGCGTCTTGGCGCGTCCCCTCTTTGGCTTGTCCCCGGTGTAGCGGCGCTGGTGGCGTTCGGCTGGCTTCTGGCTCAGGTCGACACTGTGGCTGCGGGACGCGCCTTTGCGGCCTATGGTGGGATCTATATTGCCGCGTCCATTCTCTGGATGTGGCTCGCCGAAGGGCACCGGCCGGACAGGTGGGATCTGCTCGGCACCGCTGTATGCTTGTTGGGTGCCGCTATCATCCTCGCGGCACCCCGCGGAGCGTAAAAAACGGCATTGCTCCTACAGTAGCTTTAGCTTTTACAACGGTGCGCGTTTCACAGGCTAAAGCAAGGCAGGAATTGAATGTTCGAAATCTCAGGTGTTGGAATCGTCGCGGCTTTTCTGGGTGGCGCTATATCCTTTCTGTCGCCTTGCGTCTTGCCTCTTGCACCTGGCTACGTCTCTTACATCGCGGGACAGCCCGCCGCGAAATCCGGGGCGGCGCGCAGCATTGCCGAACGGGCGCGCAGCGTGGTCCTGAGTTTGTGGTTCGTGCTCGGGTTTTCGACAGTCTTCGTGGCGCTCGGGGCCGGGGCAAGTCTTTTGGGCGGGATGCTCTTGCGCTGGAAATACGAACTCGGGCTTGCGGGTGGCTTCTTGATCGTCTTGTTCGGACTTGTCATGATGGACGCGATCAAGATCCCCGCAATGATGCGTGACACGAGGCCCGACGTAAAAGTTGACGGCGGCAGCGCCGTTGGAGCCTACCTTTTGGGTCTTGCCTTTGCCTTTGGCTGGACGCCCTGCATAGGCCCTGTGCTTGGGTCGATCCTGGCAGTAAGCGCGACATCTGGAGCGGACGGGATGGCCTTGCTGGCAATCTACTCCGCAGGGCTTGGACTGCCGTTTCTAATCATAGCGCTCTTCACCAACGAGATTGCAGGCAGGCTAAAGCGGATCGGTGCAGCTGGTCGATGGCTCTATCGTATATCGGGCGGACTGATGGTGCTGATGGGTATCGGCGTGATGACAGGTCAGATCAGCCGCCTTGCCTTCTGGCTGCTCGAAACCTTCCCGGCCCTTGGCACTATCGGATAGAGCTGTGATCGAAAGTAACATTTGAGAAAAGGCTTGTCTCTCTAGTCACTGTAGAGATTAAGACTCCTCGTGAACGATTCGAGGAGAGACCCTGTGGCACCCACCGATTCCTATTTAACCGCAACAAGACTGCTGGATTTTGACTCGCCCTCAATCTCGAACCTGGTACGAGATCGTGGCTGGCATGACCTTGCCCGTGTCGACCGGATTGGCGCGGTTTATGACTTTGTCCGGAACGTGATTGCGTTCGGCTACAACCGCGTCGACGACATTCCCGCCTCTGCGGTGCTGACCGACGGCTACGGGCAGTGCAACACGAAAGGGACGCTTCTCATGGCACTGCTGCGCAGCGTAGGCATCCGCTGCCGACTGCACGGCTTCACCATCCACAAGGCCCTGCAGCGTGGCGTGGTGCCCGAATTGGTCTACCCCCTCGCACCGTCCGAAATTCTGCACTCGTGGGTCGAAGTCGAAACAGAAGAGGGCTGGATCAATCTCGAAGGCTTCATTCTGGACGCCCCCTTCCTGCAGTCGCTTCAGAAGGAATTCAGCGAAACAGAAAGCCTTTGCGGCTACGGCGCTGGAACGGATTGCCTGAGTGCGCCACCAGTCAGTTGGAACGGCGGCAGCACTTATATTCAGAAAACCGGTATCGTTCGTGATTTTGGAACCTTTGATGCGCCCGATGACTTTTATTTGAAATATAGTCAGAACTTCGGATTTGCGCGTGACTTTCTCTATCGCCACGTCATCCGTCACTGGATGAATGCCCGGGTTCGCCGCATCCGTCGTGGAATGTTGCCAAAGGTCCCTGGTCTCAGTCGACCGAACCACAGCCATGAGGAGAACAACCGTGCCGCATGATCATGGCCATACCCACATTGATCCTGAATCAGGTGATCGTAGGGTCTCCATCGCAATCTGGGCCAACGGGCTTCTGACCGTCGCGCAGATCGTTGGCGGCATCCTTTCCGGCAGCCTGGCGCTGATCGCAGATGCCCTACACAATTTTTCGGACATGGCGTCACTGGTGATCGCGTTCGTTGCGCGCAAAATCGCCAGACGACCCGCCGATGAACGCATGACATTCGGCTATGGTCGGATTGAAATCGTCGCGGCACTCATCAACTACACGACCCTGATCCTGATCGGTTTCTACCTGATCTATGAGGGTGGCATGCGGATGATCGACCCGCCCGAGGTCGCTGGTTGGACGGTGGTGATCCTGGGCGGTGTGGCACTCGTCGTCGACACGTTGACGGCGCTGCTCACCTATTCGATGCAGAAAGGCAGTGTGAACATCCGTGCGCTTTTCCTGCACAACCTGTCGGACGCTTTGGCCTCTGTGGCAGTCATCATTGGAGGGTCCCTGATCATCCTCTACGACATGCGATGGGTCGATCCCGCAATCACCATCGGCATTGCCCTTTACATCCTCTATCTGGCTTTCACTGAGATTGGCGGTCCGATCAGAACCCTGATGCTCGGCAGCCCACCCGACATCGACAATGCAGCCGTCGTTGAGGCGCTGCGGAGCGTCGATGGTGTAGCGGACGTTCACCACGTGCATCTGTGGCAGATGGAGGAGCACAAGGCGGCGCTGGACTGCCACGTGGTGCTGACAGCGGGCGGCTGGGGTAAAATCGAAAAGATCAAGGCAGCGATCAAGGACCGGCTGAAGGAGGACTTCAACATCGCCCATTCCAGCCTGGAGTTCGAACACGAAGACCGCGCACACGAAAACGCCGACCTCTACGGTCACGGCAAGCCTGAAGAGGAGGAGAACCGTTTTCACTGAGCTTGTGAGAGGTCATGAAGGTGTGATCGACGTCGATTGCGAGTGCAAGCTAAGCGACAGCGACCTGAAACGGGTGCACGGCCTGCTTCAAGCCAGCCTGGCCTGGTCCTCGAACTCACGAGGTTCGAAGCCTTCAAGGTTCCGTCTGCTTCTGAGCCGTTGCAGAACTGCTGAGAGCCCGAATGCGTCCTATTCGCCAAACAGATTTAGGTAGAACCGATTTAAGGGCAATTCGAGACTCATTTGACGATCGAGATGGCTCGGACGCTTTGACATGCCGTGGGATTGGCGCAGCGCGGAACGTGGCGGATGACGACGGGCGGCTCGGTCACCTCGCGATCTTGCTGACCGCCGCAACCGCAACACGCATCATCATTGTTGCAATAGTATATTTTCGTAGGTATGCTGGGTGAAGATTGTCAAGGGTCCTTGCCATGCGTTTCGAATTCAAAAACCTCCCTCTGGCGGCCTTTTTAGCTCTCGCCTTGACCGGCCCAACAGTTCCGACACAAGCACGCGCCCAAACCTATCAGATCGATTGTGCCATCCTGCTGTGTTTGTCCGGTGGATGGCCAGCTTCCGTGCCCTGCGCCCGCGCACGGGCCGAGTTCATCCGGCGCATAACTCCATGGCCGGTGGAGCCGCCGCTTCAGATTTGGCGCTGCCCGATGGGTGCGTCTTACGATGGACCTGCTAGATCGCGGCCCGCGGACCGGATCTTCGATGCCCTATATGGTGATTCAGGAACCCCTCCAAACTCTTCAACCCCGCTCTTCGATCAGGCAGCCAGGGCAGGCGGGATGCTTGGGCGCAAAGGCTCCAACGCGGCTTGGGACAACCTCGTAAGGGCTGATTACGCCCTCCAGCTCGTAAAAGACCGCGCCGACATCGATATCAGCGGGCCGGAATTCAACTTCGTGCGTTCCATCCGCGTCTTTGACGTTCGTTATGCCCGCCAGCACGAATCCGGGCGAGATGGCGACTGCAACCGCAGCGCCGCCGTTGTCCTCGGCACCTACGGGATCCAGGGCGATTTTTCTTGGAGGGTGTCGTCACCCGCAGCGCTTCCTGATGCGCATGCCGGTCTCGAGCGATGGGGCGAGCACTGCCCGAGCATTTATCACAGATCCGTCTTCGTTGAGTGGCGTGACTATAGCGGGAATTACGGTTTTGAGCAGGTCAATTACTGACTATTGAGCCGCAGCGAAGTCGCGCAGGGCCTTGTACGAAATCAAACCTGCAACGCAGGCACACTCACACAATCGAGGGCCATAAAGGCCATATTCTACCATGTCAGTCGTCGCGACAGGGCAGCTGCATGAGAGACGCGAAGTCAATTTCGGCTTTATCCGCATCGCAGAGCTCCGGGTAAATCTTTGAGACACGCTGCGGGCCATGGATGTCCCACCGGATTGCCAGAGCACCTGTGTTCCAGCGATATACCCAGCCGACAATGGCTTCTTCATCGGTTGCAATCAAATTGGCGATCGCGACGCCTTCGACCTCATTTTCGTTCACTGTTTACTGACTTCCTGCAATTTGGCGTTGCGGATAGCAGCTCAGATCCAAAGCGTTTGCTGCAACCGTGTGCCGGGCCTCGTTAAAATCGGTTACTGTTCGTCCTCGCGGTAACGAATTCACACCGGGAGAAGTCAGCTCCCGTGTTCTCGAAAGATGAAATGGATCAAATCCGGTGGTCGGGCTCCGTGGCGGCTTCAACGATCGCCAGAACCTTGAAGGGGTCAAAGCCAATGGCGCGCGCAAGGACGACCAGCTCGACGACGTCGACCCGGCGCTGGCCGCTTTCAATGCGCGCCACAAGTGATTGATGGCACTTGAGCTTGACCGCCAAGTCCTCCTGACCGAGGCCCGCCTTGATGCGGGCGTCGACCAATGCTTGGCAGAGTGCCACCTGTCCTGTGCTTCTGATTGTCTTTGCCACGCGTCACATACCTTTTGTGACGTCGCTAGCGGATGAAATCTGTTATCTAAAAAGTAGATATATGAGGGTGTTATCGGCGTCTGGTTTCCATGGGCTGCAAGTCTGATGCTCCCGAGGTTGCCCATCAATCCCCTGCCAATTGCAGAAATCGGCCATAGTCCTCGCTGACTTCGCGCGCTTCCTCGAAGGCGCGGGCGCGTTCGCTGTCGAGGCAACGGAAGTAGCTCTGGATATCCTGAATGTAATCTTCGAAATCGCCACGGATGATGTCTGCATAGTCCCGCGCTGCCTGCGAATCGCTTGGCAGGAAGGGACGGGCCGGGGCGAAGCAGGATTCCGCCAAAACTGGTCCGGGAACGCAGATCAGAAGGACCATAGCTTGCAATGGGAGCAGGCCTGTCAACCTTGGGTTTCTCAAACCTGTTATCTCCTTGATCGCAGACACTGGCCGTGACTAGTGTTTGCGTGACCAAACTACAGCTAAAGCACGATATTACATCTTGCGGTTGATAGTATACTATCGTAACTCTGGGCTTCAAGTGGGAATGCCTGGGGTCGCGCCATTGGAGAAAGCGTGAGCCGGGCCATGAACTGGGACATCGAAGCACCAAATGTGGTTACGGAAGCCAGGTTCCGCGAACTCGTGGAAAGCGGCTATAGCGCAGAAATCCTGTGCCAGGAGTCGGCACATAAGAAAGGCCCCAGCTATTACGGGGTCTGGATTATGCGCGTTGTCTCTGATGATGGCGTGGAAAAGCTCCTCGTCACCGCCCGCACGCGGACGACCTACAACGATATCAAGATCCGCGAGTTCAAGACGATCTCCGGCGTGGTGTCTTTCTTTATTGGCCTTGGCTTTGCACATGTCGACCTGCCGCTTGAGGCGGGGACAAGCCGTACGCATAAACTCGCCCCGCCAGACAAAGCGCCATCAGACAAGGGCGCTGGCAGCTAACCTCGTCTGTCTCTGGCTGGTCGCAGCACCTGCCTCAGCGCAAATGGTCCTGGTCATGGAGAGCGACGGCTCTCTGACCCCATCCCGGTCTCAGAGCAGTTTTGCTCGGAACTACAATGACGGCATCGGTCAGGGATCGGCAGCCGACGAACTTGCGATTTTCGGCAGCGATGAAACTGTGCCAGAGCGAGAAGCGATGCGCTTTGCAGCCCGTGTCGGTCCGGCACCCCTGCCCCGTGCCGATGTCCTAAACGCCATAGAGACCACGGCCCTGCGTTATGCCAGCCACCCCGGCCTAAGGCGCGCGGAGCTTTCCGTCACGGACTGGCTGAGCCTCTACCGCGCCAATATCGAGGTTGAGAGCGCCTATCGGCAGGATGCGATCTCACATGCGGGCGCCATTGGCCTTGGTCAGCTGATGCCTGACACCGCGCGTGATCTGGGCGTCGACCCGCGTGACCCCCAACAGAACCTCGACGGCTCCGCCCGCTACCTCGCGATGATGCTGGAGACGTTCGGCGATCCGCATCTGGCGTTGGCGGCCTACAACGCGGGGCCGGACGCCGTGCGCCAACACGGTGGCATTCCCCCTTACCGAGAAACCCAGAACCACGTGGCCCGCGTCATGGCTGTTACGGCCCGATTGGAAGGATCAAATTCATGAGACAGATTTCAAACCTATTCATCGCAAGTTTGGCCCTCTTTCTGGTCATTTCCGAACCCGCCCTTGCGCAAAGCATCGATCTCTCCCCGATCCAGAGCTTGTTGCAGGGCATTGTCGATGCGCTGACCGGCCCTCTTGGTGTGGTCATCGCCACACTCGCGGTCCTCGGGGTCTTTCTCAGCTGGTTCTTCAACATCATCGATCTGCGCCAAGCGCTCTGGGTCCTCGTGGGCATCGCCGGTGTTGCGGCCGCCCCCACCATCGTTGCCGCGGTATTTGCCGGTGGCTGAGCGCGCGCCTCTCTTTCTTGGGCTCGTGCGCCCGCCCAAGCTTCTTGGCCTGCCCATCATGTATGCGATGGTCTGGCTCTTCGGTTCGGTGCTCTTGTTCGTCTGGGTCCAGCACATCGCGGTGCTGGGTTTCGCGGCCCTGCTCTATCCGGTGCTGTGGAAGGCCGCAGATTGGGACCCGCGTTTCATCGACGTGATGATGACGGCCCTGCAGGAGACACCGCCCACGCGCAACAGGTCCATCCATGGCGGGGACAGCTATGCCCCGTGATGACGCCCCTGATGCTGCGCTCGATCCCCGCACGATGACGCCAGAATGGTATGCGCGCGAGACCCGCCTCGCGCATATGCTGCCCTATGTGAGCCTCGTCGACGACCAGACCGTGCGCACCCGGGTCAACGAGCTCTTCCGCTGCATCCGGCTCGAGGGGATCAACAGCTACACGACGGACGATGCCTATCTCGACAAGGTGACCGCCCTCTTTGCCCGCATCGTCGCGCAGCTCGGGCCGGAATTCAGCTATTACGTCCACAAGGTCTCCAAGGCCATCAAACCTGATCTCGACCCCATCCGTGAGGACAGCTTCGCGGGCGAGGTGGACCGGCGCTGGCGCGCGAAACTCGAGACCAGCGGGCTCCGCGACAAGACGCTGACGCTCACCGTCATTCACCGCCCGCCCCCGAAAAGCCTCCTGCCGCACCTCGGCCGCAGCGCGCCGGACCGACTGAAGGAGGAGACCCGCAAACGCCTGCAGCGCTTGGGCGAGGCCGTGAACGTCTTCCTTTCGGGGCTTACCGAGCTCAAGCCGCGCCTGCTGTCGGCTGCATCGGGGGAATTGGTGGGGTTTCTGGGCGCGCTGAACACGGGCACCGAGCTGCCGCTCTACCCTGCAAACACCTACGGCTTTTTGTCCGTCAATGTCGCCAATACCCGCGTGACGTTTCATGGCGATCATTTCGAGCTCTCTGAAGGCGTCGTGGGGCATCGCTACGGCAAAAGCTTCACCATCGGGGAATACTCCGAAGGCACCTCCTGCACCATGTTCGACATGCTGAACCTGCCGGTCGACATGATCGTGACGCACTCCTTCACGCCGATCAATTCGAACCTCATGGCCGGCCGCATCAAGCGGCAAAAGCGGCAGATGCAGGCGAGCCAGGACGCGGCCCTCTCGCTCCTGGAAGCCCTCGATATCGCCGCCGATGATCTCGAGGCCAAGCGCCAGAGCTTTGGCGAGCACCATATGGTCGTGACGCTCTTCTGCGACACGCTGGAGGAATTGCAGACCCTCAGCGCGGAGATCGTAAACGCCGCCGCGACTGAGGGCGTGAAGATGATCGGCGAGCGGGTCGCGGCCAAGGCGCATTACCTCAGCCAGCATCCCGGCAACCAGCCCAAGCGCGTCCGCGCCAGCGCCGTCACCAATCGCAACTTCGCGGATTTCGCGGCCTTCCACCGGACGCAGCTCGGAAAACCCGCAGCACTTACCCCCTGGGGCCGGGTCATCACCTATCTGCCCACGCCCGAGCAGAGCGCCTACCGGTTCTCCTATCACGAGCAAGGCTCGCCCGACAAAGAACCGACCAGCGGCCATACCCTGATCATGGGGCGCCCCGGGTCGGGCAAGTCGGTGCTGTCGGCGTTCCTGATGACCCAGGCCCGTCGCGCAGGCGCCCGGATCTTCGTTTTCGACTACCGCCTCGGGATGGAAATGGCCGTCCGGGCCAATGGCGGGCGCTACGCCTCCCTGAAAGCCGGCCAGCCCACGGGTCTGAACCCGCTCTGGACCGAAACCGATGCGCGCGGCACGGCCTGGCTGTCGGACTGGCTCACAACGCTGCTCTACCGCGCCGACAAGCCCCTGACCCCGGCGCAGACCAACCGCATCCAGGAGGTCGTGCGCCAGAATGCCCAGGCCACCAATCCGGCCCTGCGGAACTGGCGGGATTTCGCATCGCTGTTCGTCTCCACCGATGATGGCGGCGATCTGCACCAGCGCCTGCTCGAATGGACCGAGGACGGCCGCTATGGCTGGATCTTCGGCCAGAGCCTCGAGGACACGTTCTCGCTCAAGGGCGACGTCGTGGGTTTCGACCTGACCGGCATTCTCGACAGCGAGGCCGACAAGGAGCGGATGGCGGTCCTCTCCTATCTCTTTCGCCGGGTCGAGCGCGAGATCGAGGACCGCCACCCCACCATCATCGTGATCGACGAGGCCTGGAAGGCGCTCGACAACGCATATTTCGCCGAGCGGCTCTCGAACTGGCTCGTGACCGCACGCAAACAGAACACCGTCGCTGTGATGATGACGCAATACGCCAGCCAGCTCGAGCGCACCCGAACCGGCAAGACCATCGTCGAGGCGGTGCCGACGCAAATCCTGCTTCCGAACATCCGCGCCCATGCGGCCGACTACGCGATGCTGAACCTCTATGAGAAGGAACTCGACGTGCTTCTCAACACTGGCAGCGACAGCCGCTTGGCCCTCATCCGCGACGACCAGGGCTCGATCGTCATTGATGCCGATCTGAGCGCCCTCGGGCCCAATCTCACCATCCTCGGCGGCATGGAAAAAGGCGAGGCGCTCGTGGGCGCCGATTACCGCGACCGCCCAGACTTTTGGAGGCTTTCATGATTCGTACCCTGTTTCTTCTCACCGCGCTCGGCGCTTTGGCCTCCTGCGCCCAGTACCAGGAACCGCAGGCGAACTGCTTCACATTCCTCGCGTCCACGGCACCTGTCGCGCCTGATTGCACCTTTACGCCTCTAGATGCGCCGGAGGGCGACATTGAAGTCTAGCCTGCCTCATATCCTGGCACTTTGCCTGCTGCCCGGTCTCGCCTTGTCTCAGGGCGTGCCGACCAATGACAGTGGGCTGACCGCGCGTGACATCGTCGAGACTGGCGATCGCGAGGCTGACTTGGCCGTTCAGGCCGACAAGCTTGCCGTGCGCGAACTCATTGCCGAGATCGAACGGGAGCAGCTGGAAACCCTGCAACGCATCCTCGATGCCCAGACCAGCTTCGGCGGTCAGGGCCTGCCCGCCATGGTCTCGGGGCTGGAAAGCGGCAGCGGCGATCCCGACCGCGCCGTGGCGGCGGTCTATGGCACGGGCAAGATCGATCCCAATCCCGGCGGTGCGCAGATGTTCGGGGACGCCGCCGAGAACATCGAGCAGCTCATCATCCGCGTGGCTCAGGAGACCAGCGACTTTGCGGGTGTTGGACGCGCAGGACTCTCCCCCGTCCAATGGCGCGCGCTGCTGCAAGCGCTCATCTGGCAGGAAAGCCGGTTTACGATTGGGGCACGGTCTCCCGTCGGCGCCTATGGTCTCACACAGATCATGCCTGGCACGGCCAGCGATCTCGGCATCAACCCGGAATATTATGACAGCCCCTACCTACAGGTGCATGGCGGCGCGCGCTATCTCGCGACCCAGCTCAACACATTCGATGGCAACATCATCAACGCCCTCGCGGCCTATAACGCCGGACCCGGCCGGGTTTTCGAGTATGGCGGCGTGCCACCCTTCCGCGAGACCCAACATTACGTCCAGGTTATCCCGGAGCGCTACAATCTCTATCTGAGCCGTATCGGCGGGATCGACGCACTTGGCACGATCGATCCGGCGCTTCTCGCCAATGCCAACCTCTCGCTCACTGGGCACGGCGCGGCCTTCTATGGCAACAACTCACCCGCCGCGATCAGGCAAGCCGCCCTGCGTATTGCGGATATCGTCGAACAGATTTCCGAGACCGAGGATGTGCAGGAGAGCGTTGCGCTCAACACTTATGCCCGCGCCGAACTCGTGCGTCTCGTGGCCGCCCGCATCCGGCTTCAGGCCGCCCGCACCCGCGTGCTCTCCGCCGAAGAGCTGGCCCAGGCCAGCGCCCGCATGGCCGAAGGCGCGTTCATGGATTTTACGATCAGGGAGATTGAATGATGGGACATCTGCTCTTGAGGACAGCTTTGGCCACGACATTTGGCGTTGGCTTGCAGTTCAGCGTCCTACCCCCTGCCGCAGCACAAGGTGTACCGGTCGTCGACACCCAGAACATCGCGCAAAACATCCAACAGCTGCGGCAGATGATCGAAGACGAGATTTTGCAGAACGAGCAGCTGACGCAGCTCCGCGAACAGCTTGCCACACTCACGGATCAACTCGCGGAGCTGCAAAGAACCTATGAAGCGCTCACCCGACTTGCCGAGCTTCCAGAAATCATCCGCACCGAGATGGAAGACGAGTTGAACGGTCTACTCGACCAGGAGTTCGGGGACATCCTCGCCACGATTGAGGCGATCAAGACTGGGGATTTCTCCGGCCTGTCCGGTTCTGGCGCAGGCGAGATCGAAACCCAGATGGATCGGGTGCTGGCCGATCTCGGATTTGACGATGACACCCTCTCGGAAATGGCCACGAGCGGCAATCCCGGGGCCAACCGCGTGGCGACGCAGGCCACCACCGGTGCCCTTGTCTCGGCGGCGGCCCAGAACAGCTATGAGGATGCCGGCCAATCGCTCGAGCGGGTAGACCGCCTTGTCGGGCTCATTGACGACATGGAAGAGCTCAAGCAAAGCGTCGATCTCAACACGCGCGTGACAGCTGAATTGGCCATCGCTCTCGTGGCGATGTGGCAGCTGGAAGCGATTCAAACGGTGGGCGATGGCACCGGCGGCGTGATCGATGCCGCCACCATCGCCGAAGAGCAGCGCTTCATGGATTTCACGCTACCGGACCTCCGGGCAGACTGATCGTGGGGGCATGAATGGTGGCGACTGAACAAGAAATCATCGAGGAAGAACTGGTCTATGGTGCCTTACGCCGCGAACGGCTCTGGCAACGCCTTGGCCTGATGGGCCTTGTCTTCGGTATCATCGGCTGTCTGAGTGCCGCGGCTGTCTCGATCCTCGATGTCGACCCGCCCCCCGTCGTTGTTCCCTATGATCCCGCCACCGGCTTTGCACTCCCCGAGGCCTCGGTGGGCGCTTCCTCGGTGACCGCCAACCAGGCGATCATCGAGGCGGAGGTCTTCCGCTATGTGACCGACCGGGAGGTCTATAACCAGCTCGACAACGATCTGCGCATCCGCAGCGTTCTGCGCCGCTCGGACGGGGCCGCCGAGAGCGGGTTGCGCCAGATCTGGAACAGCGCCAACGAGAATTACCCGCCGACCGTCTATGGCCCCAACGCCAGGCTCGACGTGGAAATCCTCAGCATCAACCGGATCGGATCCAACCGCGCCACCGTGCGCTTGCGCAAGCGGCTGACCTCCATCAACGGCACCCAGACCGGGCTCTTCACCGCCACGCTTCTCTTCGAGTTCCGCCCCGAAACCCGTCGCTCCATCGATGAGGTCTGGACCAATCCCTTCGGCTTCACCGTCCTCGAATATTCCATCCGCTCCGACAGATTGGAGAATTAGTTTGATCAATAGGGTCTTTGTTGCTGCCATGTTTGTCTTGCTGCCCAGCCTTGCCTTTGCCGAAGCCATCCCGCGCGGTGGCCCAAATGACAGCCGCGTGCGCTTGGCCACCTACCAGGAGGGTCAGGTCTACCGTCTCAGCGTGTCGCTCACCCATGTGACCAGCATCGAGTTCGGCGAGGGCGAAAGCATCCGCTCGATCATCGCGGGCGACACCGAGGGCTTCGAGATCGACGGCGTCCCGGGCGGTCAGGCCTTCGCGATCAAGCCTGTGGCGCGCGGTGTGCATACCAATGTGACAGTCTATACGAACCGCCGGAGCTACTATTTCAACGTCGAGGAGGTCCGCAGCCCGACCTTCTATGTGGTGCAGTTCCGCTATCCTGATGACGCTGCGCGCCCGACCCGGGCCATCGCCGCCCAAGCACCAAACTACAATTACGGTGCCAGCGCGCGGACCGAGTTCACGCCAACCCGCATCTGGGATGACGGGACGTTCACGTATTTCGCCTTTCCAAGAAACGCGCCTGTGCCCGCGATCTTCCGCTACGCGGGCGGCCGCGAGCGCACGGTCAACACGCAAACTCCTGAAGACGGCGTGATCCGCGTCAGCGGCGTGAACCGCCAATGGGTCCTGCGACTGGGCGAAGAGGTGGTCTGCATCGAGGCGATCCCGCCCGCGGAGGCCACCTCATGAGCGATACCGGGAACACCGAGCTGGAAAAACGCCTCGCCGCCCTTGAGAAAGGCAGTGCCCGCGCCCCCACGGCGGCGCAGCGCCGGTCGCCCCTTCTCGCGCTGATCGTGGTCCTCGTCATCGGCGCGGGTGGTGCCCTGCTTTATCTCCTCTCACAGCCCGACGAAGAGGTAGCCTTGCCGACGGCCACCCCGGACGTCTTCCAAAACGAGGGGGACGGCTTTGGCGCCATCGAGACCTTGGCCCCGCCCGAGCCCGAGGTTGTGTTCGTCGGACCAGACCCCGTTGAGCCCAATGCCGAACTTCTGGCGCAGATCACCGCCCTGCAGGCCCAGATCGAGGAGTTGCGCAACGCCCCCGAACCGGTCGTCGAGGAAGACACCGCCGCCGCAGAGGCGATCGACGCGCTGACCGCTCAGATCGCTGCGCTACAAGCCGCCTCGGAAGCCGCACAGCAACGATTCCAGGACGAACTGACGGCGCGGGATCGCAGCCTTGAGCAACTCCGCATGGATCTGGAATTGGCCCAACTCGAGGCCAGCCGACCCCAACCCGCCCCAGCGGGCCCCACGGAGGATGAGCTGCGCGCACGCGAGCAAGAGCGACTGCGCCGCGAGGAAGAAGCCCGGCGCATGGCCGAGCTGGAGCGCCGCGCCGCGGAGGAATGAACCGCCCCGGGTTTACCGGAGAGTAAAACTCTCAAAGGATGAACCCTATGGACCAGAAGAAGCACACCCCGAAG
>NZ_RCTZ02000027.1 GCF_003667315.2 Tropicibacter alexandrii | reverse complement strand
GCGGTCGAGATGGTGATGCCGCGGGCCTTCTCTTCGGGCGCGCCGTCGATCTGGTCATACGCCTTGAAGTCACCGAAGTACTTGGTGATCGCCGCCGTCAGCGTGGTCTTGCCGTGGTCAACGTGACCGATCGTGCCGATGTTGCAGTGCGGCTTGCCGCGTTCAAACTTTTGCTTTGCCATCTTTCAGACGCCTCACAGTTGAAGGGCCCTGACCCGAGCCCGGGATTGCATCGCGCGCCGTCTATCCAGTCACGCGGGGAAAATCAAGCGATTGGTTGGCGGATTCTGAAGGGGACGCGCGATTGCGGCCCGTCAGCCGTCATTGCACCGTGGCTTCGGCCGCCTCGGCGGGCGCAGGCCCCACCGGTTGCGGGTCATTGCCACCGAACCAGCCCTTTTCGGCCTGCATCTTTCGCATCCAGTCCTCGACCTGCTTGGCGGAGGTTTCGGCGAGCCGCTGCATCTGTTGTTCGCGGGTCAGGCCAAGGCGCGACTCGAACACCTGAATGGTGTGGAACAGTTCGGTTTCCTTGTTCAGCTTGGTCTGGGTCTCGTCGTCCCAAACCGTCACGCGGATCGCCAGCGCGGATTTGCCGGGCACCACGGGCGGCGGCAGCGAGTAGGCCTCGACGCTGACCCCGAGGTGGTAGAACTGGTCCCCTTCGAACCGGCGGAAGCGGCGTTCCAGCGCCGAATCCACGACCGTGGTCCATTCCTCGGCCGTCGCTTCGCGCGAGACCAGCAATTGCTGGAGGTTGGGCGCCACCACTTCGGCATGGCCCAGCTTGAAGTTGCCCAGCGGCTGGGTCGGCCCGGCCAGATCCTGCGTGGCCTCGGTGCAGGCGCCAAGGGCGGCCACCAAGGCGAAAGCGGCGAAAAGTCTCTTCATTCTCATCCCCTCGAAAGGTTTCATCCGCCATACCGCAGGCAGCGTGCAGGTGCAATCTTTGCCCCATGGACCCGGCCCCCTGTTGGGCTATCGTTAGTCCAACGCAGGAGGATGCGATGACCCGGATGGACAAGCAGATCGACGCGCAGGTGCCGGTGAAGGTGCCTCTGGTGACGCAGCCCATGGGATTCTGGGGCAGTTTGCAGGCCTCGCGTCGCAACATCCTGTCGATCATCCCCCAGATCGCCGTCAAGCAGCCCATGGTGTCGGGGCGCACCGGGCGGCGCTGGCACATGGTCATGGACCCGGGCGCGAACCGGCGGATCCTGCTGGAGAACCTCGACAATTATCCGAAATCTCTGGTCACCAAAAACCTGCTGAAACCAGCCATCGGCGAATCGCTGTTCATCGCCGAGGGCGCGCATTGGCGCTGGCAACGCCGGGCCGCCGCGCCGGTATTCTCGCACCGCAACGTGATGAACCTTGCACCGGTCATGAGCGCCGCCGCCGAGCGATCCGTGGCGCGCATCGCGCAGGCCGGGCCGCGCGCGGTGGATTTCCTCGCCGAGATGGTGACGGTCACCTTCGACGTGATTTCGGACGTGACATTTTCCGGCGACAGGGCCTTTGACCGCGACGGGGTACACAAGGCCATCGACGCCTATATCTCCGAGGCGGGGAAGATCTCGCTGTTTGACCTGCTGGGCATGCCCGATTGGGTGCCGCGCCCCGGACGCGCCTTCGGGGCGGGGGGCGTGGTCGAGATGAAGCGTGTCGCCGACACGGCGATCGAGGCGCGGGCCGAGCGGACGCAGGACGGCGTGCCGGACCTTCTGGACCTGCTGCTGGCGGGCGAAGACCCCGAGACAAAGCGCAAGATGAGCGTGTCGGAACTGCGCGACAACCTGCTGACATTCATCGTGGCCGGGCACGAGACGACCGCCCTGACGCTGGCATGGTCGCTGTACCTGATGGCCTTCGATCCGGAGGTCCAGGAGCGCGCGCGCGACGAAGTGCTGTCGGTCGTGAATGGCGTGGCGACGGGCGAGGATGTGGCGAAGCTGCCGTTCATCCGGCAGATCGTCGACGAGGCGCTGCGGCTGTACCCGCCAGCGGGCATGGTGTCTCGCACTGCCCGCGGGCCGGATGAGCTGTGCGGGCGCGAGATTCGCAGGGGCGATACGGTGATCCTGCCGATCTATGCGCTGCATCGGAACGAATTGCTGTGGGACGCGCCGGATGCCTTCCGGCCGGACCGTTGGGCCGGGACCAAACCTGACCGGTACAGCTATCTGCCGTTCGGCGACGGGCCGCGCATCTGTATCGGCGCGTCCTTCGCCATTCAAGAGGCGGTGATCATCCTTGCGACGTTGTTGGCGAACTTCCGGTTTCACGCGGTCAAGGGACGCGATCCGGAGCCGGTGATGATCCTGACCTTGCGGCCTCAGGGCGGCGTCTGGCTGGAGGCCGAACCGCTCTGATCTGGCGGGGCAAGCGCCTTCGAAGGCGCTTGAACGCCGCACTCTACCGACAGCGCCATCCATCGGGGTCTGCGCCGTCAAGCGCTTTCGAAAGCGCTTGACCCAAGGCGCTTCGAAGCGCCTTGCACCCGGCCTCAGCGATGGGCGCCCGGCACCCAGAGCACGTCCGCCTTGCCGTCATCGTTGGCGATCCGCGCCGCGACGAAGAACCAGTCGGACAGTCGGTTCAGGTAGCGCACCGCGATGGCGTTCACGTCCTGCACCGAGGCCAGCTCGACCGAACGGCGCTCGGCGCGCCGCGCCACGGTCCGGCACTGGTGCAACTGCGCCGACAAGGCAGACCCGCCCGGCAGGATGAAACTGCGCAGCGGCTCGAGACGCGCGTTCATCGCGTCGATCTCGCGCTCAAGCCGGTCGATCTGGCTTTCGACCATCCGCAGCACCGGGTAACCCGCCTCGTCGTCCTGATCCATGTTCGGGCGGCACAAATCCGCGCCCAGATCGAAGAGGTCGTTCTGGATGGCCGCCAATTGCGCATCCATCTCGCCCGTCGCATGCAGGCGCGCAAGCCCGACGATGCAGTTCAGCTCATCCGCCGTGCCATAGGCCTCGACGCGCGGATCGTATTTCTTGACCCGGCTCATGTCGCCCAGCGCGGTTTCGCCTGCATCGCCGGTGCGCGTGTAGATCTTGTTCAGAACGACCATCGGTTACATCTTCCCCCGGATCCAGACGAATGCGAGAATCAGCAGCACAGCTGCCAGCTGCGCGCCGATGCGCCAGCGCATCGCCTTGTTGGCATATTTCTTGTTGAACTCGCCGCCCTTGGCAAAGCTGCCGATTCCGAACAGCAGGATCAGCACCACAAAGATCATTGCGGCGGCGACGACGATAAACAGCGGGTCCTTGGCCATGCAAGCCTCCTAAGCTTTGCTGTGCGACATAGCCGGTTGCCACGGAAAAGCGAACAGCCTTATCCCTTGGCCAGCAACCAATCCAGCGCCCGCGTCGGAAGGACGCGCCGCGCCGCGCCCATCAGGTAAGTCGGCGTGGTCACGAAATAGCGTGGGCGCGGGCGCGGGCTTTCCAATGCGTGGACCAGTTTTGCCGTCACCGCCGAGGGTGGCAGTTCGAACCTGTCCTTGCCGCTGGATTCATACAGGCGCTTCAACAGCTTCGCCCGGTACTGATCGGCGCGGGCCGAGTTTTCCCAATCGATCCAGCGCTCGAAATGCGGGATCGCGTTGACGCGGATCTTCGATGTGACCGGCCCGGTGTTCATGGCGATGAAATGGATGCCGGTGCCACGCATCTCGACCCGGAACGTGTCGGTCATCGCCTCGGTGGCGTATTTGGTCGCATTATAGGCCGCGCGCCATGGCGCAGACACCAGCCCAAGCACCGACGAGTGATTGACCACGCGGCCATGCCCTTGCGCCCGCATCACCGGAATCACCCGCGTCGTCAGGTCGTGCCAGCCAAAGACATTTGCCTCGAAAATCGCGCGCAGCGCTGCCGGGGGCAGGTCCTCGGCCGCGCCGGGGATCGCGTGGGCACCGTTGTTGAACAGCGCGTCCAGCGTGCCGCCCGTCGCGTCCAGCACCTGCGCCAGACCGGTCTCGATGCTTTCGGGATCGGTGTAATCGATGCGCGGACTTTCGAAGCCTGCGTGGCGCAGGCGCTCGCAATCGGCCTCTTGTCGGCACGCCGCGAACACGCGCCAGCCGCGCGCACGCAAGCCATGCGCGGCGTCATGCCCGATGCCCGAGGAGCAACCTGTAATCAGAAGCGTTCTGGTCATGCACGCGGCCTATGCCAGCCGCGCCCCGCAGCCAAGCGGTTATTGCAGGCGGGTCAGGAAATCCGCCGACATCCAGCCGACCTCGTTGCCATCGACCGCGCGAAGCTTGACCCAGCCATCGCCGGTCTCGTCCATCACCTCGACCTGCTCATCCCGCAAAAGCTGCGTGACGATGCCATAGCTGGTGCCGGGGCCGGTGCGCAGGTTCACGGCAGAGCCGTTCACCGCCCGGTAGTCGATCGAAGAGGCCACGGCGACGGCAGGCTGCGCCACAGGCTCGACCTCCGGCGCGACCGATTCGGGATCCTCGAAGAACACCTGCTCGATCTTCTCCGGCTCGGGTTGCGGGCGCGCAGTGGCAGGGGCCGCAGCCGGTTGCAGAACGGTCTGGACGCGCGGCGCGGGCGGCACAAGCTCGTTGAGGGCGGGGCTGATATCGGCGCGGGCGACCAAGGTGCGATCGGCGACCGACTCGACCGGGGGCGTGTAGCTGGCCAGCAGCTCTACCCCGTTCTCGCCCGCGACGAAGTTCGACCCGCCGGACATCTCGTACCACGCGAAAGCCAGAAAACCGAATGTCAGCACAGAGACACGGATCATGTGCCTACCCCCCAAATCTTGACCCCAAGCCACGTGGACGACAGCAGCACGACCACGCGAGGTTAAACGAATAGCCGATTCCCTTCGCCTGACGAAGAAGAATCCCGGGAAGATTTCCCAACGCCGCGCTTGCCGGTACCGAAAGGCAACGGTATCACCGCGAGCATGAGCGACGACACCCATGACACCGACCCTTCGCGCAATCTCAGTGAGACGCTGAGCCGAGCCATCGGCGAGCGTTACCTGACCTATGCGCTGTCCACGATCATGCACCGGGCGCTGCCCGATGCGCGGGACGGGTTGAAGCCCGTGCATCGTCGCATCCTGTATGCAATGCGCAGGCTGCGGTTAAGTTCCTCGGGGGGCTTCCTGAAATCGGCCAAGATCAGCGGCGACACGATGGGGGATTTCCACCCCCACGGCGACGCGGCGATCTATGACGCCATGGCGCGATTGGCGCAGGACTTCACGATTCGCTATCCGCTGGTCGACGGTCAGGGCAATTTCGGCAATATCGACGGCGACAACCCGGCGGCCTCGCGCTACACCGAGGCGCGCATGACGATCATGTCCGAGGCCCTGCTGGACGGGCTGGACGAGAACGCCGTCGACTTCCGCCCCAACTACGATGGCCGCTTGATGGAGCCGTCGGTTCTGCCCGCTTCCTATCCGAACCTGCTGGCCAATGGGTCCAGCGGCATCGCGGTGGGCATGGCGACGAACATCCCGCCGCACAATATCTCGGAACTCATCAACGCCTGCCTGCATCTGATCAAGTCGCCCAATGCGGTGGATGACACGCTGCTGCAATACGTGCCGGGGCCGGATTTCCCCACGGGCGGCGTGATCGTCGAACCGGCCGAGAACATCGCGCAGGCCTACCGGACCGGGCGCGGCTCGATCCGGCTACGGGCGCGCTGGGGGGTCGAGGATCTGGGGCGCGGCATGTGGCAGGCCGTCGTCACCGAAATCCCCTATCAGGTGCAGAAATCCAAGCTGGTCGAGCGCATCGCCGAGCTGATTCAGACGAAAAAGGTGCCGATCCTCGCCGATGTGCGTGACGAAAGCGCCGAGGACGTGCGCCTGATCCTTGAACCCAAGACCAAGAATGTCGACCCAGAGGTGCTGATGGGCACCCTGTTCCGCAACTCGGACCTCGAAATCCGGTTCTCGCTGAACATGAACGTGCTGATCGACGGGGTTACGCCCAAGGTCTGCTCGCTCAAAGAGGTGCTGCGGGCTTTCCTCGATTTCCGCCGTGACGTGCTGATCCGCCGCGCGCGCCACCGCATGGCCAAGATCGACAACCGGCTGGAGGTGCTCGAAGGGCTGATCATCGCCTTTTTGAACCTCGACCGGGTGATCGACATCATCCGCTATGACGACGATCCCAAGATGGCCCTGATGTACGAGGATTGGTCCACGTCGCATCAGGCGGGCATCCCGCGCGCGATGGATGAACGCGACTATGTCTCGCCGCTGGTGGGGGTGGATACCAAGGCGCTGACCCTTCAGGACGATCCCGACGCCATCGTGCCCGACTGGCTGGCCGACGAGGAGCAAAAGATCCCGCGCCGCTATGCGGGCCGCGAGGAGGGCCTGTCGGATGTGCAGGCCGAGGCGATCCTCAACATGCGCCTGCGCAGCTTGCGCCGCCTTGAGGAACTGGAACTGGTGGGCGAGCGTGACCGCCTGATGGAGGAACGCGCCGGGCTGGTCGACCTGCTGGAAAACGAGGATCAGCAATGGTCCCGCATCGCCGAGCAACTGCGCGAGGTCCGCAAGGTCTTTGGCAAGGACCACCCGCGCGGGATGCGCCTGACCACCTTCGCCGAGGCGACGGAGGCCGAGGAGGTCCCGCTGGAGGCGATGATCGAGCGCGAGCCGATCACCGTGGTCTGTAGCCAAATGGGCTGGATCCGGGCCATGACCGGCCATATCGCGCTGGACCGCGAATTGAAGTTCAAGGACGGCGACGGGCCGCGCTTCATCTTCCACGCGGAAACCACGGACAAACTGCTGGTCTACGGGTCGAACGGGCGGTTTTACACGTTGTCCGCCGCCAACCTGCCCGGCGGGCGCGGCATGGGCGAGCCACTGCGGCTGATGGTGGACCTGCCCAACGATGTCGAAATCGTCGACCTGTTCATCCACAGCCCCGAGGGCAAGCTGCTGGTCGCGTCCGATGCGGGCGACGGCTTCATCGTCGCCGAGACCGAGGTCGTGGCGCAGACGCGGTCGGGCAAGCAGGTGCTGAACGTCAAGGCCCCGGCCAAGGCGTTGGTCTGCAAGAAGGTCAGCGGCGATGCGGTGGCCGTGGTGGGCGAGAACCGCAAGATGCTGGTCTTCGGTCTGGACGAACTGCCGGAGATGGGCCGCGGCAAGGGCGTGCGGTTGCAGAAATACAAGGATGGCGGGCTGTCGGATGCGCGCACCTTCACCCTGTCCGAGGGGCTGAGCTGGCGCGATCCGGCAGGCCGCACCCGCACCGAGCCGGACCTGTCCGAATGGCAGGGCAAGCGCGCCGGCAGTGGCCGCATGGCGCCGCGCGGCTTTCCCCGCGACAACAAGTTCAATTGAAGCGTAACTTGGGTAGGATGGGTGATCACCCATCCTACTTGAGGGACATCGCGCTTGAGCCTGACCACTACATTTGCCGGACGCCGCCTGCCCCTGCTGTGGCTGGCCTTTCGCACCGGGCTTTACAGTGTCCTGACGCTTGGCCTCTATCGCTTCTGGCAAAAGACCCGCCTGCGCCGCTGGTACTGGTCCGCCATCCGCCCCGGTGGCCTGCCGCTCGACTATGTCGGTGACCCGTTCGAGAAACTCTTGGGCTTTCTCATCGCCGTCGTGATCCTCGCCTTCTACATCGGTGTGGTGAACCTCGCGCTGATGTTCGTCAGCTTCTCGCTGTTCCAGGGCAATTACGCCGCCTACCTGCTGTCCTTCATCGGGGTGATCCCCGTCTGGTTCTACGCCCGCTACCGCGCGCGGCGCTATATCCTCGCCCGCACCCGTTGGCGCGGACTCCGGTTCGGGCTGGCACCGGGCGCTTGGGGCTATGCCTTTCGCGCCTTGCTGTATTGGGCCCTGACGATCCTCAGCGCAGGCCTGCTCTGGCCGCTCATGACCTTTCAGCTGGAGAAATACCGGACGAACCGCACATGGTTCGGGGACCGCAGGTTCACCCAAGGCGGGCGCTGGCTGATGCTGTACCGCTCCACCGTCTGGCTGTGGGCGACCCTCGTGCCGATGGTCCTGACCCTAATCGCCATCGGCATGGGCGACATCGTGTCGATCATCGTCCTGTCAGCTGCCACCGGCCTGACCGCCATCTATGGCCTCGTCTATTACCGGGTCGACAGCCTGCGCCGCCTGACTGCGACCAAGCAGTTCGGCAACGTGACCCTGACCCTGAACGCCCGGCCGTTGCGGGTCTTGTGGATCACCCTTTCGGGCAACCTGATCGCGGGCCTCGGCGCCTCCATCCCTGCGCTCTTCATGCTGGGGCTGTTCCTGCAACTGCAATCGACGGAAACGCTGGTGCAACTGGGCCTTGAGAACGCGCCGCAACTTTTGCGCGACCCGGCGACATGGCTGTTGCTGGCGCTGACCGCGATGAGCTATTTCGCGATTTTCCTTGTCTGGGGTGCGCTGCGACACGCCTTTGTCACCCTACCGATCTGGCGTCACTACGCCGAGGCGCTGGTGATCGACAGTGCCGAAGACCTCGACCAATTGCGCCAGCGCCCGCGCGATGAGACCACGCAGGCTGAAGGCTTTGCTGAGGCGCTGGATGTGGGGGCATCGCTATGAGAGCCACGGCCACGCATCTCGACGGCACCACCGGCGCGGCCCGCGAGGTCGAGCTTTGGCTCGACGCCGAAGCCGGGGCGATCACCGGCGCGGGCCTGCACTGGCCGCTCGACGAGATCCGCGTCCTGCCCGACATCGCCGGGGGCGATCTGCTGATCCTGCGCCTGAGGGGCGATCCGCTGCAACGGCTGATCCTGCGCGACCGCGCATGGCTGGCCCACCTGCCCCACGCCCACCGCCGCGCGCCCGTCGCCAATCGCAAGCGACTGGCGGGCATGGCCGTCGCCGCCATTCTGTCGGTGCTGCTGATCGTCTTCGTGCTGGTGCCGACCATGGCCGACCAGCTGGCGGCTTACATCCCGCCCGAAGGCGAGCAGGCGCTTGGCGAAGTCACCCTGACCCAGATCCGCGAGGCGATGGACGAAACCGGCGTCTCCCCCATCGGCTTTTGCACCGAAAGCCAAGGCCGCGCCGCGCTGGACAAGATGGCAGCGCGGCTGACCGACGGGGCACAGCTGCATACCCGGATCGACCTGCACGTGCTGGATCATCCGCTGGTCAATGCCTTTGCCCTGCCCGGCGGGCAGGTCGTGTTGTTTCGCGGGTTGATCGAAGCTGCCGAAACCCCCGAAGAGGTGGCCGCCGTGCTGGCCCATGAAATCGGCCATGTGGTCAGCCGCGATCCGACCCGCAACGCGCTGCGCTCTGCCGGGTCGATCGGGGTGCTGGGCCTGCTGTTCGGCGATTTTGCCGGGGGCGCCGTCGTCCTGTTCCTGACCGAACGCCTGATCGAGGCGCAATACAGCCAAAAAGCCGAGGCCGCCGCCGACCGCTATGCCATCGACCTGATGCGCGGCGCCGGTCTGCCCCCCGAGGCGTTGGCGGACATGTTCGAACGGTTCCGAAAACTGGGAGGCGAGGCCGAAGGCTTCGTCGCGCATTTCCAAGCGCATCCCAAGCTGGGCGACCGCATCGCCGCCGCCCGCGCCGCTGGGGTCGGCGCCGACCGTGGCGCGCCCCTTTTGTCGGCGCGGGACTGGCAGGCGCTACAGGCGATCTGCGGTGGCGGTGCCCGCCCGCAGCCATCTGCCTCGGCCACCACGAGCCAGTAATACCCGACTTTACACCGGCCGCGAAACGTCGCATCTTTGCCGCTAACTAACGTCAGACTTGCAAAGGTTATTTTCATGGACATTTCAACGCCTTCGGCCAGCATGCCGGTGCATTACACCAAGGACGGCTCGGCCATATTCAAGCTTGGGTTCAAGACCGGCCTGCTGACCTTTGCCACGTTGGGGATCTACCGGTTCTGGCAAAAGACGCGCATCCGCAAGTTCATCTGGTCCTCGACCAGCGCGGGCGGCGATGCGTTCGAATATACCGGCACCGGGCTTGAGAAATTCCTCGGCTTCCTGATCGCCATCGTCTTTCTCGCCGTCTATCTGGGCGTGATCCAGATGGTGCTGTTCTATCTCGGCCTGTCGATGCTGGACCAGCCCGACCCGTTCGACCCGATGTCCACCGTGCGGTTCCTCGCCGCCTTCTACATCTCGTTCTTCGCCGTGCTGCCGTTCCTGCTTTATGCGCTGTACCGCGCGCGGCGCTACAAGATGGCGCGCACCCGCTGGCGGGGCATCCGGTTCGGCATGGACAAGGGGGCTTGGGGCTATGCTTTCCGCGCCATCGGCTATGGCCTGCTGACGCTTGTGACGCTTGTGACGCTCGGCATCCTCGCCCCGTTGATGAGCTTCAAGCTGGAAAAATACATGACCGACCGCAGCCATTACGGCGACGCGAGGTTCCAGCAGGGCGGCAAGTGGACCGGGCTTTACCCCGCGCTCAAGCATGTGCTGATCGGCATCGGCCTCTTGGTGCTGGCCGGTATCTGCGGCGCGCTCGATATTCCGGCTCTGGCGATCATCGCCGGGATCGTCGGCTATATCTGGATCTTCGTCGGGTTCATCTACTATCAAGTGCGCAGCTTTGCCTATCTGACCAGCCACAAGGTTCTGGCGGGCGGCATTACCTTCGACGCACAGCCGCGCACCGGTGAGGTCATCAAGACCTACATCATCGGTGGCCTCGCCATCGGTATCCTCGCCGGTATCGCCTTTGCCATCCTTGGCGTGGTGGTTGGCGGTCTGACCGCAGCGATCGGCAGCGGCGCCAGCATCGGCAGCATGATCGGGATCGGCCTGTTGGCGATTGCCGGATACGTCGTCGTGCTGACGCTGGTGCAGGCGCTGGGTCTGTCGATGATCACCCAGCCGATCCTTGCCCATTTCATCGAGACGATCACAATCGGCAACCCCGAGGCGCTGAACGCCATCCGCCAGCGCGAGTCCGAGACCGGCGTCGATGCCGAAGGCTTTGCCGATGCGCTCGATATCGGTGGCGCGATCTGATGACGGACGGAACGCCAGCCCAATTCTTTGACGGGCTGACAGCGGGGCGGCACGAGGTTCGTGTCGCCCTCAGTGACGACCGACAGGCGTTGCAGATCGCGGGCGACAGCCTGCCCGAGCCGCTGCGCTGGCCGCTGGCCGATCTGCGCGCCTTGTCGGACACCTCGGACGCGTCGCGCCTGACGCTGACGCGGCATATGCACACCGACGACGAGGCCCCGCGCGACCCGGCCCGGCTGGTCATTCACGACCCCGAGCTGATCGCCTGGCTGCACCGCACCCGGCCCGGCCTGTTCCGGCGGGATCTGCACAAGGGCACCTTGCCCAAGCTGGCGAAATGGGCCGCAGGCTCGGTCGCGGCGGTGCTGCTGATGCTGTTCGTGATCCTGCCCGCCATGGCCGACACGCTCGCCCGGATCATCCCGATCGAGCGCGAGGTGGCCTTTGGCCAATCCGTCACCCGCCAGATGGAGCGGTTTCTGGGCGGCAAGCGCGTCGGCGCGCTGGTCTGTGACAACCCCGAGGGCAAGGCCGCTCTGAACAAGATGCTGACCCGGCTGACCGACAGCCGCGAGATGAATTACGAGATCAGCTTGCAGGTCTTCGATCACCGCATGGTCAACGCCTTTGCCGCGCCCGGCGGGCAGGTCGTGATCCTGCGTGGCCTCTTGGACAAGGCGCGCAGCGCCGAAGAGGTCGCGGGCGTGCTGGCCCATGAACTGGCGCATGTGGAAAACCGCGACGCCACCCGCAACACCCTGCGCGCGGCGGGCTCTGCGGGGCTTTTGACCATGGTGCTGGGCGACTTCACCGGTGGTGCGGCGGTGGCGATCATCGGCGAACAGGTGCTGTCCGCCTCCTACACGCGCGAGGCAGAGGCGACGGCGGATGAGTTTGCCCTGACGATGCTGGAGAATGCCAATGTCGATGCCAGCGGGTTTGCCCGCTTCTTCGAGGAATTGGAGAAAATGGAAGGCAAATCCGCCGGGCTGCCCGGCTACCTGTCCACCCACCCCGTGACCCGTGAACGCGCCGCCCGGGCCGAGGCCTTTGCCGCGGGCCAGTCCGGGACGCGCCCGATCCTGACACCGGAGGAATGGAAGGCGCTCAAGGCGATCTGCGACTAGGCGGCGATCCTCGCCACGCGACGCCCCGAATTTTCACGACGAATCGCGCGCACCGCCGCGCCTTGCAAAAAAACGCGACGTTGGTTGGCGCTAACGTGACGATTTTGCCCTGTTTCGCCCCGCATCGCCGCGCTACACCCCATTCTGAGGAATCCTGCGGGACCGTCCCCGCACCAACGAGGAGAGACACGCATGAAGGTACTGGTACCTGTCAAACGCGTGATCGACTACAACGTGAAGGTCCGCGTGAAGGCGGACGGGAGCGGTGTCGATCTCGCCAACGTCAAGATGTCGATGAACCCGTTCGACGAAATCGCCGTCGAAGAAGCCATCCGCCTCAAGGAAGCCGGCACCGCGACCGAGGTCGTCGCCGTCTCGATCGGCGTCAAGCAGGCACAGGAAACCCTGCGCACCGCGCTGGCCATGGGGGCCGACCGCGCGATCCTCGTCGTGGCCGCCGATGACGTGCATCAGGACATCGAACCGCTGGCCGTGGCCAAGATCCTCGCCGCCGTGGCAAAAGAGGAAGAGCCGGGCCTGATCCTTGCGGGCAAGCAGGCGATCGACAACGACATGAACGCCACCGGCCAGATGCTGTCGGCGCTGCTGGGCTGGTCGCAGGCGACCTTTGCCTCGGATGTCGAGATCGACGGCGACAGCGCCAAGGTCACCCGTGAAGTCGATGGCGGTCTGCAGACCATTTCGGTCAAGATGCCCGCCGTCGTGACCGTCGACCTGCGCCTGAACGAGCCGCGCTATGCGTCGCTGCCCAACATCATGAAGGCCAAGAAGAAGCCGCTGGATGAAAAAACCGCCGCCGATTACGGCGTCGACGTCACCCCGCGCCTCGAAGTGGTCAAGACCTCGGAACCGGCGGAACGCGCCGCCGGCATCAAGGTGGGTTCGGTCGACGAGCTGATTGCGAAACTGAAAGAAGCGGGGGCTGTGTGATGGCTGTTCTTCTCCTTGCAGAAGTGAATGATGGCGCCCTGTCGATGGACGCGACGGCCAAGGCCGTGACCGCGGCCAAGGCCTTGGGCGACGTGACCGTGCTGTGCGCCGGGGGCTCTGCCTCTGACGCCGCCAAGGAAGCCGCCACCATCGAAGGCGTGGCCAAGGTGCTGGTTGCCGAGGATGCGGGCCTGTCGCACCGTCTCGCCGAGGCGACCGCCGACCTGATCGTGGGTCTGGCCGGTGACTATTCGCACATCGTCGCGCCCGCGACGACCGATGCGAAGAACGTGCTGCCCCGCGTGGCGGCCCTGCTGGACGTGATGGTTCTGACCGATGTCACCGCCGTGGTCGACGCCGACACGTTCGAGCGCCCGATCTACGCGGGCAACGCCGTGCAAACGGTGAAATCCTCGGACGGCAAGAAGGTCATCTCCTTCCGGACCTCGACCTTCGACGCGGCGGGCACCGGTGGCTCGGCAGCGATCGAGACCATCGGCGGCGCCTCCTCGGACCTGTCGTCCTGGGTCGAAGACAAGGTTGCGGCCTCCGACCGCCCCGAGCTGACCTCGGCTGGCATCGTCGTGTCCGGCGGGCGCGGCGTGGGTTCGGAAGAGGACTTCAAGATCATCGAGGCGCTGGCGGACAAGCTGGGCGCGGCTGTTGGCGCGTCCCGCGCGGCGGTCGATTCGGGCTTTGCGCCGAACGACTGGCAGGTTGGCCAGACCGGCAAGGTCGTGGCGCCGGACCTGTACGTTGCGGTCGGCATCTCCGGTGCGATCCAGCACCTTGCCGGCATGAAGGACAGCAAGGTGATCGTCGCGATCAACAAGGACGAAGAGGCGCCGATTTTCCAGGTTGCCGATTATGGCCTCGTCGCGGACCTGTTCTCTGCCGTTCCGGAACTGACCGAAAAGCTCTGAACGCCGGGTCATCTGACTTGGGTCGAAACCGGGAAAGGCTCGCCAAAAGGCGAGCCTTTTTCTTTGGACGAGCGCGAAGGTTCAGCCCAGCATTCCGTTGAGGTGCTCGCACAGCGTGTCCGCGACAAAGCCATGCGCGGCGGGGCCCATCAGCTCCTCGGCGGCGCAGGCATCGAAATCCGAAAAAACCATGCCACTGGTGCCCTCTTTCAAGGTGTCCGCCCCCGGGACAGCCTCGATCACCGTCGAAACCCTCGGGCGCAGCGTCTCGATCATCTCGCGCGTCACGAAGAGCGGGTCATGCGCATTCGGGGCCGAGATTTCCGACGGGATCGGCTGATCGGCGAACCACAGCAGCACCACGCGCCCCCGGATCTGCGTCAGCACGTTCTTCATCCGCGCAATCCATGCTTGGCGAAGTTCGTCCACGACGACCGAAAACCGGTCATCCGATAGATCGTGCAGGCGACCCAGCATGTGGCGCACGAAATGGAATTCGGTAAAATCGACCTCTGGATACAGTGTCTCAA
The DNA here is from genome assembly GCF_003667315.2 of Tropicibacter alexandrii. GTDB lineage: Bacteria > Pseudomonadota > Alphaproteobacteria > Rhodobacterales > Rhodobacteraceae > Tropicibacter > Tropicibacter alexandrii. The sequence continues at coordinate 53,897 of NZ_RCTZ02000027.1, read as the reverse complement.
GCCGCTCGGACGCCTTGAGAAAGCGGTCGTTGCGCCGCGGATGGACCGAGTAATAGCGATTCGACATGTTCTGGGCGCCCATCACCTGAACCACCTTCACATGTGCGCCAACGACCAGCCCCATGACCACCGGATCATTGAGGTACAGGTCGACCCCCGCATTGACCACGCCGAAATTGGCGCAGGGCAGCCCCAGCCGTCGTTCGACCAGCGCCGGAAAGGGCTGCTGTATGAAACGACCATAGGTTTCTGTTCCGCCAACGAAGGCGATATACGGTTTATCGAGATCCCGTTTTGGCCCCCTGAACAGCACGCGTGACGCACCGTAGCGGCACGGATAGTATTCCAGGGCCGTTTGCCCCGCGCCGTGTACCGACATTGTTCCCACCTTTTTCTTCACCCGATCCCGAGAATCACCGAAACCTCTTGCCATTTCGCTAATGGTAAAAACCGTCTAGAACTGTCCCGGCCTGCCCTTGCGGCGGGGTCGCGGGCAGGCCTATGGTTGGCACGCAACCAAGAGGGCTTTCGCGCATGGAAATCAAATCGGTGGGCGTCGTGGGCGCGGGGCAGATGGGCAATGGCATCGCCCACGTCATGGCTTTGGCGGGCTACGAGGTGCGTCTCAACGACATCAGCCAAGACGCGCTGGACAAGGCCGTGGCGCTGATCGGCAAGAACCTTGATCGTCAGGTCAGCCGCGAGAAGATCGCCGCCGAGGATCGCGACGGTGCCATGGCGCGCATCGTGACGACGCTGTCGCTCAAGGACGTCGCCCAGACCGATCTGGTGATCGAGGCCGCGACCGAGCGTGAAGACGTCAAGCACAAGATTTTCGAGACACTTCTACCGGATCTGAAACCCGAGACCATCCTGACCTCGAACACCTCGTCGATCTCGATCACGCGGCTTGCGTCGCGCACCGACCGGCCCGAACGCTTCATGGGGTTCCATTTCATGAACCCGGTGCCGCTGATGCAGTTGGTCGAACTGATCCGGGGCATCGCCACCGACAAGGAGACCTATGACGCCTGTCTGGGCGTGGTCGAAAAACTCGGCAAGACCGCGGCCAGCGCCGAGGATTTCCCGGCCTTCATCGTCAACCGCGTGCTGATCCCGATGATCAACGAGGCCTGCTATACGCTGTACGAGGGTGTGGGCAACGTCCGCTCCATCGATATGGCGCTGAAGCTGGGGGCGAACCATCCGATGGGGCCGCTGGAACTGGCGGATTTCATCGGGCTGGACACCTGCCTCGCGATCATGAACGTCCTGCATGACGGCTTGGCGGATACGAAATACCGCCCCTGCCCGCTGCTGACGAAATATGTCGAGGCGGGCTGGCTGGGGCGCAAGTCCGGGCGCGGTTTCTACGATTACCGGGGGGATGAGCCGGTGCCTACACGCTGATCGCGGGGGCCGGGGCTCGGCCCCGGTCTACGGCAAGATGCGCCGGGCTCAGCCCTCGCGCAAGGACAGGACCGTGTCGCGCAGCCAAGCCACGAGGTCACGCGGACCGCCCTGAAACGACTTGATCTGGTCTGGCGAGATCGGGCTTCCGACGACCGGCTTCTGCGCGCGGTTGCAGGCATGCACGACCTCGTGGATCAACAGGCCCTGACGCATGGTCGGCGACAGCTTGTTGGCGATCTGGTAGGCGCGGCTGTTCTGGCCGGGAAAGTAGATCGGCACCACGGTCGCCCCGGACCGCTGGATCATCTTGGCGGTGAACGGGTTCCACCCCGCCTCGATCGCTGGCCCCCAGAACGTTTTCGAATGCGCCACAACGCCCGAGGGGAACAGCACGATCACGCCGCCCTGTTTGAGGTGATCCATCGCCTTCGCCCGCATCTCGAGCCCCTGCTCGCGCGCGTCGGGTTCATGCGGAAACGGCACCGGGATCATGAACTGTTCGACTTCGCTGACCCCGGTCAGCAGCGAGCGGGTCAGGATCTTGTAATCCTGCCGCACGCGGCCGATCAGCTCGGCCAGAACCATGCCATCGACCAGCCCGTGCGGGTGGTTTGCGACGATGATCACCGGGCCTTTGCGCGGGATGTTGGCGATCTGCTCGGGCGGGGTCGTCAGTTCGATCCCCATTATGTCCAGCGCTTGGCTCCAGAAGGCCTGCCCCTCGGCGGGGCCCATGCGCTCGAACCGGCGGACCATGCGCAGCAACGGGATCTTGCCGGTCAGCCATTCCATCACCCGGATGGTGTTGGCCTTCCACGGGTTGGGAAAGGTGTTGGCATAAGAGACCCTGCGCTTGTCATAGGGTGCATCAGGCCGCGCCGGCGTTGCCGCCGTCCGCTCTACCGTCGCCTGGCTGCTCTCCACCATGTGTCTCTCTCCCACCGGGATCGCCCCGGATCAGCAGTCCTCCCCGAAGCGGTCCGCCACCAAGGCCTCGATGGCATCGGCCAGCGCCTCGGCATCGGGGCCGGAAGTCTGAACCTCAATAGAGGTTCCCTTGGCCGCTGCCAACATCAAAAGCCCCATGATGCTGTCCCCCCCGGCCGACATGCCGTCGCGTGACACCTCGGCCCAGGCGTCGAAGCCCTCGACCACCTCGACCAGTTTTGCCGACGCGCGGGCGTGCAAGCCCTTTTCGTTCACGATCTTCAACGTGCGGGTGATGGTGTCGGACATGGGGGGTTCCTGGTTTCTTCAGTCAGGCAAGGGGCCAGCGTCAGGACGCATCGGCCGGAACGTTCTGACTGTCAATGTATTTCCGCCCGGCCTCCAGCGCCGAACGCACCGCGTCGGGCACCGTCTTGTTGCGGCTCTTGGCAAGCTTGATCAGCATCGGCAGGTTGGCACCGTACAGAATGCGACGGTCATCGGGACGACAGGCGTTCAACGACAGGTTGGACGGAGAGCCGCCGAACATGTCGGTCACGACCACGACCCCCTGCCCCTGATCGACCTGGTCCGCCGCATCGCAGATCTCGGCCTCTTTCAGGACCCGGTCACAATCCGCCTCGATCGCGATGGCGATCATGCCGGGCTGTTGCCCCACCACATGTTCGACCGCGGCAAGATATTCCTTTGCCAGGCCCCCATGTGCCACGATCACGATACCGATCACTCAGCGATCCTTTCCAAAATCCGCACGCGCCGCGGGAACCCCGCGCCGTTCGAGCTCGCGATGCCTAGTTGACACTCGCCAGCCCTCTTGCGCAAGAGCAGCCGTGACGCTTTCCGCAAGGGTGACCGAACGATGTTTGCCACCGGTACAGCCGAACCCGATGGAAAAATGCGCCTTGCCCTCTTCGACGACGGCTGGCAGCAACAACAAGATGAGATCGACGACCTTTTCGTGAAAGGCGTCATGGCGCGGATCACCGGCCACGTAGGCCGCCACGTCGGAATCCAGCCCGGTATGCGGGCGCAGCTCCGGCTCCCAATGGGGGTTGCGCAGGAAGCGGCAGTCAAAGGCCATGTCCAGCCCCTGCGGCAGGCCACGCTTGTAGGAAAAGCTCTGGACCGAGATCGCAACGCCCTGCCCGGTCGTCTGCCCAAACCATCCCTCCATCTCCGAGCGCAGATCGTGTACGGTCAGGTTCGACGTGTCGATGACGATATCCGCCCGGGCGCGGGCGTTGTCCAGCAGGGCGAGTTCACGCGCGATCCCTTCGCCCGGCGTGTCATGCGGGGCCAGTGGGTGCCGCCTGCGCGTCTCGGAATAGCGGCGGCCAAGGACTTCGGGTGCGGCGTCGAGATACAGCAATTCGGCGGTCAGACCGTCGCGTTCGGCCAACAGGTCCCGCAGTTCGATCACCCCTTCGGCGCTGAAATCGCGATTGCGGACATCCAGCCCCAGCGCCAGCGGGCGCGGCAGCAAGTCACCCTCGACCAGCCGGGGGATCAGCGACAGCGGGATGTTGTCGATCGCCTCGAAGCCGAAATCCTCGAGCGCGTTGATCGCCGTTGACCGCCCGGCGCCCGAGGGGCCGGTGACAAGGACGATCCGTTGGCTGGGCAGACGTTCAGGGGTCATCACACTTCTCTTCGATCCCCCTTCAGATATTGTACGAGACCTGCCGCAAAATAGGGGGACGCGCAATTGTGAAGCAAGGGCAGCGTGACCCCGTACAGCTGGATGCTGCGTGCCTGCGGCAATCGGTCCTGTTCCTGCCGGGCGAGATCCACCAAGGCCGCGACAGGCGTCGGGCCCGTCGTCATGGCGGTCAACAGCCCGATGCCCCGCGCTTCGATCAGGCCACGGGTCGCGGTCGGAGCATCGGCGATCAGGCCGCCCTGATCGACCGTCAGCACGACTTGATCATCGGCGACCAAGGTCGCGCCACGCGCCATCATTTCCAGCGCCAGAGACGACTTGCCGCTGCCCGAAGGGCCACGAATCAGCAGGGCGCGCTCGCCGATGGCGACGCAGCTGGCATGGAGGATCGGCACGGCTCAGATCGGCAGGCCGACAACGAAGCGGGCACCCAGCGGTTCGCTGGTGACGTCGGCCTCGGTCGGACGGATGTTCTCGGCCCAGATGACGCCGCCATGGGCCTCGACGATCTGCTTGGAAATCGCCAACCCAAGACCGGAATTGTTGCCGAAATCCGATTGCGGACGCGAGGTGTAGAAACGTTTGAAGATCTTTTGCAGCGCCTCTTCCGGGATGCCGGGGCCGGTATCCTCGACCACCACGAGGACACGGTTGTCGCGGCGGCGTGCCCAGACGCGGATCGCGTCGCCATCCTCGCAGAACGAGATGGCATTGGTGATCAGGTTGACGAAAACCTGCGCCAGCCGCGCCTCCAACCCGTTGATCTGGATGGGGCGTTTCGGCAGATCGGTGATGAACTCGACCCCCTTCTTGCGGGCGTCCTCGCTGAGGAATTCGGTGATGTTGCCGATCATCTTGAGCAGGTCGAATTCCTGCTCTTCTTCCTTGACCAGTTCGCTGTCGAGCCGCGACGCGTTCGAGATGTCGCTGACGAGGCGGTCGAGGCGCCGCACGTCATGGTCGATCACGTCCAGCAGCTTGGTCCGGTGCTCCTCTTTCTTGACCATTCGCAGCGACCCCACGGCAGAGCGCAGGCTGGCAAGCGGGTTCTTGATCTCGTGCGCGACATCGGCGGCAAACTGTTCGTTGCTGTCGATCCGGTCATAAAGCGCGCTGACCATGCCGCGCAACGCACCAGAGAGGCGTCCGATCTCATCGGGTCGCGCGGTCAGGTCCGGGATGCGGATGCGGCCCGTTGTCTTGTGCTTGCGGTTGCGGTCCCGCCCGATCTCCGCCGCGTCGGCCAGATCGGAAATCGGGTTGGCGATGGTCGAGGCCAGAACGAGGCTGAGCCCGATCGACACCAGCGTGGCGATCACGAACATCTGCAAGACGCGTTCGCGCTCGGCGCTGACGGCAGCGTCGATTTCCGCAGCCGGGGACACCAGCGCCACCGTACCAAGGATGAGGTCGCCAGCCCTGACCGGGGAAAATGCGTGGAACAGGGTTTCACCCTGCGTGCCGGTACCCTGCTCGACCCGCGTCAGGGTCGGATCGCCGGCCTCGATCATCCGGCGCAGCTTGTCCTCGAGCACGAGGTCGGGTTCGGCGTCGAAATACGAAAAAAGCCCCGACACAGAGGACCAGACGGTGTTCAGGAAATCCGAGATCAGGGTCGACCCGCGATCCTCGTTCTCCGTCCGGAGCATCGGCGCCATCGTTCCCGTCGCCTCGCCGACGAGGAAATTGGCGCTGTCATATATCAGAACCTGCGTGCCGCGCCGCAGTTCCAGCCCGGCGACGATCCGGCCGACATCGAGCCCGTCGGTCGTACCCAACTCTAGGGCAGCGTCGGCGGGCATCTGCGCCTCGAGCGCGTCGGCAATCAGCTCGACCTCGGCTTGCAGGGCATTGACCCGCTGGATCGCGAGCGTGTCGCGCGACGAGTTCAGCCAGAGGATACCCGCCGCCAGCACGTTCAAGGCGATCAGGTTGAAGGTGATGATCTTGCGGGTCAGAGGCGAGCGATTGAGCGTGAAAAGGCCGCGCCGCGCGCGACTGTCGCGCAGCTCCTTTTCGACCGTGCTGTCCGGGGCGATCCAGTCATCGCCCAAGACAACATCGGAATCGCGGCGATCGATTTGATCGTCGTCCATGTCTATCCGCTCGGCCAGGGCCATCCGTTACTCTTCGTTGTAACGATAGCCGATCCCGTAGAGCGTTTCGATAGCCGAAAACTCCGGGTCGGCGGTGCGCATCTTCTTCCGCAACCGCTTGATATGGCTGTCGATGGTACGGTCGTCGACATAGACCTGATCGTCATAGGCCACGTCCATCAACTGGTCGCGCGACTTGACGAAGCCGGGACGCTGCGCAAGCGCCTGCAACAGCAGGAATTCGGTCACGGTCAGCGACACGTCGTTGCCCTTCCACGTCACCGCGTGGCGCAGCGGGTCCATCGTCAGGGAACCGCGGGTCATCAGCTTGGTGTCTTCGGTGTCGCCGACGACATCACCGGCCACCGCCTCCTGGCGGCGCAGCAGGGCGCGGATGCGTTCCACCAACAGACGCTGGCTGAACGGCTTTTTCACGTAGTCGTCGGCGCCCATGCGCAGGCCCAGAACCTCGTCGATCTCATCGTCCTTGGAGGTCAGGAAGATCACCGGCATCTTGGATTTCTGGCGGACGCGCTGCAGCAGGTCCATGCCGTCCATGCGCGGCATCTTGATGTCGAAGACGGCCATATCGGGCATCTTCTTGTTGAAGGCGTCGAGCGCGGCCTGCCCGTCATTATAGGTCTCAACCTCGAAACCCTCGGCCTCGAGGGTCATCGATACGGATGTCAGAATATTCCTGTCATCGTCCACAAGGGCGATCTTAGACATTGTGCTTGTCCTTATACTGCTCTGAACTGCCTGTTTTTTCGTCCACTATCAGTCAATTTTCGCTTTACAGCAATCCCAATCTGCGAATCAGGACACCGTGCTGCCACCATTGCAGCCGAATTTGGCAAAGGAATGGCTAAAAAGCCTCACCTGTTTCCGAACCATTGAAACAGTCTCGGCAAGGTTTCGCCTTGGTACCGATAACGCGGAACGGTGTTTGCGCAAACCTGCCCCCGCTAGCGCTAACTGCGCGTTTACGTCCTGTTCATGCCGAAAAACGGCGTGCTATAGGAAATTTCTCGGAAGGCCTCATCAGCCCGACGAAAGAATATTTCTCAGAGCGAGCTACAGGAGCTAGGCAGATGACATTCGGACGGGTAAACCCGCAATTCAGACTCGAGGATCAAGGGATCGAAGGTCTGGGCAATGTCTATTACAACCTCATGGAGCCCGCTCTGATCGAAGCGGCGCTGAAACGTGGCGAAGGCACGCTGGGCAAGGGCGGATCGTTCCTTGTGACCACCGGCAAGTTCACCGGCCGGTCGCCCAAGGACAAGTTCATCGTGCGCACCCCTTCGGTCGAGGACTCGATCTGGTGGGAAAACAACGCGCCCATGGCGCCCGAGGGCTTCGACGCGCTTGAGGCCGACATGATCGAGCACATGAAGGGCCGCGACTACTACGTGCAGGATCTGGTGGGCGGGGCCGACCCGCAAAACGCCATCGACGTGCGCATGGTGACCGAGCTGGCTTGGCATGGCCTCTTCTGCCGCCACATGCTGCGCCGTCCGGACCGCGAGGATCTGGACAGCTTCGAGGCTGATTGGACCGTCATCAACTGCCCCAGCTTCAAGGCCGACCCGGCCAAGCATGGCTGCCGCACCGACACCGTCGTCGCGATGAACTTCGACAAGAAGCGCATCCTGATCGCGAACACCGAATACGCGGGTGAGAACAAGAAATCGATCTTCACCCTGCTGAACTACATCCTGCCCGGCAAGGGCATCATGGCGATGCATTGCTCGGCCAACCATGCCAAGGGCAACCCGGTCGACACCGCCATCTTCTTTGGTCTGTCGGGCACCGGCAAGACCACCCTGTCCGCCGACCCCGATCGCGTGCTGATCGGCGACGACGAACACGGCTGGTCGGATCGCGGCACCTTCAACTTCGAGGGCGGCTGCTATGCCAAGACCATCAGCCTGTCCCCCGAAGCCGAGCCGGAAATCTACGCCACGACCGAGAAGTTCGGCACCGTGATCGAGAACATGATCTTCGACCCGGAAACCTTTGATCTGGATTTCGAGGATGACAGCCTGACCGCGAACATGCGCTGCGCCTACCCGCTGCATTACATCTCGAATGCATCGAAAACCGCGCTGGGTGGCCACCCCAAGAACATCATCATGCTGACCTGTGACGCGTTCGGCGTGCTGCCCCCGATCGCGCGTCTGACACCGGCGCAGGCGATGTACCACTTCCTGTCGGGCTTCACCTCCAAGGTCGCCGGGACCGAGCGCGGCGTGACCGAGCCGGAACCCACCTTCTCGACCTGCTTTGGCGCGCCCTTCATGCCGCGCCGCCCCGAGGCCTATGGCAACCTGCTGCGCGACAAGATCGCCAAGCACGGCGCGACCTGCTGGCTGGTGAACACCGGCTGGACCGGTGGTGCCTACGGCACCGGCTCGCGCATGCCGATCAAGGCCACCCGCGCCCTGCTGACCGCCGCGCTGAACGGCTCGCTCAACGATGCCGAGTTCCGCAAGGACGCCAATTTCGGCTTCGAGGTTCCCGTGCATGTCGAAGGCGTGCCCGAGCTGCTGCTCGACCCGCGCAAGACATGGGACGACAAGGCCGGCTATGACGCGCAGGCCCAGAAGCTGGTGCAGATGTTCGCGGACAACTTCGAACAGTACGTGCCCTACATCGACGAAGACGTGAAAGCCGTCGCCATCGGCTGATCGTTTCGGCACCGTGTTCAGGGCCCTCCGCATCGCGGGGGGCCTTTCACGTTTCAGAGGTCAGGCATTTCTGACCTGTCACACGGGACGCGGCATGTTAGTCAGGGGCAGTGATCCAAAGGTGAGACGATGCTGCGCAGCCTGCCCCTTCTCGTTCTCGGCCTGCCCGCCTTTGCCCAAGGCGGCTTTGTCGAAGCCCCGCTTGTCCTTGAGGGCCATGGCGTGATCTGCGAGGTCACGCTGGAGGGCAGACGCGAGGCCCCCGGAACCGAGTCCGGCATTCTCAACATCATCGACCAGCAGCGCGAGATCGACGTGATCACCACGGCAGTCCCGGCAGAGATCGGCCTGTCCTTCGGCATCCGGGCGACGCTGGAACCGGGGCATGCGCTGGACGATCTGTGGGTCGTGGTCGAACATCCGCCCATGGGGCCCAACGCGGTGACGGTCGAACGCTGGCAGGCCGAGGCCAATGCCGGCGCGACCATGGTCAACCTCTTCACCTTCGAACACGATTACGAACGGGTGCAGGGGTCGTGGGTCTTCAAGCTGGTCTCTGGCGACACGACGCTGCTGGAGCAGCGCTTTACCGTCTTCCCCGCAGGGACCGTGCCCGCCGTGCAACAGACCTGCTTCGGCGCGAAACTGATGGGCTAGGCGCGCGGCAGCCCCGGGCCTGACCCGGGGCCTCTGGGTCAGGCCGCGCGCAAGCCGAGAATCTCACGCGCCTGCGCCGCCGTCGCCACGGGACGCTCGTATTTCTCGCACAGGTCGACCGCGCGCTGCACCAGCGCCGCATTCGACGGGGCAAGGGTGGATTTGTCGAGACGCACATTGTCCTCAAGCCCGGTCCGCGTGTGGCCGCCACTGGCGATGCACCATTCATTGACCTCGATCTGGTGACGCCCGATCCCCGCCGCGCACCATTCGGCATCCGGCGCAAGGCGCTGCACCGTCTTGATGTAGTAGTCAAAGACCTCACGGTCACAAGGCATCGCGTTCTTCACCCCCATGACGAATTGCACATACAGCTTGCCGGGGATGCGCCCGTCGCGGTTCATCTCGGCGGCCTTGAAGATATGCGACAGGTCGAACGCCTCGATCTCGGGCTTGACCTCATAGGTCTTCATTTCCGAGGCCAGCCAGTCAACCAGATCGGGCGGGTTCTCATAGACCCGCGTCGGGAAGTTGTTCGATCCCACCGACAGGGAGGCCATATCGGGCCACAAGGGCAGCATGCCGCCACGTGTTTTACCCGCGCCCGACCGGCCCCCCGTGGACAGCTGGATGATCATGCCGGGGCAGTGCTTCTTGATCCCCTCGACCAGCTGGGCGAACAGCTCAGGGTCCGAGGTCGGGGTCTCATCCGGGTTGCGCACATGGGCGTGCATGATCGTGGCCCCCGCCTCGAACGCGGCCTGCGTGCTTTCGACCTGCTCGGAGACGGAAATCGGCACGGCGGGGTTGTCGGCCTTGCGCGGGACAGAGCCGGTGATGGCGACGCAGATGATGCAGGGTTTGGTCATGGCTTTCCTCGGGGGATGACGTAGCTTGGCCCCCCGCCCGGTCGGCAGGGGGCCACGGTTAATAACGTGAATTCAGATGTCGAAAAAGACCGTCTCGCCCTCGCCCTGAAGGCGGATGTCAAAGCGGTAGACCACCTTGCCCTCCCGTTCGGTGCGTTTGGCGATCAGGGTGCTGCGACGGTTGACCCATTCGATGCCGTTCAGCACCGGATCGGCGCTGTTGTCTTCGTCCTCGAAGTAAAGCCGCGTGTTCAGCCCCACATTGATGCCACGCGCCACGATCCACAGGTTGATATGCGGGGCCTGCGTCGACCCGTAGCGGCCCGGCACGGGACCCGGCTTGACCGTGTCAAAGCCCCACTCGCCCGTGTCGAAATCGGTGATGACGCGGCCCCAGCCGCGAAAGCCGTCCTCGACCTCGCCGGTGCTTTCCTCATGCGCATAGACGCCGGAGGCATTGGCCTGCCACGCCTCCAGAAGCACGTCCTTGACGGGCGCGCCCATGCCGTCGATCACCAGCCCCTGCACCCGGATACGTTCGCCAGCCGCGTTCGGCCCGGCGATGTCCCAGCCCAGCTCCTGTTTGTAGATGTCAAAGCCCGCCGCCCCCGGCGCAAGGCCGATATGGACGTAAGGGCCAGCGGTCTGCGAGGGGGTTTCCTTGAGATAATCCAGCTTCTGTACCATGTCTTGCATTCCTCTTGTCACGCGTCCCGGGCTTGACCCGGGACCTCCACCTTGGCCATGAGGCCCCGGGTCAGGCCCGGGGCGTGCAGCGCAAGGGACAGATGTCAGTTCCCTTCGAGACGGTTTTCGAACAGCGTCGAGCGCCGTCCACGCAGCACGATGTCGAACTTATAGGCGATCGTATCCAGCGGGATCGTCGCGTTCAGGTCCAGCGCGGCGGTCAATTGCTCGATCCCCTCCTGCATCGGGACGGTCTTCAGGATGGGGCAATGCGGGATCAGCGGGTCACCCTCGAAATAGCATTGCGTGATCAGGCGCTGCGCGAAGGCCGTGCCAAAGATCGAGACGTGGATATGCGCCGGGCGCCAGCTGTTCACCCAGTTGCGCCACGGATAAGCGCCGGGCTTGACCGTGCGAAAGAAGTAATAGCCGTTCTCGTCGGTGATCGTGCGCCCGCAGCCGCCAAAGTTGGGGTCGATGGGGGCGAGATAGGTATCCTTCTTGTGGCGATAGCGCCCGCCCGCATTGGCCTGCCAGATCTCGACCAGCGTGTTCGGCACCGGGCGCGCGTTTTCGTCCAGAACCCGGCCGTGCAGGATGATCCGCTCGCCGATCGCGCTTTCGCCCGACTGCGCGTAATTGTAGATCAGGTCATTGTCGCCGGGGTCGATATCGCCATGCCCGAAACGCGGGCCGGTGATCTCGGACACGGTGTTTTCGAGCGAGATCAGCGACTGGCGCGGCGAGCGCGCCACCGAGGTCTTGTAATCGTGCGTATAGGCCTTGGGATGCCATTCGCGGTCCCGCTGGTAGAATTCGCCTTTGAGCGGCATGGTTGTCTCCTCCTCAGGAATGCGCGTTCCCGGTTATGCTTGGTCGAGTTCGGCCCAGGTCTGCTTGGCCAGCTTGATCGCATGATTGGCCGCCGGGACGCCCGCGTAAACCGCCACGTGCTGAAACGCCTCCATGATGTCTTCGCGGCTGGCCCCGGTGCGGGTGGCGGCGCGCAAATGCATGGGGATTTCCTCGAAATTCTTGCAGGCCGCCAGCAGCGCCAGCGTCAGCATCGACCGTTCCCGGCGCGTGATCCGATCATTCGCCCAGAGGCTCCCCCATGCGGTTTCGGTGATCATCTCCTGAAAGGGTTCATCCAGCTTGGTCTTGGCGGCCTCGGCGCGGTCCACATGGGCGTCGCCCAGAACCTCGCGGCGGACCTTCATCCCGGCGTCGTAACGGTTGGTCATGGTGCGCTCCTCAATACGGCAAGCCGACATAGTTCTCGGCCATCGCCTGCTGGGCGGCCTTGTTCGTGCGCAGGAATTCGATTTCCGCGCGCTGCATCTTCAGGTCGAATTCCGACTGATCCGGGAAGCGGTGCAGCAGCGAGGTCATCCACCAGCTGAAGCGTTCGGCCTTCCAGATGCGGGCCAGCGCCTTTTCGGAATAGCCATCCAGACCCGCGCTGTCGCCCTCGTGATAGAATTGGGTCAGCCCGTGATACAGGTAGTGGATGTCGCTTGCCGCGGTGTTCAGCCCCTTGGCCCCGGTCGGCGGCACGATATGCGCCGCATCGCCACACAAGAACAGCCGCCCCCAGCGCATGGGTTCGGTCACGAAAGACCGCAGCGGCGCGATACTTTTCTCGATGCTGGGGCCCGTCACCAGACGGTCGGCGGCGTCAGACGGGATGCGGCGTTTGAGTTCCTCCCAGAACGCCTCGTCCGTCCAGTCGTCGGGACTATCGGACAGCGAGCACTGGATGTAGTAGCGCGACAGGTTGTCATTGCGCATCGAACACAGGGCAAAACCGCGCTCGGAGCTTGCATAGATCAGTTCCTCATGCACGGGCGGGGTTTCCGACAGGATGCCCAGCCAGCCAAAGGGATAAACCTTTTCGTATTCTTTGCGCACATCCAGCGGGATGGTCTGGCGGCTGACCCCGTGAAACCCGTCACAGCCCGCCACATAGTCGCAATCGATGCGCTGCGGGTCGCCGTCCACATCGTAGGTGACAAACGGCGCGTCACTGTCGGCGCCATGGATCACCACCTGATCCACGTTGAAGACGATCTGCCCGCCCGCCGCCTCGCGCGCCGCATAGAGGTCGCGCGTCACTTCGGTCTGGCCGTAGACCATGACCGTCTCACCGATGGTGTCCTTGAAATTGACGGTGAACTGCTCATCCCCGTAGGAAATCACCGTGCCCTCGTGGACAAAGCCCTCGCGGTCCATCCGCTCGCCCACGCCAGCCTCGCGCATCAGGTGCAGCATGCCTTTCTCAAGGATGCCAGCGCGGATGCGCCCCAGCACATAGTCCTTGGTCTTGCGCTCCAGCACGATGCTGTCGATGCCCTTGCGGTGCAGAAGTTGGGACAACAGCAGGCCGGATGGGCCGCCGCCGATGATGCAAACCTGAGTCTTCATATGATCCTCCGTTGGCGGGGATTTAGACTGAACCTTTTGGGCATGTAAAATTGCGATTTGGCGCGTATACTTGTCAAAAAAGGAAACCAAGTGGACCGCCGTATCAAGATACGCCATATGGAGGCGCTATCGGCCATCGCCCGCCAAGGCAGCCTGAAGGCCGCCTGCGCGGAACTGAACCTGTCGCAGCCCGCCCTGTCCAAGACGCTGAAAGAGTTGGAGGACATCCTTGGCGCGACCCTGATGGAGCGCGACCGCAGCGGCATCCGCATGACCCCCGAGGGCGATGTCTTTCTGGAATTCGCAGGCCAAAGCCTTGCGGCGCTACGGCGCGGCTTCGATGGTGTGAAGGCGTTGCGCCAAGGCGGGGCCGAGGTTCTGCGCGTGGGGTCGCTGCCCTCGGTTGCCGCTAGGCTGATGCCCGAGGCCGTCGCGCGCTTTCGCGATCTGTCCCCCGACACCCGCCTGCACCTGCGCGACGGGGCGCATGGCGCGCTGACCGGCGAGCTGCGCGCCGGGCGGCTGGACATGGTGATCGGGCGCATGGGCACGGCCGAGATGATGACCGGCCTGTCTTTCACCCAACTCTACGAGGAACGCGTGGTTTGCGTCGCCTCGCCCGGCCATCCGCTGATCGGGCAGGCGATTGCCCCGCAGGACCTGCAAGGCTGGGCCATGCTCTACCCGCCCGAGGGCGCCGCGATCCGCCCCCTGATCGACCGATGGTGTGTCGCGCATGGGCTGGGGGCCTTTGCCGACCGGATCGAATGCGTCTCGGGCGCGTTCGGGCGCAACTACATGCGGGTGGCAACGGCGTTGTGGTTCATCTCCGAAGGGGTGGTCGCGCAGGATCTGGCGGATGGTCGCTTGTTCGCCCTGCCACTGGACCTGAGCCTGACCGCAGGCCCGGTGGGGCTGATGACCCTGCCCGACGCCGCACCTTCGCGCAGCGCACAGCTGTTCACCCGCGCCTTGCAGGACGTCACGCCCCGAAATTGAGCCCGATTCGCGAATCGCCCACAGATTTCCGAAGTTATCAACAAATTTTCACTTTACAGCCGACTCACCCAACTGGCACCATATCTTGTAAGGGCGCGTGTAACATCCCGCAGACCCTAGAGCGGTGACCAAGTGCTTGGGCACGACCATGACCCAAGCGCAACAAACAAAATGAGGTGGCGGCATGGCCCTATCCGAGCATTACCTGTCCGACGACCTGCATCCCATCGACATCGTCGAACATATCGCGTCGCACAATGACTGGGATTTCGACCGGATCGGCGACGACCAGATCGCCATGGCGGTCGAAGGCCAGTGGCGCACCTATTCGATCACGCTGGCCTGGTCGCACCGGGATGAAACCCTGCGGATGATCTGCTCCTTTGAAATGGAGCCGCCGGAGGCCAAGCTGCCGGTGCTCTACGAGGGGCTGAACCTCGTGAACGATCAATGCTGGGCGGGCGCATTCAGCTATTGGGCGGAACCCAAGCTGATGGTCTATCGCTACGGTCTGGTGTTGGCGGGCGGCAATATCGCCTCGCCCGAACAGATCGACACGATGATCACCGCCGCCGTGCTGAGCGCCGAGCGCTATTACCCGGCGTTCCAGCTGATGAGCTGGACGGACAAGAGCGCACAGGAGGCGATGAAGATCGCGATTGCCGAGGCCTATGGCCGCGCCTGAGGCGCGGTGACGATTTTCATTCTAAAAATCGTCGGCCTTCGTTACCCCTGTCACGAACACAGGAGGCAACGTGATGCAGGATAGCGAGATCGCCCGGCGCGGGCTGGTGCTTTTGGGATGTGGCAAGATGGGGTCCGCGATGCTGGCCGGTTGGCTGGCCAAGGGCTTGCCTGCCGGATCGGTCTGGGTGCAGGACCCGTTTCCGTCGGATTGGGTGCAAGCGCAGGGCGTGCATGTGAATCAAGACCTGCCCGCCGACCCCGCCATCGTCCTGATCGCTGTGAAACCCCAGATGATGGCCGAAGCGCTGCCTGCCTTGCAGGCGATGGGCAATGGCACGACGCTGTTCCTGTCGGTCGCGGCGGGGATCGGCATTGCGACCTATGAGCGGATGCTGGGGGCGCAAACGCCGATCATCCGCGCCATGCCCAACACACCCGCCGCCGTGGGTCAGGGGATCACGGCGATCATCGGCAACGGCTCCACCAAGGACACGCATCTGACGCAGGCCGAGGCGCTGCTGTCCGCCGTGGGTCAGGTGGTCCGGCTGGAAGGCGAGGACCAGATGGACGCCGTGACCGGGGTCAGCGGTTCCGGCCCCGCCTATGTGTTTCACATGATCGAATGTCTGGCCGCGGCGGGCGAGGCGCAGGGCTTGGCCCCCGATCTGGCGATGGCGCTGGCCAAGGCCACCGTCGCGGGCGCCGGTGCGCTGGCGATGCAGGCGGACGAGGACCCGGCGGAACTGCGGGTCAACGTCACCTCGCCCAACGGCACCACGCAGGCCGGGCTGGAGGTGCTGATGGCCGAGGATGCCTTGCCCGCGCTGATGAAGGCGACCGTGGCGGCGGCAGCGGACAGATCGCGGGAGCTGGCCAATGGCTGAGATCACCTTTGACGACTTCCTCAAGGTCGATATCCGCGTCGGCACCGTGATCCGCGCCGAGCCCTACCCGGAGGCGCGCAAACCGGCGATCAAGATGTGGATCGACTTCGGCCCCGAGATCGGCGAGCGCAAAACCTCGGCACAGGTCACGGCGCATTACACGCCCGAAACGCTGGTCGGGCGGCAGGTCATGGGGGTGGTGAACTTCCCACCCCGCCAGATCGGCAAATTCATGTCCGAAGTTCTGGTTCTGGGCCTGGCAGACCCGGATGGCGGCATCGTGCTGCTGGCCCCGGATCAGCCGGTGCCCGACGGTGGGCGGATGCACTGACGCGCCCGGGGCCGCTTGGTCACACCTCGGGTGCGGACGGATCGGGCAAGACGCCATCCCGCTTGGGCGGGTTGAACAGCGGATCGTTGCGCTTGATGTATTGCGAGATCAGCTTGGCGCTTGGCCAACCTGCGATTGCCCCGATCACCACCGCAGTGACGATCGCCTGCCACGTGTACCAATCGAGTGTGAAGAAGACGATGAGTGCAGCCCCGGCGATACCGGTTGCGCTCATCATCGCGATATACCAACTGAGACGGTCCATGATGTCTACCTCCTGAGAGGTAAACGCATGGGCCGCCGCCACGTTCCCCTAGTCTTCGGGGGTGGTCAGCCGACGATCCTCGTGGGTTTCCGGGTTCCAAGGGTCCTGATCCTGCGCCGTGCGCATCACGGGCCAAGCCGGCAGGAGGCTGTTCAACAGGTCCTCGGCACGCGGCAGGTGGATCAGTTTCGGCAAGCGCAACAACATGATATTCCCCGGTTAGCTTCTGTCTATAAGCCCAGATTCGTGTAAAGGTTCCGTAACGCCACGCCTTGAATTTCGTGCGCCCTTGCGTAACCCGGCGTGAAGGAGGACCGATCATGACGCAGCCCGCCATCACCGGACATGGTGTCTTTACACCCGAGCAGGTCATCACCAACGATGAGTTGGTCGTGGCCTTCAACGCCTATGCCGACCTCTGGAACGCCGAGAACGCCGAGCGGATCGCCGCGGGCGAGGTCGAGGCGATGGGACACTCCAGCAGCGAGTTCATCCTGAACGCTTCGGGAATCGAGCAACGCTACGTGCTGGACAAGGACGGCGTTCTCGACCCGACGCGCATGTATCCGCGCCTGCCCGGCAGGCCGGATGACGCGCCCGGCTACATGGCCGAAATCGCGATGGACGCGTGCGGCAAGGCGCTGGCGATGGCCGGGGTCGATGCGTCCGCGATCGATCTGGTGATCTGCGCCGCGTCGAACATGGAACGCGCCTACCCCGCCGTGGCCATCGAGATCCAGAACCTGCTGGGTGCGGGCGGCTTTGCCTTCGACATGAACGTCGCCTGCTCGTCGGCCACCTTCGGCATTCAGGCGGCGGCGGACATGATCCGCAGCGGGTCGATCCGCAAGGCCATCGTGGTCTGCCCCGAAATCACCTCGGGCCATCTGGAATGGCGCGATCGGGACTGCCACTTCATCTTTGGCGATGTCTGCACCGCGGTGGTGCTGGAACGCGCCGCGGACGCCAAGGGCGCGCGCTTCGACGTGATCTCGACCCGTTGCGCCACGCAGTTTTCCAACAACATCCGCAACAATAACGGCTTTCTCCGCCGCACCCATGACCAGATGGAGGACCGCCGCGATATGCAGTTCATGCAGAACGGGCGCAAGGTCTTCAAGGAAGTGCTGCCGATGGTCTCGGCGCATATCCTTGGCCATATGGGGGATGAGGGCTGGCGGGCGGGGGACCTGAAGCGGCTCTGGCTGCATCAAGCGAACAGGACGATGAACGATTTCATCGGGAAGAAAGTGCTGGGCCGTGTGCCCGAGGACGGCGAGCAGCCCAACATCCTGCAGGATTATGCCAACACGTCTTCGGCCGGGTCCATCATCGCGTTTTCCAAGTATTCGGGCGATTTGGAGCCGGGGGACCGGGGCGTCATTTGTTCCTTTGGCGCGGGCTATTCGGTCGGGTCCGTCTTGGTCGAGCGGGCCTGAGACAGCCTGAGGTAGGATGGGTGATCACCCATCCTACTTGATGTTTCCCTGCTTCAAATGGCCCAGCGCATAGACAGCACAGCCCACGAGCAATCCCCAGACCGCGCCGCCGATCCCGAACAGGGTCAGGCCCGAGGCGGTGATGACAAAGGTCAGCGCGGCGGCTTCGCGGGTGCCATCGTCCTTCAGGGCGCCCGTCGCTGATCCGATGAACACGTTGAACAGCGCCACCCCGGCAAGGCTCGCCATCGCCAAGGGCGGCGCGGCAGCAGCGACAAACGTCACCAACGCCGCAAACACACCGAACAGGCAGTAGAACAGCCCGGCCCAAACGGCAGCCCAGTAGCGTTGTGCCTTGTCCGGGTGCGCGTGCTCGTCCGAGCACATGGCCGCCGTGATCGCGGCAAGGTTCGTCTGGATCGCCCCGAACGGCGCGGACAGGATGCTGAGCGCACCGACGCTTGCAAACATCGGCCCAGGCGGCGGCGTGAAGCCGTTCGCTTTCAGCACCGCCACACCGGGTATGTTCTGCGTGGCCATGGTCACGATGAACAGCGGGATCGCGAGGCCGATCAGCGCTTGCAGGGAAAAGGTCGGCGTGACCCAGACCGGGACGCTCAACGCCTGTTCCGGCAAGGGCAACGCCCCGTTGTGCCAGATCACCAGCCCCAGGGTCACGACCACCGCCGCCGGCACCGCGAACAGGCGCGACACCCGGCTGACCGCGAACCAAGCCAGCAGGATCGGCCCGGCGACCAGCGGCGCCTCCGCCAGTGCGCGGATCGGTGCGAAACAGATCGGCAGCAGAACGCCCGCCAGCATCCCTTGGGTGATCGGACCGGGCACCGCCTGCGCCAGCCGCACCAGCGGCTTCCAGAAACCCGCCACCACCGTTAATGCCCCGGCGATCACGAAGGCGCCGACCGCCCCGGAAAGCCCCTCGGGCGCGGGGGTGGACACCGCCAGCAGCGCCGCACCGGGCGTGGACCACGCGCAAGACGCGGGCACCTTGTGCCACAGCGCCAGCGCGATCCCAGCGACACCCATCGCCACGGCCCCGGCCATCAGAGCCGATGAGGCCTGCGCCGCATTTGCCCCCATGGCCTCGGCCCCCGCCAGAAAGATCGGGAAAGAGGAAAAGAACCCAACGATTGCGACGACGATGCCTGTCGCCAGCGCCTGAATGCCACCCATCTACTGGCCCACCGCTTCTCGCCAGTGGCGGCGACACAGGCTGACATAGGTCTCGTTCCCGCCGACCTGAATCTGGTCACCCTCGGTCAACACCCGCCCCTCGGCATCCTTGCGCACGACCATCGTCGCCTTCTTGCCGCAATGGCAGATGGTACGCACCTCGCGCATTTCGTCGGCCAGCGCCAGCAGCGCCGCCGAGCCGGGGAACAGCTCGCCCCGGAAATCGACGCGCAGGCCGTAGGCCATGATCGGCACCTTCAAATCATCGACCACGCGCGCCAATTGCCAGACCTGATCGCGGGTCAGAAACTGCGCCTCGTCGAGGAAAATGCAGGCCACACGCCCCTTGGACAGCCGCGTCGCGATCTTCTGGAACAGGTCCTCGGAGGGGCCAAACACATCCGCCTCGCGCGCAAGGCCGATCCGCGACCCGATGCGGCCTATGCCCGCGCGGTCATCGAAGGACGCGATCAGCAGATAGGTCTGCATGCCGCGTTCGTTGTAGTTATGCGCGGCTTGCAGCAGCAAGGTCGACTTGCCGGCGTTCATGGTCGAGTAATGGAAATGCAGCTTGGCCATAGGGGCGGTTTGCCCCACGCCTCTGGCGGGCGCAAGAGGCCACGGACCGGGCAGAGGGGGTCTCCCGCCCCGTGGCCTGTCGTCTTGCGCCGCAAAATGGCAACTGACACCGGCGCGCAAACCGGCGCGCTACGGTTTTCATATGACATCGTGCGACCCCATCCTGTAATGGGAAGAATGGTTTGGGGTTCCCCCCGCGGCTTGCCTGCCGGGGGCGTAAGAGGAATGACATGTCGAAAGTGGGACGTTACCTGAAGAAGCACACCGAGGCGCTGGTCAAGGATGTGGGCATCGAAGCCGCCTGCAAGCTGACCGGAAAGAGCAAGGCCACGCTGGGTCGCTACTACTCGGACTATCCCGAACATGCCGACCGCTACATGCCTGTCGATGCCGTCGCCGCGCTCGAAGAGGCGGCCAGCTACCCGCACGTCACCGCTGCGCTGGCCGAACTGAAGGGCATCACGCTGCAATTCGACAACGACCGCCGCAACTCCCGGTCCGAAGGTGGCGTCAATTCCGACGTGATCGTGCTGTCACAGCGATTTGCGATGCTGATGGCCGAGTATCACCAATCGATCGAGGATGGTGTGATTTCCGCCAACGAGGCCAAGCGCCTGCTGAACGAAACACTGGCCATCCAGAAGGTGCTGATCGACATCAAGCTGCATCTCGAAGAGGGCAGCCACTGACCTGCGTGACGGCCCTGCCGGGGCAACGTCCTTGACGACCGCTTCGCACTAGGGCAGTTTCGGGGGCTGCGGCATGGGCTGCCAAACGGTCTTTGCAGGCCCGCAGCGAGCGATCACCAACGACCCCGACCCCGGCATGGTGTGACACCCGTCCCGGGCGTGAGATCCGGGACCTCCACCTCAGGCCAACCGGCCCCACAGGTCGTATTCGCCCGCCTCGTCCACCTCGACGCGCACGATCTGGCCCGGTTGCAGGTCGCCTGCGTCCTCGTCGATGAACAGGTTGCCGTCGATCTCGGGCGCGTCGGCCTTGGTCCGGCAGGTGGCAATGCCGTCCTCGTCCACGTCATCGACGATCACGTCCATGACTTGCCCGACCTTGGCCGCCAGCTTGGCTTCGGAAATGGCCTGCGCCTTTTCCATGAAGCGGTCCCAACGCTCTTGCTTGACCTCTTCCGGTACGTGATCCGGCAGATCGTTCGACCGCGCCCCGGCGACGTTTTCGTACTGAAAACAGCCGACGCGATCCAGTTGCGCCTCGTCCATCCAGTCGAGCAGGGTCTGGAATTCATCCTCGGTCTCGCCGGGATAGCCGACGATGAAGGTCGAACGCAGGGTGATGTCCGGGCAAATCCCGCGCCACGCGGCGATCTCATCCAAGGTGCGCTCGGCGGCAGCGGGGCGCGCCATGCGCCTCAAGGTATCGGGGTGGGCGTGCTGAAAGGGAATGTCCAGGTAAGGCAGGATCTTGCCCTCGGCCATCAGCGGCACGACCTCGCGCACATGCGGATAGGGGTAGACGTAATGCAGCCGCACCCAAGCGCCGAGGCTCCCCAGATCCTTCGCCAGATCGAGGAAGGGGAATTTCGTCTCGCGGTCCTTCCAGTCGGTGCCATAGGCAGAGGTGTCCTGAGAGATGACCAGCAGTTCCTTCACCCCGGCTTCCACCAGCTTTTCCGCCTCGCGCAGCACGGCCTTGGCCGGGCGGCTGACAAGACGTCCGCGCATGTCGGGGATGATGCAGAACTTGCACTTGTGGTTACAGCCCTCGGCGATCTTGAGATAGCTGTAATGGCGGGGCGTCAGGCTGACACCGCTGGCGGGCAGCAAGTCGATAAACGGATCGGGCGCAGGCGGCACCGCGCCATGCACCGCATCGAGCACCTCTTCGTATTGATGCGGACCGGTGACGGCCAAAACCTTTGGGTGAACGCCGGTGATATAGTCCGGCTCGGCCCCCAGACAGCCGGTGACGATCACCTTGCCATTCTCGGCCAGCGCCTCACCGATGGCCTCGAGGCTTTCCGCCTTGGCCGAGTCCAGAAACCCGCAGGTGTTCACGATCACCGCATCGGCCCCGGCATAGTCGGCGCTGATGCCGTACCCTTCGGCCCGCAGGCGCGTCAGGATGCGCTCGCTGTCCACCAGCGCCTTGGGGCAGCCAAGCGAGACCATGCCAATGGTCGGCTGGCCCTCACGGCGGGAGTCCTGAATGCGGGCGCGGGACAGGTCGGGGCGAAGATCAGGAGGATTCTGCATGCCCGCGCGTATATCGCCTCACACGATGCGCGGGAAGAGCCGTTCGCGCGATACCGACCCCGACAGCGACAGATCGAAGATTTAGGCATCACGACGCCAAATGACGGACACAGAGATCGCCTGCTTGAAGCCCTTTTGACGAATGCTGCGCATAGCATGAATGTCCGCATCGCTTTGGGTAGTTGATTGGCTTCGCGACGGAGTCGCGTATATATGACTTGTTCATTGCAACTTGCGATCGGATCAGCCGATCAAATTCATGACAAAGAAGCTTCAAGCGCCCCCTGAGGTGGTGGCCCAGTTTGGTCACTGGCAATTGCCCACAAGAGGCAATGCAAACCCTGAAAACCAAACAAACGCTGTATGGTCTTGGCTTATTCAGACACAAGCTTGGCCACACGCGGCTCACAAAGCAGCGGGATCCGGCGAAAAAAGATCACCGGGTTGGAGTTTTAGTCGCTTCGGGCGATCTGAAACGAAACTCCCCGATGGAACAGTCGTTTACATCGGAGGGGAACACGAAGATCACTATGACCCGGACTTCTACATATACAACGATGTAGTTGTCGTCGGGCCTGATGGCTCTATTGCAATACTTGGCTACCCGACCGACATATTCCCTCCAACGGACTTCCATAGCGCCACGTTGCTGGAAGATGAGATACTCATCATTGGCGGACTGCGACATCCTGGCGATCGTGACCCCCGCGAAACACTTGTTTTCCGCCTATGGCTTTCCGATTTTTCCATGCATCGCGTGGTGACTCAGGGCGAAGCGCCACCATGGCTATACGGACACCAACCTGAGCTGGACCCTCAAGGCAAGAAGATCCTCTGCTCGGGAGGACAGGTAGCACATCAGCCCACTGAGAGAGCCGTCGAGAACCTTACAACATGGGAATTCGATCTGGTGTCGAACTCATGGTCTGCCTTGGAAACCAAGCCATTTCAGAGGTGGCTTCTGGTTCGTGAAGACGAAGGGTACAACGATCTGTGGGGCATAGAGCAAGTCGTTCGTTCAAGCCGCTCAACGCGCGAAAGCAAGTTGGCGACGCGCTATCAAGCCAAGTTTGAAGAACGGGGGCACATTGTCGACGCTGAGTTGTTCGATGCTCGGTTCGCCCCGCCCATTCCACATCGCCCGACTGAACCTGATCCGGACAGCAAGGGGCTTCGCTCGCACAGAATCCTCGTGGACGACGTGATCGTCCGGATCGAGGAAGACATGCACCAGATTGTCGTAACCGTAGAGGGGCAACTCAGTTCGGATCTGTTGAAGGCGCTGGAACGTCACGGTCTGGAAACCTATCGCGCTCTTGAAGGTGTGCCGTACAAATCAATGCATCTGTAGCCGAGGCTTCTGTTTAGAGTTCTTGGCTGAAACCGACTTCGGATAACCTTGAGGCAAGGACAGCTTCGTCCGCACACCCGCCGTTCCATCCACAGCTGCACAACAGGCGCTATTCGGGACTACGAAACACTGCCAAAACAACAAAGGCCCCCGCACTGCGGAGGCCCCGGAATTGCTGAAACGCACCGTTACCGACGGCGGTCGCGGCGCGAGCTCATGGGTTGGAAGGCAACGCCCACATGCGCCTCGCAATAGGGTTTGCCCTGCTGGGTCGGCAGACCGCAGAACCAGAAATCCTCGGTCGCTGGGTCGCCCACGGGCCATTTGCAGGTCCGCTCGGTCAGCTCCATCAGGGTCAGCTTCTTCGCCTTCTTTTCCACCTCGGAGACCTTGGCCAGCGCCTCGGGCGAGATTTCGTTGGTCGAGGGCTGCGGCGGCAGGGGCTGGCCCGCCGGGATGATCTGCTTGCGCGCGGGCAAGGGCGTGACGTTGTTGGTCACAGGTTCCGGCTTGGGTTCCGGCACGGGCTCGGGCTTGGGCGCGGGACGCTCGGCTGTGGCGGGCTTCGGCTTGGGCTCGGCCTTGGGCTTCGGCGCGGCGGCGGGGGCAGGCTTCGCCTCCGGCGCAGGCGCGGCACCTGCACGGTTGGACAGGCCCAGACGATGCACCTTGCCGATGACCGCATTGCGCGTCACGCCGCCCAGTTCCTTGGCGATCTGGCTGGCGGACTGCCCCTCGCCCCACATCTTCTTCAGCAGTTCCACGCGTTCATCGGTCCAGGACATGGGTCCCTCCACGGAAAAAAGCGGCCTCGGGTTGCGCGGCCGCCTGTTTTATCTGACTTGCACCCTATTCTAATCATTACCGATCAAGTTACAAGGTCGCGCAAGATCAGGAGGCCCCATGTCGCAGACCGAAAGCTTTGCCCCCGGAACCCGCCGCTTTGGACGGGTGAACTGGCTGGGCGTACAAACCCTCGCCAAACGCGAGATCCTGCGGTTCGCCAATGTCTGGACACAAACCCTGCTGGCGCCACTGGTGACCGCGGGGCTGTTCATGGTGATCTTCACCATCGCGATCGGGCCGCGACGGGGCGACGTGATGGGGGTGCCGTTCGCGCATTTCATCGCACCCGGCATCCTGATGATGACGGTGATCCAGAACGCATTCGCCAATACATCCTCGTCCATCGTGATTTCCAAGGTGCAGGGCAACATCGTCGACACGCTGATGCCCCCGCTGTCCGGCGGAGAACTGCTGGTGGGTTATCTGGCGGGCGGCGTGGCACGCGGGCTGGTCGTGGCCTGTGCCATCACGCTGGCGGTCTGGGTGACGATGGGGCTGTTCCCCGCGCACCCGCTCACCATGCTCGCCTTCGTCATCCTCGGCGCGGCGTTCCTGTCGGCGCTGGGGATCATCGCGGGCGTTTTTGCCAACAAGTTCGACCAGATGGCGGCGATCACCAATTTCATCATCACGCCTCTGGCCTTCCTGTCGGGCACCTTCTACTCGGTCGAGGCGCTGCCGCCGGGCCTGTACCAAGTCACCCATGTCAACCCGGTCTTCTACCTGATCGACGGAGTGCGATATGGCATGTTGGGCGTGTCGGACAGCGCGCCGCTGTTCGGCTTTGGCTTTGCGCTGGCGGCAACGCTGGCCGTCTGCGCGGTGGCGTGGTGGATGTTCCGCACCGGCTACCGGTTGAAGTCCTGATCCATGGCCGACGGAACCTTTGCCGTTCTGCTGGTCCTGCTGGGGTGGTCCGACATGAGCGCGGAGCATTGCGGCACGGCAGACGGCTGCTGGGGGCGCAGCGACGCTCAGGCGCGGGTCAATATCTCGGCGGGGGAGGTCATCCACCGCCGCGCCGACCCGGCGATGGAAAGCTACACACGCTACGATTTCGGCAGCAATCTTGGCCCGTTCGGGCAGGCCATGGGCCTGTCCGTGGGCGAGGATGGCGAGCTGTGGACCGGCTACGGCGTGACCTATACCCGTGGCTGGGGGCCTTTCTATGCCGAGTTGCACCTGATGCCGGGGCTCTATCTGGACAATGGCGGTTTCGACATGGGCGGCTGGCTCGAATTCCGCTCGGGTCTGGAGATCGGCATCGAGCCGTGGGCGGGCTGGCGGCTGGGGCTGGCCTATGACCACCGCTCCAACGGCGGGATCTTCGAGGACAATCCGGGCAAGGAAACCGTCCAGATCAAGGTCGGCTTTCCGGCGGATTAGAACCGCGTCGGGCTGAGCGCCTGCGCCACCTCTCCGGCCTCTTGCCCCGTGACCAGCGCGCAGGCGATCTGCGCCAGCGCGGGGGCGGTCTGGATGCCATAGCCGCCCTGCCCCGCCAGCCAGAGAAGCCCCTCGGCCTGCCGGTCGAAACCGACCACCGGCGTCTTGTCCGGGGCAAAGCTGCGCAACCCCGCCCATGACCGCTCCACCCGTGTCACCGGCAAAGTGACCGAGCGTTCGTAGCGGTCCAGCCCCTCGGCCAGGACCATGTCGTCGGGCCATGCGTCGTGCGGTTCCACCGGGTCGGCATCGGCGGGGCTGACCATCAGCCGCCCGGCATCGGGTTTCGCGTACCATGTCTCGGAGACCGATCCGAACAACGGCCAGTCCATGACCCCCTCGGCAGGTGCAGGCAGCAGCGCCGCCGATCGCCTGCACGGCGTCACCGGGATCGCCTGCGCCCCGGCAAGCGCGGCCACTGCCCCGGCCCAAGCCCCCGCCGCGTTGACCACCACCGGCGCCTGAAAGGCACCGGCGGGGGTTTCGACCACCCAAACGCCGCCCGCGCGCCGCATGGTTTCGACCCGGGCACCGCAGGTCACGACACCGCCGCGCGCCTTCAAGAGGCGCGTATAGCCCTGCAACATCCGGTCCACGTCGATATCCTGCGCGTCGCGCTCAAGGATCGCCGCCGCGAACACACCGTCCCGCAGGATCGGCACGAGGTCCGCTGCCTCGGATGGCGTCAGATGCTCCAGCCCCTCGGCCCCGTCGGCATAGTCGCGCAGCACGTCCAACTCGTCCTCGCGCGCCAGCAGCAACTCGCCACGCGGGGTCAACAGGGACCTGTCCGACACGCCCTCTGGCGTCTCGAAGAAATCGACCGACAGGGCGTTCAGCGCCCGCAAGGTTGCGTTGCCGTAATTGCGGATGAAGATCGCCGCCGAGCGCCCAGTGGAATGGTAGCCGGTCATCGGCTCTGCCTCCAACACATGCACCTTTGCCTCTGCCGCCATCATCGCCCCGGCGCTGATCCCCGCCATGCCGCCACCGATGATCAGAATGTCTGCCGTCTGCATGTGCTCCCCCTGTTTTGCCTCACGAAAGGTTCAGCAGAAACGCGCCCGAAGCTCAAGTTCGCCATGGAAGCGGGGCACCCCTTGCCCTAGACTCGAGTGAAAGAGCGGGGGTAAAATGTCCGTCAAGCGGTGTATTCTGGGGGCTGGCGCGGCGCTGGCCTCGATCTTCCTTGTCCCGGCAGCCGACGCGCTGGAGACCTTCAAGCTGGACCTGTCGATCGGCAACGATGACCCGTTGCAGGACACGTTGATCGCAGCGTCAACCCTGTCCAACCTGACCGAGGGCGAGGATACCACGGCCCGTGACGTGATCGCCGCCGCGCAGAGCGATTACACCACCCTGCTCGAAGCGCTTTATGCCAACGGCTATTACTCCGGCCGGATCAGCATCTTGCTGGACGGGCGCGAAGCCGCCGAGATCGACCCGTTCGGCGTGCCCGACGCCTTTCAGCGCGCGCAGGTCATCGTCAATCCCGGTCCGCGCTTCACCTTCGGCACCGCCCGGATCGCGCCGCTGGCCAAGCCGCAACCGGCGCTCGCCCCCGGCGAGCCTGCCTTGGCCACCGTGGTGCGCGACGCGGCGCAGGGGGCGGTTGCCGATTGGCGCGACACCGGACATGCCAAGGCCCGCATCGCCGACCAGTCGATCACAGCCCGCCACGAGGCGGCGCAACTTGACGTGGATGTCGCCATCGACCCCGGCCCGCGCCTGCGCTTTGGCGAGGTCACCGTCAGCGGTGAAAGCGCCGTGCGCGAGGCCCGCATCCGCCAGATCGCCGGATTGCCGCGCGGCGAGGTCTTCATGCCCTCCGAGGTCGAGACCGCCGCCAACCGGCTGCGCCGCACCGGCACCTTTGCCTCGGTCCAGATCACCGAGGGCGAGACGCCGCGCGCCGATGGCACGCTCGACATGGACATCGCCGTGGTCGACCGCAAGCCGCGCCGGATCGGCGGCGGGATCGAGCTGTCCTCGCTCGACGGTCTGACCCTGTCGGGCTACTGGCTGCACCGCAATTTCTTTGGCGGGGCGGAACGGCTGCGCATCGACGGCGAGATCGCCCAGATCGGCGGCGCCGGGCAAGGCATCGACTATTCCCTGTCGGTGCGGATCGAAAAACCCGCGGTCTATGGCGCAGATACCATGTTCTACGCCGAGGCAGGCCTGTCGCGCGCCGACGAGCCGGACTTTCTGACCGACCGGGCCGAGCTGACGCTGGGTGTCTCGCGTGAGTTCTCGCCGACCCTGACTGGCGATCTGGGTGTCGCGATCAGCTATGCCGAGATCACCGACCGCTTTACCAACGCCCCCAACCAGACGCGCGAGATGCTGCTGTTCAGCCTGCCCGCCGCGCTGACATGGGACACCCGCGACGATCCGCTGGACGCCAGGGACGGCTATTACCTGATGGCCGAGCTCGAACCCTTCTACAACCAGACACGCGGCGAATACGGTGCGCGCTTTGCGCTGGACGGGCGTGCCTATCGCGCCGTGGGGGACCGCGCGGTTCTGGCCGGGCGGCTGCAACTGGGCAGCTATGGCGGCACCGACGCGGTCAACGCGCCGCCGGACATGCTGTTCTATTCCGGCGGCGGCGGCACCGTGCGCGGCCAGCCCTACCAGTCCCTTGACGCCGATTACGGCGGGGTCAGCCTTGGGGGCCGTTCGCTGGCCGTCCTTTCGGCAGAGGCGCGGATCGGTGTGACCGACACTATCGGCGTCGTGGCCTTTGCCGATTACGGTGTCGTGGGCAGCGAAAGCTTTGGCGGCGGGTCCGACTGGCATGCGGGCGCGGGCCTTGGCCTGCGCTACAAGACCCCGGTCGGCCCGATCCGCTTCGATGTGGCCGGACCGGTCGGCGGCGATACCGGCGATGGCGTGCAGCTTTACATCGGCATCGGGCAGGCGTTCTGATGCGTCTGCTTGCCGTTCTTCTCTGCCTGCTCACGCCGCTGTCGCTGTTCGCCCAGACGCAGGACTCGGACCGGGGCTATATTCAGGGCCTGCTGGAGGACGCGCTGTCCGCCGAGGGCCGCAGCGTCCAGCTTCAGGGCTTTCAGGGCGCGCTCAGTTCGCGCGCCACCATCGACCGCATCACCGTCACCGACCCCGACGGCGTCTGGCTGACCATCGACGATGTGGCCCTGCAATGGAACCGCGCCGCGCTGCTGGCGGGCCGGATCGAGATCGACGAGATCAGCGCCGCACGCCTGTCGCTGCCCCGTCTGCCCCTGCCCGCCGAGGGCGAGATGCCCGCGCCAGAGGCCAGCGGCACGTTTTCCCTGCCGGAGCTGCCCGTCTCGGTCAATCTCGCCGAGCTGCGCATCGACCGGGCCGAGATCGGCGCGCCGGTCTTTGGTCTGGAGGTGGCGCTGTCGCTGACCGGCAATGCCGCGCTGTCCGGGGGCGAGGGCAATGCCGCGCTCGATATCCAACGCCTCGACCGGGGCGGGGAAATCACGCTGGACGCCGCGTTCGACAATGCCTCGCGCCAGTTGCGGCTGGACCTGCTGCTGGACGAACCCGAAGACGGCATCGCCGCGACGCTGCTGGACCTGCCCGGCAGGCCCTCGGTCCGGTTGCAGGCGCAGGGCGACGACCCGCTGTCGGATTTCACCGCCACGGTGGACCTGTCCACAGACGGGCAGGACCGGCTGCAAGGCACCGTCACCCTGACCAGCGACGACGATGGCAACAGCTTTGCGCTGGATGTCAGCGGCGACGTCGCGCCGGTCTTTGCCCCGCGCTACCGCGATTTCCTTGGCGATCAGATCGCCCTTCAGGCGGCCGGATCGCGCGCGGCCTCCGGCGCGCTGGCGCTGGATCGGCTGTCGCTCAGCGCCGCCGCCCTGACGCTGGAGGGCACGGCCCGCATCGCCGCCGATGGCTGGCCCGAGATGCTGGACCTGCAAGGCGACATCACGCCGGTCTCGGGCGAAACCGTGCAATTGCCGCTGCCCGGCCCGGCGCTTACCGTCGCCGGGGTGAACCTGCGCGCGCAATTCGACGCCAGTCAGGGCGATACGTGGCAGATCGTGGGCCGCGCCTCGGATGTTGCCCGCGACGGCTTTGCCGCCGAGACGCTGGGCTTTGACGGGACCGGACGGATCGACCGCGACAGCGGACAGGTGACCGGCGACCTCGCGCTGGACGGGCGCGGGATGGACTTCCCGACCGACGCGTTGGATCAGGCCGTCGGGCGCGACGTGCAGGGCCGGTTTGGCTTCGAGTGGACGCAGGGCGCGCCCTTGGTGCTGAGCGGACTGGACCTGTCGGGCAGCGATTACGGCCTGACCGGTGACATCACCGTCAATGGCCTGACCGACCCCGAGGCACTGGCCATCCTGCCCGATGTCACGCTGGCCGCGCGCGACCTGTCGCGCTTTGGTGCGCTGGCCGGGCTGGACCTGTCCGGCGTGGCCGAGCTGGCCGTCACCGGGCGCGTTGCGCCGCTGACCGGGCTCGTTGACCTCGCCCTGCGCGGCACGACCGACGATATCGGCACCGGCATCGCCCATCTCGACCCGCTGCTGGCGGGCGCGGGGCGGCTGTCCATCGACGTCACCCGGGACGAGGCAGGCCTGCGCGTCGACCCCGTCGACATCCGCACCGACCATGCCGAGATCACCGCGCAGGTCGATCTGAAAACCGCCGCCGCCACCGGTCAGGTTACCATCGCCGTCACCGATCTGGGCCGCGCCTTGGATGGCGTGCAAGGCCCCGCCCGGATCGAGGCGGAGTTCACCCAAGCCGACACCAACTGGCGCATCGACGCCGATGCCAGCCTGCCCGGCCAGACCACTGCGCGCGTCTCGGGCGTGATCGGCACAGGCGAGCGGCTGACCCTGTCGGGCACCGCCCGCGCCGCCATTGGACGTCTGGAAACCTATGCGCAACTGGCGGGCCGCGACCTTGCCGGGTCCGCGCAGGTCGCGGCGCAGGGCACCGCCGACCTGACCCTTGGCAGCTTTGACGTGACCGCCTCGGGGCAGACCACCGACCCGCGTTTTGGCGTGCCGCAGGCCGAGGCGCTGCTGGAGGGCACGACGCAGTTCAACCTCGCCGCCACGCGCGACCGCGCCGGGCTGATCGCGGTCGGGACCCTGCGGCTGGATGGCCCCGGCCTGCGCGGCACGGTGCAGGGGCAGTTCGACGCGCAGTCGGGCGATATCCGCTTTGATATCACCGCACCAGAGCTGGGCCGCGTCTCGCCGCAACTGGCTGGCGCGGGCAGCGTCAACGGCACGGCTGTGCGCAGCGACGGCACATGGACCGTCGAGGCGCTGGCCGCCTTGCCCGGCGACGCCACCGCCTCTGTCAACGCCACCGTGTCGGAGGACATGCAGGCGCAGGGGCGTGTCACCGCCAATGTCGGGCGGCTTGCCGCATGGCGCGCGGTTGCGGGCCTGCCGCTGTCGGGCGCGATCCGTGTCGAGGCGGTCGGTCAGGCCGATCTGAACGCGGGCAGCTTCGACGTGCAGGCCGAGGGCTCTGCCACCTCCTTCGGGATCGGCAATACGTCGGTCGATCCGCTGCTGACCGGCCCGGCCAGCTTCTCGGCCAATGTGGCGCGCGGGGCGGATGGGAACTTGCAGATCCGGTCCGTGGTGCTGGACGCAACCGGCATCGACGCGCGCGTGTCGGGGGATTATGGCGGCGGAACCGGGCGGCTGACTTACAGCGTCTCGGTGCCGCAACTGGGCCGCATCGTGCCCGATTTCAGTGGCCCGGCCACCATCGACGGCACCGCGCAACTGAACGGCCAGACCTATCGCATCGACGCCAGCGGCACCGGACCGGGCGGGCTGACGGCGCGCGTGACCGGCACGGTCAACGCCGATGGGCCGCGCCTGAACCTCTCGCTCGACGGCTCTGCGCCGCTGGCGCTGGCCAACGCCTATCTGAACGGGCAAGCGGTGACCGGCGTGGCGCGGTTCGACCTGTCGGTGAACGGTCCGCCCGCGCTGAGCGCCGTGTCGGGGCGTGTGACGCTGGAGAATGCCCGGCTGTCGGTGCCCGCGCAGGGCATCGCCCTGAACGACATTCGCGGCGGAATCGACCTGTCGGGCGGACGCGCCACGCTGGCCCTGACCAGCGACGCGTCCAGCGGCGGACGACTGCGCGTCACCGGCCCGGTGGCTCTGAGCGCGCCTTTCGTTGCCGGGATCGAAGCGCAACTGATCGACGTGACCCTGCGCGATGCCAGCCTCTTCGAGGCGCAACTGGGGGGCACCGTCACCGTGCAGGGACCGCTTGCGGGTGGCGCCCGGATCGGCGGCGCGGTGGATGTGCAAACGGTCGAAATGCGCCTGCCGACGATCGGGCCGTCGTATTCGGCGCTGGACGGGCTGACCCATGTCGGCGCATCGCCCGCGGTGCGGCAGACCCTGCGCTATGCCGGGCTCGACCAGCCCGCGCAATCCGGCGGCGCGGCACCGAGCTATCCCATCGACCTCGTGGTGAACGCGCCGAACCGCATCTTCGTGCGGGGGCGCGGGCTGGATGCGGAACTGGGAGGATCGCTGCGGCTGACGGGAACCACCGACGACCTCATCCCTCAGGGGCAGTTCGACCTGATCCGGGGCCGGCTGGACCTGCTGGGACGTCGGCTGACGCTGACCGAAGGCTCGGTGCGTCTGCGGGGCAGCTTTGACCCGGTGATCGACTTCTCGGCGTCGACGACGGTCGAGGACGCGACGATCACCCTGCGGATCGAGGGCCTGGCCTCCGAGCCGGAGTTGACCGTGACGTCATCGCCGTCGCTGCCGCAGGAAGAGGCGCTGTCGCTGTTCCTGTTCGGCAAGGATGTCACCAGCATCTCGGCGCTGCAGGCCGTGCAACTGGCCGCGGCGATCCGGACGCTGACGGGGCAAGGCGGTCTGGGCATCACCGGCGAATTGCGCGCGGGCCTTGGCGTCGATGATCTGGATATCGGGACGGATGCGGACGGGCAGGCGCAGGCGCGTGTCGGGAAGTATATCTCGGACAACGTCTATACGGACGTGACGGTCACCTCGGGCGGCGATACCGAGATCAACCTGAACCTCGACCTGACGGACAATGTGACCGTGCGCGGGCGCGTCGGCAGCGACGGCGATACCGGGATCGGGATCTTTTTCGAAAGGGATTACTGACGCGGGCGCAGGGCTGACGGCGTCGAGGGGGCTCTGCCCCCGCCGCCCTTCGGGTCGGCCCCCCGCGGTATTTCCGGCCAGAAGAAACCACTGGGCGCAGGGGCGGGCAGGGCGGGGTCGATCCCCGCCCCGGCTTTGGATCAGGCGTTGACGTCGACGACGACGCGCCCCTTGACCTGCCCTTTCAGGATGTCCTTGCCCAAGGCGGGCAGGTCGGACAGGGTCGCGGGCTGCACCATCGCGTCGAGCTTGTCCATCGGCAGGTCCTGCGCGATGCGGGACCAAGCGCGCACGCGGTTGTCATAGGGCTGCATGACGCTGTCGATGCCCAGCAAGTTGACCCCGCGCAGGATGAAGGGCGTGATCAGCGCGCCCTCGATCGCGGCACCGCCAGCCAGACCGATGGCCGCCACGGATGCGCCATAGTGCATCTGTTTCAGCACGCGGCCCAGCATCGCACCGGCGACCGCATCGACGCATCCGCCCCAGGTCTCGGCCTCAAGCGGCTTGCGGGTGACTTCGGTCAGCTCGTCGCGGGCGACGATCTGCGTGGCGCCGAGGTCGCGCAGGTAGGCCTCCTGTTCCGGGCGACCCGTCACGGCCGCCACCTCGTGGCCGAGCTTGGCGAGGATCGCGGTTGCGACCGAGCCGACGCCGCCCGCAGCCCCGGTCACCAGAACCGGGCCATCCTTGATGCCCTGATCCTCCAGCGCCATGACCGCCAGCATCGCCGTGAAGCCCGCCGTGCCGACAGCCATCGCCTGACGTGTCGTCAGACCGTCGAGCAGCGGCACCAGCATATCGGCCTTGACCCGCGCCTTTTGCGCATAGCCGCCCCAGCGGTTTTCACCGACGCGCCAGCCGGTCAGCACGACCTTGTCGCCGGGCTTGTAGCGGTCGTCCGAGGACTCCTCGACCGTTCCGGCAAAGTCGATCCCCGGCACGTGCGGGTAGTTGCGAACCAAGCCGCCGCCCGGCCCGATGCACAGCCCGTCCTTGTAGTTCACGGTCGAATAATCGACCGCCACCAGAACCTCGCCGTCGGGCAGTCGATCGACACTGATCTCTTGCACGCTTGCGCTTGTCTTGCCTTCATCGTCTTTTTCGACCAGCAAAGCCTTGAACATGATGTTCTCCTCAGTTCCAGAAAGTTTCCTTGACGGTGGCATGGCGTAACCCGTCGGGGGCCTGCACCGTCAGTTCCGTGCCGTCGTCCCAATGGGTCATGCGGACCATGCCGATGGCCACGTTGGTTCCGAAATCCGGCGACCACGCCGCCGAGGACACGCGGCCCACGGGTGTCGTCCCGGCCAAGAGCGGCCACCAGCGATCCCATAGCGGCACCGGCGGGCCGTCGATGGCAATGGCCCGGATCTGCTTGACCGGGCCTTCCTTCGCGACCCGCAAAAGCGCGTCCCGTCCGATACATCCGATGGCCGTCTGCGTGTTGCAGAACTTGCCCAGCCCGCATTCATGCGGCGTGTTGTCGTCGGTCATATCGTTCCCGTAGGACAACAGCCCGCTTTCGATGCGCTCGATCAGGTTGGGGCAGCCCGCGTGCACATCCATCGTCTTTCCCGCCTCCATCAGGGCATTCCACAGCGGCATACCCAAGTCGCTGCCTTCGACATATATTTCGAAACCGCCCTGTTTCGAGTAACCCGACCGGGCGACCACCACGTCGTGGCCCTGAAAATCGAGATGCGCAAACCGGAAGAACCGGATGTCGCGCACCGCGTCACCGAACACCGCCGCCATCAGGTCATCGGCCCGCGGGCCCTGCACCGCCAGCGGCGAAACGTCCGGTTCGTCCACCAGCACGTCAAGGCGATAGCCATAGGCCAGCCCCTTGATCCAATAGAGCAGGTCGCTGTCGGCGATGGAAATCCACCAGCGGTCTTCCGCCAGTTTCACCGCCACCGGGTCGTTCAGCATGCCCCCGGTCTCGTCGACGATGGGGACGTAGTAGCACTGCCCGGGCAGCATCGGCCGCAGGTCGCGCGGCGTCAGCAGTTGCACAAGCCGCCCGGCATCGGGACCGCGCAGTTCGACCTGACGCTCGCAGGCCACGTCCCAGACCTGCACCGCCTGCTTGAGGTGGTGGTAATCCTCCTCGACCGACCGGAAGACGGTCGGCAGCAGCATGTGGTTGTAGACGGTATAGGCCTTTACCCCGGCGGCCTCGACGCCGTCGGAAAAGGGGGTGCGCCGCAGGCGGCGCGACGGGGAAATCAGGGCCATCGCGGCTCTCCTGAACAATGGGTTGATGTGGTCAGCGCGGCCCGTGCCAGTCGATCTGGCAGATCTCGGCCGAGCGCCCGTCGAAGTCCCAGACCCGTCCAAAGGCCCGCACGCGGCCTTTGGTCGCCGTGGCCACTGTGATGTCCGGCCCCATCCAGTATTTCGTGTTGGTCACGACGATGTCGTTCCCGTCAGCCCCCGGTACGGGCACGATCTCACCCTGAATCTTCTTGCCGACCATCAGGCGGCGGGCATTGCCCTCGGTCTCGAAGACCACGGGCGCGCGCTCGGCCCCGAGGAATTCCGATACCAGCACCGAGAACAGACCCGTCGTGCCCCGCGCCTTGCCCGAGAAGATGGCGACCAGCGCCTCGTAGGCGTCTTCGCTGGCGCGCTCGTCGATATAGGCCGCCGCTTTCCAGTTGCCGCGCGCCATCAGGCCGGGGATTTCCAGCATCAGGCCAACATTGAGCCCGGACAGATCGGTATCGCCATAATGGCCTTCGTCGATCCGCACGCCGGACCAAGCCTGACAATAGCCCTCGGTCGGCGGGTGCTGGCCCAGCGAGACGACGCAGGGGCAGAAGACCGTGCAGTTGCAGTTCAGGATCAGTTCGCCCTTGATCGCCCAAGGGGTCTCGCCCGGTGTGTCGAAAGCC
This sequence comes from Tropicibacter alexandrii, assembly GCF_003667315.2. Taxonomy (GTDB): domain Bacteria; phylum Pseudomonadota; class Alphaproteobacteria; order Rhodobacterales; family Rhodobacteraceae; genus Tropicibacter; species Tropicibacter alexandrii. The sequence continues at coordinate 18,153 of NZ_RCTZ02000027.1, read as the reverse complement.
ATGTGGTTCCTCCCTTACATGAATGCCGTGATTGCGCCCGACGCGATCAGCACCACGCCCAGCGGCTTGGTGATCCTGCGGCCCAGGTCCGGCAGCTTCTCCAACAACATCAGCACCATGGCCAACGCCATGAAGCCCAGATTCATCACGCCGCCGACCCAAGCCAGCGCCATCAGCGCCCAGCAGCAGCCGAGGCAGTCCATTCCCAGTCGCAGCCCGTTGCGGAACGGGCCCTCGTCCCAGTGCTGCATGAAGAAGGTCAGCGGCGCGCGGCAGCGCGACAGGCAGGCCTCCTTGAGGGTCGAGAATTGGTAAAGCCCCGCGCCCACCAGCAGCGCCGCGCTGAACAGCGGCACCCGGCTGGTGCCCAGCGTATCCAGCAGCCCGGCGCGGGTCAGGACGGTCTGGCCCAACGCGGCCAGAACGGCAAAGCCCAGCCAGATCAGCAGGTAACCCGCGACGAGGTGGCCAAAGCGCGTCGCCGTCTGCGATCCGAGGTCCTCGTAGGTGGCAAAGGCGGGCAGCGCCGTGGGGGCCATCATCGCGCCGCTCATCAGCGCCCACATGGTCAGCGTCGACCAGAACCCACCCGACGGCGCGCACAGAGTCTCGACCAGCGCGCGGGCATAGCTGTCACCGGCGGGAACGGCCATGGCGATGAGCGCCGCCCAGGCCAGCAGCACCGCACCGAACAGCGCCAGCCAATGCGGCCCTCGCATCGCCCTGATCCGCCGTGCCAGCACGCGTCCTCTCCCTTGCCCGAGACTCACTTCCCTGCTACAAATGTCAGACAATTAAATGTCTGACAATTGAAAATGTCCAAACCCGATCTGTCCACGGAAATTGCCCGCACCCTGCGCGAGGATATCGTCGCGGGGCGGCTTGTCGCCGATGACCGCCTGCCATCCGAGGCCGATCTGGCCGAGCAATACGGCGCCTCGCGCGCGACGATCCGCGAGGCGTTGAAGCGGCTGGCCGCGCAGAACCTGATCCGCACGCAGCGCGGCGCCTTTGGTGGTGCCTTCGTCGCGCGGCTGGACTGGGCCGAGGCGCAGGCGCAGCACGCCACCATGTCGACGCTGCTGATTTCGATGAACGAGGTGGATTTCGCCACCGCCTGCCACGCGCGGTTCGCGCTGGAACGGGCCTGTGCCGCCACCGCCTGCCAAAACCGCGAGGCCGCGCATCTCGACCGGATGCGCGCCGAGCTTTCGATTCAGGCCCGGCCCGGCCTCTCCGACGAGGCGTTCTGCGCCTCGGACGTGACCTTTCACCGGGCCTTTGTCGATGCCACCGCCAATCCGATCCTGTCTTACCAGCTGGCGGGGGCGATCGAGGCGCTGCAACCTTTGATGAACATGATCACCTACACGGCCCGGTCGCGGGATGAAATCCTGCGCATCCACGGCGATCTGCTGCACGCGGTCGAAGCCCGCGACGCCGCCGCCGCCGAGGCCGCCCTGACCCGGCTGGAAACCTACACGACCGGCGTCGGAGAGGGCCTGATCCTCAGCCGGCACGCCGCCCGCAGCGGTCAAAGCGCCTAGCGAATCGTGTAGCTGCCGAACCGGTATTCCACCCCGGAGGACAGGGCACCGGACATCCGGCCCGCGTCCAGCTCGCCCACGACACGGCGCAGCGCGTCCTTCAGCGCGGTCTGGTCGGCAAAGGGGCGCTGCGGGCACAGATAGCCGATGCGATGCGTGCCCTTTTCATCCTCGGGAAGGACGACCAGTCCGTACTGCCCCCCGGCAGAGATCTGATACCGCACCTGCCCCGCGCCGATCTCCATCTTCTGAAAGATGTCCAGCGGCAGCGGCGCCACCTGTTGCGTCGGCGACAGGTTCAGGAAGGTCGGCGTGCAGGTCGCAGGCATGTCCGCCACCAGCGACAGTTCGTCACCGACGGCCAGCATCTCCGGGAAATGCGAGAAGGTGTAGGGCGCGGGCTGTGCCCCGCCCTCCGCGTCGGGCACCGCCGCCTTCAGCACCTGCGACCGTTCGAGAATCATCGACATCGGTATGCCAAAATTGATGCCGACGCGCTTGTTGCCAGAGTTGTGCAACCCGATCACCTGCCGCGCTGAACTGTCGATGATGGGCGAGCCCGAGTTCCCCCCCAGCGTGTCGCAGGTATGGCGCAGGCGATTGCCCTCCAGTGGCGTGGCCGCATCGGCACGACAGCCCTCGCGGCTGATATGCTGCGACTTGCCCTGCGGATGGCCGATGATCCAGAACGGCATCCCGGCCTCGACCGGCGCATCGGTGATCGGCAACATGCCGTACTTGGCAGACGGGTTTCCCTGCACCTCCAGCACGGTATAGTCGAGCTCCTTGTCGGTCTCGACCGGTTCCGGGTTGACCGCAAAGCTCTCCGCCTCTTCGTCCAGACCCGGTGTCACGAAGCCCGCCAGAAAATCCACCGAGACGATGCGCGTGGCGTTCATCTTGGGGTGATCCAGCACGCCCGGCACGCAGTGATGGTTGGTGACGATATAGCGTTCCGAGACGATCCACGCGGTACAGGGCGCATTGCCCGCATCGGTCAGGATGTTCAGCTTGCCCACGGCCCGCCCCAGCTTGCGAAAGTCGGCGGAGGGGGAATAGGTGTTGATCGGCTCGTTGGCATAGGCGTCGATCTGCACCTCGTCCTCCGTATCCGGCCAATAGGCGGCGGGCCCCTCCTGCGCGAGGGCTTGCCCGGTCAGCAAGGCCGCCAGACTACAGGCGGCGATCATTTGGCGCATCATGACTCGATCCTTTCCACGCGGCATTGTCGCGACGGCGAAACCCGCGGCAAGTCGGGTATCCCTGCCCCTTGATGCCAAGAAAACCGTCTTTGCGAAAGTGGATCGACCGCGCAGGATGGGCTAGCATGGGGAAAATTGCACGGGAGATATCCGATGACCCATCGCGCCCTTTTCGCCGCCCTGCTGGTCGCCCTGTCCGGCGCAGCCCATGCGCAAGCGACGATTTCGCTAGATTCCTTTGACCTGAATGCCCCCGAGCCCGCTGCCGAACCGGCGACGGAGGCCGACGCCATGCGCAATTGCATCGTCGATCCCGCCGCCTGCGACAGCAAGGAATTCGGCGGCGGCGCGGCGATCAGTCTGGATGATGTGGTCAATCTGGGCGTCGTCGACCGCTCTGCGGTCAAGGACAAGCCACAGCAGGCCCAGACCGAGCCGCTGCCCTCGATCGATCTGGAAATCCTGTTCGCCTATGACAGCGACCAACTGAGCCCGGAGGCGCAGGGTAAACTTGCCCAGCTGGCGCAGGTGCTGCGCGACCCGCGTTTCGGCGATGCGACCCTGCTGTTCCTTGGCCATACCGACGGGGTCGGATCGGCCGCCTACAATCAGGCCCTGTCGGAACGGCGCGCGCGGGCCGTGGCCTCTTATGTGCGCAACGTGCTGAACCTGCCCTATGGCCGGATCGAGGCGCGCGGCATGGGTTTCAGCCGGCTCAAGACCCCCGCCTATCCCGAAAGCGCCGCCAATCGGCGCGTACAACTGGTGCTGGTGGACCGCTGAAAACCAAACCTTTCCCGAGCATCCCGCGTTTCCCCTGACTGGACAATTTTACGACATGGACAGCTTTCGCCAGATGGACGAAACAGCCAGCGCGGCAAAAGCGAAAAGAGTCGACTCTTGCCATATTGCCGCCACAAATACATGCGGCTGGGGGCAAGGGGCATCATGCGGATCACGATCATTGTCAGCGATTTTCCGAAGGTGACCGAAACCTTCGTGCTGGCCAATGCCCTGCATTACCTGGAGGCCGGACATGACGTGTCGGTGTTCCACCTCAAACCCTTCCGCCACGGCGAAGTGGTACACGACCATGCCCGTTCGGTCGTCGAGCGCGGTTTCACCTTTGGCTGGCTGGACGGCGCCAGCCTGTGCGGGTTGGCTTGGGCGCTGGGGCGACCGGGCCGGTTTGCCCGGGTTCTGGGGCGGCTGACAGGCGCATTCTGGCGCGAACCCAAACGGCTGGCGGCCTCGCTGGCGATCGTGCCGAAATCCTGCGCGCTGGCGCGGCAGGCGGCAGGCGACGGCACCGGGCATCTGCATGCGGAATTCGCGGGCTATCCGGCCACTGCGGGCTGGATCGTGGCGCAACTGACCGACCTGCCCTTCAGCTTTTCGGCACATGCGCATGACATCTTTCTCACGCGGTCGCTGCTTGCGGAAAAGGCGCGCGCGGCACGCTTCGTGCGCGCGATCTCCGAGTTCAACCGCCGCTACCTTGCAGCGATCCCCGGCTTTCCGGCAGACAAGATCGAGGTTCTGCGCTGCGGGGTGACCCTGCCCGAAGCGACCGAGGTCCCGCCGCCTGCGCGCCCGTGCCGGATGCTGTTCGTCGGCGCGCTCTTGCCCCGAAAGGGCGTGGACGACCTGCTGAACGCTTTGCCGCTGGTGGGCGACTGGCCGATCGATCTGGACGTCATCGGGACCGGGCGGCTTGATCCCGACCTGCGGGCACAGGCCGAGGCCCTTGGGATCAGGGCCACCTTCCACGGCGCCCAGCCCACGGCAAAGGTCCGGCAAAAGATGCGCTCCGCCCATATGGTGGTCGTGCCCTCGAAAGAGGGCGCGGGCGGGCGCTCCGAGGGTATTCCGGTCGTGCTGATGGAGGCCATGTCCGAAGGCCGCCCCGTCATTGCCAGCCACCTGTCCGGCATCCCCGAACTGGTCGAGCACGGCGTCACCGGGCGGCTGTGCAAGCCCGGCAATGTGGCCAGCCTCGCCGGGGCGATCCGCGACGCGCTGGAAGATTGGCCCGAAACGGTCGCCATGGCCGCACGTGGTCGCACGCGCGTGGTCGAACACTATGACATCCAGAAGAACGCCGCCGCGCTTCTGGACCGGATCACGGCGGAGGGGGCGTGATGGTCTGGGTGTTGATCCTGTCGCTGGCCTTGGTCGTCTACGTCATCGCGGGTTACCCGCTGCTGCTCTTGGCGCTGTGGCGGCTTAAGGGGCGGCGCGCGGTGCCGGACAGCGTGGCGCCGATGCAGGTCGATTTCCTGATCCCCGCCCATAACGAAGCGGCGATAATCAAGGCGAAGATCGAAAACTGTTTCGCGTTGAGCAACAGTTTTGGCCATGACCTGCGCGTGACCGTCGTCTCGGACGGGTCGAACGATGCCACGGTCGAGATCGCGCGCAGCATCGACGACCCGCGCCTGACGGTGACCGAGACGCCGGGGCGGCTGGGCAAGCTGGGTGCCTTGAACATGGCGCTGGAGCGTCTGACCGGCGATGTCGTCGTCTTCTCCGATGCCAACGCCCTGCTGTCGCACAGCACGCTGGATGCGCTGAGCCGCCATTTCGCCGACCCGAAGGTGGGCGGCGTCTGTGGCCAGATCACCATCGACGAGGATGAGGATGGCGCGATTGCCAAGGCCGACGGCGCCTATTGGCGCTACGATCAGGCGCTGAAACGCGCCGAAAGCGATCTGGGCGGCACCGTCTCGGCCCAAGGGTCGATCTACGCCATTCGCCGACAGCTGACCGGGCCGATCCCGCCCGGCGTTGCGGATGATTTCCTGATGTCGGTGCGGGTCGTGGATCAGGGCTACCGGCTGGCGTTCGAGCCCCGCGCCACCACGCGCGAGGCCGTCACCGAACGCGCCGGTGACGAGATGGCCCGGCGTATCCGGTCCACCGAAATGGGCTGGCGTGGCTTGATGATGATGCGGCATCTGATGAACCCGTTGGCGACTGGCCTTTATGGCTGGCAATTGTTGTCGCACAAGGGCTTGCGGCGGCTCGTGCCGCTCTTCCTCACGCTGGCGTTTGTGGCGAATCTGTTCCTGATCGGTCAGAATTGGGCGCTGACCGTTTTGGGGCTGGGGCAGATCGCGTTCTACGTGCTGGCCGCCCTTGCATGGGCCGTGCCGCCCCTGCGCCGGTTGCCGGGCGTGGGGAAGGTGCTGTTCTTCGTGCTGGGAAACCTCGGAATGGCACTTGGGCTGGTCGCCTACCTGCGCGGGCGCAAAAGCTCGGTCTGGACACCTGTGAGGGCATGACATGAAACGAATTTTTGTCCTTGGCCTGCAACGCTCCGGCACGACTTGGCTGGCGAACATGCTGGCAGCGCTGCCCGATGTCGCCGCCATTCAGGCCGAAGAGCATCGCGGCGTGCATGAAAGCATCTTCTTCTCGCATTTCGCGCGCGCCTTCGGTGACTGGCACGACCTGCCCGCGCGGCACCGCTTTCTCGAAGCCTTCCGGCAGTCGGACTACTTCCAGCTCAGCGAACTGGAGCCGGAACTGCTGGATGAGTTTTCCGACACCAAGTCCAGCCACGAAGAGGTGTTTCTCGCGATGATGGACCTCTATGCCGAGGTCAACGGCGCCGATGCCTGGGTCGAGAAATCGCCGCATCACACCTTTTTCGCCCACGAGATCGCCGAGGCCGCGCCCGATGCGCTGTTCCTGATCGTGCAGCGCAGCATTCCCGATCTCGTGCGCTCGCGCCTGTACGGGTTCAAGCGCAGCCTGCGCTGGCCGCCGATGCGCTGGCTCGACGTGGCCCGGGGCGCATTGGCCGCAAAACACGCCGAACGCGAGATGATGGCCTTTGCCGAGAACAATCCGCAGGCCATGGTTGTCCGCTACGAGGAACTGGTCAACGACGATGACCTGATGGTGCGCGAGGCGATCATCGATTTCCTCGGGCTCGACGCTTATCCCGACGACATGGTCAGCCACTACGATGCGAACAGCAGCTTCTCCGGCGCGCGCAAGGCTCTGGGGCCGGTGTCGCGGACGGTGCTGGCGGTGGCAGCGGGGGTGGGCGCGCTGCTGCCCATGGCCGTCTTGCGCCGGATGCGCGAGAAGCGGGATGAAAAGCGGGGCATCGACTGGCCGCATTGGGCATGGGCACAGACCGGTTTCGACCCGCGCAGCGCCGAAGCCGGCGCGCCGCGGATCATTCTAGACTAGGGCGCGAAACAGCGCGGCGTGGGCCTCGGCAGAGGCCTCGACGGTGTAGGCCGCGGCGGCGTCCCGGGCCTTGTCCGCCGCTTGGGTCCGGGCGTCCGGATCGGCGGCGAAGTCCGACAGGGCCCGGCCCAGTGTCTCGGGGTCGCGGGAGTCGATCAGCCGCCCGGCCTGACCGCCCTGCAACAGAAGGCGCGGTCCAAACGGACAATCGACCGACAGCACGGGAACACCCGCCGCCTGCGCCTCGACGATGGCATTGCCGAAACCCTCGACCTGCGAACTGCACAGGAACAGGTCGGCCTGTGCCAGCGCCCTTGGCACGTCCCGCGTCACCCCCGGCATCGAGAGATTGCGGGTGATTTGCAACTCTCGCGCCAATGCCATCAGAGCGTCGCGTTCCTCCCCTTGCCCCCACAAGGTCAGATGGGCCGCTGGGTCACTGCGCAGATGGACGGCAAAGGCCCGCAGCGCGAGGGCAAAATCCTTGTCCGGCGACAACCGCCCCAGCGACACGAAGCGCCGAGCTTGCGCAGGTTGCGGGCGCGGCGCGGCCAGCGCGTCGATCGCCGGGTTGGGCAGCACATGGCAGGGCGGACAGCGATGGCCCAAAAGCGCACGATGTTCGTCGAGGATCGGCTGGGTCGGGGCCACCACCGCCGCCGCCCGGCCATAGAGCGCCCGCATCAGCGCGCGGCGCTGACCGGGCCGCTTGCGGCTGTCAAGGAACGGGCCGAGCGGGATATGCTCCCCCACCACGATACGCGGCGCGCGCAGGCTTTGCCGCGCGGCCAGCAGGGCCGCGATGTTCAGCGCGTTGGTGGCGGTGTATATCACATCGACCGGGTGCCGCCGCCATGCCTTGGCCAGCGCGCGCGACGTGCCCAGCATGCCCCGGCCACCCAGATCGACAACCGCCTGCCCTTCGGGCAAAGCGCGCAACAGGTCACCCTTGAGATGTTGCAAAAAGAGGACGGTGCGAATGCCCCGCGCCCGCAAGGGCGCCAGCAGGCGCACGGTGTTGCGCTCGACCCCGCCGGTGTCCAGATGGGCAAGGCAGAACCCGACGGTCAGGTCTTGTGTCACAGTCTATTCGGCGGGGCCGCTGATGCCGTAAACGCCATCCGCCTGTTCGGGCCGCGCATCGCTTAGGCGGGCCTGACGGCGCACGGGCCGCGGCGGCACGACCGGATCGCCCAGCAGGTAGCGCGAGATGTAGTGACGCGCGACGTCATTGGCGGGGACGATGCGATGGGTGTTGTTGCCTTCGGCGGTGACATCGACCCGAGCCTTGCGCTTGCCACCATCGCGGGTCGTAATCACCAGCGTGGCTGCGCCGTTCAGATAGCCTTCGGCCAGCACAAGGTGGCTGCCATCGAACGACACCACGTCATGGGCGCGTTGCTCGGGGCCAACCAGTTCCAGCGCCCAGTTCGTCGCGAGGGCGGCGTTGTGACGCCGTTCCAGCGTGGGCATGACACGCCACGCGATAAGCCGCGCCGATTTCACCAGCACCTCGAAGCCGACGCGCACGATGATGCCCAACTCGTTGCGATAGTTCACGTGGCTGCGGCACAGCATGTAGTTCAGCTTTGACCGCAGGCGCTTGGCCGAACCGTGGCACATATAGGCCTGCGTATGGCCGATCAGGCCGGGCCGCACCGCGTAGCGCACCGCGTAGTTGGGGTTGTCCGCCTCCTGCAAGGCGGCCATCGCGGGGCGTACGGGGCGCGGTCCGATGACGTTCATGTCGCCACGAATGATGTTGAGGATCTGCGGCAGCTCGTCCAGACGCGATGCGCGCAGGTATTTGCCCAGCGGCGTTTCCAAATTGCTGCCCTCGGGCAGGACTTGGTTGCGGGTCAGAAGCGCGGCCTTGCGGCTGTCGAGCGTGCGGAACTTGAGGATCTTGAAGGGCTTTCGGTCACGCCCCAGCCGTTCACCGGCATAAAAGATGCCGGGGCCTTGGGTCAGCAACAGCGCAAGGCCGATCACCACGAAAAACTGGATGGTCAGCGCCAGCAGGATCAGCCCCATGACAAGGTTGTAGGCGCGATGCAGGCGCTCGCTGCGCGGCAGGAAGCCAGAGGAACAGGACAGCACGACGGGTTGGCGCAGAGAGGCACCTTGCACCGGATTGGTCGCAAAGCGGGACACGGAATGATTTTCGGCAGAGTAAGATTGAACAATATGTTTCATAAGAATCGTTATCTCGCCCAAGACTGCCCAGAAGTTGCCATAATTTCGCCAGATTTGACAAGGGCTTCGCGGAATAACCCGACTCAAGCTGGCAATATTAAACCCTTTTGTTTCAGCAATTTTGCCCATTTGGGGCGTTTGTTTCGCTTTTGGAAACAGAGCGTCATGCCTGCAAATCGGGCACGTCCTTGACGCGGGCGTTGACGATGAACAGGGCTCCGGACAGGGCGGGCAGAAGCCACGTGTACTTGTTGTACTCGTTCGGCAGGAACAGACAGGTCAGGAAGTAGGCGGCCATTCCGTAGCGCATCGCCACCGCCAAGGCGGCCATGTCGAGCGATGCAGGGGCGGACGACACCGCACGGCACAGCCGGAAGGCCGACAGGATCAGCGCGGCGAAGATGCCGAAACCAAGCAACCCGTATTCCACCGCGACCGACAGGTACATGTTGTGCAACTGCCGCCCCGACAGCGTCCGTCCCGGCAGGTAGCGGTATTCCGGATCGGTGAAATCCTCGAAGAAATTGCCCGGCCCGATGCCGAGGATCGGGTTCTGCCACAGCAGTTCCATCCCGATCACGTTGTAGGTCAGGCGTCGGCCCAGCGTCCAGTCTCCGCCACCGCCGAACATGGTGCCCAATCGCGCCCAGTATTGGTCCGGGATGAAGGGCAGCATGGCGACGAAGCCGATGACCGCCAGCACGAAGGCCGGACCGAAATAGCGCGACCGCCCGTGACGCACGGCCAGCGCACAGCCGACGATGCCGTAGACCAGCGCGGCGGAGCGGGCAAAGGACAGGATCACCGCCAGCGTGCCGATCCCGGCAGCCAGCATGAACCACTTGCGATGACGCGGGCTTTCAAGCGCATGGACCAGCGCGATGATCGTCCCGGTCAGCAGCATGGTCGCCGCCGTGGTCGGATTGGCCTGCGACGCGCCCGAGGATCGGTCGAACCCGCCCGATGTCCGCGCGGTCGTTGCGGCCTCGGTCGTCGAGACCAGCGTGGTGTTCAGCATCACGTCGAGGATCAGCACCAGCCCCGACACCGCCGAGGCCAGCGCCAGCGCCCAGATCGCCCAAGTGATCTGCCGCTCGGTGCGCAACGTCATCAGGACGAGAAAGACCAAGAGCGCGATCGTGAACAGGCGCCCTCCCCAGTCGATGGCCACGGATCGGCTGTCGGCGAACAGGATTGCCAGCGACCAGACCATCAGGAAGACCAACGTCAACTGCGCGATCGGCGATCGGACCGCGTCGCGCAGATGGCCTTGCATTCGATGCGCGTTCAGAATGATCGACAGGAAGGTCAGCGCGGTGAATATCTTGAACCCCGAAACCGGGCTGGCGCGAAAGATCATGTCCGACAGACCGTCGAGATAGGACATCAGGATCAGCACCATCATCCCCGCTTCGGGGCGGATGACCACGGCGGCGGCCAGCGCGATCGCGACTGGCAGGGCCACGGCGACCAGCGGCTCTCCGGCCATCGCCGAGAGCAGCGTGACCAGCGCCGCCAAAAGGCCCAGCGCAACGGGACCCAAGGGCGAGGCCCCGGTCAAATCCGTCTCCCGAAGCGCGGAAACTGGCCGGACAGGCGGCGTCGCGCGCTGGCCGCCCAGCTGATCGGAGACCACAACAGGTTGCCCGCCGCGATTTCGACCCGTGCGCGAAACACCAGCAGTTCGACCCAAAGCGGCGCAAAGCCCGCGGCATGATCGTGGACATGGGTGCGAGAGACGGTCTCGACCGGGCGATTGCCCGGATTGTCCTGCCGCCCGCCAGTGAAATGGGCAAAGCCCACGGCACGGGCATCGGCCAGCGCCGCGTCGGACACGCGATCGAAAGGCCAGCAGAAATCGACGACCTCGCGCCCAAGCAAACGGGACATGAGGCTGCGCGCGGCGGACAGGTCGGCCCGCACACGGGCACTGCGCTGCGCCTCGGTTTCCTGCCCCTGCGGCGTCAACAGGCGGGCCACGAGGACCGACTGAGAGTCCGGGATCGGGGTGATGCCGGGGGGCGCCTGTTCGAACCAGCGCGCCTTGTTGCCCGGCATGTAGTACCACAGATGCGCGGTTTCAGGGCCCCATGTCGCCGGATCGCGCGCCATCATCGGGCCGGGAACCGGACCCAGAACGTGATCCTTGCCATGGCATCCGATCTTGAACAGACCATCACCGTCCATGGCGCGCAGTTCCTCGGCATTCATGTAGCCTCGGGTGGTGTCCGCGCCGCGCACCCCCTGCGACGGGTCGATGAAATCGGTCGAGGCGAACACCGTCGCCGGAAAGCCCAGTCGCTCGAGGCAGGGCCGCGCATGCACGAAGACATTGTGATAGGCATCGTCGAAATGCAGCGCCAGTTGCCGCTTGCGCGGGTCCAGCTGGCCGCCGAACAGGCGGTCATCCGGCACGACTTCCCAGCCGGTGCGGGCCAGCGTTTCCATCTGGGCCCGAAAGACCTCGGGGCGGACCGCGACATTCGCGCCCCAAGGCAGCCACGACGCATCGGGCGTGACCGCGTGATAGACGATCACCGGCACGCTGCGGCGGCGCGACAACGCCCAGAGCGTCCCCGCCCCCAGAACCGCGCCAACGGCCCAATGACCGCGCAGGATCAACAGCACTGCCCCCGAAAGCACCACAACGCCCGCGACGACGCGGGCGTAGCGGATATGCTTTCGGTCGAGCGCCATGGCCTAATCCCACAACATGAAGAGCGGGCGGCGCGGGTGTTCGCGCCCGACGCTGAGCAGCGTGGACACGTCCACGTCGTCCTGCTCGTTGGGGCGCATCACCACGACCACCGCGCCGTCGGGCAGGTCGTCCCAATCCTTGATCGCATAGATCGGACCGGCGGCGGTGATCCGCAGCGGTTGATCGTTGAAGCCCCAAGCCACCGACCGTTTGGCCACCTCGCCAAGGAAATTGCGGACCTTCATCAATTCGTCCTGATCGACATAGCCGGTCACGAGGATCTGCCCGCTGGACCACGCCTTGTCGACGCTCATCCGCTGGCCGAACACCTCGGTAAAGCGTTTCATCTTGCGAGCGCGCCCGCCCTTGGTCAGGACGCTGTCGGCGTGCGGCAGCGCGCGTTCGCCCGCGACGTTGACCAGATCGTTGGTGGTGCGGATGCGCGCACCAAAGATGTCCTGAAGCACGGCGATCAGGAACACGAACAGCCCGCCTGCAATCGTCGCCATCACCGTGTTGACGAAGACCTTGGGCGAGGATGGGTAGACCGGCACCGAGGCGGGCGAGACGATCTGCACCTGATTGGCCCGCACCTCTTCGCCCAGTTCGAAGGTCAACAACTGCTCGCGCAGGCTGGTCAGGTCCACCTGCACCGCTTCGAGGTCCGAGGCGAGGTTGTCGAACGCGGCCTCGCGGCTGGACAGGGCCGACAGGCGTTCGGACAGCTCAGCGATCTGTTCCGTGCGGAAGGTGATCTGCTGTTCGAGACTGTCGAGTTCCTCTGCGATGTTGCGCGCCGGGCCACGGTCGCGGCTGCCGCTCTGGCCCACCAACTCATCCAGCTTCGCCTCTTGGATGCGGCGCTGCATGCGGTTGTCGTTCAACTGCAATTCAGTCTCGCGCAGGGTCAGCATCAAAAGCTCCGACTGCCGGCGCAGGTCGGAAATGTCATACTGGCTGCGCAGGGCATCCCGTTGGTCGAATAGGTCCTGCAGGTCCGCCTCGCGTTGGGCGATGCGTTCACGCACGAGGTCCGCCGCCCGCGAGGTTTCGGACTGAAACTCGGTGCTGGCGATGTCGATATAGGATTCCGAATGGACGTTGGCGATCTGCGCGGCGAGGTTCGGATCCTCTTGTGTGACCGTCAGGCGCAGGATGTACGACCCCTCGACCACGTCGATCTCAAGCGACTCGATGAGGGCATTCAGCGCGTTGCGCTCATCGGACACCGGACGGTATTCGCCATAGTTCAAGCGGGTCCAGGTCTTCCACAGCCATAGGCGAAATCGGCTGACGGCGCTGGGAGCCGCCGGTGCGGCAACCTCGCCGGTTTCGGCGGCCAGCTTGTCCAGCGTGGCCTGCGCGATCGGCGGCGACAGCAAGCGTTCCACATGGGTCTGCGCGATGATCGTGGCCGGGTTGAACTGGCTCCGCCCGAGGAATTCCCGGTTGAAGGACAGCGCCTCTTCTGAGGGCTGCATGTTCATCACCACGGTTGCCTTGTAGGACGGGCTTTTCTGCAGGATCAGCGTCGACAGGGCAAATGCCGCCAGTCCGGCCACCAGCATCCCGATCAGGATGCGCCACCGGTACAGGGAAAGCAATTCGCGGTAATGGCCAATCATGGTTGGCGGTTCCTTTTCAATAGTGGCGACAACCCCGAACCGGTCAGCGCAATAGCCTCGTCCGGACACGTATCCGAAAGGGTCGCCACCGGCGCAAGCTGCGCGGTTCTTGTCGCTGCGTCAAGAATGCAGACGGCAAAAGGTGAGGTATGGCAGGTGTCCGTCGGCAGGACCTTTGCAGGCTGCCCGAAGGCTGCGCAAATCGTGCCGTCGCGCGTGTCTATGGCGAACTGGCGCGGGCCAAGCCGGACGACCGGCCCCCCGTCGGACAGCAACGAACCCAGCAGACGGTAGCCGACCACGCCGGGTTTTTCCGACATGTCGGCGTGATGGAGCGGTGTGTTGCGGTTGGAATAGCTTGTCTTCAGCCGGTCATTCAGGCCGAACCACAGGCAGACCTGCCCCCCCGCCGCCAGCACGCCGAGGTTACGCTCCAGCACCGCGGCAAAGTGGCGGTGGCCGCTATAGGCCGTCCCGTAATCGGTGGTCGGCCCACCGCATTCCGAGGACAGCACGGGCTTGCCGGTGCGCTCCGCCAGCCACGCCAGCCGCAGCGCGTCGCGGGTTTCCGGGCCGTAAAGGTGCGCATCGGCAATATCGAAGGGCGCCGCGTCCAGTACCGTGTTCAGCCGCGCCACCATCGCGCGCCAGCGCGGCGCGTCAAGCTCGGCCCGGGTGACCACCGTGCGCGCGGTCTCGGACCACTCTTGCCGGATCTCGAAATCCGCAAGGCCGTCGGCCAGCAGCGCAATGTCCATGTTGAAGGCCGCGATGCCGCCCAGCACGACCGGCATGTCCGCATCGGCGCGCTTGACCGCGTCATAGGTGGCGCGCAGGAAATCGACCAAGGCGGCGTCCGTCCCGGCCCAGCCGCCGGAGCGGTTCTTCGGGCCGAGGAATTCGTTTGCGGTCTGAACATACAGTGCGGGGCGGATCAGGCCGGGCATATCGGCCTCGCCATCGCCGTCATACCGTTCGACCACGGCTTGGACGAAGCCCTGCCACCGCTTCAGGTCTTTTGGTTCCCCGTTGCGGACCTGCCCGGTGAAACGGGCAAGGCGGCGATGGTTGGAATCGAGGGTGATGAACGGCGCGATCCCCTGCGCGCCCAATGCCCGGATGCGATAGTCCAGCCCCGAGAAATCATGGCCACCCGCCTCGATCCGCCCCCAAGAGGCGGGCACGCGGACCACGCCCATACCCATCGCCGAGAGGGCCGGGTAGGCTTGCGCATCGTCCGTGGGAAAGGCGAGCCCAAGCCGGTCAGTCTGGCGGGGCGCCTGCTGCCAGACATCCTCCAGCACCCCGCCGGCGGCCGCCAGCGGGAGAAGTGACAGAACCAAGACCCGGATCAGCCCCCCAAGCATGGTTAATGAACCTGCCCGCGTTTGAGACGCGGGGAAAACAGCCGCATTCCGCCCCCTTACAGATCAGGTGATTGCGCGATGAATAGGGGCGTTATACGGTGCCCCGGCGCTGGCGCGAAGCGTAAACAAGTCATTGTGTCGCTTAAGAAAACAATGGCTGAGATGGCGGGCGATTACATGTCTCCTCGGGAACGAAATTCGCTGATTTCGGTGCTGCGCGTGCTGGCCTTGCGCGGAATCGGTGTCGTTCTGGGAATCGCTTCGGCCTTCCTTCTGGCGGTGTTCCTTGGTGCATCGGCCATCGTCGACGCCTATTTCTTTGCCCGGCGGACCATCGGATCGGTGCAGTCGATCTCGGATGTGCTGATCGAGACGCTGATGGTGCCCAGCCTTGTCGCCCATGCCCGCAAGGATGGCGCCGCGTCGCTGCGCGGACTGTCGCGGCGGCTGGAATGGGTCACATTCGCGGTCGCGGCGGTGATCTGCACCGTTCTGGCGCTGGCCGCCGGGCCGGTCGTCGATACGCTGGCGCCGGGCCTCGCCCCGGAATCGCGCGGCCCCGCAATGCTGTATTTCGCGATCCTGCTGATCACCATCCCGATCACCCTGATCGCCGCGATCAAAAGCGCGACCCTGCTGGCCCTGCGGCACTTCTCGCGGCCCGCAATGGCACGGCTGCTGCCGCGACTGGCGCTGGTGGCGGTGCTGCTGCTGGTGCCGCTGGGGGTCGACCTGAGCTGGGCCGTAGTGGCCTTTGTCATCGGCAACGCCCTGATGCTGCTGATCTTCTTCCGACTGGCCGAGCGCGCCCTGTCGCAAGCGCCAGCCGCGCCGATCCCCGAAGGCAAGCGTCGCATCGGCCTGTCGGCGGGCCACGGCGTGGCGATCATCATCTTTGCCATCGGCACGTTGATCGAGACCACTCTCGACACCTATTTCGCCTCGCTGGCCGGGGTCGGGGCGCTGGCGGTGCTGACCATCGGGCAGCGTATCTCGAATGTCGGCGCCAGCGAGCTGAACCGCTCGCTGCTGGCTGTCTACTACACCAACTTCGCCGAATACGCAGCCGAAGGGAACCGTCTCGCCTTTGCCCGCGAGGTCACGACAGCGATGCGGTCAGGCCTGTTTTTCCTGGCTCCGCTCGGCTTCTACCTGTTCGCACTGGCCGAGCCGCTGTGCCGCGTCCTGCTGGATTTCGGGGCCTTCGACGATGCGGCGCTGGCCTTGACCGCGCAGGTCGTGGCGCTTGTCGCCATCGCGACCGTGCTGCGCAGCCCGGTGGCGGTGATCGAAAATGCCGTCCTGTCGGACATGTCGGCGCGGCACATCCCCTTTGCCACGCTGTCCATCGTCCTCGGCCTGGCCGCCCGGATCGGCGTGGCGTTGACGCTGCTGCCGTCGCTGGGTCTGCTGGCGGTGGTCTGGTCGGCCATTGCCAGCACGGCGGTCAAATTGGCCCTCGGGATGATCTGGCTGCGGATCGAGGGGCTGCGCCTTGCCGCCGCCGACCTGCGCCGGATCGCGGTCGTGCTTGGTCTGGGCATGGCCGCCGCCGCGCTTGCGGGCGGGCTGGTGAGCCTGCTGGGCGATGCGCCGCGCGGCGTTCTAGCGCTGGCTCTTGTCGGTGCCAGCGCCGCGAGTTTTGCCGCCTATGTCGCGGTCGCGGCACGGGTCGGCGTGCCCGAAGCGGGTTGGCTCGGCGACGCCCTGCGCCGCAAGTTGTCCCGCTAGGTTCCGCCGGTCAGCACCCAGAACACCGGGAACAGCAGCACCGTACACAGCAAGGTAAAGCCGAGATTCCAGCCGAATGTCAGCCTGCGGCCCGGGATGCCCGAGGCGCGCTCGATCACCAGCACCACCGTGGCAAAGGGCGAGAAGGTCATCGACAATGCCCAGCCGCAAGAGATCGAAAAGGCGATCAGCGTGACGTCCGCCGGCAGGCTTGGCAGCGCCGCAAAGAGCGATCCGAAGAACACCGCCATCATGGTCGGCGACAGCGCCAGCAGGCTGAAGATCGACAGCGCCGGCGGCAGCATCGCCAGCAGCAACCAGTCGGGCATCGTCTCCAGCCCAAGGATACGGGCAAGGTCCGCCGCGGGAACCTGCCCCGCCGCCATGCGCCCGATGAACCCGGAACAGGCCAGCGTGATCGCCACGTTGACCGAACGTGGCAATTCGTCGAGCGCGATGGTGCGCAATCGCCCGAGAGCCTGTCGCGGGGCTTGCGCCATCACCCAGCCGACGACCATGATCGGGCAGGACAGAAGCAGCCCAAGGACGACGGTTTCTCCGCTCAGCCAAGCAAACCCGGCGACCAGCGCGAAAAAGCACAGGACGGTGATGCCGAAGTTGCGCGCCGCTTCGCCGGGCAGCGCCATCGTGGGCCGCTTTCCGGGGGCGCGGGCACTGCGCCAGCGCAGCTTGTCCTCGATGCCGCCAAGCACCAGCACAAGGGCCGACACCAGAAGGCCGTAGCCAACCCACGCCGCGCGATCGACGCCCGGCAGAACGGCCATCACGGCCAGCGGCGCGATTGCGGTGGGCGACCACGTCACCGACCAAGCGAAGCCGCGCATCAAGGCGCTGACCTGCCGCCGTTCCCGGATCGGGTTCAACGGGTCATCGGGGCCGAGACGCGCGATGCCCTTCTGGATCAGGGGGACGATCAGGCTGACGATGCCGATATTGAACAGCAGGGCCAAAAAGCCCGTCCCCACGTTCAGCACGTAGTAGCGCCGGCCGGGCGGCTGTCGCGTCAGGTACTCGCCCAGCACGGCGACCGACGGCGAACGGGCCGCCGCCGCGTTCAGCAGGCCCAGCAGCAGGATGAAGGCCATCAGGAAACTGGCCGAATCGAGTGCTCCGGACAGCTCGGTCCACGGATCGCCAGAGCGCAGCAAGGCGGCGACGGTCAGCGCGATACTGAGCGCGATCAGATAGACCTCGCGCAGGGTAAGACGGCGCAGAGCCAAGAGAATGGTGAGGCAGACCGCCCCCCAGGCAAGATGCTGGAGGCTGTCGGAGCGGGTGGCTCGCGCGGCGATTTCGAATGCGGCGACCGCGAGCAGGGAAAGTGCGAGAAAACGTTGCGTGATACAGGTTCCTTGAAGGGGGGCGAGGTTTCCCCCGCCCTGCGCCATGTGGCGCTTTGGGTCAGGCCCAGTCGACGGGCAGCAGCGCGTCGGGGAGGTTCTGGTAGCAGACCGGGCGCAGGAAGCGGCGGATCGCAAGCGTGCCGACGCTCGTCGCGCCGAAATTCGTGCTCGCCGGGTACGGCCCGCCATGCACCATCGCATCCGCCACCTCGACCCCCGT
>NZ_RCTZ02000026.1 GCF_003667315.2 Tropicibacter alexandrii | reverse complement strand
ATCAAATCGGAGGAAATGCATCCCGCTGGCCGCATGGGCCAGCGCGCCCTGCGGCAGCCCGGCGCAATCCATCAGCGCGGTGGCGCGATCCAGCAACTCTGTCATGCGGCTCTCCCTTCATGGACTTCGTAGCACAATCATGGCTGCTTTCGTGACCAAAAAATCTGTCCGCCGGAGGATCAGGCAAGTATTTTGGACAATCGAGAAAGAACCGTCTCCCCGCGCGGAGTATCGTCATCCTATCAACAGGACAGGGATTGGACGGATGGCAAAGATACTTATCACCGGCATCGCAGGCGGCTTTGGTGTGCCGACCGCACGGGCGCTGATGGCGCAGGGGCATCAGGTGGCGGGCAGCGTGCGCAGCCGCACGGGGCGCAACGCAGACACCGTCGCCGCGCTGGAGGCCCTCGGCGCCAGGATCGTCGAGATGGACGTGACCGACACCGCCAGCACCGAGGCTGGCGTGGCCGCCGCGATCACCGCGCTCGACGGGTTGGACGTTCTGTTCAACAATGCCGGGATCGGCTCCTATGGCATTCAAGAGCTGATGTCGCCCGAGGATATGACCCGCGTTTTCGATGTCAACGTCACCGGCGTGCAGCGGGTCATGCGCGCCGCGCTGCCGCATTTCCGGGCGCAGGGGCGCGGCACGGTCCTGTATACCTCCAGCCTGATCGGGCGCATCGCGACGCCGTTCTACGGCACCTATTGCGCCTCGAAATGGGCGCTGGAGGCCATCGTGGAATGCTACCGCACGGAACTCTCCGGCTTTGGCATCGAGTCCTGCATCATCGAGCCGGGTGCCATGCCCACGGCCTTCTTCGACGGAATGGTCACGCCGCAGGACCCCGCCCGCGAGGCAGAATATGGCGCGTTCGCCGCCGTGCCAGCCCTGTCGGCGCAAGGCTTGGCGCAGATGCTGGAGGCCACGCCGGACCAGCGCCCCGAGCGCATCGCCGAGGCTGTGACCGCCCTGCTGGCCTTGCCCTTTGGCGAGAAACCCTTTCGCACCGTCGTCGATCACACCGGCGTCGGCCCGGAGATTGAGCGCTACAACACCGCGCTGCACGACGTCACCCGCACCGTTCTGACCAATTTCGGCATCGCCGACATGCTGCGCCTCAACGCCTGAAGGAGCCTCCCCATGCCCACCATCCTCATCACCGGCGCGTCCTCTGGCATTGGCCGCGCCACGGCTTTGCGTTTTCAGTCCGAAGGCTGGAATGTCATCGCCACCATGCGCGATCCCTCCGCTTCGGACCTTGGCGACCTCGACAACGTGCTGGTCACACGCCTTGATGTGACGGACAGCGCCTCCATCGAGGCTGCCGTCAACGCAGGCATCGACAGGTTCGGTGCCATCGACGTGCTGCTAAACAACGCAGGCTATGGGGCTTATGGCCCGCTGGAGGCGTTTTCCACCGACCGCATCCGCCGCCAGTTCGACACCAATGTGATCGGCCTGCTGGAGGTGACAAAGGCCGTCCTGCCGCAGATGCGCGCGCGCCGCGCGGGCAGCATCGTCAACATCTCGTCCATCGGCGGGCAGATCACCTTTCCGCTGGGCGCGCTCTATCACGGCACCAAGTTCGCCGTCGAAGGTCTGTCCGAGGCGCTGCACTATGAACTTGAACCGCTGGGCATCTGCGTGCGCATCGTCCAGCCCGGCATGATCCAGACCGATTTTGGCGGGCGGTCCTTCGATTTCGCCATGGATGACAGCCTCGCGGATTATGCCCCCAGCGCCGCAGCCATGGGGCGTCTTTTCGGCAAACTGGCCGCGAACCCGTCCTCGCCAGAGGTCGTGGCCGACGTGATCTGGCAGGCCGCCAATGAGACCGGCGACCAACTCCGCTTTCGCGCCGGGGCCGATGCGACCGACCTGCTGGACCGGCGCAAGGCGCTGGACGATGCCACCTTCATCGGCGGTCTCAAAGCCTTGATGACGGAGTAGGTCCGCGACTGGACCAAGCGGCGTTCTGTCCGGGTGAAGAACCGTTAACGCGACGGTGCCGAGCAGGGGCTGAGTTGCAAACGGCTGGAGGGCCGCCGGGGTGGTCCGAAGCGCATCGTAAAGCGAGGTCCCGAGACGGTCGGCAGATGGCGGTGCCCCGGTATCGCCATGGGTCGACCGGCTCGTAAAATTGTCCGTCGCCGGGGCCCAAACCCTCATACCCCACGGCACCAAGGTGAAGCTCGAACTGCCTTCGAGCAATCACGCCGTCGGGCAAGACGAAAACCGCGTGCAGCATCGGCACGGGGGCGGTCGGTCCGCCATATTTTCGCCACGAACAGCTAAGATACAGGACCGAACACACGGCTTCTGCCAGCGAAGGTTGGGGGAAGCATTTCAGGTGGATATGATGCACCAACGCCCACTCAACATCGCCTATCTTTGCGATGTTTCTCCCTTGGATCGGAACATGTATTCGGGCGGCAATGCGCGGATGTATGATGCCCTGCGCGAACATGCCGGCAGCGTGACCATCCTCAGCCCGTCCTGGTCCTTGGCCGAACCCGTGCGCCGCCTGATGCACGAATTGCCCGTCGGCCTGAACCTGCGTTTGCGGTGGCGCCTGCATCTGGCATTGGCCAGCTTCGCGGCGGCAACCGTGCGCCGCGAATTGCGCAAGCAACGGTTCGATGCCCTGTTTTGCGCCTATTCGCTGCAATCCTTGGGTGGTTTGCGGCCGCCTTACCCCATCGTGACCGCGTTCACCTCGGATGCCACGAACTCGGTCTTTCGCGCATCGGAGCTTGGGGCCATGCACGGCACCCGCTTTTTCGGGCAGGTCATGGACCCGTGGATCGAAACGCGCGAGCGGCGGATCCTTCGGCAGGTCGACCTGCTGTTGTGGCCATCCGAATGGATCAAGAACGCGGCAGAGGCCCGCTATGGCCTGAGCCCCGACGCGTCGCGTCTGGTGCCTTGGGGGGCGAACATCCCGGCACCCGCACCCCGTGCGGTCCCGCAGGACCTGCGTCCCGGTCAGCCCGTCCGCTTGCTGTTCGTCGGGCGCGCGTGGATGGCCAAGGGCGGTCCCTTGGCCGTGGAGGTCACCCGTGCCCTGCGCGCCCGTGGCGTCGATGCCAAGCTGACGGTGATCGGCTGTCACCCGGACGGCTATGATGCGGATGACGCGGTCGAGATGGTCGGACATCTCGACAAATCCGTGCCTGAGGACGCCGCGAAGCTGGCGCGGGCCTACGAGACGGCGCATTTCTTTCTGATGCCGTCGCATGAAACCTATGGTTTTGCGTTCTGCGAGGCGTCGGCACATGGTGTCCCGTCGCTTTGCCTGCGCGTTAGCGGTGTGCCGGTCCGCGACGGCGTGAACGGCCACACCTTCCGCCCCGGCACGCCGCCCGCTGAATTCGCAGAGACCGTGGTGGGGTTCCAGACCGATCCGGACGGCTATCACGCGCTGTGCCTCAGCACCCGCAAGGAATACGAGACGCGGCTGAACTGGGACAGTTGGGGGCGCGCCGTCGCCAACCAATTGCGGGAAAAGGTCGATGCCTTGTCAGAGGTGACGACCCTCAAATATGCCCGCCGGGCGCCGCGATCCGTCAGGGCCCGGACCTGAGCCGACCCCCCCCCGGGCAAAATTATTCCGTACCGCTCCCCGCGCGCCTCTTTTTTTCGGAATGGCGCGATCTTAGCTGCACCCTCGCAGCGGGCGCGGTGTCCGTGTGACATCGGACAGGACCGTACATGCTGAATGATCTGCTTCTTGTGGGCGCAGGCCTCGTGCTGCTGTTCGTGGGTG
The DNA here is from genome assembly GCF_003667315.2 of Tropicibacter alexandrii. Classification (GTDB taxonomy): domain Bacteria; phylum Pseudomonadota; class Alphaproteobacteria; order Rhodobacterales; family Rhodobacteraceae; genus Tropicibacter; species Tropicibacter alexandrii. The sequence goes on along the minus strand of NZ_RCTZ02000026.1, from coordinate 66,859 downwards.
GCGAAGGGCTGGTGCGCGGCTCGGTCGCCATGGCCGAGCGGCTGGGCGTGTCAAAGCTGCTGATCGGTCTCGTCATCGTGGGCTTCGGCACCTCGACGCCGGAATTGCTGGTTTCGGTCAGGGCCGCGCTCGACGGGGCACCAGAGATCGCCCTTGGCAATGTGGTGGGCTCGAACATCGCGAATGTCCTGTTGATCGTCGGCCTCGCCGCCCTGATCACGCCGATCCTCGGCTGGGACAGGACTGCCGTGCGCGAGGCCATGGTGGCGACCTTTGCCGCACTTGTCGCCTTTGTCCTTGTGCAGGGGCAGGTCATCAGCCGTGTCGAAGGCATCGCCATGCTGGCGGTGATGGTGGGGTATCTCCTTGCCAGCTACTGGCTGGAGCGCCGCGACCGCATGGCAAAGACATTCCAGCAAGAGGCCGAGGCTTTCGAAGGCATTCCGGCAAAGCGCCCATGGCTGGCCCCCCTGCTGGCGCTGGGAGGGATCGCCGCGCTGGTCTTCGGGGCGGATATGCTGGTCGAGGGGGCGGTGAACATCGCGCGCGATTTCGGCGTGCCCGATGCGGTGATCGGCCTGTCGCTGGTGGCCGTGGGCACCTCTCTGCCGGAACTCGCCACCGCGATCATTGGCGCGGTCCGCCGTCAGTCGGACGTGGTGCTGGGCAACGTGATCGGCTCGAACATCTTCAATATCCTCGCGATTCTTGGCGTGACGGTGGTGATCCAGCCGATCGAGGTCAGCGCGCGGTTCCGCTCCATGGATACGCCCGTGATGCTGGGCGCTTCCCTGCTACTGCTGGTCTTGCTGTTCGCGGCGTCCAAGGTTGGGCGCGGTTGGGGCGCGCTGATGCTGGTCATCTATGCGGGCTACATGGCCGTCCTGTTTTCGAGTGGCCCGCAAACATGAGCGAAGGGGGCGTGCGTCAGCGACACGCCAATGGACAAGGCAAGGGCGAGTGGGGGCCTCAGTTGACCTGTGACGGCAATGCCCGCCTCGGGCCTCGGCGGGGCCGACAGACCGCCTTTCGGATGGCGCCTGACGCGATATCCCATCCTTCTGCGTTTTGGTGAAGCGGACATTACGACTTGTTAAAATCTTAGCTGCATGGTGCCCCGGCGTCGGGGAAGGACTCCCGGACGGTACACTCACTGAAAGCCGGGATAGTATCCATGAACCGAATGTCGATCCTCGTCCGCTTGTCTCTCGTATTTGCCCTGTTCGTGGCCATGATGTGCGGGCTCAGCGCAGCGGCGGTGTTTCAGGTGGAACGCACGCGCGCAATGCTGGAAGAAATGAACCAGATCAATTCGGTCAAGCAACGCCACGCCATCAACTACCGGGGCAGCGTCCATGACCGCGCCATCGCGATTCGCGACGTTGTGCTGCTGGATGCCGGCGCCCCGCGCCGCGAACAGGTCGACCTGATCGAAAAGCTGGCCGCGGACTACACCGAGAACGAGGTCATGCTCGACGCGCTGCTTCTCGACAATGCGATCAGCACGTCCGAAGAGCGCGCGATCGACGACCGGATCGACGCCATTCAGGCAAAGACCAACCCGCTGGTCGAGGAAATCATCGTGTTGATGACAACGGGCGACCGGGCGGATGAGGCTGCGGCGATGTCCTTGTTGACCGAGGTGTCGCCGCTGTTTTCGCAGTGGTTGGGGGTGATCAACGAATTCATCGACCTGCAGGAGGCGCGCAATCAGGCCACCGGCGCCGCTGTCACCCGGCAGGTGGATTCCTTCTCCTTGGGGGTTGCGGGCATCCTTGCTGCGGCGGTGCTGGTTGCAGTGATTTCCGCGACGCTGGTGACACGGTCCGTCACCCGGCCGATTGCGCATCTGCAGTCTTTGCTGGCGCGCATGGCCGAGGGCGATGTGTCCGGGGACACGACGCTGAGCGACCGGCATGATGAGATCGGCGGTCTGGCGCGCGTCGTCGCCAAGCTGCGCGACGCGATCGAGGGCAACCAGCGCAAAGAGGCCGAGATCCGCGAGACCGCCGAGCAGACCGGCGAGGCGGTCAAGCAACTGGGGCTGGCCCTGCACGCGATGGGCGAGGGCGATCTCGGCTATCGGATCGATGTCGCCTTCGACGGCGCGCTTGAAGACGTGCGCCAGAACTTCAACGTGACGGCGCGGCAGCTGGCTGCCCTGTTCACCGAGATCAACCGGACTGCGGTCTCGGTCAAGCGCTCGGCGGGCGACCTGTCGGCGGCCTCGCAGGACCTGTCCTCGCGCACCGAAAGCCAGGCGGCCACGCTGGAAGAAACCGCTGCGGCGATGGAGGAACTGACTGCCAATGCGCGCTCGACCGCCACCAATGCGGGCGACGTCGAGAAGGCGATGGTCGAGGCGCACAAGGACGCCGCGCAAAGCGGTGCGATCGTCAGTCTGGCCGAGGGCGCGATGTCCAAGATCGAGGCGTCGTCCAAGCAGATCGCACGGATCATCACGGTCATCGAAGACATCGCCTTCCAGACCAACCTGCTGGCCCTGAACGCCGGTGTCGAAGCGGCCCGGGCGGGCGAGGCGGGCAAGGGCTTTGCGGTGGTCGCCACCGAGGTCCGCACCTTGGCCCAGCGCTCGGCCGAATCGGCGCTCGAGATCAAGAGCCTGATCGCTGACAGTTCGGCGCAGGTGACCGAAGGCGTCGATCTCGTCGGCCAGATGGGCGGCGAACTCGCAAAGATCGCCGAGCGTGTGAGCCTGATCTCCGACCGGGTGGTCGACATCGCGCGCAGCGCCAACGAACAGTCCCGGACGATCATCGAGATCAATACGGGGATCACCCAGTTGGACAGCGTGACCCAGCAGAATGCCGGCATGGTCGAGCAGACGAAGGGCCATACCGAAGCGCTCGAGGAAAACGCGGACGACCTGATTGCCAAGATGGGTCAATTTCGAACCGAGGACGGCGCAAGGTTTGGCGCGCGGACCCCGCCCGTGGCTTTTGCGGCCTGAACGCGGTCAGGCCCGACACAGCGGCTGCGCGGCGCGTCCCCGTCGCGCGGGGCCACCGTGTCAGGCCGGACCGGTGCCTGATGCCGCCGGAAAGCGGAGGCGGACTTTCGTGCCCGCCTCGACCGAGCACAGGCAGACCTTGCCATCGTGTCTGTGCATGACCTGCTCGACGAATGCGAGGCCAAGGCCGGAGCCCTCGCCGCTGCGCAACTGCGAAAAGCGGCGGAACACCGTCTCGGCCTGATCGAGGGGAATGCCGACGCCGTCATCCTGCACGTCAAGCAAGACTTCGACGCCGTCGCGCGCGGTCCGGACCGTGATGCGGGTCATGCCTGCGCCGCCATGGCGCAGCGCGTTGTCCAAAAGGTTGGTCAATGCCTCGGCGACAAGCACCCTGTCGAGTTCGACTTCAAGGGCTTCGCCGTCCGGTTCGAACACGAAGTCGACATCCCGCGACAGGACCTGCGGGGCGAGGCCAAGGCAGACGTCGCGGGTGAGCTCCGTCAGATCGACGCGCTCAAGCGAAACGCGCGCATCGTAGCGGAGGCGTTCCAGCGACAACAGCTGGTCGGCAAGCCGCGCCGAGCTTCGCGCGGCTGCGACCAGTTCGGACTGCCGCGCCTCTCGTTCGGTCGCGTCGGTCACGTCGGGCAGGGTTTCGGCAATCGCCAGCAGGGCAGCCGCAGGGTTGCGCAGTTGATGCGCCGCGTCAGAAATGAAGGCCTGATGCGCCTCGATATTGTCTTTCACCTGTGCAAACAGCCGGTTCAACGTCGAGACGATGCCGGCAACCTCGGTCGGCACGGGGCGGCGAATGCGGCCAAGGTCGTCGGGCGATCTCTGGCGTATCGCTTCCTGCAGGTCGTTGAGCGGGCGCAGACCGATCTGCACGCCGAACCAGATCACCAGTGCCAGCGCGGCCATCAGCCCCGCCATCAGCGCAATCGCCCGCAGCGCCAGTTCGCGGGCAAAGCTCTGGCGGTCGCTCATCCTTTGCCACACGGTCACCACCGTCTCGCCCGAGAGATTGCCGATGGTCCGGTCCTCGATCATGCGCAGGACCCGCATCTCTTCGTCCCGATAGTTGGCGATGAAATAGCTTGGCTGGTCGCGCGGGCTGTCCGCCATGGCGCGCGGAGGATAGGCATAGCCCGTCACGTAGATCCCGCCCGGTCCGGTCACGTGGTAGAAGATCTCGCCGCCGCCCGCATCCGAGACGAAACGACGGGTGCTGGGCGACAGGGCATCGCCGCCGGAAATCGCCACATCGCGCGAGATCGCCAGTGCCGCCGCCAGCAAGCTGCGGTCGAACAGGTCCTCGGACGTGCGTTGCGCCGCCCCGAACCGCCACAGACCCAGCAGAACGGAGACCAGCAACAACGGCGGCAGGATCACAAGGAACAGCCGCAAACGCAGCGACATGGCTGTGCGTTTCGGCTTACGCACCATCGACTTCCAGCATGTACCCCAAGCCGCGCGCGGTCTTGATCCGGATGCCGAACGGGTCCAGCCGCTTGCGCAGGCGCGAGACATGCGGCTCGATGGCGCTGTCCTCGGCGTCCGACCCGATGCCGTAGACATGGCTGATCAACTGCGCCTTGGACACCAGCCGCCCGCGCCGTTCCAGCAGGCATTCCAGCGTCGCGATTTCCTTGCGCGGCACATCGAGCGGTTGGTCGTCCTGCAACAGTTGCCGGCCCGTGCGGTCGAACACCAGCGGACCCAGCGTGTCGCGCGCGCTGAATTCAAGGTTCTTGCGCCGCGCCATGGCCCGCAGGCGGGCCTCCAACTCGTCCATCTCGAAGGGTTTGGTCAGGTAGTCATCCGCCCCGGCATCCAGCCCGGCCACCCGTTCGGCGGTTTCCGAGCGCGCGGTCAAAAGGATCACCGGCGTGCCGTCGCCGCGCCGTCGCATCGCGCGCAGCACCTCGATCCCGTCCATGCCCGGCAGATTGAGGTCGAGCACGACAAGGTCGGCGCTTTCCTGTGCCAGAAACGTGTCGGCATCGGCGCCGTCATGCAACAGGTCCACCGAATGTCCACGATCCCGCAGACGGAAAGCGATTCCGTGGGCCAAAGCTTCGTTGTCTTCGATGACTGCGATCCGCATGGTTACATCTTTGTCATGTTGCGCAAGTTTCGCGCAAGCTTGGAACGGCATGGTGCCGCTGTTGGAGGAGGGAATCGTTCCCTTGAAGAGATAAATTCTGACGCGCCGGGTTCTTGCCCGGTGCCGCCAAGGTCTACGGGAGGACACCAATGACCATCAAGACCCTTGCAACCTCGGTTGCCGCACTCGCCCTCATGGCCGCCCCGGCGCTGGCCGAAGTCGACTTTTCCGGCAAGACGATCGAATGGGTGATCCCGTTCTCGGAAACCGGCGGTTCGGCTAAATGGGCCAACTTCTTTGCGCCGCTGCTGTCCGAAGAGCTGCCGGGCAACCCGACCGTCGTGGTCAAGTTCATGCCGGGCGCCGGATCGACCAAGGGCGCCAACTGGTTCCAGGAGCAGGAATACGAGGACGGCACGCTGCTGTTCGGTTCGTCCGGCTCGACGCAGTTTCCCTACCTGCTGAACGATCCGCGCGTGCGTTACGAATACAATGACTGGATTCCGGTCATGGCGACCGGCACCGGCGGTGTCGCCTATCTGAACCCGGAAGACGGTGCCAAGTTCGACGGCTCCGCCAACGGGCTGAAGGATGTGGACCTGATCTTCGGCTCGCAGGGGGCCACCGGCCTCGATCTCGTGCCGCTGCTCGCATGGAAGATGCTGGGCATGAATGTCGAGCCGGTCTTTGGCATCAAGGGGCGCGGTGACGGCCGCCTGATGTTCGAGCGCGGCGAGGCCACCATCGACTACCAGACCTCGTCCGGTTACCTCTCCGGTGCCGCCGATCTGGTTGCTGCGGGAACCGCGGTGCCGATGATGACCTGGGGTGCGCTGGACGAGAACGGCATGATCGTGCGCGATCCGACCTTCCCCGACATGCCGTCCTTCAAGGAAGTCTGCGCCGCAACCGATGGCTGCGAGACCGAGGGCGTGGCGTGGGACGCATGGAAGGCCTTCTTCATCTCCGGCTACCCGTCGCAGAAAATCGCCTTCTTGCCCAAGGGCACCCCGCAGGACGTGATCGACACCTATACCGAAGCCTTTGCCGCCGTGCGTGCCCGCCCGGACTTTGCCGAGATTTCCTCGACCCAAGTCGGGAAATACCCGATGTTCGTGGGGGCCGGTGCCGAAAAGGCCACCGATGAGGCGACCACCGTGTCGCCCGAGGCGAAGGCCTATGTGATCGACTGGCTCAAAGAGTCCTATGGCGTGACGATCGAGTAATCGACGCGCCCGCGGGTCCCGCCATCGCGGTGGGCACCCGCAGCCTCACTCCCTTCTGAAAATTCAACCGAAAGAACGGTGCGATGGACCTCTTCGCGACCGCCCTGCCGGCGCTTGCCGACGCATGGGCTCTTATCCTGCAACCTGTCGTCCTTGGATATCTTGTCCTTGGCGTGGTCATGGGCCTTGCCGTCGGCGTGTTTCCCGGCCTTGGCGGTATCGCCGGCCTGTCGCTTTTGCTGCCCTTCATGTTCGGCATGGAGCCCGTGCTAGGCCTTGCGCTGATGATCGGCATGGTGGCCGTGGTGCCAACCTCGGACACGTTTTCATCCGTGCTGATGGGCATCCCCGGCTCATCCGCCTCGCAGGCTACGGTGCTGGACGGCTTCCCGCTGGCGCGCAAGGGGCAGGCGGCGCGGGCGCTGTCGGCGGCCTTTACCTCGTCCTTGTTCGGGGGCCTCGTCGGCGCAGTGTTCCTGACATTGTTCATCGTCGTGGCCCGTCCGCTTGTGCTGGCCTTTGGCCTGCCGGAAATGCTGATGATCTCGATCCTCGGCCTGTCCATGGTGGCCGTCCTCGCGGGGCGCGTCGCGCTGAAGGGGCTGGCGGCGGCGGGCCTTGGCATGCTGATCGGCACGATCGGCGTGGCGGATGCGGGCGGCTCGCTGCGCATGGCCAGCTATGACTTCCCCTATCTGACGGACGGTCTGCAACTGGTGATCGTGGGCCTTGGCATCTTTGCCGTGCCGGAAATCGTCTCGCTGCTGCGGCAGGATCGCTCCATCGCCAAGGACGCCAAGCTGGGCGCGGGCTGGATGGACGGCGTGCGCGACTGGTTCGCCAACAAGTGGCTGTCGGTGCGCTGCTCGCTGATCGGTGTGCTGGTCGGCGTGATCCCCGGCCTTGGTGGCTCGGTCGTCGACTGGATCGCCTATGGCCACGCCGTCCAGACCACCAAGGACAAGTCGCAATTCGGCAAGGGCGAAATCCGCGGCGTGATCGGGCCGGAAAGCTCGAACAACGCCAAGGAAGGCGGCGGGCTTGTTCCGACGCTGCTGTTCGGCATTCCCGGGTCTGGCTCCATGGCGATCTTCATCGGGGCGATTGCCCTGCTGGGATCGGGCGATATCGAGGTCGGCCCGGCCATGCTGCGCGACAATCTCGACATCACCTATTCCATCGTCTGGCTGCTGGCGCTGGCCAATGTGGTGGGCACGCTGCTGTGCATCGCCGTTTCGGGCGGCATCGCCAAGCTGACCACCATCCGCTTCACCTATCTCGCACCGTTCCTGTTCATGCTGATCGCCTTTGCCGCGTTCCAGTCCGGCCAGAACTTCGAGGACATCCTCGCACTGTTTGCCATCGGTCTGATCGGCATCTTCCTGCGCCGCTTCGACTGGTCGCGCCCGGCCTTCCTGATCGGCTTCGTGCTGTCCAACCCGGTCGAGAAGTTTTCTAACCAAGCCTTCCAGATCGCCTCCTTCCGCTTCCGCAAGTCGTTCGAAGAGGGGATCGACTACATCTTTTCGCCCATCGTGATCGTGCTGCTGATCGTCACCGTGGTGTCGGTCGTGCTGGGGCTACGGCAGGCGAAGACGATCATGGCCGAGGGCGAGGTCCAGTCCGGGTCCAAGCGCGCGCCCATCGTCTTCTTGCTGGTGATCTTGGCCTATGTCGTCATCGCCGTGCTGAACGCCAACGCGATCCCCGACTACAACATGACCGACAAGATCGTGCCGCTGGTCATCGGGGGCATCACGCTGGCGGCGCTGCTGATCCTGCTGGTGCAGATGATCTTGCGGCCCGAGGGCGACACGATCTTTGCCGACAAGGAAATGGCGGGCGAGGACGCCGATGCGCCCTACGGGCTTTGGGGCACGCTGGCGTGGTTCGCCGGACTGATCGCCGCGACCTGGGTGCTTGGCTTCATCCTCGCGCTGGCCGGGTTCCTCGTGACCTTCCTGCGGGTGCGGGCACAGGCGCCTTGGCCCAAGACGCTGATCCTGACCGCCTGCGGCCTCGCGTTGATGTGCGTGATGGCCGGTGCGCTGAACCGCGATTTCCCGCCGGGGCTGCTGCAACACGCCGTCGATCTGCCTTGGCCACTGAAATGATCCAACAGAGTGAATGACATGACACAGACAGGCATTCCCTATGTCTTCATGCGCGGGGGCACCTCGCGGGGGCCGTATTTCAACCGCGCCGACCTTCCGCAGGACCGCGAGACGCTGGCCGAGGTGCTGATGGCCGCCGTCGGCGCAGGCCACGCGATCAATATCGACGGGATCGGCGGCGGCGTCGCGGTGACCACCAAGGTCGCCATGCTGTCGCGGTCCGATGATGACTGGGCCGATGTGGATTACTTCTTTGCGCAGGTCTCGGTCGCGGATCGGCTGGTGGATTTCAAACCCACCTGCGGCAACATCCTGTCGGGTGTCGGCCCGGCTGCCATCGAGATGGGCCTCGTCACGCCACAGGGCGACGAGACGGAGGTCCGGATACGCGCCGTCAACACCGGCGCGCGGGTCTTGGCCCGGGTTCAGACGCCGGGCGGCGTCCTGCACTACACGGGTGACACGGAAATCGCCGGGGTGCCGGGTCGGGCCGCGCCCATCGCGCTGAACTTCATGGGGGTCGTGGGCTCTTCGACCGGGGCCTTCCTGCCCACCGGCAATCTGCGCGATACGTTCGACGGGATCGAGGTGACCTGCATGGACGTTGCCATGCCCATGGTGATCGCCCGCGCGGCGGATTTCGGCCTGACCGGCTACGAGACGGTCGAGGAACTGGACGCGAACCGCGATTTCTTTGCCCGGATGGAGGCCGTGCGCCTGCAGGCCGGTGCGGCGATGGGCATGGGCGATGTCACGCAATCTGTGACGCCGAAATTCGGCCTGCTCGCCCCGGCGCGCGAAGGTGGCACCATCGCGACGCGCTATTTCATGCCGTGGACGACGCATCCGTCCATGGCGGTCACGGGCTCGCAATGCCTTGCATCCTGCGCGTTGACCCCCGGCACGGTCGCCGATGGCCTGCTGGAGCGTCCGACCCAAAGCCCTGCGAACGTCGTGCTCGAACATGCCTCGGGCACCATCGAGGTGCTGGTGGATTTCGAGATGAACAACCATTTCACCCTGAATTCCGCCGGGCTCTTGCGCACCGCGCGCAAGCTGGCGGATGGGCATATCTACGTGCCCGCCTCCATCTGGAAGGGGCGCTGACATGCCGATGATGAACCTGCTCGTGGCCTTCAACGGGTCCGAGGGCTCTGTCGCGGCGCTGCGCTATGCGGCGGCGCTGGCGGACAGGCTGGGTGCCCATGTCACCGCGATATTGGCGCACACCACGCATGAGGTGATCGACAAGCGCTCGCGCTGGATTCCCAAGGAGGCCCGCGCGCTGCTGGAGGCAGCCAACAGCGATATCCTGCGCGAGATCGAAGACAGGTTCGAGACCGAGCGCGCCGCGCTCGGGCTGACCGGCGCGCTGCACCTCAAAGAGGTCACGGGCCGCGTCGATACCGTCCTGTCCGAGGCCGCGCGGCACTACGACATGCTGATCGTCGGCAACCATGCCGACACCGATGACGAGCATGTCACCCTGCACCCGGACCGCATCGCGCTGATGTCCGGGCGACCGGTGGTGGTCGTGCCCGCGGGCTATGACGGCGGCGGCGCATTGACCCATTCGGCGCTTGCATGGGATGGCGGTCGGGCGGCGGCGCGGGCCTTGTCCGACAGCCTGCGACTGATCGAGGAAGCCGGGCGCGTCAGCGTCCTGACGGTCGGGCCGCGCACCGGCTGGCCGATCGAGGACCTGATGACCCACCTGTCCCGCCACGGCGTCGCGGCCACGCTGGAAGAATGGCCCACCTCGCATCCCGTCGCGGCGACCCTGCTGGCATGGTGCCGCAAGAACCGGCCCTCGCTGTTGGTGCTGGGCGCCTACGAACATTCCAAGTTCCGCGAGGACCTGCTGGGCGGTGTCACCTCCGAGGTGCTGGCCCAGATCGACATCCCCGTGCTGCTGTCACATTGAGGAGCGACATGACCGATTACGAAAAACTGGGCCGCTTGCGGCGCGACCTTGAAGAGATGCGTCAGGATCTGGCCCAGCGGATCGCGGGGGATGCGCCCAACAAGGCGGATCTGAAGATCTTGCACGAACGCATCAGCCGGGCCATCAAGGCGCTGTCCCCGCAAGGCTGAAAGGCACCCGACATGAAGGTCCATATCCTCGACGACTGGTTCGACACGCTTCGGGCATTGCCCTGCTTTCGGCTGCTCGACGGCCATGACGTCACGGTCTGGACCGATCACGAGGCCGACGAGGCGGCGCTGGCCGCCCGTCTGCACGATGCCGAATGCGTCGTCCTGTTCCGCGAGCGCACCCGCGTCACGCGCGATCTGCTGGAGCGGCTGCCAAACCTGCGGCTGATCTCGCAGCGCGGGGTCTGGCCGCATGTGGATGTGGAGGCTTGCACCGATCATGGCGTGCTGCTGTGTTCCAATACCGGCGCAGACGGGGCGAACTATGCCGCCGCCGAGCTGACCTTTGCGCTGATCCTGTCGGCCATGCGCCAGTTGCCACAGCAGATGGCCAGCGCCAAGGCGGGTCAGTGGCAGATGGGCGTCGGGCGAACGCTGCGCGGTCGGACGCTGGGGCTGTATGGCTATGGCCGGATCGGGCGCGTCGTGGCCGACTACGCCCGCGCCTTCGGCATGGACGTGGTCTGGTGGGCGTCGGAGGCGGGGCGCGCACGGGCATCCTTGGCAGGCGAGCAGGTGGCGGAAAGCCGCGCGGCCTTCTTCGCGCAAAGCGACGTGGTCTCGCTGCACCTCCGCCTGACCCCGGAGACGCGTGGCATCGTCACGGCGGATGACCTTGCGCAGATGGCGCCGCGCTCGGTCTTGGTGAACACCTCGCGGGCCGGGCTGATCGCGCCGGGGGCCCTGCTGGATGGCCTGAACGCGGGCCGCCCCGGCATGGCCGCCATCGACGTCTTTGACACCGAGCCGTTGACCGACCCGACCGATCCGCTGCTGTCCCATCCGAACCTGATCGCCACGCCGCATATCGGCTTTGTCACGGAGGACGAGTTCGACAAGCAATTCGCCGACATCTTCGAGCAGGTGAACGCCTACGCGGACGGCGCGCCGGTCCACATGGTCAACCCCGCCGTCTACGGGCAATGACCGCCGCCAGCACAGGCGCGCCGACGATCACGATCACGATGCGCGTCAGGTGGTGGGTGATGACAAAGCCAAGGTCTGCCCCGGTGACGATGGCCAGCACCGTCATTTCCGCCTGACCGCCCGGCGCAAAGGCGAGGAAGGCGGCGACCGGCTCCCCCAGCCCCATGCCCGTGACGATACCGGCAAAGATCGCTGCCAACACGGCCAGCACCATGACATAGGCGATGCCTGCCGCGACCACGCGGGTCAGCTCGCCCCATGTGACGCCCAGAAACTGGACCCCGATCCCGCAACCGATGAAGAACTGCGCGGCAAGGATCGCCTCGGCCGGGGGGCGGGCGTGGATCACGTCGGTCAGCGACAGGATCGCGGTGACGATCATCGGGCCAAGGATGGACGCTCCGAACAGCTTGATCCGCTCGCCCCCCTTCCACCCGATCCACGCGGCGGCGACCATGATCAGCAGTTCGTGCGGGGGCAGGTCCTTGACCGGTGCGCCGATCGGATTGCTCAGGCCCACGCCGTAGAAATGGCTCAGGATGAAGGGGGCCAGCGTGACGATGATCAGCACCCGTGTGCCATGCACAAGTGACAGCACGCGCGGGTTCGCCCCGGCCTCGGTGCCAAAGATCACCATGTCCTGAAGCCCGCCGGGCATGGCCGCGTAATAGGCGGTGGGCGCGTCAAACCCCCAGAGCCTGCGAAAGAACGGCACGCCGACCAGTGCAATCGCCGCGATGAACAGCGGGATCAGCGCAACCGAGACCGCCATGCGCGGCAGTTGGGCGATGACCTCGGGCGTGACCGATGCCCCGACGGCGACGCCAAGGATGGTCCGGGCCGCGACCGAGACCTGCCCGAACCCCTTCAGCGGCAGGTGCGCCAAGGCCCCGGCAAGGCAGAAGGCCATCGGGCCAAAGAGGAAGGGCAGGGGCAGGTCGAGGGCCCAGAACACGCCCGTACCCAGCGCCGCCAATGCAAAGGTCAGTGCGCGGCGACCCATCGTGCGATTGAGGAAATGTTTGCGCAAACCGGCCTCCCGACTCTCTTGACCTTCTCATGGATACGCTTGTATCCACGCGTATACAATACCAGACCGGAGGTTCGGATGATGACCGATGACGACAGCACCCCGCAGGGCAACACCGCCTATGCGCAATTGCTGACCGAACTGCGCGAAGGTCGTCTCAATCCCGGCGACCGGCTGCGCGAGACGGAACTGGCCGACCGGTTGGGTGTGTCCCGCACCCCGGTGCGCGAGGCGATCCGCCAGCTTGAGGCCGACGGCATCGTCACCCATGTCCCCCGGCAGGGCGCCACGATCCGCACGCTGGACTATGCCGAAGTGATGGAACTCTATGAAATGCGCGCCGTGCTCGAAGGCACCGCCGCGCGTCTGGCCGCACGGGCCGCCTCGGATATCGAGATCGAGGAGTTGATCGAGATGAACCGGCAGATGGCGGCGCTGGGCGATGCGCCGCAGGCGTTCATCCTGAACCGGCAGTTTCACGCGGCCCTGCTGGATGCCGCCAAGAACCGGTTTCTCGCCCGCTCGATCCACGCGCTGCAAAAGGCGCTGATGATCCTTGGCCCGACCACGCTGACCGAACCGGACCGCGCCAAAACGGCGGTCGAGGAACATGTCCGTGTGCTTGATGCGATCAAGGCGCGCGATGGCGTTTCGGCAGAGGCCGCGATGCGCGCGCATATCGAGGCCGCCCAGCGGGTGCGGGTGCGCGCGCTGCGCGCCTTGCCCCAACGTAGCACGGGATATGACGGAGACCTGCTGTGACCTTGTCCGACACCCCCGATCTCGTCGTCATCGGCGGTGGCAATGCCGCGCTGTGCGCCGCGATCACCGCCGCCGAGGCCGGTGCCCGCGTGCTGATCCTCGAAGCCGCGCCAAAGCCCTATCGGGGCGGCAATTCGCGCCACACGCGCAACTTTCGCTGCATGCATCACGGGCCGCTCGGGCCGCTGACGGACAGCTACACCGAAGAGGAATACCTTGCCGACCTGCTCAAGGTGACCGGCGGCAAGACGCATGAGGGCTTGGCCCGGCTGGCGATCCGCAGCTCCGAGGAATGCCTGCCGTGGATGGAGCAGCATGGCGTGCGCTTTCAGCCCTCGCTGTCGGGCACCCTGTCGCTGGCGCGGACCAACGCGTTTTTCCTTGGCGGCGGCAAGGGGTTGGTGAACGCTTATTACCGCACCGCCGAACGCCTTGGTGTGCGGGTGGCCTACGAGGCCTCGGTGACGCATCTGGAACTGAACGATGACCGCATCGACTTCATCGATTACACGCAGAATGGGGAAACCCACCGGGTCGCGCCGAAATCGGTCGTTGTCGCCTCGGGTGGCTTTCAGGCGGATACCGATTGGCTCGCCCGGGCATGGGGACCTGCGGCGAAGAACTTCTTGATCCGGGGCACGCCCTATAATCGCGGTGTCGTGCTGGCCGATCTGCTGGATCAGGGTGTCGAGCAGGTGGGCGATCCGACGCAATGCCACGCGGTTGCCATCGACGGACGCGCGCCGAAATTCGATGGCGGCATCGTCACGCGGCTGGACTGCGTGCCGTTTTCCATCGTGGTCAACAAAAACGCGGAACGCTTCTATGACGAGGGCGAGGATGTCTGGCCCAAGCGCTACGCGATCTGGGGGCGGTTGGTCGCCGCGCAGCCGGATCAGGTGGGCTATGTCATCATCGATGCCAAGTCTCTGAACCTGTTCATGCCGTCGGTCTTTCCGCCGATCAAGGCCGACACGTTGGAAGAACTGGCTGAAAAGATGGACCTGCCCGCCGAGGCGCTGGCAAAGACCGTGGCCGAGTTCAACGCCGCCTGTGGCGATACCTCGGGGTTTCACCCGACCGAGTTGGACGGCGTGGCCACCACCGGCCTCACCCCGCCCAAGACCAACTGGGCGCGGCCGATCACGGAACCGCCCTTCTACGGCTACTCGCTGCGCACCGGGGTCACCTTCACCTATCTGGGGCTGAAGGTCGACGAACGGGCGCAATGCGCCATCGGCAACCGCCCCGTCAGCAACCTGTGGGCGGCGGGCGAAACCATGGCGGGGTCGATTCTTGGCCAAGGTTATCTGGCCGGGTTCGGCATGACCATCGGCACCGTCTTCGGACGCATCGCAGGCAAGGAGGCCGCAGCCCATGCAAATGCAAACTGACCTGTTGCAAGAGGCCCGCCGTCAGGCCGAGATCTGCAATGCCTGCCGCTATTGCGAGGGCTATTGCTCCGTTTTCCCGGCGCTTCATGCCGAGCGCGCCTTTGGTGACGGCGACCTGACGCAGCTTGCAAACCTGTGTCACAACTGCCGGGGCTGCTACTATGCGTGCCAATACACCGCCCCGCACGAGTTCGACCTGAACCTGCCGCAGGCGCTGGCCAATGTCCGGCAGGACAGTTGGGAGGATCTGGCCTTCCCGCGTGTCGCGGGCAAGGCGTTCCAGAAGAATGGCGTGCTGATCGCGGTCGCGGCCGTGATCGGATTTGCGCTGCTGTTCTGGGCAGCGCGGATGCTGGGCTCGCAAGGGGGCGAGGGCTTTTACGCGGTCCTGTCGCACAACGCGATGGTGGCGATCTTTCTGCCTGCCTTCGTGTTTCCGCTGGTCAGCATCGGCATCAGCCTGCGCCGCTACTGGCGGCGGGTCGAGGCCGGGCCGTTTCGGGTCGCGCAACTGGTCAAGGCAGTCCGGCAGGCCGCCGACATGCGGAACCTCAAAGGCGGTCACGGCGATGGCTGCAATTTCGAGGACGAGGACCGGTTCAGCCACGCGCGCCGGATGGCGCATCAGGCGGTGATGTATGGCTTCTTGCTGTGCTTCGCCGCGACCAGCGTGGCCACGGTGATGCATTACGCGCTGAACATGCCCGCGCCCTACGGTCTGCTGTCCGCGCCAAAGCTGCTTGGCCTGTCCGGCGGCGTGTTGCTGGTGCTCGGCTGCACCGAGATGATCCGGCTCAAGCTCCGATCCGACCGGACGCTTGGCGCGCGCGGGGCTTTCGGTGGCGAAATCGCCTTTGTCGGGCTGTTGGGGTTTGTCGGCCTCAGCGGGCTTGTGCTGTATGCGCTTGGCCAAACCGCGCTGATGCCGCTGCTTCTGGCGGTGCATCTGGGTGCTGTGCTGGCGTTCTTCCTGCTTATGCCGTTCACCAAGATGGCGCACGGTTTCTACAGGCTCGCCGCCCTGACGGTGAATGCAGGCAAGTGAGCCGGGCGCCCCTGGGGGTCCGGCGGGGCATGAGTCCGCCGGGACCTGTGCTTGGGCGTCAGATGGTTGACAGTTCACCTGCCAGCTTGCGGATCACCCGGTTGGCCTTGTCCGGCTGCCAGAGATAGCCCAGCGGGCCCAGCCGCGTTGTGGCGGGGCTGTCCAGTTCCATGACCCAGCCATTCGCAATCCAGGGCAGGGCGACGCTGCGCGGGATCAGGGCAAGGTAGTCGTGGCGGGTCAGAAGCTCCAGCGTCAGGCCCGGCACATGGGTCACCACCCCGGACCGATGATCTGCCGGCAGGCCGATTTCCTCTGCGAGGTCCTCGAACCGCTCGCGCGCGACCGAGGCGCGCCGGGTGACCAGCCAGCGCGCGGTCTTCAGGTCGTCAGCGGTGGCATGGTCGCGGTTGGCCAGCGCATGCCCGGACCCGCAGACCACCACCAGCGCATCGGTCATGACTTCGGCAAAGGTCCAATCCTCGGGCATGACCTGCGGCTTGCGCAGGCACAGGAAATCGCAGCGCCCATCGGCGATGGCCTCGAACGGGTTGGCGGCGTTGATCTCGGAAATGTCCAGATGTACCGAAGGGTATTTGCGCGCAAGCAGCCCGATGCGCGGTTGCAGCAGGGCGCTGGTCGCGGCAGGCGTGGCGGCGATGCGCACGAACCCGGCGGTGTCGCTGAGCGCGTTCGACACGATCTCGGCCCCGTCGCCAAGCGCGGCAAGGATGCGGCGCGCAACCGGCACAAGCTCCGTCGCGATCTGGGTTGGCTCTACGCCGCGCGCATGGCGCAGGAACAGGCTGACGCCCAGCAGCTTTTCCAGCTCGGACACGGCCAGGGACACGGCGGGTTGCGACAGGCCCAGCACCTCGGCGGCGCGCTTCATGTTGCGCAGGTCGTGCAGCTGGATCAGCAGGCTCAGGTGGCGGAACTTGGCCTTGCCGGCAAAGCGTCGGTAGATGGCGTCGGCATCGGGGTTCATGGGGTATATGAAAGCGTGATTGTTGGGGGTGATAAATTATTAGTCTCGAATACCGGGGCTGTCTACGGTGCGGGGTCAGTAACGGGAGGACACCACGTGCCATTGGACAGCCTGACCCCGCTTTCGGTGACGATGCCGGATGGCGCAACCATCAGCTATGTGCGCGGCGGCTCTGGCCCGGTGTTGATCTTTCTGCACGGGGTCATGGGCGATTATCGGTCATGGGCGCCGCAATGGGAGGCCTTTACGCGGCACTACGACTGCATTGCGCTGAGTTGCCGGTTCAACTGGCCCAACGGCAACAGGATGGAGGCCCCCGATCACAGCGCCGTCGAGAATGCCGAGGACATTGTCGCGCTGATGGACGCGCTCGGGATCGACAGCACGGTTCTGGTCGGGTCGTCTTACGGCTCTTTCGCGGCGCTGGCTTTGGCGGTCAACCACCCGGGCCGCGTGCGCGCCGTGGTGGCCAGCGAGCCGCCGATGATGAAATATGCCGAGATGTATCCGGACACCGCACCCGTGGCGGCGGCCTTTCGCGAGGCGACGGTGATCCCGTCGCGCGCAGCATTCGAGCGGGGCGAGGATGACCTTGGCGCGATGCTGTTGACCGGCGGCATCCAGAATGCCGATATCGCCACGATCCCGCCGGAGAAACTGGAACAGCGCCGTCAGAACATGATGGCGGGCAAGCGCGTGGCCTTGTCGTCGGACGAATTCCCGCTGTTGCCGCGCGAGGTGCTCGCGGCGCTGCCGATGCCGGTCCTGCTGGTGACCGGCGCCAACACCGGCCCGATCTTCAAGGCGATGATGTCGGGAATATCGCGCAGTATGCCGCAGGCCCGGATGGAGGTCATCGCAGACGCGGGCCATTCGGTGCCGCAGGACCAGCCCGAGGTCTTCAACCGTATGGCGCTGGGGTTCCTGGCTTCACAGAGCTGAGTTTTCCCAATCCACTGGACCCAAAAGGTCAGCTGTGCGGACAAAATGTGCTTTCGCTACGACTGCGCCAGTGTCGGCTGCCGTGGCCGAACAATATCATTCTCGTTGTTCACTCCCCGACATTCGAGGCCAGTTCGAATGACACATATTGATTTTCTATCAACGCTCGCCTGCCAACCACTTCCGGGTCCGATGCCCAGTCTGCAATCTCAACATGCACGTATTGATGGTCTTGGTGTCTGGTTTTGTCGAAGTCAAAGAAGCACACGAAGTTCATCACTATTTTCCGATCAACTCTTTCAATTGGGAAATCCCAATATCCATGATCTTTACCTCGCTCACGATTTACCATTATCGGAGTGCTATCACTTCGCACAACAACAAGGATTTCTGAGTTTGGCGCTCCGTAACTTGTAGGCGATAGGGGCGATTTCTGAATTACCAACGTCTGAAATAGAACCTCTTCGACCGGAGCGAAAAGTTCGAGTGCATCCCAAATATCGATGGAGTTAGGCGGACCCGGAAAATAATACTGGTTGAAAAGATCTCTGCTGGCCAATCGAAACCTGTGCAACTGCGGATCAAGTCTCATGGGCGGAGCTCCTGAAGTTTGGCGTCCGAGCAAGCACATTGCCTTTTCGCTACATACTTTTGCAGACCTTGGCTGCGGTGCAAAAGAATTGCAAGATGGGCTCGAAGCTGCCTTGCGTCGGCCGGGCATGAACGATCCGGGCCGTCCATTCGACAGGCCGGGTTTTTCTTGCCCGCCTCAGGACGGTGCGCCGAACACCATGTTGGGTAGGAAGGTCGTGATCGACGGGACGTAGGTGATCACGATCAGCAGCACCAGCATGAGCAGGAAGAAGGGCAGGGTGCCCTTGATGACCTCTCCCACCGGCCTGCGGGTGACATTGGCCATGATGAACAGGTTCAGCCCGATCGGCGGCGACAGCAGCGCCAGCTCGATGTTGATGATCATCACCACCGCGAAATGCGTCATGTCGATGCCCAGCGTGCGCACGATGGGGGCGACGATGGGCAGCACCACGAGGATGATCACCGCGCCTTCTAGGAACATGCCCATGAGGATCAGGAAGATGTTCATGAAGGTCAGGAACTGCCACGGCTCCAGCCCCATCTCGGCCACGGTGCGGGCAAGGCTTTGCGGCAGGCCGGATTTGATCACCCAAGCCGACAGCAGGAAGGCCCCGATGATCTTGACGGTGACGACGCCGGTGCGGTCGATCGCCTCGGAGAACAGCCGGACAAGGTCGCGCACCCGGCCCGTGCGATAGACAAACAGCACGGCAAAGATCGCAGCGGTCGCGCCCAGCACGGCGGCTTCGGTCAGGGTGACGAAGCCGCCATAGATCCCGCCCAGCACGATCACCGGGATGGCATAGGCGGCCAGCGCGTGGGTGTTGGCCTTGACCATCTCACGCGGCGTGGCCATCGGCATGGGCTGACCGCCGACCTTGTTCGCGACCGCAAAGATATAGGCCATGAACAGCCCGGCTTGCAGCAGGCCCGGCAGGACGCCGCCAAGGAACAGGCGCGGCACGGATTCCTCGCCGATGATCCCGATCAGCAGCATCGGCAGCGAGGGTGGGATCAGGATGCCCAGCGTGGCAGACGCCGCCGTCAATCCCATGGCAAAGCTGGGTTTATAGCCCTTCTCGATCATCAACGGCACCAGAAGCGTGCCCATGGCCAAAGCCGTCGCCATGCTTGATCCGTTGATCGCCGCGAACACTGCCGTGGCCGCGACACCGGCAATCGCCAGCCCGCCGCGCACCCAGCCGAACATGGTCAGCGCCGCGTCGAACAGCACCTTGGCAATGCCGCCGCCGCGCATCGTGACCGCCGCCAGCAGGAAGAAGGGCACCGCGATCAGCACCGGCGAATTCAGGTGGTCCAGCACGTGCTGGCCGAACCCGGGCATCGAATAGCCCTCGATCAGCAACAGCGCGATGGCGACGGTGCCGAGCACCAGATAGATCGGGGCTCCGATCATCAGCAGTCCGCAGACCACGATGAAGCCGAGGAAGAGCAGAAATAGGGTCAATCCGAAAGATCCCCGCTGTGGTCGATCACTGTCGCAAGATCGCCGGTTTCCAGCTTCATCTTGCCACGGGCAAGCAGGCTGAGGCGGTGCAGGACGAACAGCACATGGATGGACAGGGCGGTGCTGAGGGCGCTGTAATACAGCCAGAAGGGCAGGCGCAGGGACGAATCCGTGCGCTCGTCCCACATCATCGCGTCCTCGACGACCAGCCAACCGCTATAGACAAGGAAGGCGCTGAACGAGAGCCCGAGCAGAAGCGAGACATATTCGGCGCGGATCTTGCCGGAGGGGCTGAGCCTGCGCCAGACGATGTCCATGCGGATATGAGCGCGGCGGTGCTCGATCCGGGCGACCGACAGCAGGATGGCCCAGACGATGGCAAAGATCACCACCTCGTACAGCCAATCCGTGCCGGAGCCGGAGACGACGTAACGCTCGATCACGCCGAACACCGACAGGGCGTAGGCCCCGGCGAGCAGTGCCGCCGTGACCCAGCCGATCACCGTGTCGAAACCGTCAAAGAGGCGGTCGACGGCGCTCACTTGGCAAAGCTCGTCGCCAGTTCGACGATCTCGGGCGAGATTTCGAGCTTTTCGATCATCTCGTCCTGCACCAGCATCATCGCCTCGTTGGCCTGCGCCACATCGGCGTCGGTGGCGGCAACGGTGGTGACGCCGTGCTCAGCCAGCTTGGCGACGAACTCCTGTTCCTCGGCCTTGACGGTTTCGCGCTCGATCATCGTGACCTCGTCCCATGTCTCGCGGAACAGCTGTTGCTGCTCTTCGGTCAGGCTGGCCCAGTAATCGGCGTTCACCATCGGCAGAAGGAAGCCGACGATACCGCCATCCCAAAAGCCGTATTGCACACCGGCATCCCAGAACTTGTTGTTATAGACGTAATCCGGCCCGCTCATCGTCGCGTCGACCGTACCCTGTTGCAGGGCCAGCGGCACGTCGCTGCCGGGCATCGACACCGCCGAAGCGCCGATGGCGTTCATGCGCATGACAACGGCCGCGCCGCCCGGGATACGCACCTGCATGTCCTTGAGATCGGCGAACTCGGTCATCGGCTTGGCGGTCGACCAGAGGTAGACCTTGCCCATCGACCAGAACTTGCCCGGCACGACGATGCCCAGCTTGTCCTCGGCCTGTTTGGACAGCGCCTCGCCCAGACCGCCATCCAGCATCGCGGCGCGCTCATCCTCGGTCATGCCGTTCAGGACGGGCAGGTCGAAAACGTTGAAATCGGACACGACGCGCGACAGGTAGGGCGTGATCAGGATGGTCATGCCGGCATCGCCACGGGCAACGGCCTTCATCGAGTCGCGCGCGGAATAAAGCGTGTTGCTGTCGAACACCTCGAACTCCATCTCGCCGCCGGACCGGTCTTCCATCCGGTCGACGAATTCGTGGATCATGCGCGTGCGCACATGCCCCGGCGGGGTGTCCATGGTGATCACCAGCTTGTCGGCGGCAAAGCCGGGCAGCGCGGTGCCAAGCGCCATGACGGCGGCCAAGGCGGTGGTGGTGAATGCGTGGGTCAGTTTCATGTATCCTCCCTCGAGCCAAGGCTCTGGCTCCTCTCCTGCGAAAAGGCTAAAGAGAAACGGTATAAAGGAATAATAAAAAAGCAGGTCGTGCGATAGGTTTTGCGAAACCCTGTCGCAGATTGTGAAAGGAGAGGGCCATGACCCCCGAAGAGCTGTTTGCGACCCGTCAGCCCAGCCTGCCCGGGTTTTCCCTGATCTGGACGGCGGTGGTCGACATTGCCCCGCGCGAGGATCTGGGCGAGACGCCGCAGGGCCACCGCTACATCGTGCCGATCCTTGGCGGTCGCGTCTTTGCCGGGCCGGGGATTGACGGGCTTTCGGGCGAGGTCCTGCCGGGCGGCGCGGACCGTCAATTGGTGGACCGCCAAGGGTTCAAGACGCTCGACGCGCTCTATGAAATGCGCACCGAGGCGGGCGATATCCTGACGATCCACAACCGCTGCAAGATCGACGAGAGCGTGCCGGATGCCCCTTACAAGCTGTCGGTCATCTCGGTCACGGCGCCGGTCGGGCCGCTCGACTGGATGAACCGGCGGGTGTTCGTCGGCACGCTGGAAACCGCGAAACCGGATCGCGAGGCCGTCATCATCCGTGGCTGGGGCCACCGCTGACCTCGGCGCTTTGGTGGGGACAAAACGCCGACAGGGATCGGGAGTGAAAACCCTGTCGGCGTGCACTGTCATCCGGCGAGTTGTTGCCGGATATCGGCGCGGTCGAAATGCGCGCGTTTCTCAATGATCAGACCGTCCCTCAGGGTCAGCTTCATGAACAGCGAGAAGCGCAGCTTGCGCCCCGAGGCAGGAATGCCCGCCCAGTCGCGTGCATGGATGCCCTCGAAGATCATGTAGGACGCAACCTGATCCCCTTCGGCGATCAGGTCGACAATCGGCATCTGCCAGTCATCGAAGGCCGCGAAGTTCTTTTCCTCGGACTCGCGAAAGCCCGCGACGCCGGGATGCGGCGTATCCACCTGATGGTAAAAGACGAAATCGGGGTGGCAATATTGGTCCAGAACGTCGAAACGCCTCTCGTTGATCGCGTCGTAGAAAGCGCGGACAGTGGCCTTGTTCGCGTCGCTCATGCTCAGAACTCCAACACGGTATCGTCCGCCGGGATCGACAGGCGGTCCGTCATGCCGTTGGCCTCTGCAAAGGATTGCAGGTCGGCGCGGCTCAGGGCGCAGTGGTTGATGGCCTCCATATGGCTGGCGACGATCTGCGCATTCGGGGCGGCGTCATGCACCGTTTTCACGTCCTGAGTGCCCATGATGATCGAGCCAAGCCCCGGCACCTGAGCGTCACCGGCGGCCAGCACGATCACATCCGGCTTGAACATCTCGAGGTTGGTCGCGACCATCTGGTTCCAGATCGTGTCGCCAGCAAGGTACAGCGTCTTTTCGCCCTCGGCGCGGAACACCACGCCCATCACGTTGCCCAGCAGTTCGGCGGCGTACACATAGGCCTGCTCCGATCCGTGCTGACCGCGGGTGCGCGACAGGGTGATACCCTCGAAGCTGGTCTCGATCCCCAGCGGGCGCACATCGGTGAAGCCAAGCGCCTTGATCAGCTCGGCATCCGAGTAATCCTGCACAACCGTGGGCTTGTCGCGCGGCAGCAGCTTGATCGCGGCCTCGTCGAAATGGTCGGGATGCAGGTGCGTCAGGATCAGCGCGTCAAAGTCGAGGATCGTGTCCATCGGCGTCTTCAGGTCAACGCGGGGGTTGCGGATTTCGCTGTTCAGCGTGCCTTCGAAACCGGGATAGGCGTCCTTGTCGGCAAGGTAGGGATCGACGAGGAAGCGCTTGCCGCCATAGGTCACGATCAGGGTGGCGTTGCGGATCTGGTGCAGTTTCATGGGCTCTCCTTTGCTGATTGGCGGCCTGACCGTTTCAGGCCTTTCGCGGGTCTCTTGACCTCAATCTGGTCAAAGCCCACCTTTTCATCCATTGGCGCAATCGACATAAAGCGGGGCGATATCGACAAATGGACCAAGTCAGGATCGGCATCCTTCTGTATCCGGGCGCCCAGCAGTCGGCGGCGATGGGGCTGGCGGACCTGTTCCACGTCGCTGGCCGGTTAGCCGGGGAGAAGGACCGGCTTCAGGTCCGAATGCTGGACGCGCCGCCGGGCACGCCCGAGGATGACCCCTGTCACGTTCTGATCCTGCCGCCATCTCTCGAAGAACCAATCACCCCCGACACCGCCGCCCCGTTGGCCTGTTGGCTGCGCGCGCGCCATGCCGAGGGCACGGTGCTGGCCTCGGTCTGTGGCGGGGCGTTCCTGCTGGCCGAAACCGGGCTGCTCGCGGGGCGGGCGGTCACTACGCACTGGGCCTATGCCGAGGCCTTTCGCGACCGCTTTCCCGATGTGCCACTGGACCCGGATCGCCTGATCATCGACGGGGGCGATATCCTGTCGGCGGGCGGGCTGATGTCCTGGACCGATCTGGGCCTGAAGCTGGTGGATCGCTTCCTTGGCCCGGTGGTCATGGCGCAGACCGCGCGGATGATGCTGGTGGATCCGCCGGGGCGCGCGCAAAGCTATTATAGCGGGTTTGTCCCCCGCATGACCCATGGCGATGCCGAGGTCCTCAAGGCGCAGCATTTCCTTCAAGCCTCCGAAGGCCGCGACGCGCGCCTTGCCACGCTGGCCGATCTGGCCGGTCTCGAAGAGCGCACCTTCCTGCGGCGCTTCCAGAAGGCCACCGGGCTGACCACCACCGAATACGCCCAACGCCTGCGGATCGCCAAGGCGCAGGAAATGCTGCAATTCGGCCGCCTGCCGGTCGAGCGCATCGCATGGGAGGTCGGCTATTCCGACGCCGGTTCCTTTCGCAAGGTGTTCCACCGGATCGTCGGCCTGACGCCGGGCGACTACCGCCGCCGCTTCCACGCATAGGCGGTCCGGCGTGCGGGGCCGAGGCCGCGCCCGAGATACGGGGCCCCCAAGATCGCCATTTTCGACGCTTCGGATAGGTATGCCGCGACCGCGCTTGGCGGGTCCGCCGGAGCGCCGTAGGATGCGTGGCATGGATTACGTGACCTCTCTTTTCGCGCGCAAGGTCGTTGCCGCAGCGGGCAGCGGGATCGATGCTGCGGCTATGCTGGCCCAAGTCGGGATCGACCCCGACGCGCCGTGGAATCCCGGCCAGATGATCCCGGCCGCGCGCTATTACGCCATGCTCGAAGCCATCGCGGGCCAGATCGATGCGACCGACCTGCCGATCCGCACGGGTGCCTCGATGCGGCTCGACGAATACGGCGCGCTGGGTCTGGCCTTCAAGGCGGCGACGACCTTGGGGGCGTCCTATGCGCGGGTGGAACGCTATGCGCGGCTGTGGACCAGTGTCGTCGAATACGAGTTGCGGCCGACGACCGGCGGCACGCTGTTCATCCTGCACCGGGCGGGCGACCGGCATCTTGGCATGCGGCTGTCGAACGAGGCCACGCTGGCCAGCGCGGTGTCCATCGCCCGTCAGGTCTGCCCCGTTCCCCTGTCGCCCGTCGAGGTGCTGATCCGGCACCCAGCCCCGCCTCGGGTCGCCGCGCACGAGGCGTGGTTCGGCTGCCCGGTGCGCTTTGGCGCGGGTCTCGACGCGATCCTGTACGATGACGAAACGCTTGCCCGGCCCAATATCCTCGGGGACGAGGGGATATCGCACTATCTGGCCGCGCATCTGGATGCGGAACTGTCCGAACTGACCACCGAGCCGCCGCTGGTCACGCAAGCCCGTGCGGCCATCGCGCAGGCCCTCAGCGAGGGCACCCCGAAGATGGCCGAGATCGCCCGCGGCCTCGGGCTTAGTGCGCGGTCCTTCCACCGACGGCTGTCGGATCACGGGATGACGTTCCAGACCCTGACCGAAGAGACCCGCCGCGACCTTGCCGAAGGTCTGCTCCGGGACGAGAGCCATTCGCTGGCGGAGATCGCGTTCTTGACCGGCTTCTCGGAGCAAAGCGCCTTTACCCGCGCCTTCAAGCGGTGGGTCGGAACCACCCCTGCGAGCTATCGCAAACGGCTGTCCCACGGTTGACCCGCGCCTTGGCCGCAGCGGTCAAAAGGCTGGCATTGGCGGTCAATACCGCGCGGCCTGTCGGCAGTTATCCCTTGGCTATCGAAACTGAAGCAAGGGAGACACCCCATGAAAGACCAACCCATCCTCGTCATCGGCGCAACCGGCAAGACCGGCCACCGCGTCGCCACCCGCCTCGAAGCGCGCGGCCTGCCGGTGCGCCGTGGCTCGCGCAGTTCCGCCACGCCTTTCGACTGGGACGCGCCCGAGACCTGGGCCCCGGCGATGCGCGGGGCGCGCGCGGCCTATGTCACCTACTTCCCCGATCTTGCCTTCCCCGGCGCGGTGGAAAAGCTCGAGTCGCTGTGTGAAACGGCGCGTGACGTCGGGGTCGAGCACCTCGTTCTGCTGTCGGGTCGCGGCGAACACCATGCCCGCCTCGGCGAAGAGGTGGTGCGCCAGTCCGGCATCGATTTCACCATCGTCCGGGCGGCGTGGTTCGCGCAGAACTTCTCCGAAGGTTACCTGCGCGATCCGATCCTTGCCGGGGTGCTGCCGATGCCGGGCGGCGACACGCCCGAGCCGATCATCGATATCGACGACATCGCCGATGTCGCCGTCGCGGCGCTGACCGAAGACGGCCACAGGGGCGAACTGTACGAAGTGACCGGCCCGCGCCTGATGACCTTTGCCGACATGGCGGACACGCTGTCGCAATCCGTCGGACGGGAGATCCGACACATCCCGATCACCTTCGACGACTTCCACGCGAATGTGGCGCAGGCGGGCGGCCCCTTCGTCGCCGACATCTTTACCGCCATCGCCCGCGAGACGCTGGATGGCCGCAACGCACATGTCACGGATGGCGTGATGCGCGCGCTTGGCCGCGCCCCCCGCGACTTTGCCGATTTCGCGCGCTCCGCCGCGCGGTCGGGTGCGTGGACACAGGCCGCCTGACGCCTTCGCCGGAAAGGATATCGACATGAAACCGACCTTCTTCGAGAAAGCCGCGCTTGGCCTTGCGGGAGCGACCGCGCTGGGCATCGGCGCTGGCATCCTGTTTGTGCCGCATGCCTTCTATGCCGGATACGGCATCGCGCTGGCGGCGGATCCCAACCTGCTGAGCGAATTGCGCGCGCCCGGTGCCGGGCTGGCGGGGTTCGGCCTGCTGATGCTGCTGGGGATCTGGCGGCAGGCGCTGCTGCCCACCGCACTGGCGACGGCCTTGACGGTGTTCATCGCCTTCCCGGCTGGGCGGCTTGTCGGGATCGCGCTGGACGGGATGCCATCGGGCAGCATCGTCGGCGCGCTCGTCATCGAACTGGCGATCGCGGCGCTCTGCCTTGCGGCCTTCCGGGCGCGTCTCCGGCAACCGGCCCCCGGTCCGACCATGGCGCGACCCGCGCGCTGATCCCCTCGCGGCGGCAGGTGTCCGGCCTGCCGCCCCCAACCCAAGGAGTCCCCATGTCCCCGTTTTTCCTCGTCTTCACCCACTTCGCTGTCCTCGCCTATGCGCTGGTTGGCGGCGTCTTCCTTGCCTTCTCGGATTTCATCATGCGCGCCCTGTCCGTCACCAGCGGCCATGGCGGCGCGGAGGCCATGCAGGCCATCAACCGAGAGGTCTTTCGCTGGGTCTTCATGACCCTGTTTCTCGGCCTTGCCATCGTGTCGCTGGCGCTGATCGTCCTTGCCGTGCTCGGACAGACCGGACCGGCGGCACCATTTGTGGCGGCGGCGGGGCTGGTCTACCTTCTGGGCTGTTTCGGCGTCACGGTGGTCTTCAACGTGCCGATGAACGAGGCACTGGCCGGAATGGACCTGTCGCAGGACGCAACCCGCGCCTACTGGACCGGCACCTACCTGCCGCGCTGGACCTTCTGGAACACGGTCCGGACGGTCGCCTGTGCGGTGGCCGCGGCGCTGCTCTTGTTCGGGTTGACGATGGTGGCCCAAGCCCGTCCGGCGTGAAGACCGAAGCGCGTCACGCGACCCGCCGCGCGCGCAGCGACCGGCGGGCGGTGATCGCGATATACCCGGCCAGCGTGGCCACGACGATCGCCCCGCCCAGCATCATGCGCGGGGTCGGGGCCTCGCCGACACCGGCCCAGACCCAAAGCGGGCCCAGCACGGTTTCCAGCAGCAGGATCAGGCTGACATTTGCCGCCTGCGTATGCCGACTGGCCCGCGACATCGCGCCAAAGGCAAATGGCAGCACCACGAATGCGGCCAGCAGGATCGGCCAGAGCGTGCCGTTGGTCAGGGCTTGCGGACCGGCCAACGCCGCGCCGAGTGCCGCCGAGATCGTCGAGGCAACCCCGATGGTGAGCAGGATCGACACGCCGGGGTTCAGGCGGATGAGCACGAAGCTTCCCGCGAGGCCCGCCGCGACGCCAAGCCCGGCAACACCGCCCCAAAGCGCGCCTGCCTCCAACGCGATGCCATCCACCGGCTTGCCCGACGCCGCGACGGCGATACCGGCAATCACCAGCAGGGTCGCGATCCATGTGGCGGGGTGGGTCGGCTCGCGCACGAGGAGCCATGCGAATACGGCCGAGAACACGGGGACCGCCGCGACGCCCAGAAGGACCATCGCCACCGGGGCCGCCGCAATACCGATGTTGAAGAAGGCTTGGTTGGCGATCTGGCACAGCACCACCCCGGCTCCGGCGCCGGTGAACAGCATGGCAAGATCGCGACGGCGCTCTCGCGCGGTCAGCGCCCATGCGACCAGAAACACGCTGGCCATGCCCAGCCCGCGCCAGCCCAGCATCGCCCAGCCCGACAGCCCCGACAGACGCATGAGCAGCGTGTCGGGCGTCAGGACAAGAACACCGGTGAGCGCAAGGGCGATCCCGAACAAAGGAGAGCGGTTCATGGCATCAGCCCTTATCCAAGTTCGCGGCAGGTGGAAAGCGGGCAAACACCGCGATCCGGCGCAAGGCAAAGGGCCCGCCGGGGCGCTATGCGTCCAGCGGCATGAACAGGCGATACCAGATCCGCAGCGCCCGCAGCCGCGCGCGGCGCGCCTCGGGGGCGGTCGTGGAGCGCGTGACAAAGGTGCCAAGCGCCGGTGCATAGGCGCGGCAGTCGCGGCAATCGAGGTTCGGCAGGCAGCATTTGCCTCCGCTCGGCTTGCCGTCATGGGTGTAGTGGCGGTGCTCGGGGCTCAGGCGGTTGCCGCAATCCCGCGCGATGCCGTTTTCGTCCAGATCGTACAGCCGCTCGCCCGGTTGCCGGACCCAGTCGTCATAGTCGAGGGAATAGATCACCGTCTCGGGATGCGCGGCCATGGCGGCCTCGATCTCGGTGCGGGCGCGGGACAGGTCGGCGGCGGACAGGCGGATGCTTTCGTCGAGCCGCATGTAGTCGTTGCCGGTCACGCGCCCGGCCTGCGTCTGGTAGATTTCGGTCGGCGAGAAGTAGCTGAAGGTCAGCTTGCCCCCGGCCTCGGCCACGCGTCGCGTGACCTCTTGAACCTGATGCAGGTTCTCGCGGCTGATGGTGAAGGCAAAGACGGCGCGCGGATCGCTGGCATAGTTGCGCAGGGCCTTGGCGACGGAATCCCCGCCGCGCAGGGTCGCGGCCAGCTCGTCCAGCCCCCAAAGCGAGACATGGATGCGAAACCCGATCGCCGGGTCGATCCTGCGCGTGCCGTTGGTAAAGATCACCCCGGCCTTGATATGCCGCCACGCCGCCGCCAGCCGCCCCGGAACGAGCGAGGGTTCGGCCCCCGCGATATAGGCAAAGTTCACGCCGCGCGCGGCCTCGCCCGCGAACAGCGCGTCCCAGTCGTCGCCGCCGTCCCGATCAAGGGGAACGCCATCGGCGCGGGCAAAGAACAGGCAGCCCTCGCAGGTCAGGTTGCAGGTGGATGACACGTCGTAATTGCCGCCCTTGAACCGGCTGAGGGCAGGCCCCTTGCCGCCGGGTTGCGGCTGGGCGGCGGCATCGTCGGGGAACCGGGTTTGCAGGTAGGTCATCGGGTCACCATTCCGTCGAGACAGGCCATGTCGCCGCGCATCAGGGCGGGCATCAGGCCAAGGCTCGAAAGCAGGCCGTTGGTGTTGTGGGTGTCGACGCCGTCCAGCGGATACAGATGCACGCCGGGCAGATCGGCGAGATGGGTGGCGTGGGCGTGGTCGATTTTATTGTCGGCGCCATAGACCAGATCGATGCGTGGCACCGGGCCGGTATGGCGTTCCAGTATCTGGCGGATGTCGCGCACGCCGTCGCCCAGCCGCAGTTCCAGACGCTTGAGCAGGGCGCGGGCGCGGTAATCGTTCAGCCGGTGGCTGACATCGCGCAGGGTGGTCACGGGGGGGGACAGGGCCAGAACCCGATCCGCGCCCAGCAGAATCCCGTAGAGCAGGGCGCCAAACCCCCCGGCCGAGCTGCCGAAGGTGCTGAGCCGCACATTGCCGTAGATCGCCAAGCGTCGGCGCAGGCTGTCCAGGGTGGCGTCCAGAGTGTCGCCCAGTTCCGGCAGCCCGTTGCAGTAGAACAGGCGCTTTTTGTCGTGCAGGTAGACGACGTTCAGCCCGGCGATGCTGGCCATGGCGTCGATGTAATGGGAAAACCCGGTATCGGCGAGACCGGAAAACCGCAGCATCACGTCGCCCCCGACCAGCATCGGGGACTGGGCGATGTTGGTGCCGTGGCTCTGGGCCATCACCGGGCGTGTCAGGTCGCGTTCCGTCAGCGCCGACATCGCTTCGAGCCGGGCGGCGGCAATCTCGCGGAAGGCGCCGCGCGCCTGCATCCGCGCCTTGATCTCGGCCAGCTGTGCTTCGGGGCTGTTGCCGCGCAGCGGCGCGGCCTCCGCATTCGCTGCGCGCTTGTCCCGGCAGCGGCGCAGGCCCGCATGGTCGGGAAACAGCGCGACGGCGCGGGTCAGCAGCGGCAGCAGGTCCTCTGGCGCGATATCGCCGTGGCGGCAATGCGCATCGAGCGCAAGCACCTGTGCGGGGGTGGCTTGACCGGCCTCCAGTCGGGCCAGCGCCTCGGGGACGATGGCGTCGGGGTCGCGTACCGACACTGCCTCGAACAGCAGCGCAAAGGCCGCGACATCCCCAGGGGTGTCGTCGAGCAGGCTGCGCAGCATCGCCTCGGCGGTCGCGATCTCGTCGGACTCTATGGCCAGCTGCGCCATGACCCGCCGGATGGCGGGGGTGGGCGGCTGGTCGGTGCCCAGCTGCGCCTCCTGCGCCAGCGCCCATGCCTCGTCGATGCGGGCCTCGGCAAAACGCAGGGAAATTTCGACCCAGACCGATGCGGCCAGTCCTTTGTCCCGGGCAAAGGCCAGTGCGTGATCCTGCAAGGTGCGGGCCTCCGACAGGTCGCCCGCCGCCAGCGCCAGCCGCACCAGCCGTTCCGTCAGCCGCAGGCGCATCATTGCCTGACCCGCCGACAGCGCCATACTCGCGCTATGCTCCAGCGCATTGCGCCCCAATTCACGCGCGCGGGCGACATGGCCCTCGGCTTGCAACCGGGTCATGCCGGCACCGACCTCTCTCAGGTCGACCGTCAGGAATGCGCGTTCGTTCACTCTGGCTCCGTGGATCAGGTTGCTTAACGGATAATCCGCTTTTGGCCACATGAAAAGGGATGTGACGGCGCGATCCCGCGCCAATGCGGGTGTGGCGCAATCCTTGCGTGCAAAGCCTCGCGCTTGACACGCCTGTGGGGTTCGCAGCGCGCGCCATCTTGCAACCGGGGGCGAACCTGCTAACAGGGGGCGACTTTTTCCAGGAGGCCCCGATGGACGACCTGCGCGCCAAGTATATCGATCTGATCGCCAATGCTGCCGACGAGGCCACGCTTGAGGACCTCCGCGTCAAGGCCGTGGGCAAGAAGGGCGAGATCAGCCTGCAAATGCGCGAGCTGGGCAAGATGTCGCCCGAGGAGCGGCAGGTCGCCGGGCCCAAGCTGAACGCCCTGAAGGACGAGATCAACGCGGCCCTCGGCGCGAAAAAGGCCGCTTTGGCCGATGCCGCGCTGAACGAACGCCTGCGCGCCGAATGGCTGGATGTGACCCTGCCGGTGCGGGCCTCGCGCACGGGCACGATCCACCCGATTAGCCAGGTCACCGAGGAAATCACCGCGATCTTTGCCGATATGGGCTTTTCCGTCGCCGAAGGGCCGCAGATCGACACCGACTGGTACAATTTCGACGCGCTGAACATCCCCTCGCATCACCCTGCGCGGGCCGAGATGGACACGTTCTACATGCATCGCGCAGAGGGTGACAATCGCCCGCCGCATGTGCTGCGCACCCACACCTCGCCGGTGCAAATCCGCCATATGGAGAAATATGGCGCGCCTTGCCGGGTGATCGCGCCGGGCCGCGTCTATCGCGCCGATTACGACCAGACCCACACGCCGATGTTCCATCAGGTCGAGGGGCTGGCGATCGACAAAGACATCTCCATGGCGAACCTGAAATGGGTGCTGGAGGAATTCTTTGCCGCCTTTTTCGAGATCGACGGGATCAAGACCCGCTTCCGCGCCTCGCATTTCCCCTTCACCGAGCCGTCCGCCGAGGTCGACATCCAGTGTTCCTGGGTCGATGGCCAGCTGAAGATCGGCGAGGGTGACGACTGGCTGGAGGTTCTGGGATCGGGCATGGTCCACCCCAAGGTGCTGTCGGCGGCGGGTGTGAACCCGGACGAGTGGCAGGGCTTTGCCTTCGGGATGGGGATCGATCGGATTTCGATGCTGAAATACGGCATCCCCGACCTGCGCGCGTTCTTTGACTCGGATCTGCGCTGGCTGCGCCATTACGGCTTCGCGTCGCTGGACGTGCCGACGCTGCATGGTGGGTTGAGCCGTTAAGCGGGCCTTGGGGTTAGCCGCGTTTTGCAGCCGTGCGCGGTGGCGCTTCATTCCAACGCATGCTTTGCCCGCAATTCAGCGCGGCACGCATGGAAAACCCCACTGGCCCAACACCGCCCCTTAGGTCATCCTGCCCTCAGAACAGGAGACCCGACCATGCGCCTTGCTCTTGCCCTCGCCGCCCTGACCGCCACCCAAGCCCTTGCCGATGAAAGCTGGGACAGCGACGCCGGGCGCATCGTCTACCAGACCGAGGTCGGCGATGCGGCGATCTTTTCCTTCACCCATCCGGACGGGGCCGAGGCCCGTCTAGTGATCCCCGGTCTTGCGGGCAATTACGCCAATCGTGGCACCCATGACGCCTATTGGATCGCGCAGGCGCCCGGTTCTTGTGGGGCGAGCCTCGGCTTTGACGGGCAAAGCTCGACCCATTGGGGACGCGCCACGCTCGTCTTCGACAAGCCGGACTTCCCGACCTCGTTCACCCTGCTGCTGGGCGATTGCCTTGACGCGCCCACCACCGGTCTGCGCGCCGAAAACCGGTTTGGCCTTCCTGCCGAATGACCCTAGCTCCTGTGGCAAAGACAGGAGACCGCCATGACCTTGTTCCGCCACGAAAACCGTCAGAAATCCGAAAAGTCGCGCCGGGTCTACGCCCTGTTCGAGATCGCCTATACCGTCGTCGATTTCGCCGCTGCGATCAGTTTCCTGATCGGCTCGGTGCTGTTCTTCTGGAAGGCCTATGAGACCCCGGCAATCTGGCTGTTCGTCATCGGGTCGGTCCTGTTCGCGACCAAGCCGACGCTGCGCCTGATCCGGGAAGTGCGTCTGGCCGCGCTGGGCGACACCGACGATCTGGCCGACCGGTACAATCCCTGAGGTCGCATCCCGCGGGCGGCGTGTCGCCTTCCCGCGCGTCGCATCGCGCGCAAACGAGGTAGGTCGAGGGCGTACCCCGACCTGCTTGATGGAGCGCGCGCGATGCCCCGTATCCTCATCCTCGAAGGCAATACCCCGGACTTGCCCGGCGCGGCGGGCTTCTTTGTCGCGACCTTGACCGCGCTGGACCCGACGCTGGTGCCGGAAATCGCGAATCCCTACACCGCCCAACCGCATTTCGAGGGTGTCGACGCGGTGATCCTGACCGGGGCCGGTGTGGCATGGTCGGCTTGCGCGCCCGAGGCCGAGCCGCAACGACTGGCGCTGACCCATGCCATCGAGGCGGGCCTGCCGATCTGGGGCTCGTGCAACGGGCTGCATCTGGCCACGACCCTGCTGGGCGGGACCTTGCGCGCCTCGCCCAACGGGATCGAGGCCGGGCTGGCGCGCGATATCCGGATCACCGAGGCCGGGCAGGGCCATCCGATGATGAACGGGCGCAGCCCCGGCTACGCCGCCCCCTGCATCCACCGTGACGAGGTCGCGACCCTGCCCGGTGGCGCGACCTTGTTGTCGGGCAATGCCCATTCCGCCGTGCAGGCCTGCGCGATCACCGAAGGTGCGGCCACTCTCTGGCTGACCCAGTATCACCCGGAATGCGCGCCTGCCGACATCGCGGCGTTCCTGCGCGCGGGCGGCATCTTTGCCCCGCATGCGGGGTTGATCCCGCTGCTGGAGGCCGAAGAGGCATCCGCGCTGGGTCTTCCTGCCGAGGCGTTGGACCTGCGCCAGCGGGCCTGCGAACTGGCCGCTTGGCTGGACTTTGTCCAATCGCGGACAGCGCCCCGGGCCGCCTGACCCCGCCTGCCTCTTTTCACCCCGGCCCGCTTCGGATAAGGACGCGGGCAACGCGTATGACAACCGGGGCAAGGCTCATGAAATTCACCCTCTCGTGGCTGAAGGAACATCTCGACACGACGGCGTCGGTCGATGAGATCGCCGAGGCGCTGACCGATCTCGGGCTCGAGGTCGAGGGGGTGGAAAACCCTGCCGCCAAGCTGCAGGCCTTTACGCTGGCCAAGGTCGTCCATGCCGAACAGCATCCCGATGCCGACCGCCTGCGCGTCTGCAAGGTGATGACCGACGAGGGCGAAAAGCAGATCGTCTGCGGCGCCCCCAATGCGCGCGAAGGCATCACCGTCGTGCTGGCCAAGCCCGGCGATTACGTGCCCGGCATCGACGTGACCCTGTCGGTCGGCAATATCCGCGGCGTCGAAAGCCACGGCATGATGGCCTCGGAACGGGAGTTGGAACTGTCGGACGAGCATACCGGCATCATCGAACTGCCTTCTGGCGAGGTCGGCCAGAAATTCACCGATTGGCTGGCCGCGAACGACCCGGCCAAGGTCGACCCGGTGATCGAGATCGCCATCACCCCCAACCGTCAGGACGCGCTGGGTGTGCACGGCATCGCCCGCGATCTGGCCGCGCGCGGCTTGGGCAAGCTGAAACCGATGAAGGAACACAAGGTCGAGGGCGCGTTCCCTTGCCCTATCGGCCTCTCGATCGACGAGGACACCCGCGAAAACGGATGCGAGGTTTTTGCCGGTCGCCTGATCCGTGGCGTGAAAAATGGCCCCAGCCCGAAATGGCTGCAAGACCGCCTGCGCGCCATCGGCTTGCGTCCGATTTCCGCGTTGGTGGACGTGACGAACTTCTTCACCTTTGACCGCAACCGGCCTTTGCACGTGTTTGACGCGGGCAAGGTGCAGGGTGACCTGCGCATCCACCGCGCCAAGGGCGGCGAGACTCTGGTGGGGCTGGACGAGAGAACCTACACCTTCTCGGACGGGCAGGTGGTGATTTCCGACGACAAGGGGATCGAATCCATCGCCGGGATCATGGGCGGGCTGGACACCGGCTGCACGCTGGACACGACGGACGTGTTCCTCGAAGCTGCTGTCTGGGACCGCATCCAGATCGCCCATACGGGTCGCGCTTTGAAGATCAACTCGGATGCGCGCTATCGCAACGAACGCGGTATCGATCCGGCCTACAACATGCAGGCGATGGAGGATGCGGCGCAGATGATCCTCGATCTCTGCGGTGGCGAGGCGTCCGAGATCGTCGTCGCGGGCGAGGTCCAGACCAACCCGCGCGCCTACAAACTGAACCCGGCGCGGGTCGTGTCGCTGGTGGGCATGGACATCCCGGAATCGACCCAGCGCCAGACCCTGACCGCGCTCGGCTTCCGCATGGAAGGCGACATGGCGCATGTGCCGTCATGGCGTCACGATGTGCTGGGCGAGGCCGATCTGGTCGAGGAAGTGGCGCGTATTGCGTCCCTGACCAAGCTGCAAGGCAAGCCCCTGCCGCGCATGACGCGCGGCGTGCCGCAGCCGATCCTGTCGCCGATCCAGAAGCGTGAGCAGATGGCGCGCCGCACCGCCGCCGCGCTGGGCTATAACGAATGCGTCACCTACAGCTTCATCGACAGCGCCTCGGCGGCGCTGTTCGGCGGTGGCGACGATGCCTCGATGCTGGCCAACCCGATCTCGTCCGAGATGTCGCATATGCGCCCGGACCTGCTGCCGGGGCTGCTGCAAGCGGCGGCGCGCAATCAGGCGCGGGGCTTCATGGATCTGGCGTTGTTCGAATGTGGACATGCCTTCCAGGGTGGGGAACCGGGCGAGCAACAGCTGCGCATTTCCGGGCTTCTGGTCGGGCGCACCGGGCCCAAGGACGTGCATGGCGCTGCGCGGGCCGTGGATGTGTTCGACGCCAAGGCCGATGCGGAGGCGGTGCTGGCCGCCATCGGCGCACCTGCCAAGGTGCAGATCCTGCGCGGGGGTGAGGGCTGGTGGCATCCGGGCCGCCACGGGCGCATCTGTCTGGGTCCGAAGAAGGTGCTGGGCGTCTTTGGCGAATTGCACCCCAAGGTGCTGGCCGAGATGGATGTCAAAGGCCCCGCCGTGGCCTTCACCCTCTACCCGACCGAGGTGCCGCTGCCGCGCAAATCCGGCGCGACCCGTGCGGCGCTGAAGCTGAACGACCTGCAAGCGGTCGAGCGCGACTTTGCCTTTGTCGTGGATGCGGATGTCGAGGCGCTGACGCTGGTCAACGCGGCGCAGGGCGCGGACAAAACGCTGATCGACGATGTGCGCGTGTTCGACGAGTTCATCGGCGGCTCGTTGGGCGAGGGCAAGAAATCGCTCGCCATCACCGTGCGTCTGCAACCGACGGACAAGACCCTGAAGGAAAAGGATATCGAGGCTGTCGCGGCAAAGATCGTCGAGAAGGTGACCAAGGCCACGGGCGGCACACTGCGCGGCTGACGCGCAAAAATCTTCGAAGATTTTTGACAACGGGCTTCGAAGCCCGTTGCCGCTGCACTCAAGCAAAACGGGACGTCTTGAAGTGACGTGTCACCCGTGGATCTGGGGGACAAATTTCTTCGAAGAAATTTACCAACAGGCTTCGAAGCCTGTTGCCTGCCTGTGGTCGGCGCCCCACTGACCCGGTGAGACGCCGAGTGTTGCAAAGGTCAGTTCTTGGCCTTGCCCTTGCCCTGACCTCCCATCATCTGGCGGCGCATGGCAAAATCTTCGGTGGTGATGACGCCGTCCTCGTTCAGGTCCATATTGGCGATCCAGACGGCGGCTTGGCTGATGAATTCCTCGCGCGTCACCTTGCCGTCGCCATCCACGTCGTTCATCGCCAGTTCCATGCCTTCGGCGGCGTTCTGCATGTTGCCGCCGCCGTGGCCTGCGCCCTCGTTCTGCATGTCGAGCGCGCGGGCCTCGTCGAAGACGACGTATTCCTCGGCGTCGAGCGCCCCGTCCTCGTTCTGGTCGAAGCTGGTGAACACGTCACCACGACGCTCGGTGGCCTCTTCGAGCGAGACGGCACCGTCACCGTTCAGGTCCCAATTCTCGACGAAGTGCTGACCGGGCACGCCTTGGGCCAGAAGTGGGGTGGCGGCCAAAGTCAGGATGAGGGCGAGGGTTTTCATGATGCGGTTCCTTTGATGCACTTCATATCACGTATTACGCATATGATATATGTTTCCGTCGTGACAGGGTGTCGCAGGGGCGCGGGGCACAGCCGCGCGCTTCGACAGGGGTCACCCGGCCAATTCGTCGTAGGCGGCGAGGGCCTTGGACGCGTACATCAGACCCGGTCCGCCGGACATCTGGATCGCCGTGCCGAGTGCCTCGGACAATTCCTCTCGCGTGACACCGGCGCGGTGGCAGGCGCCCACATGGCTGATGATGCAATCCTCGCAGCGCAGGCCCACAGCGATGCCAAGCGCAATCAGTTCCTTGGTCTTGTGGGACAGCGCGCCATCGGCGCTGGCGGCCTGTTCCATCTGGACGAAGCCTGCGAAGGTGTCGGGGATCGCCTTGCGCAAGCCCCGCAGGTTGTTGCGGGTTTCGGCGAATTTCTCGGTGAAGGACATATTGCGCTCCTGCTATGTGTTCAGGCGTGCAAGAGCATGTCTGCGGGTCTGTGGCTT
The DNA here is from genome assembly GCF_003667315.2 of Tropicibacter alexandrii. Classification (GTDB taxonomy): domain Bacteria; phylum Pseudomonadota; class Alphaproteobacteria; order Rhodobacterales; family Rhodobacteraceae; genus Tropicibacter; species Tropicibacter alexandrii. The sequence continues at coordinate 29,345 of NZ_RCTZ02000026.1, read as the reverse complement.
TGAGATGGATCAAGAGGGCTCCGCCCTCGCGCGTGCCGCGCTCACCCGCGGTATTTTTCGCCAGAAGAAACCACACAGGCAAAAGGCCCCGCCGGGGTGGGCAGGGCCTTTCGTGTCGATCGGGCAAGGGTCAGTTGGCGTCGGCCAGCAATCGGCGGGCGATGACCTGTGCCTGAATTTCGGCGGCCCCCTCGAAGATGTTCAGGATGCGCGCGTCACAAAGAATGCGGCTGACCGTGTATTCCAGCGCAAAGCCGTTGCCGCCGTGGATCTGCAGCGCGTTATCCGCCGCCGCCCAAGCCACGCGCGCGCCCAAGAGCTTTGCCATACCGGCCTCTAGGTCGCAGCGGCGGCCATGGTCCTTTTCCCAAGCGGAGAAGTAGGTCAGCTGGCGGGCGATCATGATCTCCACCGCCATCATCGCCAGCTTGCCCGACACGCGCGGGAAGGCGATCAGCGACTTGCCGAACTGCTTGCGGTCCTGCGCGTATTTCATGCCGACATCCAGCGCCGCCTGTGCCACGCCGATGGCACGCGCGGCGGTCTGGATTCGGGCGCTTTCGAACGTCTCCATCAGCTGCTTGAAGCCCTTGCCTTCCTCGCCGCCCAGCAGGTTCTCGCCCTTCACATGGAAGTTGTCGAAGCCCAGTTCGTATTCCTTCATGCCCCGGTAGCCGAGCACCTCGATCTCGCCGCCGGTCATGCCCTCGGTGGGGAAGGGGTGTTCATCCGTGCCCGGCGTCTTTTCCGCGAGGAACATGGACAGGCCCTTGTAATCGCTGGTGGCCGGGTCGGTGCGCGCCAGCAGGGTCATGACATGGGTACGCGCCGCGTGGGTGATCCATGTCTTGTTGCCGGTCACCTTGTAATCGCCGTTCTCATCCTTGACCGCGCGGGTGCGCAAGCTGCCCAGGTCGGAGCCGGTGTTCGGCTCGGTAAAGACAGCGGTGGGCAGTTTCTCACCGCTGGCAAAGGCGGGCAGCCATTTCTGCTTTTGCTCTTCGGTGCCGCCGGCGATGATCAATTCTGCGGCGATTTCGCTGCGCGTGCCCAGCGAGCCGACACCGATATACCCGCGCGAGAGTTCCTCGGAGACGACACACATCGACGCCTTGGACAGGCCAAGGCCGCCATATTCCTCGGGGATGGTCAGGCCGAAAACGCCCATCTCGGCCAGTTCCTCGATGACCTCCATCGGGATCAGCTCGTCCTTGAGGTGCCATTCATGGGCATAGGGTTCCACCTTGTCGACGGCATAGCGGCGGAACTGCTCGCGGATCATCTCCAGCTCTTCGTCGAGGCCGGTCTTGCCGACGGTGATCTCGGCCGAGCGTTCCTCCATCAGCTCCACCAGACGGGTGCGGGCGGCGGTGGAATTGGCCTGCGCCAGCAGCGTGTCGATGGCGTCCGTGTCCAGCGGCGACAGGTCGGTGACGCCCATATCCGCCAGGCGCAGGATCTCGCCCTGATTCATCAGGATGCCGCCCTTGACCTGCGCAAGGTACTCGCCAAAGGCGATCTGGTGCAGCAGTTGCTCGACCTCGCCAAAGTCGCCCTGCTCCCGCAGCCGGTTGGCCCAGTTCTGCATCTGGCGCAGCGATTCGACATAGGTGGCCAGCCAAGCCAGACCGTGGGCCGCGAACTGGTGCTGTTCGATCAGTGCGCCGGAAACGCGGCCGCCTTCGCTGACCCGGTCGCGCACGGCGGTGCGGGCCGCCGCGAACAGGGTCTCGACCGGGGCAATCGCCGCGCCGGTGAGGTCCAGAAGATCGGGCAGGATCACGCTGCCAAGGCTCAGGTCTTGTCCATCATGCGCCATTACTGTCGGCTCCTTTTCCACTGTTGTGGTGGTCCTAGCTATTTTGCAGGTGCAGCGCAACAAAAATACCTTGCAAGCCCTGCAAGAGTTCAATTGTTGCGCGGAAATTTGTTGCAGTGCGGCAATTTCGGGTGTGCTAAGCCTCCATCATGTTCGAGATATTTTCCAGCTTGCCCGCGTCCACCCTAGGTTTCGCCTGCGCCATTGCCCTCTTGGCGGGAATCGTCAAAGGCATGGTCGGCTTTGCCATGCCGATGATCCTGATCTCTGGCCTGTCCAGCCTGATTTCGCCGGAACTGGCGCTGGCGGGGCTGATTTTGCCGACACTGGCGACGAACGGCGTGCAGGCGCTGCGGCAGGGGGGGCGGGCCGCGTTGGGATCGGTGGTGCGGTTCCGGGTCTTTCTGGCCGTGGCGCTGGTGATGCTGCTGCTGTCGGCGCAGTTGGTGGCCGTGCTGCCGCAATCGGTGCTGTTGCTGATGATCGGCGGCCCGATCGTGCTGTTCGCGGTGCTGCAACTGGGGGGCTGGATGCCGGACCTTCCATCTGCCTCGCGCGGGTGGGAGATCGGGGTCGGCGGGTTCGCGGGCTTTATCGGTGGGTTCTCGGGCGTCTGGGGGCCGCCGACCGTGGCCTACCTGACGGCGATCGGCACCGAAAAGCGCGAACAGATGCGGGTGCAGGGCGTGATCTACGGGCTGGGCGCGGTGGCGTTGACGGCGGCGCATGTGGGTTCGGGCATCCTGAACGCGCGCAGCGTTTGGTTCTCGGCGGCGCTGCTGGCCCCGGCGCTGCTGGGCATGTGGATCGGCGGGCGGCTGCATGACCGCATCGACCAACGCGCCTTTCGCCGGGCAACGCTGCTGGTGCTGCTGGTCGCGGGCTTGAACCTGATCCGCAAGGGGCTAACCTGACCGGTATGGAGGACCTTGCCGAGCACGTGACCCAACTGATCGAGGCTGAAATCCGCGCCCATGACTGCACTGGGCGTGCCGGGCGGATGCTGCTGGAGGAGTTTCAGCAACAAAGGGTGCGTCGCCCGCGTGCGATCACGGTGAACTTCTCTGGCGGGATCACGCAGATGTGCTGGACGGTGACGCGGTCGGATGGCGCGTATTCCACGGTCTACCTGCCCTCGGCGGGGTATTTCTCGCTTTGTGTCGATTCGGATTTCGGGCCATTGGACATCGGCGTGCATGGCCCCGCGATCCAAGTCTTCTCCGCCGTGTGAGCGCCCTTAAAAACGACGACAGCCGCCCCAAGGGGCGGCTGGTCGAAGGGTTTTGGTGGAGCCTAGGGGGATCGAACCCCTGACCTCTTGCATGCCATGCAAGCGCTCTCCCAGCTGAGCTAAGGCCCCATCATGTCAGCACCGTGGTGCCGTGGGCGGGTGATTACGCAATGCGGCGGATGGGATCAAGCGGAAAAATCGCGTCACGTCGCATTTTGCCGGATTTTTTCGAGCCACCCTCACCCGAGGGGGTCAATCCGTTGAAACGGCTGGCATTTCCGGGGAAACGCCAGCCGCGAAAGATCAGTCTTCGTCGTCGCCCGCCACGTCGGCGATGTCGTCGAGCGAGACATTGTCATCGTCTTCGTCTTCCAAGACATCATCATCGTCCAGGTCGACATCGACATCGTCATCATCCAGCAGATCGACCTCTTCGTCGTCCTTCTGGTTCTTCGGGTTCGCCTTGTCGGCGGCGTCGGCGGCGATCATGCTGCGCTTGCCGGTTTCGAGGTTCACGACCTCACCGGTATACGGGCTGACGATCGGGTCGCGGTTCAGGTCATAGAAACGCTTGCCGGTGGTCGGGCAGACGCGCTTCGTGCCCCATTCTTCCTTGGGCATGGGTGTCCCCTTTAACTCGTGGTCATGTCGACAATCCGCGCCCCATGCCATAACAGGGATCGACTGTCAAAGGCTTTGGTGCGGACTGGGCGGGCAAGGGGCATATGGGGCATATCATACTGGGGGGCAACCCTCCGATCGAGGTCGTGGTCAAACGGTCGGCGCGGGCCCGGCGCCTGTCGCTGCGCGTGTCCGCGCTAGATGGTCGCGTAACCCTGACCTTGCCCAAAACCGTGCCCGCGCGCGAGGGCGAGGCCTTCGTGCGCGCCAAGGAAGACTGGCTGCGCGGCCATGTCGCCAAGCAGGGCCAAAGCGTGACCGTCGGGATCGGCGCGGTGCTGCCGGTCGAGGGCGTGCCGCTGCGGATCGCGCCGGGGGAGGGGCGCAGCCTGCGCATCGAGGGCGACCGGCTGCTGGTGCCGGGACCCGAGGACCGCGTGGCGGCGCGTGTGCAAGGCTGGCTCAAGACGCTGGCCCGCGACCGGCTCGCCAGCGCCTCGGACCGCTACGCTTCGCGTTTGGGGCGGGGCTATGACCGGATCACGTTGCGGGACACGCGGTCGCGCTGGGGGTCGTGCACGCATGATGGCGGGCTGATGTATTCCTGGCGTCTGATCCTGGCCTGGCCAGAGGTGCTGGATTACGTGGCCGCGCACGAGGTGGCGCATCTGGCCGAGATGAACCATTCCGACGCGTTCTGGGCGCAGGTCACGCATCTGTACGGCGATTGGAAACCGGCGCGTGCGTGGCTGCGCAAGCATGGGCACGAATTGCACCGGTACCGGTTCGAGTGAGCCAAGGTAGGATGGGTGATCACCCATCCTACTTCAGGCGCAGCGCAGGGTCTTGGGCGCGCGCATGTCAAAGATCTCGCGCGCGGCGTCGAAATGGATGGCCACGCGCGGTTTGGGCGCTGGGTCGGTCTCGACGCGGGCGCGACGCACCATCTCGGCGCGGCGGGCGCGTGCTGCCTCTGCCCGCCGGGCGGCGGCGCGGGTCTCCGCAGCACGCGCCTCGGCCTCGCGGCGGGCCTTCTCGGCGCGGCGTTCGGCCTCTGCGCGGCGGCGGTCCCGTGCCTTTTGGGCCGCGAACTCCTCGTCGCTCATCTTCTTGTGCCAGACCAGCGCATCATAGGCGTCGTTCAGGGCCGCCAGCCGCGCCGTCGCAGCGGCCACGTCGTCAGGGTTCAGATCGGGGTGATGGCGGCGGACCTGCTGCAACCACGCGTTGCGGATCGTGGCGAAATCGTCGGTGGGAAGAACGCCGAGGATCTCATAGGCGTCTTGGGGCACGGTCCGGGTCATGTCGCAATCCTCTGTCTGATGATGCGCCGCTCCGAGCCCCCTTGGATCGCCGCAATGTTGTCGAATTTGAAGATAACTTGTCACAATCTCGCCGCATAGCCGCATTCTTGCCATAAAGTTAACGGCACCTTGGCGATTGTGCGGCGCGCCGAAGGCGCTTGACGGCGCCCGGTGGCGTGATCACAAAAGCCGCATGCAGCCTGTGACCAAGCCAGAAACCGCCTCTGCCCATGACCGCGTCTATCGCGGGCTGCGCACCCGCATCATGCATGGCCAGATCGCGCCCGGTCAGCCTTTGACCCTGCGCGGTCTGGGCAAGGAATTCGAGGTCTCGATGACGCCCGCGCGCGAGGCGGTGCAGCGCCTCGTCGCCGAAGGCGCGTTGCAGATGTCGTCCTCGGGGCGGGTCTCGACCCCCGAACTCAGCAACGAGCGGATCGAGGAACTGGCCGCCTTGCGGGCGCTGCTCGAGGTCGAACTGGCCTCGCGCGCGCTGCCCCGGGCGCATATCGCGTTGATCGAGCGTCTGCAGACGATCAATTCCGGCATCGCCGACGTGGTCAGCAATCGCGATGCGGTGGGCTATATCCGCACCAATCTGGAATTCCACCGGACGCTGTACCTGCGCGCCCAAGCGCCCGCCATGCTGGCCATGTGCGAAACCGTCTGGCTGCAATTGGGGCCGACCATGCGCGCGCTCTATGGCCGCCTGCGCCGCACCGAAGCGCCCCAGTATCACCGTCTGATCATCGCTGCGCTCAAAGCCGGGGACGAGCCCGGCCTTCGCCTTGCCGTGCGCTCGGACGTGACGCAAGGCTTGAAGATGCTGGCGGATCGGCAATAGTCCCGAAACGATCAACACGAGGCGCCCGATGACATGGACCTTCTTCGCCGATCCGACAAGCGTTTTCGCCGATGGCAGCGGTCAGTTCTTCGTGCCGTTGGGCGGGGTCGATCTGGGCAGCCTTCTGCCCGGCGGGGTCGGGCCCGTCTGGTGGCTGCGCCCACGCTATGATCCCGAGGGGCTGCCGGTGGCGCATGACGACCCGGACTGGCCCGCAGACTGGTTCCCGTTTCGGCGCGACCCGCAGGGCCGGTTGACCTGCCTTGTCGAGCTGTCAGGCAAGGTCGTGCCGGAGCAGACCCCCTACAGGGCGCCCTATCTAGGCGATCGCCGGGCGCAATACCGCGCGGGCGAGATCGCCGCCGGGGACTTGCTGGAAACAGCGCATGTTCCTGCCCTGTCGATCAATGTGGATCCGGCCGACGCCGAGGCCACCCTGCCCGAGGGCTGGCCGCGCAGCTGGCCCAATGCCAATTGGGGCGCCGACCCGGACGTGCAGACCGACAAGACCCGGCACCTCGTCTATCTGGGCGCGCTGGACACCACATCCTTCGGTCCGGGTGATTGCGACGCAGCCCTGCTGTGCGATCCCCAGAGCGATCTGTTCGTCATCGTGCTGGATTGGAGCTGATCCCGTGGCCGCATCGACATCCCCCCGCCGCCAGGTCCTGCTGAAATTCCTCGCGCTTCTGGCGCTGCTGCTCGGCTATTTCGTCTATCTCTGGCTGCGCTTCGACGCCGCCACCGGCGCGGTCACCGCCGCCCTGACCTGGAGCTTTTTCGTGCTGTGCACGCCCATCGCCGATGCGGGCTTCCTGCTGGATTTCCCGCTCCGGCTGCTGTTCGGCATCCGCATGGTCGTGTCCGAACTCGTGGTCTGGGCGCTGGCCGGTGCCATCAACATCGCAACGCTGCTGCTCGCCCCGGGCTATTACGACACGACCCTGCTGACCCGGCTGTTCGGACAGATCCTGACCCAGCCTTGGCCCTATTGGGCGGTAATCGTCCTGTCCGGCGCAGGTACGTTCCTGTCGGTGAAATTCGGCGACGAGCTGATGGACGTGCTGCATCACCGTGACCGCGACTTCTTCCATTCGCACCAGTTCAAGCACGAGCTGATCATGATCGCCTTCTTCGCGCTGATCGTCTTTGCCTATTACGAACTGATCGCGTCGCTCGGGCTCGACGGCTTGCTCTAGCCCGGCAATCGCGGGGCCAAAAGCGCGCCCCTTGCTTCTCTGGTCCAGAAATACCTCGGGGGAGCCCGGAACGGGCGGGGGCAGAGCCCCCGTTTTCCCAACCCTTGGCCAAGCACCGGCGGCGTTACGCTGCCAACCCCTTCGACCCCATCGACAGGAATTTCTGGCGGCGCGCGCGGATCAGGTCCTTCGCCTTGTGGCCGTCCATCTCTTCGAGCATCCCGGCAATCGCCTTGCCGACATTCGCGATCACCACCGCGCGGTCGCGATGTGCGCCGCCCAGCGGTTCGGGAATCACCCGGTCGGCCACGCCCAGCTTGATCAGGTCCTGCGCGGTCAGGCGCAGCGCCTCGGCGGCCTCGCGCATCTTGTCGCTGTCCTTCCACAGGATCGAGGCGCAGCCCTCGGGCGAGATCACCGAATAGACCGAATGCTCCAGCATCGCGACGCGGTTCGCCGTGGCAAAGGCCACGGCCCCGCCCGATCCGCCCTCGCCGATCACCACAGAGACCAGCGGCACGCCGATCTGCAGGCACTTCTCGGTCGAGCGCGCAATCGCCTCGCTCTGCCCGCGTTCCTCGGCGCCCTTGCCGGGATAGGCGCCGGGCGTGTCGATCAGGGTGATCACCGGCAGGCCGAACTTGTCGGCCATCTCCATCAGGCGCACCGCCTTGCGATAGCCCTCGGGGCGGGCCATGCCGAAATTCCGGTCGAGCCGCGACTGGGTGTCATTGCCCTTTTCGTGGCCGATCACCACGACCGGCATGTCGTTGAACCGCGCCGTGCCGCCCATCACCGCGTGGTCATCGGCAAAGTTCCGGTCTCCGGCCAGCGGCATGTATTCGGTGAACAGGGCCTCGATGTAATCCTTGCAATGCGGGCGCTCCGGGTGCCGCGCGACCTGGCATTTGCGCCACGGCGTCAGCTTGCCATAGAGGTCCTTGAGCATGGCTTGCGCCTTGGCATCCAGCGCGGCGGCCTCGGACGCAACGTCCATCCCTTCGTTGTCCCGCGCCAAGGCGCGCAGCTCTTCGGCTTTGCCTTCGATCTCGGCCAGCGGCTTCTCGAAGTCGAGGTAATGGGTCATTACGGCCTCCTTGCAGTCTGGCGCTATATGGCGGGGCAAGCGCCCGAATGCAATATCGGCGATCAGCTCCACAGCACCGGCAGCATCGACGCGACCAGCAGGCTGGCCATCGTCCAGTTGAACAGGCGCAGTCTGCGGCCATCGCTGAGCAGTCGCCGCAGCGACGTGCCGAACCCCGTCCATGTCACCGCCGAGACGGAGCCGATGACAAGAAACATCGCCGAAATCCACAGGATGGAGCCGATATCGCGACTGGCGGCATAGAGCGTGATCGCCCCCAGCGCCATCGACCAGCCCTTGGGGTTGACCCACTGAAAGGCCAGCGCCTGCACGAAGGTCATGGGGCGCGCGCCCGCCTTGGCTTCGGGTGCCGCCGCATGGGCGATCTTCCATGCCAAGTAGGACAGGTAGGCGACCGACGCGATCTTGAGCACCGTGTAGGTTGCCGGAACCATGTCGAACAGCTGCATCGCGCCCAGCCCCACCGGCACGATCATGATCGGAAAGCCCACCGCGACCCCCGCCATATGCGGCAGGGTCCGGCGCAGGCCGAAATTCGCGCCCGAACTCATGAGCAGCATGTTGTTGGGGCCCGGCGTGAACAGCCCGACAGCACAAAAGGTCGCCAACGCGATGAACAAATCCTGTGTCATGCCGCAATGATTGCGCAGGTTGTGCGCTTGTTTGTTGCAAATTGCGGCGTTTGGCGGAATATCCTGCAATCTATGACTGATCTGGATGACATAGATCACCGAATATTGCGCGCATTGTCCCGCGACGGGCGTTTGTCGAATCTCGCCCTGTCCGAGATCGTCGGACTGTCGCCCTCGGCCTGCCTGCGCCGGGTGCAGGCGTTGGAACGGACCGGGGTGATCAAGGGCTACCGCGCGGTGCTGTCGGGCGAAAAGACCGGCAAGGCCTTTACCGCCTATATCACCGTGGGCCTGAACCAGCACACCAAGCCCGCGCAAGAGGCGTTCGAGCGAGCGATGCGCGCTGCCCCGCAAGTGCGCGAATGCCACAACATCACCGGGGCGGTGGAATACCTGCTGCGGGTCGAGGCCGCCGACCTCGCCGCCTACAAGCATTTCCACACCGAGATTCTCGGCAGCTTGCCGCAGGTCAACACGTTGACGACCTATGTCGTCATGGGCTCGCCCAAGGACGAGCGGGCTTAGGCCGGGGGCGCGCCCCGGCCCGCTTCGGGATCACGACGCGGCGATCATCTCGGCCTGACGGACGATCACCTCGGCCTGCTTGATCGAGGCGATGTCGACCAGACGCCCCTTATACACCGTCGCACCCTCGCCATTGGCCTTGGCCTGTTCCATCGCGGCGAGGATCTCGCGCGCTTCCGTCACAGCCGCCTCGGTCGGGGTGAAGACCTCGTTGGCCAGCGCCACCTGCTTGGGGTGGATCGCCCATTTGCCCACCATGCCCAAAGTCGCCGAGCGCAGCGCCTGTGCGCGGAACCCGTCATCATCGCTGAAATCGCCAAACGGGCCGTCCACGGGCAGCACCCCATGGGTGCGGCAGGCGGCGACGATGGCGGCCTGTGCCCAGTGCCACGGATCGGACCAGTGCTTTTGCCCCTCGTGCAGCATGTAATAGTTTTCCTGCGTGCCGCCGATGCCGGTGGTCGCCATGCCCATGCTGGCGGCAAAATCGGCAGCGCCAAGGCTCATCGCCTCAAGGCGCGGGCTGGAGGCCGCGATTTCCTCGACATGGGCGATGCCGGCGGCGGATTCGATGATGACCTCGAACTTGATCGGCTTGCTGCGGCCCTTGGCGCGTTCGATGGCGGTGACCAGCGCATCGACGGCATAGATGTCGGCGGCGCAGCCCACCTTTGGGATCATGATCTGGTCGAGCCGGTCGCTGGCCTGTTCCAGCAGGTCGACCACGTCGCGATACCAATAGGGCGTGTCGAGGCCGTTGATGCGCACCGACAGGGTCTTGTTGCCCCAGTCGATATCGCCGATCGCCTCGATCGCCAGCTTGCGGGCCATGTCCTTGTCCGAAGGCGCCACCGAATCCTCGAGGTCGATATTGATCACGTCGGCGGCGGATTGCGCCATCTTCGGCGGCAGCTTGGTGTTCGAGGCCGGGCCGAACAGCTGGCAGCGGTTGGGGCGGGCCGGGGCGGCGGGCTGGATGCGGAAGGACATGTCGAACCTCTTGGGTAAGGAAATTGCGTTTGCGTCGCTGAATGGGTTATTAAATTGCCGAATGCTGCGCAAGCAAAATCCCATGCCGCGCTGCCGCGACGCGAATTTGCCCGGGGTTGCAATATCCTTCGGCAAAATGCCCAAATCTTGGAAGAAGTTACGCGACCCGCCGCAGGCTTGGTGCGTTTGAAGTAAGGAATTGGCGCGCAATCGTCCTAGCTTGGGCATCAGGATCAACACCGGAGGCTGCCATGATCGAGACCCCTTATCTGCTATTTCTGGGCGACGCGCCCGACGCGCTGGCCGCGAAGGTGGCGCAGGGGATCAAGGATTGGCGACCCGAAAACTGCGTCGGCCAGTACCGGATGGAGGGGTGCAAGGCCGACCTGAAATTGCCCGACATGGATCTGGCCGAGGCCAAGGCGGCGGGGGCCAAGACGCTGGTGATCGGCGTGGCGAACCGTGGCGGGGTGATTTCCAAGGCGTGGAAAAAGGTGCTGGTGCAGGCGCTTGAGGAAGGGTTCGATCTGGCCTCGGGCCTGCACAACCTGCTGCGCGACGAACCCGATCTGGTCGCGGTCGCCGAGGCCTGCGGGCGGTCGCTGCACGATGTGCGCGTGCCGGAAGTCGATTATCCGATTGCCAATGGCGAAAAGCGCCGCGGCAAGCGGGTGCTGGCCGTGGGCACCGATTGCTCGGTCGGCAAGATGTATACGGCGCTGGCGCTGGACAAATCCATGCAGGCCAAGGGGATGAAGAGCACCTTCCGGGCCACCGGTCAGACCGGCATCCTGATCACAGGGGACGGCGTGCCGCTGGACGCGGTGATCGCGGATTTCATGGCCGGGTCGATCGAGTGGCTGACGCCCGACAACGATGACGACCATTGGGATATCATCGAGGGGCAGGGCAGCCTGTTCCACGTGTCCTATTCCGGGGTGACGCTGGCCTTGATCCATGGTGGGCAACCGGATGCTCTGATCCTGTGCCACGAGCCGACGCGGTCACACATGCGCGGGCTGCCGGGATACAAGCTGCCGACGCTGGAAGAGGTGCACGACATGGCCTTGGCGCTGGCCAAGGTTGGCAACCCGGCCTGTACCGTCGTGGGTGTGTCGATCAACACCCAGCATATGGGCGAGGACGAGGCAAAGGCCTATTGCGCCGAGGTCGAAGCGCGGCTGGGCCTGCCCACGGTCGATCCGTTCCGCCATGGCGCGGACCGTCTGGCCGACGCGCTGGCAGCGGTGTAGGGACGGGGGCGGACGCTGTTCTCGCTGACGCTCGAAGGCGCCCCGCCCACCGTCCCTTTGGGCGTTGCACAGACACGGAGAGGTTCCATGAGCATTGCAGTCACGCGTGATACGTTCCGGCTGGCCGAGGTCTTTACCATTTCCCGGGGCAGCCGGACCGAGGCGAAGGTGCTGACTGTCCGTGTCACCCGCGACGGCGTGACGGGCTGGGGCGAATGCGTGCCTTATGCGCGCTACGACGAGACCTTGGAGACGGTCGAGGCGGAGATCATGGGCTTGCCGGAGGACGTGACCCGCGATGTCCTGCAGGGGCTCCTGCCCGCAGGGGCTGCGCGCAATGCCGTCGATTGCGCCCTGTGGGATCTGGAGGCCAAGCAGGCGGGCAAGCCGGTCTGGGAGCTTGCCGGGCTGTCCCGCCCCGGCCCGGAAATCACCGCCTATACCCTATCGCTGGCGGAGTCTGCGCAGATGGAGGCCTCTGCCCGGAAAAACGCACATCGCCCTTTGCTGAAGATCAAGCTGGGCACGCCCGACGACATGCCCCGGCTGGAGGCCGTGCGGCGCGGGGCGCCCGAGGCCCGGATCATCATCGACGCGAATGAGGGGTGGTCGGCGGAGGTCTATGCCGATCTGTGCCCGCATCTGCTGCGGCTTGGGGTCGATCTGGTCGAGCAGCCCTTGCCCGCCGGAGACGACGAGGCGCTGCGCGAGATCGCGCGGCCCGTCCCGGTTTGCGCCGATGAAAGCTGCCATGACCGGGCCAGCCTGCCGGGCCTGAAGGGGAAATATGACGTGGTCAACATCAAGCTCGACAAGACCGGCGGGCTGACCGAGGCGCTGGCGCTGCGCGACGCAGCGCGGGCCGAGGGCTATGACGTGATGGTTGGTTGCATGGTCGGTTCGTCGCTGGCGATGGCGCCGGCCACGCTGGTGGCGCAAGGCGCGCTGGTGACGGATCTGGACGGGCCGCTGTTGCTGGCCGAGGATCGCGAGGCGGGTTTGACCTTTGACGCCGACGGCGTGCACCCGCCCAAGCCTGCGCTTTGGGGGTGATGCGATCGCGCGTCATCCGAGGTTGTTCCTGACACGTGCCTGTGATCCGATGCGGTTATCCCCAAAAGTGCGAGGTATCCCATGGGTTTGGGCATCACCGTCGGCATTCTGGCCGATCTTATGGAACATGATCCTGACGGCTGTGCTGACATCCAACGGGATATGGCGGCCATCAACCGCGCGCTCGAAAACCGTTTCCTGCCACTTCATACAGAGCCTGAGACCTGCGCGGTCTGGTGGGCGGACGGATACGGCTACTCCGGTTTGCATGCGCTCCGGGCGGTCGCCGCGCTGCACTGGATGGGTCAACCCATCCCACGGAATGCCCTGCTGAATGGCGACGATATGTCAGCCGAAGAAAGGCTGTTTGACGCCTACATGGTGCATCTCTGCGGCCCAGCCAAGGTGGGGAGGATTGGACAGCTGTTGCGACGGGCACCCAAGGCAACGCCCTGCCCAACCTTTGCGCATCTCGTGGCGCATTCCGATGCCGAAGGGTACTATGTCCCGGTGGACTTCCCGGTTCCGATTACACCCCATGCGCTGGATGGCAAGGGGGATCACATCTGGCCGTTGGGCTCTGTCCCACGTCTGAAGGCGGAGCTGGATACACTTGCAGACTTGCTTGACGTGCCGGATGGCCTTGAAGCTGAAGGCCCGGAATTGACTGCCTTGATCGAGCAACCGCAGGTGCACGAGGATTGTCACTTGTGGCGGGCGCAACCCATTGCCACGCATTCACTGCTGATATTGCGAGAAGCCTGCGCCCGATCCCTTGCAACCGGCGCCGCAATCAGCTTTGGGTAATCGAGCCATCCAGCCCGACAGACGCGCCACAAGGAGACCCGCCATGACCCGCACCGTTTACGTCAACGGAGAGTACCTGCCCGAAACCGAAGCCAAGGTCTCGATTTTCGACCGGGCGTTCCTCATGGCGGATGGCGTCTACGAGGTGACCAGCGTTCTGGGCGGCAAGCTGATCGACTTTGACGGCCACGCCGTGCGTCTGGAACGCTCGCTGCGCGAACTGGACATGCGCGCGCCCTGCAGCAAGGACGAGCTGTTGGAGATTCACCGCAAGCTGGTGGAACTGAACGGCATCGACGAGGGCATGATCTACCTTCAGGTCACGCGCGGCGCGGCGGCGGATCGCGATTTCGTCTTCCCCGACCCGGACGAGGTGTCGCCGACTCTGGTGCTGTTCACCCAGAACAAGCCCGGTCTGGCCGACAGCCCGGCCGCGAAGAAGGGGATCAAGGTCATCTCGATCGAGGACGTGCGTTGGGGCCGTCGCGACATCAAGACGGTGCAGCTGCTCTACCCGTCGATGGGCAAGATGATGGCCAAGAAGGCCGGCGTCGACGATGCGTGGATGGTCGAGGATGGGTTCGTGACCGAGGGGACCTCGAACAACGCCTATTTCATCAAGGGCAACAAGATCGTCACCCGCGCGCTGTCGAACGACATCCTGCATGGCATCACCCGCGCCGCCGTGCTGCGCTTCGCCCGCGAGGCGCAGATGGAGGTCGAAGAGCGCAACTTCACAATCGAAGAGGCGCAGGGCGCGGATGAGGCCTTCATCACCTCGGCGTCGACCTTCGTGATGCCCGTGGTCGAGATCGACGGCAAGGCCATCGGCACCGGCGCGGTTGGCCCGCGCGCCACGCGACTGCGCGAGATCTATCTGGACGAAAGCCGCAAGGCCGCCGTGTGATCGCTCAAGTAGGATGGGTTTGAACCCATCCTACCATTGGTCCAGCCAGCGGGCGGCCGCCTGCCCGGACCAAAGGCCGGTCGCCAGACAAGCGGTTAGCAAGTAGCCGCCGGTCGGGGCCTCCCAGTCCAGCATTTCCCCGGCGCAAAAGGTGCCGGGCCTGTTCTTCAGCATGAGCGACGTGTCGAGCGCCTCGAAGGGCACGCCACCGGCGGTCGAAATCGCCTCGTCCATCGGGCGCAGCTGCGCGGTCGTGATGGGCAAGGCCTTGAGCACGCGGGCGAGCGCCGTGGCATCGCTGGGAAGAGGTCGCGTCAACTCCATGATCAAGGCCTGCTGCACCGGCGACAGGCGCAGGGCCTTGCGCAGGTGGTTCGACAGGCTCTGCTTGCCGCGCGGTCGTGCAAGGCGGGTCGCGATCTCGGCTTCCGGCAGGTCCGGGAACAGGTCGATTGTCAGGCAATGGCCGTCCCGCACGGCAGGCGTGAGCGGATAAATACCCCCGCCTTCGAGACCGCCGGCCGACAGGATCGCCTCGCCGCGGTTTTCCAGCATGCCCGCGCGAAAGACCGCGTTCTTGAGCGGCGCACCGAAATGGGGCGCCATATGCGGCGACCACGTCACCGAAAGCGCGGCATTCGACGGTGCAAAGGGCGCAACCGACAGGCCCGCATTGCGAAACTGCTCCGCCCAGCGACCATCCGAGCCAAGCCGCGCCCAGCTGGCCCCGCCAAGCGCCAGCACCGTCGCCGCCGGACGCAAAAGCCGCCCGCCCTCGGGCGTGTCGAACCGCCAGCCGTCCGCCTCCCACCCGGTCCAACGCCAGCGCACCCGCCGGTCCAGCCCCATCCCGTCCAGCCGGGCCAACCAGCGGCGCAGCAGGGGGGACGCCTTCATACCCCTCGGAAACAAGCGGCCGGTCGAGCCTGTGAACATCTCTTGGCCCAAGCCTTCGGCCCATGACCGCACGTCATCCGGGCCAAACATGTCCAGCATGGGGCGCAGCTCGGCCCGGTCATAGGCCGCCCGGAACTTGTCCGGCGGCTCCATCTTGGTCAGGTTCAAGCCGGACTTGCCCGCCATCAGGAACTTGCGCGCCAGCGACGGCTTGGCCTCGGCCAGCACGACGGCATGCCCGGCATCCAGCAAAGCATCAGCCGCCATCAGCCCGGCAGGACCGCCACCGATCACCAAGGCGTATGCCGTCCTGTCTGTCAAAATCGCAGCCCCTTGTTTCTTCTTGTCAAAAATACCCCGGGGGAGCCCGAAGGGCGGGGGCGGAGCCCCTAGACCTCCGCAGCCGTGGGCGGCGTCCGCAATTCCACGACCCGGTGCGGATAGGGTATTTCAATCCCCGCCTCCTTGAGCGCATTCCACACCAGAAACCCCACATCCGAGGTGAACTTGTGCTTGCCGTCGTCAATGCCGTTCACCCAGAACTCGACGGCGAAATCCACGCCGCTTTCGCCGAATCCCCGCAGCTCGCAATCGGGCGGAAAAGGCGCGTCGAGCACGGCCGGATGCGTGGCCACCGCCGCCTCGATGATCGCCGGGACCCGGTTGATATCGGTGTCATAGCTGACCTGAAAGGGAAATTCATAGCGGTTCGACGACCCTTGGTCGGAATAGTTGATGACCCGCGTGGTGATGAAATCCTCGTTCGGGACGACGATCCAGCGCCCGTCGAAGGTTTCGAGGATCATGGCGCGGGCGGTCGTCTTGACGATCGTGCCCGCCATGCCGTTTTCCAACTCGACGAAATCGCCCACCGTGGCCTGACCTTCGAGCAACAGGATGATGCCCGAGATATAGTTGGACGCGATTTTTTGCAGGCCAAAGCCCAAGCCCACGCCGATGGCGCCACCCAGAACGGCCAGCGAGGTCAGCGGGATGCCGGCGATGTTCATCAACAGCAGGAAGGCGATGCCGTAGATCAGGATCTCGGACGCCTTTGTGGCCAGTTGCCGTGTGGCGGGGCGCATCGTCTCCTGCTTCTGAATGAAGCCACCGGTCTGGTCGTTGGACCACCGTCCCAGCCAGAACAGCAGCGACCCGGCGATCAGCAGGCGGATGATGGCCGCGAGCGAGAAAGAGATGTTGCCGAGGCTGACGCTCGCCTCGTTCAGGCGCGCGCTGGCCATGTCGAGCAGACCCAGCGCATAGAGCGCCATGATCGGCAGCAGCACGAACTTGCCAAGGAAGCGCAGGAACGGATCGGTGAGGATTTCCTTGACCAGAATGCGCGCGGCGAGGAACAGGAAGACCCGCTTGCCGAATGCGATCACCGCGCCCGATCCGAACAGCGCCCGCGTGGCCTGTTCGCCGATGGCCGTCAGCGCAAAGGCCAGCAGCGGCAAGAGCAGCGGCAGGAAGATCAGGATGAAGCGGCGCGCGGTTGCGATGATCGAGGTGCTGCCCGTGGCCGGTGTCAGCAGGCGTCGGATCGTCGGGTTCAGACGCCGGGTCAGCAACAGCGCCGCGATATAGGCCACGGCGAGCAGGCCGAATTGCGACCATGCGGCGGGCGAAAGCAGCCAGCCTGCGGCGATCTCCCACCCCTGAAGGGCATAGCCCGCGACGGTCTGCACGAATTGCGGCTGGGCCGAGAGGTCGAAATTCATCGCGGGCTGGATCCTTGGGGCGTTCCCGCCATTTCATGCCCGCAGGTGCCGAAAGGCACAAGGCGCGAGTGACCCGATCTGTCCGCTTTGCGGGCGACTTCGGGTTGCGATGGCCAAGGGCTTGGTGTCAGGTGGCGTTGCAAGCAAGCGAGGCCCGTCATGACCCATACCTTTCCCGTGCGCGTCTACTACGAAGACACCGACATGGCCGGGATCGTCTACCACGCCAACTACCTGAAATTCATCGAGCGCGCGCGCTCCGACTGGGTGAAGGTGCAGGGGCTGGACCAAAATGCCATGCGCGAGGAGGGGATCGTCTTCGTCGTGCGCCGGATCGAATGTGACTACCTGCTGCCTGCGAAATACGATGACGCGCTGGAGGTGCGCACCACCGTCAAGGCGATGACCGGCGTGCGGTTGGTCATGACCCAAGAGGTCCTGCGCGGCGAGGAGGTCGTGTTTCGCGCAGAGGTGACCGCTGTTTGTGCCACGCTGGACGGCCATCCGGCCCGGCTGCCCGCAGAGTTGCGCAAGCGCGTCCATTGAGGCAGGCCTGGCGTGCCCCCCGTCCGACGCCTCCAGCGGCACCAACCCGCCGATGCGCGGGGAATTCGGCGTGATGACGCCAATATGATAGCCTTCCCCCTGCAAATCGGTTAATAACACCGGTAATCAGAGCCCGGACGACACGGGCCGACAGGAAAAGAGCAGGTTCATGGAAGCTGAAACGCTGGCCGCCGCACAGGCGATCGATTTCTCCATGTGGGCGCTGTTTGCGCGCGCCACATTGACCGTCAAACTGGTGATGCTGGTGCTGATCGGGGCCTCGATCTGGTCTTGGGCGATCATCATCGACAAGTTCATCGCCTACCGATCGGCCCGCCGCGAGGCGCGGCGCTTCGATCAGGCCTTCTGGTCGGGCGAGCCTTTGGACGAGTTGTTCGAAACGCTCGGACCCGATCCCAAGGGGCGCAGCGAACGGGTATTCGCCGCGGGCATGATGGAATGGCGGCGCAGTCACCGCGAGGATGGCGCCTTGATCGCCAATGCGCAGCAGCGCATCGACCGGTCCATGGATGTCACCATCCAGAAAGAGGCCGAAGCCCTGCAAAAGGGCTTGCCGGTGCTGGCCACCGTCGGCTCGACCGCGCCCTTCATCGGCTTGTTCGGCACGGTTTTCGGCATCATGCACTCGTTCATCGAGATCGCGGCGCAGCAGAACACCTCGCTCGTCGTCGTGGCCCCCGGCATCGCCGAGGCGCTGCTGGCCACCGGCCTTGGCCTGATGGCCGCCATCCCCGCCGTGGTGTTCTACAACAAATTCAGCGCGGATGCGGACCGGATCATCGGCGGCTACGAAAGCTTTGCCGACGAATTCTCGACCATCCTTTCGCGCCAGCTGGACGCCTGAGCGATGGGCGCAGGGGTCATGAAAAAGGGCGGGGGCGGAAGCCGCCGCAGACGCGGGCGCCGGGGCGCGCAGCCGATGTCGGAAATCAACGTCACGCCGTTTGTCGACGTGATGCTGGTGCTGCTTATCATCTTCATGGTGGCCGCACCTTTGCTGACCGTCGGCGTGCCCGTCGAACTGCCCAAGACCGCCGCGCAGGCGCTGCCGCAGGAAACCGAGGAACCGTTGACCGTGTCGATCACCGCCGAAGGCGCGGTGCTGATCCAATCCACCGAGGTCGCGCGCGATGCGCTGGTGGGACGCCTGCGGGCGATTGCCGCCGAGCGGGCCGATGACCGTGTCTATCTGCGCGCCGATGGCTCTGTGCCTTATAACGAGGTGGCGCAGATCATGGGGGCACTCAATGCGGGGGGCTTTTCCTCGATCGGTCTGGTGACCGATGTGGGCGGGCCTGCTTTGAACGGCGAGTAGGGCATGAGCCGAGGGCTGTATATCTCGGGCGGGGCGCATGGCGCGCTGTTCCTCTGGCTGCTGCTGGGCGGAGTCTTTCGTCCGGAGCCGCCGGATATGCAGATCGCCGATGTGACCGTCCTGTCGGAGGCGGATTTTGCCGCGCTGACCGCGCCATCGGAGGTGGCCGAGCCGCCAGAGCCGGTTGCGCCTGCGCCCGATCCCGAGCCTGAGCCGACGCCCGAACCGGAGCCCGCGCCTGAGCCTGAGCCTGCGCCACCCCCGGAACCCGAACCCGCGCCCGCGCCGCCACCCGAACCAGAGCCCGCGCCGGCCCCCGAGCCTGAGCCGCAGCCGATCCCGGTGCCGCCTGCACCGGAACCGAACCCGACGCCTGCGCCACCCGCGCCGGAACCGACGCCTCAGATCAACGCGCCGCTCGACTCGGTGCGGCCACAGCCGCGCCCGGCGCCGCGCGTCGCCGATCAGCCAACCGAGGCCCCGCCGCCCGAGGCCGTCGAGGCCGAGGAGACCCAGCAAGCCGCCGACCCCGATGCCGAGGCCCCCGAGCAGGCCGAAGAGGCGCAGGAACAGACCGCGCCGCCCGAAACCTCGACCGAGATCGTGACCGAGGCCGAGGAACCGGCCGGATCGCGCGCGCCGACCTCGTCGATGCGCCCGAAGTCGCGCCCGCAGCAAACCGCCCGCGCCGAGCCGGACCCCGAACCCGAGGCGGAGCCGGAACCGGCCCCGACCGTCGCCGACAGCGCCTTGAACGACGCCTTGGCCGAGGCACTGGGCGGCGGCGACCCCGCGCCCGCCGCCGATGGGCCACCCCTGACCGGGCGCGAACAGGAGGCGTTCCGCCTTGCGGTGCAGAAATGCTGGCAGGTGGATGTGGGCAGCCAGTCCGCCAATGTCACCGTGACCGTGGGTTTTGAACTGGGCCGCGACGGCAAGGTCGTGGGCAGTCATGTGCGCCTGATCGGGGCCACGGGCGGCTCCGGTTCCGCCGCCGAAACCGCCTTTCAGGCTGCGCGGCGCGCCGTGCTGCGCTGCCAACTGCCCGATGGCTTCCAGCTTCCGCCGGACAAATACGAGACATGGAAAGAGGTCGAACTGACCTTCGACCCGACAAGCATGCGGCTGAGATGACATCCCACGCAAACGTGACGCCCGAATTCGGCAATTCCCCGCCCAACCGGCCCGGCATGGGTGTTTTGCCGATTGCCAAACTTGCGTATTGTGCCCCAGAGGCGGCCGCAGAGCCGCATATCAGTTCGAGCAGTCCCCAAAGGAGGGATGGAATGACGCGTAACCTCGCCCCGATCCTGCTGGCCATGATGCTGGCCTTGATTTCTGCCGCAAGCCCCGGCCTGTCGCGGGCCGAACCGCTGCGGCTGACGCTGGACCAGGGTGTGGTCGAACCGCTGCCGCTGGCGGTGCCGACCTTCGTCGCCGAGAATTCTGAAGGCATGCAATATGCCGAGGAACTCAGCCGCATCGTGGCCGAGGACCTCGTGGGCACGGGCCTGTTCCGGGAAATCCCGCGCGACGCGCATATCAGCCGCGTCAGCAATTTCGGCGCGCCGGTGCAATTCGCCGACTGGAAGGCGATCAACGCGCAGGCGCTGGTGACCGGCGCAGTATCCGCCGATGCCTCGGGCCGCGTCGTGGTGAAGTTCCGGGTCTGGGACGTGTTCGCCGGGACCGAGATGGGGCAGGGCATGCAATTTGCCGCGCAGGTCGATGGCCGCCGCCGTCTGGCGCACAAGGTCGCCGATCAGGTCTATAGCCGCCTGACCGGCGAGACGCCCTATTTCGACAGCCGCGTCGTGTTCGTGTCCGAGACCGGGCCAAAGGACGCGCGGGAAAAGCGTCTTGCGATCATGGATTACGACGGCGCAAACGTGCAGTACCTGACCGACAGCGCGTCGATCGTGCTGGCGCCGCGCTTTTCGCCCGATGGCAGCCGGGTGCTGTATACGTCATACGAGACGGGCTTTCCGCGGGTGCATATCCTCAGCGTCGGCGATGTGAACAGCCGCATCCTGCAGGCCAATGACGGTGTCATGAGCTTTGCGCCGCGCTTCTCGCCGGATGGGTCGATGGTGGTCTATTCGATGACCCAAGGGTCCAACACCGATATCTGGGCGATGGACGTGGCCTCGGGTGCGACCCGCCGCCTGACGGCTGGCCCGGCCATCGAGACCGCGCCCAGCTTTTCCCCCGATGGCAGCCAGATCGTCTATGAAAGCGATCAGTCCGGCAGCCAGCAGTTGTATATCATGCCCGCATCGGGCGGCGAGGGGCGCCGGATCAGCTTTGGCGACGGGCGCTATGGCACCCCCGTCTGGTCACCGCGTGGCGACATGATCGCCTTTACCAAGCAGAATGCGGGCCGGTTCCATATCGGCGTGATGCGCACCGACGGGTCCGAGGAACGCCTGCTGACCGCGTCCTTTCTGGACGAGGGCCCGTCTTGGGCGCCCAATGGCCGCGTGCTGATGTTCGCCCGCGAGACGCAGGGCGCGCAGGGGGCTTCGGCGCTCTATACGGTCGATATTTCCGGCCGGAACCTGAAACGCGTGCGCACACCGGCGGGGGCATCGGACCCCAGCTGGGGACCCTTGCAGTAACGCCATAGACGATTCCCCTAACCGTCGTTTCGTGGTAAACGAACCCTTAACGACAAGAGCAGGACAGACCATGACCCATTTCCCCAAAGCCCTGATGCTGGTGGCCGCCCTCGGGCTGGCGGCCTGCGCCAATCCCAATCGCTTCGACAACGGTGCCGGGGCTGGCCCCGGCGCGGGTGCTGGCGCCGGTGCCTTCGTGCCGGGCAGCGCCGACGACCCGTCCTCGGCCGCCTATTTCAGCCAGCGCGTCGGTGACCGCGTGCTGTTTGCCGTCGACCAGTCGAGCCTGTCGCCCGAGGCGCGCATGACGCTGGACGGGCAGGCGCAATGGCTGCTGACCAATTCCGATTACCTCGCCGTGATCGAAGGCCACGCGGACGAGCAGGGCACCCGCGAATACAACCTCGCACTCGGCGCACGCCGGGCCAACGCCGTGATGGAATACCTCGTGTCCAAAGGCGTGCCCGCCAGCCGGCTGAAGTTCATCTCCTACGGCAAGGAACGCCCGCTGGAGATCTGCTCCGAGGAATCGTGCTATGCCAAGAACCGCCGCGCGGTGACGGTGATCTCGGCCTCTTCGCTGACGGGGTAAGGCATGACACGGGTTTTGGCGGTACTCTTGTGCATTCTGGCGGGGGCGCAGGCCTCCGCTCAGGAAACCCTTGCCGACATGAAGCAGGATCTGGCGGTCCTGTCGGTCGAGTTGCAAAAGCTCAAACGCGAGCTGTCGACCACGGGCGGCACGTCCGTCGCGGTGGGCGGCAGCACGCTGGACCGGATCAACACGATCGAGGCGGAACTGTCGCGCATCACCGCCAAGACCGAGCAACTGGAATACCGCATCGGGCAGGTGGCCACGGATGGGGCAAACCGGCTGGGCGATCTGGAATTCCGCATCTGCGAGATGGAAGAGGGCTGTGACATCGGCGCCTTGGGGCAATCGCTGCCCTTGGGCGGCGATGCGGTGCCGCAGGTCGCGCCCGCGCAGCCGATCCAGCCCGCCACGGACGACATCCCCTTCGACGGTGAGTTGGCCGTCAGCGAAGAGGCCGATTTCCGCGACGCGCAAAAGGCGCTGGACGAGGGCGACGGCGCGTATGCGGCGCAACTCTTCGCGCAATTCCGCGAGACCTATCCGGGCAGCCCGCTGGAGCCTGTGGTTCTGCTGGCCGAGGGCAAGGCGCTGGACCTGACCGGTGACACGCGCGAGGCGGCGCGGCGCTACCTGACCTCCTATTCCAGCTTTCCCGACTCGAACGTTGCGCCCGAGGCGCTCTGGCGGCTGGGCACGTCGCTGGCCGCATTGGGCTCGACCCCCGAGGCTTGCGTCACACTGAACGAGGTCACGACGCGCTACCCCGGCTCCAGCTTTGCCGGTCAGGCGCAGTCCAGCATGGCCGAGCTGGCCTGCCAGTGAGCCTCGACCAAAGATTTGCCGACGCGATGGGGGCCCTACTGGGGCCCTCTTTTCCGTCCAGCCTCGGGCTGGCCGTGTCCGGGGGCGGCGACAGCATGGCGATGCTGGCGCTGTGCCATGGCTGGGCGCGGCGCTTTGGCGTGACCTTGCGGGTCGTCACGGTGGATCACGGGTTGCGCCCTGACGCGGCGGACGAGGCGGCGATGGTGGCGCGGGAATGCGCACTGCTGGGGCACGCCCATGACACGCTGCGCTGGCAGTGGGACGGACAGGGCAACAAGATGGACGCGGCGCGGCGCGGGCGTCTGGCGCTGTTCGAGGACTGGCGCGGCGATCTGCGCCACGTGCTGGTCGCCCATACGCGCGATGATCTGGCCGAGACGTTCCTGATGCGCCTCGCGCGCGGGTCCGGTGTGGACGGGCTGGCGGCGATGGCACCGATGCGTGCCGTGCATGGGTATACGCTGGTGCGCCCCTGTCTGGACATGTCGCGGGCCGAGTTGCGGCATTACGTGACCACGCTCAAGGTGCCGTTTGTCGATGATCCGTCGAATGACGATCCCGCCTATGACCGGGCGCGCATCCGTGCGGACCTGCCCGTGCTCGAAGCGCTTGGGCTGGATCGCGGGACGCTGGCCGCCACCGCCGAACGGCTGCGCGAAGACCGCGAGGCGCTGGCCCGGCGCGCGCTTCAGGTCTGGCGTGACGTGGGGCGCGAGGAGCCTTGGGGCGGCTTGAGTCTTGCGCCCGGCTGGCATGACGGACTGGAACGCGCGACGCGCCGTCGGCTGCTGCGGGCGGCGCTGACCTATGTCTCGGCGGCGGAATATGGCCCAAGGGGCGAGGCGCTGGATCACTTCTGTGATATGGTTGTCAGCGGCGGCGCGACGACTTTGCATGGCTGCGTTGCCACGTTTGTAAACGGCTGGTTAACCATTTTCCGAGAGCATGCGGCGGTGATGGATCAACGCGCGGGGGTTGGAACGGAGTCCGACTGGGACCACAGATGGTACGTTCAGGGCAATGAATTCAAGGGTTTGACCCTGCGCGCCTTGGGCGAGGACGGTTGGCGGCAGTTGCGGGAACAGGCCGATGGCCCACCGCATCGCATCGCCCTGTCGCTGCCTGCGATCTGGCAGGGCGATCGGGTGATTGCCTGCGACGGTCTGGGATACGGGCCGGGTGCGACAATTGGGGACCTGCGAAAGGACCGGGGCGGCTTCGCAAACCACCTTCTTTCGCATTGAACCGGGCGGGGGGATGTCTATGTTACGCAACAACCCCATGAAACGCGGGTCGCCCCCGCAGTCAAAGGAGTTTTCCCTTGGGCAATGCTCGAAATATCGCCTTCTGGGTCGTCCTCTTCCTGATGATCCTGGCGCTGTTCCAACTCTTCAACAGCGACAGCGGCACCTATCAGAGCCGCAAGATCAGCTATTCGGAGTTCGTGTCGGCGGTCGAAGGCAATCAGGTCAGTTCCGTCACCATCGACGGCGAACAGATTCGCTATCGCGGCAGTGACGGACAGGATTACGTCGCCATCAAGCCCGAGGATGCGGCGATCACCGACCTGCTTCTGGACAACAACATCCCGGTCGAGGCCGAGGCGCAGGAGCAATCCGGCCTTCAGGCTTTCTTGCTGAGCCTTCTGCCCTTCCTGTTGTTGATCGGCGTGTGGATCTACTTCATGAACCGCATGCAGGGTGGCGGCAAAGGCGGCGCGATGGGCTTTGGCAAGTCCAAGGCCAAGCTCTTGACCGAAAAGCATGGCCGCGTGACCTTTGACGACGTGGCTGGCATCGACGAGGCCAAGGAAGAGCTCGAAGAGATCGTCGAATTCCTGCGCAACCCGCAGAAGTTCAGCCGTCTGGGCGGTAAGATCCCCAAAGGCGCGCTGCTGGTCGGCCCTCCGGGCACCGGTAAGACGCTGCTGGCGCGCGCGATTGCGGGCGAGGCCGGTGTGCCGTTCTTCACCATCTCGGGTTCCGACTTCGTCGAGATGTTCGTCGGTGTCGGTGCGTCCCGCGTGCGCGACATGTTCGAGCAGGCCAAGAAGAACGCGCCTTGCATCGTCTTCATCGACGAAATCGACGCCGTGGGCCGTGCCCGTGGCCAAGGTTACGGCGGTGGCAATGACGAGCGCGAACAGACGCTGAACCAGCTTCTGGTCGAGATGGACGGTTTCGAGGCGAACGAGGGTGTCATCATCGTCGCCGCCACCAACCGCCGCGACGTGCTGGACCCCGCGCTGCTGCGTCCGGGCCGCTTCGACCGTCAGGTCACGGTGTCGAACCCCGACATCAAGGGCCGCGAAAAGATCCTTGGCGTGCATGCGCGCAAGACCCCGCTTGGCCCCGATGTGGACCTGCGCATCATCGCACGCGGCACGCCGGGCTTCTCGGGTGCGGAACTGGCGAACCTCGTGAACGAGGCGGCGCTGATGGCGGCGCGCGTCGGGCGTCGCTTCGTGACGATGGCGGATTTCGACGAGGCGCGCGACAAGGTCATGATGGGGCCGGAGCGCCGCTCGATGGTCATGTCGGACGACGAGAAGAAGATGACCGCCTATCACGAGGCCGGGCACGCGCTTCTGGCGCTGGTCCTGCCCAAGCACGACCCGGTCCACAAGGCGACGATCATCCCGCGCGGTCAGGCGCTTGGCATGGTGCAGCCGCTGCCCGAGAATGACCGCCTGTCCTATCACAAGGACCAGATGGAGCAGATGATCGCCATGGCGATGGCGGGCAAGGCCGCCGAGATCGTCAAGTTCGGTGCCGAATCGGTGTCCGGCGGCGCGGCCAGCGACATCCAGCAGGCCTCGCGCATCGCGCGGACCATGGTCATGCGTCTGGGCATGTCCGACAAGGTCGGCAATATCGACTACGCCGAAGCGGCCGAGGGCTATTCCGGCAATACCGGCGGCTTCTCGGTTTCCGCCAAGACCAAGGAAACCATCGAGGAAGAGGTCAAGCGCATCGTCGAGGACGGCTTCCAGCTGGCGATCAAGACCCTGACCGAGAAGAACGTCGAATTCGAGCGCATCGCGCAGGGCCTTCTGGAATACGAAACCCTGTCGGGCGAGGAGCTCAAGCGCGTCATGCGCGGTGAGCCGCCGCACAAGGATGACGACGATGATGACGGCGCGGTCGAGGAAAAGCCCAGCCTGACCGCCATTCCCAAGACCAAGCCCAAGGCCAAGCCCGGCGGCGATGGCGGGATGGAGCCGGAACCCTCTGCGTGACATCACGCGCATTTGTCAACGGATCGGCCGGAGCGTAAGCTTCGGCCGATTTTCTTTGGTGGGGACGGATCATGGCAGGGTGGAACCCGGCGGAATATGCGCGCTTCGGCGGGCATCGCCTGCAACCGGCGCTGGACCTGTTGGCGCGGATCGGCGACCTGCCCGAAGGCGATGTGGTCGATCTTGGCTGCGGCAACGGTGCGGTCGGCCCGGCCTTGCGCCGGCGCTTTCCCGATCGTCGGATCGTCGGTGTGGACAGTTCGCCGGCGATGCTGTCGGAGGCGCGCGCCGAGGACTGTTACGATCTGCTCGATCAGGGCGACATTGCCGATTGGCGGGGACAGGCCGCGCTGATCTTTTCCAATGCGGCGCTGCATTGGCTGGCCAACCACGGCTCGCTGATGCCGCGCCTGACCCGGTGCCTCGTGCCCGGCGGGGTGCTGGCGGTGCAGGTCCCGCACCAGAACCAGCAGCCCTCGCATCGGCTGTGGATGCAACTGGCCGAGGAGTTGTTTCCGGGTCGTGTGGACCGCAGCCACGGCCCGCGCATTCTCGACCCGGCGGCGTATTACCACCTGTTGGGCGGCATGGGACGGTTCACCATGTGGCAGACCGAGTATTTCCAGTTGCTGCCGCCCTGCGAAGAGGGCCACCCGGTGCGCCGCTTCACCGCCTCGACCTTTGCCCGCCCGGTGCTGGAGGCGCTGGATGCGGATGAGCAGGCGCGCTTGATCGCGGCCTATGAAAGCGTGATCGGCACGGTCTACCCGGCCGGTTCGGACGGCGAGGTGCTGTTCCCGTTCCGGCGATTGTTCTTTACCGTCGAGCGGGTCGGGACCGAGCCACGGCCCGCCGACTGAAGCGTTGACTGGAAGGGGTGCGACATGCCTGCCTTGGAACCGAGTGACTACATGGCCGAGATCGTCTGGTTGGGTGTGCTCACCATGACCGACCGCAATGCCATGCTGAGCGAGCGCCGCGAGGCGCTGCACCTGCGCTTTGACGGGGTCGAAGGCTCTGTCCATGGTGGGCTGACGCGCCCCTCGTGCTCGCGCGTGAAGGCGCAATACTCGCGCGGAACCGAGATTCGCAATGAACGGCAGGTGTCGATCCTCAGCCTCGAAGAACTGGAGGCGATCGCGGCAGCCATGGGGGTGGATGAGATCGATCCGGCGCGGCTGGGGGCGACGATGGTGGTCAGGGGCCTTCCCGATTTCACCCATGTGCCGCCATCCTCGCGGTTGCAGGCGCCCTCGGGCGCGACCCTGACCGTCGATATGGAAAACATGCCCTGCCAGTTCCCGGCAAAAAGCATCGAGACCGTCGCGCCCGGCTTTGGCAAGCGGTTCAAACCGGCGGCCAAGGGGCGGCGGGGCGTCACGGCTTGGGTCGCGCGCGAGGGGCGGGTGGCGGTCGGTGATCACCTGCGCCTGCATCTTCCGATGCAGCGGCCTTGGCAACCGGACTGAAAAAACGCCCCGGCGCGAAGCCGGGGCGTTGGTCTGGGTCAGGGATACGCGGGGCTTACATCACCCAGTCATAGGTGAAGAAGACCACCGGCGCGTCCGAGTTGCGCGCGTTCATCGGCGTCGTGTCGGCGCTGTCATCGGTGGTCGCGTCGTCTGACATGCCACCTGCGTTGCGGGACACGCTGTTCTCTTCGGCTGCGCCGTCAGCGCGTTCCTTGGCTGCGGCGACCATCTCCTGCAGGCGCTGGCCGAACTCGGTCGGATCGACGTCGCCCGAGCCATCCGCATCGGTGGCGGCGAAGTCGTCTTCGGCCTTGCGGGTCGCGTCCTTGGCCGTGGCCTGCTGCTGACCCCACTCGGTGTTCGTGACATCGCCACTGTCATCGGTATCGAGCGCCATGAACAGGATGGCACTGCGCGCGGCGGCGTCTTCGCGGGTCATGTCTTGCCAGACGGGCTGGGTGCCCACCGGAACGAACAGGATGCGGCCCATATCCTCTTGGGCCTTGTCATCGCCGCCTGCCATGGCCTGCTGGGCGCTGTCGGCGGCGTTCATGAATTCCTGCTGTGTCAGCGTGCCGTCGCCATTTGCGTCGTAACGCGTCATATTGTCGGCATTGCGGTCGGCGCTGGCGGATTGCGTACCGGCGAACTTGTTGACGCAATCGACATATTCCGCCTCGGACAGGTAGCCGTCATCATTGGCATCGCTGTCGCCAAAGGCGGTGGTCGAGGCGTCGCTCAGTTCCTTGTCGGACAGGGTGCCGTCGCCGTTCTCGTCGAAGCGGGCGTAGCCGCGTTCGCACATGGATGCGTCCATGCGGGTCTGGGTGTCGGCCTCGGTGTCGGTTTGCGCCGTGGCCATACCGGCCGCCACTGTCAGGGCGGTGGTGGCAGCGAGGGTGCGATATACTGTGATCATGGTGCGTCTCCTCCGTTGGGGGGATTGGCGTGGCGCAGGGAGTATCCCCGCGTCCTCATATCCGGGGAACGGCAGCGTCCCGAAAATGTTCCAAAACCCGTGATCGTGTTTCCGATGCGCTCCAAGCGTCGGAAGCCGTCGACCGGCGGTGCCGCAAGACCGTGCCGATATGTCGGATTCGCCGTGACGTGACGTTTCCGTGCCGTTTAAGCGTTGGCGCAAAGACACCACCAACGGGACGTGCATCCAAATGGCCTTCAAAACCGACATTGAAATCGCCCGCGAGGCGACGAAGCAGCCGATCCGTGAGATCGGGGAGAAGCTGGGGATTGCGTATGAGCATCTGCAGCCCTACGGCCATGACAAGGCGAAGATTTCGCAGGCCTTCATCGACGAAGTACAGGACCGCCCGAATGGCAAGCTGATCCTCGTCACCGCGATCAACCCGACGCCCGCGGGCGAGGGCAAGACCACGACCACCGTGGGTCTGGGCGACGGTCTGAACAAGATCGGCAAGAAGGCGATGATCTGCATCCGCGAGGCCTCGCTCGGGCCGAACTTCGGGATGAAGGGCGGCGCGGCTGGCGGCGGCATGGCGCAGGTCGTGCCGATGGAAGAGATGAACCTCCACTTCACCGGCGACTTCCACGCGATCACATCCGCGCATAGCCTGCTGTCGGCGATGATCGACAACCACATCTACTGGGGCAACGAGCAGGATATCGACGTGCGTCGCGTCGTGTGGCGCCGGGTCGTCGACATGAACGACCGCGCGCTGCGCCAGATCACCGCGTCGCTTGGCGGCGTGGCCAATGGCTTCCCGCGCGAGGCTGGCTTCGACATCACCGTGGCGTCCGAAGTCATGGCGATCCTGTGCCTTGC
>NZ_RCTZ02000025.1 GCF_003667315.2 Tropicibacter alexandrii | reverse complement strand
TACAACGAAGAGCTCACGGCTAAAATAGCCGCTGAGTGACGAACTCCAACGTCTCCGGTAAACCCGGACTGGTTCATAACCGCCGCCAGCGTCGTCATCTGTCCTGCCTTGAGCCGCCTCCGCGCATTTGAAAGCGCAGAGGCGGCTTTCTGTCCTGTCGGACCCGCAACCTGACTCAAAGGACAGACGACATGGACAACCGAAACCCGGAACTCACACCCAATTTCCCATCGAAACCACAGCTTCTGCAGGCTCTGCCGCTGATCGGCAGCGAGCTTGAAAAGCAACCGCTCAAGAGCTCATCGCTGGCGCGGATCATGCGCGAGATCTTCGGCGGCAGCGATGCCGGCGGCGCGTGGTCCTGGCGCATGGCCTATGACCTGATGCAGGCCGCCGCGGTGATGCAGATTGTGCGGGACAGCGGTTTGGACGCGCTTGCGATGGCCAGATTGCTCGCGTCACGGCTCCTGACGGAGACCCGGCGCTCCGAGCAGCAAATCCGCCTGCAGCAATTTTCCACCCCGCTGGCCTATGCAGCCCTGGTCACGTGTGCCGCTGCCATCCGCCCCGGCGAGACCTTCCTCGAACCCTCGGCCGGCACCGGCGCACTGGCCGGTTTTGCAGTTTGTGCGGGCGGCAAGCCGATGCTTAACGAGATCGATCCCTTCCGCCGGGCGCTTCTCGAGGCGGTGTTCGGGAGCGAGGTGACCGATTTTGACGCCGAGCATATCGACGATCTCCTGACGGTGTCTGACCCCCCCGGTGTCATCGTGATGAATCCGCCTTTCGCCTCCTCGGTCGACCGGTCGCGGGACAGGCATATCGCGGCCAAGCACCTGATCGGCGCCGCCAAGCGCCTGGCGCCCGGCGGGCGTCTCGTGGCGATCATGCCGATGGGATTTTCGCCAGAACGTGACGCGGCGCATTGGGCGCGGGCCTCAGCCATCGCAAAGCCTCGCCTCGCGCTCACGATCCCCGGCCACGTTTACCGCAAACTCGGCACCACGGTGGAAACCCAGCTCATGGTCTTCGACAAGGTGCACGAGGAGGTCGAATTCGTCCGCGCGGTTGTCGATGATCTGGATGCAGCGCGGCGCATCGTCGATGACGTCGCCGCGACCCGACCGGCTGCCCATCTTGTCCAGGCCAGTGCGCAGGCACGGCGTGGGTCGCGCCGGGTCGGTCTCCCTATTGCACGCGAGCGCCCAATCGCCCAGGCGGCATCTGCCAAACCCAAATCGCATGCCGCCATCCCGCTGGCCTTCACCTGCCTCGCCACCCCACGCGAGAATACCCCCGTCTCGGACATCTATGCCCGTTATCGTCCGCAGCGGATCGAGATCGTGGGTGCCCAGGAACACCCGACCCCGCTGGTCGAGAGCATCGCCATGGCCTCGGTGGCGCCGCCTGTGCCGTCGAGCGAAGCCGCCTCGGAGCTGCGGCTGCCCGGCCGCCTGATCGAGGGGGGTCATCTCTCAGAGGCCCAACTCGAGACCATCCTCATGGCGAATGATGCCCACGCGCGTGACCTGCCGGGCCGGTTCACCATCGACGACGACCAGACCCGGATGACCCGCGCGGACGATGATTCAGATGCACGCGCCTATCGCCTCGGCTATTTCCTCGGCGACGGCACTGGCTGCGGTAAAGGCCGGGAATGCGCCGGGCTGATCCTGGTCAATTGGCTTGCGGGTCGTCGCAAGGCGGTCTGGATCTCCAAATCCGCCACGCTCATCGAGGACGCAATCCGCGACTGGACCGATCTCGGCGGCTCGCCCGCCGACATCCAGCCCCTCTCGAAATGGAAGCCAGATCAACCCATTCCGATGGAAGACGGCATCCTCTTCGTAACCTATGCGACGCTGCGCTCCGCGGGAAAATGCGGCACGACCCGGCTCAGCCAGGTTCTCGACTGGATGGGCGCAGACTTCGACGGCGTTCTGGCTTTTGATGAGGCCCACGCCATGCAGAATGCCGCCGGGTCCGACGCGGGCAGGGGGGTCAAACCCTCCCAGCAGGGCCTGGCCGGACTGCGCCTGCAGCTCGCCTCGCCGCGCGCTCGGGTCTTTTACGTCTCGGCAACCGGGGCCACTAGCGTTCAGAACCTGGCCTATGCCTCCCGGCTCGGGCTCTGGGGCCAGGGGTCCGAATATCCCTTCCTGAGCCGCGAGAGCTTTGTCTCAGCGATGGAGGCCGGCGGGGTGGCGGCGATGGAAGTCGTGGCCCGCGATCTGAAGACCCTCGGGTTCTACACGGCGCGGGCGCTCAGTTTCGATGGCGTCGAGTATGATGTGCTCGAACATGCGCTCACGCCGGCCCAGATCGAGATTTACGACGCCTATGCCAGCGCCTTCCGGACGATTCATCACAATCTCGAGGCGGCGCTGACCGCGACCGGTGTCAACGATGCCTCCGGCCAGACCAATGCGTCGGCCGCCAAGGCCTCAGCCAAGTCGCGCTTCGAGAGCACAAAGCAGCGCTTCTTCAATCACCTCCTGATGGGCATGAAAGCCCCGACCGTCATCCGCGCCATTGAAGAGGATGTTGCGGACGGTTATGCCTGTGTCGTCCAAGTGGTCTCGACGGGCGAGAGCCTGTTGAAACGCCGGCTCGAGGCGATGGACCCCGAAGACGATCTGGTCGAGGGCGCGTTGACGCCTCGGGATTATGTGCTTTCCTACCTCGAACAGGCTTTCCCGATCCATGCCCAGAAACTCGTGGAAATCGACGGCAATGTCGTGGCCGAGCCGCTGCGGGATGCCAATGGCGCCCTGCTCGTCTCCCGCGAAGCCGAGGCCTTGCGCGATGAGGCAATGATGGAGCTGATGTCCCTTGCGCCGATCCCTTCTGCGCTCGACCAGATCCTCTGGGCCTTCGGGGATGAGGCCGTGGCCGAAGTAACCGGGCGCTCCATTCGACCCCTGAAATCCAGCGATGGCGCGCTTTTCATCGAGAAACGATCCGCCACCAGCAATTCCTCGGAAACCCGGGCCTTCATGGAGGGCGAGAAGGATATCCTAATCTTCTCCGATGCCGGCGGGACGGGCCGGTCTTATCACGCCGCCCAGACGGCGAAGAACCAGAAGCGGCGGCGGCACTATCTGCTGGAGCCCGGCTGGCGCGCCGATGCGGCAATCCAGGGGCTAGGACGCACGCATCGTTCGGCTCAAGTGTCAGCACCCTTCTTCCGGGTCTGCACTTCGGATGTGCATGGCGAAAAGCGCTTCACCTCCACCATCGCCCGGCGGCTCGATCAGCTGGGGGCGCTCACCAAGGGCCAGCGCGAGACCGGCTCGCAGGGCATGTTCCGCGAGGAGGACAATCTCGAGAGCCCGATCGCAAGGGGTGCGCTGCGCGGCTATTACGCCGACCTGGCCGCCGGGCGTGCCGGGGCCATGAGCTATGAGAAGTTCTGCGATTGGACCGCCTTGCGGCTGATCGACCAGGACGGCGTGCTGCTCGAAGAGCTTCCACCAATCCAACGCTTCCTGAACCGGGTGCTGGCGCTGCCCATCCACATGCAGAACGCGCTCTTCGCCGAGTTCATGAGCCGGATCGCCGATCAGACCGAGCGGGCGCGGGCGGCTGGCACGCTCGATCTCGGCGTCGAGACGTTGCGTGGCGAGAGGATCGAACAGGTCTCGGTGGAAGACCTCTGGACCTGTCCGCGCTCCGGAGCGGTGACCCGGATCATCGGGCTCGAAGTGACGGACCCAGTGCATGTGCTCTCGGCAGAAGAAGCTTTGGACCGGAACCCCGACAAGACTGCGATGATCAACAGCGCCTCGGGACGTGCGGCGCTGATCTCCTCGCGTCCGATGCAGATGTATGACGAGGAGATCGTCACGCTCATGCGCAAGGTGACCCGCCCGAGCGGGTCCACCTATGTCGAGGAAGGGAAATTCCAGGCCTCCGCCTGGGAAGAGATCGAGCCGTCCGAGTTCCGCCGCCTCTGGGACGAGGAGGCCAACAGCCTGCCGAAGGTGACGACGACGAAGCTTTACCTGCTGACCGGGCTGCTGCTGCCGATCTGGAAGGACATCCCCTCGGGCAACGAGCGCATCTACCGGGTCACGCCAGAGGGGCAGGGGAGCATGATCGGTCGCACCGTCAGCGAGGACGGCGCCGCGGCCTTGCGTGCGCGGTTCATGGTCGGCACCCCGAAAACCTCGCAGGACATGCTGACGGCCGCGCTCGGATCCACCGCGCCGGTCGATCTGGGCCGGGGTCTCACGCTCACCCGCCGCCGCGTCGCGGGCGCGGCCCGCCTCGAGATCGACGGGGCCGATAGGGGTGCCATCGAGGGTCTGAAGGCGGTCGGGTGTTTCACCGAGATCATCGCCTTCCAGCTTCGGGTCTTCGTGCCGCACGGGGAGGGCGTCGATACCGCCGCGATCTTGTCTCGGATCACCGGCGCCCAAACTGGCGCGTCGCAGGAAGCCGCCTGACACGCGTCGGCTCGAATGGGTTCAGATTCCAAACCGACCATTCCACGGGCCAGATCGATTGATCGGGCCCGTGGGCATTCCCACTTTTTCCGTCCCATGGAGATCAATATGAACATCGCAGAGATCAAATCCGCCGTGGATGCTGGACACTCCGTGCACTGGTCAAATGAAGGCTACCGTGTCCACCGGGATGCGCTTGGCCAATACCTGATCACCTATTTGCCCAATGGCAATTCGACCGGCCTCACGGACCGAAGCGGCACAACGCTGAATGGGGACGAGGCGTTATTCTTTGTCGCCCGCCCTGATCTGGGTGTCACCGTCCATTGCAGTGCTTGTGGCAGCGAAGACGTCCTGCGGGATTGCTGGGCCAGCTGGAATGCTGAGTTGCAGTCATGGGAAAGCACCGACCTGCAGGACCACGCTTTTTGCCGCGCCTGTGATGGGGAGGCAATACTGATAAAGCGTCCCATCCGGGACTACGGCGCGGCGTCCGGGTTCAGCAGTACCGGATGCGATCCTGTCCGAGCCATTGCTGAAACAGGGCAGGGGACGGGTGCGCGTGGGGAGGTCGCAGACACCGATCCGGGCGGTGCCGCGGGTTGAGCGGTGGGGGAGAAAGGAAAGAAGGCCATTTGGTTTGGTGATCCCATGAGGGGTCGAAAAGCAATCCCGGGTGCTCTGGCAAAAAGTCAGGCACCGGAAAACCCAAGGAGAAGACCCATGTTCGCAGGAACCCTGACCAAGAATGCCGAAACCGCAACTGCCGTCTATTCCGGCATGATCCATTCTGCGCGGTTCGATATCGCGATCCAGCTCGAGGCGCGCACCAAGATGTCCGAGCGCAGCCCCGACTTTGACGTGACGGCTGTGAACAAATCCGGGCGCAAGGTGCGTATCGGAACGGCCTGGAGTGAGACCGGCAATACCAGTGGTAACCCTTATATCTCGATGCAGATTGATGTTGGCCTCGGCCCGTTCCGCGTCAACGCGGTGCAGACCAAAGAAGCACGCGAGGCCGAGAGCGGCGCGTTTGAAATCATCCCGCTGGTCTCGAACGGCACGATGAAGTCCGGTTCGATCTCAGGCGAACTGACCGCGATGGATGCCGACAACGCCTTTGCCGGATACATCGCCAATATGATGTTCGATCTCGA
Organism: Tropicibacter alexandrii; assembly: GCF_003667315.2. GTDB lineage: Bacteria > Pseudomonadota > Alphaproteobacteria > Rhodobacterales > Rhodobacteraceae > Tropicibacter > Tropicibacter alexandrii. The sequence goes on along the minus strand of NZ_RCTZ02000025.1, from coordinate 66,039 downwards.
CTTCATGTTGATCGAGAACGAATTCAAGACCGAGGAAACCCATCCCGACTACCGGATTGAGGTCTCTTCGCCCCGGGGCCACCCAATCCGGATGGGCTCCGCCTGGATGGCCAAGAGCAACCGGACCGGGAATGACTATGTCTCGCTCCTCATCAACACGCCCGATGGCGATCTACGGGTCAACGCCGTGCAGAACGAAGAACAGCGGGGCGGTCAGACCTTCTCGATCATCCCCTTCGTAGACAGCGGCGAGCAGGCGCAGGAGACGGGAGGTCTTTCACTGGTCGCCTGATCGATCAGAGGTAAGATCGTTACCGGACAGGAGCCGCGTAAACGCTGCTCCCATTCCCCAACTCGAGGCAGTCGCCGCGACACAGAGCGCGCCCAATTTCTGAACAATAGTATACGATATGCGCAAGAATGTAGCATTGCATGGCATGCATAGCTGCATTGCAGCGAATTACCTTGTTGCGACGCAGCATTCTTCCTACATTTTTCTTGAAGGCTAGACCTCCTCTCCTCCTCCCTGGGGGTCGAACCGGAGTTCTGCGCTGCACCTCCTCCCGCAGCGTGGACGCAAGAAATCAGGCGTCATCTCACCTCCCGAGATGGCGCCTTTTTCGTTCCGTCTTTGGACGATCTGACCAGGCGAAAATCCTATTGGCCTAAGCGTTATTGGGCCCTGCCACGCCCGAAGGACGTGGCACCGCGCTGTAGGCTGCGCCCGCAGCCCGACCGATCCGTTCTCCCTTTGGCCAGTAGCGCTGTCACATGTCTCTTACGAGCCAGGTGCGATCGCGGCCAAATGGTCGTCCGGAACTGCCGCTCTGCGCCCATTCGGGTGACAGTCGCTTGGCAGGGACCCGCCACAACGCGTCACATAACCCAGTTGGCGAGGAAAAGAGTGAAAGCGGGCTTGTGGCAGGTTGAGCCTGCCGGGTGAGAGAGCGTCGGTGGGTTCATCCCTTACCCGCTCTCCGGGAGAACTCCCATGACCGATACCAACAACACCCCGGGTCAGACTTTTGATATGTCCGCCTCGATGCAACGCAATCACGCCGATCGCCAGCGCTACGAGGCATTGTCTGCAAGCATCCGCCCCGCCAACAAGAAGGCGCTCTTCGATGTCCTCGCGGCAGCAGATATCGCGCAGGTTATCGTTACCTTCGATGGCTATGGCGATAGCGGCCAGATCGAAGACGTCTCAGCCCTATCAGGCGGAAAGAATGTTGACCTGCCCAAGGGGCAGATTTCCCTCTCGCGCGCGAGTTGGGGGACCGAGGAAGTGACCGAACACAGCATGACCATCGAAGAGGCGGTCGAACAGCTGGCTTATGACTTCCTTGCCGAGACCCATCCCGGCTGGGAGAACAATGACGGTGCCTATGGCGAGTTCACCTTCGATGTGAAATCTCGCGTGATCACGCTCGATCACAACGAGCGCTACACCGCCACTGAATCCTACGAACATACATTTTGAGGAGGCGGCAATGGCACATCCCTACCACCATTCCCTGTCCTCGGTGAAGAAATGGGGCGGCGAGGTCGATGACTACTTGGCGCTCCACAGCTGGTTTGATGCGAGCAAGGAGATTACCGCAGATTTCCGCCATCGTGCGCTTCGTCATCATGCCGAAGGCATATTCATGGCCGAGACAATCTTTGGGCCCACGCTCACCCTATCGAACGGTCGGGTGATCCCGACCCGCTGGGTCGGTGAACAGCATGTGCGTGAGGATCTGGGGTTCATCCCGAGTTTCGCCGATTGGGTCAAGGCGATCCGGCCTGAGCCCTGGATGGGGCGCACGCAAAAGATCGAGGCGGCGGTCGACCCGTTCGTTGCTACTGCCGTGAGCTGACATTTGGCTTTCGTCATCATGAGGCCGCGTGGTGTTTCGGTGCAAGGTGGCGAAAGCTTACTCGGAGAAGACCTTTCTGGCAGAAGCCAGCCGCATCCAATCGCGCCCGCCGAAAGCAACCACGGCGAGATAGATTATCCCGGCCTCGACATCCGGCCTAAACACGACGGTTAGCCGATACCCGGAGCCGCCGTGCCGCACGATCCAGCCGTCCAGCTTTCCGCCTAGACGCATGCCCGAGGTCGGATTTTCTTCAATGGCTTGAAGCATGGCATCGATCTCGTCGAGCCGCCGCAGCGCTGCCGCTGTATCGCCTTGGGTGACCTCGACGATGTGGTCGACGATCCCAATAAGATCCCGCTCGAAGAACGGGTGCCGGACGAAGCGCATCAGGTCTTGCGGGAAATCGCGGCCAGATGGGCGCGCGCACCTGTGGTGACTTGCGAAGCCTCACCAACCGGTTCCCATTGATCGAGCGGTAGGGACAGTCGCCGTTCCAATTCGGCTTCGAGAACGGACTGCTCACGTTGACGCTCCGCCTTGGCCTTCGCCAATTCACCCGACACTGCCGCACTCATATTGGGGTATTCCCCTGCCTCAACCAACTCTTTGGCGAAGGCATAGGCGGTATCGGTGAAACTGACGGTCTGTTTTTGAACACTCATGACGGGCCTCTCGGTGTTCCAACAGACTACCGGATTGAGCGTTTCCTGACAAGAGCTGAGGTGCGGGCGACTGGCTGGGAGGTCAATGCCTCACGGCCTCCCCCGCTCGGCTTCGCTTGTCGCAGGGGAGAACGGCCCTTCGGCCCGTCGCGCATTCGGCCATGCGGCCTCACCGCGGCGTTGCACCCGGCATCCCGGTTTGCCCGTCTCGCGAGCACGTCGCTCCTTGGCCGCTCCGCCGGATTGCGCTCTGGTCTGTTTTGCGGCGCAAAACGATCCCGCCGCTTCATCCGTCTTCCGCGTCCGGTCGCGCCGCTTGCCTGCTCGTTTGGGCAAACCTACCGTCAAACCACACACACATGAGTGCGGAAGCATATCCTCCGGATGGCCCCCAAATCAGCCCGCGTCAAGGATCGCAAAACTTTTCGGCGAGGGCAGCGGGGGTGGAGAGAGCGGTCAAATGTTCGATGACGTGCTTGTGGCAAGTGATGCGCCCGGAAAACTTTTGCGCCCGGCAAGCCGGCGGCTGCGCCGTCCCTGACCCGGGCAGATTCGGTGAACCAGATTTTCGGCCATGCCACCACACTCCCGTGGTGAGCCAAGCAATCCCGAACATCTGGAGATATGAACAATGGCTTACGACCAAGCAAACACCTACGAGACCATCGAACTATTTGGCCTGACAGAAAAAGGCGCTGAGCTGCCGTTCCCGGAAGACAACATTCTGAAGGACTGCGTCGTCCGCGAAACATTTGAGGCCCTCCTCGGCCAGTTGCGGAACACTGGGCTGGAAGCAGAGATCGAACCGCTCGCCCACGGGCTCGCCACCATCCTGCAGCGGCGCAAGGTCGCCCTCGGTAAGGAAATGGACCGCACAGCCGACAAGATTGGCGCTCTGGTAAAGTCCCATGACGGATCGGAGATCGCCGAAACCGCCCTGGAAGAGGCGCAGACCCTCTTCCTGCACCTGCGCGAGATCGTGAGCGCCATCGAGACGATGAGCGAGGCGGCGGCGGAATGCTACGAAGTCGAGACCGGTCACGCGTTTATCCCGGCGGCAGGGTCACGTGCGAGCGCACGGGCGCAAGAAACAGGGGCTGTCTTCGAAGCGCGGCAGCTGCTGGAGCAGCATGATCGCGAGACAGCGGCCAAGTCGAAAGTCGAAGGCGTGCCCCTGATCGTCTCGGGGGCGACCGACTGGACAGATATCGATGTCATCTTCTCGACGCTCGACAAGGTTCGCGAGCGGATCCGTCAGAACCGCAACCAGGAGATATTCCTCTGCCACAAAGGCGGCAAGCATGGCGCCGAGATGATTGCGGCCAGGTGGGCGCGCGCTCGAGGTGTCGCGCAGGCGCGCTTCGATCCCCGCTGGTCCGCGCATGGTCGTGCCGCTCCGTTCAAATGCAACGACGAGATGCTAGACGACAAGTTCGCCGCAACCGGGGTCGTCCTCTTCGGCGGCAACGGGGTCGCGCTGAACCTCGGGCAGAAGGCGGAAGCAAAAGGACTGACTGTGATGCGGGTTGCGGACCCGACAAAGAAGACAGCAGATGAGTGAATAGGAGAGGGTCGCCTTCGGGCGGCCCTTTCGTCGTTTCACGCCGGTGTTTCCCGGCCATAGACTTCGCGATCAGTTTCAAATGTAAGTATGTCAAATAGATCTCGATCTTTTACGCCGTTGTCTCAGATGACATTTGTTGCGCAGGATACAATTTCGTAGGTTCTTCATCCGATGCCCTTTTCCCCGGAACGCACCAAAGAGATTCAATCGCGCATCGACGCCCGATTGCAGTCGGGCAGGGCGAGCGAATGGGAAATGTCGTTTCTGACAAACATGGCAGAACGGTTTCAGCGTTATGGGACCAAGACGCACCTGAGTAAGGCGCAGTATGCGAGCTTGCACAAAATCTTGAAGTTGGAGAGAGAGCAGCCGGACCGAACCCCATCAACAAACAGCAACCGCCCCGTCACTCCTGCACCAAAGCGTAGCTCCAAGCCCTATCAGGCGCGACCCCGCCCTGTCTCCGTGACCCGTGCAATCACTGCACCTCGGCGCGCCGTGCGTCGGGCGCAGCGGAAAATAATGGTCCCATTGATTGTGATTGTCGCGTTCATTGCGGTGGTTGGATCACTGTTTGATGCCTCGTCATCAAGGTCGCCATCCAACCGCCCAACTGTAGTTTCTACCCCGGAGCCTTCCGGTGTCACTTACGTCTATGTGACAGGCACGCGCGTGAACCAACGTTCCGGTCCGTCTACGTCGAACACGGTGATGGGGGTTTTGACCGAAGGTGCGCGCGTTGAAGAACTGCGCGATGAAGGCCAGTGGACACAAATTCGATCAGCTTTGGGAACGGGCTGGGTGTCATCCAGCTACCTGACTGGCAATTCGCCTGCTGTGGTCCAACCTACCCCTCAGGGCAGAAGCCTTCGGGTCAGTGATGTCCGGGTCATTGATGGAGATACGGTCGACATCCGGGGCATGACCGCGAATGTTCGTCTTGTCGGGTTTAACGCGCCAGAAACGTGGCGACCGTCCTGCACCGCAGAACGTCAGATCGGGGAACGTCCCACTGTCAGGCTGGGCCAGTTGGTGCGGGGCGCGGCGTCGATAGAATTCCAGCGCGTGCCATGCGCTTGTCAGCCCGGAACGGAAGGTACCGACCGGTGCAACTTCGGGCGGTTCTGCGGCTCGCTGTATGTCGACGGACAAGATGTCGGGCGCATCTTAATTGCCGAAGGATTGGCCGAGCCATTTCGATGCGGTCGCACAAGTTGCCCTCCACGGCCCCAGCCCTGGTGCAGGTAACATCGGTTCCCACTCACTTCAGCGAAATTCACCACTCAAAGCTGAAGATAACCTATCGCATTGGCTGGGCGACACGGACGATGCCCAAAGCGCGATAAAGAAGTTCGTCCACAGCTTTCGTAGAGCAAACTCGACAGAAACAATGGCGTCGAGTTTTTCGCCTGCTCACCCGGGTCTCTCCTTTTTGCTCATAGATGTGGATCGCACGGGGTCGGGCCGTCCGTCCCCTCCGCTCACACTCCGGCAAACACAAATACGGTTTCCACGCGCGGGGCGCGCGGACCCTCCGCATTTGCATTTGCGGCCGCCCCTTGTCCCCCGTGCCGGTCGATCCCCATCGCAAAAAGGAGAGACCCAAATGACCAACCACTACGTCGCCACCGTTCCCGTCAAGTTCACCGACAACGACGGCAACGAACGCACCCGGTTCCAGCGCGTCGGCGCAATGTTTCGCAACACACGCAACGGGGACGGCTCGGAGTTCTTCAGCCTCAAGCTCGACTTCCCGGTCGCAGTCCAGGAGCTGGTGATGTTCCCGCCAAGCGCGAAAGAACCGCAGGAGTAATCCTCTCACGAGGATGGGCCGCCACGAGGCGGCCCTTTCCCTGTTTCAGGGAAGGCTGCGCCAGCCCCTGAGATCCCTGACTGCGGCCCGTGTCTCCGGGAAGAAGCCAGGACCGCAAGCGGTCCTGCTGAGGATCAAAGACAGTGGTTGGAACAGGACTGCCGGCCAGCCTCAAGGGGGCCATCCGGAATAACAGTCGGGCTGACGCCCGCCGGTTTTTCCGGCAGAGATTTGGCGGGCCAAATCTGGCCGCCCTTGACCCTGTCCGTCAGTCCCGTCGGTGAAGAGATGCGCCGCCCCTCGCTTCTGTCCGAACACGATTGGTGTTCGGACAGAACCTCGGGCGCGGGCATTGGGAAGGTCGGTCGGAGTGCGGGTGGAGAGGGGGTGAATTATTTGGCCCTTCGGGCGGGGCCTCGCACCTGAGGTGCTCGGCCTGAAGCGGAATACGAGGCCGCGTATAGTTGAAACCCAAACATATAACATTGACACATTGGTATAGTTTCGTAATGTAGGTGTGCGGCCTCGTATGAAGGTGGCAGGAAATAGGGGGGCTTTCTTCGCATGACCCGGACCAAGAGACTGACAGACGTGGAACGGGCGGAGATTGTTCGTGAGGCCGGAGAAGGAGTGGGGACCTCGGAGCTCGCGGAGCGGTTCGGGGTCACGCCGCGGGCCATCCAGTACACGTTGAAGGCGGACGAAGAACGCCAGCGGGATGCAGCCGTGGCGACCTCTGCCGTGACCGTGAAACTGACCTCTGAAGAACTTGAGGCACTCGATGAGGTTCTGGCGTTGGCGGGGATCGAGACCCGCACAGAGGGGCTGAGACGACTCATACAGGCGGCAGGGGGAACCTTCGTTCCGGACGTCCAACTGGCGGGAGAGATGGCGCGCTACCGGGCCTCTTTGCATGAGGTCGGAAATGGCGTCGTTCAGATCGCCAAGCAGATGACCAAAGCCAACCAAATGGGGCAGGGGAGTGAAGGAGGTGCGGAGGCTGAGTTCTCCGAATTGCGCCTTGCCCAGATGCGTGGGCTGGCGCGATTCATTCTCGATTCCGCGGACGAGATCGACCTTCTCCTGCGTCGCCGCCGGGACGCCATGCAACTCACCGCCACCGCCGCTCTGAGGGAGTTTGCCCATGCGGCTGAATGATGCCGTCCATGATGTCACCGGAGAGATCTTCCGGGACGGTTGGAGCCGCATCCGGGGCTCCATGCATGGGCTGCAGGCGGCCCGGCAGAAGCAGCTCGTGCGGGCCGCCGCCGGTCACCGTGCAGCGGTCTTCAAGGCGATCCGCGGCGGTGGCACCCACACGAAATCCCAGCTCGCAAACCAGCTCGATTACCTGACCACGAAGTCCTCCCATATCGTCGATTCAAGCGGGTTCCTGGATGGGAAGACGAAGCTGGAGGGATCGGAGATCAAGGACCTGACAGAGCGGTTCGTCAAGCGCTGGAGTGCGGGGTTCAAACCCAAGCTCGGACAAACGACCCATATGCTCATGTCTTATCCGATCGGTACGCGCGGCGAGGATGTGCGTGACATCACCGCCAATGTGGCGGAGCGGTTTTTCCAGACGGATGAGGGGCATTTCGACTACATCATCGCGGTGCATGAGGACCGTGATCATCCCCACGCCCATATAGTATTGAACCGGCGGTCCCAGGAGGGGGAGTTCTTCTTTCTGGGGCGCGACCACCGGTTCAACTACGACGATTTCCGCCTCGCCATGGTCGAGGAAGCCGAGAAGTTCGGGGTGCGTCTGGAGGCCACGCGGCGGCTCGATCGGGGCGTCGTGCATTATCCGCCGCGCACTCGCGAGGTCTATGCCGCGAAGGACGAGGGGCGGGCTGCGGAACCACGGCCACGGGTCGGGGCAGACTTGGACCGCGCCCTCGAAGAGATCGCCAACACCAGGATCATCTATCACTCCCTTGCCGCCGAGGCCTCTGCGGACAACCGCGAGGACATCGCCAATGCGCTCTTCCGGTCCGGAGAGCTTTTGGCCAAGGGCGGCAAGCTGAATTTGGAAGGAGGGGTCTACATGGCCGAGGAGCAATCGTTCGAGGATCTGAGGACCCGTTATGCCGATCAAGTGGCGCGGGTTCAGGGCATGATAGCCGAGAAGCCTGAAACCGAACGGCCGAGGCTCGAGCGCAGCCTCAACGAAATCCAGTCGCGGCTCGCCCATATGCAGCCCTTGGGATTGCGTTCGGTGACGCTCACTGAAAAGCCATCCGATGGCGGGGTCTATTCCGAGGTCAATATCGACCGGGATCAACTGGAGAGGCTGCGGGACCCGGAGGTTCGGGCGCAGGTCGATACCGCGCTGCGCGGGACCGGGATCAGTTCGTCCGTCGTGGTTGCCCGGATGGAGACCGGCGCACAGAATGCCGCGCTAGAGCGTCAGTGGATCGCGGACGATCTGGCGCGCGTGGCCGAGAAGGATGGTCTCAATCTGGAGCGCCGCGCGGACCTGGAGACCGCGCGCGAGACCCTCAACCGGGCCCATGTGCAGCTTGGGATCGCGCTCGAGCTCCACCAGGTGCTGCGCCAGGACGGCGTGATTGATGAGGCGCGGGAGGAGCAGCTTAACGAGCGTGGCGAACATTTGGTCGAAGAACGAGACACCGAAACGGCTGAAGCCGCGCCGATTGCCGATGCCGATCTCCGGCGGGTCATTGATCACGAACGCGCAGGCAACCTGCACTCGCCATTCCAGGATGACGGTCAGCGCCTGGCCTATCGCGACGCCGTCGAGCGGGAGCTTGATGACGCCCAGATCGAGCGGCTGCGGGACGGGGATGCTGACGTGTTGAAAGACCGGATCGAGGACCGTCTCGACCGGCTCTATGCGGCCAAGACCTATCTGCAATCGGATGAAGCCACAGCAAACAGTGAAGCGACGCGTGCCGTGGTCGAGGAGATCGCCGACCGGGAATACGACCTCCACCGCGCAGATCTGGTTGATGGTGAGAGTGAACGCGGGGAGACCCATTGATGGGAGGCATGGGAAAGGGCCGTCTCGCTCTCGGCGTGGTGCTGGTCTCGCTGGTTGCCATCGCCATCGGTTATGTGATCGCCTCGGCCGTTTTGACGTTTCGCGACCTGGGCTTCAAGGCCGAGATCGACTTCTTCTACATCGCGCAGAACTACCGGGCCATTGGCGCGGTTCGTCCAGACGATTTCCGGCTGATCAATATGATCATGGGCGCGGCTGGGGTGGTGGGCCTCATGATGAGCCTTGCGATATCGGGCTCCGCGCTCACCCGCTTCGGGTACACCCATTGGCAGACCCGCCGTGAGATGAAAAAGAATGGCTTCTTTGGTAAGCCGGGTACGGGCTTTGTGATCGGTAAGCTCGGAAAGCCGGGCTCTCGCGCGCCATTCCTCTGTTCCAAGACCTTTCCCCATGCCCTGATCGTGGCCCCGACTGGACGCGGCAAGACGACCGGCTTTGTCATTCCGAACCTACTGACGTGGCAAGGATCGGCCGTCGTACTCGATGTGAAGGGCGAATGCTTCGAGGCCTCCGCGCGCCACAGGGCGGCGCAGGGCGACACGGTCTATCGTTTTGCGCCGACCGATTGGGAGGACAAGCGCACGCATCGCTACAACCCGCTCCTTCGGATCTATGAACTCAAAGACCCCGCACGCCAGCAGATGGAGTTGCAGCTCCTGGCCACGCTTTTCCTGCAAAACGACAACGACCGGGTGCAGGGGCTCCTGAAAGGAGGCATTGATCTCTTCGTTGCCGCCGGACTACTGGCTTTCCAGCGCCGTCGGCCAACCCTCGGCGAGATTTACCGTATCGCCGCCTCGGGCGGGAACAAGCAGAAGGAATATCTGGCGCGCTCCCATGAGGTGAACAACGCGTCCGCAAGGCTGATCTTCACGCGGCTGGCCTCCACCAACAATGACACGCTGACCTCCTATGTTTCGCTCCTGATGACCTCGGGTCTCGATCAGTGGCAGAACCCGGCGATCGATGACGCGACGGCAGTGTCGGATTTCGACTTCCGGACAATCCGCAAGAAGCCCTTCAGCGTCTATCTCGTCGTCCAACCGCTCATGGTGAAACCCCTGGCGCCACTGATCCGGCTCTTCTTCTCAGACCTTCTCTCGGCGTTGCAGGACAAAGACCCCGGCCCCGATGAACCCTGGCCGGTCATGATCATGCTTGATGAATTCAACCGCCTTGGGAAGATGCCGATCGTGGCCGAGAGTATCGAGGTGCTGCGGCACTATCGCGGGCATCTCGCTGTGGTCACCCAGACCATCCCCGCCATCGATGAGATCTACGGGGAAAACACGCGGCGGGCATTGCAGGGCAACGCGGGCATCAAGCTCTACCTAACGCCATCTGATGAGAAGACCGTCGAAGAGTTGAGCAAGGCGGTTGGAAAAACCACCAAAACCGTGGTCACACGCTCCCGCGCGGTTGGGAAGAACCCCTTCGAGGGGCGGAGCCAGTCCGAGCGGACGGAAGAGGTCTCGCTTTTGCCAGAGGACGAGGCGCGGCGGCTGCCTCTTGATGAGATCGTCGTTGTCGTCGATGCGCAGATGCCAGTGCGCGCCAAGCGGGTGGTCTACTACGAGGATCCGTTCTTCAAAGGTATCCACGCGGCGCAGGAGGGGGAGTTACCGTTTCCTATAAGTCCAGTTCCTCCGATGGGTACGCTGCCCCTCAGCGTTCAGGCAATGCCAACGGCGCCGCGCGGGTCAGGTCTAACAGAGCGTGATTTTGAGGCCAGGATGGGGATAAAGGAGCCTGGTGGGAACGTCACCATCGACCCACGACCGGCCGGTGAGGTCGGGCGGGTCCGTGCTGCAGTCCTCGCTGAGGATCAACGCCAGTTCGAGATGGATTTTGAAGGCCAGCCGGAGCTTGAGGTTGAAGCCGCGAACGAGGAAGAGGTTGGTCAGGTTCAGGATGCGCTAAGCGATCTGGAACGTTTGGAGGGGGAGATGTCGGCTGGGGCGACTACGAGCGATGGAATGGCAATGAGCAGGTGAACTGCCGTTCGACTAGGGCGCTGTGAATGGCCGGTGTCGAGCCTATATCTAACGGATGCTGTGCTGCTAACGAACTTCGGTTATTCCGTTGATGAAATGATCTGGACGCCCGGCGTTTGTAGCCCTTTGGTTGAACTGGTGAATATCTCAAATCCAGTGGCTGTCACGCCAATCGAATGCTCGAACTGAGCGGACAATGATTTGTCGCGTGTCACTGCCGTCCAGTCATCTGCCAGCACTTTCACATCGCCGCGCCCCAGATTGATCATGGGCTCAACTGTAAAGATCATGCCCTTGCGCAACTCCAACCCCTCATTCGCTTTGCCAAAGTTCAGAATATTGGGGGAGTCGTGAAAAACTTGCCCAATCCCATGGCCGCAGAAATCTTTTACAACCGAACAGCGTTGTGATTGGGCGTAGGACTCGATGGCATGGCCGATGTCGCCCAGTCGCGCGCCTGGGCGCACGACCTCAATCCCGCGCATCATCGCTTGATGAGCGATTTGGATCAGGCGCTCTGCCGCCCGCTTTGGTTTGCCCGCAGTATACATCCGGCTGGAATCGCCATACCAGCCATCACAAATCAGCGTCACATCCACGTTGACAATGTCGCCATCCCTAAGCCTCTTCTCGTTGGGAAAACCGTGGCACACAACATGATTTACCGACGTGCAACAGGCATATTCATACCCCTTGTAGCCAAGGGTTGCAGGCTTTGCATCGTGCGCTGACGCGAAATCCAGCACAAATGTGTTGATCTCAGACAGTGGCAGGCCGGGACGGACCAAATCGGCCACACCATCCAGACAAGCGGCAGTCAGCGCACCGGCGCGCCGCATCCCCTCGAAGGCATCCGGGCCATAAAGCTTGATGCGTTCTGTCCTGCGCGCGTCTTTCGCGGCAGGTGCCACAGGCACATTTACATAGCTGTTCATCCGGCATCCCACCTCTATACTCGACTTAGACAGTGGTTAAACGAATCGTATACATTTCGTATATTGATAGCTTGGAGGCGCTTCAATGGGTATCGTAAAGATTGGAGACGAACTGCACGAAGACATCCGCAAGGCGAGCACGGCTATGTGCCGATCGATCAATGGGCAGGCTGAATTCTGGATAAAGATCGGGATGCTGGCCGAAACAAACGCCGATCTCAGTTTCAACCAAATTATCGCACAACAGCTCAAGGCCGCTGACGTAAAGGTGCCAGAAGTGGACGCGGCATAAGCAGCCTTTTTGTCTGACGTCAGCGCCAATGGGACAGTTTAGGGTGATTTGATAAGAGAGGGTTTCTGGCACATCGTAACCACCAAGGAGTGGAGATGAGACAGAAACCCGGAACCAAGCGGAGCCACGGCGAGAAAGTTGTTAAGGACATTCGCCGTGCTACCCGCAAGCAGTATTCAGCGGAAGAGAAGATCAGGATTGTGCTGGACGGCCTGAAGGGCGAGGACAGCATTGCCGAGCTGTGCCGCCGCGAGGGCATTGCGCAGAGTCTGTATTACAGCTGGTCCAAGGAATTCCTTGAGGCTGGGAAGAAGCGCCTGGCGGGCGATACAGCGCGGGCGGCGACCTCGACCGAGGTCAAAGATTTGCGCCGTGAGGCGCGCGATCTGAAGGAAGTTGTGGCCGAGCAGGCGCTGGAGCTGCGTCTTCTCAAAAAAAGCATGATCGCGGATGGGGACGACGACGAATGAGATATCCCGCATCTGAGAAACTGGAGATCATTCGCCTCGTCGAAGGGTCGCATCTCCCAACGAAACGAACCCTGGACAAGCTGGGTATCCCCAGGACCACCTTCTACCGCTGGTATGAGCGATATCAGACTGGCGGTCCTGAGGCGCTTGAGGACCGCAGCCCCAAGCCGTCACGGGTCTGGAACCGCATTCCCGAGCCGGTGCGCGAGAAGATCAAGGACCTGGCCCTGAAGGAATGCGATCTGTCGCCCCGCGAATTGGCCGTGCAGTTCACTGATACGGAAAAGTATTTTGTATCAGAGGCTTCGGTCTATCGCATCCTTAAGTCCTACGACCTGATCACCAGCCCGGCCTATGTGGTGGTGTCCGCAGCCGACGAGTTCCGGGACAAGACGACCCGGCCAAACCAACTCTGGCAGACCGATTTTACTTATCTCAAGGTCATCGGCTGGGGGTGGTTCTATCTCAGCACGATCCTGGACGATTACAGTCGCTACATCATTGCCTGGAAGCTTTGCACGACGATGAAAACAGGCGACGTGACCGACACGCTGGACCTGGCACTGCAAGCTTCGGGTTGTGATCAGGCGACGGTTCTGCACAAGCCAAGACTGCTGAGTGATAACGGGTCGAGCTACATCTCCGGCGAACTGGCCGATTGGCTGGAGGATCAGCAGATGGATCATGTCCGAGGCGCCCCGTATCACCCACAAACTCAGGGGAAGATTGAGCGCTGGCACCAGACCCTGAAGAACCGCATCTTGCTGGAAAACTACTTCCTCCCGGGCGATCTCAGGCGACAGATCGATGCCTTTGTCGATCATTACAACCACCGGCGCTACCACGAGAGCCTGCAAAACCTCACCCCGGCCGATGTCTACTTCGGCCGCGGCCAGGCCATTCTGAAACAACGCGAAAGGATCAAACGAAAGACCATCGAAACGCGACGCTTGCTTCATGGCAAATCCGCCGCATAATCAAAACAACCAGATGAGCCAGACCCTCTCTTAGATCAGGCAGCCATCTGTCCCAAAATCCCTGACGACGGACACGAGGGTATCCTCGACCATATCCATTTTTCTCCTCCCTTGCTTCCGCGCTTTTCGCGCTATCTCATTATCTTTGCGACAAGATTTCCAACCGCGGGCACTATTAGTCAACGCATTCAGTTGGGCAGACACTTGCTTTTCACATATGTGAAATTCTTGAACTCCGTGTTATCGCTTGCGATCAAGTCTCCACTGTCCTGGTACGTCTACCTCTGCATCGAGGTCAAAACCGTCTCTAGTAGCGCCCGGAAATTACATAGATGTCTAATATTAAGATCGCCTACATCCATAAGCAAATCCCTATTGATTTCACTGCACCTGAATAGGTGTTTACAATTGGATGCAATTTCCGATTCTGGGTCGTGCTCCCCCGGTGAAGAACGCGTCTGTCTTGTTCGACACCCGCCCTCCGCACTGCGAAGCAAGTGGGACGTATTCCCGCGTGCCACGCTGCTCGATATTGACAAAAAAGGTTAGATGTCTAATATCAATGGGCATTATTGCATATTGGCTCACGCGTACGGCGCCGACCGGGGTGTGGTGGAGAGGTCGGGGATGGCGAAAGGTCTGGTCAAGTCCGCGGAGCGAGTATTCCTCATTTTGGAGTTCTTCTCGGAGACGCGGCGGCCGTGTCGATTGAGCGAAATCGCGACTAACCTTGGCCTACCCGTTTCGAGCGTCAGCATGTTACTTCAGTGCATGGTAGAAAAGGGGTACATGGACTTTGACAGCAAGACCTATGGTTACATGCCAAGCGGCCGGATTGGGCATCTGACCTCTTGGATCGGTGCGGGCGACTATGAGCAGCATCTGGTGCTAGACGAGATGTGGCGGCTTCGGGAAGCCACGCAGGAATCCGTCGTTTTAGCCACACCGATCGGCATTTATCTTGAATACGTGGAAACAGTGCAAGGCTCGGAAAGCATCCGGATGAAACGTGGCACGCGGCGCTTGTTGGTGCAGACCGGCACTGGTTGGTTATTCCTGTCGCGCATAGGCGAAGACGAAGCTCTGTCGATCTACTGGCAGACCGTGGCTGCCGAGTTGCTGGATCGCAGTAAGTTCAGTGAAACCCAGTTTCTCCAGAAACTCGCCAGCCATCGCGACACGGACCTGTCGTTCGTACATGCGCGAGAACTGGTATCTCCGACTGCACATTGGGGAGCTGCCATGCTTTCGATGCTCATTCCGATTCCGCCAGGACACCGAAAACTCGCAATTGGTGCACACGGGCTCTCCGAAAGGCTGACGGAAAAACAAGATCAAATCTCGGCCGAACTAACCCGGATTTCGCAAACCCTCACGGACCACGTCCAACAGCTACACTGACTAAGGGGACTACCGCGCCGCGACTTTGGTCTGTCCGCCCCCAATAAGAGGGCGGACCGTTTGATCATTGTTAGAGTTCATATGGGATCTGAACAGGACCCTTGGTCTTGTTGATCTTGCCCGAGTCTGCCTCGTAGAAATTCTGAAGGAAGTCACCGACGCGGTGATCGCGGAAGATGATTCCGACGACCGGCTCTTCGCCGGTATGCTCGACGTGAATTTCGTAAGGGCGAACGAAATCGATGTAACCCGGCTCGACGTCATGTTCCCCCAGTACCTTCAGATCCGCCTGTTCTTCGCTGCTGCCGTCATCCGCGCGCTCATAGCGGATAACCTTCTCTTTCCCTCTGAGCACGCCGTACATCGTCCAGACGTGGCCGTGATCGTGAACGGGGGTGCTTTCCCCAGGTTTTTTTAGAAGCGAATTCAGAACGAAACCATAATCAGGATCTTCGTAGAACAGGAGGTTCTCAATATACCCGCGTTCTGGTTCGTTTCGGAATGGCCAAGTCTTGGAAACCTCGCGCAATTCCTCATCCTGAAGCAGTTTTTCGAGATGAGGCTGAATTTCCTTGAAACGCTCTTCTGGCGTGTCGACGCGGGAATAGATATCGCGAACTTCGCGAATGAAATCTTCTGCAGCTGGCAACATGGATGTGCTCCTCCTATTGGATCAGGGCCGGTGGCGGAAGGGGTTCCGATATCGCTACCCGCCCAAGGCAAGACTATTTTTGAGCCCTGATCCAAACAACATGCATCACGCGGGCCGTTGCAGTTTACACATATATGAAAAGCTTGAAGGCCACCGGGTCATCTGTGAACCTGGACAGGCCATCATTGCATCACAAAGGGATTCTTGGTTTCTGCCTCGTAGGAGAGCCAGACCGATTTGGTTTCCAGGTATTGCTCAATCGCCTCGATCCCGTTCTCGCGTCCGAAACCGGATTTCTTGACCCCGCCGAAGGGCATCATCACGCTAGCCGCCCGGTAGGTATTGACCCAGACCGTTCCCGCGCGAAGCCGTCGTGGCGCCACCGTCGCGCGCTTGATGCTGGAGGTCCAGACGCCGGCGGCCAAACCATATTCGGTATCGTTGGCAATGGCATAGGCCTCCTCGTCTTCCGAGAACGGGATAACCGAGACTACGGGACCGAAGACCTCCTCCTGCGCGATGCGCATGTCGTTGCGAACATCTGCGAAGACTGTGGGTTCGATGAACCACCCGTTGCCGCACTCGGGTCGGACTGCTGGGCCACCGCCGAGAGCACAGCGAGCGCCCTCCTCCTTGGCGATGTCGATGTAGGACAGGATGCGGTCAAACTGGGGTTGCGTCGTGACCGGACCGACTTGTGTCGTCAGCTCCATCGGATCTCCCATCTGCGCGGTTCTGGCTGAAGTGACGAACCGTTCCAGGTAGGCGTCATAGATGCCTTCATGTACCAACAGCCGCGACCCGGCGATGCAGGTCTGTCCGGTAGCGGCAAAGATCCCGGCGATCCCGCCCGAGACAGCAGCCGCAAGATCGGCGTCGGGGAACACGATCTGAGCGGATTTCCCGCCAAGTTCCAAGGTTAGCCGTTTGAAGTCGGCCGACGCATTTTCCATGATCTTTCGTCCGGCGCCCTCGCCCCCGGTGAAGGCGACCTTGGCTACTTTTGGGTGGCTGGTCAACGGATCGCCAACCTCCTTGCCGAAGCCGGTAACCACGTTGAAGACCCCCTCTGGGAAGCCTGCCTCACGCACGAGTGCCGCGAATTGCAGGGCGGAGGCCGAAGTGTATTCCGACGGTTTCAGCACAAAAGTACAGCCCGCCGCCAGCGCCGGGGCCAATTTCCACATCATCAGCATGAGTGGGGAGTTCCAAGGAACGATAGCGGCAACGACCCCCACAGGTTCCCGTAGTGTGTAGGTGAACATGTCCGGCCGGTCGATCGGCACGACTGAACCGGTGACCTTGTCTGCGAGGCCAGCATAAAAGTACAACCATTGTGGCAGAAAACTGACCTGACCGCGGACCTCCGCCAACAACTTGCCGTTGTCGCGCACTTCCACTGTCGCCAACTTGTCCGCATCTCGCTGGATTAGCTCCGCCAGTTTGCGCATCAACGCGCCGCGCTGCGTCGGCGGCATCTGCCCCCAGGGCCCGGAATAGAGCGCATCATGCGCCGCATCCACGGCGGCGTCGACATCCCGCGCATCGCACTTCGGGATCTTGGCCCAAGGCTCCCCGGAATAGGGGTTATAGCTTTCAAAGGTTTCCTTCGTGGCGCTGTCGCGCCACTCGTTGCCGATAAATATCTGATACTTTTCCAGGTCGTTTTCCATGTAGAGCTTCTCCCTCTTGTCGGTTTTTACATCGGGGGACCGGAAGCTGGTGCGCTCGAGACACTCGGTCGCCGGTCCATGTCCTCGGGGCCGCCGCCCTAGAGCTTCGACGGCAGATACGTCGTCAGGCCCGGCGCCACAGCAAGAATGATCATCCCAAGTATGAACAGGGCAACGAACGGCCAAGCTGCAGCGAACACGGTGGAAAGCGATCCCTCGCTCCATGCGCTTTTCAGGGCGAATAGTGTGTAGCCGAACGGCGGGGTTATCCCTCCAACCGTGATGTTCACTAGGAACAGAAGCCAGAACCAGATCGGGTCGTAGCCGAAGCTATCTATGATCGGTAGGTAGATCGGAATGACAATCAACATCAAAGCGATTTGGTCAATGAACATGCACAGGATGAATGGAAGAACCATCAGGAGCACCAGCATAAGCCAAGGGGAGACATCCAGTCCCACGATCCACGCGGTGAGTGCCGAGGCGCCACCGGAAAAGGCCAAAAGTTGACTGAACAACTTCGAACTGGCCATGATGATCAGGATCATCGCCGAAATCTTCACCGACCCGCCTAGGGACTCGAGAACCATCTTCACTGAAAGATTGCGATAGATCGCGGCTGTCATAAGCGCGCCCAGAACGCCCATCGCGCCGGCCTCCGTCGGAGTGGCAACTCCGGCGAGTATCAACCCCATGACGGAGACGATGATGATAGTGAACGGCAAGAGACGCGCAACTGCGATCAGGGCGTCCTTGAACTCGACCCGGCGCGTCGCCTCGTCATTTTGCGGAGCCAGAGACGGATTGCGCCATATACGCAGGAAAACATAGGTCGTGAACAGCCCCGCGAATATCAGTCCAGGGATGATCCCCGCGATCAGCAACCCGGCGATGGATACCCCGGCGAGCGTGCCGATGATGATGACGAGTACGCTAGGCGGGATTAGCGGAGCGAGGCTGGCGCCGGCCAGGATCGTGCCGACCGACAGCCGCGCGTCATAGCCGCGCGCGATCATTCCTGGCAGAAGCGAGCGACCCAACATAGCCGCCACTCCCATTGCCGCGCCGGAGAGCGTGCTGAAGACAGTCGCAAGGACGATGGAGAGTACATACTGGCGTCCGGGCACCCGTCCAATCAACGTGTCTATCGACTGAAACAACACATCGACCGCGCGGCTTCGGAACAGGAGTTCCCCCATTAGGATGAATAGCGGGATCGTCACTAGGGTGGAGTTCGTGGCGGTCTCGTAGAAACTGCCGGAAAACATCCCGAAGCCAGCAGGTCCCAAAACCAGCAGCGTGGCGCCCATGTTCACCGTCAGGAAGGCGACAAAGACAGGCATACCAGCGGCCATGAACAGGAGCAGAAGCCCGACTCCGGCAAGTACGGCGGGAATACCCTCGATCATATCGTTGCCTGCGTCTCTTGATGGGATTTGCCGCTGAAGGCGAGCCTTAGAAAGGCGAGGCCGGCATTCAACATTCCGAACACGAGGAAGGCGAACAAGATCCATTTGGGAAACCGCACGCTGGTGAGTGTGGCCGTACCCCGGTCCATCAACCGCAGCGTTTCGTCCAGGAAGATGTAGCTGGCCCAGAGGCAGACGGCGGCACCTAACACAAACCCTAGGCGCCGCATGAAATCGGAGGCGCGCCGTCCGAGCACGTTGAGCAGGATCGGAACGGACACGTTACCGTCAATCCGCGTTACGTGCGGCAGGACTAGAAAGATCGAGATAAGTAGCAGGAACGACACGAAGTCGCTGGCCCACTTGGTCGGCGCGCCCATCAGATAGCGCGAGAAGACCTCATAGGAAAAAATCATCACGATCAGGCCCAGGGCCCCAGCCCCTAGCCAGTAGCTCAAAGTGACCAACGCATCGTGAGCCCACAAGAGCGCTCGGCCCAGGCGGCGCAAAACCACTCTCATCCCTGTCTCCGTACCCGATTGGAACTCTGTGGGGCCGCCCCGAGACCGGGGCGACTACCGGGGAGGATCATCATTCGCCGATCCCGGCGGTTTCGGCGATCTCGCGCATCTGCGCGATCTCGTCGGGATTCACGGTCGCAGCCAGATCCATGACCCCGTTATACCAGGCGCTCTTGAGGTTGGCGACGACATCATCCTCGAACCGGGTCTCTTGCATCCCCTCGGCGACGAGGGTCTCTTCCTCGGTGCCCGCGAGGCCGTCGAAGGTCGCCGAGGCTTCAACCTCGTAGGCACGTGCGGCGGTTTCGATCTCGGTGCGGGTCTGTTCATCCAGCGCGTTCCACGCGTCGAGGTTCATCAAGAGCATATGCCCGACCTGACCGAAGGTCGGCCGCACGAAGTAGCTCGACACCTCGAACCAGCGGTAGTTGACCGCGCCCACTGCCGGCCAGGCCGCGCCGTCGACCACGCCACGTTCGAGAGCCGGATAGATATCCCCGCCCGGTAACACCACCGGGGAACCGCCAAGCGCTTCGATCACCGGATGATAGAGAGGGGTGCCCCGGATGCGCCGGCCGGTAAGCCCGTCGCCGGTCAGGGGCTCCTTCAGGATCATGTGGAAACCGTTGGTATCGTAGAAGATCGCGATGAGCTTCAACCCGGCTTTCTGGTATTCCTGATCGACGAAGTCCCACATGCCCGACTCGTGGATCGTACCAATGTCGCCGCTTAGAGAATCGAGCGCCATGCCGAGCGCGATATCATTGTAGTGATATCCGCCATTGGTATAGAGCATGTCGAACAGGCCCTGGGTCACCGGGTTCAGCTGTTCGAACGGCGGGATCGTCTCGGGCCCGAACCGCGACAGGCCGAGCTCGGCGGTCGTCTCCGCCTCCAGGTATTCCATGAACGGGTCCAGCACCTCGCCGACGGCGGCGTAGCTCTGGTCCCAGCTCGCCAGGATCTTGGTATCCGCCACCGCAGCGGTCGCCAGCGGCATTAGTGCTATGGATGCGGCAAGACTACGCAATAGTTTGTTCATTCTCTTTCCTCCTCTGTTTTCCGGCCGCCTCCCGGCACCCTGCCCGGGCATCGCGGAAGCAACGACCAATCCGGCTTAAAACTTACGGGACTGCAGCGCGCGGCCCCCATCTCAAAACACGATTACTCCCTTTCCCCCGACCTGCTTGTCGAGCAGGTCGTAGGCTTTTCCGGCGTCCTCCAGCGCCCACCGGTCTGAGAAGATTGAACCGACGTCGATCCCGCGATCCACGGAAAAGACGCCGCAATCCTCCATCAGGTTAGTGGAGAAGGTGAACGATCCCGCCATGTTGATCTGGCGAAAGATCACGTCTGACGCGAGGTTGATTTCTGTCGGCTGTCCCAGTCCAACGAAGACCGCGGTGCCCCAAAGCCGTAGGCATTTGACTGCGTCGTTGATCGCTTGTGGTGCGCCCGATGTTTCCAGCGTGTAGTGCGCGCCCCGACCGTGTGTCAGTTCTCGGATTGCCTCCACAGCGTCGGTTTCAACCGGGTTGATTGTTTCGACGGCGCCGAAGCGGCGGGCCATTTCGAGCCGCTCGGGGCTGATATCGAGAGCGATCACCCTCGCCCCCATTGCCGCGGCGAATTGTGTGCCTGATAACCCGACAGGGCCCTGTCCGAAGATCGCGATCGTATGGCTGCCGTTGGGCTGGATCTTGCGCAGTGCGGCGTAGGAGGTGCCGGACCCACAGGCAATCGCCGCACCCGCTTCGAACGACAGCTCTTCGGGCAGCGTGACCAGCGTATGGGCCGCGCATTTCATGTATTTCGCGTGCGCGCCATGGGCTGTCCAGCCGTAAATGTCAGGCACCTTGTTTTCGCAGATTTGGGGCCACCCGGTGCGGCACTGATCGCAGATGTGGCAGCCGGAGTAGTGATGGATCATCACCCGTTGCCCGATCCGCGCAATGTTCCGATCAATCCCCGGCCCGATCGCTACGACGACCCCGCAGGGCTCGTGTCCGGCGATTATGGGTCCGCCGTCGCGCATCGTCTCGTAAGGTTTGCCCTTGGCCAATTTGCGAAACGCCCGGTCGTCGCTCGGTGCGCGGTAGGCGTGCAGATCACTGCCGCAAAGACCCGATGCCTTGACCTCGATGACCACTTCGCCCGGCCCTGGCGTCGGATCGTCGAACTCCATGATCTCGACCCGCTTGTCTCCGGGAAATGTCACACCCCGCATATCGCGCTCCCTTTGCACTAAAATTCACCTGCCCTGCCGAATTACCGGACACGTCGTTTTCCGCTTCTCGTTTCCTTGTTCGAACTAGCTAACGTTCAAAGAGCGAACGGGATCGATCTCTTCGAGCCAGGCCAGGAGGGCACGCAATTGGGCGTCCCGCGTCTCGACTACCGCTTCGGGGCTGTTGTTGAACTTGTACCAACCCTGCCCCGTCATCGCGCCGAGGTTGTTCTGTTCGACCAGATCCTCAAGCACCTTCCGGCCCTTGTAATTCTCGTCTCCGGTCTGCTCGTAGATCGAATTAGTGACGGCGAGCGCGGTCTTCTTCGAGACGATTAGATCTTCAGTCAGGAGTGGACCCCATAGCGCGAGCCGCGGCCCGAGACTTAGCCGGACGGCATCGTCGATATCGTCGCGCGTTGCCAGGCCTTCGTCCATCAGACGATAGATCTCGGTCAGCATGGCGAACTGGATCCGGTTCACAAGAAAGCCCGGACGTTCGAGGATCGCGACACCGACATGTTCGATGTTCTGCACCAGCATGCGGCTCCATGCCACCAACTCCGCTGGCGTATCGGCCGCATGGATCAACTCGATTACGGGAACGATATGACCCGGAGTAACATAGTGAATGCCCATCATCCGCTCTTTGCGTGTCATTTGAGCGGCGATGTCGGAGATCAGGAAGGACGAGGTGTTGGTCGCCAGCACCACGTTTTCCGGACAGATCCTGTCGAGTTCCGCGAACAGGGCCTGTTTGACTTCCAGGGATTCCTGCACTGCTTCATGCACGAGGAAGGCCCCTTCGACCGCGCTCGCAAGATCCGGCTCAAGTGTCACTCCGGCTAGCATGGCCTCCGATTCATCCGAATCCTCGATCAGTCCTGCCGCGATCGGGCGGGCCCGCTCCACGTAAGTGTCAAGCATGGTCTGATTGCTGTCGCAGATCACCGCATCATAGCCGTGATGCGCATAGAGTGTCGCGATGACACATCCCATGAATCCGGCCCCGACGATGCAAATCCTACCGGACCCGGGCGGCTCCGTACCGAACGCAAATTCCTTCAAACTTTCCTCCTCCCTTCAAATGGTATGAACCTTCGACTCTTCTGGACGACAGGCTTCTAGCCGACTGTTTCACTCGAGCCGCTGCGATAGCCGCGCAAGGATCAGGAATGTTCCGATTGTGCGATGCCGAGCGGTCTCGCGTCCAATACGCAAACGTCGACAATATATATGGCTACGGTTATGATTTAATGCCGGGCACTCAATCAATAGAGTTGATTCCTGAACTTGCCCGACTGATTTATTGTGGTTTTGGTATGCTTCCGAGCCATCAAACCGGATGCCTGACACAGGAGAACAGGAATTGCGCAAAGATCGGCCAGAAGAACCGAACGACACGCTGTCGAAAGACTTGCTTCGGTCGCGCAACCTCACGCTGCACAAGCTGCACGTCTTTTGCACGATCGCCAAATTCAACAGTGTAACCCGCGCGGCGGAATATTTGAATATCGCGCAACCCGCAGTAACCGCCCACCTGCGCAGTCTTGAGAAGAGCCTTGGTGTCAAGTTGGTGCGCAAGGCCGGGCGCAACATCGAACTGACACAAGCCGGGCGTCGCACTCTTGCCTGGGCGAAGGAAACTATTCAGCGCAGCTCAGATATGTTTCTTGACCTCGCAGACATCAAGAAAGGCTTGATTGGCCGAACGCGGATCGCCTCGTCGATGGTGGCCGGGACTTACAAGTTGTCTGAAACTATAATCGCGTTCAAAAAGGAATATCCATCGGCCAGGATTTCGGTGTCGATGGCCAGCCCCTACCTTGCCACGGAATCAGTACTGCTTGGGGATTGCGACTTCGGGATCACTTTGGTTGATCACAATCGCGACACCTCACGGTTGGAGATCGAATTGCTCTGGCGCGAGCCGCTTTATCTGGTGGCCGCGATAGAGAGCCGACTGGTCGGCGATGTCGCTTATATCGATGAGCTAGGGACATTGCCGTTGATCACCCCGCCGAAAGGGCAAATGGCGCGAGAGCTCATCGACGAGGTGCTGCGCGCCGCAGGGGTCGTGCGAACCAACAGCGTACTAGCCTTCGGGCATCCCGAGCCGATCCTAAATGCGATCCGCGCCGATGTCGGGGCCGGTTTCGTCTTCAAGAGCGCATTGCCGAGGGACCCAGAGGCGTCGGGGCTTCGCCTTGTGCATACACCAGACCTGGAAATTGCAATGCCACTGTTCCTAGTCTACGACAAGAAGACGGTGTTTTCCGCACCGCAAATTCAGCTCATGGACCGCATCCGACAATCCTTCGCCGAGCCTGCATGATCATGTACAGAAGGCCCCGCGCGGGGGGCGACACTGCGAGCCACGCAAAGGACACCCTCCGAAGGGCACGACGATGCGGTCAGTGGGACATGAACACCGGCACTTGGCTGCTCCTGATGACTTCGTGAGTAACGCCCCCGAACAGGTCTTGCGAAAACTTGCTGTGTTCGTAAGCCCCCATCACGATCAATTTTGCCCCCAACTCGGCAGCGGTCCGTTGAATAACGTCGGCTATGCCGTTCTTGCCTTTGGGGCGCTCGACCTGTTCCACGTCAACACCATGGCGTCGGAGGTGGGTGACAATGTCAGTTCCTTCGGGCATTTTCGGCAGGCTGGCGCCAACGCTCAAGATCGTGACCTTGCGCGGTCTCTCCTCCAAGATCGTCATTGCGTCGTTGAGCGCACGAGCTGCCGAGCGCTTTCCGTCCCAGGCGACGAGAGCATGTGAACCAAGTTTGTCGGTGGAGTATCCATTGGGTACAACAAGGACTGGGCGGCCGCTTTGCAATGCCATGAGATCGGGGTTCACAGCGCGAAATTCATCGGTAGGAAGGTTCGAGTGGTAGCCTGTCACCACAAAATCAAAATTACGTGCGATTTCGGGCAAACTTAACTTTCCGATCTCGCTTGGCATAACAAAACGCGACCGTTCGGCCACTCCAGCCGCAGAAGCTTGCTCCTCAAAAAAGGCGCGAGCAGCTTCGATTTTCTCATTCCGCACATTTCCGAGCTTGTCGAGAAGGTCCTCGGTCAGGCCGAGAACGTGTTCGAAGTAGGAAGAAGTGCTGCCATATACCGCCGTCAGCCATGCATCGTGCTTGGCCGCAATTTTTGTCGCATGACCTACGCCACTCGGGAATCCAGTACTCCCGGAATGCGTAATAAGAATATTCTTGATGCTCATCTTCGCCTCACTGATCGAACACTAAGGCATGCTATCATTTGACTACTTAGATGTCTATGTTTTTTGCTGCACTTCAAAAGATAGCCGGGTCGCGATAACCGCAAGACAAACTGCGCGCCGTTCAAGCATGAAAAAGGCCACCCGGATGTTCTCCGGGCAGCCTCGCAGCGATCCGTATACGCGTGTCCTGTTGGAAACGGACGACGAGAACGGCGTCAACCTTTGGCGTTTGCCTCCAGTTTCCACTCGGACATAACTGGGTCAAGATTGAACAGTTTCTGCGCGTTTCCACCCAGAATGCTCCGCTTGGCCTTCTCGTCCAAGAACGGAAGATCATAGATCGTGCTCGGAAGATCCATATCCCAATGCGGATAGTCGGACGAATAGAGCAACTGCGATTCTGCGTTTATCATCTTGAAGGTGACCTCCAAAGCTTCGCGGTTGTCCACCAGCTCCATCGGCTGCGTAGAGTAGTACATCTCGCGCATGTAATCGCTGGGTTTTTTCTTCAAGAGCGGAGCATCGGACGTACGCATCATGTACTCGTTGTCCAGCCGTTGCATCAGGAAGGGAACCCAAGCCAGACCGCTTTCGATCCACATGGTTTTCAACTTTGGGAAACGTTCGGGCATGCCGTTCATAACCCAGTTGGTCATGTGAATGATGTTACAGAAGCTGAAACCAAGCGCGTGAACTGAGATAAACTTGTTCAGCTGCGCCAACGAGGTGTCGGCCCAGTGATAAGCCGCGTGGAAGCCAAGAGGCATTCCGTGCTCTTCCAGTTTGGCATAAATACGCATGTTTGCGCTGTCATGCACTGGGCGCTTCAGATAGCCAGTCGAAAGGAACCCAACGACGCCTTTCTTTTCGGCGAACTCGTCAATCATCTTCTCGGCTTCGTGCGGCTCGTTCATGGGCAGATAGACCATGGATACGAGGCGATTGTCTTCTTCAAGAATGCGCTCGCTCAGCCAACGGTTATAGGCGCGTGCCATTGCCACCTCGACCTCGACTTGGGGGTGCGTCGCCAACAGCAGCATTGGGGTTGGGAAAAGGCACGCCATATCCGTACCCATCGCGTCCATCCAGCGCCGGGCCAAAGTGATGTCACGGTGTGGCTCTTCGGGGACAATTTCCTTGTTCCGACCCGCATAGCGCGTCACGCGCCCAGCCATGTCCTGCGAACCGATCGCCTGCGGAATCAGGCCGGCGCGGCCAACGTTACCGGCTGACAAGCCAAGATGGCGCATCACCGGGTCGTCCATGTATTGCAGGATTTCCGGCAAGGCCTCAGTCTCATAGTGGTGGCTGTCCACATCGCAAATGAAGAAGTCTTTGTAATTGCGATCTTCCGCTTGCTTACGTGCGTTCTTCAGCAGCTTGCTGGTGTTAAATTCCTGGATCGCCGGATCGTTATCCGAGCTGTAGTTCATCGTGTTGCCCGTTAAAGACATTTTATCTCTCTCCCCTCGTGTTACGGATTCAGCGTCTGCCACATGCCCAACTCGAACACCGCCATATCGGCAGCATCGAGAATGCCGGTCGCGGCTATGGCGACAGCTGTCGCCGAGACATCGTTGTCTCGTGGGAATGCGGGCAAGCCGTCATTGGTTTCGCGAAGTTTCGCATATGCGGTCACAACATGTGAAAACAGCGCCTGAAGCTGCTCGGCGCGCAGGCCACTGCTTTCGGGGTTGCGAAGTGCATTCAGGACAGCATCGAGCGATGCCTCCAGAGCAGGAGCTTCAGCGGTTATCTGGTCAAACTTCGACATAGACCTCTCCTCCTCTTTCCACCACGTTGTAACGTTTCATTTTGTACTTCGGATCGCCGACGGCTTCGCCCGTCGCAATCTTGAATTCCCAGCCATGCCACGGGCAAACGAAATGCAGTTCGTCTTCGTTGAAGGTCTGCCGGAGCGTGCGCTGCTGGTCGTCGAGTTCAACGCAGACCTGCGGCATCTTTAGGCCTTCGCATACCGGGCCACCTTGGTGCGGACACACGTTCTTATATGCAACGATGTCTCCTTTGTGCCGAATGACCCCGATCTCGACCCCGTCGACCTCGCAAATTTTTGCCGTCTTGTCGCTCAAGTCCGACACCGCGCATAGCAATCTTTCTGGCATCTTAGCTCCTCCGTCTGTTGCCCAGTCTTGCTTCAAGTTAGTAAGATTGCCTTACTATAAGAACGGCTTTAGAATTGTCAAGAAATAAGACATCTAAATTAGAGGGCGCAAATCGTGCCGCAATCACCTTCTAGGAAACGTGGTCTTGGGGCGTCGCTCCGCCTGGCGCATCATCTTTATGGTAAGCTGCTGCAGGAGCAGTTGCGCGAAACCGGGCTCAGCATGGCGCAGTACATTCATCTTCGGTGCCTGAGAGAGGAAGGCAAACTAAAACAATCCGAGCTTTCCGGGTTGCTGGGCATCGAAAAGGCGTCGTCCACACGCGTCCTGGACGAGCTCGAAAAGCGAGATCTTATCACGCGTAACCGCAGCCAGTCCGACCGGCGCGTGGTTCATGTCGACCTGACTGACGCAGGGCTTCGAACGATAGATGGCGCAATGAAATCTGCGCGTCTCGCGGCAGATCACGCCTCGGCGGGATTTGAACCCGACGAGTTGGGTCACCTTTTCGCTGCGATGGACAAGCTGCTGGACAATCTCGCAAGCGCGTGTTGCCAGTCCCACTAACCAAACCTTGGCGCAAGGGCGAGAAGTGTCACACCGGTCGCGGCTAGTGCAGACGACAGGTAGAATCTGGGACCCGGGCGCCGTTCGGTTTTGAAGATATGGCCTGCGAGCCAGGCGGCAAAGAACATCTCGATTGAAGACATGATCGCGACGACGGTCACATCAGTGAACATAAGCGAAAAGAACAGCGCGACTTGTCCGACCGTCATCGAACTGCCAGCCAGAAGTTGCCACCCGCTCGGCCGCTGAATTCGCCAGGCAAACGCGTCGCGCGATTTGAACCGGAACACCCAGGAGACCGCAAACCACATTAGACCCGTCATCGCACCGATGAAAACTCCGGCCAGAGGGTCCGGCAAAGTCTGCATCGCGAGCTTTCGGGAGACGAACGAGCCGCCATACCCGGCGGCGGACGCTACGGCCATCGCCCGGCCCTTGTTCTTCTCTCGAGGGTCAGGATCTCCGACCGCCAAGTCAGAAGCCGATTTGACCGAAGCGCGTGACATCATGATTACCACGCCGCTGGTAACCAGGAAGAAGGCGATGACCACAGGTGTCGTGATGACCTCACCGAGCAGAAAGAACGCCAACAGCGCCGCAAACACTGGTATCAGGCGTCGGATGAAACCGGTCTCGATGGCTCCGGCAAGCTCTACCGAGCGGAACAGCGTAAGACGGCCGACAACGTTGCCAAGCACCCCGGCTGCAACGAAATAGGCCACACCAATGAGTACACCGCGGTTAAGTTCCGGCATCGTTGGGCCCAGGAGCAGCCAAAGCGCCCCAGAGACAACGGCGGTCATCAGGACAGAGATAAGAACGTCGTTGCCGCGGCCCTGAACCGATTGGGAGCTCTTTGCAATGGAAACCGAACTGAAAGCGTAGCAGAACGCTCCGAACACGGCCAAGAGGCCGCCGAACCCCGCGGTCATCGCGCGTGTCGGCGCGGATTGTTCCTGCTACTTGTCATGGGCCAGCAACTGATCCAGGAAGTGGCCTGAAGACATAACCTCGCGCATTGGCAGCGTCTCCTGCTGCTCCATCAGCTCGGTAGAATAGGTCAAGCCCTGACCATCCCAGAACCACCAATAGATGATCTCGCCCTGTTTGTCGCGAATCGGCATCCGGAAAATCGGGAAACTTCTTTCAGAATGCGGAATGTCCGACCTTCCGGCAAGCGCGTGCTTCAACCCTAACCGATTCAATACCCCCGTTAGGGGGACCATGGCCATCGGTGCGGGTTTTTCGGCCAATACAGTCACATTGTCGGGCCGGTGCTCGCAAGGCCCCGGGAGGAACTTGACCACAGGGGGATAGCTCGGATGGGTATGGGTGAGCTGCACGTAAGCCAGCCCCTTCGTTGTTTCGACCTCGACGATATCTCCGGGTGCGTACTCTTCCATTGCGGCGCTCCTCTTAAAGGCTGTAGGCTTCTAGGGTCGAGGGATGGAACAGTTCTTCGATCTCCACTCGGCGTGGGGACAGACCCTGACTCGCGTGGTAATCCAAAAACTTGTTCAGGACATGGGCGTTGCCGCCGACGCCATAGCTCCAGGGGTCGTCACCCATTAGCGCATGCACGCGGTTGAGATTATCCTCGACGAAGGGCATCGTTACTTTCGTTGCCGAGGTGTCAGAAAGTGCTTCTTCTGCCAGCAGCTTCGATTGCGTGAACGCCTTGAGCAGGGCGGCGGGTAGGAATGGGTATTCTTCTGCGAGGCTGCGGCGCAACCCAAGAACATGCATGATCGGAAAGATCCGGGTCTTTTCGAAATAGGCTTCGGCCGTAGCGATGCTGTCTGCAAAGAGCCGACCTACGTGCGGATGCCGCTCGGCGAAACAACGCGGCCAACGCGGGCCGATGAAGCCGTCGATCTCACCGGCCTCGAGCATGCCATTCAACGTGCTGCCCACCGGCGCCTCTTCCATGCGGATATCGTCGGGCAACTGGACCTTGATCTTTTCGGGCCGGCCCGGCGTATCCATACCGCCGCGCACCCAGATGATATCGGAGGGTTTGACGCCGTATTCCTCTTCGAGAATGCCGCGCACCCAGACATTGGCAGACAGCTGGTATTCGGCAATGCCAATGCGCTTGCCCTTCAGATCCTGCGGCGTGTCGATCCCTTTGTCGGTTCGAATGTAGACTGAAGTGTGACGGAACGCCCGGCTCAGAAAGACCGGGATCGCGACATAGTGCGGATTTCCGCGGGCGACCGAGATCGAATACGAGGACAACGAAATTTCGCTGATATCGAACGCTTCGTGGCGGAACGCCCGGAAGAACATTTCTTCTGGGGACAGTAGCATGGGAACGGGATCGACACCGTCTATCTGCACTCTTCCATCCACAATGGCACGCGTCCGGTCATAGTTTCCCATGGCAAGGGATAGTTTGAGACTGCTCATCCTGTTTGTTCCTCCTCACTTGTTTTGCATTGTTGCCGCAAATCGACAGGTTGGCCGGTCGAGGCGGACTGCAGGATCGCATGGCAAACCTCCAGGCTTGCCAGACCCCATGCGCCTGTCTGGACGGGGGCCCTGTTCTGGCGGACAGCGGCCACCAGCGCATCGTTTACGGTTCTACGTGGCGCGGGCCCGAATTTTGCTTCGATGAAGCTGCGCTCGGTGTCACCGAATACTTCGACGCCGTCCGGAGTCAGCTTTAGATCGGCACGGTCGCAAAGCGCGATAACTGGGCCAAAATGCTCGTTGTGCTCTGCGTCGACAGTCTTACCGCTGCCGAATGTGCGCGTCGTCTTGAGGCGTGCCTCGTCATCGGGATCGAGGTCCATCAGTGCCCGCCTTGCATCGCCATAGGCGCCGGCGCGTTTTAGCTGCCCCAGCTCTCCGACGTCGTTCATCCAAATGTCGCTATCGAAATGGGCGTAGCCCGAATAGGTGAGATTGGCGACGCATCCACCCTCAAAGTTCATCAGCGCTGTAAAAGCACCTTCTGTTGGACGCTTTGGATCCCATGCCCCGGTCATGGCATAAATCTTCTCTCCCATGCCGCCTGCAAGCCGTCGGACCACGTCGATCTGGTGGATGGCCTGGCTGAACAGCACACCTCCTCCTTCTTCGGTGCGCAGCTCCTCCGGGCGTCGGGGACGATACAGGAAGTCGGTGTAGTTAAGGGCTTGGATCATTCTCAACTGGCCGAACTTGCCGCTCGCGATCAACTGTGCGGCCAAGTCGACCGGCGGATCGAAACTGTGGCTGGGCCCAACGATCAGGTGAACCCCCGCCGCGTTCGCCGCGGCGACCATGGTCTCGGCGTCTTCCATCGAGATCGCGAGCGGCTTTTCCACGAGAATGTGCTTTCCAGCGCGCGCCGCGGCCAGAACGTGATCTACATGCATTTGGTGCGGGGTGGCGATGTATATCGCTTCTACAGATGGGTCGGCGCATAGATCCTCGACAGTCGCATAGGCGACACCGCCATATTGCTCTTCGAATGCGGCCCGGCTTTCCGCTCGCGGCGCGGCCGCGGCCGTGAGCTTGACGCGTGCGTCGGCATCAAAGGTGGGGACCATCAGCATGAAAGCCCGCCCCAATCCCGCAACTCCGAGGCGGACGGGATCAGAGGTCAAGAACCAGCCTCCCCGATAGCGCGCGCGATACACAAATCATTATATGGTCGCTCTTTTCCTCTTCCATAAGCACCATGTCGCGATGGTCAGCTTCCCCTTCGAGGAGGCGGGTCTTGCAGGTGCCGCATGTGCCACTTTCACAGGAACTGGATGTTGCGAATCCGGCGTCACGCAATGCTTCCAAGATCGAACGATCTTCGGGCACCGTGACGGTTTCGCCACTTTTTTTCAGCTCCACTTCGAAAGAGACATCGTCTTGGCGCACCACATCGACGGGCTTGAAATCCTCGAAGTGAATTCGCCCCTCCGGCCAGTGCCCGGAAACGGCCTTGATTTCATCCATCAACGGTTTCGGTCCACAACAGAATACATGAGTGGCACGAGGTGTGACCAGATCGTCCCAGAAATCGTAGACCGCATCCGGAGCGCCGCCGTCATGGTGCACAATTATCCGGCCATCGAAATCTCTCATCAGTTCATCCAGATAGGCCGATTCCTCCGGACTGCGGCTGACGTAGATGATTCTGAGCATCTTGCCCTTCTTGTCGAGATACCGCGCCATCGACAGAATCGGCGTGATCCCGATACCGCCGGCGATGAGCAGGTATTTCTGAACATCGGTTAGCGGGAAATCGTTTTCCGGGAACTCGACTGTCAACTCGGAGCCGACGGTCGCCTGTTCGTGCATCGACGCGGAGCCCCCGCGCGAATTCGGCTCTTTCTTGATCGCGACAACAAATTCCTTTGGATCGCTGCCATCGTTGATCAGTGAATAGCGGCGCATTGCGCCGGACGGAGTTTCCAAGGTGATGTGAGCACCAGGATCGAAACTAGGGAGTACATCGTCTCCAACCGGCACCAGGGTGAATTCGGTGATGCTCGGGGTCAAGTCACGCCGTTTCTCGACGCGCATCTTGATATTCTCCATGAGGTCCTCCCATTTGGTCGTGATTGTGAAATTGTTTAGATAGCTAAGTTGTGTGTGTCAACCGACCATGTGCTGCGCAGTCATCCTGAACGTTGGGCGAGCCATCGAGAACGTGCAGGTTCTACTGGTGGAGGAACCTGTTATGACCGTCGGGTTTCGACGTTGACACCTGAGACAGCGGACACGGATCGTGCGCCCACAAAGGTCATGGTTCTCGTCATCTCATCTTCAAGGATCGAAAGCGCCCGTGACACGCCCGCCTCGCCTTGCGCCGCCAACCCATAGAGTGGCGCGCGGCCCAGCAGAACGCCCTTCGCACCCAAGGTGAGAGCTTTCACGATATCACTGCCGCGACGAATGCCGCCGTCCAGCAGAACCGGGAACTTCCGATCCAGAGCCGCGATGATGTCGGCGAGAACATCGATCGTGGCAGGAGCGCCATCAAGCTGCCGACCACCGTGGTTCGAGACGATAACTCCATCCACGCCGGCGCGTTGCGCGTCAATAGCATCTTCTGGGCACATGATCCCCTTGATCAGCAGCGGGCCTTTCCATTTCTCCCGAATGCGGCGAACATCATCCCACGAAAATTCCGGGTTCCGCTGAGATCGTGTAAACTCGGCCAGCTCGCTGTCGCTAGCGCTGTTTCCGACAAAGTCCAAGAGGTTCTCAAGTCTGGGACGGTGCGGCCCGAGCCAAACGGAGCTCAGCCAAGCAGGATGAAGAAGCCCATCGAGAACAGTCCGCGGGCCAATGCGGATTTCGTGGGCGAAGCCATGCCGCAGATCACGTTCGCGCTTGCCGCCCACGAGTGAATCGACAGTCAGCACCAGAGCCGAGTAACCTGATGCCTGCGCCCGGTCGATCAGCGCTTCGGCGAACGCGCCTTGCCCCCAAGGGTAGAGCTGGAACCAGAGGGGACCCTTGCTCTTCCCTGCGATCTCCTCCAACGTCGTGTTCGAGGCGGTCGAAACCGTGAACCCGACCCCGGATCGTTCGGCCGCAGCGGCGAGGTGCAGATCTCCCTGGGGCCAGTAGAGGCCGTTCAGTCCTGTCGGCCCTATAAAAAACGGCTTGGAGTATGTTTCCCCGAACAGCTCCAAGGTGAGATCGACGCTCCCCCCTTTGAGGATTCGCGGCGTGAGAACGATATCCGTGAAGGAACTGCGGTTCCGCCGCAGCGTCACCTCTGCTTCCGCGCCCCCATCCAAATAGTCGAACACCACCCGTGGCAGGCGGCGCCGTGCCTGCTCCCGCAAGTCTTCAATATTGATTGCTGTCGTCATCACGCCTGTCGCCCGTCGAGCAGAATCCGTCGAGGCAAGCTTTGAAAGTCCGACGGCACCACGAAAAAAGAGCCGCCCAAAACCCCTTGAGGCTCTGGACGGTTCAGGGAGGAAACATGTAGGCGGGTTATTCCGCCGCTTCCGTCTTGCTCGACGTGTCCACAAGTGTTCGCCAATCGACGTCTTTAGGATACACGCCCTCATGAGAGGCGATTACCCTTTGCGGAATCTTCGAGTCAGTGCCGATCGCCTGACCACCTTCGGCGACTTTCTTTGCTGCATCGGCCATCAGCCGACGGAATTCGACAATCGCCAGGTCGGAAGCCCCAAGAATATCTGTGTGGCGCTGCACGCGGCTGCCCATCGAAACCCACATCACAATATCTTCGTTCGGAATGCCGTCCACGCCTGTAAAGTGGCCTTCCTTCATCCTTTCGCGGTCCTGTTTGAAGTCGTTCTCTAAGGTCCGGAGAGAGCGCCATTTGTGGTCGACATCCACACCCGGTACGGCATGGGCAAATTTGCGCCACTCTTCGGTAGAGGGAACGTTAGGTCCGTCGAAGGCTATGAAGTGAAATGCTGTCTCATCGTCATTGATCGGCACGATGACGCTTGCGACTCGGTAGTTGTTGTTGGGCGGAATCAGCGAGTAATAGGGCGCGACAAATTCGGTGATCCGAAGATAGTTGTGCGTCTGAGCGTTTTTGATTGGCTTTCGGATCGCCGCGTAGTGGAAACCGTAGCTCGTGGTTTCAGTCTGCATACGTGGGGATTTGTCGGTCGACGGGCGGTACCATGATTTGTCGTCCGCCGCGGCGCCCTCGACCCGTGCCGGAACCATATTCGACGAATGGAGCGACGACGAGTGCGCGCTGTCGATCTGACCCTCGTGGATCTGCGCCCAGTTTGCAGGAACGCGAATTTTCAGGATCGAAACTGGGGTGTCCTCGGTCGGGGCAAAGGCCGGCGGTTGGAACTCAGGCATGTCATCTTTCTCGCCGAGCCAAGCCCAGACGAAGCCGCCCCACTCCCGCACGGGGTAGGAACGATGTTTGACCTTGTCCATCAATGGACTGCCTTCCGGCTCCGAAGACATGGCGACGACATTGCCTTCGACGTCCATCTTCCAGCCGTGATAAAGGCAGCGCAGCCCACATTCCTCGTTTCGGCCATAGACCAGAGAGGCCTTTCTGTGCGGGCAAAGCTCATCCAGCATCCCCAGACGACCCTTGGTATCCCGGAACGCGACATAGCTCTCGCCGAGAACTTCGACTCGAAGCGGTTTGCCGTCCGACTCTTCAACCTCTTCGATCAGGCATACGGGCGTCCAGTGTTGACGCATAAGTTGCGCCATCGGGGCATCCCCCGTTACGCGTGTAAGCAGTTCATTCTCTTCGGGTGTAAGCATCTGGGCTCCTCCAAGGGCATCCGACTCTTTTAGTGGATGAGTGGTACTCTACCTCTCAAGTATTCTTAGCTCTCTAAGTTTTATCTGTCAACGTAACCTGCAAATTTTTTTGCCCGCGTAGTAGGAACTGACCTCACTTGTTGTCCGAAATAGCGGGTTCTGAACTAGACCAAGCTGACGAGATCGCCTAACCGAGATACTTTCGCGCAATTGTGCTTCTGTACCTCCCCGACAGCGGCTTGCCGGGCCCGTCACTGAGGTGTCATGGCAGCCAGCCTGCGCATGAGTCGCGGCAAGCGCACTATCTCGCTTCACCGTGTGAGCCATGGACGCAATCTCTTGCCCAGAAACGGCGCAACGTAGACACCGTTCACTCCGGTGAGCACCAGCGCAACAAGAAACAATGACACCGGACCTGGAAGGTTTTGCGTGAGCGGTTGCAGCGCGTAGTAGATAAGGATCAGCAGAGGATAGACACCCAGCATGCTGGCGACCCAGGCTTTCCAATAGCGCGGCGCGGCTGGCGGTTTCGGGTCAGTACCGTTGGCTGGCACCTGTTGTCCTACAGTCACCGAAGCGAAGCTCAGCCTCTCTTCGAGATCATGGGCCAAGGCGGCCATTCCGTCTCGGAGCGAAACGGATGCTTCTTCCCCACGCAAGGTCACCGAAAAGATGATCTGGTCATTGACAGTCTGATTCTGTAGCGACATGCGCGCGTCAAATCGGTTCCAATCTAGGTGATCAGGAGCGGCATCGTTGATCGCCTTCGCGACGACCGCGGCCTGTACAAGGGGTGCTCTGATGGTAACCGACAGCACGGAGATCGCGTCGGTGCCGATACTAAGCTGTTTTGGCCCAAGTTCTTCCGGTCCCCGTGTTTCATTCATTTCCTGAACCTCGACGTACTTTGCGCCGGTTGCGAAGTGATCAGTTCCCACCTACGGAAGTAGCCGCCTGTTTTCCGCGTCATAGGCCGAGTCATAGGCCGACCGGCCCGGACCAACCTTAGAAATTGGCCCAGGCCACATGCCGCCTCTGGGTTGAATCCCTCGATGACCAGACTGCACTTCAATTGGGGCAACCTGCTGAGGCGCGACAGCTAGGCTCTGTCGACGTGGGCGCTTTCTGTCGTGAAAGCGATCTGCCGGATTAGCATTGCGACAATCACCAAAATACAGATCGCGGATACCGCCAAATATGGACTTACGGCGCCAATCGCAGCGATGGGAAGTACGCCCCTTTCGATTGCAGTGAGTTGTGTCTTGACCAAGCCTTCCAGAGAGGCTGCGACCGCGAGGGCTCCGGCAAAAGCACCCACGACGGCCAAGGTGTTTGCCAGGGGGCCAAGTTCTAGGAGAATACCTGGGTTCCACACGAAGGCGAAGGGCAGCAGGAAGCCGACGATGGCTAGCCGGACTGCAGAGAACGCGATCTTGAAGGGGTCTTCGTCTGCAATCGCTGAGGCCGCGATTGCAGCCACAGCAATCGGTGGCGTCAGTGCCGAGAGAATCGCGTAGTAGAGCAGAAACATCTGGCTGGGCAACGTCGGGAAACCAAGTTTCGCCAGCGCCGGACCTACTAGCACGGCCGCCAGGATATACGCACTGGGCGTTGGCATCCCGAGACCGAGAACAATCGTGACGAGCGCGGCGATAACGAGAGTCAGCAGTGGTTGCATGTTGCTGACAGTCAAAATGACGTTCGCGGATTTCATTCCAAGGCCGGTCATCGACAGGCCGCCGATCACAAGACCAGCTGCGGCACAAGCGCCTGCGACCGGCAGGATTTGGAGCGTAGTTGCCCCCAGCCCTTCCACCAACTGCCACAGTGACAGCCGTGTGTCCTTCAGGATCATCGCGGCCAGGATGGTTACCAGAACGCCGACACCGGCTGTGAAGGTCGGGGAATACCCCAAGATAAGGGCGACGATGATGCCGATGATCGGTAGCAGGAAAACCCATCCGGTCTTAAACGTTTCCTTTGCTGAAGGAATTTCGTCTGCGGACGGTCGCAGGTTGTGCTTGACTGACCGGAAGTGAACCTGAGCGAAGACACCAGTGTAGTAAAGAAGTGCCGGCACCAGAGCGGCAAGCACAATGGCGTTATAAGAGATGCCGGAATACTCGGCCATGATGAAGGCAGCCGATCCCATGATCGGAGGCATCGCGCTACCACCTGTCGACGCCGCAACTTCTACCGCCCCTGCGAACCGCGCCCGGTATCCGAGACGCTTCATGACCGGTATCGTGATCGACCCAGTCGCAACAACGTCGGATGTCGGGCTCCCGGACATCGTGCCGTAGAGGCCCGACGAAATGATCGCGATTTTGGCCGGGCCGCCGCGCGCATTGCCGGTCACAAGCGCTGCAAGGTTGAAAAAGAAGTCCCCACCGCCCGCTTTTGCTAGGAAAGTTCCGAACATTACGAACAGAAAGACATAGCTCGCAACAACCTGCAGCGGCACACCAAAGAGCCCATCGGTGGTGAAAACTAGAATATCCAAGAGATAGCTAAACTCGCTGACGCGATGCCCGAACGGCGGCGGCAGAAGGTAGCCAAACAGGTTATAAATCAGGAAGAGGACGACAACGCCGGTCAGGCCCAGGCCGGTGGTCCGGCGCGTCGCTTCGATGGTCAGAAACAACAAGGCTGAGCCAAAGAAGAACTGATCGGTGGTGAATTCGTCGAGAAGACTGATCCGGTCCGCAATCGCTCCCGAGGTCACGTAGAAGTACACCCCTGTGGCCAGGCTCAGCGCAGAGAGAAACCAATCATAGATCGGAATGCTATCCGGCGCGCGCGAGGTCGCGCCGATCGCAAGGAAGAGAATCGTGAAAATGCCCGATACAAACAGAATGCCCTGAATGAGCGGATCGGAGATGATGAAGAGGTTTGAGTGGATTACCCAAATCGCGAATGCCGCCGCCAGCACCATGACAATGGTCCTCATCGGCGAGCCTAAAGTTCTACGACGACCGGTTTCTGTAAGTGAAGGAAAATTCATGTAGCCCCCGTATCAGGCATAGATGAGAACGGGCCGCGAGGTACAGGCCGCACGATGACGTGACGTGACATCTCACTCAGTCATCGGGGCGCATTGCACCGCGCAGTCGATGAGGAGGCCGGCGCGTGCCGCGGCAGCGCACCGGCCGGATCGTTAGGGTCGACCTTATTCGAGCAAGCCCAGTTCCCTGTAGGCACGCTCCGCACCAGGATGGAACGGCAACGTCGTTTGCGACGTCAGCAATTCCGGTGTGAGCGCCTGCATCGCATTATGCACGCCGCGGATCTCGTCGATATTGGTCGCGATACTCTTGGCGAGCATGTAGCCAGTTTCTTCTGGCAGTACGTCGGAAGTGATCACCATCGCACCCAGTGCGAGCGTGACGACATCTTCGGTCTGGTTTTTGTAGCTGTTGGCTGGAATTGTGTAGGTGCCGGTTCCGAAACGCTCGTTGGTCGCAGCGATGATGTCTTCGGGAACGCTGAGCAGCACCACGTCATTGCCCTCATCGACCTTGCGGAACGACGAATGCCCGACGAAGATGCCGTTGATAACCATATCGGTGCGGCCGTCGGTAATCAGATCCGCTTGCTGTGCCGAACCACCGCGAACAAGCACGCCGCCATTTGCCTCAATCGTGGCTTCGTCATAGCCCGCCTCTTCAAGCATGAAAGTCGTGATGTTGGCGACAATGTTCCCGGCGTTGTTATTCGCGACACGGATCGCTGCGCCAGACGTCGCAAGGTCGTCAATGCTATCAATGCCATATTCTTCGGCGAGGGATCTCTTGATGAAGAAATGCATTGGCGCCCAGTTGTACATATAGCCGACAGCCTGAAGGTTCTCGATCGGTGCGTCGAACGGATCGTCTCCCGCGAGGGCCAATTTTATCTCGGCATCATGCGCTAGTCCTAGGTCGGTCCGTTCACGGCCAAGAAGGCCGATGTTCGCAAAGCCACCGCCGGTGGCCTGATAGGTCACCACGCCGTTCGGGTCATCCGCCTTGACGGCCCGGTCGATACCAGCGCCCAGAAGCGACCAAAGCCCCGAGGGATTGCCGCCTGAAAGGGTCACATTGATGCTGTCTGCGGAAGCAGCGCTCGAAAGTACCGCGACCCCGAGCGATGCGGCAACGGCTTTGATTGGAAATTTCATGTCTTCCTCCCTGTTTTCAGTAGACATCTAATATTAGATATCTATCTTTAATGCTACTAGTCTATCCACTCACACCCGTCAACCCTGATTGAAGTCGAGACTATTGTTCAGCGAAAGCCACTCAGGTCATAGTTCCTGACGCGGAACACCCTAAAGCTGAATATTCGGCGTGGGTGCTTTGCAATGACACATCGTCAACCGGTGGAACCCCGGGACGGCAGGGCTCATATCCCGTCCCGAGCCGAAAAATCTATCCACAACCGCCACCTAAAGGCCCGCGCCTGACACTCGGCACGTGTGGCTTGCGATTTAGTTTGCTGTGTTGCCCTTGGTCGGAGGTACACGGACCCCTCTCGCGGCCGCATCGTGTTCGTCATTCTCGAGGTTCCGGATCATCACGGAAAGGGCGTTTCGCAAGTCGTCCTGAGCTTTCACGGAAAGGCCTGCCATTGCCGCATCGTTCACTTCAAGCGCCAGCGGTTCGAGAACGTCCCGCAGCGCCCATCCCCTTTTCGTCAGAAAAGCGTGCTGGCGCCGCTTGTTGCCATCGACGTTGCGTCTTTCGATGTACCCCAGCTCTTCCATCTTAATGAGCGCAGTGTGGGCGGTGGGTTCGGTGAGATGCGCCCGGTCGCTCAGTTCGCGTTGCGACAACCCGTCTTCCTGCCAGAGGATACGCAGGAAGATCCACTGACCGAATGTGACATTTTCCGTTTGCAGGCGAAGTTGAAGCGCCCGGTTGAATCCACGGGCTGCCAGTCGTACCAGCCGGGCCATGCGCTCGTCGGGGTGGACAGGTACATGGCTTGATTGCTTATCTTTCTTTGCGTCGCTCATCGCCTGCATCTACACATAGTTTTTGTCCAAACAGCGCGCCCGCTCAGACCTGATAGCTATCAAAACTCCAGTGGCTTTGCTACACACCTTTTACCGCGAAAAAACACTCGCGTGGTGCGCGAGATATAGGTGCCGAACCGTGGTGTAAAGTCAAGACATGGAGCCTGAAGTGCCTATCATTGGGCCTGAGTTTGCGCCTTCATCCGGCGTATTTTCGCCCCAGTGTCGGGATTGTGTGTGGGGTGCCTTCCGTTTTTCGGCCCTCATGCGTCGAGACCCGTTTGGCTCGCCTGTGCCGCACAACACCGGGGGGCCGTTGTGTAACACCGCCATGCGAACACTAGTCGACTTGGCCGTTCAATCGGTGCAAGGAGCACAGGCTCTCCAGTTTGACGGTGCACGCTGCTCGCACGGTGGGTCAGGTCAGCTCAGATCGCCCAGCTTTTGCCGCCAGCGTTCCACCACATCGGGGTTTCTGACATATTTCGGCAGATCACCTTTCATGATGCGCGTGGCGTTCTCGACCAGCACGTCGGGCATGACCGTGTAGAGATCGACTGTGTGACCGAGAATGTGTGGGGTCAGGATCACCCGGTCGAGGTTGCGCAAGGGATGGTCCTCCGGAAGGGGTTCGGTTTCCGTCACATCGAGACCGGCACCGGCAAGGTGCCCCTCCCCCATCACCCGAACGAGCGCAGCCTCGTCAATCAGCCCGCCCCGAGAGGTGTTGATGAGGATCGCATTTGTCTTCATCGCGCGCAGTTCTGCCTCAGCAATCATGCTCCGAGTCTGCGGGTTGAGCGGCACATGCAGGCTGATCACATCAGACGCGGCAAGCAACTCATCACGGTCCACCAGCCTTACGCCGTCCGGAGCGCTCTGTGGCGTGAGGAACGGATCGTTTACCAAAATCTGCCCTGGGTCGAACGCCTGGAGCCTTTCGATTACCCCGGCCCCGATGCGACCCGATCCGATCAACCCAATAGTGCGCCCCCGCAGCATCCGCGCATACATCTGCTGCGGACGGCTCGCGTTTTCGCGCAGTATACGCTCGGATTCGTGCAGCCGGTAGAGCAGCACGAGCATCAGCATCACCGTCGCCTCTGACATCGCCAGGAAGTTTTCTGGCGTGGCACCGTTAGCGACGATCAAACCGCGAGCGGCACAGGCCTCGAGATCGACCGCATCGACGCCAATGGTCGGAAAGACTAACGCACGCAGGCGCGGCGAAGCATCGAGATCCTTCGCACTCAGCCGCGACCGGGAGCTTGCGACGATTATGTCCACATCCTCGATCAACGCCTGCCGCTGGTCCGCCGACAGGCGCAACGGCACGCCGGGGGTGATCTCTGGTCCGCGCACGACAGTCCAACCGAGGGCAAGCAGTTTCTCCGCGGCGATATCGAGCACGTCTTCCAGCACCGGGTCCTGTGCTATGTAGATCTTCGGCGCCAAGGTCAGTCGCTCCGCGTCAGGCCGGCGACCATATTGGAGTTGTATCCCGGCTGCACCCGCGCATCGATCACCACGCTTTTGCCCGCGCGGACCAATTCGATACCTTCCCTGACCGCCTCCACCAGCTCACCAGCGGTGAAGACCGGACCGATGCCCTCGCAGCCTTGCGCGCGCGCCACGCCGGCGATGTCGATGTCGGGATCGCCGATGCGCTGGCCGATCCACTTGTTCTCCACCGGGCGGCCGCGCGCTACGGCGACCCGTTCCTGGTGGACCTCGTCATTATAAAACGAACGGTTGTTCGAGACGATAGCAAGGAACGGTGTGCCGTAATGTGCCGCTGTCCAGAAGGCAGATGCCGCCATCATGAAGTCACCATCGCCGAGGACTGCGACCGGCAGCCGGTCGCTGTCCTTCAGTGCCAGCGCAGCACCAATCAGCATTCCCGGACCCGACCCGATCCCGGCACCGCCGTCCGAGCCCAGGAAGTCGAGCGGGTGGCGGAAGTGCCAGGCCTCGCCTGCCCAGCCCAGTGGCAGGCGCACGATACTGGCACAAACACCGTCGAGCCCTTCTCCGAGCGCGCCTGCCAGCGTCATGATATCGAGCGCCGCATCTGCCTCCGGCATTCCCAGCGCCGGTTTGACCGGCAGGGTCTCTGGCAGATCGCCCGCACCCACGCCCAGTGCATCGGCAATGGCGTGCATCGCTACATCCGGTGAGCAGGCCAGGTGAAGGTCTAGTGCAGGCAGTCCTTGGTGTTCCATGCCCCAGCCATTGTGCAACTGGTAGTCGAGCGAGGCTTGGATAACCTTCGCCTTAACCTCGCCCGCCAGCTTGATCGTGCCCGCGACATCCAGCCAGTCGAGGCTTAGGATCACGTCAGCCTCGCGCAACACCTCGCCCGCCGCATCGTCGATGAAAAAGGCTGGCT
This sequence comes from Tropicibacter alexandrii, assembly GCF_003667315.2. Classification (GTDB taxonomy): domain Bacteria; phylum Pseudomonadota; class Alphaproteobacteria; order Rhodobacterales; family Rhodobacteraceae; genus Tropicibacter; species Tropicibacter alexandrii. Next base: position 24,027 of record NZ_RCTZ02000025.1, on the reverse strand, counting down.
TGCCGCGGTGCTGCACATGGTCGGTCGGGAAAGAGGCCCCGATCCGGATATCGGTGAGGACCTTTGCCCCAAGCGCTTCGACAAGGGCGACGCGTCGCGCCCAATCCGCCGGATCGCGCGACACGCGCCCCGCCAGCACCACAGGGGCCTTGGCGTTCTTCAACAGATCTGCGGCACGCGCTACGCCCTCGGCTGAGGGGGCCGCCGGCAAAGGTGGCTGGTAACGTGCAAAATTAGGCAGCGTCGGGGCCTTCTCGTGTTGCTTTTCCTGGATAGACACGTCGAAGTTTACATAGGTCGGACCTTTCGGCTCGCTCCGCGCAATCACATCCGCCCGCAACATTGATTCCAATGCCGCCTCCATCGAGCCAGGTTGGTCGTCCCATTTGACATAGTTGCGGATCATCGAGGCCTGGTCGCGGCAGGTATGCAGCCAGTCGATCCAGGGCCTGCGCAGCGCCGCATCCACCGGGCCTGTGGCCCCGTAGATCAGAACCGGTACCCGGTCACACCATGCATTGAAGATCGCCATGGTGCCGTGCATCAGCCCCACATTGCTGTGCAGAATCACCGCTAACGGCTCGCCCGTGACCTTGGCATAGCCATGTGCAATCGCCACCGCATGTTCTTCATGAAGGCAGAGCAGCATCTGCGGATCCTCGTTGCCGAGGTGATTAACCAAACTGTCATGCAGACCCCGAAAGCTCGACCCAGGGTTGAGGGCTACATATTTGACCCCTAGACCGCGCAGCATATCGGCAAAGATATCGCTGCCCCAGACCCCGTTGCCGGCAGACCCAACCGGGCGCTCTATCTGTGATGGTCTCTCTTCCGTCATGTGTTCTTCCATATCCATATTAATCTCGTTCAGCCTGCGCTCCGCAGGCATGCTCCCTTCAACCCGAAGACCGGTCTTCGCTAGCCCACACTGGGGCGTAGGCGCGGCGTAGGCGCCACGGGTTTCTATCAGTGACCGTCTCCACTGGCGCACTGTCAATTTCCGGCGGCGTCCGGCCAAACGCGGTCTTACTGACCATTCAGGTTGATGTGGACGTTCTTCTCGTGCGTGAACGAAATGAGTTCCCCGATCCCTTCTTCGCGCCCAATGCCGGATTGCTTGACACCGCCGAACGGCGCTCCGAGGAAATGCCGACCGACTTCGTTTACCCAGACGAACCCAGCCTCGACCCGCGAAGCTGTGCGATGGGCGGTCACAAGGTCGCGCGTCCAGATTGCACAAGTCAAACCCAGTTCGAGGGAGTTGACCTCTTTCAGCATGGCGTTTTCGTCCGACCATTTGCGTACGGCGAGTACGGGACCGAATATCTCTTCACGGGCAATTCGCATCTGTGGTTCGACATCGGCAAAGATTGTCGGCGCGATGAAGCTTCCCTGTCCCAGTGCACCTTCGGTCACCGCATGGCCGCCGGTTACGGCGCGCGCGCCTTCGCTCTTGGCGGATTCGATGAAGTCCATGATCCGGTCGAACTGTGTCCGGCTGACGATCGCCCCCATCGTGGTCTCCGGCTCCGTCGGAATGCCTGGCTTGTACCGTTCGACAGCCGCCTTGAGATGTGAGATGACCGCATCGTGGATGTCTGCATGCAAGAAGGCGCGGCTCGTCGATCCGCAGGATTGCCCGCACCAGCCGAAATTCATGCCGCCGACGATCGCATCGGCGATCTTCTTAGGATCGCTGTCCGGATAGGCGATCAGCGCGTTCTTACCGCCGAGTTCCAACAGCACTGGTTTGACGGTATCGCTCGCGCTGCGCATCACCGCCCGGCCCGCAGGTACCGAGCCGATCAGTGTGACTTTGGCGACGTCGGGATGTTCGGCCAGCCCAGCTCCTGCCTCGACGCCGCCCGGCAGAACATTGAAAGTACCCTTCGGCAGCAGGCCATCGATAAGCTCCGCCAGCCGCAGCGAAGACAGCGGAGCCTGAACCGGCGGCTTGATGATGACGGCATTGCCTGCGGCCAGAGGCGCTGCCATCTTGCCGCCGCAGAACATGAACGGGTGATTAAAGGCAAGAATCCGTGCAACAACGCCCATCGGCTGACGTAAGGTCATGTTGATGCGCTCTGGTCCCATAGGGATCGTATCGCCTTTCATCTCGGTCACGAGACCAGCGAAAAACTCCATCTGCGCTGCCGCGATCGCGGCGTCGCCGCGCATTTCGGTATAGGGGTTGCCACAGTTTGCAGCGTCCATCATCGCCAGTTCATCGCCATGCTTTCGCAAGAGATTTGCGATTTCCTTCAGGATACGTGCACGTTCCAGCGGCACAACATCCCGCCATACCTCGAACCCTTCTTTCGCTGCCGCAACCGCCGCATCCACATCGGCGCGACTTGCCGTCGCAACCGACCCGATCCGTTCACCGGTTCCTGGGTTGAAAGTGTCTTCGTACTTTCCCTCTAGTGGCGGCACCCATGCGCCGCCGTAGTAGAGATGGGCTGGTTCTTGAAGAGAGAGCTTCGCGTCTAGTTTCAGATTTTCCATCTAAGGTATCCTCCCGGCTTGAGGCCCTGATAACTTAGACTTCTAAATAATGTCAATCAGAGAACCCGCCCGAGGGCCGATTGGACGCCAAGCAAGTGCGGCAAGTATGTTTCAATCGTCTGCATCGGTGTCCGGCCGGCAGACGACAAACCGATATTGAGAGCGGCGACGGTCAAACCCTTGCGATCATTCAGCGGAACAGCGATTGACCGTAAACCCGTTTCCACTTCCTGGTCCACAAACGCATATCCGTCCTCTCTTGCAGCATCGATCCGGCACAGGGTCTGAACTGGGTCGAGTATGGAGAACTTGGTCCGCGGGGTAAGGTCCGAGCGTCTGACAAGCAGGTCAGCCTCTTCCCTAGGCAACGCAGCCAACAGAACCCTTCCCATCGAGGTGCAATGAGCGGGGAGGCGTGACCCAGGCATGAGCCCGATGGACATCACACGTTTCTGCGCCGCGCGAGCGATGTACACGATCTCGGTCTCATCGAGCAGTGCTACCGAACAGCTTTGACCAATTTGCTCTGAGAGTTGGTCAAGCCAAGGTTGGACAATCTGCGAGAGTGGCAGGGAGGCAAGTGCGGCCACTCCAAGGCGTAGGATGCGCGGGGTAAGAGTAAAAAACTTACCGTCATAGTCGGCGTAACCTTCGCGGTGGAGCGTCAACAGTACGCGTCGCGTGGCCGCGCGATCCAAGCCGCTGGCGGCAGCAGCTTCGGATATCGACAGACGCGGGGATGTGGGTCCGAAGGCTTCGATCACTTTCAGCCCCTTGGCAAGCGAGGCGATGTAGTCGGTGGGCTTGTTCAACATGCGAACGCTGATATTCACAATTTGAACAAATATCAATATATGAACATTTTGCTCGCTACGGCGGTAATCTAGGGATATTTCGAAGGGTATCTAAGGAGGATCCTGATGAACAAAACATCGCCCAGCCTCGCTGACGCGGTTTCGGATATCCCCGATGGCGTACAGCTTATGATCGGTGGCTTTGGAGGCTCCGGAGCCCCGATCGAACTGATCCACGCTTTGATCGATCGCTTTCGCGCCACCGGCAGCCCCAAGAATCTTACAGTTATCAACAATAACGCGGGAAACGGCGCGATCGGAATCGCCGCGATGATCAAAGCGGGGATGGTCAGGAAGATGATCTGCTCTTTCCCGCGCAGCTCCAACGCCGAGGCATTCAACGAAAAATACCTGGCGGGCGAAATTGAGCTCGAGTTGATCCCGCAGGGTACGTTGGCCGAACGCATTCGCGCGCGCGGAGCAGGCATTCCGGCTTTTTATACGCCTACGTCTTTTGGTACCGAGCTTGCCGAAGGCAAGCCGACAGAGACGTTCGACGGCAAGATGTACGTGCAAGAGTTGTGGTTGAAGGCCGACTTCGCCCTGATCAAAGGTCATGATGGTGACGAGACCGGTAACCTTACTTATCGTTTGGCTGGCCGGAACTTCAATCCGTTGATGGCGATGGCAGCCGATCGCACGATTGCGCAGGTCTCCAACCTCCGCGCACCCGGCTCAATCGATCCTGAGGCGGTAGTCACCCCCGGAATCTTCGTCGACAAGATTGTCGAGGTTCCCACGCCTCAACAAGAAGAAGTACTCGTGCGTAGGGGGGTGGTCTACTGATGTCCGGTTTCAACTTAATGGAAGACAAGCTGACGAACGCGCAGATCGCTTGGCGTGCCGCTCAGGATATCGAAGATGGTTCCTATGTGAACCTCGGTATCGGATTTCCCGAAATGATCGCCAAGTTCCAACCTGATGGCCGCGATGTAACCTATCATACCGAGAACGGCGTGCTGGGATTCGGAAAAGCCCCCTCAGAGGGCGAGGAAGACTGGGACCTAATCAACGCAGGCAAAAAGGCGATTACATTGAAGCCCGGTGCATCCTTTTTCCATCATGCCGACAGCTTTTCGATGGTGCGCGGCGGGCACCTCGATCTGGCCGTTCTTGGCGCGTATCAGGTCGCCCAGAACGGCGATCTGGCGAACTGGCGCGTAGGCACCAAAGGCGTGCCTGCCGTTGGGGGTGCAATGGACCTTGTGCATGGGGCAAAACGTGTCGCGGTTGTGACTGACCACGTAACCAAGGATGGCGGCCCGAAACTGGTCGAGGCCTGTACTTTCCCGCTGACAGGTGTCGCGTGCGTTACCCGCATCTACACCTCTCTGGCCGTAATTGACGTCGAGGACGGCAAATTCGTGCTTCGTGAAAAACTGCCGGGCATCACCCTGGACGCCTTGCAGGCGGTGACTGGCGCGACGTTGCACATTGATGGCGAAGTTGCCGAACTCAATGTTCCCGAGGGAATCTCATGACTGACGTATACATATGCGACTACATCCGCACACCAATCGGCCGCTTTGGAGGTGCGCTTTCCTCCGTCCGCGCTGACGACCTTGCTGCGATTCCGCTTCGGGCCATTGCCGCGCGCAATCCGGGTCTCGACCTTGCCGCGATCGACGAGGTGATCTTCGGCTGCGCCAATCAGGCTGGCGAAGACAACCGCAATGTCGCCCGCATGGCGCTGCTTCTCGCAGGCTATCCCGAGACGGTGCCGGGTACGACGATGAACCGACTTTGCGGCTCGGGTATGGATGCGGTCATCACTGCAGCTCGGGCGATCAAATCCGGCGAGGCCGAGTTGATTGTCGCCGGAGGGGTGGAGAGCATGTCGCGCGCGCCATTCGTGATGCCCAAGGCCACCTCCGCCTTCTCGCGGGCCAATGAGGTCCACGACACCACTATCGGCTGGCGTTTCGTTAACAAGCTGATGAAGGAACATTATGGCGTCGACAGCATGCCCGAGACGGCAGAGAATGTGGCCGAAGATTTTGGCATCTCGCGCCCCGATCAGGATGCCTTCGCCTTGCGCTCGCAGCAGAAAGCGGCCAAAGCCCAAGTCAATGGCCGTTTGGCCCAGGAGATCGTGCCGGTTACGATCCCGCAGCGCAAAGGTGATCCTCTGGTCATCGACATCGACGAGCATCCGCGTTCCACGACTACATACGAAGGCCTGAAAAAGCTTCGGCCCTTCGTGAAAGCCGATGGTACTGTGACAGCGGGCAACGCCTCTGGCGTGAATGACGGGTCTGCCGCTTTGGTCCTTTCGACGAAAGAAGCTGCCGAGAAGCATGGGCTTAAGCCGATCGCCAGAGTGCTCGGCGGGGCGACCGCCGGCGTGGCGCCGCGCATCATGGGCTTCGGCCCGGCTCCGGCCTCGAGAAAGCTTCTGGCGCGTCTTGGCCTGCGCCAAGAGGAGTTCGCAGTGATTGAGGTTAACGAAGCTTTCGCCTCGCAGGGCCTCGCCACGTTGCGTAATCTTGGGATTGCTGATGATGACGTGCGTGTGAACCCAAATGGCGGGGCAATCGCGTTGGGTCATCCGCTGGGCATGTCGGGTGCGCGAATTACTGGCACCGCGATGCTCGACCTCAAGCCTGGTGAGAAATCGCTCTCTACTATGTGTATCGGTGTAGGACAGGGTATTGCTATTGCGCTAGAAGCCGTCTGACTGGATCAACGACAGGTGAAATCCTCTTCAACCCGCCGGTGCAGCAGCCGCGCCAGTAGATCGGCATGGCTGTCTTCGTCGAACGTGAACTTGCGCGTCAGGCCAACCGCCCCGGCCATGTATTCCGATCTTAAATCGAGCGCAGCAAGGCTGCCACGCGCAATTTCCCGCGCCACGACGCCGCGCGAGATGAACCAGAGCATTTCAGAACCTTCGAGAAGCGTCTGCGCCGCTGGCAGGGCCACCGTCTCGAACACCGGTGTGAGATCCGATAACCCCATCGCGGCAAGGTACTGATCCACGCTCTGACGGATGATCGCACCGGGGTTGGGCAGGATGAGGGGATAGCGTAGCAGCGCGTCGGTCACCGGCAGATCCAGCGCTGGATGTCCGGCGCGCGCCACCAGCAAGATCGGCTCATCATAGAGATACTCGAAAGACAGGCCTGCCATGTCGGCTGCCCGTGGCATGCGCCCGACCATAAGGTCAATCTTGCCGCCGCGTAGTCGTTCGAGCAGGTAGTGGTTCGGGCCAGTGATAATACCGATCCGCGCATCCGGGCGCGCCTGCGAGAATGCAAGAGCGGCCGAGGGGAAGAACCCACCGGCCACGGTCGGCAGCAACCCGACTTTCACCAGCCCCGCCGTCGCCTGCCCCGACAGGTCGCGCACCCCTGCCTCGAGGCTTTGCAGCGCGGCGCGGGCATGAGCAAGAAAATTCTCACCTGCTGGGGTTAAGACGGCCCGCCGCCCCGTACGCTCGAAGAGATGCGCGCCAAGTAGCCCCTCCAGTTCCGAGATCGTTTTTGACAGTGCTGGCTGCGACACGTTCCGTTGCCGCGCCGCAGCAGAGATTGTTCCGGCTTGAGCAACGGTTAGGAAAGCTTCGAGATGGCGCAGTTTCAGGCCATTGGGTATATTCATTTGGTTATAGTTTTTGGACAAGATCATATTTTTGTAAAGGAAAAAGTTATGCCAAAATATCGGCAGGAGGATACTATGCAGGCATTGAAACGCGATTGGGGCACCACGCATCTGCGCGCCACTGGCGGCGAAGGTGTCGCGCTTGTCTTCATCAATTCGCTCGGCACAGATCTGCGGATGTGGGACGATGTCGTCGCGCTTCTGCCGGCGGGCTGGTCTAACTTGCGCATGGACAAGCGCGGTCACGGGCTGAGCAGTACCGCGCCGCAGGGATATGGCATTCCAGAGCTGGCCGAGGACGTGCTGGCAGCGATGGACCATATCGGTCTCGCTCGGGCTGTGATCGTCGGTTGTTCCATCGGCGGGCTGATCGCGCAGCACATCGCGCTCATGGCGCCAGATAGGGTGATCGGCTTGGTGCTTTCGAATACCGCCCCAATGCTGGGAAATGCGGATAGCTGGCTGAGTCGGATAGAGGGTGTACGTGCTAATGGCATGGCTGCAATGGCAGACGGCATCTTACAGCGGTGGTTCGGCCCCGAAATGCTTGCGTCTCTTGAAACCGATCTGTGGAGGGCGCTGCTCACCCGGACAGATACGGAAGGCTATATCGCCACTTGTGCGGCGATCGCTGGCACCGACATCACCGGCCGCCTTGGCGAAATCACCCAGCCCGCGCTGGTGATCGGCGGCTATCACGATCAGGCGACGCCGCCGGACGTGGTCGAAAAGCTCGCCGCCGCCCTGCCCCGCTCCGATTTTGTCATGTTCGACCGCTCCGGCCATCTGCCTGCGGTAGAGCAGCCAAAGGTATTTGCCCACACCCTGATGAATTTCGTGGAAAGGATCATCCCATGACAGAGACGTTCGACAAAGGCATGCAAGTGCGCCGCGAGGTGCTGGGAGACGCTCATGTGGACCGGGCAGAGGCAGGCAAGACCGAATTCGACTTGCCGTTTCAGTCGTTGATCACCGAAAGCGCATGGGGAACTGTTTGGGCGTCGGAGCGGATCACCCGACGCGAACGCTCGATGTTGACCCTCGCACTGCTGGCCGCGACAGGAAATTTCGAGGAAATTCCAATGCATATCCGGGCTACCGCTAATACCGGTGCCTCTAAAGCAGATGTCGCCGAGGCGCTGCAACACGTCGCGATCTATGCTGGCGTGCCGAAAGCCAACCACGCGCTGAAGCTGGCCAAGCAGACTTATGCGGAAATGGAGGAAAGTATCTAATGACTGATCAGGGACCACTGATTCCGCGCAACCGCGCGATCCACCCCGAGCCTTATGACCCTGGCTACAAAACGAGCGTCGCGCGCTCGCCCTTCTTGCCGTTGCTCTCGATGGAGAGCACCCCATCGGAAGAGACTGGCCCGAGATTCGGCCACACGAAGCTCGGCGCGCTCGACAACAACCTGATCTTGAACTGGACAAAGGGTGCTGCTCCCGCCGTGGGCGAACGAATCCTGGTGCATGGCCGCTTGCTGGACGAGATGAGCCGCCCGATACCGAACGCGCTGATAGAGATCTGGCAGGCTAATGCGGGTGGGCGCTACCGGCACAAGAAAGACACCTATTTCGCACCGCTCGATCCGAATTTCGGCGGCTGCGGTCGGACCATCACGGATGAAAACGGCTATTACGAATTCTTGACCGTACGTCCTGGGGCTTACCCCTGGCCGAACCGCGCCAATGACTGGCGTCCGATGCACATCCACTTTTCGATATTTGGCCACAGTTTCGCCCAAAGGTTGATCTCGCAGATGTATTTCGAAGGCGATCCGCTCATCAATCACTGCCCGATCGCCGCGACGATCAAGGATCGCAGCCAGCTCGACCGGTTGGTCGCGCCACTCGATTTCTCGAAATCGCGCCCACTCGATTTTCTCGCCTATAAATTTGACATTGTTCTGCGCGGCCGCCGTCAGACCATGTTTGAAAACAAGATGGAGGGCATGTGAAATGGTTCAGAAACTTGAAACACTGATCGAAAGCGCTTCGCAAACGGCGGGCCCTTATGTCCATATCGGCCTGATGCCTACCTATGCGGGAAACGCAGGTTACTATGACGAAGAGATTGGCACCACGCCCTTTCTGGATGAAAGCAAAGCCAAGGGTGAGATCGTTGAGATCGTTGGCTCCGTATTTGACGGCACCGGCTGGGCAATGCGCGATGCGTTGATTGAGAGCTGGCAATGCGATGCCGGGGGCGTGTTCCCGGGGGATAAAGGCGCCGATCCCGCCTTTACAGGCCATTGCCGCTTTGCAGCCGACGCCGAAAGCGGCGAGTTTACCCTGCGCACAGTCAAACCTGGCTCCTACAAGGGGCGCGGTGGTGTTGAGAGCGCGCCTCATATTTCCCTTTGGGTCGTGGCACGTGGGATCAATATAGGTCTCAATACCCGGATCTATTTCGAAGACGAGGACAACGCCAATGACCCGTTGCTGAACCGAATCGAACAGCGTCCACGGGTGAATACCTTGATCGCCAAGAAAACCGGTGACGGCAAATACCGCTTCGACATACGCCTGCAGGGCGAGGGCGAGACGGTCTTCCTCGACATCTGACCAGATCGGGAAATGAGGTATCGAATAGGTTGGTCATCCCGCCCCTTTCGGCGCACCATAAGGAGCTCGATATGAGCGCTTCAGTGTTTGAGAGTCTGTGGCTATCCGGTCTGTTCGGCGATGACGCAATGGCAGCGATCCTCGCCCCGGAACGGCAGCTTCAGCACATGCTCGCCTTCGAGGCGGCATGGTCGCGGGCCTGTGGTCGGGCAGGACTGATTGACGCAACCCTGGCCGAGACAGCTGCACAAGCCATCGAAGTTGCCAATCCCGATCTAACCGATCTTACCAAGGGTACTGCGCAGGATGGTCTGCCGGTGCCGAGTCTGGTCAAACAGCTGAAGGCTATCGCACCTGGAGAAGCCGTCCACATGGGCGCTACTTCTCAAGATGTGGTCGACACCACGACAGTCCTGGTTCTGCGAGAGGCTTCATTTCTCATCACCAACAGATTGATTAAATTGGAGAAACTCCTCAAGGAGCTAGAAGAGCGGTTCGGGGATGAACCGTTAATGGGGCGCACAAGAATGCAGGCCGCCACGCTGATCACCGTACGTGATCGGGTTCTACCCTGGCGCCTGCCTTTGGCCGAGCATCGGGTGCGGCTGGATCAAATCCGTCCCCGTATCGAGCGGGTACAGATTGGCGGGGCCTCCGGCGACCGCAAAGCTCTCCGAAACAAGGCGGATGAAGTTGTTGCCGATGTCGCCAACCAGCTCGATCTTGCGCCGACTAATAAGGCCTGGCACACGATGCGTGACGGGATTGTGGAATATGCCTCTCTGCTTTCAATGATTTCTGGCACTCTCGGCAAGATTGGCCAGGACATCGCCCTAATGGCGCAGCAAGGCATCAGTGCGATCGCGATTTCAGGCGGTGGTACTTCGTCCGCCATGCCACACAAAAACAATCCGATCTCCGCCGAGCTCTTGGTGACGTTAGCACGATTCAATGCGGTGCAGGTCTCGGCTATGCATCATGCTTTGATACATGAACAGGAACGGTCGGGTACAGCCTGGGCTTTGGAGTGGATGGTCCTTCCTCAAATGCTGATGGCAACCGCGAGAGCGTTGGATGCCTGCTGCGCACTCAGTCGGTCAATAACAACAATTGGTGAAGCAGAACCGAAAAAGTAAGATACCAGATGGGCCTGTTCCCTCGCATGCCACACGTATTGTTTGTTCCGATGGAGATTGGGCAGCCCGGTTCACGCCGTCCGGTCCATGCGAAGCTGGTTGCCGACCAAGTATCAGCCGCTCTCAAAGTCCCAACAGTTTCGGTAGGTCAGCCATATCGGTTAACCGTCGTGCGTCGAAGAGGTTCTCTGGTTCCAACGTCGTCTTCGGGTCGTAAGCAAAACAGGTCATCGCAGCATTGGAAGCCGCTTCGAATCCGCTTGCGCTGTCTTCGATTACCACGCAGTGTTCTGGCGCAGCGCGATTCATTTCAGCCGCATGCAAAAACACATCGGGCGCGGGTTTACTTGCGCCGACATCATAAGCCGAATACATCTTTCCTTCGAACCAAGGAAGCAGACCCGACCGCTCCAGAGTGACATGCATCTTTGCCAGAAGCCCATTGGAGGCTACGCAGAGCGGAATGCCAGCCGACGAAATCATCGCCACCGCCTCACGGGCGCCCGGAATTGGCGCAACCTCTGTCCTGAGGGCGTCGAGAACGCTGTCGTAGAAGTCCTGCGGCCATTTCGCTGGAAGGCGGAATCCTCTTTCGCTCACGTAACGTTCGACATCATGTCTGCTCTTGCCGACGAACAGACTGTGGCATTCGACGAGTGACAAACGTGCGCCACTTGAAAGCAAATATTCGTGCAAGACGCGATTGAAGGTGGGCTCGGAGTCGACAAGCACACCGTCACAGTCAAAGATCACGAGTTTCGGAGTGCGTGGCGAAATTGGCAATTCCAGTTCCCGTCCTCTTTGTTTGGTATTAATCATCCAAAGCTGCTTGGAGGACTTAAAGCCATGCAACGTTCCTGCATCCGGAGCAACCCAACTCCTAAAGTTCGGCCAAGCGCCGTCGCGAAACGACTGAATGGTGAACATGCCATATCTGCCCAGTCCAGTCATCCAAATTGTGCAGAGTTTTCAAGCGTCACATTTTTTGGAGCGGCTTCTGGAAACAGCTGGCCTCGAAAACGGTTGCTCTTACTCTCAAGCACCCGACTCGCACATGCTAACCCATGCAGCATTCGCCGAGCACCCGGTTGGTGTCAGCGCAGCGGATGCCGGTTCGTGAGCGCGCGGTGCAGCATCGCAAACCTCGTGGTCGAACGTGCGACCCGTGCCGAGAGTTTCTGCCGCCAGTATTTTCCCGAGGGGCGCAAGCAGGGCAATTTTTGGCAGGTTGGCGACACCTCTTGCGCTAAGGGGCAAAGTCTCGCCATCCGCCTGCAAGCTGAAGGTGGGCGCAAAGCTGGCTCCTAGGTCGACTATGCGACGGGGTAATACGGCGACTTGATCGACCTGCTGCAGGAACGACATGGCTCGGTTACGCCGAACGAGACGCTGAGGGAAGCCCAGGCACTTCTCGGTGAAGCCCCCTGCCCTACCGTGCCACGAGAGCCGCGAAAAGCTGAGCACCCGGATGGAGCTCCGGCAAACGCATCTCGCGGGCGCGAAAATTTTTCGCCGCTGGCCAGCCGGTGCTCGGGACCCTGGCTGCCACCTATCTGCAGAGGCGTGGCATCACACGTCTTGGCCCGGCCCTGCTCTATCACCCGCGGGTCTTCCTGTGGCAGGGTGAGCACGATACCGATCCGCCGCAAAGGGCCCCTGCCCTGCTGGCCAAGATCACCGACAACCGGGGTCAGATTACCGGATGTGCGCGGTTCTATCTAGATCCGTCCATCGGCCGTTTGGCCGAAATCGAGAGCCCGAAGCGGATCCTCGGACAACCTGCACGGCTATGCCGCCCGCTTCTGGTCCGACACGGGCCGCTCCGATCTCATCGTCGGCGAAGAGCTCGAGAACACTCTCTCGGTCGGCACAGCCCTCCCCGAATTCGATCTCGCCTCCTGTCTTACTGCCAACCATCTCGGCCTTTTCGTTCCGACGCCGAGGATCAGGCGCATCTGGATCGCGCGGGACAATGACGACGCAGGACGCAATGCATCAATGAGATTGCGTAACCAAATAGAATTGCTCGGAATTGACTGTGGCGATCTCGTGCCAGCCAGGGGCGATTTCAACGACGATCTGCGGGCATTTGGAAGAGATGCACTGCCCCGGTACCTGCTAAAGGCCATGAAAGCACAAGGTCAGGAGATCGAGGACGGGTGACCCCTAACCTCCCCTGGGATGCCTGACAGGGCAAATGTTCCGCGGGTTCGATCTGATCCCGGTTGGAAAAGGTAGCGATGGACCGGCGGGTCGGGACTGAGCGCCACTCGTCCGGGCAGCAATGCGCACCGCACCAGAAATTTCCCCTGCCCCTTTGGGGCATTACTCGCGGGAACATGTGTGGACACCCATCGGTCAAGCATTTTTCGAAATCCGACTTCCAGTTCAGTGCGCTCATGTGTCCGGCCTATTCGTCGCGGCGGAATCCGCTGGCCCTGATGAAGTCCGCAGATCATGGTCCCTATCAATCTTACGCATATGACAATGCGGTCTCGCGTACGGGTTTTCCTGATCTCCGGCTGGCACCGGTTTTCATCATTCGAAGTACACGCTCTCCCGGTCTCTGTGTTTCTCGCCTTGCTTAAACGGTGAGCACCGCCTTCTCAGATTTATTCTCGGCCTTCCCGGTCATGACTGACCAGACGGTCCTCGCAATCTTGTTGGCCAGAGCTACGGTCACCAGCTGCGGTGGCTGGCCAGTATTGATCAGGCGTTTCACCCAGCCATAGAGCGGCGTTTCCCGCCCTGAAGTCACCCGCCTGATGACAGAGCTCGCACCGAGCTCCAGCAGCGTTCTCAGCGTCCTGTCCCCGTCTTTCGAGATCTTCCCGTTGCGTTCTTTCCCACCTGAACCAGGACGATCCGTCCCAGCAGGCGGTCATCCCCTAGTGCCCCAAAGACGCTGAGTAAGCTATCAGCCAGACCGCTCCGGCGGTCTGACTTTTCCTCGTTTCGAGGTTTTTGCACGCGTGCAAAAACAACTCGGCGGCTCAGGTTGCTGTCCGTATTTTCAATCGGAGTAGCCCATATTGTGCGCCGGAAATCCTGTAGGCGTACAATATCTGTACATTTCCTCAAAAACCGTGCTATTTACAACTCGGAGCGATTCCTTGAGAGAGTCGAAATGAGAGCGGTGTAATGGGCGGCAGTATAGAACAGTTCCTTCAAGAGCTCGAGCGGGGCCTTGGCCGGACCATGGTCTCGGTCAACAAGGAGTTGACTATGCGTGAGCGCATCAAGCGCTCTTGGTCGATGCGCCAATGTGCTCGCTTCCTGAACATTAGCCATCAGCATCTGACGAAGTTCGCTAAGGACAATGAGGATTTTCCTGCCGGCAAACATGTAGGGCGCGAACGTGTTTTCACCCTGACGGAGCTGATGCACATCCGGGCTTTGATGGCTGCCTCAGCAAAGCGGCCTGAGCATTTTCTTGCTTGGCGCAAACTCGACGATCCTTTGCCCGTCATTTCATTTGCAAGTCAGAAAGGTGGAACTGCGAAGTCGCTTAGTGCTGCGCACTTCGCTCAGTACCTGAGTCTGCACTACGGCATGCGAGTCGGCGTCATGGACGCTGACCCCCAGAGCACGATCACGCTCTATTTTGTTGGCGGCGAAGAAATGCCAACTTTGCCAGATGACGAAACTCCGACGATGGTTGACTTCGCGGGGCTGTTTCAGACCGACGAATCCATCCCCTACACTGACTATGATGCGGAGACGCTTGACGGGTTTTTCAAGAAAACCTCTTGGCCGGGCGTGCGGCTAGTACCTGCGCATGGCGAAACTTCAGAAGGTGAAATTCAGATCGCTAGGTTGTTGCGAGCGGGCACCCCGGAAAAGCGGTTCTACAGGTTCCTAAGAGACTCCATAGATCGTTGGAATGAGGGGCATCCACCGGTCACCCGTCCGAATGAACTTGTGAGCAACGGTAGGGTCGACCAAGCGAAGCTTGAAAGTGCCCTCAACGAGACCTTGGACTGCATCATTATCGACTATCAGCCTGCGCTGACACTGTTCCAGCTGAATAATGTGATGGCGTCTACTTCGTTGATTATCCCGCAGACGATGAAAGGGTTCGACATTGCGACCTTGTCCACCTTTGTGACTGGTCTCCTCACCATGCTGCGCCACATTTTCGCGACGGATCGGATCGATATGGGCGGTGCGGCACATATGCTGTTGCCCACGATCGTGCAGAGAACAAATGAGCAAGATCTCACACAGGTCGGCAACCTGCTCGAAAACTGCCCAGATGAGGTGCTGCCGGTATTCTATCTTCGCTCTGATGCTATTTCGAACGCATCGGACGTTTATCAATCCGTCTACGAGTACGACCCAGATACGCCAGGCAAGCGAAAAGGCATCAACAGGTTCATCGAGAATGCTGACGCAGTGAATGACGCCATCGTCTCACGCCTCTGGCCCGGTCTTGAGCGTGGCTATGCCGAGGATTGGATGCAGAACTTCTACAATTTCGAGGAGGAAGCCGAATGAAGCGAACACTGAGCAGCTCGGTCCTCAAGAAAAAGCCCACGCGCCCAGATGAAGATGTGTCTGCGGCTCCTGAATCTGTTGCACGCGAACAGGTTCACGAAGACGAAGCGAAACTGGTTGGTGGGGTTAAGCCAAGACTGGGCGGCTCTGGCAGTGCTTGGAAGGCCGGAGCGCTTTCAGACGCCAGCCAGATGCTTCACGTTGAGCGCGCACAGATCGTGGAGCGCATTCTCGCGGGTCGACATGAGTTGCAGATTGATCCGTCTCAGATCGTGGACGTGATTGGATCGGACCGGCGTGAAGATTGGCGCGACCAAGAGGCATTCGAGAAGCTCAAAGAGAGTATCGAGAAGAATGGTCAAGATACGCCCATTCATATTCGGCCAGCGGATCCTGATTGGCGACCGGATGAACGTGAGCCCGAGAACATAGAAGGCGTGACGTTCCAGTTGATCGTGGGTCGGCGACGCCATGCGATCCTTGAAGCTTTGGGATTGCCTGTCCGCGCCATTCTGGTTCCACAATCCCTTCGGGGTTCCCGTGAAGAGCAGTTCGAGATGCTATTCATGCGCTTCCGGGAGAATGAGGAACGTGAAAACCTCAGCGCTTTCGAGCGACTGGTTTCGATAGGCGAGATGTTTGAGCGGCTACAAGATGCCAAACCGGACGAGAAGATAACTGCAACCGAGTTCGCCAAGCGTGTGGGTGTTCATAACAGCGCGGTATCACGTGGTCGCGCTGTCTATGCCGCTAGAACTGAGATTTTGCACGCGTGCAAAGATGTCTACGATCTCAGCCACCGTGACCTCGAAAAGGTTCTTGGTGACCTGACTGAGAAGCAGTCCAAGCCTGCAAAAAAGAAATCGCAGAGCCCCAAGAAACTCACTGTACAGCGAAAGATCGGTTCGCGGAAATTGAGTATTACAGGGCAGGGCGGGAAGCTCTCGGTCGCCGCCACGGGGCTAACATTGGACGAGGACATTCTCAGAGGTTTGAGTGATGTCATCGCTGAGTATTTGGAGAAACACGGATCGAAGTAAGAGGCAGGAGCCGCGGAGACGGTGGTCTTCGATCCAAACGAGGTAAGAAACAGGAGCGGATATGCTTTGAGATAACGGCAAAAGAAAAGCCCCCAAGCTGAGGGCCTGAGAGCTTATCAAGACTAGTTTGGTCGCTATCAAGATAGTTCTCTGGCGAATCACTGTCAACAGCAACGCTCCTGAGCGAACGGGATTCTTTTGCCCTCCATCAAGCAGAGGAGGCGAGAACTATCCATGAAACATACAGGTTGGCGCAAGCCGACACCGGGTCTTGGCATTGCAGAGCAACTTGCCCAAGCCGGTGAACAGGTAGCTGTACCCAAAACGCGGGCCTTCGTGGCCGTGAAGCGGGTCGGTGCATATATTGGCCTCAAGGCCGGAGACATGATGCTCCTCGACACGCTCGGGGCCTTTACCCAGGCCCAGGACTGGGAGGAGGGGCAGCGCCCGATCGTCTGGGCGTCGAACGCCTATCTGATGGAACAGACGGGCTTCTCGCTCTCCGCACTCAAGCGCCATGCACGGCGCCTGGCCGAGATCGGCGTGATCTCCTTCCAGGACAGCCCAAACGGCAAGCGGTGGGGCCGCAGGGACGCCGAGGGGCGCATCGTCGAGGCCTACGGCTTCGATCTGTCGCCGCTGTCGGCGCGTGTCGAGGAATTCGAGGAGCTTCATGCCGAGTTGCAGGCTGAACGCGAGCTCTGCCAGCGCCTGAAGCGCCAGATCACGGTTGCACGCCGTATGATCCGCGCTCGGATCGAAGCGGCCGTCAGCAGCGCGCTGCGAGGACCCTGGACGCAATTCACGGGTCTCCTCGAGGAGCTTCTGGACCGGCTTCCTCGCCGCCATGAAGCTTCAGAACAGCTTGAGCGGCTGCTAACCTGGTTCAAGGAGCTCCAGGAGCGCGTTGAAGCTGCCTATCTCAAGGCAACAGAGGTCGTTCAACCTGTGGAAAACACGCCGGAAACCAAGGAGCAAGTTACTAAGACCACTCAAGAAATGAACCCCAGGGAGGTCATTTCTGACCCCCATATACTAATTACAAACCAACTTGATCCTGTAATTCGTAATTCCTCTGAAAAAGAGGAAGCCGTGGCCGTGGTGCCCAATGCTCGACCCGAAGATCAGGTTGATAGGGAGCTGGAAGAATGGGTAGCCGAGGTGCGCAAGAAGCGCGCAGCGCTGGATCTGCCCACTGTGATGCAGGCCTGTCCCGAATTCGCGTCGTGGGCGCGCAATTTGGGCGGGTTCCTGAAGGATTGGGGCGATCTGCACCGGGTTGCTGGTCAACTCAGGCCGATGATCGGCATTTCTGAACATGCCTGGAACGTGGCACAGGACCGGCTGGGCAAACAGGTGGCGACAGCGGCGCTCGCGCTCGTCTTCGAGAAGCATTGTGCCGGCGAAGTTTCCTCGCCGGGCGGCTATCTGCGCGGCATGGTCGAGAAGGCCGGGGCAGGGGAGCTGCATCTCGAGCGGAGCTTCTATGGCAGGCTCAGCGGTCAGGCGGCGTGATGGAGCAGGGGGTCAGAGACCTGCGGCTTTGCTCAGGTTCACGCGGAACCGGTCACGACGGCGCTGGTAGCGGCGGGTCATCTCGGCCGAGGCGTGACCGAGTTGCTTCTGGACGTAGCGCTCGTCAACTTCGGCCGAACTGGCGAGGCCGGCGCGCAGCGAATGACCGGAGAACAGCGCCAGTCGGTCTTTTTCGGGCAGCTCGGATCGGATACCCGCGTCCAGCACCGTACGCTTGATCAGGCGCGCGACGTGCTTGTCGTTCAGTCTGGTTTCGGTCGCGCGTTTGCCATCCCGTGAGGTGCCGACGAAGACCGGGCCGAAATTGATCTTCGCGAAGTGCAGCCATTGCTCGAGCGCATGCACGGGGCAGGTCTGATCCTTGGAGCCCCGGCCGATCTCGACTTCACGCCAACCGGTCTTGGCGTTGAGGGTCAGGAGGGCGCCTTTCTCGAAGATCTCGATCCAGCCGCCGGAATCCGGCGTATCGTCTTTGTGCACGTCGAGGCTGACGATTTCCGAGCGGCGTAAACCACCGGCGTAGCCCATGAGCAGGATCGCCCGATCCCGGAGCCCGCGCAGGTCGAAAGGAAGGGTGGCCACCATCGCGAGGATGTCCTCCGCCAGGATCGCCTCCTTCTGCACCGGGGGACGCGCATGCTTGCGCTTGATCCCGGCCAGCACGGTGGCGATGTGGCGGTTTTTGCGATCAAGGTTGAAGCCGCGTTGCGCGTAGTTCCAGGCGAGGCCCGACAGGCGGCGGTCGATGGTCGAGACGGATAGGGCAGGGGAGGGGCCCGACCCTGATGCCAGATTGGCAAGGTAGAGCCCGATCATCTCCGGCGACGGGGGCAGGGGCTCGGTGCCTTTCATCCGGCACCACCGAGCGAAATGCGCCCAGTCTTTTGCATAGGCCTTCAGCGTGTTCTCGGAGGCCGCGGCGCGGGCATAGTCTCGGGCCGTGTCCACCAGCCGATCGAGACTGCCGGAACCGGCGACAAAGGACGGCAGGCTCAAGGCCCCGCCGTCAGGGAGATCTCTCTCGTTGTCCTCGTTGGACGAAGGCCCGATTGGCGCTTCGGAGCTCGATTTCTCGGTGTTTTCTGACATGCCGCTGAGCATATCATTTTGTGTCCGATAATGCAAACTTATTGGACATATCAAAGAGCTGTAAGGTGGGGCGGTTTGAGTGGTATTTACTGGAATTAAGCGCCGTGGCGAGTTAGTGTCTCGGCATGACCTATCAGCCCGCAACTGTCTCTGACGACGTGAACACTCTACCCAAGCTGCCGGGCTGGGTCACCTCTGGACGTGCCGAAACCCTTGAAACTGTGGCATTTCGGTCTGGAGCAGCGCTCACGGTATTAAATCAACTGGTCAGCGATCCGTCCCAAGGCGTGCCTCTTAAACTGCTGGCCAACCAGCTTGCACTACGAGCGGCCACGGCGACGTCTAAACTCGAAGGCCGTCTTGCCCGAGAGGCTGATATCCGCGACGCTTACCACTTGGCACCGCCCGGAGAGGCACGCGGCCCCGATGGTGATATCTTGGCGTTTTGGCGAGATGCGGCGCGTCTCAAATTGACGGGGCGGGACTGGCACGACGGTGTGCAAAGCTTGGTTGGCGCGGCGTTTGCCGATGATGTCTTGAGGGTGATAGGGGTTGGTGCCGATTGCGCAAAATCCCATGGACCGTTGGCGGGATGTATTGCCGTGATGCGCGCGGTTCTGGAAATGGATGATCGGGCGGAGCAGATCGCCTGTCTGCTCTCGGATATTGTCCTTGCGCGGGCATTGAACTGGATGTCACTGCTGCCTGTCACGGCACAAGACCTTACGAAAAAGATGTTGCGCGACCTGATTGAAGAAGGGCAGGGGGCGGATCTGAAAGTTCAGGCGCGCCTGTTGATGTCTATCGAAGATACGATCCGCTTGGCGCGCGATCTGGCAGCGCGGGCGACTTTGCTGCAGGCCGCGGCTCCGAAGCTGCGCGCCAAAGGATCTGATGCGGCCGTCGCGTTGTTCCTTACTGAAGATGCGATTGGGCCTTCAATGATGCTGTCACCAACAATCCAGGGCAGCACCATTCCGATGACCGATCGCGCTGCGCGCCGGTTTTGTGATCGGCTCGTCGAACTGGGCGTCGCGCGTGAGCTCACTGGACGGGCTACGTTCCGGCTGTATGGGATTGTGCGATGACCCGCACCGCCATAACCTCCGAAGCCAAACAAAAGCACACAAGACCGAAGGAGGCCGGACGCGAAGGCGTCTTTGACCGTGAGCTTGAAGATCTGCCGCAAGAGCTGCGCTGGCGCGAATGGATGGGGCGGATCGAGGCGGTTCTGTTTGCCAGTGGCACGCCGGTTGGCCATGACGACTTGGCACGCGTGGTGGGGCAGGGGGCCTCGGTTGAGATGCTGATTGAGGATATTAAGACGGAGTTGATTGGTCGGCCTTATGAACTGGCGCAGGTTGCTGGAGGATGGATGTTCCGGACCAAGACGCAGTTTGCAGATGTGATCAAGGCGGCGGCAGACCTTGGCGACCAGTCGATGGCCTTCACTGAGATGGAGATGGGCGTGCTCTGCGCGATCGCCTATCATCAGCCGATTGATCGGGCAGGGCTGAAGGACATCTTTGGCAAAGACGTGAGCCGCGATCTGCTCGCGCGGCTCCGCTTCAAGGAGCTGATTGCCAGTGGACCAAGGGCTCCACGCGCGGGCGCGCCACATACATTTGTCACGACTGAGACGTTTCTGGTGACGTTCGATTTGGAGACACTGCGGGACTTACCAGAGTTGGATTTGGCTGTTGCAGACAATGGTGAGCAGTAAGTTTAATTTGATCCAGGGCCAGATAGATCAAGGTAAACTTAGTCAATGGAAAACGCTGAAACCTTTGGGCATAATCCGGCCATTGATGCAGCCGCAATTCTGGCTCATTTGTAAGAGCTATTCCGTCAGGTTTTTATGGTCATTTGTATCTGTGTGGGCTAAGATTTTCCCATAAACGAGGAGAAAATCAGGTGGCACGCGGCGAACTCATGAAAAAACTTCTGGCCAGTTATGGCCAAGAGGATGCGTTTCGTGCAGTCGCCGAACAGATCATCGGTGAGGAAGAAAAGAAGAAAAACAACGTCCTGGCACGGACCTTGAGAAAGACGCTCGAGAATCTTGGGCACAGCGTTCCGGCCAAAGGGCTTGCCCCTCTCATCCCCTTTCCCGATGAAGCCAGTGAGTTTATTCAGCGCATTGAGCCAAACCGGACTGCGCAAGACATCTTAATGTCGACAGAGAACGTACGGCTTTTTACTGGGCTTTTGCGTGAATTCCGGAAATCCGACCAGATCAAACAGCATGGTTTACCTGTGCGCTCAAAGCTTCTGTTTTGTGGACCGCCTGGCTGCGGCAAGACACTTTGTGCTGAGGTCTTCGCACATGAGCTGGGGTTACCTCTCTTTGTTGTGCAACTTGATCGTCTGATGTCATCCTATCTTGGCGAGACTGCCACAAACATTCGCAAGATTTTTGAGTTTGCCCGCCGTCAACCCTGCGTCCTGTTTCTCGACGAATTTGATGCGATTGCGCGGTCACGCGACGACGGTGGGGAACACAGCGAGTTGCGCCGCGTTGTGAATAGTCTTCTTCTCTTCATTGATCAGATACAACCAAGCGGTTTCTTGTTGGCTGCGACCAACCTTGATCAATCTCTCGACCCGGCTGTCTGGCGTCGGTTTGATGAGGTCGTTTGGTTTGACGCACCTGATGAGAGAATGACAAGGAAGTTTCTGACCAACGCTTTCAAAAACGTCAAAGCTGACTTCGTTCCGGCAGAACAGGCCTCTACGGTCAAAGGCTATTCCTACGCTGAACTCGATAAGATTTGCACCCAATCCATTAAGCTCTCAATTTTGGGACGCGCTAAGACTGTGTCTCTTCGTCATTTCAACATTGCCGTTGATGATGCCAAACGTCGCGCAAAGCGTACTGAACGGCTCGGCACCTAAATCTCGGTAAGTACCCTTGCCCCAGTATGATCATTTGCCGCTTGTTCGGTTGCCAGAAAATCTTGATCGACGCAAAACCGGTCGCCCTCCGCCCAAGCCGGGCAGAACGCAAGGACATGGGACAGGGGTAAGCGCTGAGGTCGACGACGCGATCCAGACGCAGCGCTTGCAAAGACCGGTAGAATTCGTAGATCCGTCCCTGATCCTCAAGGTTGAGATGAATGGGATGTCGATGGAGGACGACTGGGAAGGTGTTGGGCTTCGCTTGCTCTCAAGCGACGATGATAACACCTTGGTGCTGTTTTCCTCAACCGAGGAACTGACAGAATTCCGCAGAAAGCTTGCAGCTTACGCGGGCCCAAAACCCGCTGGTCAAAAAGACCGCAGTTTTGCGGGGTTTATTGACCGGATCGAAAGCGTATCCACGCTTGAGCCAAGGGATCGGCTTGGCATCCGCCTGCTCGAGCGCGGCTTCACCGGCGCTACAGATTTTCAGGACAACGAAATCTATCTTGTGGACATTGAGCTTTGGGACTTTGCAGGTGCACCGGCTCGTCGCCGCAAGGCCGAAGAAATCGGGGCCTTTGTTGAGGCCCGCAACGGAGAGGTTTTCGACACCTACGTGGGGCCGTCCCTGACCATCATGCGGGTCCAAGCGCCAGGACAAGCCCTGCGACCGGTATTGTCTGTGCCTGAGGTCGCACTAATCGACCACCCCCCCGAGCCAGATCTTGAGGCGCAGCCTGTCGTTGAAATGGCGCTTGAAGACCTTCCCGCTGCTGAACCAGTGTCACCCGATGCGCCAATCGTTGCTGTGCTTGACAGCGGTATCAATGCGCATCCACTGCTGGAAGATGTCCTCATTGCATCTGAAACTTTCGATACAGGCCTTTCAGCAGCAGATATCTGGGGTCACGGGACCAAAGTCGGTGGGGCGGCAGTCTTTGGCGATCTGAGAGACCAAATAGCAAGCGGGCAGCTTCGGAAGTCAGTGCGGTTGGTTTCCGCAAAAATTATCACAGACGACGGGCAGTTCTATGACCGGCGAACACTGCCAAATCTAATGCGGACGGTCTTCCGGGGTCTCAACGAACGGTATGGTTGCAGGATCTTTGTCTTGTCGCTTGGGGACAAGAAATCTTGGTTTGAGCGCGGACGGGTCGGACCTTGGGCTATGACACTGGACGAACTTGCACGTGAGCTTGATGTTCTGGTGTTTGTGTCAGCAGGTAACCGGTCTCCCCGTGGTGGCAATGTAGTTGAGCAAGGTGTCACTCAGTACCCTCAGTACCTTCTCGAAGAAGCCAACCGCATTTTCGAGCCTTCAGGAGCCGCAAACGTAGTGACTGTCGGTTCGCTTTCTCATGGGAGCGGACTTGCTGCACAGCACAGGGATGATGCACATGTGCGTGCGATCACGGCGGGCCCAAATGAGCCGTCCCCCTTTACCCGGGCCGGTCCCGGAGCTGGGGGCATTACGAAGCCCGATTTTTCTGATTTAGGCGGTACGATGCTGTTTAGCGCGGTCACACGGTCGCTCCAATCGGCTCCCATTGTGCCGGAAGCTGGTATTACCACGCTCAACCATGACTTCGTTCGGCAGCTCTTTACGTCCGCAAGTGGGACCTCGATTGCGACCCCTCTTCTTGCACGCAAGGCGGCCTTGTTGCTGCAGCGTTTCCCGGAAGCGTCAGCCAATCTCGTTCGCGCGCTCTTAGCAGGTGCCGCTTCCTTTCCAGATGAAATGACTACGCGGCTTCAGGCGATGGACGCCTTGGAAACGGCTTCTGTCGTAGGTAACGGCTTGGTCGATCCTGTCAAAGCGGTCTATTCGGATGATCATCGCGTTATCTACTTTGCCGAAGATCAACTCGATATCGATAAGTTCGCAATCTACCGCATTCCTATTCCTGTGGAATTTCAGACCGGTGGCAAGCGGACCATCCGCATCTCTTTGGCCTATGATCCCCCGGTGCGCAGAACACGCGCTGACTATCTGGGCACAAAGATGGATTTTCGACTCATCCGCGGTTGCCCTGTTGATCACATCTCAAATTTCTTCCGCAGCCATGCCGGACAGGAAAGTACGCATCCTGACATGCCGCCAAGATACGATTGTGATCTGAAGCCTAGCAAGACGCAACGTGGTGGCAACACGCTGCAAACTGGCTCAATCACCTTCACCAAAGACACCTTGGACTATGGCAATGAATATCACCTTGTCGTCAGGTTGAACCGCCCCGGGTTTACCGGAGAGTAAAACTCTCAAAGGATGAACCCTATGGACCAGAAGAAGCACACCCCG
>NZ_RCTZ02000024.1 GCF_003667315.2 Tropicibacter alexandrii | reverse complement strand
TTACAACGAAGAGCTCACGGCTAAAATAGCCGCTGAGTGACGAACTCCAACGTCTCCGGTAAACCCGGACTGGTTCATCGCGCACGCGCCGCCGGAGCCACCGGTTGGATCGTCAAACCGTTTGATGATGCATCGCTGGTTTCTGTTCTGAAACGTTTGACGGGGCATGTGAACTGATATGTCTGGAAATTCGATCAGAGACACGTTTTTCGAGGAATGCGAAGAGCTCCTCGAAGCACTGGTGGAAGGCCTTGCCCAAATGGAGGAGGCCTCCGATGACATGGAAATCATCAACGCGGTGTTCCGCGCGGTGCATTCGATCAAGGGTGGCGCCGGGGCTTTCGGGCTAAACCGCCTGGTGAATTTCGCCCATACGTTCGAAACCGTTCTGGACAAGGTGCGCGACCGCGAGTTGCCCGTCGACGAGAAGCTGATGGGCGTTTTCCACCGCTCCGGCGACAAACTGTCCGATCTCGTCGCAGCCGAACGTGACGAAACCGAACTTGATCCCGATTCCGAAGCAAGCGTCGTCAAGGAACTCGAAGACTATCTCGGCGGCTCGTCGCAGGAAGAGGAATTCTCATTCGACGCCGTCACGCTGGATTTCGGGGCAGAACCCGTCGAGATTGCCGTGCCGGAAGCAGAAAACGCCAGCAGCCGCGTCTTCAAGATCGAGTTCCAACCGACAAGGGCCTTGTATGAAAACGGGCATGAACCGCTCTTGATCTTCGATGCGCTCGCCGAACTCGGCGACCTGCACGTCGAGGCCGATTTGAGCCAATTGCCGGCTTTCGATTCCTTCGACCCCGCGGATGCGGTCATACCTTGGTCCCTGACGCTGACCACCAGCGAAACCGAAACGACACTTCACGAGGTGTTTGAATTCGTCGAAGGGCTCTGCAAGCTCGATATCTCGGTCACCGACGCAGCGGTTGCGACGCCGGTTCCCAGTGCAATTCCCGCGGAAACCCCGCTGGAACCCGCCCCGCAGGCTGCTCCGGCTGCTGCCCCGAAAGCGGCTCCCGAACCGGCCGCAAGTGCGTCTTTGGCTTCGCAAAAAGAAGCTCGCGGTCCGAAACCCACCTTGCGGGTGGATCTCGATCGTGTGGATCGTTTGATTAACACCGTCGGCGAGCTGATCATCAACCAAGCCATGATCTCTCAGCGCATCGAGGAACTGGACCTTCCGACAGTCGCCCACCTGACGAACGAACTCGAAGCCTACAAACTGTTGGCCCGCGACATCCAAGAAGGGGTGATGGCGATCCGCGCACAGCCGGTCAAACCGCTGTTCCAGCGCATGTCCCGCATCGTTCGCGAAGCCTCCGACGCGACCGGCAAGAAGGCCAAGTTGGTCACGGTCGGTGACTCGACAGAAGTCGACAAGACGGTCATCGAAAGACTCGCCGATCCCTTGACCCATATGGTTCGAAACGCAGTTGATCATGGCCTGGAAAAACCGGACCTGCGCGAAAGCGCGGGCAAGGACCCGATCGGTACCATCCGTCTGTCGGCATCGCATCGCTCGGGCAGCGTCTTCATCGAAATATCCGATGACGGCGCTGGTCTGCACCGGGAGAGGATCCTCGAGAAGGCCATAGAAAAGGGGTTGGTTGCGCCGGATGTCGAATTGTCGGACCCCGAAATCGACAACCTGCTCTTCCTTCCCGGCTTTTCAACCGCCGGACAAGTGTCCAATCTCTCCGGTCGCGGAGTTGGTATGGATGTCGTCAAGAACGCCGTACAAGCACTCGGCGGCCGTGTCTCGATCAATTCCGCTCCCGGCAAAGGGACAACATTTACCATTGTCCTGCCGTTGACACTTGCCGTTATGGATGGGTTCGTCATTTCCGTCTCGGACCAAACCATGGTCATTCCGATCGCGTCTATTCTGGAAACCATTCGACCGAGCGCACGCGATATCCATATGGTCGGAACGGATAGTGAGGTCGTCAGCGTGCGGGGGGCATATGTTCCCATCGTTGATGTGGCGGACGGATTGGGACTCTCTCACAGGAATTCAAACGACGAACCTGGCATACTCCTTTTGGTGTCCACGGAACTGCAGGGACTGACAGCACTGCGCGTATCGGCAATTCACGACCAAAGGCAAGTTGTCATCAAGAGCTTGGAAAGCAATTACGCCGCAATCCCCGGCGTTTCCGCTGCCACGATCCTTGGCGATGGAAAGATTGCGCTGATCCTGGATCCGGAAGAACTCATCAAAATGGCCCACTCATCAGGCCAGGATCTGTTCAATCAAAACGTCAGAATGGAGCTTCGTCATGCCTGAAGTCGCACAAAATCGCGCCGACACACAATTCGAGTTCATCACCTTTTCCGCCGGCGGGCAGGATTACTGCCTCGAGATCACGCAAATACGCGAGATTCGCCGGTGGACGCCCGTTACGGCGTTGCCGCATACACCGGGAGACGTGCTGGGCGTCATGAACTTGCGAGGCGCCGTCATTCCAATTTTCGATTTGTCGGCGAGGTTCGGTCTCGGGATTACGCCTGCAAACGAACGCAATGTTGTCATCGTGGCTTCGGTCGGCGGCACAACGATCGGTTTGCTTGTCGAGTCCGTCTCCGAAATTCTCTCGGTGGAGAAAAGTGCGATTCAGGAAACACCTGACATCAAGTCCGACGCAACACGGCACAGCATTTTGGGAATGATCTCGGTGGATGACTCCATGGTCCGTGTTGTCAACTTGGACGCGGTCCTGGAAACAGGTGCAGGTAGTTCTCTATGAGCAACTTCGCGACCCCGCGCGCGGACTCCGAAGCCGGATTCACGGATGCGGACTTCGAAAAGCTGGCAAATATGGCCAAAAAAAAATTTGGCCTCAGCCTATCACCCAGCAAGAAACCGCTCGTATACTCACGGCTATCTCGGCGCCTCCAAGTTCGAAATGGATGTTCGTTCCCTCAATATTTGGAGTTGCTTGAGCGCCCCGAGGAGGAGACCGAGCGTCTAGAACTGATTTCAGCCCTGACGACAAATGTCACGAGTTTCTTTCGCGAGGAACACCACTTTGACACGCTGAGGGAGGCATGTTTGCCTGATATGCTCGCGCACGCCCAAAGCGGCGGACGTGTCCGTATCTGGTCTGCCGGATGCTCTTCAGGACAAGAGCCATACTCCATTGCGGCGACGATACTTATGTCGCAGCCTGGCATCGGTCAATATGACGTAAAGATATTGGCAACCGATATCGACCCGAAAATCGTCAAGCGCGCGGAGCAAGCCATCTATCCCGCCGAAGAAGTGGCTTCGCTACCAGAAAAGACGCGGCACGCGATGTTCGACCATGCAGAAGGGTCTGCGACTGTTGTCGTCAAAAAGCAGATGCGTAGCTTGGTAACGTGTGCGGAACTCAACCTTATCGAAACGTGGCCCTTCAAAGGACCTTTCGATGTCATATTCTGCAGAAACGTCGCGATTTACTTTGATCAAAGCACGCAGCAAACAATCTGGTCAAAGTTTGCAGACTATCTCAAGCCAGGCGGACATTTGTTTATTGGCCATTCGGAAAGAGTTACCGGAGATGCCATGAAAACCTTGAAACCGTCCGGAATCACGACATACCAAAAATTGGTCCAATAAACGAAGAAAAGGGAACGCACCTATGGGTCTGAAAGATTCACTTCGCATAATGGTCGTAGATGACATGGCCACGAGCCGAGGGCTTATCACCCAAGCCTTGGACGACATCGGCGTAAAGAATTACATTACCGAAAATGACGGAAAGCGCGCGTTGGAGCGGATGGCCGGCAGCCCGGTGCATCTGGTCTTGTCAGACTACAATATGCCTGGCCTGGACGGGCTGGGCTTGTTGAAAGCCGTGCGAAGCCATCCGTCTACGCAGAAAGTTGGTTTCATTCTGGTGACCGGCCGACCGACACCGGAAATCGTCAGCGAAGCAAAGAAACTTGGCTTGAACAACATGATCAAGAAACCGTTTACCGCGGCCTCAATGAAACAGTGCATCGAAAGTGTCGTTGGAAGACTATGAACACTTCCGCGTGCCTTCTGCTGTTCCAAGCCGCCAACTTTCGCGTTGGTCAAGAACTCGACTTGCTCGAGCACAGGATAGAGACGCTCGAAAACGCTCTGGAGCGTCACATGAGCTCTGAAAAAATACACGAGGACGGCGATGCAATCCAAGCTATTCAGGAAATCGACTTGGTTCGGCAGACCGTAAAGTCTCTTGCCGATTTCCTGATGACAATATCTGACCCCACCAAGACACTAGAACCCGAAACCATAGAAGCAGCCATCGAGCGGGTACCGCTTCGCGACGTGGCGGCCCGTTTAAACGGTGGGAAAGCGCAAGCCAAGGCGATCATTGGCACCGAGTTGTTCTGAATATCTTCGGCAAGGGGTCGACTTTGCCAACCGATACGTAGCCTTCGTTGAGAAAACAATGGAAAAGAAATCGGTGATGATCGCCTCACAAGACGCAGCTCAAAGAGCGCGGTTCTCGACATTGGTCAATCGGCTGTCGGGGTTCGCCGTGGTCGGGCAGACTTGCGACTTGATGAACACGTATAACGAGGTCGAAAGGGAACTGCCGAAGGCCGTGCTCATTTCGGACAAGTTGGCGTGCCTCCCAGAGTTCGAAGTCATGCGCGCGCTGTTTTCGGCTCTGGATGTCAAGTGGCTGGTGATCACCAGCTCAGGGGTCCCATTCGCCGATCACTGCGGGACAAGGCCGAGCCAAGGTGATGCGTCAGATGTGATTTTCATTTCGGGACTTGCGACCCTCTCTGAGGTCGACCGGCTGTTGTGCAGTCTCACCAACCCGGTCCCGGGCCGCATTTCGGTCAGGCCTGTCAGAAATGCCACCGCGCTCTCCGTCCAAAGTGTCAAACGACCCGCTGCGCCCCCCCAAATGGCCAAGCAACCCATCATCTCTGCTGCGCAGCCAGTTGATCGCGATCCCGGTCGAAGGCTGCTCCTCATAGGCGCCAGCACGGGCGGCGTTGACGCGCTTCTCAAGGTCCTGAGCGTATACCCTGCGGACTGTCCCCCGACTTTGATCGTGCAACACACTGGTACCGGTTTCGGGGAGAGCTTGGTCAGCCTTCTCAACAGGCAATGTGCTGCGTCCGTTACCTTGGCTTCAACGGATACGATCATCGACCGCGGGATGGTCGTCCTCGGTGCGGGAACAGCCGCGCACCTTGTCCTAAAGAACGTTAACAAACGAATTGTCGGGCTGGCCTCTGCGCCGCCCATGTCCGGCCATTGTCCCTCTGTCGATATGCTGTTCAGATCGGCGATTGAGATCGCCCCCTGCGTGACCGCTGCGTTATTGACGGGCATGGGACGTGACGGTGCGGACGGAATGAAAGAGCTACGCAGCGCGGGCGCGCGCACGATGGCTCAGGATGAAGAGACATGCGTTGTTTACGGGATGCCAAGGGCTGCCGTGGAAAATGGTGCCGCCGAGCAGGTCTTGCCGATTCACGCAATCGGTGCGGCTCTGCTCAACCACTCTAACCGTGCGAAAGCGCCTGACAGGATGACACAATGAGCAACGCCCGCGAAAACTTGGTGAATGTCATCCAGGGCGACTACGCCATCTCCGAGGATTCCGACGAAATCCTGACCACCGTGCTCGGGTCTTGCATCGCGGTCTGCATGTACGATGCGCAACGCAAGATCGGCGGCATGAACCATTTTCTCCTGCCCAGCCGAGAAGGGGAGAGCGGCGCCAATGTGCGTTACGGCGCCTACGCAATGGAATTGCTGATCAACGGCCTTCTGAAGAAAGGCGCGCAGAAACATCGCATCGAAGCCAAGATTTTCGGTGGTGCCAGCATGATGGGCAACCTGCGCGACATCGGCGCCGCCAATGCCCGTTTTGCGCATGACTTCCTCAAGGACGAGGGCATCCCCTGCGTCGCGGAATCCGTTGGCGGAACATCGGCACGCCGCATCCGGTTCTGGCCGACCAGCGGTCGCGTCCGGCAATTGTTGGTCAGCGGCAATATCGAGCCCGTGGAACAGATCGCACCACGCGCGCCCAGCAAGCCGGCGCAGGAAATCGTTCTGTTCTGACATGTTGCGGTTTGCCCGCGCCCGACCTACAGGTCAAAGGTCGCGAAGACCGGCGCGTGATCCGATGGCTGGTCCCATCCGCGCACATGTCGAAGCACCCGGCTGGAATGCGAAGCCCCTGCAATATCAGGCGTGGCCCAGACATGATCGAGCCGGCGGCCCTTATCTGCGGCGTCCCAGTCCTTGGCCCGGTAGGACCACCAACTGTACAGCTTTCCCTCGGGAATGTCCTTGCGCGTTACATCGACCCAGTTGCCCGCCTCTTGCACCTCGGTTAGATGATCCACCTCGATTGGCGTATGGCTGACGATCTTCAGGAGTTGCTTGTGCGACCAAACATCGTCTTCGCGCGGCGCGATGTTGAGGTCGCCGACAAGGATCGCCTTGCCGGGTCGCTCTGTGTTGAACCAGTCGCGCATCCCGGTCAGGTAATCCAGTTTCTGCCCGAACTTGATGTTCTTTTCACGGTCGGGGATGTCCCCACCGGCGGGCACGTAGAAGTTGTGCACGGTCACGCCGTTTTCCAGCCGGGCCGCAACATGGCGGGCATGTCCAAGATCGGCGAAATCCTTGTCTCCAACATCTTCCAGCGGCAGCTTGGACAGGATCGCGACGCCATTGTACCCCTTTTCGCCGCGAGCGACCATGTGATGGTAGCCACGCGCGGCAAAGACGTCGTGCGGGATCTTGTCGACCGGCGACTTGCATTCCTGAAGGCACAGCACATCCGGGGCCTCCTCGGCCAAAAGCCGGTCGACCAGACCTTGGCGCAGGCGGACCGAATTGATGTTCCAGGTGGCGAGGGTAAAGGCCATGGGGTGCTCCGTTCATCGACGGCGCGACAGTGCCAATCCTGCCCGCCGGGCACAAGTCGGAACCACCGCCCTGACCGGTTTCCAGCGGGTCAGATGATCTCGTCCTCGTCGAACAGCGGTGCGCCTTCATGGTGGGCATCGAAGCCCTCTGCCGCCGCCTCGGCCATCGCTTCTGTCTTGGGGGCGGCGATGTGGAACAGCGCGTCGCCTTCGTTCACGACCGGCAGGTTCGTGCGCCCGATCACGATCCCCGCCTCTTCGGCAACGACCTCGGCTTCGCGCTCGCCGAACGGGTCTGAAATCACGCCCAGCACCGCACCGGCCTCGACCCAATCGCCGCTGGCCTTGAGCGTCCTCAGCAACCCGCCAGAAGGCGCGCGGGCCCAAGTGGATTTCTCGCACAGGACCGGCGCGCCGCGGCGTTTGGGCACGCCGCGATGGGCAATCATGCCCAGCCGCTCCATGACCCGCAAAACGCCGGCCACCCCCGCCCGCGCGGCAAACTCGTCGAAACGCAGGCCTTCGCCGGCCTCGTACAACAGAACGTCGACACCGGCCTTGTCCGCCTCGAGACGAAGCGACCCGTCGCGGGTCTTGGACATCAGGGTGACCGGGGCGCCAAAGGCCTCGCCCAGCGCGCGCAGGCGGACATTTCCGGGTGTCAGGCGAATTTGCGGCAGGTTTTCGCGACCCACGGCGGCTGAATGCAGGTCGATCCCCACATGGCAGCGCCGCACCACTTCCGTCATGAAGATATCGGCCAACCGGGCGGCCAGACTGCCATGCGCCACGCCGGGAAAAACCCGGTTCAGGTCGCGCCTGTCCGGCAAGTAGCGGCTTTGGTTCAGGAAACCAAAGGTGTTGACGATCGGCACGGCGATCAAGGTCCCGTTCAGGCGCGACAGCGGCGCGGTGCGCAACAGGCGTCGGACGATTTCGACCCCGATCACCTCGTCGCCATGGATGGCCGCCGAGACAAACATGACGGGCCCCGGCTTGCGGCCATGGATGACATGGGCGGACATGGTGACAGGGGTATGGTCCGACAGGACCGAGACGGGCAGATCGACCGTGCGCCTTGTTCCGGCCACGA
Source organism: Tropicibacter alexandrii (assembly GCF_003667315.2). Classification (GTDB taxonomy): domain Bacteria; phylum Pseudomonadota; class Alphaproteobacteria; order Rhodobacterales; family Rhodobacteraceae; genus Tropicibacter; species Tropicibacter alexandrii. The sequence goes on along the minus strand of NZ_RCTZ02000024.1, from coordinate 63,748 downwards.
CATGTTCACCACCGATTTCGAAGGGCTCCCTCATGATGTCTCCTGAAACCGGGTCAGAGTCATTGACCGGAAAGATGCGATAAACCGACCCCATTCAAGGAGAACTTTCAAGACACCCGGCACCTGCCTCCGCCCCGCGCGGTTTCTGGACACGGGGCGGGGCAGTGCCCCGCCCCTTCTTAAGGCTCAAGCCGGGTTCTTGGCGAAGCGCAGGTAGGGCAACTGCTTGTCCAGCGTACCGTATTTCTCTTCTGCCGCCGCGTCGTCGAGCGACAGGGCGACGATCACGTCCTGACCCGTTTCCCAGTTCGCCGGGGTGGCCAGCGGCTGGTTGTAGGTGCGCTGCAGACCATCCAGCGCGCGCAGCACCTCTGCAAAGTTCCGACCGACCGACATCGGGTAGGTCATCATCAGCTGCACTTTCTTGTTCGGCGCGATGATGAAGACGGACCGCACGGTCGCGCTGTCAGCCGGGGTCCGGCCATCGGGCAAATAGGCGTCTGCGGGCAGCATATCCAGCGCCTTGGCGACCTTCAGGTCGTCATCGGCGATGATCGGGAACCCCGCCGGCGCACCGGATGTCTTCTCGATGTCGCCCTTCCACTTCTTGTGCTCCTCGACACCATCGACCGAGATGCCCATCACCTTGGTGCCGCGCTTGGCCCATTCGTCGGCCAGCTGGGCCACCGCACCGAACTCGGTCGTGCAGACGGGTGTGAAATCCTTGGGGTGGGAGAACAGGATCGCCCAAGAGTCGCCCTGCCAGTCATGCAGGTCGAACTCACCTTGGTCGGTCACGACATGGAGGTTCGGCAGTTCGTCATTGATACGCAGTGCCATTTGCATTCCTTTCCTGTGAAATCTTGTCGGGCTGTCATGCCGACATTCTATGGGTCCAAACTGGGGACGCAGGCCCCCTCATTCAATTCGCGGGTCACAGTGTCACAACCCCACGGATCATGCAAAGCGGCGGCGGCCACGTCGCCACTGCCACAGTGACGGGGCGAAGTGCCGCGCCGCCTGCACCTCAGAAGTCCGGCTTTGCGCGAAACGACATGCCCCGCCCGCTTTCGGGATGGTTCACGCGCAATTCCTCGGCATGCAGCATCATGCGGGGGTAGTTCCCCGCAGTGTCTGCGGCATAAAGCGGATCGCCCAGGATCGGATGGCCCAATGCCAGCATGTGCACCCGCAACTGGTGGCTTCGCCCCGTATGCGGGAACAGGCGGACACGGCTTTCGGCATCGCTGGATTTCAGCACCTTGTAGCCGGTCAGCGAGGGCTTGCCCGTTTCGTGACAGACCTTCTGCCGGGGCCGGTTCGGCCAGTCGACGATCAGCGGGAGATCGATTTCGCCGGACTTCGGCTCCAAACGCCCGGCGACACGGGCGATGTAGGTCTTTTTCGTCTTGCGCGCCTCGAATTGCTGGCCGAGATGGCGTTGCGCATGTTCGGTCAGGGCAAAGACCATGACGCCCGATGTGTCCCGGTCCAGCCGATGCACCAGCCGCACGGTCGGAAACGGAACGGTCAGGCGCGTCAACAGGCAATCCTGCAGGTCCTCGCCCTTGCCCGGCACCGACAGCAGGCCAGCTGGCTTGTGGACAATCAGCAGATCGCTGTCCTCGTGAAGGATCGGGATGTCGCCCTGCGGCGGGGAGTAATCGCTCATGACGCTGTCATGCCGCGTGCCCCCCGCAACGTCCAGCCCTTCCATGCGCCAAGTTCTGCTCGGCGTGAAAATACCGCGGCAAACCGCCGGAATGCGGGCGCAAGGCGCTTCGAAGCGCCTTGGAAACGCGTCTTCGAAGACGCGTGACAATCGCCTTGCAAGGCGATTGGTCCAAGGCCGTTCGAACGGCCTTGCCACCGGATCCAGCGTCAGGCGATATCAAAGCCCGCGATGCGCAAGGCCTGCGCGATCGCGACGATATGCGCCGGACCGGTCTCGCAGCAGCCGCCGACGATCGTCGCGCCCTGTGAAACCCATCCCATGACATGCGACGCGTAGGCCTCGGGCCCCATATCCTCGCGCGCGGTCAGGGCATCGACGGTCGGACGATCGGCGAGAAAGCCCCTGCTGATCTGGGTGAACCCGTTGGCATAAGCGCCGAACGGCAGGTCTCCGGTCGCGAAGATCTCCATCGCCGCAGGCATGACCTCGGGAACCGAGCAATTGGCCAAGATCGCCGCAGCCCCCTGCCCCGCAATCCCCAGCACATCCGCCACGGCCTCGCCCGAACGGAGACGCGTTCCATCCGCGTCGTCCAGCGTGACCGCCAGCCAGACTGGCTTGCCATATGGCAGAACGCCCTCCAGCGCAGCGCGCGCATGGGCCAGCGAGGCGACCGATTCCAGCAAGATCAGATCGACCCTGTCCGCCATCCGGGCCGCGCATTCGGCATAAAGCGGAACGGAGACCGCGTGTGGCGGATGCTTGTCCGGCCGGTATGTGGCACCCAGCGGGCCGATACTGCCCGCAAGTCGCCCACCGCCATGCGCCGCGCGCGCGGTTGCGGCTTCGTGCAGCGCGGCCTCGCACAACGGCTCCAACCGATCCTCGATCCCGGCAGGCGCCAACCTGTCACGGTGAAGCGCGTAGGTGTTCGTGGTCGCCACCGTCGCCCCGGCGGCGAAATAATCCGCGTGGACGGCCTGCACCAGCCCGGGCCGGTCCATCATGACTTGGGTCGCCCAGAGGGGCGTGGGCCGGTCGCCAGCCCGCCGCACCAATTCCTGCCCCATCCCGCCATCCAGAAGGGTGATCTGTTTCACGTCTGCTCTCCTGTCTGCTCAAGCCTTTTGCGGCAAGGCGTCGGTGATCTCGTAGTAGTCCCCCTTGTCATCACAAAAGATGTGCTTTTCCAAGGTGATCCCGGTGGGATTTTCCAAAGCTCCGAGGCTGAAGCTGATCGTGTCCTCGGCATGGGCGTGCCAGAACAGGAAGGTGCCGCAGGTCGGGCAGAACCCGCGCTGTGCGGTCTTCGAACTGTCGAACCACTTGATCGGGCCGCTTATCGTCAGCGTCGCCTTGGACACCGTGGCAGAGGCCCAAAGATGGCCCGACTGCCTGCGGCACTGGCTGCAATGGCAGACAGAGGCAGCCTGCGGACTGGCCTCGGTTTCAAAGCGGATGGCGCCACACAGGCAATGTCCACGGGTCATGTCGGTCCTCCTGTCGGCACCGAGGCGAAGGCCAGCGCCACGCCGTAGAGAATGAAACACGCGGCGAGACCGCGCCGGATGGCGGTGTTGGCCACCGCAGATAGGGCACGCTGGCCCAGCCATGCACCGAGGGCGGTGTAGGTGCAATAACTGGCACTCGTGATCGCCAGCGCGGTGGGGGTGATCACCCACATCTGCGTCAGGATCGGGACCTCGGGCTGGACGAACTGCGAAAAGGCCGCAAGGTATCCAGCCACGGATTTCGGGTTGATCGTGGCGATGGCGAAGGCGCGCGTGTAGATGTGCCGTGTCTGCAGCCCCGTCGCGCGCAAAGGTTTGGTGGCGCGCATCCAGCCCTTGATCCCGAACCAGATCAGCAGGCCCGCGCCCGCGAACTTGGCCACGGTGAAGGCCGCCGGGGACGCGGCGATCAAGGCGGTCACCCCCAGCGCCGACAGGCACAAAAACAGCGTGGCCTGCGTCAGGATGCCGGCGACTCCCCACAGGGCGCGGGCAAAGCCATGGGCCATGCCGTTCTGGATGCAGTTGGCCGCGTTCGGGCCCGGCGAGGTGACGAAGACCACCCAGAAGCCCGCAAAGACCAGCCAGCCGTGAAAGCTCATGTTGCGCGTCCTGTTCACCGCGACCGGGGGCTCTGCCCCCTCGGCCCGTGCCGGGCCTCACCCCCGCGGTATTTTGCGGCCAGAAGAAACCTAGAGCAGCTCGATCGCGATGGCCGTGCCTTCGCCGCCGCCGATGCAGATCGCCGCGACACCCCGTTTCGCGCCGTGGTTCTCCAGCGCATTCAGGAGCGTCACGATGATCCGCGCGCCCGAGGCCCCGATCGGGTGGCCCAGCGCGCAGGCGCCGCCATTGACGTTCACGATGTCGCGCGGCAGGCCCATTTCCTTCATGAACGCCATGGGCACCACGGCAAAGGCTTCGTTCACCTCCCACAGGTCGACGTCGAATTTCGTCCAGCCGATCCGGTCGAGCAGTTTCTGTGCCGCCGGGATGGGGGCCGTGGGGAAGTCCTTCGGCGCTTGGGCATGGCTGGCATGACCGAGTATCCGCGCGCGCGGGGCGATGCCGGCCTGCGCAGCGGCCTCCATCGTCGTCAGGACAAGCGCGGCAGCGCCGTCCGAGATCGACGAGGAATTGGCCGCCGTGACCGTGCCGTCCTTGCGAAAGGCGGGTTTCAGCATCGGGATCTTTTCGGGGCGCGCCTTTCCGGGCTGTTCGTCCCGCGTGATGACCTCTTCGCCCATGCGGGTGTGCAGGGTGACCGGGGTTATTTCGCGCTCGAAGGCACCCGAGCGTTCCGCGTCCAGCGCGTTGTCGAGCGAGGCGATGGCGTATTGATCCTGCGCTTCGCGGGTGAACTGGAAGGCCTCGGCGCAGTCTTCGGCGAAGGTGCCCATCAGCCGGCCCTTGTGATAGGCGTCCTCGAGCCCGTCGAGGAACATGTGGTCGATCACCTGCCCATGGCCGATCCGGGCACCGTCGCGCATCTTGGGCAGCATGTAGGGCGCGTTGGTCATGCTTTCCATGCCGCCCGCGACCATGGTCGTGGCGTCGCCCAACGCCAGCCGGTCAAAGGCCATCATCGCCGCCTTCATCCCGGACCCGCACATCTTGTTGAGGGTCGTGGCCGGGACGTCGTCGCCGAGGCCCGCGGCAAACCCCGCCTGACGCGCGGGCGCTTGTCCCTGCCCGGCTGGCAGGACACAGCCCATCAGCAGTTCGTCGACCGCCGGATGGCCTGCCTGCTTCAACGCGGCACGGATTGCGTCGCCGCCGAGGCGTGCCGCGCTTTCACCCGCAAAGACCCCCTGGAACCCGCCCATCGGCGTCCGCGCTGCCCCGGAAATGACGACATCTTTCATGATCTTCCTCCCTCTTTCAGTCCTTGCATACAGAATCGTAAGGATTGGCGTCTAGCGTTGATGGCGAACCAACAAAGGGGCAGACATGAACTTCACGTCACGTTCACTCGATGGAATCGAGCTTATCACCGTGGACGCGGACCGCATCGACGCCGCGGTGGCCATTCAATTCAAGGACCGGATGCGGGAACACATGGCCGATGCGAGTGGGCGGGTGGTTCTCGACCTTCACAGGGTCGATTTCATCGATTCCAGCGGCCTTGGCGCCATCGTCGCCGTGATGAAACTGATGCCGCAGGGGGCCAAGCTCGAATTGGCGGGGCTGACCCCGTCGGTCGACAAGGTGTTCCGCATGACCCGGATGGACTCGATCTTCACGATCCATACCGACTCGGAGAGTGCGTCAGCGTCGCACGCATGAGCCCGGAAAACAGGTGGTCGGGATGAAAGCGGAGAAATGCGCAAGCATGGCCTTGTCGATTCGCTGCACTCTGGCAAGCACTCCGGACGATGTCCGGAAAGCCTTGGCGGAAGTCGCCGCGAAACTGGCCTGCGCTCCCAGCAGACCTGCGCCCGGCGACATGTGGGAGGTGGCGATTGCCGAAGTCCTGAACAATATCGTCGAACACGCCTACCAGCAGCGCAGCGACGGCGTGATCGAGATGCAGCTTGAGTTCGATGCGACGCATCTGAGCGCGCGGTTCACCGATTACGGTCTGCCGATGCCCGGTGGCACGCCCCCGTCCGGCACCCCCGCCGACCTCGACGTGCCACTGCAGGATTTGCCCGAGGGTGGCTTCGGGTGGTTTCTGATCCGCAGTCTGGCTGATCGGCTGGAATATTCGCAGGAGGACGGGACGAACAGGCTGTACCTGTCCCTGCCAATCTCCTGCGTCACCGGGCCGACCTAGGCCGCTGGCGCCCGAAGGCCCGCCGCAGAAGTTCCACGTGACAGCCGCATTCTGGCCCGATTGCCGGGGCATCCTGCAAGGGTAGCTGCAACAAGCTTCCCTCGGTGTCGGGCATAATCAGCCCCCACCCAGTGCCCGGCACCGAGGCTCTTCCTCCCCCTCCTTCCAACTGTTTCCGAACCGCCACCGCCGATGGCCGTGGCGGGTTGTGCGCGTTGGTGCATGCGCCATCAAAGCACCCAGACCGCACCACATTCCTGCCCATATTGCGCGTCATACAGGTTTTGTAGCTGCTTATGGCTTCCCTCGGCGCCGCGCCGTTTCAGCCCCCACCCACTGCGCGGTGCCGAGGTACTTCTTTTCCTGACGTTGACGCCGCCCGGCGAGTGCCTATGGTTTGCGCGACGAAGGAGAACTCATTCACATGCGCGACTTTCAAAAACCGGGCCGGTCCGCCGTGATGGCCATGAACGGCATCTGTGCGACGTCTCATCCGCTGGCTGCCGAAGCCGCCGTCGACATCCTGAAACGCGGCGGCAATGCCGTCGATGCCGCGATTGCAGGGGCCGTGCTGCTCGGGCTGGCCGAACCCCAGATGACCGGCATCGGCGGCGACTGCTTTGCCCTGATCTCGCCCGCGGGCGGGGACGATGTGATCGCGGTCAATGGCTCAGGGCGGGCGCCCAAGGCCGCCAGCGCCGAAGCCTTGCGCCTCGCGGGCCATGACACCGTTCCGGCGAGCAGCGCCCATGCGGTCACCATTCCCGGTGCCGTCGATGCGTTTTGCACCATGTCGGAGACGTGGGGGAAACTCGGCCTCGCCGACAGCCTCGCCCCGGCGATCCGCTACATGCAGGACGGGCTGCCCGTCACACCGCGCACCGTCTTTGACTGGCGCATCGCGGCGGATGCGCTGCAAGGCGTGGCGCGCGACCATTACCTGCTGAACGGCCAGGCACCGAAAGTGGGCGACGTCTTCCGCCTGCCGGCGCAAGCGCGTCTTCTGGAACGAATTGCGAAAGACGGGCGCAGCGCGTTTTACGACGGCGAAGCCGCCGAAGACATGGTCGCCGCCCTGACCGCGGCAGGCGGTGTACACACGCTGGAAGACTTCGCCGCGACCGAGTGCACCATCAGCGCGCCGCTGTCTGGCACCTACAAGGGACGCGAACTGCTCGAACATCCGCCGAACGGCCAAGGTGTGACCGCGCATCTGCTGCTGAACATCCTGTCCAATTTCGATCTGGCCAGCATGGACCCGCTGGGCGCGGACCGCGCCCATATCGAGGCCGAAGCCGCGAAGCTGGCCTATGATGCGCGCAACAGGTTCCTCGCCGATCCGGACCACATGACCCGTCTGGATCACCTGACCAGCCCCGAAACGGCAGCGCGGCTGGCGGCCCTGATCGACCCAAAGCGTGCCATGGAGTCCGCCACCAAGATCAGCGAATCGGTCCACAAGGAGACGATCTACATCACCGTGGTCGACCGCGACCGGATGGCGGTGTCGCTGATCTATTCGGTGTTCCACAGCTTCGGATCGGGGATCGCCTCGGAGAAGTATGGCATCCTGTTCCAGAACCGGGGTGCCGGGTTCTCGCTGGCCAAAAACCACCCGAACGAAATGGGCGGCGGCAAGCGTCCGATGCACACGATCATCCCAGCGATGGTGCGCGATCAGGGCCGCGTCAGCATGCCGTTTGGCGTGATGGGCGGGCAGTACCAGCCCAATGGCCATGCGCGCGTGATGACCAACCTGACCGATTTTGGCATGGACCCGCAGACGGCACTGGACACGCCGCGCTGCTTTGCGCAGGACGGGAAACTGCAGGTGGAGCGCGGCTATTCGGATGAGGTGCGCGCCGAATTGGCGGCAAAGGGCCATGACGTGGTCACGCCCGAGACGGCCATTGGTGGGGCACAGGCGATCGTGATCCACGAAAACGGTGTGCTCGAAGGCGCATCCGACCCGCGCAAGGACGGCTGCGCCATCGGGTATTGAACGCGATGCCAAAGTAGGATGGGTGATCACCCATCCTACCAGAAATCAATACGAATACGCCGCGTAAATCCTGGTCAGATCACCGCCCCAATCGCCGTTATAGTGGTCCAGCAACTCGTCGGCGGGCACCTTTCCGCTGTCCACGCTTTCGCGCAGCGCGTTGAGGAAATGCGTCTCGTCCGGCACCAGCCCCCCGGCGCCGGGCATGGCCCGCGCCTTCAACCCGGCCTCGGCGATGTCCAGAACCTCGCGGGCCAGATCGTGCATCGAGAGGCCTCCGACCCGCGCCTGCAAGCCTTGCTCACCGGCCCCCACGCGCAGCGCCTCGCGGGTTTCGGCATCCCAGCCCTTGACCAGATCCCAGGCTGCATCCAGCGCCGTCTGGTCATAGGTCAGGCCAACCCAGAATCCCGGCAAGGCGCACAACCGCCGCCAAGGCCCGCCATCGGCGCCGCGCATCTCGATGAATTTCTTTGCGCGCGCCTCGGGGAAGAGCGTCGTCAGGTGGTCCGCCCAATCCGACAGGGTCGGCTTTTCGCCGGGCAACGCGGGCAGCTCGCCCCTCAGGAAATCGCGGAAAGACTGGCCCAAAGCGTCGATATACTGGCCATCGCGGTAGACGAAATACATCGGCACATCGAGCGCGTGTTGCACATAGGCCTCGAAGCCAAAGCCCTCGTCGAACACGAACGGCATCATGCCGGTGCGCGCCTCATCCAGATGGCGCCAGACCCAGGACCGGTAGGACTTCATCCCGTTGGGCTTGCCCTCGAAAAACGGTGAATTGGCGAACAGCGCCGTCGCAACCGGTTGCAGAGCCAGCGCCACGCGCATCTTCTGCACCATGTCCGCCTCGGACCCGAAATCGAGGTTCACCTGCACGGTCGTGGTGCGGCGCATCATGGTCTTGCCCGCGCTGCCGACGGTGTCCATGTAGGCATCCATCAGCTTGTAGCGGCCCTTTGGCATCAAGGGCATCTCGTCATGCGACCAGATCGGAGCAGCCCCCAACCCGATGAAACCCACCCCGATCTCGTCGGCGATGGATTTGACCTCAGCCAGATGTTCGTTCACCTCGTCACAGGTCTGGTGGATGGTTTCCAAGGGTGCGCCCGACAGTTCCAACGCGCCGCCCGGCTCCAGCGACACGTTCGCGCCGTTCTGTTCCAGCCCGATCAGCTTGCCGCCCTCGCGCACCTCGGCCCAGCCAAAGCGGTCGCGCAGGCCTTCGAGCACCGCCAAGATCGAGCGCTCGCCCTCGTAGGGCAGCGGCTTCAGCGTGTCCTTGCAGTAGCCGAATTTCTCATGCTCGGTGCCGATGCGCCAATCGGATTTCGGTTTGCAGCCAGAGGCCATGTATTCGGCCAGTTGGTCGGGGTGTTCGATCAAACCGCCACCGGATTGGGGAATGGACATGAGACAGTGCCTTTGAAGAGAGCCTAGGATTTCAACGGATGTAGGAGCGCGCCCCCGGTGTCAATGCAGACGCGCCTGTGTTTCGCGCACAGTCGGCGCGCGCCAGATCACGATGGGCGCATCGCCGCCCGCCTGCATCTGACGCAACATGTGCTCGGTGCGGATGCCCGGCAGCGACGCAAACGCATCGAAAAGCGCATCCGCGCCCTCTGCGGTCAAGGGGATCGCCAATGGCGGCTGGCCGGGCTGCGCCAACAGCCAGTGCGGCGGCTTGGCCCTTGGATCCAGTGTCAGCGTGCCGAGCGCCTCCAGATCGACGATGCCGCCGGTCAAAGGGCCGAAATAACTGATGCGGCCTTCGACGATCGATACGACGCCGGGCCCGCCCGTTCCGGCGCTGAAGCGCGCCCGCTGGAAGCCCGCGAAACCGATCACGACCCCCAGCGCCATCACGAGATAGCCGATCCAGTGCAAGAGCCCGCCACCGGTGAAGAAGGCCCAATAGACGCCCAGCACCAGCACGGCAGCGCCAATCATCACGTCGCGCCAGCGCGACAGGGCTTGGGCGGCCTCGGGGCGGATCATGCGGGCGACCCCAGCGTGACCGGGGATTTCAGAACGGCGATGTGGTAATCGCCGATGCGCTGAAACCCGATGCGCTCATAGGCCCTTGCCGCCGTGGCAGAGGCGGCGAACAGGATCGCGCGCGCCACGCCCCGATCCCGCAAGTCGCGCAATTGTGCTGCGACCAGCCGACCCGCGCGCCCGGCCCCGCGCAAGGCAGGCGGCACGTAGACGCCGCCCAGTTGCACGCAATCGCCCGCCTTGGCGTTGATGTCGCTCATGGCGACCGGCGCGCCATTCTCGATCAGCAGGCGCAGGTAACCCCGCTCCAACGCTTCGCGCGCGCGCTGAGGTCCGTCTGCCATCGTGCCTGTCCGGGTCTCCTCGCGCGATTGGCCGAACCAGATCGACAGCCCCTCCAGATCGCCCTCTTCTGCCGGGCATATCTCGGCCTCGACCTCTGGCAGATCCGACAAGTCCAGCTTGTAAAGCGGCTCGACCTCGTTGATGTGCCAATCCGTGACCGGCAGCGCCTCTAGGATCAGCGGCACCTGCCGCGCATCGCCGGTCATACCGCGCAGGGTGTAGCCTTGCAGCAGATAGGCATAGCTCTGCGCCTCGGTCTTGGTCAGGCCGGGAAGCTGACAGGTCAGGTAGCCGCCATTCGTCGCGCCAAAGACGCCGGTGATCCCCTCGCCGGTTTCACGCAGGAAGTAATGCATGCCATGCGGGTGATCGGTATTGCCGATGCCATGTGCCTCAAGGTTGCTCAGCAGAAACATCGAGGTTTCGAGGTGCCGCATCAGAAAGGCGCGGATCGCCTCGGCATCCTCGGGCTTGGCCTGACGGATCATGTCCAGTCTCCCAAGGCGTTTTGCCACAGTGTCAGCGCCGCGACCGCCGCCGTATCGGCGCGCAGGATGCGGGGGCCGAGCGACACCGAAAAAGTGTAGTCCAGCGTATGTAAACGGTCGCGCTCGGCGTCGGAAAAGCCCCCCTCCGGGCCGATCAGAATCGCCCACGGTCCGGGCGCGGCCTCGGCCAGCGTGACGGCCTGCCCCACCCGCGCCTCGTCACAGAACATCAGGCGGCGGGCAGGGGCCCAATCGGCCAACAGCCGGTCCAACCGCTGCAAATCCGTGACCTCGGGGACAAAGGTGCCACCGCATTGCTCCGCCGCCTCGACCGCATGGGCTTGCAAGCGATCCTGCCGGATGCGCTCGGAATTGGTGAACTCGGTCTGCACGGGCATGATCCGCCGCGCGCCCATCTCGGCGGCCTTCTCCACGATGAAGTCGGTGCGGGCCTTCTTGATCGGGGCGAAAAGCAGCCAGAGGTCGGGCGGCACCCTCAGGGGCGCAGTCTGCTCCGCACAAACCAAAATCCCGGCCTTCTTCCCCGCCGTCTCGACCGTCGCGCGCCATTCGCCATCCACCCCGTTGAACAAGGCGACCTCGGCCCCCGCCGTCAGCCGCATCACGCCAAAAAGGTAATGCGCCTGATCGCGGTCAAGCTCGACCGGTTGTCCCTCCCCCAAGGGGTGCTGTACGTAGAGGCGGATCTTTGGTTTCATGAGGCGCACCATATGACCGGCGAAAAGCATATGCCAGAGGCTGCGGGGCAGGTTTCCGACGCGGTCAAGGGCAACTGGGTCGACCGCATCGCTCCGGAATGGTCGCGCCCCTATCTGCGACTCAGCCGCGCCGACCGGCCCATCGGGACGTGGCTGCTGTTGCTGCCCTGCTGGTGGGGGCTGCTTTTGTCGATGGCCCATGACGGGCGGGCGAGCCTGTTCGATCTGTGGATCTTTGTCGGCTGCGGCATCGGCGCTGTGCTGATGCGCGGCGCGGGCTGCACATGGAACGACATCACCGACCGCGACATCGACGGCTCCGTGGCGCGCACCGCCTCGCGCCCGATCCCCTCGGGGCAAGTCACCACGAAACAGGCGCTGGGATGGGCGGTGATCCAATGCCTGATCGCGCTGTGCATCCTGCTGACCTTCCCCTTGGCCGCCATCGGGCTGGGCGTGCTCAGCCTGCTGCCCGTGGCGATCTACCCCTTTGCCAAGCGCTTCACATGGTGGCCGCAGGTCTTTCTGGGCATCGCCTTCAACTGGGGCGCGCTGCTGGCATGGACGGCGCACAGTGGGCGGCTGGAATGGCCCGCCGTGGTGCTGTACCTGTCGGGGATGGCGTGGACCTTGTTCTATGACACGATCTACGCCCATCAGGACAAGGAAGACGACGCGCTGATCGGTGTGAAATCCACCGCGCGCCTGTTCGGCACAGACACGCCGCGCTGGCTGTCGCGCTTTCTGGTGGCGACCGCGACCCTGATGGGCATCGCCGTCATCATGGCGGGCATCGACCGCAATCCCCTGTCTCTAATCCTGCTGCTGGTGGGCCCTTGGGCCATGGGCTGGCACATGTTGTGGCAGTTGCGCAGGCTGGACATCGACGACAATGACCGCTGTCTGACGCTGTTCCGGTCCAATCGCGATGCCGGGCTGCTGCCCGTGCTGATTTTCGCCGGTGCCCTGATCGTCTGATTGCCTAACCTTTCGCTAAGTCTTATCAGGGCTTGACCGAAAACAATGTGACAGGCGTCCATGCGGCTTTCCTCGATTTTCACCACCACAGCGATCTTTGCGGGCGCCGGGGCTGTCAGCCTTCTGGCGGCGACCCTCAGCGTCGGTGTGATCGAGAGCGCGTCGAAATCCGACGTGCTGAACGAACTGGATGCCGAGGGGCTGACCTGGGCCGAGGTCGACACAAATGGCCTTCAGGTCTTTCTGATCGGCACCGCCCCCGACGAGGCCGCGCGCTTTCAGGCGCTGTCCACTGCCGGTCGCGTGGTGGATGCCGCCCGAGTGATCGACCAGATGCTGGTCGAGGAACCCGAGGAGCTGAAAGCCCCGCATTTCTCCATCGAAATCCTGCGCAACGACGCCGGGATATCCGTGATCGGGCTGGTTCCGGTCGAAACCGACCGCGCCGCACTGGTCGAACAGTTCCGCGAAATCGCCGGCGAAGGCGAAGTCAGCGACCTGCTCGAAAGCGCCGATTTCCCGACGCCAAATGGCTGGGACGACGCGCTGCTTTATGCGATCCGCGCGCTCAAGGACCTGCCTCGCTCAAAGATCTCGGTCGATGCCGAACACGTGGCGATCAAGGCCATGACCGAAAGCGAACAGGTCCGCGTGCGGCTCGAAACTGCGCTGAACCGCCGCAAGCCAGAGGATCTGGCGCTGCAACTGGACATCTCGGCGCCGCGCCCGGTGATCTCGCCCTTCACCCTGCGCTTCGTCATCGACGACGAGGGCGCGCGGTTCGATGCCTGCTCTGCCGAAAGCGAAGAGGGCCGCGACCGTATCGTCGCCGCCGCCACCAAGGCGGGCATGACCGAACGGGCGGCCTGCACGCTGGGTCTGGGCACGCCGTCGCGCCGCTGGGCCGATGCTGCGGCGCTGGCCATCGGCAAGCTGGCGGAACTGGGCGGTGGCTCGGTCACCTTTACCAATGCCGATATCGTCCTGATCGGCCCGGAGGGCACCGAGCAGGCCCTGTTCGACCGGGTCGTGGGCGAGATGGAGGCCGGGCTGCCCGGCGTCTTCGCGCTGGAAGCCAGCCTGCCCAAGACCCCCGATCAGGCGGACCAAGGCCCGCCGGAATTCGTCGCCACCCTGTCCCCCGAAGGACAGGTGCAACTGCGCGGGCGTCTTTCGTCCGACATTGCACGCCAGACCGTGGACAGCTTTGCCAAGGCGCGGTTCGGGTCCGAGGCGGTCTATACCGCCGCCCGCGTCGCCGAAGGCCTGCCGCAGGACTGGCCGGTGCGCACCCTGGCCGCGCTCGAAGTCCTGTCTGGGCTGGTCAATGGCTCGGTCACCGTCCTACCCGACAGCATCACCGTCACCGGGCGCACCGGCAATGCCGAGGCCTCGACTCAGATTGCCGCGCTGTTGACGTCCAAGCTGGGCGAAGGCGCGAGCTATGACATCCGCGTCGATTACGAGGAGCGGCTGGACCCGACCTTGGGCATCCCCACGCCCGAGGAATGCGAAGCCCGCATCACCGAGGTCATCGGCGCGCGCAAGATCACCTTTGAACCGGGCTCGGCCACGCTAGACGCCTCGGCCAAGGACATCATGGACGAACTGGCCGAGTTGCTGAAGACCTGCGGCGACATCCCGATCGAGGTCGGCGGCCACACCGACAGCCAAGGCCGCGAGGTCATGAACGAGGAACTCAGCCGCGAACGCGCGCAGGCGGTTCTGGACGCGCTGCGCACACGCCGCGTGCCGACGCGGGATTATTCGGTCAAAGGCTATGGCGAAACCCGGCCGATTGCCGATAATGGCACAGAGGAAGGCCGCGAGGCCAACCGCCGCATCGAGTTCAAGCTGCTCAAGGTCGAAGACCCCGCCGCCGAAGACCCGCAGGCGGAGACGCCCGCCGAAGACGCTCCGGCGGAAACCGCGGAAGACGCGGCAGACAACAATGACGGGGCCGAGGCAGCCCCTGACGGAAACTGACAGGGCGGCCAACGCCCGGCACAAAGGGACAGCGGATGAACAGATCCGAATTCATCATCGTCACGGCGATCATCTTGTTCGTGGCCTTTGCCTTGGGCTGGTTTGCCCATTGGGTCATCCACCGCTTCAAGAAGGTCAGCCAAGCCGATATGGATCAGCTCGAACGCATGAGCCAAGAGCTGCACGAGGCCGAGGAAACCCGCGATCAGGCCATCACCTACCTGCAACAGCGCGAGGCCGAACTGACCAACCAGCTGGCCCAGACCGAAGCCGAACTGCGCGCCGCCATGGACGGGTTGCGCGAGGCGCGCTCCGAGGCCGAGGAAATGCGCAACTGGATCGAACGCCAGCAGGGCTGAGCTTTTCCTTCGCCGCGCTATATGAAACAAGGTCCCGACCCTTTTAGTGCGAGCAGGCCCATGACCCAGATCATTTCTTCGCTTTCCGAGATTTCAGACCGCTACGACGCTTTGTTCGTCGACCTTTGGGGCTGTGTCCATAACGGCGTGAAGGCCTACGCCGAGGCGGTCGCGGCCCTGCAGGCCTACCGCGCCAAGGGTGGTTGCGTGATCCTTCTGACCAACGCGCCCCGCTCGCGCCACGAGGTCGCCAAGCAGCTGGTGCGCTTCGAGGTGCCCGAGGACGCCTATGACGACATCGCCACCTCCGGCGACAGTGCCCGCGCCGCGATGTTTCAGGGCGCGGTCGGTCAAAAGGTCTGGTTCATGGGGCTGGATTTCGACCTGAGCTTCTTCGAGCCGATGAAGCTGATCGAAAACCCGGTCGACGTGCAGCGCGTGGAATTGGACGAGGCCGAGGGAATCGTCTGCTGCGGTCCTTTCGATCCGCATGCGGACCCCGACGTAAACCGGCCCGAATTCCTCTATGCCAAGCAGAAGGGGCTGAAGCTGCTCTGCGCCAATCCCGATCTGGTGGTCGATCGCGGCGAGCGCCGCGAATACTGCGCCGGTTCGCTGGCGAAACTCTATGAGGAGATGGGCGGCGAGGCGCTGTATTTCGGCAAGCCGCATCCGGCGATCTACGATCTGGCGCGGCGCCGTCTGGCCGAACACCGCAAGGGCGTGCCCGATGCGGGCATTCTGGCCATCGGCGACGGCCCGCACACGGATATCCAAGGCGCGATGGGCGAGGACATCGATTCCCTCTTCATCACCGGCGGTCTGGCCCGCGAGGAAACCGCCACCCGGCAAAATCCCGACCCCGACGCGCTGGAGGGCTACCTGGAAAGCGCGCAGGTCTCGCCGCAATTCTCGATCGGATATTTGCGCTAAGCCATTGGCCGTCTTCACATCAAACGCCCCGCCCCCGGCGGGGCGTTTTGCGTTCTGCGACCAATTGACGGCAGCCGTCCGGGAAATTTTGCTTGATTTTTGCTGCGTCCGCAAAGTAATAAAATTTCAACACGCGCGCTTGGGTCGCGCTTTTATTACCGCACCGCCGAGTTGGAGGACAAGATGTTGGACAATCTGCCCCGTGGAACGATCTGCATCGAGGATATCGAGATGGGCATGTCGCGCTACCTCCGCAAGGTGGTGACCGACGCCGATATCGAGATGTTCGCGCAAGTGTCCACCGACCGGAACCCGGTGCATCTGGACGATGACTACGCCAATGACACGATCTTCGAGGGCCGGATCGCCCATGGCATGCTGACGGCGGGGCTGGTTTCGGCGGTGATCGGCGAACAACTGCCGGGGCACGGCACCGTCTATCTGGGCCAGACGTTGAAATTCCTCGGTCCTGTGCGGCCCGGCGACACGGTGCATACAGAGGTCACGGTGACCGATATCGACATCGCCAAGCGCCGCGTCACACTGGATTGCGTGTGCAAGGTTGACGGGAAAAAAGTGCTGATCGGCGAGGCCAAGGTGCTGGCACCGTCGCGCAAATTCGACTGAGTTATCTGGGGTAGGATGGGTGATCACCCATCCTACTTTTTGCCGAGCGCCGCAAAGCGGAAACCCTCCGGAATGGCATCATCGCGCCCCGCCAACACCAGATCGGCCATCACCTCGGCCACCTTGGGCGCCATGCCAAAGCCGATCTTGAACCCGCCATTCGCGATGTAGTGCCCGGGCCTGTCGGGCCACCGATCCAGCAAGGGCGCGCGGCTCCGCGCCCTTGGCCGCACCCCGGCCCACCTCTCCAAGACCTCCGCATTTTCCAGCAAGGGCAGGGCCTTGCGCGCCCGCGCGATCAGGTCTTCGACCTGCGCATCGACACGGTCCGGCGCGTCGAATTCCCGCTCCGAGGTCGACCCGATCGCCACCGTGCCATCCGCATGCGGCACGATGTGCAACCCGTCGACGAACAGTTGCGGGGCGTCGCGCGCCTCGCAGCGTAGCAAGGCCGCCTGCCCCTTGACCCCATCCCCGACAGGCCGCCCCAGCCGCTCCGACAAATCGCGCAGGCCTTGCCAGCCCGTGGCCCAGACCACGGCACCCTGATCGGGCGCCTCTGCGACGACCTCACCGCCCCGCGCCGTGACCGCCGCCACCAGCGCCGCGCAGGCCCGGCGCGGATGCATACGGGCGCTCAGCGTATCGCGGATCAGCCAGCCCGTGGGCGACACGGGTTTGAAACCACCAAACGAATCGGCAGGCATGACCTCCCACACGGCCTCTCCGCGCCAAAGCTCTGCCGCCGTCGACGCCCGCCCACGCGCGAGATCCAGCGCGCGCGCATCCGCCACCGGCTGCAACCGCCCGGTTCGCCCGTAGCCGGTCGAGACTCCGCCCGCCGCCTCGACCCCGGCCCAAAACGCCTCGGCCATCAACAGGCTGTCCAGTTGAAACGCCTTCTTGTCGTTCCAGTTTTCGGGCACATGCGGCGCCAACGCGCCGACCACCCCACCCGACGACCCGGCCCCCGGCCCAAATGGGTCGACGACGCGCACCTTCGCCCCGCGCAACAGGCAGGCCCAGGCCACCGACAGGCCGAACGCCCCTGCCCCGCGCACCGTCACGTCGACCCTTGTCATTCGCCTCTCCTGCCTGCAAAGCTGCCGCAAATTTGCATGCACACAGCATGCACATGCCATGCACAACCCATGCATATCGCAGGCGCAGCACAAAGGGCCAGCCCATGACCACCGACGCGCTCGACTGGCGCGGAGACATCCCCGTCTCGACCCGCTTCGACGACCCGTATTACTCGCTCGACAATGGGCTGGCCGAGACCGCCCATGTCTTTCTGACCGGCAACGACCTGCCCGCGCGCTTCCATGACGGGTTCCACGTGGCCGAGCTGGGCTTTGGCACCGGGCTCAACCTGCTTGCCTGCCTCAGGCTGTGGCGCGAAAGCGGCCAGACCGGCACCCTGCGGTTCACCAGCTTCGAGGCCTACCCGCTGACCGCCCCCGAGATGATCCGCGCCCAAGCCGCCTTCCCCGAGATCGCGCCGCTCGCGCAGGAGCTGGCCCCGCATTGGGGCGCCACGCAGATCACCCTGCCCGACCTGGACTTTACCCTGATCACCGGCGACGCCCGCGAAACCCTGTCCACATGGCAGGGACAGGCCGATGCCTGGTTCCTCGACGGATTCGCCCCCGCCCGGAATCCCGAACTCTGGGCGCCCCAGCTGATGGCCGAGGTCGCCAGCCACACAGTCCCCGGCGGCACCGCTGCCACCTACACCGCCGCAGGCCATGTCCGGCGCGCGCTGGCCGAGGCCGGCTTCACCGTGAACCGCATCCCCGGCTATGGCCGCAAGCGCCACATGACCACCGCAAGGAAAGCCTGATATGGCCCAGCAGAACACCCGCCTCGGCATCTGGCTGATGGTCTTCACCACCTTCGTCTTTGCCATGCAGGACGGGCTGTCGCGCCATCTGGCCAGCGAATACAACACGATGATGGTGGTGATGGTGCGCTACTGGTTCTTTGCCGCCTTCGTCATGGCCGTGGCCAGCCGCAAGGCGGGGGGCCTGCGCGCCGCCGCCCGCAGCGCCTTTCCATGGCTGCAAGCCTTTCGCGGCGCGCTGCTGGTGGTCGAGATCAACGTGATGGTGCTGGGCTTCGTCTTTCTGGGACTGGTCGAAAGCCACGCGGTCTTTGCCGCCTACCCGCTGCTGATCGCGGCCCTGTCGGGTCCTGTTCTGGGCGAGCATGTGGGCTGGCGCCGCTGGGCGGCAATCGGGGTGGGCTTTGTCGGCGTGATCATCATCCTGCAACCCTCGGGCGGGGTCTTCTCCCCCTATGCCGTGATCCCGCTCTGCGCCGCGCTGATGTTCGCGCTTTACGGCTTGCTGACCCGCTATGTCGCCCGCGCGGACTCAGCGGCCACCTCCTTCTTCTATACCGGCGTTGCGGGCGCGGTCGTCGCCACGGCCATCGGCGTCTGGTTCTGGGAAGCCATGACCATGGCAGATTGGGGCTGGATGGGGCTTCTGTGCCTGACCGGCGCGCTCGGTCACTACACCTTGATCAAATGCTACGAAGTCGCCGAGGCCAGCGCCGTCCAGCCCTTCGCCTATCTGCAACTGGTCTTCGCCAGCGCCCTCGGCATCGTGGTCTTCAACGAAACCATCCGCACCAATGTGGCCATCGGCGCCGCACTGATCGTCGCGGCTGGACTGTTCACCCTCTGGCGCGCCCGGATCAAAGCCTGACCCAAGTCTTCTTCTTGCCCAAAATACCCCGGGGGAGGCCGCAGGCCGGGGGCAGAGCCCCCTACTCCGTCTCCACCGTGCGCGCGGGCAAGGTCGAGCCGATCAGTTCCTCGGAGAAGGGCACCGGGTGCGGGTCCAGCCCCAGCCGCGCGCGATAGACAGGCAGGCTTTCGGCCACGCGCATCACGTAATTGCGGGTCTCGTCAAAGGGGATCATCTCGATCCAGTCGATCACGTCGATCTCGCCCGCGCGCGGATCACCCATCTCGCGCATCCAGCGGATCGGTCGCCCCGGCCCGGCATTGTAGCCCGCCGCCATCATCACGACGTTGCCGTCGAACCGCTCGGACAGGCCCGCCAGATAGGTCGAGCCAAGCCGCGCGTTATAGGCGGGGTCCGACAGCAATTTGTCGGCGTCATACTCGATGCCCAGCTGGCGGCTGACATCGCGCGCCGTGCCCGGCATCAGCTGCATATAGCCGCGCGCCCCCGCGCCCGAGATCACCACCGGGTCAAACTCCGATTCCCGGCGGGCAATGGCCAGCACCAACTCCTTCGGCACCGGGTATTCGGTCGCCACGACCTCGGCCGGCAGGGCGTAATAGGGCCCCGGCAACTCGATCCCGTATTGCGCGGCGCGCTTGCCCAGCATGACTTGGATATGCGGTCGCCCCATTTCGGCCAGCATGTCGCCAAGACGACCCATCCCCTCGCGGTCCAGCCCCTCTGCCAGATGTGTCAGGAAGCGTTCGCCCAAGGGCACCTCGCCCGCGGCCAGCAGCAGGATCGCGGCGTTGAAGACGCTGGATTTCGTATAAGGTGCCTCCCGCCAATCGGGGAAATCCTCGGTTCCGGCAAGGTTCGGGTCGGGCGGCAGCCCCGCACGCTCGGCGGCGAGCAGCCCGTAGAACGAGGTCTGATAAGCCGCGCCCTCGGCATAGGCGTCCTGCGCCTCATCGCTGCGGCCCGCCTCTTCCAGCGCGCGGCCCAGCCAATAGCCCGCGCGGCCCACGGAAATCGGTGTCCAGATCGCCTCGCGGAAGCGTTGGAAATGATCGACCGCCAGTTCCGGCCGGTCGAGATGGCGCAACGCGAGATAGCCCGCCAGCCATTCTAGCTCGGCGAATTCGCTGCCATCGTACAGCCAGTTGTTCGCGGCGATCTGGTAGGCCTCGGCATGGGCCCCGGCGCGCATCCGTTCGCGAGCCAGATCGACGCGTTCATTCGCCCAGGCCCAAGGCTCTCCCAATGTCCGCGCGCTTTCGGAATGGGCCAGCAGCAACTCGATCGCATCGGCGCTGCGCCCCTTGCGGGCGCGCCACAGGAACCGCTCGAAGGCAAGGCCGGGATGGTTCTGCAACGCATCCGGAACGCGTGCGATCAACCCATCGACCCCCGCCGCCGAGGACCGCAGCGCCATGCGCGCCTCGGCCAGCGCCTGCCAGTCCTCGCTGACCAAGGGCAGCATCGCCGTGGCATTCTGCGACCAGCCCTTCCACAGGGCCATATCCAGCCGCGCCACGTGGTGGTCCTTGAGGATATCCCCCCATTCGGCCACGAACGTGCGCCGCTCGTCGGAATTCAGCGACAGCGTCCGCCAGGCCAGCACCACATCCGCATGCGCCGCGCCCTCGTCCCCCGCCTGCATGTGTGCGCGCGCCAGCGCCAGCGCGCCGGTGCCGCTTTGCGGCAGGGTGTCGGCGAAAAAGGCGCGGATTTCCTCGGCGCTGGCCGAGCTCATCGCCGGTTCGGATTTCTCGCGCAGATAGGGCATGCCCGGCCAATCGGGGTTGCGCGCGATGAAGTCCATCACCTCATCCGCATCGCCCTGCCCTGCGCGCAGGTAATGCCACAGGATCACGTCCACCGCCGCCTGCCCGTCGACCCGCGCCTCGATGCGCGCGGCGGCCCAATTGCCCTGCCGCATCGACTGCATCGCCTTGGCCAGCGCCTGCCCGGCCTCCTGCGCCTGAACGGCAGAGGCACAGGCGGTGCACAGGATCAACAGGGCGGCAAAGAGGCGCGACATCAGCTTGCAATTTCCTTTGTGACAATGAATAGAGCCGCTTTGGAGGATAGCCCGAGAGTCGCATGGTGCAACTCACATCTCTGCGCATCGCGCGGGATGGGCGAATATCCTCCGGAACCGGTTTGAGACAAGAAGGAGCGTGTCATGTTCAAGGGTTCGATGCCTGCACTGGTGACGCCGTTCAAGGACGGCCGTGTGGATTTCGACACGCTCAAACGCCTCGTGGACTGGCAGATCGACCAAGGCTCGCACGGGCTGGTGCCCGTCGGCACGACCGGCGAAAGCCCCACCCTGACGCATGAGGAACACGAGGCGGTCATCGACTGCGTCGTGCAACAGGCCAATGGCCGCGTGCCGGTGATTGCCGGGGCCGGGTCGAACAACACCTTCGAAGCGGTGCGCTTTACCGAGTTCGCCCACAAGGTCGGCGCGCAGGCGGCGCTGGTGGTGACGCCCTATTACAACAAGCCCACGCAGGCGGGCATGATCGCGCATTTCAAGGCCGTGCATGACTGCGCCGACATTCCGATCATCATCTACAACATCCCCGGTCGGTCCGCCGTGGACATGACCCCGGCCACCATGGGCGAGTTGGCGAAACTGCCGCGCATCATCGGCGTCAAGGACGCCACCGGCGATCTGGCCCGCGTCTGCGCGCAGCGGATCACCTGCGGCAAGGACTTCATCCAAGTGTCGGGCGAGGATGCGACGGCGCATGGCTTCAACGCCCAAGGCGGCGTGGGCATGATTTCGGTCACCGCAAACGTGGCGCCTGCGATGTGTGCCGAGATGCAGAATGCCTGTCTGGCCGGCGACTATGCCAAGGCGCTGGAGATTCAGGACAAGCTGATGCCGCTGCATCAGGCGATCTTCACCGAGCCGGGCCTGTGCGGCGCGAAATACGCCATGTCCAAGCTTGGCCTGTGCGACGCCGAGGTCCGCCTGCCGCTGCTGCCGGTGACCGAGCCGACAGCGGCCAAGCTCGATGCCGCGCTGGCCCATGCCGGCCTGATCTGACAGCTCGTAGCCCGGGGTTGATCCCCGGGCTACCCCAAGCTCAGCGGTAGCGTTTCGGCGTCATGTCGAAGGCCCCCAGCTTCAGATCCCGGCAAAACAGGGCGTGGTCACGTTCGAGACGGTCCAGCGCCTCTTCGGCAAAATGCAGGATGTCATCGAAGAACAGCGCCTTGGGCTGCATCGCATCCAGAATGCGCGGCTCGATCTCGTAGTCGAGTTGGCCGATATCGTCGCTGCGGGCATGGGCCTGTGCCAGCGCCTGCCCGCAGGCCTTGGCGTATTTGCTCCACCCCTTCTTTGACAGATCGTCCAGATCCACGTCATCGCGGAACGGCGCGCGTTCGCGGCTCATGAAGCTGACGCCGTCGATCTCGACCGCACCGTAGAACACGTCGCCCGCGGCCAGATGCACCGCCTGCCCATGCGCGATGCGGTCCCCCGCATCACCGGCGTTGAAGTCATTGGGCGGCACCAGCCCCTCCAGCGCGGACCGGCGGGCGCGTTTGAACTCGACGATGATGTCGTCGGTTGCGTCCTTGGACGGGCCTTCGAGCAGGCAATAGTAGCGCGGCAGACCCAGCGAGGCCGTCCCCTGCCCGTGGCGCATGCAGACATCCTTGACCTTGAGCGTGCCCGACCGGCCCTTGGTGTCGATCTTGTTGGCCTTGGCCAGTTGGTCGATATAGCCTTGGAATTCATCGATCCGAGTGGAAATCGGCGTCAGCTCGAAATTGGCGCGAAAGCCCAGACCGTTTTCCGACATGTACCTGTCCCACAGCCAGTCCTTGCGGCTTTCCTCGGCCTCGTCAAAGAGCTTGCGGATCACCTTGGGGCTGTTGTCCGGGCGCATCTGGCGGATCACCTCGTCACCATGGCGCGCGTAAAAGGCCATCCTGTGGCGATACCCCTTGAGGAAGGCGCGGGCGATCTTGCGCTGGCGGGTGCGACCGTGCCCGCCGATCACCTGCGCGGCCAGCATGAAGCCTGTCGTGCCCCGCTTCAGATCCCATGTGAACGGGCCATAGATCACGTCGTCGAAATCGTTGACGCCAAAGATCGGGACGTTGTCGGCATTCGGCATGACGCCGAAATTGCCCGGATGCACGTCGCCCAGCACCAAGACGGTCGGCATGCGGTCATCCTCGCCCACCATGTCGCGGTGAAACAGCAGAGAGGTGCCCCGGAAGAAGGAAAACAGGCTCTCCGCCAGTTTCGTGAACTTGGCATCGGCGCCATCGGCCTTCTGGTCGATGCGCACCGCGTGATCTTCGAGGATGGTGGCGCGGACGTGGCGCCTGCGGGCCACGCCGGTCAGGTCGCGGGGCCGCATCGTGCAGGGGTCCTGTACGACGCGCCCGGCGAGGCCGCGATAGGCCTCGACCCGGTCGGTCAGGGCTTGGGTGGGCGGCGGTGCGCCCGCTTCGGGTGATGTGTCGGCACGTTTCTTGCCGGTCGTCTGCTTGGCCATGGCGGTCCCCTTCCTGCTGACAGGAACGACCCCGGCCCCGGGATCGTTCCGCGCAGGGGGCGCGATGGCCTACTGCCCAGGCGTGTCCAGCCCGACCGGCTGCCCGGCCACGGTGAACTTCAGCTGGTCCGGGCGCAGCAATTCACCCGCCACGCGTTTGACATCCGCCAGCGTGACCGCCTCGACCATGGCGTTGCGTTCTGTCACGTAGGCCGGGGTCAGGTCGTCCATCTGCATACCCACGAGAATGCGCGCAATCGGGCCATTGCCGTCGAAGCGCAGCGGGTAGGCGCCGGTCAGGTAGGTCTTGACCGCATCCAGTTCCTCTTGCGTGACGCCCTCTTCGGCCATCTTGGCCCATTCGTCGCGGATGACCGTGATCGCCTCGGCGATGCGGTCATTGGCCGAGGCCACCCGGCCCAGCATCAGCGCCGCGTGATCCTTCGGCACGAGGTAGGAATAGACGCCGTAGGTCAGACCGCGCTTTTCGCGCACCTCTTCCATCAGCCGCGCCTCGAAGCCGCCACCGCCGAGAATTTGGTTCAGCACATAGGCGGTGAAGAAATCCGGGTGGTCGCGTTCCAGCCCCTTGTGGCCGAACAGGGCCACCGATTGCGGGGTATCGAAGGGCACGACCTGCACGCCAGCCTCGGTCACGACGTCCACATCGGCGGGCTGCGGCAGGCCGGTTTCCGGCAGCGCGCCCAACAATTCGTCGAGCAGCGCACCGAGATCCTCGGCGGAAATGTCGCCTGCGGCGGCGATATAGACGCGATCCTTGGCCAGCGCGCCCTGATGCGCGGCGATCAAGTCGTCGCGGGTCAGGCCACTGACGCTGTCGACGGTGCCGCTATGGGCCGAGCCGTAGGGGTGGTCGCCGAACACATCGGCATAGAACACATCGCCGACGATCTCGTCCGGGTCCTTGGCATCCGAGCGGATGTTCGACAGCACTTGCTGGCGGACCCGCTCCACCGCGGTCTCGTCGAAATTGGGCTCGATCAGCGCGGCGCGCAGCAGCGCCATCGCCTCGTCCTTGGTTTCCGTGAGGAACTTGGCCGAGACGGACACGGTGTCGTCGCCCATGTCAAAGCGCAGCTCGGCGGCGATGGCCTCACGCGCTGCGGCGAAGTCGCGGGCATCCATGTCGGCGGCCCCCTCTTCGAGCGTCGCCACCATCAGGTTGGTCGCGCCACGCTTGCCCGGCAGGTCCAGCGAGCCGCCCCCCTTGAAGCGCAATTCCAGCGCAACGAAGGGAATCGAGTGATCCTCGACCAGCCACGCCTTGAAGCCACCGGGGCTTTCGACCTGCTGGATGTCGATTTCGGCGCGGGCGGACAGGCCGGTGACGATCAGCGCAAACGCCAGAATGAAACGGATCATTGGGTCACCTCTTCGCTCATCAGGTAGCCGGTCACGGATTGCTTGCGGTCAAAGACCAGCTGCGCTGCGGCCATCACATCCTCGGCGGTCACCGCTTGCAGGATGTCGGGCCAAGCCTGCACGTCTTCGACCGTCAGGCCGGAGGTCAGCGCATCGCCATAGCGCCGCGCCAGCCGGTTCACATCGTCCTGCGCATAGATCTGCGCGGCCTTCATCTGGAACTTGATCCGATCCAGCTGTTCGGGGTCGACGCCCTCCGTCATGAACTCGGCCAGCGCGCCATCCAGCGCCGCTTCGGCCTCTTCCAGCGTGACGCCCGGTGCGGGCACGATGACAAGGCCGAAGGTCGTGTCATCCAGCGAGGTCGCATTGTAGAAGGCCGAGGTATAGACCGCCTTCTGTTCCTCGAATTGCAGCTTCTGGGTAAAGACCGAGGTCTGCCCGCCCCCGAGGATCTCGGCAAGGATCGACAGCGCGGCGGCGGTTTCCTGCGCGCCGCTGTCGCGCTCCGGCGCGAGATAGGAGCGCATCACATAAGGCTGAGCGACGCGCGGATCGCGGTAGACCATGCGGCGCTCGGCGGTCTGGGCGGGTTCCTGCGCGCGAGCCCGTTCCTCGAGGTCGGGATTGGCGGGGAGCGGTTCGTAATACTCCTTGGCCAGCGCGCGCACCTCGTCCGGGGTCACGTCACCGGCGACCAGCAGGATCGCGTTGTTCGGCGCGTAATACTGACGGTAATAGGCCAGCGCATCGTCCAGCGTCAGGTTGGACATCTCGTGCTTCCAGCCGATGATCGGCGTGCCGTAGGGGTGGTTCAGGTATTGCGCCGCGCGGAACTGTTCGCGGAACAGCGCGCTGGGATCGTTTTCCACCCGCATGTTGCGTTCCTCGATGATGACGTCACGCTCGGTCAGGATTTCCTCTGGGCCGAGCTGGATGTTCAGCATCCGGTCGCTTTCCATGCGCATCATCAGTTCCAGCCGGTCGGCGGCGACGCGTTGGTGATAGGCGGTCTGGTCAAAGCTGGTAAAGGCGTTGTCGCTGCCGCCATTGGCGGCGACCGTGGCGCTGAACTCGCCGGGTTCCAGCGTCTTGGTGCCCTTGAACAAGAGGTGTTCGAGGAAATGCGCCACGCCCGAGACGCCGCGTTGCTCATCCGCCGATCCGGCCTTGTACCAGACCATATGGACGACGACCGGGGCGCGGTGATCCTCGATCACCACGACATCCATGCCGTTGTCGAGCGTGAAGGTCGTGACCGGCGCCTCGGCCGTGGCCATGGAGGCGCTGAACACGAAGGCGATCAAGGCAGTCAGACGGCGCATCGCGAAACCCTTTTGCAACTTTGGTTAAAGGGAACCTACGCGATGAATGGTTAACTTCAAGCTACCGCTGACGGCATTGTGAAAGGCTCAGTTCCCCGGCGGCGCGGTGGGCGTGCGGGCGCCAGCCGCCCGGTAGCGCTGCAGCCACAGGTAAGGGTCCAGCGCCTGACGGCGGTAGGCGTTGTAATATTCGTCGGTCGGCAGCACCGAGAAGGTGAACAGCGACTTGCGCTTGCGGAATTCTTCGTCCTCGGCAGCCAGCTGTGCGCGCACCTGCGGGTTGCGGCCAAAGCGGCTGGCACGGGCGACCAGCGCCTGATCGCCTGCCCCGACGCCATCGCCTGCGGCGAGGCGCGCAGGGTTGCCGCCCAATGCCGCCACGGCATCCGCCTTGGGCGTCTGATCGGTGCGATTGGCGCCGCCGGGCGTGGGGGTCGGCAATTCCGCAAAGCTTTCAGGGGCTTCCAGCGGTTTGTTGGGCAGGATGCCGAATTCCTCAGGCTCACCGGAATTGGTGCGCAGGTCGTGCAGCGTCCGCTCACGATCTGCCAAGCTGCACGCGCTCAGGACGCCAAGCGCCAGGATTGCCACAAGGTGCGATGCCCGCATCGTCCCCTCCAAGTTCCGGTTTTCCCGATCCTTATCGCATCTCACCGCCCTCGTCACGAGGCCTTTTTACCCCCCGGGAACAGAACGAGCCCGAAGGCCCCCGCAAAGATCGCGATATCGGCCACGTTGAAGGCAAACGGGTTGTCGATGCCACAACAGGACATGTTCAGAAAGTCGGCCACCGCGCCATAGACAAGGCGGTCGATGACATTGCCAAGTGCGCCGCCGATCAGGAACCCCGCCGAGATCAACCCGAGCCGCCCCGGAGGGTCGCGGCGCATCCAGACCAGCACGAACAGGACGATGCCCAGCGCGACCGAGATCAGAATCCACCGGGTCGCGGGCGCCTCTCCTGCCAGCAGGCCGAAATTGATTCCGTAGTTCCAAGCCATGTGGAAGTTGAGAAACGGCGGCAGGACGTCGATCTGCAACCGTGTCGCGAGGTCCAGCACGTGAACGACAAGGAACTTCGACAGTTGGTCGAGGACGAAGATCCAGATCGCCCAGATCCAGACGGTGGTCATCGGGCTGCGGGTCCGGCTGGCTTGGCTTGGTGTCAAGAGGGGTACTTTCAGCCTTGAAGAGGACGGGTCAGCGGTTGGCGGGGCGCCATTGGCGGCGAAGGTACGCAGAGCGTGGCGGCCATGCAAGGGCCGCCGCAGCGGCAGCCTTGCTTGAGTGGCGCGATGCCGGGAGGCAATGCCTTGCCGCCGCCCTGTTGAGCTTGGGGGTGCTAAGCGCCTTGAAAGGCGCTTGGTCCAAGGCGCTTCGCAGCGCCCTGCCCCCGCCCAACGTTGGCCGATCAGTGGCGGAAATGCCGCATGCCGGTAAAGACCATCGCAAGCCCAGCCGCGTCGGCGGCGGCGATCACCTCGTCATCGCGCATCGACCCGCCCGGCTGGATCACGCAGGACGCGCCAGCGGCGGCGGCCTCCATCAGACCGTCGGCAAAGGGGAAGAAAGCATCGGACGCAACCGCGCTGCCTTTGGTCAGGGCTTCCGGCAGGCCCAGCGCCTCGGCCATGCGCTCGGCCTTTTTCGCGGCGATCAGGGCGCTGTCCACGCGGCTCATCTGGCCCGCGCCGACACCGACGGTGGCACCGTCCTTGACGTAGACGATGGCGTTGGATTTGACGTGCTTGGCGACCTTCCACGCAAACAGCAGGTCTTCCATCTGCGCGTCGGTCGGCTTGACATTGGTCACGACCTTCAGGTCGTCGAGCGCGCGCTGGCCGACATCCTTGTCCTGCACCAACAGGCCACCGGCGACCTGACGATAGGTCAGACCGGCCTCGGCCGCATTGGCCAGACCGGGGGCGATGAGCAGGCGCAGGTTCTTTTTCGCGGCAAAGATGTCCTTGGCCTTCTGATCGGCACCGGGGGCGATGACGACCTCTGTGAAAATCTCGGCGATCTTCTCGGCGGTCTTGCCGTCCAGCGTGGTGTTCAGCGCGACGATCCCGCCAAAGGCAGAGGTCCGGTCGCAATCGAAGGCCTTTTGATAGGCCTCCAGAATGGTCGACCCGGTCGCCACACCGCACGGGTTGGCGTGCTTGATGATCGCACAGGCCGCCTGCCCCGCGCCGAATTCCGAGACCAGTTCGAACGCGGCGTCGGTGTCGTTGATGTTGTTGTAGGACAGTTCCTTGCCCTGCAACTGCGTCGCGGTGGCGATGCCGGGACGATTGGTGCCATCCACATAGAACGCCGCCTGCTGGTGCGGGTTCTCGCCATAGCGCAGCGATTGCTTCAACTCACCGGCAAAGACGCGGCGGCGGGGCGTGGTCTCACCAATCGCCCCGGCCATCCATGTGCTGACAGCCGCATCATAAGCGCCGGTGCGGGCATAGGCGATCTGGGCGTGACGCTGGCGGAACGCATAGGAGGTCTGGCCGTCATTGGCGTCCAACTCAGCCAAGAGCGCGTCGTAATCCTGCACATCGACCAACGCGGTGACAAAGGCGTGGTTCTTGGCGGCGGCGCGGATCATCGCGGGGCCACCGATGTCGATATTCTCGATCATCTCGTCATAGTCTGCGCCACGCGCCAGCGCGGCCTCGAACGGATAGAGGTTCACCACCAGCAGGTCGATCGCGCCGATGCCGTGCTCCTCCATCGCGGCCACATGCGCGTCATTGTCGCGCAGCGCCAGCAGGCCGCCATGCACCATCGGGTGCAGCGTCTTGACCCGGCCATCCATCATCTCGGGGATGTTCGTCACCTCGGACACGTCGCGCACGGCGATGCCCGCCTCGCGGATCGCCTTTGCGGTGCCTCCGGTGGACAGCAACTCGACGCCACGCGCCTCCAAGCTGCGGGCCAGGTCGATCAGACCGGTCTTGTCGGAAACGGAAAGCAGAGCGCGGCGAAGAGGCGCGAGATCGGGCATGTGGGGTCCCCCAATAGGTCAGACTGTCAGGTCCGCCTCTTCGCGGGCAAGGTCGCGGATGGCAATGGCCGTCTCCTGCGCCTTGGCAAGCGTCCAGCGGACGCGGGTCGCATACTGCATCGCGCGGCCAGTTAAAACGACCTGTGTGGTCGCACGTGGCCTTAATCTGCCTTTTTCGAGGTAGACCGACGGTTGCAGCGTCATTTCCACCGGCCCGTCCATGCGGAACACCCAGATTTCGCCGGACCTGAGCGCCATCGACACCGCCAGCCCGCCCATATCCAGCGTCACGTCCACGTCGGGATGCAGATGAAAGCGGATCTCGTAGGCGATTCCCGCCAGCTTGATCTTATCCATCGCGCGGTCGAAGCGTTTCTTGGCCGCCGCGTCGAGCGCGACGAGGTAATCCTCACCCTTGATCTGGCGACCGTCCAGAGACAGTTCCAGCGACCGCGCATGGGTCAGGCCGTGATCGGCGACATAGCCGTCATGCCCGCCTTCGAACCGGGTGCCCTGCGCCAGTCCCGAGATCTGGTGTGGCACATGGGTCGGCGCATCCTCCAGCAATTCGCGATCCGCCATGCCCACGGGGCGCGACGGGGCAAGGCTGGCGCTGGACCGCCCCTGAAGGCACAGCGTCGAATGCGACAGCGTGGCACGGCCCGCGCGCCGCCAATCCTCGCCAAAGCCGCCGCCCGACCCGCAGGACACGATCAGCGGACGCCGCCCCGAGGTCAGCTCGAACGCAAGGGTCGAGGCATGGGCATTGGCCGAGGCCACGCCCTTGGGCGGGGTCGCGGCGTCGATGATGACCGATGTGCGCCCGGCGGAGAGGCGGGCAAAGCCCAAGGCCAGACCTTCGGCCTTCTTGCGTTTGACGCCCGACGCGGCCAGCGCCTGATCCAGCCGCCCATCCAGCCCCCGCCCCCCGCCATGGAACCGCGCCAGCCCGCCATCGGCGTGGCGCAGGCTACGCAAGGTCGGGGCGATGCGACGGATCGCGGTCAGGTGGGGCTCGGTCGGCTGGCGGTGCCCCTCTTCCAGCGCCATCTGCGCCCATGTCAGCAGGGTGAAGACTTCGAGAAGTTCTTCGGGGTTGCGCGTGGGAATGCCGCCCTGATCGTCGATCTGCGCGGCGCATTCGCGCCCCAGCGCCTGACGCGCCGGTTCGATATGGCCTTCCATGCCGTCGATCGACAGACCCGCATAAAGCAGTCCGGTCATCGCCTCGAAGCGCGGCAGGCCGGGCGCCGCCGAGGCGCCGCGACGGGCAAGGAACTGCGTCTGCGCCGCCAGCGCCCGGTAGAAGGCCGTCGACTGTTCGGGGCTGCGCCCGCGCAGCAGGAACAGCGCGTGCTGCACCCAGCGGATCACCCGCCGCCCGGTCAACTCGGGCGTCCAACCCGGCCCCCGCCCGTCGCCGTAGCGGTCGATCCAAGCCCAAAGCCAATCCTGCGCCAGCTTGCGCGCCTGCGCGTCGCCAACGGCTGCCAGATCGTCGAGCCAGCCAAACCCTTGAACCTGCTCGGCAAAGGCGGCATCCGGCGCGGGGATCTGCCAGATCGTCCGGCCTTCGGCCTGTACGAGATGGCCCGCGAACATCAGGTTGCCCGCCAACATCTGCCGCCCGCGTGCGAAATAGCCGATGGTGCGTGGTTCGGGTTGCGAGACAAAGCCCGCAGCGGGCTTGGCCCGCGCTGCAAGGCGGGCATGCAAACGGTTCAGGAACCGCGCTTGCGCGGCGCGCCAATTGCGCCTTTGGGCCATGGCCATTGTGTCTGTCTCTGCTCTGGCAGCCCTTTTGCGGGCCTTGTTTGCCACAGGATAACCGCAGAGCGTCGGCCTGTCACCTGCTAGGGTCAGGATGCATTGATTATATGCCCTCAGTTCGCCAGATTTCGTGTCTCACCAGGATCATGGCCGCAGGAATAGTGGTTCTATTTCAAGGGCATGAGACACCGTGAGGCGCGAAATCCGGCGAACCCGAAGGGCAGCAAGAAATGCACGCTCTCACAGGCCCGCTTTCCTTGCCATGACGTCCAGTCGTAGCGGCGGAAAGCAAACCTTTGATAACGCGCATTTTTTCTGCTGAGGGCGTATAAACAATGCAACCTGACCCTAAGCTTTGCGCAGCGCCGCCATATAGAACCCGTCCATTCCGCCCTGAGCGGCAAGGAAATCGGGCCGTAGCCGCAAACCGCCCTCGCTGGACCGCCATTTGTCGTCGATCCAAGGGGCCGTCAGCGGCAGGACCTCAATATCGGGGCGCTCCTCACGGAGCGTGTCGATATGGCACTCGCCCTCGTCCGGCAGCAGGCTGCAGGTGGCAAAGACCAGACGCCCGCCGGGCTTCAACAGGCCCAGCGCATGGGCCAGCATCGCCTCTTGCAGGCCGATCAGTTCGGAAATCTTCTCGCCCTTATGGGCATGCGGCAGGTCCGGGTGACGGCGGATCGTGCCGGTGGCGGAACAGGGCGCGTCCAGCAGGACCGCGTCATATTGGCCGTGATGATCAAGCGCGTCGCCCTCGATCAGCCGCGCCTTGAGACCGGTGCGCGACAGGTTTTGCTCGACGCGGGTAAGGCGGCTGGCCGACAGGTCCAGCGCCGTGACATCCGCGCCCCGCGCGGCCAGTTGCAGGGTCTTGCCGCCGGGGGCTGCGCACATGTCCAGAACGGTTTGCCCGGCCACATCGCCCAGCAGTTGCACCGGCAGGCTCGCCGCCATGTCCTGCACCCACCAGTCGCCCACGTCAAAGCCCGCCAGGCCCGTGACCTGCCCGGCCTCGCGCAGACGGACCGAACCGCCGGGCATCACCGTGCCGCCCAACCGCTCAGCCCAGCCCTCGGGATCGGATTTCACCGTCAAGTCCAGCGGCGCGCCCTCGAAATGCACGCGCTCCATGTTGGCGACGGCCTGCGCGCCCCAAGCCGCGACCAGCGGTTCGCGCAGCCAGCGCGGCAGGCGGGGGATACGGCCCTTGGCCCAATCGGCGGGGGCGGTCTCGACCAGCTTGCGCAAGACCGCGTTGACCAGCCCCTTGGAGCTTTGGGTCGCCTTGCGCGCCGCCGCGATCTCGACAAGGTCGCTGACGATGCCATGCGCGGCGCCGCCCTGCGCCAGTTCATAGGCGCCCAGCCGCAGAATGTTGTGGACCCGCGTGACGGGCTTCTTGCGCAGATGCGGGTGCAGCAGGCGGTCGACCCGTTCCAGACCGCGCAGGGTGTCCGCCGCCAGCCGCTGCGCGGCGGCACGGTCAGCCGGGGTCAGCTTGTCCAGCAAGGTGTTCTCGGACAGCGGACGGCCCTGGTCCAGGACCTGGTCCAGAAGGTCGATGGCGGCCTTGCGGGCGGGGCTTGGGCTGGCGGTCATGGGGTCTTCCTGTTGGGGCGCGAGGCTTGCCCCCGCGCTGCGCGACCGTATATCTACGCAGGAAAGCCGAGGAAAGCCATGTCCGAGCCAAAAGACGTCAAGCCCGACCTGCCCCCCGCCGCCCAGCGCGCGCTGGCCGAAGCCGCCGAACGCCGCGCCCGTATGGAGGCCGAAGCCGCCGCGCGCCCGAAGGAGTTGGGCGGCCGCGATGGACCGGATCCCGCGCGCTACGGCGACTGGGAGAAGAAGGGCATCGCGATCGACTTCTGAAAGTAGGATGGGTGATCACCCATCCTACCCATGATGGCGCTCAATCGTTCAGACCGAGCACATCAAGCATGTCATACTCGCCCGGACCCTTGTCCTGCCCCCAAAGCGCCGCCTTCAACGCGCCCCGTGCAAACAAGGACCGGTCCGAGGCAACATGTTTCAGCGTGATCCGCTCGCCGCCAGTCAGAAACATCACTTCATGCTCGCCCACGATGTCGCCACCGCGCACGGCGTGAAAGCCGATCCTGCCCTTTTCCCGCGCGCCCGTGATACCGTCACGCCCCCTGTCCGAGACCTCTGACAAGGTCACCCCCCGCCCCTCGGCGGCGGCTTCACCCAGCATCAACGCAGTCCCCGATGGCGCATCGACCTTCCGGTTGTGATGCGACTCGACGATCTCGATATCCCAATCGGCGTCCAACGCCTGCGCCACCTTCTTCGTGACCTGCGTCAGCAGGTTCACGCCCAGTGACATGTTGCCCGCCCGCACGACCACCGCGTGCCGCGCCGCCCGCTGGATGCGCGCGAGATCATCTTCCGACAGGCCGGTCGTCCCGATCACATGCACCGCCCGCGCCTGCGCCGCCAGATCGGCGAATTCCACCGTCGCTGCGGGCGCGGTGAAATCGATCACCGCCTGCGCGCGGGCAAAGGCCTCCAGCGGGTCGCCCCCCACCAGCACGCCCAAGGGCGCCATCCCCATCGCCTCGCCCAGATCGCGCCCGACCCATTCATGGCCCGGACGCTCCAGCGCGCCCGACAGCTTCAACCGCTCCGAGGCCAGAACCTCGCGCACCAGCATCTGGCCCATCCGGCCCGACACGCCCGTAATCACCACGCCCGGCAAATCGGTCATCGCTCACTCCCGTCTCGCAATTTCGTGCCTGCATACAGCGCCCGCCCCCCATTGGCAAAGCCCGCGAGAGCGCGTACATCAAAAGCCATGGCACAGAACCCTTTCCAAGACGGCCCCGGTCCTTCGCAACGCCAAAAGCGCGTGGGCGAACTGCTGCGCCGCCGCCTCTCCGAGGTGCTGCAACGGGGCGAGATCCACGACCCCGAACTGAACCGCATTCCGATCACCGTGGGCGAGGTTGCGGTCACCGCCGATCTCAAGATCGCCACGGCCTATGTCATGCCGCTGGGCGGGCAGAATCAGGATGCCATGTTCGACGCGCTCAAGCGCAACAAGGGCGAGCTGCGCCGCGCCTTGTCTAAGGGCCTGACCCTGAAACACACGCCCGACCTGCGGTTTCGCCTCGACGAGACCTTCGACCGGCTCGATGACACCCGCCGGATGTTCTCGGACGAAACCGTCCGCCGCGACATCGAGAGCTGAGATGCGCGCGCTGGCGTCGCTGATCCTGTCGCTCTTCGCCTCGACCGCCGCGGCGGTCGAGTGCCAGACGGTTGCCTTCGACGGCGACCGCTACACGCTGTGCGAAGTCGACGCGACGCGCGAGGAATTGCACCTGTTCCGCGCCGACGACCAAGGCGTGCCCTACGGGCAATTCTCGACGCTCGAAGACGCGCTCGATGCAAAAGGCGAGACGATGCTCTTTGCCATGAACGCCGGCATGTACCATGCCGACCGTGCGCCCGTCGGCTACTATGTCGAGGATGGTGCGCAGGAAATGCGCGTCATCTCCAATCCCGGGCCGGGGAATTTCGGGCTGCTGCCCAATGGCATCTTCTGCATCAGGGCGGGCCGGGCGGACGTGTTCGAGACCCGCGCCTTCCTCGCCCGCAAGCCCGACTGCCGCGATGCCACGCAATCGGGTCCGATGCTTGTCATCGACAACGAACTCCACCCGCGCTTCCTGCCCGACAGCTCCTCGCGCTATATCCGCAATGGCGTCGGCACGTCCAAGGACGGCACGCGCGTGGTCTTCGCGATCTCGGAAAACCCGGTGACCTTCCACGAATTCGCCCGGCTCTTTCGCGACGGGCTGACGCTGCCCAACGCGCTGTTCCTCGACGGCAATATCTCGCGGCTCTACGCGCCACAGCTGGGCCGCAACGACATCGGCCGCCCGATGGGCCCCATCGTCGCCGTCACCGCCCCCAAGCAGTGACCCACGCCTGCGCGACCGCGCACCACCCGCCACGGGCGCCCACCCGAGCCAACGACCGAAGGGAGGCAGGCGAGGCAAACTGCGCGCCGAAGGCGCTCCTTTTGATAGCCCGCCGCCGAAACCGAAGTGGAGGTCCCGGGTCAAGCCCGGGACGGGATGGCATGGCTTGCATAACGCGCGCCTTGGGCCTACCTCGGAACAGGATTGACCCGAGGTGCCCATGACGAACTCCCCCGCCGATCTGACCCAGCAGCTGCTCGATGCGGCCAAACGCGCAGGCGCCGACAGCGCCGATGCCATCGCCCTCAGCGGCACCGCCCTGTCCATCGACGTGCGCGCGGGCCAGCTCGAACAGGCCGAGCGCGCCGAAGGCAGCGATATCGGCCTGCGCGTCTTCGTGGGCCGGCGCAGCGCCATCGTCTCGGCCTCCGACACCCGCCCCGAGACCATGACCGCCATGGCGGACCGCGCCGTCGCCATGGCCCGTGAAGCCCCCGAAGACCCCTATGCCGGTCTCGCCGATCCGTCGCAGCTGGCCACCGATTGGGATGTGGCCGCGCTGGAACTGCACGACCCGAGCGACGAACCCGCGCCGTCCGCGCTTCAGGACGACGCGCGCCGTGCCGAGGCCGCCGCACTGGCGGTCGAAGGCATCACGCAGGTCCAGTCCGCCTCCGCCAGCTATTCCGCGCAGGACGTGGCCCTTGCCGCCTCGAACGGCTTCGCGGGCAGCTATCGCCGCAGCTCGCGCAGCCTGTCCTGCGTCGCCATCGCGGGCACCGGCACCGGGATGGAGCGCGACTATGACGGCGACAGCCGCACCTTCCAATCCGACCTGCGCTCCCCCGAAGAGATCGGCACCACCGCCGCCAACCGCACGCTGGAACGCCTGAACCCGCGTCGCCCCAAGACCGGCGCCTATCCGGTGCTCTTCGACGAACGTATCGCCTCCTCGCTGATCGGCCATCTGATGATGGCCATCAACGGTGCCTCGATCGCGCGGGGCTCGTCCTTTTTGCGCGACGCGCTTGGCACGCAGGTCCTGCCGGACGCGCTGAGCCTGACCGAAAACCCGCACCGGCCCCGCGCCGGGGCCTCGCGCCCCTTCGATGCCGAGGGCCTGCCGACCCGCCAGAGAAAGATCATAGACAATGGCACGCTGACCGGCTGGACGCTGGACCTTGCCAATGCCCGCAAGCTGGGGCTGGAGAGCACCGGCAATGCCGCGCGCTCGGTCTCAGGTGGGGTGTCGCCCACCGCGTGGAACCTTGAACTGACCCAAGGCACGGCCAGCAAGCAGGATCTGATGGCGCAGATGGGCACCGGCCTGCTGGTGACCTCGATGATCGGCTCGACCATCAATCCCAATACCGGCGACTATTCCCGTGGCGCGGCGGGCTGGTGGGTCGAGAATGGCGAGCCGGTCTACCCCGTCTCGGGCGTCACCATCGCGGGCAACCTGCGCGACATGCTGCGCGGCCTGATCCCCGCCAACGATGCCCGCAGCTACCTGTCCCGCGTCGTGCCGTCGCTGCTGGTCGAGGGGCTGACGCTTGCCGGGGACTGACCTCAACCTGCTGATCGACGCGGCGCAGGCCGCCGGTCAGACTGCACGCAAATATGTCGGCGGCGATCTGGGGACCCGCTACAAGGATCACGACAACTCCCCCGTGACCGAGGCCGATCTGGCGGTGAACGCCGTGCTGGCGCGCATCCTGCGCGAGGCGCGGCCCGATTACGGCTGGCTGTCCGAGGAAAGCACCGATACCGAGGCCCGGCTGGACGCCCACCGCACCTTCATCATCGACCCGATCGACGGCACGCGCAGCTTCATCGAAGGGTCCAAAGCATGGGCCCATGCCCTTGCCGTCGTCGAGGGGGACCGCGTGACGGCCGCCGTCGTCTTCATGCCGATGATGGACAAGCTTTATGCCGCCAGTTCCGGCGGCGGTGCGCGCCTGAATGGCAAGCCGATCCGCGTGGCCCAACACGCGGCCGCCCGCGATGCCGAGGTGCTCGCCGTCAAGCACAGCCTCGACGCGCGCTTCTGGCCCGGCGGCGTGCCGCAGGTGCGCCCCAATCACCGCCCCTCGCTGGCCTACCGGCTCAGCCTCGTGGCCGAAGGGCGCTTCGACGCGATGTTCACCTTTCGCCCAAGCTGGGAATGGGACATTGCCGCAGGCAGCCTGATCCTGTCCGAGGCAGGCGCGCGCGTGACCGATGGGCGCGGCGGACGGCTGCGCTTCAACCAGCCGCACCCGCAGACCGATGGTGTCCTTGCCGCGAACCCGTCGCTGCATGCGGACCTGCTCGACCGGCGGGGCTGAGACACCGGATCTTTACGCCCGGCCCGTACGGTCCGACAGCTTGACCCGGACACGCCATGGTTTAGGGTCGCCTCCAGCCAACCGCCAAGGGATTGTTCCATATGCAAAGACTCCACCTCGTCTTCGGTGGCGAACTCGTCGATCCGTCGAAAACCCAGTTCCGCAACGTCGATGACATCCATATCGTCGGCATCTTCCCCGACTACCAGACCGCCTATGACGCGTGGAAGGCCGAGGCGCAGCGCACCGTCGACAACGCCCACATGCGCTATTTCATCGCGCATCTGCACCGCCTGCGCGACGAGGAACAGGAAGTCTCCAGCACAGAAGAGCTGGGCTGACCCATTGGCACCGCGCGCCCTGAGCCTGACGGCCTATCTGGCCTATGCGCGCGGCACGCCCGCCAGCGGGACGGCGCCCGCCCTGCCCCACCGTCCGCTCGGGCCGCTTGTCTGGGCACATGCGGATGGCGTGGAACCGGCGCGCACCTTGGCCAACCTGTGCAGCCGGATGCAACTGCAACGCCCCGAGATCACGGTGGCCCTGTCCGGCAACATGGCCGCGCAGCCCGACGCGCTGGCCGTAACCCTGCCCGCCGATCACCCGGCGGAGTGCGAGCGGTTCGTGGCCAGCCTGCGGCCCGACATCCTGCTGTGGAACGCCCTCGCGCTGCGCCCGGCCCTGCTGCACGCGGCGCACCGGCACGGCACCCACATGATGGCGCTCGACCTGCCCGACAGCGGCTGGACAAGCCCCGCGCCCCGCTGGCTGCCCGACCCCGCCCCGGCCACGCTTGCGCTGTTCGACAGCCTGCATACCGCTGGCAACACCGTGGCCGGACGGCTGAGGCGTCTTGGCCTCGACCCCGACCGCATCCGCAAGGGGGCGGCGCTGCTCGACACCGCGCAGCCCTTGCCGAATGACGACGACACACATCAGAACCTCGTCAGCCTGCTCGCCGGTCGCCCGGTCTGGCTGGCCGCGCATCTGCGCGCCGAAGAGGCCCATGACATTCTGCGCGCCCATCGCCGCGCGCTGCGGCTGGCGCACCGGCTGCTGCTGATCATGGTCCCCGAGACCGAGGATGAGGCGCTGAGCATCGCCCAGACCGTGCGGGGCGCGCAAATGCGCGTCTGCCACTGGGACATGGGTGAAATGCCCGACGAAAACACCCAGGTGCTGCTGGTCGAGGGGCCCGAGCAACTGGGCCTGTGGTACAGGCTCGCGCCTCTGGCCTTTCTTGGCGGATCGCTGGTTACGGGCACGGGCGGCCACGATCCGTATGAGGCCGCGACGCTGGGGGCGGCCATCCTCTATGGCCCCAATGTCGGCAGGCATCTGGGTGCCTATTCTCGACTGGTCGAGGCCGGGGCCGCGCGGATCGTCCGCGATGCCGATTCGCTGGCCTCTGCCGTGTCGAACCTCGTCGCCCCCGATCAGGCTGCGACCATGGCCCATGCGGGCTGGGACGTGATCTCGTCCGGGGCGAAAAGCGTGGACCGGGTGATCACCGAAGTCTTCGATACGCTGGACGCGCGGGGGGCCGCCTGATGCGCCCGCCGCGCTTTTGGTCCACCCCGCCCGAGGCGCCCGGCTGGCAGGCGCGGCTGTTGGGCCCCCTTGCGGCGCTGACCGCCCGGGCCACGGCCCGGCGGGTGGCGCGCGCGCCGGATTTCACCGCCGATGTGCCGGTGATCTGCATCGGCAACATCAATGCAGGCGGCACGGGCAAGACGCCGACGACCATCGCCCTGATCCAACACCTCGCCGCGCGCGGGGTGACCGCCCATGTGGTCAGCCGGGGCTATGGCGGCAGCCTGCCCGGCCCGGTGGAGGTCGATCCGCGCGCGCATACCGCCGCGCAGACCGGCGACGAGCCTTTGCTGCTGGCGGCCTTCACCCGGACATGGGTGGCCCGGGACCGCGCCGCAGGGGCGCGCGCCGCACAGGACGCTGGCGCACAAGTCATCCTGCTGGATGACGGCTTCCAGAACCCGCAGGTGCACAAGGACCTCTCGCTGATCTGCGTCGATGCCGTCGCGGGCTTCGGCAATGGCCGCTGTCTGCCCGCCGGGCCGCTGCGCGAACCCGTCGCAACCGGCCTCGCAAGGGCCGACCTGCTGCTGTCCATCGGCCCCGATGCGGCGCAGGTCCGGTTCCGCGACCAATGGGGCGCGCAGATCGCGGTCCCGCATCTGACTGGCCAGCTGAAACCCCTGCAAACCGGGATGGACTGGAACGGCCTGCCGACGCTCGCCTTTGCTGGGATTGGCCATCCCGAGAAGTTCTTTGCCACGCTGAAATCCCTCGGCGCAGACCTGAAACGCGGCGAGGCGCTGGAGGATCACCAACCGCTCACCGCCGCCCTGATGAAGCGCCTCGAAACCGAGGCCGCGTTGATCGGCGCGCAACTGGTGACCACCGAAAAGGACGCCGTCCGCCTGCCAGCGGATTTCCGGATGAAGGTGCTGACCCTGCCGGTCCGCCTCGACATCGCCGACACGACTGCGCTGGACGCAGCCCTCGATCAGCTGCTCCAAGGCGCGTCTGGGCGCTGATCGGGGGGCGGGGGTGGGCGGGTGGGCCGCCCCCCCGAGCAGGGCACAGACGCGCCTATTCCGCCGCCAGCCGCACCTCGCCCGCATCGCCCAAACCCGCCAATTCGGCCACGACGCCCGCCAAGACCTCGCGGAAAGCGCCGAAATCCGCGCGCGGGCTGATCGCCACCTCGTCCATATACAGCGCCCGGTCGATCTCGATCTGAATCGCGTGCTGGCCACGCGACGGCCGCCCGTAATGCTGCGTCGTATAGGCCCCGGCAAAAGGCGCATTGCGCGCCACCCGGAACCCTGCCGCCGCAAAGGCCGCCTCGACCTGTTCCACGTAATCCGACGAGGCCGACGCCCCGAAGCGGTCGCCGATCACGATCTCGGGTCGGGCCGCGCCATTGCGAATCGTCGTCTCCAGCGCCTCGTGCGGCATGGAATGGCAGTCGATCAGGATCGCCTCGCCAAAGCTGCTGCGCGCCCGATCCAGCAATTCGGCCAGCTTCTGATGATAGGGCCGCCAGATCCGCGCGATTCGCGCATCGGCCTGCGCCCGGGTCAGCTTGCCGCGATAGATGGCCCGCCCTTGTGCCACGACACGCGGCACGACGCCCAGCCCCGAGGCCACGCGCGGATTGTGGCCCGCCTTGCGCACACCGACGATCAACGCCGGGTCAAGCTCGTCGCAGGAGCGGTTCAGATCGAGATAAGCGCGTGGCGCGCCGGCTCGCAGCAAAGGCGCGCCATGTTGCGGCGCACAGTCGAAAAGCTTGTCCACATAGGCATCTTCGCTGCTGCGGATGGTCCGCTCATCGAGAATCGTGGTCGCAAGGAAGCTTTCCGGGTAATCCCGACCGGAATGCGGCGAGGCAAAGACAACCCGCGAGCGCAGCTTGTCCGGCAAATGAAGATGGTAGGCAAATCGCGGCATCCGGGGCTCCTTCGGAAAAAATGATAGCCCGAAAAGATAAGCTGCCAAAAGCCCCTTGATCCCGGTCAGGACTCCTTTTATAGACCCCTCCACCGGCGCGGAACATTCCGCGCCTCTTCTTCGGAAGGGGCAAGGGTCGACGCGGCGGACATAGGGTGATTAGCTCAGCGGTAGAGCACTTCGTTGACATCGAAGGGGTCACTGGTTCGATCCCAGTATCGCCCACCATGAATTCATCGCCCTGCACGGTTCGGGCATTTGCTGGAACCGATTGCAGGGTATTGGCCGCAACAATGGCGCTCGCGCGCCGCGAAAGGGGAAAAGACCATGAAGGTTGCAAACTCGCTCCGCTCGCTCAAAAAGCGCCATCGCGACTGCCGCGTTGTGCGCCGCAAGGGCCGCGTTTACGTGATCAACAAGACGCAGCGCCGGTTCAAGGCCCGTCAGGGCTGAGATCGGACAGTTCACACGGGAAATGGCCGCGCCTTCGGGACGCGGCCTTTTTCGTTTCAAAGCTCCTGAAAGTAGGATGGGTGATCACCCATCCTACCCGATCTCACCGCCCGCCAAGCACGCCATCCGCCAGCAACCGAACCACGGTCTGCTCATCCAGATAGCCCGACACACGCAGCCCGCGCGTTTCCTGGTACTTGCGGATGGCCCGGCGCGTGTCCCGGTCGAAACTGCCATCCACGTTGCCCGGGTTCAGCCCAAGCTGCGACAAACGCGCCTCGGCCAGCCTCCGCGCCACCGGGTTCAGGTTCAGCCCGTCCTCCTCGGCCTTGGCGCGGACCGCCGCGCTGTCCTGCTCGGCCTCGCGCTGCAAGCGCCGGATTCGCGCTTCCGCCTCGTTGGAAAAGGCGCCGCTGGGCCATTTCGACAGATAGGCGCGGTAAGCCTCGACCGACCCATCCTCCTGCGCTTCGTCCCAGTCCCGCCGGTCCTGAAGCGCCGCCTGATCGGCGCGGCGCTGGTCGATCTGATCCAAGAGCGCCTGCGCATCCTCGGCGAATATTCCCTCGGGATAGCGATCGAGGTAGGCGCGCAGGGACGCCTCATCGCCCTGCGCCTCGACCTCCGACCAGAAGGCCCGGTCGGCGGCCTCCTGTTCGGCCTGCTTGCGCCGCGCCTCTTCCTCAAGCTCGGCCGCCCGGCGGGCCGCCTGCGCGTCCAGCCGGGCGATTTGCGCGGCAGAGAGGTAGCCAGATTGCGGCTCGCGCGCGCGCTCCTGCCAGCTGCGGATCGCCGAGCGGGTGCCCGGCCCAAAGATCCCGTCGATCCCGCGGGTGTTGTAGCCCAGCAGGGACAGGTCGCGCTGGATCTCGCGCCGCTGGTCGCGGGTCAGGTTCAGGCGTTCCTCGGCCCTGCGCTCGGCGTAAAAGGGTTCATCCTCGATGGCCGCCAACCTTTGCCGCGCCGCCGCCGAGTGCAGACCGTCGGGATATTTCTGAAGATAGGTGCGGTAGGCCTCTGCCGAATCGCCGGCTTGGGCCAGTGTCCACGCGGCGTTGTCCCCGGCCTCATCCACGACCGGCTCGGGATCTGGCTCCGGTGCCGGGTCCGGGTCTACGCGCGCCCCCACGTCTTCCTCGCGCAGCAGCACGAATCCCTCGGGTGCGTAGCCCATCAGTTCCAGTTCGTAGCGCGTGGCCTGCCGGGGCAAGTCGCGCCCCGGGCGCATCAGCTCGCGCGTGGCAAAGCGCGCCACGTCTGCCGCAGGCCCGCGCAGCACCGTTACGCCCTGCGGCACGTCCAGCGCGCCCGGCCCCGGTGTCAGGTACAGCCCCCCCTCGGGTTCCGCCGCCGTTTCGCCCAGCACCAGCAGCGCCCGGCCCGGGTAACGCGCCAGAACCGCCAGCACCGCGTCGATCGGAAAGCCTTCGGTCAGGGCCAGCGCCTCGTTGCCGCCCGTGCCCTGCGTGACCGGCAACAGGTACGCCCCGCCCGGCCCATGCAGAAAGGCCCCCGCAAGGATCACCACGACCGGGCCGTCATCACCTTCGAGGGCCCGGACGAAATCCGCAAAAGCCGAACGCATCTCGACCGCGTCCGCATCCTGCACCGCCGCCACGTCGAAGCCCTGTTCGCGCATCGCCTCGGCCGAGGCCTCGACCCGCGTCGCGCCGAACAGCGTATCGAAGGCGCCGTACCGGCTATTGCCGATCACCAGCGCATCACCCGCCGCGAATGCGCCGGACGACCACAAGGCTGCTAAAATCGC
This sequence comes from Tropicibacter alexandrii, assembly GCF_003667315.2. Classification (GTDB taxonomy): domain Bacteria; phylum Pseudomonadota; class Alphaproteobacteria; order Rhodobacterales; family Rhodobacteraceae; genus Tropicibacter; species Tropicibacter alexandrii. Next base: position 20,675 of record NZ_RCTZ02000024.1, on the reverse strand, counting down.
TGGAAATATACGCATGACCAATCCTCCTGCCCGACAAGCCTATCGCCAGAGGCCTGTCGGGCAAGGAAGAATGTCAGTCGTAGCTGCGCTGATCCTCGATCACCAGCCCGTCGCGCGGCAATCCGCCGATCGGCACCAGCTCGACCTTGCCCTTGAGCTTGAGCACGTCGGCAACGGTTCCTTCGTAGGCCGCTGCATCCGCGCCCTCGGTCTCGATTCGGACGGTCATCACGTCCATCTCGCCCTCGCGCGAGGCGACGACGCGAGCGCGGGCGATTTCGGAATGCTTGGCCACAAGCTGCGCGACCTGCTCGGGGCGGACGAACATGCCCTTGATCTTGGTGGTCTGATCGGCGCGGCCCATCCAGCCCTTGATGCGGGTATTGGTGCGCCCACAGGGCGATTCACCGGGCAGAACGGCGGACAGATCGCCGGTCGCAAAGCGGATCAGCGGGTAATCGGGGTTCAGCGTGGTCACGACGACCTCACCCACCTCGCCCGGCGCGACAGGATCGCCGGTACCCGGAGTGACGATCTCGACGATCACCCCTTCATCGAGGATCATGCCCTCCTGCGCGGGGGATTCGTAGGCGATGTTGCCCAGATCGGCAGTGGCATAACATTGCAGGCAGGCGATGCCCCGGTCCGCGTAATATTGGCGCAGGGACGGGAACAAGGCCCCGCCGCCCACCGCCGCGCGGGTGATCTTCAGCTCGAAGCCCATCTCGTCGGCCTTCTCAAGGATGACCTTGAGATAATCCGGCGTGCCCGCATAGGCCGTGATGCCGATATCGCGCGCCGCGCGCGCCTGCAATTCGGTCTGGCCGGTGCCGGCGGGCAGCACCGCCGCGCCCACGGCGCGCGCGCCGTTCTCGAAGATCATCCCCGCCGGCGTCAGGTGGTAGCCAAAGCAGTTCTGGACGATGTCCCCCTGCCCGATCCCGCAGGCATGCAGGAACCGCCCCATGCGCCACCAGTCGTGGCTGACACCGCCCGGCTCGTAGATCGGGCCGGGGCTCTGGAAGACATGCGCAAGGTTCGACACCGGCAGCCCGCCAAAGGGCGGCCGCTCGGCCTGTCGCGCCGACAGGTCGGACTTGCGCAGCACCGGCAGCGCGGCCAGCGCCGCAAGGTGTTCGACCGGGTCCATCCCGTTCTGCGCCAGCTGCGCGTTCAGCGCCTTGAGCTGCTCCGCCTCGCGTTCATCCCGTGAGCGTGTCTCAAGCGCGTCGTAATAGGTGCTCATGCCACCCTCCGTCTTTCTTGTCCGTCATTGATCTGGAACATTGTTCGGTCTGCGGTACCCAGTTACCCTCACTCAATCCTGAGGAGGAGGACCCATGCCAGCCACATACGATCCGCGTATCCGTTTCGACCCCGACCGTCAGATCATGGAGGCCGATTTCTCCGACTTCCATTTCGACAGCCCGGCCACCGTTCACACATTCTACGACCGGATCGAGGACCGCATCCGCGCCAGCGGCGAGGAGTTGTGGTTCTTTCTCGTCAACCTCAACGGCACCCGCATCGATGCCAGCGCATGGTTCGCCTATGCCCATCGCGGCAAGACCCTCAACCACGCCCATTCCATGGGCTCCGTCCGGTTCGACGCCAGCCCGGAAACCGCCGCCCAGATCCAGCGCGACGCCCGGACCGAGCGGTTCGATCCCAACCTCTTCACCAATCGCTGCGACGCGGTGGCCCGTCTGGACGCCCTGCCGAGCAAACGCCGCGCCCGCATCCTGCACGACCCGAACTATGCCGAGGCCGATTTCGTCCGGCGCATCACGTTCGACACGGTCGAAGGTGTCATGCATGTCGATTTCTCGCATTTCACCTTTCACCATTCCCGCGACGTGAACGACTTCTACGACCATATCGAGGACCGCATCCGCGACACCGGACGGACCAAATGGTTCTTCCTGATCGATTACGAGGGCACGCAGATCCTGCCCGCAGCTTGGGTGCAATACGCCTTCCGGGGCAAGAAACTGAACCTCGCCCACAGCCTCGGGTCGGTCCGCTACGCCCCCGGCTCGGAAACCGAGGCCGAGATCAGGGCGCGCGCCAGCTCTCAGGACTTCAGCCCGAACATCCGCAACACCAAGGCCGAAGCCTTGGAGCGCATCGCAGAAATGCGGGCCCAGATGGCCTGAGAGGGGCGCCGCGCCGATCATTCCGCCAAGGTCTGGAACGGTTCGAGCGCGTTCAGGATGTGGGTCGTGTAGATCACGATATCGGCGTCGCCCTCGTTGGTGACGCCGCCATGCACATCGCCCGCGCTGAAGAACATCGCCATGCCCGGCGCCATCGCCATTTGCTGGCCATTGGGCATCAAGGCCGTGCCGCCTTGGTGGATCACCGCGTGTTCGTCGCCCGGATGCGTGTGCAGCGGAATGCGCCCGCCGGGCTTTATCGTCAGCTTGGACACGATGACCACCATGTCATCCGCGTCGCTCAGGGGCTGCTCGTTCAGCACGTCCCGCGTCACGAGATCGTCGGCCCAGACCGGCAGGGCAAAACAGTTCGCGGCCATCAGGGAAAGCAAAGTCTTCATTGGTCAATCTCCATCATAAATGAATAGTGTCACGTCCATGTCGAATCCCTGCGCCCAGGCCACGGCCTCGGCCAGCGACAGGCCCTTGCGTTCCTCGCACAGCACGGTGCCGGGATCGCCCGCCGCCTGATCCGCATCCGCCACGCCATTGTCCTGACAGGTGGCCTCGACGATCACCACCACGCTCTTCCAGCGGTGGCGTCGCTTGCGGTGATCGACGATATTGCACAGCATCTCAGGCCAGCCAGCGCTTGCGGCGGCGATAGGAGCGCACATCGCGGAACGACTTGCGCCCCTCGTCCGACATGCCGAGATAGAATTCCTTCACATCCGGGTTCTCGCGCAGGCTTTTGGCAGAGCCCTCCATCACCACCCGACCGTTTTCCAGGATGTAGCCAGAATGCGCATAGCGCAGGGCGACATTGGTGTTCTGCTCGGCCAGCAGGAAGGACACACCTTCATTCTCGTTGATCGACTTCACGATCTCGAAGATCTGCTCGACCAGCTGCGGCGCCAAACCCATTGAGGGCTCATCCAGCAGGATCGTCTCGGGCCGTGACATCAGCGCGCGCCCCACGGCCACCATCTGCTGTTCCCCGCCCGAGGTGTAGCCCGCCTGCGATTTGCGCCGCTCTTTCAGCCGCGGGAAATAGGAATAGACCAGTTCCAGATCATCGGCGACCGCGCCCTTGCCGTCGCGCCGCGTATAGGCTCCGGTCAGCAGGTTTTCCTCGACGGTCAGGTGCTCGAAGCAATGCCGCCCCTCCATCACCTGAATGACGCCGCGCTTCACCAACGCCGCCGGGTCCAGATCCTGCACCCGCTCGCCCTTGTAGACGATCGAGCCCTTGGTCACCTCGCCGCGCTCGGAATGCAAAAGGTTGGAAATCGCCTTCAGCGTCGTGGTCTTGCCCGCGCCATTGCCGCCCAGAAGCGCAGTGATCCCGCCCTGCTTCACGGACAGGCTCACGCCCTTCAGCACGAGGATCACGTGATTGTAGATCACCTCGATATTGTTGACCTCCAACAAGGTCTCGTCGGTCTTGGCGGCATCCAGCATCGGGCGCTCCCTTGCAGTCGGGGCTCGAACCCCTGTCTTCTTCTTGGCAAAAATACCCAAATTCCGGCGGCGACGACCCGCGCCGCCGCCGGAGGATATGCCCTTACTCAGAGCACTCTTCGTTCACCGGCCAAGGCGCGTTGGCTTCGGCATATTCGGCGGCAGCGGCTTCGGCGATCGCCTTGTAGCTGTCGACATTGGCCATCAACAGGTCAGACGCCTTTACGAACTTCTCGCCATCCCATTCCAGCATCCAGCCACCCGAATGCCCTGTGTGGTTGTTGCACGAGGTCTTGAACGGCGGCACCATGCCATCCAGACCCAGCTCGCTGATGCGGGCTTCGGTCATGTCGATGTTTTCCAGACCCCAGCGTAGCTGCTTGGCGTCGATCTCGGCAGTGCCGAAATGATCCTGCGCAACCTTGATACCCTCGGCAAGGATCGCCGAGATCACGATGCCACGGCCATAGAACACGCCCGACATTTCCTCGGGGTTGGACTGGGTCTTGCCCTCGTCGACGATGTGTTTCTGGATGTCGGCCATGACCGGCGCATCCGGGTTCGGGAAGGACCAGCTGATCGACTTGTAGCCCTTGCCATCCGCACCGACGATCTTCAGGTCGGCATCGTGACCGGCCCACCAGACGCCGATGAAGTTTTCCATCGGGAACTTGGTCTTGACCGCTTCGGTGATGGCGCCGGCATTCATCGCGCCCCAGCCCCACATCACGACATAGTCGGGACGCTCGCGGCGGATCTGCAGCCACTGCGCCGACTGGTTCTGCATTTCCTTCAGGCCGACCGGGATCGGCACCAGCTCAAAGCCCTTGGCTTCGGCGGCGGCTTCCAGAACCGGCAGGGGCTCCTTGCCGAACGGGTGGTCGAGATGCAGGAAGGCGATCTTCTTGCCCTCGAGGCTGCCTTCGCCTTCGATATACTGAAGGATCATATCAGCCGCATCCCAGTAGCCTGCGGGCGCGTTATAGGCCCACTGGAAGGTCTTGCCTTCCATCATCGGGCTGAAACCATAGCCCGGCGCAAGGATCGGGATCTCGTCCACGTTGGTCTTGGGCAGCACCTGAAGGGTGATGCCGGTGGACCACGGCTGGGTCACGATGGCGCGGCCCTTGGTCTTTTCATAGCATTCCACGCCCTTCTCGGTGGAATAGCCGGTTTCGCATTCCTCGGGGTTCACCGGGACACCGCCGATGCCGCCATCGCGGGCGTTCAGCATGTTGAGGTAATCCGCCTGACCGTTCATCAGCGGAATGCCGGTCGCCGCGAACGGCCCCGTCCGGTAGGCGAGGTTCGGGGTATAGAGTTCCTGCGCCAGAGTGCTGGTCGCGGTGATCCCCGCGACGACAGCGGCAATGGCCAGCTTGGTGAAGTGTTTCATGGTTTCTCCTCCCTGAGAATTGGTTCACTTCGGTTATGGGTCTTCAAAGTAGGATGGGTGATCACCCATCCTACCCGCATATCAGTGCGGGAAGGGCCAGATGATGAGTTTCTCGCGGATCAAGCGCCACAGTTGCGCCAGCCCGTGCGGTTCCACGATGAGGAAGAACACGATCAGGCTGCCCACGATCATGATGTTCAGATGCTCGACCGTTGCCGACCCGATGGGAATGCCCAGCGCGTTCGGCACGAGGTTCAGCACCACGGGCAGACCCACGATCAGGATCGCGCCCAGATAGTTCCCCATGATCGAGCCCAGGCCGCCGATGATCGCGATGAACAGGATGCGGAAGGACAGCGGGATGTCGAACAGGTTGGGCTCTGCCGCGCCGCGCCACATGAAGACGAACAGCGCCCCCGCCACGCCGACGATATAGGACGACACAGCAAAGGCGGTCAGCTTGGACTTCATCAGGTTGATGCCGATCAGTTCGGCGGCGATGTCCATGTCCCGCGTCGCCTTCCATGTCCGTCCAAGCGTGCCGCGCGTCAGGTTGATGCAGACAAGGGTCAGCAGCGAGACGATGAACAGTACGACGAAATATTGCACGATGGACGAGGCCTGCGGACCAGCAATATAGACGCCGAACATCTCGAGGTTCGGCACCTGGATCGCGCCGGAGGCGTTGTAGTTATAAAGCCACGCCCATTTCTCGAACAGCCAGACCAGAAAGAACTGCGCCGCGAGCGTCGCGATGGCGAGGTAGAAGCCCTTGATCCGCAAGGAGGGGATGCCGAACGCCACCCCGATGCCCGCCGAGAACACCCCCGACAGCAGGATGGCCACGATCGGGTTCATCCAAGGCATGATCGTGATCATCTTGTAGCAGGCATAGGCCCCCACCCCCATGAACGCCGCCGTCCCCAGCGACAGCTGCCCGGCAAAGCCGGTCAGGATGTTCAGCCCCAGCGCCGCCAGCGAGTAGATGAGGATCGGGATCAGCAAGGTCTGGAAGACGAACTCGCTCGCCACCAGCGGAAAGATCACCCAGGCGCAGGCGAGGATCACCGCCAGCAGGATCGCATCCTGCCTGACCGGGAACAGCGCCTGATCCGCCTCGTAACTTGTCTTGAACTGTCCTGCGGTCCTGTACAGCATGTCTTTTTCGTCTCCCAAGCTGGCCTCGCGGCCGGCATTCCTCCATCAGGTCAGGCGACCCGGTCCCTTGGGGCGGGGCGGTGCCCCGTCCCCCTCAATGTGTCAGGCCGTCATCGGCCTCGTAGCGCGCGCGGCTTCGCGTCGGTTTGGCAAAGCCGGTCGCCTCGGAATGGCGCACGATCCAGAAATAGGCCCACATGCCCACCGCCGCGCCCGCCGCCGCCAGCAAGACTGCAACGGTCATGCGGCTGCCCTCTTCCGGCTGGGTGGTCAGCGCGAGGTAGCCGAAGGACCAGAAGCCGGCCCAGGCCACTACGTTCAGGATCGCGATCAGTTTAGCCATGGTCTTCATCCCTACTTTCCGAGAAAGCCGGGGGACATCCCCGACCTACCCTCTGTTCCCACCCGACCCAGCCGATACAGGCGGGGCCGAGTGGATCGCTACACCCTCTCGATGATGCGCTCTCCGAACAGCCCTTGCGGACGGAACAGCAGCACGATCAGCGCCAGCACAAAGGCAAACCATGTCTCGGTATTGCCGCCCAGCAGCGGCTGGCCCCAGTAGATCTCGAACAGCTTTTCCAGCAGGCCGATCATCAGCCCGCCGATGATCGCCCCGGTGATCGACTCCAGACCACCCAGCATCAGCACCGGCAGCGCCTTGTAGGCGATGACCTCCAGCGCAAAGGACACACCGGCCCGAGCACCCCACGCGATCCCCGTCACCAGCGCAATGATCCCGGCGATGAACCAGACCAGCACCCAGACCGTCTGCAAGGAAATCCCCACCGACAAAGCCGCCTGGTGGTCATCGCCCAGCGCCCGGATCGCGCGGCCCATCTGGGTGTAGTTGAGGAAGGCCAGCAAGGCCGCAACCAGCGCACAAGCCACCACGACCACCGTGATATCAAGGTGTTGCAGGATGAGCAGGCCGCCAAACGGCTCCAGCACCGTGTCGCCTGTGGGAATGCCGAGTTCCTCGGTGATCATCACCTTGTTCTCGCCGCCAAAGATGATCTCTCCGCCACCGATCAGGAACAGCGTGATGCCGATGGTCGCCATGAACAGGATGATATCCGGCTGGCCGACCAAAGGCCGCAGCACCACCCGTTCGATGCTGACCGCCAGCACGAACATCACGCCCAGCGTCAGCGCCACGCTGATCCACGCCGGGATGCCGAAGGAATGCAGCCCCACCAGCGTCAGCGCCGCGAAGACCACCATGATGCCCTGCGCAAAGTTGAAGATGCGAGAGGACCGAAAGATCAGCACAAAGCCCAGCGCGATCAGCGCATAGAGCACGCCGGACACCAGCCCCTCCCACAGCACCTGCATGAGGAAGTCCGGCGCCGCGATCATGTCCGCGAAAGGTGCAATGAAGATATCGTTCAGCATGGGCTCTCCCCGCCCCGGACGTGCTCCGGGGCCTCATGGTTAAGGTGGAGGTCCCGGGTCAGGCCCGGGACGGGTTTGTCAAAATGTCTCAATGCGCCACCCCCAGATAGGCGTCGATGACGTCTTGGTTGTTGCGCACCTCGTCGGGCGTGCCGTCGCCGATCTTCTTGCCGTAATCCATCACGACAACCCGGTCGGACAGGTCCATGACCACGCCCATATCGTGTTCGATCAGCGCAATCGTCGTCCCGAATTCGTCATTCACATCAAGGATAAAGCGGCTCATGTCCTCTTTCTCCTCGACGTTCATCCCCGCCATCGGCTCGTCGAGCAGCAGCAGCGACGGCTCGGCGGCCAGCGCGCGCGCCAGTTCCACGCGCTTCTTCAGACCATAGGGCAGACGCCCCACAGGGGTCTTGCGGATATTCTGGATCTCAAGGAAATCGATCACCTTTTCAACGACTTCACGGTTCTCGATTTCTTCACGCTGGGCGGAACCCCACCACAGCGCCTGCGCCGCGATACCGGATTTCATATGCGTCAGACGCCCGGTCATGACGTTGTCCAGCACGGTCATCCCCTCGAACAAGGCGATGTTCTGAAAGGTCCGCGCCACCCCCATCCGGGCGACCTCGTAAGGCTTCATCTGCGGGCGCTTCGCGCCCTTGTACCAAACTTCGCCCACCGTCGGCGTATAGAAGCCCGAGATGACGTTCAGCATCGACGACTTGCCCGCGCCGTTCGGCCCGATGATGGCGCGGATCTCGCCCTCATGGATATCGAACGAGATATCCTGTATCGCCGTCACACCGCCGAATTTCAGGGTGATGTTCTTCATCTCCATCAGAACGCCGCCAATCTGGCGCCCATCCGCGGTGACGTATCCTTCGGTATCCCTCACGCGACGGCCTCCCGTTTCTTCTTGGCAAAAATACCCATTCCCAACTCTCGGGCGCGCTCCACGTCAAAAACGATGCGCCAAAAGGGATGGTGGGCGGGGCGATGTGCGCAGCACGAGCGTCGTCCCATCATTCCGCCGCCACCGCGCGCGGTGTCACCGGCACCGTCTCGGCATCGATGACCTTGAGCGTCGCTTTGATCTTGCCCTTGCGACCGTCCTCATAGGTGACTTCCGTCTCGGTGTAGACCTCCTCCGACCCGTCATACAAAGCGGCCACGAGGTCGCCGAACTTCTCGGCGATCACGTTGCGCTTGACCTTGCGGGTGCGGGTCATCTCGCCATCGTCGGCGTCCAGCTCCTTGTGCAGCACGATGAAGCGATGAACTTGGCAGCCCGACAGCATCTCGTCCTCGGCCACGGACTTGTTCACCTCTTCGACATGCCCCTTCAGCTGGGCGATCACCTGCGGGTGGCCCGCCAGCTCCTGATAAGAGGCATAGGCGATGTTGTTGCGCTCGGCCCAGTTGCCGACCGCCGTCAGGTCGATATTCAGGAAGGCGCAGCAATAGTCGCGGCCATTGCCCAGCAGAACGGCTTCGAGGATGTTCGGGAAAAACTTCAGCTTGTTCTCGACATATTTGGGCGCGAACATCGCGCCATCGGCCATCTGGCCCACATCCTTGGCCCGGTCGATGATGCGCAGGTGGCCGCTGCTTTCCTCGATGAAACCGGCATCGCCCGTGGCAACCCAGCCCTCGGCATCCTTGGTCCCGGCGGTCGAATCCGGGTTGTTGTAATATTCGACGAACACGCCCGGCGACCGATAGAAGACCTCGCCATTCTCGGCGATCCGCAACTCCACCCCCGGCGCAGGCACGCCCACGGTATCGCTGCGCACCTCGCCATCGGGCTGCACGGTGATGAAGACCGACGCCTCGGTCTGGCCATAGAGCTGTTTCAGGTTGATCCCCAGCGAGCGATAGAAATCAAAGATTTCCGGCCCGATCGCCTCGCCCGCCGTATAGCCGACGCGGACCTTGGAAAAACCCATGGCGTTCTTCAGCGGCCCGTAGACGAGGACCTCGCCCAGCGCGTATTTCATCCGGTCGCCAAAGCTGACCGGCTTGCCATCTAGGATATCGGGGCCAACGCGGCGGGCATGCGCCATGAAGTGCTTGAACATGCGCTGCTTCATCGGCGACGCATCCTCCATCCGGATCATGATCTGCGTCAGCTGCGTCTCGAAAATCCGGGGCGGCGCAAAGTAGTAGCTGGGCGCGATCTCGCGCAGGTCGTTGAGCAGCGTCTCGACGCTTTCGGGGCAGTTGACGCAGAAACCGGTCCAATAGGCCTGCCCGATGGAAAAGATGAAATCCCCCACCCATGCCATCGGCAAATAGGCCAGAACCTCGTCGTCGCGGCGCAGGCTGTCGAATTCCGACGAGGCCTTGCCCGACTCGATGATGTTGCGGTTGGACAGCACCACACCCTTGGGCTTGCCCGTCGTGCCCGAGGTATAAAGCATCACGCAGGTGCTGTCATAATCCAGCTCGGCCTTGCGCGACTCAAGTTCCTTGCTGAACTCGTCGCGGGCGGCGCGGCCCTGCGCCTGAACGTGACTGAACTCATGCAGGCGGGTGTGGTCGTATTTGCGCATCCCGCGCGGATCGACATAGATCATGTGCTCGAACTGGTGCAGGTCCTCCTGCACCTCGATCACCTTGTCGACCTGTTCCTGATCGGCGGCGATGACGAAGCGCGCGCCACAATGGCCCAGCACGTATTCCATCTCTTCGGCAACGGCGTCCTGATAAAGCGGCACCGGCACCGCGCCGCACATCTGCGCGGCCACCATCGACCAATACAGCGTCGGGCGGTTGCGGCCGATTATGGCCACATGATCGCCCCGGTTGACGCCAAGGTTCAGCAGACCAAGCGCCAGCGCCTCGATCTCGTCCTTGGCCTCGGACCAAGTCCAGCTTTGCCAGATGCCATATTCCTTCTCGCGATAGGCGGGTGAGCCGCCAAATTCGCGGGCGTTGCGATCCAATAGCGCAGGAACGGAGCGCAGACCCTCTGCGCCCTCAGCCATGTATGCCAAATCGTATCCTCCCAATGCCGGACCCTGCCCGGCACTCTCCTGTGACCCTTTCGGGCCGTGACCGTGTTGCTCACGATTCTGCGGCCCATTAGGAACATTCCCAACCTTGCGGTCAACTTTTTCCCGAAGATTTCCGGAATGTAACGAATTGTAACGGGCGCTGCGTCACATGCGTGGTTGCTTTACCCCGATGCGGGCCGCGCCTAGGGTCTGACCATGACGAACCCGGCGCTTCTTCAGGCAGGTCTGAACCTCATCCCGCAGGCGATCTCGATCTACGATCAGGGTCTGCGCCTAGCGGCGTGCAACACCCGCTTTGCCGAGATGTTTTCCCTGCCGCCGCATCTGACGACCGCTGGCGCGCGCTTTGCCGACACGATCCGGCATCTCGTGGAAGCGGGCGAATACGGCCCTGTCGAAGATCCCGACAGTTTCATCCGCGACCGCGAGGAAACCGCCCGCGCCTTTCAGCCGCATTACATGGAACGCACCCGCGCCAATGGCCGGGTGATTTCCGTCGAGGGGGCCCCCCTGCCCGAGGGCGGCTGGATCACCGTCTATACCGACATCACCGGGACGCGCGCGCAGGAACGTCTGTTGCGCACCCGCTCGGAATTGCTGTCCGGCGAAGTGCTGAAACGGTCCGAGGAACTGGCCCGCACCAACCGCCAACTGGCCGCCGCAAACGCCGCACTGACCGAGGCCCGCCGCCAGTTGCAGGACACCGAGGCCCGCACCCGCACCACGACCGAAATGATGCCGGCGCATATCGCCCGCGTCGATGCCGAGGGCCGCTATACGTTTTCCAACCGGCGGCTTGCCTCGGTCATGCCGGGACGGCCACAGCACATCCTTGGCCGCCATATCAGCGACACGCTGGGCGAGCAGGCCTATGGCCGCGTCCGCCCCTATCTGGAGGCCGCGCAGGCCGGGCGCGCCTCGACCTTCGAATTCACCGACGAGATGTCCTCGCGCCGCATCCGCGCGGCGTTTACCCCCGATCCGCTGGAGCCGGGCGTCTATATCCTGTCGCAGGACGTGACCGAGGAAACGCAGGCCCGCACCGCCCTGCAACAGACCCGGCGGCGCGAAATGGCGGCGCAGCTGACCTCTGGCATGGCGCATGACTTCGGCAACCTTCTGACCATCATCCTTGGCATGCAGTCCAAGCTGTCCCGCATGGACCTGCCCGACGATGCCCGCCCCTTGATCGACGCCACGCTGAGCGCGGCGCATCGCGGCGGCAGCCTGCTGGGGCGGATCGCAGACATCACCAGCCAGCGCAACTGGCGCCCCGCGCCGCTGCGGCTGGGGCCGTTCCTGCGTGATCTGGCGGTGCTGGCGACGCCGTCGCTGCCCGCGCAGCTTAGCCTCAGGGTCGATGACCTGACCAACGGGCCGGTGCTGGCCGATGCGGGGCTGTTGCAGGACGCGCTTCTGAACCTGATCCTGAACGCCCGCGACGCGACCGGCACCACGGGCGAAATCCACGTCGCCGCGCAGGAGGTGCAGGGCACGTGGTTGCAGCTGACCGTCTCGGATACCGGGCCGGGCTTTTCGCCCGAGGCGCTGGCGCATGGGCTCGACCCGTTCTTTACCACTAAGGGTGGGGCCGGGTCGGGGCTGGGGCTGGCCATGGTCTATGACATGACGAAACTGGCGGGCGGCGCGGTGCGGCTGGCCAATACCGAAACCGGCGCGCAGGTTGCCCTGCGCATCCCGCTGCGCCGCGCCGCGCCCCTGCCGGAAACCGGCCTTGTCCTGCTGGTCGAAGACAATCCCGACCTGCGCCTGCCGGTGCGCGAGATGCTGACCGACATGGGTTACCAAGTGGCCGAGGCCGCCTCGGTGCCCGAGGCGCTGGACCTCGCCGACAGCCTGCCGGTCGCGCTGATCCTCTCGGATATCCTGCTCGATGGGCCGCAGACCGGGCTGGCGCTTCTGGATGCGCGGCCCGATCTGCCGATCTGCCTGATGACCTCGCTGCCGCCCGATGACCCGCGCAGGGAAGAGGCCGCGCGCCGCGCGCGCCTGCTGCCGAAACCGTTTAGCGCCACCAGTCTTGCGCAAATCCTCGGCAGGGATCATCTAAAGGCATGAGCGCGCTGATCTCCATTCTCGACGACGAACCGGCCATCCGGGACATCCTGTCGGATGCCCTGCAGGAAGCGGGTTACAGGACCATGACCTTTGCCCGCGCCACCGAATTCGAGGCGGCGCTGCGCAAGACCACGCCGGACCTGTGCCTTGTCGATCTGGGCCTGCCGGATCGCGACGGGCTGTCGCTGGTCCACCGACTGGCGCTGGAACAGGGTGCGACGGTGATCATCATCTCGGCCCGCGCCCAGACGCAGGACAAGATCACCGGGCTGGAACTGGGCGCCGATGACTACATCATCAAGCCCTTCGACCCGGCCGAGGTCGTCGCGCGCATCCGCGCCCGCCTGCGCGGGCCAAAGCGTCAGGCCAGCAGCCAGACCGCCCGGTTCGAGGGCTGGACCGCGCATTTCGACCGGTTCACGCTGGAAGATGCCGAAGGTGTCGAAACCGCGTTCTCTCAGGCCGAGGGCGAGGTGCTGCGGCTGTTCCTCGAAAGCCCGAAACGGCTGATCACCCGCGCCTTCATGCAGGAAACGCTGGGCGGACAGGCGGGGGACAGCTTTGACCGGGCGATGGATGTGCGCATCTCGCGGCTGCGCACCAAGCTGCGCGAAGACCCCAAGAACCCCCGCCTGATCAAGACGATCTACGGCGCCGGTTACATCTTTCTCGGCGATGTCAGCTGGAGCTGACCGGGTACGGGACGGGACCCTGCCCCGCTCTCCCCGAAGATCGGGCAGCCTAGCGTCACCCGCAGGGCGGCGATCAAATCATCCAGCGTTTCTGCGCCGACATATTGCCCGCCGGTCCGGTCGGCCAGACATTCCGCAACCGAGGTCTCTTCGTTGTAGCCGGACTCGGTCCCGCCCCAGCTGAAATGCGCGCCGCGCACCTTGAAGCCGATCACGTGCACCGTCAGGTCCAGCCCGTCCGCCGCCAGTTCCGCCGCCAATTGGCACGGCGCACCGCCGCAGGTTTCGCGGCCATCGGTGACCAGCACCACCGTGCCGGGCCGGTCGCGAAAGCCCAGTTCCTCGGCTGCCATCCGCACCGCATCGGTCAGCGCGGTCTCACCTTCGGGTTGCAGGTCGTCGGCCTGTCGCAGGATCGCCGGACCGTTGCCCCAATCCGGCGACAGGCGCAGGTCGATATTGCTGCAACTCTCGCCCGCGCCCGGCCCGTACACCACCAGCCCCAGCCGCCGCGCATCGGCCACGCCGGGCACCACCTGCCGCAGCGCCTCGCGCGCCTCGAAGATGCGCGGATCGCCGATATTGTTGAACCCGGTCTCGGCCATGCTGCCCGACCCGTCCAGAACGATGATCGCATCCTCGGTGCAATTGTCGCCCGCATGCACCGGCATCGCCAGCAAGGCGCAGGCGGCAAAGGTGCGGGTCAAACCCATTCCACCACCTCCCTCAGCGGCGCGCGCTCGGTGCGGAACCCGTTGGCCGGGTGATCCGGATCGGCATAGCCAAGGGCAATCCCGCACAACACCGCGCGGTCCTCGGGGATGGCAAACCAGTCGCGCACGAAATGCGAGAACCCGGCGGTCGAGGCCATCGGCACCGAGGCCACGCCCCGCGCCTGCAAGGCCAGACAGACGGCGGTCACGAAAGACCCGCAATCCAGCACACCATAGGCGCCCAGCGCCTTGGGCGTGGTGATCAACAGGAAGTTGGGCGCACCGAACAGGCGGAAATTCTCCATGCTCTGGCGGGCCGACCCGGCACGATCCCCACGCTGGATGCCCACGGCGTCGTATAACTGCCAGCCACAGATGCTGCGCCGGGTCTTGTAGACCCCTTCGTACCGTTCGGGAAAGGGAATGTCGGTGCCGTGCTTGCCCGCCTTGGCATGGGCATGCAGCGCCTCGGCGAAGCGTTTCGTTTCCTCCGGTCCGCAGGCCTGAACCTTCCACGGCTGCGAATTGCACCAGCTGGGCACCTGTTGCGCGTCGATCAAAGCCGCCTCGATCACATCGCGCGGGACCGGGTCGGGCCTGTAGCCGCGACAGGAATGCCGCGCGCGCAGCAGCGCGCCATAGGCGGTGGCAAGGTCGGTCTGCGCGTCGTTATCTTTCATGGCCTGTCCATTCGCACCCTGTCCCGCCAGCAAAGCGCAAGTGGCGGTGAAAGGAAAGGGGCTCCGCCCCCGCCCGTGCCGTGCTCCCCCGCGGTATTTTGGGCCAGAAGAAACGGGCTGTGTTTCTCGGGAAAGCGGATTATCTCCGCGACATGGTTTCCTTGGCCCCTTCTCTGCAGGACTGGTTCGATGCGCGCGGCTGGCAGGTGCATGCCCATCAGCGCGCCATGCTGGAGCGTGCGGGCGCACCGGCGACGCTGCTGATCGCGCCGACCGGCGGCGGCAAGACGCTGGCCGGGTTCCTGCCGACCCTGTCGGAACTCGCCGCGGGCGGGCATGACGGATTGCACACGCTCTATATCTCGCCCCTGAAGGCGCTGGCCTCGGATATCCGGCGCAACCTGTTGATCCCCATCGAAGAGGCCGGGTTGCCGATCCGGGTGGAGGATCGCACCGGCGACACGTCCTACACGCAAAAGCGGCGGCAGCGCGCCGACCCGCCGCATATCCTGCTGACCACGCCGGAAAGCCTTGCGCTGTTATTGTCCTACGAGGACGCGCCACGGATTTTCGCGGGACTTAAGCGGGTGGTGGTGGATGAAATCCACGCGCTGGCCGAGAGCAAGCGGGGCGACCAGTTGATGCTGGCGCTGGCGCGGTTGCAGGGGCTGCGGCCTGATGTTCGGCGCGTCGGCCTGTCGGCCACGGTCGAGGACCCGGCCGCGCTGGCGCGCTTTCTGGCGCGGCATCCGGACCGGTGTGACATCCTGCGGGCCGATCCGGGGCCGGACCCGGATATCTCGATGCTGCAAACCGAGCAGGCGCCGCCATGGTCGGGCGGCGGCGCGAAACACGCCATCCCGGCGGTGTTGGAGCAGGTGAAGCGGCACAAGACCACGCTGATCTTCCACAACACCCGCGCGCAGGCGGAGATCTTTTTCCACAACCTGTGGTTGGCCAATGACGAGGGGCTGCCCGTGGGCATCCACCACGGGTCCCTAGACCGGGGGCAGCGGGAGAAGGTCGAGGCGGCCATGGTGGCGGGGCAGCTACGCGCCATCGTCTGCACCGGCAGTCTCGATCTGGGGATCGACTGGGGGGATGTCGATCTGGTGATCCAGATCGGCGCGCCGAAGAACGTCAAGCGGCTGGTGCAGCGCATCGGGCGAGCCAATCACCGCTACAACGCGCCGTCCAAGGCGCTGCTGGTGCCTGCCAACCGCTTCGAGGTGGTGGAGTGCCTCGCCGCGCTGGAGGCGGTCAAGGAACACGATCTCGACGGCGAGCCGCGCGGGCCGGGGCCGCGCGACGTGCTGTGCCAGCATATCTTGATTGCCGCAGCCTCTGGCCCGTTCGATGCCGATGCGCTGCTCGCCGAAGTGACCAGCGCCGGGCCCTATGCCGGGCTGACGCGGGAAGGCTTTGACGCCTGTCTCGATTTCTGCGCCACCGGGGGCTATGCGCTGCGCGCCTATGACCAATGGCGGCGGTTGCAGCAGCGCCCCGACGGGCTGTGGCAGCTGCGCGACCCGCGCTCGGCCCTGCGCATCCGGCAGAATATCGGCACGATTCAGGACACAGACACGCTCAAGGTCAAATGGCGCGGGCGCGGCGGCAAGCCCTTGGGCGAGATCGAGGAGAGCTTTGCCGCGTCGCTGACCAAGGGCGACACGTTCCTGATCGGCGGGCAGATCGTGCGCTATGAGGGGCTGCGCGAACTGGTGGTCGAGGTCACGCGCGACGCGGCCCGCAAGCCGAAGATCGCCACCTTCATGGGCACGAAATTCGCCACCTCGACGCAGCTGTCGGAACGGATTTTGCGGCTGTTCCAGTCTGGCGACTGGTCCGGCCTGCCCGCCCACACCGCCGACTGGCTGCGCCTGCAGGCCGAGGTCAGCCGCCTGCCCGAACCGGGGCGGCTGCTGGTCGAGACCTTTCCCCATGACGGGCGGCAGCAGATGGTGGTCTATGGCTTTGCCGGGCGCAACGCCCAGCAGACGCTGGGCCTGCTGATGACCAAGAGGATGGAGGAAATGGGGCTTGCGCCGATGGGCTTTGTGTCCACCGATTACGCGACCCTGATCTGGGGGCTGGACGCGGTGACGGACCCGGCGCCGCTGTTCGATCTACAGGCGCTCGAGGCCGGGCTGGATCAATGGCTGGCGGGCAATGCGGTGATGAAGCGGACATTCCGCGCCTCGGCCACCATTGCAGGCCTGATCGAGCGGCAGGTTGGTGGGCAGCGCAAAACCGGGCGGCAGGCGACCATGTCCTCGGACATCTTGTATGACACCCTGCTGAAATACGACCCCGATCACCTCTTGATGCAGGTCACCCGCGAAGAGGCGATGCGCGGTCTGGTCGATTTCGCCCGCATCCGCGAGATGCATGCCCGGGTGGGCCACCGCATCGATCACGTGATGCTGGACCGGGTGACGCCGCTGGCGGCGCCCTTGTTCCTTGAACCGGGACGCGTGCCGATCAACGGCTTGGCCGATGAACGCCTGTTGGAAGAGGAAATCACCCGCCTTCTGGATGAAAGCGGGTTGGCGCAGGTCGCCGTCTAGCAGGGCAGCAGAACCTTGAGCATACGGGCGAGGCGATTCAACCAGCCTGGCGCGGCGAGCGGATGCAGGCGCAGACGCGCGACATCAAGTTCGGATTGGTCGAGCAGCACGGGAAATCGTTTTCGGTCCGGGGTCATGAAATGGGCCTTCTGGCAGTCACTTTCTCAAAATGTGCCCCCTGAATATTGACGCAAGGTTAACCAAGCAACCCGGCAAGCTGGAACAAGACTGTTTCCCCTTCTCTTCGTACGAGTTAGCCGTTTGTTAACCCATTGCTGGCTCTTGCCGCCGCGCCATGCACATGCGAAGACAAAGCATGAACATGCACGGCTTTCTCTTTCATGGTGCCGCCTTGCAGGCCTTGCCGTCGGGGGCGCTTTTCTGGCCGCAAGAGCGCCTTTTGGTCGTGTCCGACCTGCATTTCGGCAAGTCGGCGCGCCTGTCCGCGGTCGGCGGCGCGCAATTGCCGCCCTATGACACGCAGGCCACGCTGGAAAAGCTTCAATCCGACCTCGACGCGACCCAAGCCGCACGGGTGATCTGCCTTGGCGACAGTTTCGATGCGCCGGGGCTGGACCGCACCCTGCCCGAACGCGAGGCGCTGTGGATTGCGCAGATGCAGGCCGGGCGCGACTGGACATGGATCGAGGGCAACCACGATCCCGGTCCGGTGTCGATCGGCGGCGCACATCGTGCGCAGGTCAGGATCGGGGACCTGACCTTTCGCCATATCGCCACCGGGAACATGGGCGAGGTGTCGGGCCATTACCACCCGAAACTCCGGCTGACCCTGCGTGGCCGCAGCCTTGCCCGCCCGTGTTTCCTATTGGATGACCGGCGCCTGATCCTGCCAGCCTTCGGTGCCTATACCGGCGGCATGGACTGCACCCGCCCGCCCCTGCGCGACCTCATGGGCACCGGTGCCACGGCGATCCTGACGGGCACGCGGGCGGTGGCCATGCCCCTGCCTTGACAGCGCGCGCAACCCGTGCGCCTCTGAGCCATGCAGCGCATCCATGACAGTTTCGCCCGACAGGGCATGATGACCACCCTCGGCGCGACCCTCGACGCGGTGCGCGAGGGCCACGTCACCATCAGCGCCCCGGTCACCCCCGCCACCTCGCAACAGCAGGGCTTTGGCCATGCGGCGCTGACCTTTGCGCTTGGCGACTCGGCGGCGGGCTATGCCGCGCTGACCCTGCTGCCCGAGAACGAAGTCGTCACCTCCGAGATGAAGATCCACCTGCTGTCCCCCGCCATCGGCCAGAGGCTGATCGCGCGCGGGCGCGTGGTCAAGCCGGGGCGGCGGTTGATGGTCGTCATGGCCGAGGTCTTTGCCGAGCGCGACGGGGCCGGGAAGCAGATCGCCCTGCTGACCGGCACGATGGTGCCCGTGCCGCTTTAGGCCACGCGGCGGGCCAGCCGGTCCTGATGCAGGCTTGACGCGGAATAGAGAACCAGCCCGATCCAGATCATCGGCAACGCGATCATGTGCCAGAGCGTCACCACCTGTCCGAACACCAGCACCGCCAACGTGAACTGAATCGTCGGGTTCACGTATTGGATCAGGCCGATCGTCGCATAGCGGATGCGCTTGGCGGCATAGGAAAACATCATCAGCGGCACCGCCGTCACCAGCCCGCCCGCGACCAACAACAGGCTGGTGCCCCAGTCCTGTCCGAAAAACCCGCCCGGCCGTCCGGTGAAATCCGTCCAGCCCAGCCAGTGCACGCCCAAGAGCCAGACCAGCGACAGCGGGCCGACGATGGCGACCTCGGCTGTGACCGACAGGACCGGCCCGGCAGTGACGCCCCGCTTGAACGCGCCATAAAGGGCAAAGCACATCGCCAGCGCCAGCGACAGGTACGGCGCCACGCCCAGCCCCACCGTCAGCAGCAGCACCGCGCTGGCCGCCAGAACCACCGCCCCCCATTGCAGCGGCGTCAGCGTTTCGCGGAAGACGACGAAACCCAGCTTCACGGCTAGCAGCGGAAAGATGTAATAGCCGATCGAGGCCTCCATCACCGCGCCGACCTGCACCGCGTAGATGAACAGGAACCAGTTGCCCGAAATCGCAAAGGCCGCCGCGATGATCCGCCACCGCGCCGCCGGGTTCTGAAAGATCCGCCACAATTCAGGCAACCGCCCCTGCAGTCCGAGATAGACGGCAAAGATCGCCAGCGACCAGAACGTCCGGTGGGCAAAGACTTCGAGCGGCGGCACCTCGGACAGCAGCGCCCAATAGAGCGGAAACAACCCCCACAGAAGGTTCGCGCCAAGCGCAACGAGAAAGCCTTTGGATGCATCTGTCATGCTTTGCTTCCTGCGCCCCGGCGCGGCGGATGACAAGCAGAAAGCCGGTGGCCCCGAAATGACGAAGGCCCCGCGCCGTTTCCGACGCGGGGCTGATCTTGGCCGTGTTCGCTCAGGCAGTCAGGCCATCGGGCTCGGTCAGGCTGTTGGCGCGGCAGGCGGCGGTGACGGTGTTGGCCAGCAGGCAGGCGATGGTCATCGGCCCGACGCCGCCGGGGACGGGGGTGATGGCGCCGGCGACCTCGGCGCAGCTGTCGTAGTGGCAGTCACCGACCAGCTTTGTCTTGCCGTCGCGCTCGATGCGGTTGATGCCGACGTCGATGACCGTGGCGCCCTTCTTGATCCAGTCGCCGGGGACCATCTCGGGGCGGCCAACGGCGGCGACGACGATGTCGGCGCGGCGGACGACCTCCGCCAGGTCCTTGGTCCGCGAATGCGCGATGGTCACGGTGCACGAATCGCCCAGCAACAGCTGCGCCATCGGCTTGCCGACGATGTTCGAGCGCCCGATCACCACCGCATCCATGCCGGACAGTGACCCGTGATGGTCCCGCAGCATCATCA
Organism: Tropicibacter alexandrii; assembly: GCF_003667315.2. Taxonomy (GTDB): domain Bacteria; phylum Pseudomonadota; class Alphaproteobacteria; order Rhodobacterales; family Rhodobacteraceae; genus Tropicibacter; species Tropicibacter alexandrii. Next base: position 478 of record NZ_RCTZ02000024.1, on the reverse strand, counting down.
GGCAGCCCAGCGGCGTGCAGGGCACCATCGACTTCTGCCCGGTGCCCAAAAGGCCCACGTTCGAGATGTGGAACCCGTCCACATCCTTGGCCGGATCGATGGAATTGATCACCAGATCCTCGTCCAGATGCTTGGGCAGCGGCAGTTGCACGAGGATGCCATGCACCGCCGGATCAGTGTTCAGCTGGTCGATCAGCGCCAGCAGATCGGCCTCTGAGGTGTCGGCGTCGAGCTTGTGCTCGTAGGAATTCATGCCGACCTCGACGGTCTGCTTGCCCTTGGAGCGGACATAAACCTGCGACGCCGGGTCCTCGCCCACCAGCACCACCGCCAGACCGGGGGTGATGCCGTGCTCATCCTTCAGCCGGGCCACATGCCCCGCCACCTTCTCGCGGACCGTGGCCGCAAAGGCCTTGCCGTCGATCACTGTTGCCGTCATTTCGTCACTTCCTTCCCGAATGGTCTTCAACTCTCCCCG
>NZ_RCTZ02000023.1 GCF_003667315.2 Tropicibacter alexandrii | reverse complement strand
ATGATCCTCCAGCGAGAACTCATAGAACAGCGCCGGCTGCGCCTCCTGCCGCGGTCCCATCATCGCCGACCCTCCCATCCATTATGGAAATTGAATCAGTCGACGCCCCCCCAATCAAGGACGAGTTTTTCAACACAATACGCCCAAACCGGCCATTGCCGATGCGGTCAAGCGCTGCGGTGCAGCTTCACCAGACCGGTCATTCATCCATCGTGCAGCATTTTTTGGAGGGCGAAGGTCGGCGAAGCGGGACAATACGGGCTTTCGCTGCGTCTGCGCCAATGTCGGCTTTGGAAATCAACTAAGCTCCTCAAGTCTCCTATTTGGCGGCTTCGACCACTGAAACCCACAGCGCAAGCGTGTTGTTGTCCTTCATTTGAAGCATGCGTCGGTGGAGTTCCTGTTCCCACGGGCCCGGCTTTGCTCGTGCGTTACGCAAAGCCTCATCAAATGCTTCAACCGCTTGCTCTACCTCTCCTATCTGAGAAAGCGCGATCCCTCTTTCGAGATCTATGCGGCTCCCCTTTGCTCGTTCGAGAGTTGAGAACTTCATCCAAGCACCAGCGGCGAGTGAAATATTGCAGAACCGAAGCTTCTTCGCTCCCTCATAGCGATCATTCCGGCACGCTCCGGCCATCAGCCCTGCGGTCATTCCGCTCAGCCACACACACAGAAAAACCCATATGAAAATGGCGTAAGCCCAGCTCCTATATTCGGATCTTTTTGCTATCATTGGCTTTTCCATACTTCTTGCTACCAAATACCCAAAAAATGGAAAGGACGTAGTCAGCCGACATTCGTGCCAAGTGCAGCACCACGCACTCTGGGCTCGAAGCGGACATGCGGCGGTGCGGCGCCAAGCCCGCGTTCGAGGCGGTCTGAATGTCGGCTTCCAATCTCACAGCTTGTATTGCTCGCTGCAGCGGCGAAGGTCCGGAGTCCGCCCATTCCCTCTGAAGGAGCATCCAAATCCCTTCACTTCACCTCAAACAATGACCGCAAGGCGGTCGGTACTGGTTCTGCCAAATCCCATTGAACAGTGATCGGAGCTTCGCCTTCCCATCCGGCGAAGCGCACCGGGCCTGCGTAGCGGAATGGCGCGGCGCGGCCGTCGCGGAGTTTGGACTTCCGTACGAACAGGTGGATCGTCCAGCCTGGGTCTTCACCCGAGATGATCATGCCACGGCTGCTGGAGCGGCGCGTGCTGGTTTGGGTTTGCCAAACGAAGCGAGTCGGGCTGGCGAATTCGTCGGCATATTGGTCGCCGACCGACATGCTGCTTTTGTCCATGGTCACGAGCAGGATCATGGCCTTCGCTTCCCTGATCACGACAATGCCGGAATTCCAGGATCCGGTGTTGAAGACCGCGCCGAACAGGGGCGGGATCTGTTCACGCGTGTATTCATCCCATATTTGGGGGCCGAGTGACGGCGGCGTCGGGCGGCTTCCCGGCGCTTCAGCAGCTTCTGCAAGCGATGTCGGGTCCGGCTGGTCATATGTCACGCTACGGGTCTGAAAATGGCGCAGCAGGCGCCAGTCGACCAATTCTGACGCAAGGTTTGTCAACTGCGCATCATGATGATCGCCAAAAGTGGTTTCGAACGTGCCGGGGCCAAGCCGGAACCATTCGGTTTCGCCAAGCAGTTTCAGCGGGAATTTGGTCAGCAAGGTGCGGATGGCGGCGGCATCCTCCGGATCAACGCTGAGGTCCGCCTTGACCTCGGGGTTGCGGCGGGCGAGCCGAGCGATGCGTTCGGCGAGGTCTGCAACACTGATGCGCCCGGGAAAGGCGTCTGCCTCGATCATGCCGCGCAGGGCCAGCATCTTGTAGCTGCGCGTCATTCGCGTGGTCTCAATCTCGTCGAGCAGGCCTTTGTGCGCGGTCCAGGCGTCCAAGGCTTCGCCGGTGAGGTCGCCCATGTCATTGACGAACCCGAGCCAACCCGCGTGGCCTGTGCGGCCCGGGTTGAACCCAGCATGTTGGACTTCTGAGGCGGTCGGGCGTGTTCCGTGCCGGTCGCGGAAGTCTCGGTAGAAGGCCGTCAGTTCCTCGCCATCGCGGGGCTGCCGGATCAGCGACCGTAGGATGTCGAGCGCTTCGAGGTCGTAGGTGACTTCGCACCCCGCCGGAAAGCTGATCTCATGGCGTGCGAATTTTTCCAATGCGATGCGAAGCGCCCCTTCGCCTGCGCCGATGCGCAGCAGGGTCCGCGCTTTGGTTAGGAAGATCCGATGGTTACCTATATAGTCGATCACGGCCAAATGCGTTTTCTCGGCCGATCGACGCAGGCCCCGACCAAGTTGCTGAAGCCATATGACCGGGCTTTCGGTAGGGCGCAGCATGAGGACGGTATCAATGGAAGGCACGTCGACGCCCTCGTTGAACATGTCCACCGCGTAGACGATATCGAGATCGCCGTCTTCGAGAGCTTTCAGAGCGCTGGCGCGTGGCGCGGAGGTATCGCCGGAGTGGACTGCGACGGCGCGTAGGCTGCAGGCGCGCGAGAACTCGGCCATGAAATCTGCATGGCGGCGCGAGACGCAGAAGCCGATCGCCTTTTTGCCACCTCGAAGGGAAAGCTGGTCGAGCGCGTTTTCGGCGCGCGCTTGCGTGGCGACGGCTTCGGTCAAAGCGGCCTCATCGAACTTGCCGCTGCGCCATGGGATCTGCGCGTATTCCACGGGGTCGGGCACACCGAAATACTTGAATGGGCTCAGCAATTCGCGGTCGATGCCGGACCATAGATCGCATTCATAAACGAGGTTTTCCTCGCACAGGCCCAAGAGGTCGCCGCCATCGCTGCGGTCTGGCGTTGCCGTCAGGCCCAGCAGAAATTGCGGCGTGAAATGGTCGATGATCCGACGGTAGGTCGCGGCGGCAGCATGATGGAATTCGTCGACGACGATGTAGTCGAAGGCGTCGGGCGCAAAGCGGTTCAGGTGCTGGGCGCGGGAAAGGGTTTGGATCGAGGCAAAGAGCACATCGGCGTCAAAATCCTTTTCGCCTCCGCCAAAGCGCCCAAGCCGTGCCTTCGGGCGAATGGCGCGAAAGGCTTCCATGGCTTGGGTCAGGATCTCTTCGCGGTGGGCGACGAATAGAACCCGCTTGGCGGGCTGGCTGTCGAAGGCGGCAAGGAAGGTCTTGCCAAGACCGGTGGCCAGAACAACCAGTCCGGCGCGATACCCCTTGGCGCGCGTGGCCGCGAGGGCCTGCAGCGCTTCTTGCTGGATGGCGTGCGGCTTGGGGGCGTATTCTGGTTCTTCTTCTGGCACGCCTGACTGTGTTGGCAGGGGGACGACCCGGCGTACCTCATAGCTGTCGATCCAGTCGGGGGAGAGCTCTGCAACTTCGGGGCGGGCCAATAGGTCTTCGAAGGCGTTGCGCGCCGACATCAGCGGCAGAGCGTCAGAGCGGTCGAAATGGCGCAGGTTCCACTCCACGCCTTCGGTGAGGGCGGACCGCGACAGGTTCGATGATCCGACGATCAGCGCGCCCGCCCCATCGGCAAAGGAGAACATCCAGGCCTTTGGATGAAACGGAATGCGCTTTGCGCGGAAAACGTAAAGCTGACGATCGAGCTCCAAGTCCTGCATCAGTCGCAAGGCCGTTGGCTCGGTCACGTCGAGGTAATCGCCGGTGAGGAGCCGCAGTTGCCCACCGCGTTCGAGCAGATCGCGAAGATGCGGCAGAACCAGCTTGGTCCCGGACGTCATCAGGAAGGACACGGCCAGATCGACGGACTGCGCCTGATCGATCAGGGGGCGCAGGTGTGCGTGCAGGGCATCCTTGCCGCCAGAGATCAGCGGGTTGTCATGTGGAGCGCCGGGGATCGGGCCGGTCGCGATAGCCGGTGTCTCAATGCGAAGATGGAAATGCGGCTCTGTCTCGACAAAGGTCGTGGGTGCCAGCGCACCGTCGGTTTCCAACATCGCCTGCGTAGGGGCGATGCGTGTCATGAGGGCGGTTTGCTCGGCCTCTGATAAATCGCGCCATCGTTTCACATGCCGCCGCGGCGCAAGGATGAGGCCCGCGCCCTTCCGGATCAGAATGACCTGCGCGTCGCACTCGAACACATTGTCCATGGACGGGGCGCAAATCAGGCACGGACTTGATTCAGGGGTATCGTTGGACACTCTTTAGGATTTTCTCAGCAAGGCATTGAGCCAAATATCTTCTTCTCGATCCGGGCGACGATCCGAGGACCGCCAGGTTTCAACCTGCCGTAGAGCCGAACATTCGTCCAGGAGGGCCGACAGAGTTTCTTCGGTCATGTCGGTGAAATGTCGGCCATCCTTCGTCCGATCTTCGGTGCCGAACTTGAAGGAGGCATAGAGGACGCCGTCCGGCACCAAATGATCCGCCAGACAGCGCATCACTGCGGGCAAGTCGGGGCGCCGCACATGCAGCAGTGATGCGCAGGCCCAAATGCCTTCAAAGGAATGATCCCATGTGAAATCCTCGAACCACATCTGGCGAACGGGGATACCGGCGTAATCGCATGCAGCCCTCACCATGGCGGGAGACGCGTCGAAGGCATGGACTTGGTAGCCCAATTTGCAAAAGGCGCGTGCGTCCCGGCCCGACCCCGTTCCGGCATCAAGAATGCGTGCGGTGTGTGTCGCATTCGCCGGAAGTGCTGCGAGAAACCGGTCACGGAGCGCCTTCATATCGACATCCCGCGTGTCTTTCAGGAACTGCTCGGTATGGGTGTCGTAGAATTCAGTCATCAAATAGCCGGAGTGGTTTCAGTGGCAGTCTTCCAGGTGCGATATTGGGCTGTCAATCGCATGCACTTTGGAAAAAGTGGCGTCGCTGTAGATGCCATTTGCGTTGCGCTTCGGTGCGTTGGGATCACAGGTGTCTCGGCATCGGCAAGTGGAATTGCGTGTCTTGCTTGACCGCAATGGGTGCGCCGGGCCACATATGTTATTGATTTGAAAAAGCTTCGCCGGTGCGCCCTGTTAAAAGCCGTCCAACAGCCTGATCCGTTTCTGGCGCAATGCCTGTCCGTCGACCTCGAAGTCGATCCGAAAACGGCGCGGGTCTTTGATCTGGCAGCTGTGCGGTTTGACGATACGCCCGCCATTAGGTGCCAAAAGGACATAGACGCGGCGCTGGATCGTCTGGAGGCGGACCTCGGGGGCACGCGGCATCTCATCGGGCACAACATCCTTCGGCACGACTTGCCGCATCTGGCGGCCATGCGGCCCGGATTGGCTAAGCTTGCTCAGGCCCCGATCGACACGCTCTGGCTTAACCCGCTGGCCTTTCCGCGCAATCCGTATCACCACCTCGTAAAACACTATCATGATGGGCGGCTACTTTCAGGACATGTGAACGATCCCGAGGCCGACGCGCGGTTGGTTTTCGACGTTCTGGGCAACCAATTGGACGCCTTCCGCACGATGAACGCACAGTTCCCGGATGCAGTGGCCGCTTACCACTACCTGACGACGCGCGGCGAGCAGGATCATGGTTTCGACGCCGTGTTTACCCACGTCCGTGGCGCGGGCGCGCCGTCTGCTGAACGGGCACGGCAAGTGCTCTGGCGATTGCTGGAAGGCGAAGCTTGCCGGACGGCACTGCGGCACATGTTGGAGCAAGTCGGCTCGCCGCAGACGGGCTGGCCATTGGCCTACGCGCTGGCGTGGATTTCGGTCGCGGGCGGGGATTCCGTCATGCCGCCTTGGGTGCGGATGCAGTTCCCCGATGCCGCGCGTATGGTCAAATGGCTGCGCGACACAGCCTGTGATGCGCCGGATTGTGCCTGGTGCCGTGAGAAGAGTGATCCTGTAAAAGCGCTCTCGCGATGGTTCGGGTTCGATGGCTTCCGTCCGACGCCCACCGATGCCGACGGCCGTCCGTTGCAAGAGCGCATCGTGGATGAAGGTATGCGCGGCAATAGCCTGCTGGGCATTCTGCCGACCGGGACGGGGAAATCCGTCTGCTATCAAATCCCGGCGCTGGCGAAGTTCGACCGCACCGGCGCGCTCACCGTCGTGATTTCGCCGCTGGTCGCGCTTATGGCTGATCAGGTGGCTGGCATGGAGCGCACGGGCATATCCTCGGCGGTCACGGTGAACGGGATGCTGTCGTTGCCAGAACGGCAGGACGCGCTGGAAAAGGTCCGCATGGGGGATGCGGCCATGTTGCTGATCTCGCCAGAACAGTTGCGCAGCGTGTCGGTCCGCTCGGTCCTGAAACAGCGCGAGATCGGCCTTTGGGTGCTCGACGAGGCGCATTGCGTGTCGAAATGGGGCCACGATTTCCGACCCGATTACCGCTACATCTCGCGGTTCATCCGGGAAACGGCGGGTGACGAAGACCCGGCACCGGTGATCTGCCTGACCGCCACCGCTAAGCCCGAGGTCGTGCGCGACATCCGCGATCATTTCAACCAGCGGCTTGGGACGGACCTGTTGCTGCTGGATGGCGGGGCGTCTCGGACGAACCTAAGTTTCGAGGTCCGCTCGACCGGCAAGCGGACGAAACTTGCCGACATCATGGAGGTCATCGAGCAGCGCCTGCCGTCCGAGGGCGCCTCGGGGGCTGTGGTCTACTGCGCCACCCGGAAATCGACCGAAGATGTGGCGCAGTTCCTGCAACAACAGGGGCTGTCGGCGGAACGCTATCACGCGGGTCTTACGCCAGATGAGAAGAAAACCATCCAGGAACGCTTCCGCGTTGGCGAATTGCGGGTCATCGCGGCGACCAATGCCTTTGGTATGGGGATCGACAAGCCGGATATCCGGTTGGTGGTGCATGGCGACATTCCGGGGTCGCTGGAGAATTACTTGCAGGAAGCCGGTCGCGCCGGGCGTGACCGCGATCATGCCAACTGCGTGCTGCTATACGCCCCCGATGACGTTGAGCGGCAGTTCCAGTTGTCCGCTCGATCTCGGCTCGACCGAAAAGAAATTGGAGCGATCCTGAAAGCCGTGCGCCGCATGGATCAACGCACGCGTAGCACCGGAACTGTCGTCGCGACCTCGGGTGAGATTGTGCGTCAGGAACACGACCGCGAGTTTCAGCGTGAGAGCGCGACAGATGACACGCGGGTCAAGACGGCCCTGTCCTGGCTGGAAGAAGCCAAGTTGCTGTCGCGCGAGGAAAACCGGGTTCAGGTCTTCCCATCTTCACTGCGGGTCCGCAGCCTCGACGAGGCGGGCACAAGGATCGACAAAGCCCAGATCGCGGGGGTGCGGCGCACGCAGTTGATGGACCTTGTCCGCCACCTGATGAATGCCCCACCGGACGAAGGTATTTCCACCGATGAACTGACAGGTGTCAGCGGTCTCACCGGAGGCCAGTTGACCAAGGCGCTGGCCGACCTGGAAAGCCTCGGCATTGCGCGCAACGACACGGCGGTGACCGTGTTCGTGCATTCCGGAGTCGCGGACGATTCCCGCAAGCGTCTGACGCAGGCGACCCGGTTGGAAACCGATCTCATTGCATTGATGCGGGAAGAGGCGCCCGACGCCGAGGATCAGGTCAGCACGCCGTTCAACCTGCAATTGGCCTGCCAGAAGCTGCGGGATGCAGGCCACAGCCATGTGCGCCCAGACGTGGTCGAGAAGTTGCTGCGGGGCATGGCTCGCGATGGCCGCGATCTCGACGGTGGCAAGGGCAATGTTCGCCTGCGCAAGGCGTCGCGCGATACGCTGTTCGTGGCCTTGCAGCGCGCGTGGTCCGTTTTGGAACAATCCGCAGCGCTGCGCAGGCAAGCCGGTGAGGCGCTGGTCGAGCACTTGCTTGGGCGGCTCGAAAAGGGCCAGCGCGGGAAGGATCAGCAGGTCGAAACCACGCTGGGTGATATGCTGGCAAGTCTTACGGGCGATGCGTTCCTGCGCGCTCAGGTAAAGGAAATGACGCGGCTGATGGACCGCGCGCTCCTGTGGCTGCATGAACAGGAGGTCGTGACGCTGGGCAAGGGCCTGACCGTGTTCCGGCCCGCGATGACGGTGCAGCTCGCTCCGGGCAAGACGCAATTCCTGGTCAAGGATTTCGCGCCGCTGCAAGAGCATTACGACGAACAGACGGTCCAGACCCATGTGATGGCCGCCTATGCGGAAACCGGGCTGTCATCCATGCCCGATGCCATGCGCCTGTCCGAGGACTATTTCTCCCTCGATCAGGAAGGCTTCATGGGCCGCTGGATGAAGGGTCGGACGACAGAGGTCAAACGCCAGACAACGGGCAAATCCTGGGCAGCTGTGGTCGAGTCCCTCGGCAATCCCGTGCAACAAAAGATCGTGGCCGACGACAGGGATGCCACCAACGTGCTTGTTCTTGCCGGGCCCGGTTCTGGCAAGACGCGGGTTTTGGTCCATCGTATCGCCTACCTGATCCGCGTACGCCGCGAAGACCCGCGCAGTATCCTCGTGCTCAGCTACAACCGCCACGCAGCGGTCGAAATCCGTGCGCGGCTGCGGCACCTGATCGGGGATGAGGCGTTTGGTGTGACGGTGTCCACCTGTCATGCGATGGCCATGCGGCTGGTGGGCGCGAGTTTCGCGGGATTGCAGGCAGAAAGCCGTGATTTCGACGGCATCGTCATGGAAGCCGTGCGCCAGTTGAATGGCGAGGGGCTGAGCAAGACAGAGGCCGAGGCGCAGCGTGAGACTTTGATCCAAGGCTATCGCTGGATTCTGGTCGACGAGTATCAAGACGTCGGACCTGAGGAATACGCCCTGATTGCCGCCGTCGCCGGGCGGACGATCGAAGACGAGGACATGAAACTGAGCCTCTTCGCCGTGGGCGATGACGACCAGAACATCTACGCCTTTGCGGGCGCGTCGATCCGTTACATCCGCCAGTTCGAACAGGATTACCGCGCGCGGCCCGAATATCTGGTCGAGAACTACCGCTCGACCGGCCACATCATCGCGGCGTCGAATACGGTGATCGCCGGTGCGTCTGACAGGATGAAGCTTGGCCACGACATCACCATCGACCGCAACCGTCGCAAGGAACCGTTGGGCGGGGTGATGGCCGAAGGCGATCCCGTGGGACAGGGGCGCGTTCAGTTGCTGCAATGCCCGCCAGGGGACCGTGCGCAGGCGGTGGCCGCCGTGACAGAGTTGCAGCGGCTGGCGGCGCTGGAGCCCGGCTGGAACTGGTCGCGCACAGCCATCATCGCGCGCAACTGGCGGCAGCTCGCCCCGGTTCGTGCCTACGCCGAGGCGCAGGGTATTCCGGTTGAAATGGCCAACGAAAGCCTGCCCAGCCTATGGCGTTTGCGCGAGATGCGGCAATTCATCGATGGCATCAGCCGCGATCGGACACGCCTGCTGGACGTGACGGATTTGCTGGAGGTCGTGAACACTCTTCCTCGCAATCGTTGGTCCGATCTAATCGCCGAGGGCGTCGCTGCTTTGGTGCAGGAAATCGGAACCGGGTCGGCCTCGGTCCCCGATCTGGTGGAGTGGTTCGGCGAGTGGGCGCGAGACGCACGAGGGGAGCAGCATGGGCTGTTGCTTATGACTGCCCACCGCGCAAAAGGGCTTGAATTCGATGACGTTGTTATCCTGAACGGCGGTTGGGATCGGCCATCACGGAACGAGGATCTCGATGCGCCGCGCCGGCTTTTCTATGTCGCCATGACCCGTGCCCGCCGCAGCCTTGCCGTGATGACACAGGGCGCGCATGCCTTCTTGCCATCCACTGGCGATAGCATCCTGCGCCGGCACGCCGCCTTGCCGGAAGTGAAGGACTTGCCCCCGGACAGGACCTACCTCATGCCAGACATGAGCCAGGTGTTCATCGACTGGGCCGGGCGGCTACGGACAGGCTATGTCAGTCTCAACGCTATTGCTCAGGCGCAGACGGGTGATCCCGTCACTCTGAGCCAGCAGAACGGGCGCTGGTGGGTGCAAGACCGACAGGGACGGAGACTGATCGCCATGAAAGGCGGGTGGGCGGTACCTGATGGGCAGCGTGTCGTTTCTGCCATGATCGGTGCCATCGTCGCACGCCATGCCCATGAAAGCGGCGAGGAGCATCGTGGGAAGCTTCAACAGGACAGTTGGGAGGTTGTCCTGCCTGAGATCGTGCTGGAGTAAACCTGTTCGTTATTGCGCCGGACAAAATACAAAGGCGCAGATGTACAAGCCAACAGTTTCCGCAAAGCGTCAAATTAAGCATCTGAAAATTATTAAACTATTCCGGCTTCCCCTTGAGACTCCGCCGTTTCGAAAGTGGAAACCGATTGTTGATTTCCGAAATTTTTCGATCAGCCAATGTCCCCGTCGGACACGCCAGGCCTCCCGAGGGACAGAACATTGGTCTGGCACCGTGAGCACGCAGAAGCGTCTCGGCTCGAGAAAAGGATCACGAGCCGTCCACCTCCACGCAGCTTCACGCAGAGGTGACTCATGTACATCACACCTGACGCCACGTTCGTCATGCCGAGAAAAATCTCCGGAGCCCGAAAGGTGGCGAAAGGGCGCCGCAATCACTTCACTGGCCAGATGGTCCTGGGGACCGCAGACGACCCCTGCCACCTCGATTTCGAAAGCCACACCGAATACATGACCTGCCTTTGCCTGATCGCCAGGATGGACGTCGTCGCGATCGAAAATCAGGTTCCTTGCGAATGGACTAAGCCTGATGGAAACAAAGCGACCCACTATTTCGATTTCCGTGTCAGCCATGATGACGGCACGCGCGTCGCAATCATGGTCAAAGGGTCTCATCGGACGGAAAGTGCGCGCTTGATGGGCGAGCTCGAGACCATCGCCGCGGAGGTGCCCGCAAGTTTTGCCGAAGACGTGGTCCTCATGACCGAAGATGATCTCGACCCGATCGACCTCCACAATGCGGTCATGTTCCACGAGATGCGTCAGGACGAACCGATCATTGATGCGGCCGCGCGGCGCGTCTTGCAAACCCTGCAAGGCGCCATTCGAATCCAAGATTTCCAGCACTTGGTGGGCTTCGATGGCCAAGGTTTCCGCGCCATCGTGCGCCTTTTGCGGTGCGGAGAGCTGGAAACCATCCATCATGAACGGATCGGTGAGAATACACTGGTGCGTCGGAGTGCAAACTGATGTTGGATATGGTTCCCAGCGATGTAACGCCTCAATATGCTCTGGAAACGGGCGATGAGGTCATTCTCGACAAGACTGCCTGGACTGTCTTGCACAGGCTGGACGGGAGATACGCCTTTCTGCCGCAGTCTGGACACCGAGTTCCGCAGGAATTCACGAATGCCCAATTGGCGCACTACGCAGCACTTGGAAAGCTGACCCATAACCCGGTGACGAAACCGGTGCACTCCAGTTCGGCATATGCCGAAATGGAAACGGCCAAATTCGTGGCGTCGCGGACGCCGGACGAACATCAGGATGCGAAACGGCGCAAAGTGCTCCTGCAGGCTCTGCTGGAGCTGCATCGCGAGAAGCGTTTGACGTTCACGGAAGATTCGATCGCGGCGGCCAAGGAGGACATCATCCAGCGTGCGGAGAAGCTGTACGCTTTGAAGGTGAATGGCGACACTGTCCGGCCCGCGTGGCATTCACCGAAGACACTCTTGCGCTGGAAAAAGAAATTCCAACAGAAGGGGGCCATCGGCCTCTACGATAACCGGCGTGGCCGCGGCAATCGCGAAGCGCGCCACTCGCCCGAATTGAACGCTTTCGTTCTGCCGATCATTGCCGGTTTCATGCACGGGAACCGGCCTACGCAATCCCAGATCCATGAAGATGTCTGTACTGCCATCACGCTCGAAAACGAGCGGCGCAGGCGCGAGCACGAGATGAAAGGCGGCAAAGGTGAACCGCCGTTGCTTCTGAAGCCTTCGCGTGAATTCACCCGGCAGAAGATCCTTCAGCTCGACCCGTTCGAATCCCATCTTGCACGGCTTGGCCATGACGCCGCCCGCGATGAGTTTTCGCCCGTGGGTGAAGGATTTCAGGCGGAACGCCCGCTTCAGGTCGTGATGTTCGATGAGTATCACGCGGACCTCAAGACGATAGTCGGCAAGCTCGGCATCTGGGACTTCATTCCTGCCGAGATGAAGGAGCTGATCTCTGCGAAGAAGAAAATCCGGGTTTGGGTCACGATGGCGATCGATGCCGCGACGCGTTGCATTCTCGGGATGACGATTTCGCTGACCTGCACCGCCGAAAGCGCGTTGGCGACCATGGCGATGATCTTCGAGGACAAGCATAAACTCGCAGAAGCCGTCGGCGCGCAATCATCTTGGCACATGCATGGCAAGCCGGGGCTGATCCTCGGTGATTGCGGCGAACACAACATCTCGGAGCGGGTCCGCCAGGCCGCCATCGCATGCGGCCTCGACTATGAACATTGTCCCGCCGGGGATCCCCGCCAAAAAGGGCGCATCGAACGCATGTTCGATACCATCGGGGTTCAGCTGATGGGCCGACTGAGCGGCAGGACGTTCCGCAGTGTCGCAGAAAAGGGCGACAGCGATCCCGACAAGACCGCCGCTCTGACGGTCGAGGAGTTTTGCCAGATCCTGACACGATGGATCGTCGACGTTTATCATCTGAAACCCCATAAGGGGCTGGCCAAGGAAACACCGTTCGATTGCTGGAACCGGCTCAGCCGGAAATTCGGTGTGACCCCGCCGCCGAACAAGAATACGCGCCTGCTTGCTTTCGGACAGGAAGAAACCCGCGAGCTTCAGCGCGACGGTATCACCATCATGAACATCCGCTACCACAACCGCGCCCTGGCGGAATGGATGATGCGGCACAGGAATCGGAAAATGACTGTGCGCTGGCATCCGAGCGATCTCGGCGGGATCTTCGTAAAGATGGGCAATGCCGACTGGATCCGTGTCCCTGCGGTTCATTCGTGGGCGAAGGGGCTGACGGCTCGGGAGTGGCGGCTTGCACTGGTCGAGATCAATGCCCGCTGCCGACGCAGCATGGAGGTGAACGCGCTGGTGATCGCCAAGGCGATCCAGGCCATCAAGGAAATCAATGACGAGGCCGTCCGTCGCGAAGGCGTCATCCATCAGGCGTTTTCCGAGGAAGAAAGGCAGCGCATCGAGGACAGCTTCCTGATGAGCTTCGATTTTCCGGAGGAGAAGGAACCCGTGGTTGATGTGGCCGCCAAGGGCAGCCCGGCTCCGCGCTACGGCACGGCGCTGCGTAAGCGCTTGGACAACGACGACCCATCCGCCGTACGCAATCATGGTGCCGACTCCGGGAATGCGGCACCGAACGGTGCCGCGACGGTCGAAGAGGCGCAGGTCTATAACGACGAGGAGGCTTTGGGCGCAGACGAGGTCCTCACGCCTTCCGCGGATCAAAGCAATTCGGTAACCACGTCGTCCGAAACCACCCCGGAATCTTTTTCCGCGCCGGACACTTCGAACGTACTTCCCCGGCGTCGACGGAGCGGGCGCAGCGCGCCTGACGCATCCGACGACACCAACGGATTTACCTTCGAGGAATGACAATCATGTGCACCATGGAAACCCTTCCTGGCCAGGACCTTGGCCAGGAGCTGCGGGATGCGTACGTCGCGACCGCGCGCGACGAGAATTTCGAAGCCGTTTTTGACCGGCTTCTTCGCACCGATGGGCAAGGCAACACCCTGCCGATGCCGCGCCACTTTACCCGCACCTTTGAGACCCGGGGCCTCATGGTTCTGGCCAAGTCCGGCGCGGGCAAGACGCGGATGATCGAGCGCGCCCTGTCGCGCCATCCCGCGATGCAACCCGACGCAACGCGTCAGCGTCCCTGGATCGCAGCCCGCGTGCCGAGCCCGGCCACGACGAAAGGTCTTGGTGTCGCGATCCTCAAAGCCACTGAATACCCGGACGTGAACACACGGCGTGTCGAGCGGGAAATTTGGGACATCGTGCGGCACCGACTGTCCGAGCTGGGGACAATCGTTCTCTGGATCGACGAGGCGCAGGACCTGTTCGGCAAATCGAGCCCGAAGGACACCCAGAATATCCTCAACCTCCTGAAGGCGCAGATGCAGGGCGAGGGCTCTGTCATCGTCATCCTGAGCGGCGTCGATGCCCTTCAGCAGATCGCGGCGACAGACCGGCAGATCACGCGGCGTTTCAACAAGATGCGCCTTCAGGATATCGATGCGGGCGCCGACGCAGCCATGTTGCGCGGTATCGTCGCAAGTTATTGCCGGAAGGCTGGACTTGATGCGCCGAGCTTTGAGGATGAGTTGCTTGGCCGCATGATCCATGCTGCGCAGTCGCGCCTTGGGCAATTCATCGAATATTTGCTCGATACAATCGACATTGCCCTCGATGAAGGTGCGACCTCGCTGGAACGCGGGCATTTTGTCGAGGCGTATGCGGTCAAGTCCAGCTGCGCCACTGCGGACAACGTGTACCTCACGCGTCATTGGTCGCGTGTCGATGTGGAACGCCTCACCGAGGACTGACGTCTTCAAAGCGCCGCCTTTCCTTTCCGCAATCTTCGGAGACAGTCCCATGTCGCTTCTCAAGCCGTACTTCGCATTCGATGCGCTGGAATCCGCGCTGTCCTTCGCCGCCCGTTTGGCAACGTTCCACACCGGCGGGCGGTTGACGGCTTTCCTGCGGGATGTCGGCATAGCCCCAATGGCAATGGTGTCCGGAGAGCCGGAGGCCGTTGCGCGGCTGGCAGAGGTGTCCGGAACGGATCGGGCGGCGGTTGAACACAACACGCCTATCCGCGTCGGCAAACGGGCTTACCGTTTGCGCGGACAGGTTCTTCCTGCGGAACTCTTTGCGCGGCCGAAGACGGCATATTGCCCGGCCTGCTTGCACGCAGACGATCAGGCCATTGACGGACACCCCGCCAAGGCGCGTCGTCACCGCTGGTTCTGGGCGCTCGACGTTGTCCGGACCTGTCCAGAGCACGGCATTGCTCTGGTCCGGCTCGACAAGGACTTCCACGATGGCGAGTTGCTCGAACTGGGTTACCGTGCCCCGGCTCCGGGTGCGCCGCTGATGGCAGAGATCGCGGCACAGCCTGCACGCCCGGTTTCGCCGCTGCAAACCTACGTCGTCTCGCGTCTCGAGGGGCAGTCGGGCCCGGCATGGCTCGATGCTCAGACGCTGGATTGCGTGGTTCGCGCCGCCGAATTGCTCGGCGCGGTGGTCGCCTTTGGCACGTCGGTCAATCTGGCCGAACTCACGGACGAGCAGCGCGACGAAGCGGGGCGCGTGGGCTTTTCCATCATAGCGCAGGGAGAGGTGGGCGTCCGTGCTTACCTGAACAGGATGTTCGATGCCTTCGAGCACGGCAGCAGCAAGCCCGGCCCGCAGAAGATCTTTGGTCGCCTCTACACCGCCATGAGTGGCGCACGTTCGTTGGGCAAACACGGCGCGCTGACGGATATCCTGGGAGAGGTTATCTTCGAGCGTTTCGCGCTGGAGGCCGGGACGGAAGTTCTGGGCAAGACGCTCCCGGAACGTCGCTTGCACACGGTTGCGTCGCTGGCCTCCGAGCAAAGGCTTGACCCGCGCACTCTGCGCAAACTGCTGATCGCGCGCGGCCTCGTCCCGTCCGACGAGCAGGTGCACCATGCGTTTGACGCACAGGCAGGCCGAACGGTCGCGGCGCAAATGCAGCGCATGGTGACGGTCATCTCCTTGCCGAAGGCGCTGGGGTGCAGCCGCCCGCTGGCGGATCAGCTCATGGACGATCGCCTGCTAACCCCTCTGGCGGGTGACCGGCCGGACGCTTCGGGTCGCACCCGCAAAGCGGTAGCCCAGGATGAAATCGACGGAGTTCGTGCGCGGGTCGCGCAGGCAGCGCCTTTGGTCACCACCGCTCCGGCAGACTTCGTGCCCATCGCGAAGGCCGCGGAAAAGGCCAAGTGCCGTGGCGTCGACGTCCTGCACCTGCTGTTCGGCGGTCATCTGCATGACGCCGTGCGCGTGGAAGGCGAAGGGCTGGCCGCGCTGCGCGTCGATCCGGCGGCAGTCAAGGTGCTTGTCCGTGACCTGCTGACGGGCCTCTCGTCCCAAAAGGCGTTCGAAACCCTACGCGTGCCGAACGAGGCGGGCTGGGCACTGGTTGATCGGGGCGTCCTGTCGTCGCGGATCATCCCGCCGGAGAAGGGGACACACCTCGTTCACCGTTTCGAAGCCGATGCGGTGGCCAGGGTCGCGGCGGATTTGATCAGTGCTTCCCGGTCACTCGAGCTCTTCGGGATGGGGGCGGAGAGCTTGTCCCGCCGCATGCGCCACGCTCGCATCCGCCCCGCATTTTCCCATGCCGAAATCGGTGCAGACCTCTACCGTCGCGCTGATACACATCGAGTTCTCGGCATGTAACATAATGGGCCCTATCGGTCCTCGGCTGTGACTTGCCTGCGGTGATGTCTTATTGTATATACCGTTGTGAATACGGAGACGCCGCAATGATCGAAACGAAAATCCGCAAGGTCGGCAACTCTGCCGTCATGACTCTGACGACCGAGATGCTGACCATCCTCGACGCAAAAGAGGGCGACACGCTTTTCGTTGTCCGCGGCGATGATGGCAGCCTGAAACTGATGGCGCATGACCCCTCGATTGCTAAGGCTCTCGCAGCGGCTGAAATTGTCATGGATGAAAATCGGGACATGCTGCAAGCATTGGCATGACGAATTTCGTTTGGGTTCCGATCGCTGCCGTGACCGCCATTCATGATCGGCAGATCGCGCGTCACGGTGGCGCGTCAGGTCTGCGCGACCGAGCACTCTTGGAAATGGGCTGCGCGCGGGCGATGAACCTTGCGGGCTGCGCTGACGCCAGTCTTGCCGATGTCGCCGCCGCCTCCGCATTCGGTATCGCGAAGGCCGATGCATTCGTCGATGGCAACAAGCGGACAGCCTTCGTCACCGCTGTGACATTCCTGAGGCTCAACGGCTTCTCGTTCAGGCCAGACCCGGTCGAGGGTGTTCGTATGATGGAAGGCTTGGCATCGGGCGATGTGACCGAAGCTGAATTCGCCGAATGGCTTTCTGTCGGTATGTCACCGCTTGAATGAAGTCCTTGGCCTCCGCAACGACAAGTAGCCCTGCCGACTCATCGTCGGGGCTTTTTCATATTTCGACTGAGCCATTGCCTTACGGCCTATCGTTTCCGAAAAATGGACAGGTATTGCTTGCACAATCGACATCTGCATCGCGCAGTCTGCAAATCACACCAATAAAATCAATATGTTGGCTGCCGTGGAAGGACATCTATTGGCTGCGCCGACAGCCAGAGAAAGCAAATGAGTGCGCAAACGAAAGCAAAAGCCTGCGCAAGGTGTGTCAAGGAAGAAATGACGCCCTTTGTGCGGAAAACCTAGCTTAGATTTGATGTTGCCGCATTGCTCATGGCAGCTTGGTGTCTGGCACACTAGGCTCAGGCCTCACTAAGGTTTGAGAGACAAGCTGCATGTGGGGCGCCTTGGAGACCTGCATTATGAGCGATCTGTTCTGGCTGACGGAGGCGCAGATGGAGCGCCTTCGACCGTTCTTTCCGAAGAGCCGTGGGGTTCCGAGAGTCGATGACAGACGCGTTTTGAGCGGGATTATTTTTATCAATCGCAATGGCTTGCGCTGGCGGGATGCGCCCAAGGAATACGGCCCGCGCAAGACGCTTTACAACCGCTGGCGCCGGTGGAGCGAGATGGGCGTCTTCGCGAGGATCCTGATCAAGCTGGCTGATCGAGGCAGCGATAAGGGGACGGTCATGATCGATGCGACGTACCTGAAGGCCCACCGCACCGCGTCCAGCCTGACCACGTAGACCCAGCCGACCCACCAGTGGTGGGCCGGCGAGGCGACGTGAGCCAGACCCGGAGAAGGCGTCAGGCGGATTGCATGTTGAGCGCCCGTCCGTCGTATTTGCCGGTCACGGCTTCGGCAAGGACGTAGGCCACATCGGCGCGGCTGGCCTCTGCTGCCGTGTCGACATCATCGCCGAGACGGATGTTCCCGCTGCGTCCGCCGTCGGTCAGGGCCACGGGCCTCAGGATCGCGTAAGTCAGCCCGGAAGCCTTGAGATGCGCGTCTGCGTCGTGCTTGGCCTTCAGGTAATGCGCGAGATCGCCGGACGGGTCGGACTGGTCGGCGCCGATCGAGCTGAGCATCACGAACCGTTCGACCTTGGCGTCTCGCGCCAGATCGATCAGACGCGACGCCCCCTCCCGGTCGACCTTTTCGGTCATCTCGGGACCGGTGGACCCGCCGGAGCCTGCGGCAAAGATCACAACGTCCGCGCCCTTGCAGGTATCGGGCGGCAGGTCGGTCAAGTCCGCCTGTTTCAGGGTCACGGCCTCCGGCAGGACGCTTGTGTCGGAGCTGTCACGCACCAGCGCCGTCACGCTGTGGCCTTGGTCCACCAAATCTTGTGCGAGAAGGCGGCCGGTCTTGCCAGTGGCTCCGGCGAGGAGGATGGTCTTGGTCATTTGGAATTCCTTTCGGTGTTCAGGCAGGCGGGGCCATGGGGCCCGAGGCCTCCGTGGCGGCGATGTATCCGGGCTGCTGTTGCAAGGCCTCCCAGTAGGCTTCGATGGCGCGGTGATCGGAGAGCAGGCCCAGCCGCGAAAACAGCGCCACGATGTAGGACAGCTGGATGTCCGCCAGCGTCGCGCGATCGCCAAACAGCAGGGGACCTTTGCCGATGGCCTCCGACAGATAGTCGAGATTCTGGTGCAAGGCGGCGCGGGCCTCGTCCGGGATCGGTTTGCCCCGGAAGGCTGGCAGGATGACCGGCAGAGCAACCCCGGCGAGCGAGGATTCCACGTAGTCGAACAGCGCCTCATGCTGCCAGTAGGCGGCTGTGCCATGCGGCGGTACATGGCTGTCATCGCCGTACTTCGCAGTGAGGTAGCGCAAGATGGTGGCAGATTCCGCGATCATCTGGCCCTCGTCCTAGATGATTGGGGACTTGCCCAGAGGATGGACCTGCTTCAGCGCCTCTGGCGCGCGAAAGCTCTCGGTCCGGACATAGTCGATGCGGGTGCAAGGCTGACCAAGATCAGAGAGCAGCCAGAGCACGCGAGTCGCGCGCGAGTATTGCAAAGCGTGTAGGGTGATCATGTCCTGACCGGTCCTTGTCGGCATGGTGTGCAGGGAGGCCCCTTCGTTGGCCCATGCAACGAACAACCCGCCGCGCCGCATCGGGTTCCGGTCGGTCTGGTATGGAACGGCGGGGATCACGGAAGCGTCATTCTTCCGCAACGTCGGGCACCATGCGGCGGATGACATCTGAACCGAATGGTTTAGTTATAGTGGCAACGTACTCAGGAAAGGACCGCGACATGACCACAACGGGCAAGCAACTCTTCACCACCCTGGCGGCGGATGGCACGCTGACTGTCGCTTTGGAGGACGTCACCTTTGACGACCCTACCGGCGACCAAGTCTTGGTGCGCATGGAAGCCGCCCCGATCAACCCCTCCGACCTCGCGATCCTCATCGGTGGCGCGGACATGGAAAATGCCGAATTCACGCCCGGCAAGTTCGTCGCCAAGATGCCGGAGAACGTGAACGCGGCGTCGAAGGCCCGTCATGGTCTGAAGCTGCCCGCCGGCAACGAGGGCGCGGGAACAGTCATCGCCGCGGGCGATAGCGACGCGGCGCAGGCGCTGATTGGTCAGCGCGTCTCTTGCGTGCCGGGCAATGCGTTCAGTCAGTATTGCATCGCTGATGCCCGCATGTGCCTGCCGCTTGGAGAGCATTCCGCCGAGCAGGGGGCCAGCGCCTTCGTCAACCCGATGACCGCATTGGGCTTCGTCGAGAACGCCAAGGCAGACGGGCAAGATGCCATCCTGCACACTGTCGGTGCGTCAAACCTTAGACAGATGCTGACACGCATCTGCCAAGAGGACGGGATCGGGCTGGTCAATATCGTGCGCAAGGCGGAGCAAGTCGATTTGCTCAAAGACCTCGGCGCGCAGCACGTGGCCAATTCCTCTGACGAGGATTTCATCGACCAGCTGACCGCTGGCATCCGCGAGACTGGCGCGTTCTACGGGTTCGACCCTGTGGGCGGCGGGAAACTCGTGGATACCGCCTTCAAGGCGATGGAGCGGGTCGCGGTCGAACGGATGACCGAATACTCGCGCTACGGCTCGAACCAGCACAAGCGCATGTTCATCTATGGTCGTCTCGACACCGGCGCGACCGTGCTGACGCCGAGCTACGGTTTCGGCTGGACTCTGTCGGGCTGGTTGCTGTTCCCCTTCCTTCAGTCGGTCGGGCAGGAAACCGTGGGGCGCATGCGTCAACGCGTGCGCGACAGCCTGACCACGACGTTCGCGAGCCATTACAAGGCGCGCGTGACGCTGGAGGAAATGCTGACGAAGGACGCGGTGATGGACTATCGCACCATGAGCACCGGAGAGAAGTACCTCGTAACCCCTTGGAATTGATCCGCTTGGGACGCACCGCCGCCTGACGGACGGACCATCGCGAGCGGCGCACGGGCGCCGTTCGCCAACTCAAAGCAGAGTTGCGGCAGCATACAGCCTTATCCTCTGACCAAATCGTCATGTTTGTGCCGACTGTCGAGTGGAAGAAACTCAGGCGTGCAAACCATGCTGTCCAATGGCTTAAGGCGTTCAAGAAGCTTTTTCGCCCCCCGGCACGCCGGGCGTTGAGGCCAAGCTGAACCTTGCTTGCGGACATCGTCAAGGTCAGTGGCCATGCCAAGCAACAGGCCCCTCACCGCAGGTTTGCTTTGAATGTCGCCTGCCGACAACGGGCAAGCAGGACTGAACTGAGAAACGACCAATACCACAAAACCACTTGCGATGCCGGGGCCGCCCAAGCTGAGAAATGCTGCTGCGGAAGTTTTCGACCCATCGCGACACCCAACCGTGATACACATTTCAGTGCGGAGCAGAATCGTCCCCGAAAAACATCCGCCTATTTTCGCCATTCAATATTTGAGAGAAATGATGAAGACACGCTAGGCAATTGGCTTCGCCTTACTCGCCGTCCTGTCGAGCGCATTAGGCTGGTACTTTTTGCAGACGCGTGTCGGCGTTCCGATCATAGGGATATTGCATCCCAGCGCCGCGCAGTCCTCCGCCGCTACCGGGTTTGTAGAGCAAATGCGCGAATATGGCTACGAAGAGGGAGAAACCGTAACGTATCTTTATGATGGCCCTGCCGGAGCGAATTTACGCGAACGCGCGCAGGAGCTTATCGCCAGCGGTGCCACGTTGATCTACTCCGCCACCACGCCAGCGACCAAGGCGGCCCTGAATGCCGCCCAAGGCACCGACACAATCGTCATTTTCGGCCCGGTGAACACCCCGGTTGACGCGGGGTTTGTCGACAATTTGAGAACGCCCGGCGGGCAAGCAACCGGTGTAACGCTTGCACCGTCTACCGCAAAGCGCTTGGCTTGGTTCGCCCAATTCAGCCCGGATGTGCAGCGCATTCTTGTTCCCTTCAACCCCAATGACAATAGCGCAACAACATCGCTTGCCCACCTCGAGGCGCATGCCACCGCGCTTGGTCTGGTTATAGTGGCAGAGGCTGTAAGTACCCCGGACGAGGTTCTCGCGCTCTTTGCGGATTTGCCCTAGGACATCGACGCGATTTTCTTGCCGCGGGACTCCATGATCAGCGCGGCGATCGCTCAGATCAGCCAAGCCGCAATCGCGCGCAAGCTTCCGCTTTCCGCATCGAGTCACGAAGGTGTAGAGAAAGGCGCGCTGTTTTCTTACGGAGTCATGCTGGAAACGGTGGGGCAAATGGCCGCCCGATTGGCGCGCGATGCGCTCTCCGGCACCGACCCTGCCATAATTCCTGTCGAAATCGCCGAAAGCCACCTGTTTATTAATACTGACACAGCTCGGGCAATCGGTCTGGACCTGTCTCCCGCGCTTTTGTCGCAGGCAATAATGCTGCTGCCCTGAATTGGCCTGCGATGAGAGAGGGGCCTATGACCGAAGGAAAAAGTATCCGCACGGATATCTATCGTAAGTTCTTTTTTTCGGGACTGTGCCGCTTTTGGTTGTTGGGGCAGTGTTATCGTGGCTGACATATGGCAACGTGGTGAGGGATATCCAAGCCCAGCAGCGTCAGCGTGCGGTGACTGTCGCGCAGTTGCTGAAAAACACAATGGAGGCGGAGCTTTACAACGCCAAACGCGTCATCGAATCCACCGCATTGCGAATTGAGGGGCCAGAAGATTGGCGGCCTGTCATGCAAACATTCATTCTTCGCCACCCGAATGTCGAGGTGCTGGCGCTGTTTGATCCTCGGGGTCGAGAATTGCTGCGCATCGACCGCGATCTTCTGGTTTCCGAAAGTCCAGACATGCCAGAGGATGTTCCGCAGCTCGCGGTGGACCTTGCCAAATCGGGCGATCCTAAGGTTATTCGTCTGTTCCGGGTGGACGAAACTGGCGAGCCCATGATGCTCGTCGCGACGCCATTTATGGATCCGACTCGCGTGCGGCTGGAGTATTTGCTTGTATCGCAGCATCATCTGCGACCGCTTTCAACAATACTGAGCGAGGTCCCGGCGGTTCCGGACACGGTTTTGTATCTTCTTGGTCCCGGGCAGCAGGTCATCGCCCACCAAAATCCCAGCGTCGCTCTGCGCGGAACGGTATTTTCAGGTTCGATTGCGGGGATCGACGGAAATTCCGGCCTACGTCCCGGCCTTTCTGACGATCTAGCTTTTATCAGCGTTGAACCGATTGCCTTCGGCCGATTCAGATTACAGTTGGTTGCAGAGCACCAACTCTGGGGCGCGATTGCGAAAAGAATGCAGAGCTTTCTTGGTGTTGTCGTTTTGCTGGTTTTCTCGCTCGCCACGCCGTTATTGCTTCGACAGATCATTTCCAATCGTGTCGTCACCCGGGTAGAGCGCCTGTCTAGCGCTGCACACAGCCTTGCAGGCGGTGATTTTTCGACCCGAATAAAGATGCAAAGCAACGACGAAATCGGGAAGCTCGCACAGTCGTTCAACGAATTGGCGGCCAAGATCGACTTTAAGCTGTCCGCCCGGAGCCGGACCGAAGAGTCGCTACGTGAAAACGAAAGGCTGCTCGAAGACGGCATTCAGGCTCTGCCGCTTGGGTTTGCGTATTACGGCGCTGACGATGTTCTGGTGCGATGCAATGAAAGATACCCCGCGCTGCTGACCACAAGCCGGCATTTGATCGCGCCCGGCGTGACGTTCGAAGCTCTGATACGCAACTCGGCGGCGCTCGTTGCCCCCAAGATGGGCTATGACAACGAAGCGGACTACCTCGCCGACAGGCTTTCGGAACTGCGCGGTCCCGGTCGGATCTGGACCTACAAGCAGTCCACTGGCCGATGGGTCACGATGACCGAACACCCCGCAACGGGCGGCGGCTTCATTTCCATTGTCGAAGACATTTCCGACAAAAGGGAAAGCGAAGAGCGTCTTCGTCACGCGCAGCGCATGGAGGCGATCGGCCAATTGACCGGCGGCATTGCGCATGACTTCAACAACCTGTTGGCTGTGATCATGGGAAACGCCGAGTTTCTTCAGGATGTGCCGAACCAGGACCAGAAGCTTGTCGGCGAAATCCTCAAGGCCACAAACAGGGGCGCATCCTTGACCCAACGTTTGCTCGCCTACGCACGCAAGCAGTCGTTGACGCCCAAGCTTTTCAAACTGGACGCCTTGGTTTCCGAAATGGAAGGTCTTCTGGCGCGCACGCTGGGAGAGACCGTTGCCATTTCGGTTCTAGTTCAGGACGGGCTGTGGGTGTGTCGGGCCGACCCCAGCCAAGTCGAGGACGCGCTCTTGAATCCGGCGATCAATGCCCGTGACGCGATGCCCGACGGTGGCAAGCTGACAATCGAATGTGCCAATGTCGGCCTCGACAGCGACTATGCCGCCAAGAACCCCGAAGCATCCGTTGGCGAGTATGTCATGCTCGCGGTCAGCGATAACGGAACGGGCATGACCGAGGAGGTCAAGGCGAAGGCGTTCGAGCCGTTCTACACAACCAAGGAGATAGGCCAAGGTTCGGGCCTCGGCCTTTCGATGATCTACGGGTTTGCCAAGCAGACCGGGGGACATGTGTCGATCTACAGTGAACAAGGTAAAGGCACGACGGTTAAACTCTACCTTCCGAGAGGCGACAATTCGGGCCGGATTGTTGCGGTGCAACCCGGCGCCCCCATTCAAAAGGGGCATGGTGAGACGGTCTTGGTCATCGAAGACGATCCTGTCGTGCGATTGCTGGCGGAGCGCATTATCTCCGAGCTTGGCTATGTAGCGGTCACGGCCGAGCACGCCGCGGCTGCTCGAACCTTGCTTGTGGGTGGGCAGCATTTCGACGTCATCTTGTCCGACGTGATCCTGCCCGGCGGCACCAGTGGACCAGACTTCGCAGAAGAGGTCAGAGCCGAGAAACCAGATGCCCGGATCATCTTCATGTCCGGCTACCCTGCAGAGGCGGCGCGGCGGAACGGCTTTATTGGTTCGGACAGTGTGCTTCTCAACAAACCGTTCAGGCGCGAGGCTTTGGCAAGGGCACTGAGGGAGGCGCTGGAACCGACTTTGTGAAGATCGGGCTCCAGAGTGCCGAATGGCAATGTTGCGTTCTCCGACCGCGACCAGTGCATCTAACACCCTGCAGCCGTTGCATTAGAAAAGCCCATGCTCCAGACAGGCCTCACACAGCGCGCACCCCACCGCGCGGTGCGCGGCAGGATCTGATGCCGCCAGCCCCGAGAATATCGATGACCGGCCGTCCCATCACTTTTTCCCAAAATTGGCACCCAGACGCATCTGGATGTAGTCATGGCCTGTCATCGGCTCGTATTTGCCTTCGGGGCCTTTCAGCAGCGTGTCCATATTGGCCTGCGCGAAATAAGCGATCGAATAGCGCGGACCGAGGTATTCCTGTGGCTTGGGCATGCGCACCCGGTGCAGGTTGGACAGCAGCTTGTCATCGGACCAGCGCATCAGCATGTCGCCGATGTTGCAGGTGATTACCCCGCCGATGGGCGGCACGTCAGTCCATTGCGTGGCGCGGCCCTTTTCGTCCTTGCCGGGACACAGCTGAAGCCCGCCTTGTCCGTCCTTTTGGTGCAGCAATGTCAGACAGTCGAAATCCGTATGCGCGCCCGCGCGCCAGAACTTGAAATCCTCGGGCTTGGCGTCCTCCATGCCCAGATAGTGGATCAGCCGCAGGGTCGATTGGTATTCCGGCGTGTCGGGGTCATGGCCTTCGGTGAAGAAACCCGGCGGAAAGCTGAGGCGTTCGGCAAAGCAATCGAGCACCTTCATGGCGACGGCCCAATTGTGCCGCTCGAAGGCCAGCATGGTTTCCTTGAAGCCGAAGATCTCTTCGCCCGTGGGCCAAAGCTCGCGCATCCGGGGCAGCGTGATCTGGTAGCTTTCCTTGCGATCCGCCGTCCCGGTCGAGGGGCGCACCTGCGCCATATATTCCCAGCCGGCATTGGTGCCGGGCTTGAGCGGGTATTTCGCTTTGGTTTCGGTCGGCAGGTCGAAAAAGCCCGCCGACAGGGCAAAGGCATCGTCGATCAGAGTCTGCGGGATGCCATGCCCGGTCAGCTGGAAGAACCCGATGCCGGTGGCGGCCTCCCACAGGGCGTCGCTGATCTCTTGCTTGCGGTTGAAGTAATCCGACAGGTCGATCTGCGGCACGTCGCGGTCGATCTCTTCGCCGTAGGCGCCGATGCCGGCCTCTTTGTTCAGTTCGGCGAGGCCATAGTCTTGCTTTGTCATGGTTCGGTCTCCTTTGGGGGAAAGGGGAGCAATGACCTGCGCCGGGGTGGCGCTGACAGCTTCTACTCCGGGTGGAAGTCAGGCGGGCACGGCCTCCTTTTGGGTGGTAAGCCATGCGGTCACGCGGGCGGCATCCTCTGCCAGATCCGCGAGGTCGAGATGCGGCAGACGCCCGTCGCGCACCACAACGCGACCGCCGACAAGGCTGTGCCGGACGGTTGCGGCCCCGGTGATCATCGGCGCCAGCGCCGGGTCATGCAGGCCAAAATTGCGTGGGGCGCTCAGATCAAAGATTGCGATGTCTGCGGCCATGCCGGGGCGCAGCCCGCCGATCTGCGGCAGGCCAAGCGCCTTTGCGCCGCCCATGGTGGCCCAGTGTAGGACAGTTCCGGGCGCGCTTTCACACACGCCACCGGTCGCGCGGTGATAGGCGAAACCCGCATAGAGCGCGGCCCCCATATCGGCAGCCTCATTCGCCCCGGCGCCGTCGACAGCCAGCGAGACCGTCCCGCCCGCGCGGTGCAGCGCGGGGGCGGGCGCGATACCGGACCCAAGCCGCGCATTGGCCTGCGGGCAATGGGCCATGGCGGTGCCGGTTTCCGCGAGCAGCGCGATCTCCTCGGGCGTGATGTCCACCAGATGCGCGAACCAGACATCTTCGCCCAACCAGTCGCGGCCAGCGAGCCAAGGCACCGGGCGCTGACCGAACGCCGTCAACGTATGGGCTGCATAGGCCGTGTTTTCCGACAGATGCGCGTGCAGCCGCAGCCCCTGACGGCGGGCCTCTTGCGCGATCTCGGGCAAGGCCTCGGGCGCGAAGTTGAAATTGGGCGTGGTCGGCGCGCAGGCGACACGGGTCATGGCGGCGGGCGAGGGATCGTGCCAGCGCGCCGCGACCTTGCCGATCCCGTCGAGAAAGTCCGAAACGCTCTCGACCGGGGGCGGGGGCACGTCACCGCCAAACGCGCGACCCTTGGCCATTCCACCACGGGCCAGAACAAAGCGCAGGCCAAAGCGTGCGGCCTCTTCGAACAGCACCTCGGCGGGGTCGTAATCATAGCGGTCGGAAAAGACGTAGTGATGATCGCAGACCGTTGTCGCACCAGTCAAAGCCAGTTCGGCCAGCCCAATGCGGGCGGAGATGCGCAAGGCTTCCTCGGTCAGGCGTGGCCAATAGGTATAGGGCACCATAGCCAGCCAGTCATCCAGCGCGCGGTCGATGGCGAGCCCTTTCAGCGCCGATTGAAACAGGTGGTGATGCGTGTTGACCAGACCCGGCGTGACCACGCAGCCCTTGGCATCCAGCACCTCTTCACCGGGGCGTGGCGTCAGGTCACCGATCTCGGCGATCAGGCTACCTTCGATCCGGATGGCGCCCGACAGCCGCGTGCCTGCGGCGTCGCCCGTCCAGCCGTGGCCAATTCCGGTGATCAGCATCAGCGTCGCTCCTTGGGCAAGGACCAAGGAAAGAACACGCGCTGCGCGGTGCTGACCGCTTGAAACAGTGTCAGCGACATGGCCACCAAGATTACCAGCCCCGCCCAAGCCTGGGGCAGCTTGAACATCGAGGTCGAGAACTGGATGAAATAGCCGATGCCCACGTCGGCGGCGACGAACTCGGCGACGACCGCGCCAATGACGGCGAGTGTGATCGAGATCTTGAGACCCGAGAAGATGTAGGGGATCGCATAGGGCAACCGGATCTGGGTGATCTCGCGATGCTGCGGCGCGCGCAGGCTGCGGGACAGTTCGATCAGTTCTGGCGGTGTCGCCATCAGCCCGGTGGTCATCGACACGACCAGCGGAAAGAATGAGATCATGAACGTGATCACCACGCGCGGCGCGTCATCTGTGCCCAGCACGACGATGATGATCGGGGCCACGGCAACAACAGGGACCGACTGGATCACCACAAGGATCGGGTAGAGCGCGCGGCTCAGCAATCGGGATTTGGCGAGCCCCACCGCGATGGGCAGCGACACGGCAATGGCAACGGCAAAGCCGATCAGCGCCACGCGCAACGTGGCCCAGACATGTGCGACCCAGCGCCCCGCATCGACCGCGCCAAAGCCCTGAATCACCCGGGTTGGGGCAGGCAGGATGTAGGATGGGATCGCGAAGATCCGCGCCGAGGCCTCCCAGACGATCAGCAGCGCCGCGAAGGTCAAAAGTGGCAAGGCGGCGGGCGCCGAGATCAAGCGCTCGGTCAGCGACAGGCCGGGCGCTTTTTCTTCGGCGTCATGCGCCGGGGCGATATCGGCATCTGCGGTCAAATCATAGCCTCCTTAGCGATCAGCAACTCGCGCAGATGGGCTGCGAAATCCTGCACCTCGGGTGCGCGCAGGGCGCGTTCGTCGCGGGGACGGCCCAGCGGAACCCGCAGATCGGCGATGATGCGCCCGGGCCGCGCGCTCATGACCACGATGCGGTCGGCCAGCAGCACGGCTTCGGGAATGGAATGGGTGATGAACATCACGGTCTTGGGGCTGGATTGCCACAGCTTGAGCAACTCGAACCCCATCGCATCGCGGGTCAGCGCGTCGAGCGCCGAGAACGGCTCGTCCATCAGCAGGATATCGGGGTTCAGGAACAGGGCTCGCGCGATCCCGACACGTTGCTGCATGCCGCCCGACAGCTCGGCGGGCAACCGGGTCTCGAACCCTTTGAGGCCGACCGCCTCGATGACCTCGGCGGCGCGCGCGCGGTCCATGTCATCGACCCGGCCACGCTTGTGCTTGGCCGGGAAGGTCACATTGTCCAGCACATTGGCCCAAGGCAGCAGGGTCGCCTGCTGAAAGACGATGCCCACGTCGTCACGCGGCGTATCGACCGCATGACCAAAGACCGAAACGTGGCCTTTGGTGGGGGTCATCAGACCGGCGGTCAGCCGAAGCAGGGTCGACTTGCCACAGCCGGACGGGCCAAGGACGGCGACGAATTCATGCTGCGCAATCGACAGATCGACCCCGCTGAGAGCGGTCAGCGGACCGCTCTCGGTGGCGAAGGTCTGACCCACAGCTTTGAACCGAATGGCTTCGGGCACCAGAGCCATCAGATCATTCCGACGGCAGGAACGAACGGTCGACGACGCTTTCCGGCGCGAGCGCGGCCGGATCCAGCCCCTGCGCCGCCGAGACCCGTTCCCAGGTCGCCGCAAGCCGGTCGGTATCAAAGGTGCCGAGGCCGAACTGTTCGGTCACGTCGTTGAAGGCCAGCTTGGAGGCATCCAGCCAGCTGCCCTTGACGTCTTCTGCCGACAATTCCGGCACCTGTGCGGCCACCGCCGCTGCGGCGGCATCGGGATTTTCCATGGCAAACTCCAGCGATTGCTTGAACGCCATGACAAAGCGTTTGGCCACGTCCGGACGTTCGGCAAGGAAGGTGTCGTTGGCCACAAGCGCGGCGGAATACAGCTCAAGCCCGGCATCGGCCCAAGGAAGGATCACCAGCTCTTTGCCGGCCTCGGCGGCCTGCCCCTGGTAGCGCGACACATCGGTCAGCCATGCGATGATCGCATCGCTTTGCCCGGTCATCAGCAAAGGACCCAAGGCACCGGGATCGGATTTCGTCAGGGTGATGTCCGCCTCGCTCAGCCCGTTGTCGGCCAGCACCAGCGGCAGGAAGACATTCGACGAGGTGAAGGGCGACGTGGCGATGGATTTGCCCTTCACATCGGCCAGCGAGGCAATGCCGCTTTCGGTCGTGGTGTAGAATGCGTGCGGCCCCATGTTGAAGATCGACATGACCGCCGTGACCGGCACGTCCTCGGTGGCCACCGCCGCCATCAGGGCGCCGATCCCGGCGCTGCCGATATCCGAGGTGCCCGTGGCGATCTTGGTGATTGCCTCGGACGATCCGCGCCCCGGCTCGATCGAAACCTCAAGGCCCGCATCGGCGCAGAACCCTTCTTGGATGCAGACGTAGATCGGCGCCTTGTCACCGCCGGGCAGCCAGTCCAGCTGGTAGGTGACCTTGTCCTGCGCGTATGCTGGCAGGGCAGTCGCGGCAAGCAGGGCTGTAGAGGCGAGGAAAGACAGGGGGCTTGAGGTCATCGGGTGTCCTTTCGGTGGGAAAACGGGCGGGTGAGAACGATCACCAGAACCCGTCATGAGAGCGGATGATTTCTTCTTCCAGATCGGGAAACGGGCCTTCGACCACAACCTCGCGTTGGCCTGCGGCCAGCACTTCGCGGCACGACAGCGCCATGGTCAGGTTTTCGGGATTGTCGCCGGTTAGTTGGAGCAGACGGGCTTCGGTCACGCCAAAGACGACGCGGCCGATCCCGGCCCAGTAGATCGTGCCCGCGCACATCGAACAGGGTTCGAAGGCGGAATAGAGCGTGCAGGTGTTCAGGAATGCCTCGTCATAGGTCACGGCGGCCTTGCGCGCGAGGTTGGTCTCGGCGTGGCCGGGGCCTTTGTCTGTGGTGTAGGCGTTGCCCATGGTCATCAGGACATTGCCATGGGCATCTGCCAGAACCGCGCCAAAGGGATGGTTTCCGGCTGCGCGGGCGGCCTCTCCGATGCGGATGGACTCTTTGAGAAGGGCGATGTCGTCGGGCACGGTCTGATTCCTGTTCTGCGTTGCAGCAAGGGTAGACAGTGCTTGGGTGTTTCAAAAAGAAGAAAGAACTTCACATGGTGTTGCATAAAAATTTACACTCCGGCTATGTCCGCATTTTCTCGTGAAATCAGATCATTCCTCGTCGTGTCGCAGTCGGATTCGATCCGGGCTGCTGCGGAACGCCTCAATATTTCGGCCCCGGCGCTCTCTCGTCAGTTGCAAATGCTGGAACGCAGCTATGGCACGCAACTGCTGGTGCGCAGCGCGGGCGGTGTCGCCTTGACGGCCGAGGGTGAAGCGCTTCGTGATGAGGCGATGCGTTGGATGGCAGCGGATGCGGCCTTGTCCAAGCGTTTGCACCAAGCCAAGAACGCAACCGATCTGCGCCTGCGGATCGGCATCATGGAAGGGTTGGTCGGCACGCTGGTGCCAAAGCTGACCGAACGCTTGCAGGCGATTTTCGGAGAGGTCGAACTGGAACTGGCGGTCGGCACGACGGGCGACATCATCAGCCGGGCCGAAGCGCTTGAGCTGGACATGATCGTCGCCTTCAACATGCCGCGGCTGTCGCGGCTGATCGTCGTCGAAACGAAAGAATACCACTTGGGCGCGGTCTTTGCCCCAAGCCTTCCACTGTCAGGTGACGGGCCGCTGCCGCTGGATCAGGCCCTGCAATATCCGCTGTGCCTGCCATCCTCAGCCCTGTCGATGCACACGCGCCTTCTGGCGGAAATCCTCAGCGAGCGGGTCAACCCTCAGGTCAGGATCAGTTCGAATTCCATCACCGCGCTATTGACGTTCCTACGACAAGGCTCGGGCGTAGGCTTTCTGACCTGGCCCGATATTTGTGACGATGTCGAAGCCGGGCGGTTATGCTTCAGGCCACTGGCCAACCGTAGGCTGACCGAAACGCTTAGCATCTCGATCTGTCGCGGCAACAACCTAGGAGAGGCAACCGGCAAAGTTGTGCAGGAAATGTCCAGTTCTCTGGCCGCGCTTGGGGCATGAGGCGCGTGCGAAGGGCAACTGCTCCGTTTCTTTGTTTAGGGTCGATGTCGGACGCGGTGCGAACCTGAACCGCCCCGGGTTTCCCGGAGAGTAAAACACTTAAAGGATGAGCCCTATGACGACGATACGATTCACCCCCGCCTATCCGGGGGGAGCTTCGCATACGCTCTGTTTGGCTGTTTCGAAACAACCGCGCTGATTGCACCAGCGACAGTGCGGCATACCATGCAATTGCGCCAAAGCTTGGCTGCTCGCCCGACAGTCTGCGGGTCTGGTGCCAGCAGGCCGAACGTGATGCAGGTCAGAGCGTCGGTCCAACGAGCGCGGAGAAGGACCGGACTTAGGAGTTGGAGCGCGAGGTCCGTGAACTGTGTCAGGCCAACGATATCCTAATGACGGGTGAGAACATTTTCCGCCATCCACCCGATCAATGGCGCTCCAATGGCAGCCATCGCCCGCTGCATGGTTGAATGGCTGATGCGGGTCCTGCAAATACAATGCGTTGTGCGCGAAAAGACGTCAGTCACCACCAAGCCCGATGCTGCTTAGCCGTGCCCGGATGCCAAGGTAAACCGAGCGTTCGTGGCACAGATGCCTGAGAAGCTGTGGGGTCGTCCACGCAGGCGCTATTGGTTCAAGCCCAGTGGGCGACGATTTCACCTAAGTGTTAGGCTGGCAGAGGATGGTCTACGTGGCTTTCGTCACCGATATCTTTGCTCGCAAGATCGTGGGGGGACGTGTTTCGAATTCGATGACGACTGGATTCGTCCTCGATGCCCTGAACCAGGCCATCTGGCAGCGGGCGCCCTCGGAGACTGGCATGCTGATCAACCACAGCGAGCGCGGCAGCCAATACCTGTCGATCCGATACACCGAGCGGCTTGCCGAGGCAGGCATCGTCCCCGCGGTCGCCGCCATCGTCTCAGGTACCGATGGCGTTCCTCGGCGCCCGTCGGCGATTCCTACGACAACGCCCTGGCAGAAAGCATCATCGGCCTGTTCAAGATCGAGGACATCAAGTTCCTCTGCCCCTGGAAGTCCGTTGGTCAGGTCGAATGGGAAACCCTGAAATGGGGCGACTGGTCCAACAACACCCGCCTGCACAACGCCATCGGATACATCACGCCGCACGAGGCAGAGGAGGCATTCTACGCACGCTTGAACGCTGCCGAAAAGGCAGTCTAATCATTGAACCAGAAACTCTCCAGTAAACCCTGGGCGGTTCACAGACAGTCCAGACCCTACGACACGGTACGACCGAACTCGTCCTTCGCCCACCAGATACGACGACAAGAACTCCGGGCGCTTGAGCCATATGAGGGCTCCGCGTCCGGCGCGCTTGCGCCAGACAGGCGACCAGAACACCAAAATCCAACCTGCAGACTCACGTACTGAATGCGGGACCGGAAGGGGGCAGGTCAAGGGTAGGTCAGCCCAAATAGCGTTTCAAGATCGCATCATATGTACCGTCTGACCGCATCGCTTCCAGCGCTTGTGCCAGCTTGGCTGCCACCTCTTGATCAAATTCCGGATTTGAAGCGAGCCAATTCTTCGACTGTTTGACCGGAGCGCCAAACACCAATCGCGACGGATCAAGACCAGCTTCGACAAAAGCTGCGGCTGCGCGTTGGTTGAGCGTATACCAAGCATCCACCCTGCCACCGTTCAGCATTTTCGCAGCCTGCTCTACGTCCGTAACATCTCTTACGTTGCTGAGACCTGCATCCGCCAGTCGGCGCGATCTGGGTGTGTTGGCAAGGACCAAAACGTTTGCCAAGGCAGAGGCTTCCGTCATGTTTTCGATGCGCGGTCCAACAGTGACAAAGACTTCTTCCACTTGGATCATGAGCGCAACCCAACCATACTGATCTTCTCGGGTCGCATTGCGAGTGGCGGTAAAGAGCAGCGTACCAGGTGTGGATTTCACCGTTTCCTGAGCCCGTCCCCAAGGCAGGTATTCAATCTGGATATCGATCCCGGCGCGGTCGGCCATTTCGACCAGCAACTCATGCGATATGCCCGGCTTTTCACGATCTGCACCCAATGTATAGGGTGGAAGCACTGCGGTATAGGCAACGATCGATTCGGCTGATGCGGCGGACATCAAGCCAAGAGAGAGTGCTGCTCCACAAGCGATTTTCGAGAGGGTGGCCTTCATTTTTCTTCCTATTCAGAGGTGGATGGAGGGAGGTTGCTCACGCGACACGAAATTCGACGTCTTCGTTTGGCCGCTGAGCGGATATTCCGTTATGCACGCGCAGCTTTTGGAGGCTTGACAGCAGCGACCGTGTCGAACTGGTCAGAGATCCGATAGAAGCGTTGATTTCTTCGAATGTTGCGGCGCTTCTTTGGCTTGCGTCGTCTAGTTCGTTCAAAGAACCTGATACATCGGAAATGCTGGAGGCCTGCTCATGTGACATTTCGGTGATCGACTCGATGTTCTTGGTGAGTTGATCGAAAGCCTCCACCATTGTTTCCAGTGCAGCGCCGGCGCCGGTCACGAGGCGAGACCCCTCATCCACAGCTGCGCTGCTTGCAGTCACCATGCCCTGGATGTCACCCACGGCGTCTTTCGATCGTTGAGCGAGGCCACGGACCTCATGAGCGACAACGGCAAATCCACGGCCAGCTTCACCGGCCCTGGCCGCTTCGACGCCGGCATTCAAGGCAAGCAGGTTCGTCTGGTAGGCGATATCTTCAATGATCTGAGTGATCGATCCGATTTCTTTTGCCGAGCTTTCAATGACCGCCATAGAGCCGATTGCCTGCGTCGCAACGCCGTTGCCCTTTCGGCATTCGTCGGCAGAGTCCTGAACCAAAACTTGGGACAACTTGGTCAGCCCCGCGGTTTCCTTGAGTGCCTTGGAAACGGTTGCCACGAAGCTGTTGATTTGAATGACCGTTGCTGCCTGCGTTTCCGCGCGCTTTGCAACGTCGGTTGCCGCGCTCATGACGGCTTCGACTTCGGCCAGAATATCGCCGCAGCGCTCGATACAAACGGTCACAGTGGCCTGCAAGGTTTCGACGGCAGCGTTGAAGTCTTGGCGCAATTGTTCGTATTTGGGCGGAAATTCGGCCTCCAGCGTGAAGGTCAGGTCGTTCTTGGACAATGCTGACAGGCCTGTGCTCAGCGCCTCGACCATCTTGGTTTGCTCATCGGCGCGCCGTTCATTTTCAGCCCGCATTTTTTCAGTCGTCACCAAGCTTTCGCGGAATTTTTCCAAAGCACGTCCGAGTGACCCGATTTCGTCCTTCCGCTTGGCCTCCGGCAAATCAATTTGATAGTTTCCCGCCTGAAGTTGGGAAATCTTGTCGACAACGGTTCCAATTGGACGGGCGACTGTTGAAGTGATGGCCAGAAACAGCGCCGAGAAGAGAACCATCGCGACTCCGCCAATTGCAGCCGCGACGAGGTTGGCGCTCTGGATTGCCTGAGTGATGTGCTCATTCGAAGTGCCGATGACAATCGAACCAATCACCTCGTCACCTTGTGTCAAGAAAACTTCGTGCGCTTCGTAGACGCCGAGACTGCTATTTCTGATCGTTTCATCGGAATGAACGGATTCCACCAATTCGTCCCATTCGGGCTGCCAGCTCCCGTCGCGCGACACTCTGGAAAACTCCTGTCCTTCCGAGAATACGACAGCAAAATTATAGGCGCTGAACTCGTT
The DNA here is from genome assembly GCF_003667315.2 of Tropicibacter alexandrii. Classification (GTDB taxonomy): domain Bacteria; phylum Pseudomonadota; class Alphaproteobacteria; order Rhodobacterales; family Rhodobacteraceae; genus Tropicibacter; species Tropicibacter alexandrii. The sequence goes on along the minus strand of NZ_RCTZ02000023.1, from coordinate 37,306 downwards.
CAGGCTGTCCAACGTGGACTCGGTAAGTGTTGTGTCGAAATTCCACAGCGCGTTGGAAAGTGGCGTTGCGATAAACTTTTCCAACAAATGCAATTCTGATTTTCGTGCCGCATCTAGACTGTCCGAATATCGAACCGACCAAAATACCGTCAGGCTCAAGATAAGCAGAAATGCCCCGGCCAGTCCGGGCAACAAAATCTTCTTTCTGATTGGGATGGAGCTGAGCATATCAAGCCTGACAGTTACATTCTGTGAGCTTGTGAAGTCTGGGTCCTTCCACTTAAATTTCCTCTAACGCCTCAGGGCGCCACGGCGCATCAAATGCATAAAATTCGAGCAAGGCTCGGGATACGCAAAGAGAAAAGATTTATTCGTATCAATGGCTTGGGGCTGCGCCAGATTTCAGGTGCTGTTCATGACCGATGTCAGGACTGAACTCCACGACACGCCGATCGATCCGCACGCATGGATGACAAGACCCCCGGAGGCCATCGCTGGAGGGCACATGCAAAGCGACATCGCTGCCGTCAGACGCCAAGATGTGACCGGCACACCGCTCACGATTGGCCTTATGCGCGTGAAAAATGCATAGACCGGGCACAAAAAAGGGCCGCCTCGAATGGGCGGCCCTTGGGTTGGTTTAATCTGCTCCCCGCACCGGGATGGGCGCATTTGGATCGGGGCGGAACAGCTTTTGCACCAGATAGGCCGAGACCACGGCGCCGATGCCGATCACGTCGGTGATCAGGCCACCTTCGATCATGAACAACGCAGCGACGATCAGCGCCAGACGGATGAACCATGCCGAACGTTGGCCCATGAACCAGCCTTGGACACCGCCCGACAACAAGAACACTCCGAAGACTGCCGTCGCACCGGCGCGGGCCACTTCGTACCACGTGCCGTCCATCAACAAGGCCGAGTTGTAGAAGAACATGAAAGGCACGATGAACGCCGCAATCCCGATCTTGAAGCTGGCCACGGAGGTGGACATGGGGTTCGAGCCCGAGATGCCTGCCGCTGCGTAACTGGCCAAGGCAACAGGGGGTGTGATCGCCGAGACGACCGCAAAGTAGAACACGAAGAAATGCGCGGTCAGTTGCGGGATGCCCAGCTGCACCAGACCCGGAGCCACCACGGAAGCCGCAACCGCGTAGGCGGCGGTCGTTGGCATCCCCATGCCCAGCAGGATGGCGATGCACATGGCGAAGAACATCGCCAGAAGCTGGCTGACACCTGCGAGATCAAGCAGCACCGCCGAGAAGCGGGCGCCCACACCCGTCAACGAGATCACGCCCACGATGATACCAGCACAGGCACAGACCGCGATGATCTGGATCGACATGACACCGGCCAGTTCGAACGCGCGCCAGATTTGACGCGGACCCATGCCAGAGACGGCTGCCTCGGGCAGGCTACCCGGGAAGAACCGCACCATGAGCACCGGCATCCAGCTGATCACGGCCGCCGCGATGGTGGCCAGAGTGCCGGCCCGAATGACCGAATACCCTGCAAAGAGAGCGACGATGAGGATGATAATCGGCAGAAACAGATAGACCTGACGGGCCAGTTTGCCGAGCTTTGGCAGCTCTTCCTCGCGCATGCCGCGCATGCCCAGCTTCGCAGCTTCGAGGTCGACCATGAAGTAGACGGAAACAAAATACAGGATCGCGGGGATGATCGCCGCGATGGCGATTTCCTGATAGGGGATGCCTGTGATTTCGGCCATGATGAAGGCACCCGCGCCCATGATCGGCGGCATGATTTGCCCACCGGTGGAGGCGGCGGCCTCGATCGCGCCTGCGGTCTGCGGCCTGTAGCCGACCTTTTTCATCAGTGGGATCGTAAGCGAGCCCGTGGCCACGACGTTACCCGCCGAGGTGCCGTTGATCATGCCCATGAGGCCCGAGGCGAAGATCGCCACTTTCGCCGGGCCACCCCGCGCACGGCCTGCCGCCGCGAAGGCGAAGTTGATGAAATAGTCACCCACTTTGGAGGCCTGAAGGAAGGCCGCGAATATGATGAACAGGATGATATAGGTCGACGACACCGCCGTGGTCGGTCCAAGGATACCCGCATCCGTGTAGACGAAGCCGAAGAACCGCTGCCAGTCATAGGCCTTCTGAACCGCCAGAATGCCGGGCAGCAAGTGCGCGGTGAAGGTATAGACGAGGAAGACGCCCGTGATGATCACGAGGGCGAGGCCCGCGACGCGACGGGTCAATTCGAGGATCAGCGCCGACCCTGCCGTGGCGGCAAAGGCGACACCGATCGGCACGAATTGCGTGCCGACGGAATTGCGGGCGGCGGTGCCGTAGATCGCGATCAGGTAGACCGCGACAGCGAAGCCGCAGATTGCCAGCAGGATGTCGGAGGCGCGGAACCTGTTGCGCGGGGCGCGTTCCAGCCAGCCCATGACGATGCCGCCGAACGTGGCGATAAGCAGGGGCGTGCCGTAATACCAGACCTCCTGATTGTAGATCGGCGTGCCCGCAAAGGCGGGCCATGTCGTCAGGCCACCCATCTGGGGCAGATCGCCGCCCGCGATGACGGAGGCGAAATAGAAGGCCACTCCAAGCGAGGCGATGGCGGGGATCATCAGCAGATAAGAGATCTTGTCCCAAGGTCCCTTGGTGCCGGTCTCTTCCTTGTCCGAGAACACCATCGCGTTGTACATCAGGAAGCCCAAGGCGAGGGCGCCCGCGATGTGGAAGATGCGGAAATTCCACGTCTCCATCGGAAACTGTGGAAGCAGCGGAATGGTCACGCCCGTGTAGGACGAAATCGAGACACCGTTGAGTGCTGCCATGTGAAACAGCGCATAAAGTGCGCCAATGCCCGCGATCAGCTGAAGCCGCCAGCCATCGAACAAGCGCCGATTTGGCTCAATCGGCTCTTCGTCGACGCCCTCGGCGATCAGGTCATCATCGGCTTTCGTAGCCTCGTGAACCATTGTCCCCTCCCTGCCACAACGACCCGCACAGGACGGTGGCACATTGCTGAATGTGTGAGTTTTCAACCAATCGGGCGCTCCATGAGCGCCGCCGACAGGTCTGAATGGGTGGCGGCGCGCCGATATCAGCGCGCCGCCGGTCGTGGATCAGTTGCCGTAGATCATTTCGGCCGGGATCTCGGCGCCCGCGTTCTCGGTGAACCAAGCCGCCGCACCGGGGTGCCACTTCATGACGGTGTTCTTGTCCCAATGCTCCGGCAGGGTGGAGCGGGCCGCACGGTGGATGCCCTGCATGCGCTCGTTGTCGGACATGACGACGTCGACCACGGCCTTCACGAAGCTTTCGGGCAGGTCGCAGTTGGCGATGGCGAAGTTCCACATCGACACGGACCGGGCAGGGGCCTCAAGCGTGGTGTAGGTCTCTGCTGCGATGTCGAACTGGGACACCGGGAAGGCTGCCATGATCTTGGCCTGCTCGTCTTCGGTGAACTCGATGATGTTCACTTCGGTCTGGACTTCGAGCTGGGACACGGCGGGAACCGGAACACCGGCTGCGAATGCGATCACGTCCAGCAGGCCATCCTGAAGCTGACCACCAAGGTCGGACCAGCCGCCATTGCGACGGTCGAACTCGACGCCCAGCTCTTCCATCATGCGCGGGAAGTAGGTGTCCGAGGTGGAGCCAGCCGGGCCGAACCCGATGCGGGCGCCCGCCGGGATGTCCGCGATGGATGTGATGCCCGACGAGGACAGCGCCGTCACGGAGAACGGTGTCTGGTACATCGGGAACATGGCGCAGGCGTTGGTCATCTGCAGGCCGGGTGCGATCGGGTTCGTACCGGCCAGCGATTCAGCGGCGGGGCCCATCGTGGTCATGCCGAACTGGGCGTCGCCGGTGTGGACCAGCGCCATGTTCTGCATCGGGCCACCGGTGACTTCGCCACCGCCGGAAATGCCCAGCTCTTCTGCAACCAGGTTCGCCCAGCCCGAGCCGTATGCGAAGTACGTGCCGCCCTGGGACGCGGTGCCCACGGTGAAGCTGTCCGGCCAACCGGAGCGGTCGACGTGGCTTTCGGCTTGCGCCGCGCCTGCAATGGCCACGGCAACGGCCAACGTAATTCCGGATACTTTAGTCATGAACTTTCCTCCCAAAAAGGTATGTCTCCTGTGCATCCCCGCCATGCAAAGAAGACGGGTCCACAGAGGTCTGATCGGGAATCATGATTGCTCCAACGCCGTCGGGCGTGGATTTTCCGGATTTTTTCAAGTTCACACGTGCGATGGGTCGCCAAGGGAACATTGCGCCGAATTCATGGGTCGCTGACGACCCATGTGCGCATGTCGTCGTCCGTCAAACCTGCTGGTTGGCGAAGCTGTCGCGGTCCAAACCGTAGCGCACCATCTTTTCGTACAGCGCTTTGCGAGAGATTCCCAAAGCCTCGTACGTGTCCTTGAGGCGACCGCCATGGGCCGTCAGGCTGGCCGCAATCAAGGCGCGTTCGTGCTCTGCCAACCGTTCGGCCAAGGTACCAGAGGTAGGGGCGGCAAGGTCGCTCTGATCGGGCAACCCCAGCACGAAGCGCTCTGCGGCGTTGCGCAACTCGCGGACATTGCCGGGCCAGTCCCGTGCGGCGATGGCATCCAGCGTGGCCCCGGGCACGTGGGGCACGGGCACATCGTACCTGTCCGCGATTTGCCCGACGAAGGTCAGGAACAGCACGGGGACGTCTTCGCGGCGTGCGGCAAGAGAGGGCATGCGCAAGGTGACGACGTTCAGCCGGTACAACAGATCACCGCGAAACCTGCCGTCTGCGACGGCGCTTTCCAAATCGGTCTTTGTGGCTGCGACGCACCGCACATCCAGATGGATCGGATCATGTGACCCCAGTCGATGGATTATCCCGGTTTCCACGGCTTCCAGCAATTTGCCCTGCGTTGCCATGGGGAGACTGTCGATTTCATCGAGGAACAGAGTGCCGCGCCGCGCATGTTCAAATTTGCCGATCCGCGCCCGCGTTGCACCGGCAAAGGCGCCGACTTCATGGCCGAACAATTCGCTTTCGATCCCGCCTTCCGGCAAAGCGGCGCAGTTGACGGTGATGAACGGCTTGTCGGCCCGCGCGCTGTCGCTGTGCAGGGCCTGCGCCGCAAGGCTTTTGCCCGTGCCCGTTTCCCCTACGATCAGCACATTGGCATCCGTCACGGCAATGTCGCTGATTTGCTTGCGCAACCGTTTCGTGGCTTCGCTTGCGCCCCGAAACCGGTCCTGCGTCGTAAGCTGCGATTGCATCTGCGACCGCAAGCGCCGGTTTTCAAGCGTCAGGCTGCGCATGGCGAGCGCCCGCCGAACCGCGTCGACCAAGCGTTCCGGCTCGAACGGTTTCTGGATGAAATCATATGCGCCGTCGCGCATCATCGACACCGCAAGCTCTACATCGCCATGTCCGGTGATCAGGATGATCGGAAGCTCCGCATCCTTTTGCAAGACAGCGTGCAGCAACGCCGCGCCGCCCATCCCCGGCATCCGCAGATCCGTGACGATTACACCGGCAAAGTCCCGATCAATCCGTTCCAACGCAGGTTCCGCGCGATCAAAAGGGCGGCATTCGATATCCGCCAATTCCAGCGTTTGCTGACCTGCAATGCGCAGTGGCTCTTCGTCGTCGATGAAAAGGACCGTGCCGGTTTCACTCATTCCGCCGCCTTTCGGGCCATGGGCGCGTCGGACTGCGTCAAAGAGACGGAAAACACGGCCCCGCCATCGGGATGGTTCTTGCCCGACAGACTGCCGCCAAAGTCACGCACGATATTGTAGGAAATCGACAGGCCAAGCCCCATGCCCTGTCCGGGTTCCTTGGTCGTGTAGAACGGATCGAACAGCTGCGCGATGTTGGCCTCGGTCATGCCTGCCCCGTGGTCCCGCACTCTGACATGAACCTGCCCCGCCTCCTGTTCGAGCGACATTTCGATCTCTGGCTCGGGCACGTCCGCCATGGCATCCACGGCATTGCTGAGCAGGTTCACAAAGACCTGCTGCAAGCGGACCTGCCCGCCCAACACCCAAACCTGTTCGTCGGGCGCGGTCCAGTTCACGGCGCAATTGGCCGCGCGCAATTTGGGTTCCGCGATGGCCAGGGCGCTCGAAATGGCTTCGTTCAGCAGCACGGGTTCCGTGCGCTCGCCCGGGCGGCGGGCAAAGTTGCGCAAGTGGGTCGAGATCGCGACGAGCCGATCCACCATAGTGTCGATCATGCCGATATTCTGGCGTGCCTTGTCGGCCTCGTCCCGATCAAGGTATGCGAGCGAATTGCGTGCAAAGGACTTCACGGCGGCAAGCGGCTGGTTGAATTCGTGGCTCAGGGCCGCAGACATCTGCCCGAGTGCGGCGAGCTTGCCCGCCTGAACCAGTTCAGTTTGTGTTTGGCGCAGGCGCAATTCCGCACTGCGGCGTTCCTCGATCTCTTGCATGATGTTGCGGTTGGCGGCCTGCAACTCTGCGGTCCGCTGCGCGACCCGCTGTTCGAGTTCCTGTTGCATGGACAGGGCGGCAGCGATGCGTTCCTGCAATTGCAGACGACGCTGGAGGACGACGATCACCACCAACCCGATCAACGTCATCAGCAGGGCAATTGTCGCAATCGTGCCCATGGCCCTGTTCCAAGCGGGTCCGGCCGGGGTGAACAGCCAAACCACCCAACCCGCATCTGCGATCGCTTGGGATTGCGCGACAAAGTCGTCGGTCTGGCCGTCTTCGCCGGTGATCGTCACGCGGATCAAATCGCCATTGAACGGTGTTTGCGTGTTTTCCAGCACTTGCAGCGCATCCAAAGGGTATCTTCGCGTGGCTTCGATCCGGTCGCGGGCGAGATCGGTGAGGGGGGCAAAGCTCCCGAAATGCCACTCGCTTCGGTTGGAAATGAACACCACGCCGTCATCGTCCTTGACGGCGACCACGTTATCGCCCGCGCGCCATGCGTCTTCGAACGCATCGAAGGTGAACTTGACCGCCAACACGCCGATTACGTCGGCACCGTCCCGCACCGCCTCGGCGAAGAAGTATCCGCGTTCGCCCGATGTCGTCCCAAGCGCAAAGAACTGGCCTCTTTCACCCGCCAATGCCTGAACGAAATAGGGCCGGAACTGAAAATTCCGCCCGACGAAAGACCTTTCTTTCCAATGGTTGCTGGCCGCTATGGTCGTTCCAGCGGCATTGATCAGGAAGATATCCGACAATCCGACTTCGTCGGCGATGCGTTGCAGCTCGGTGTTGACCTCAGACAACAGCACGTCATCCGACTGGTTCTGCAAGGCGGCGTTCACCTCAGGCCGTTCGGCGATCAGCCCGGGAAGGGCTTCGAACCTCTGCAAAGACCCGTTCAAACCTTCGACGGCCAAGGTCAGCGTCGACGCTTCCTTTTCGGCAAGCTGCGCGAGGTAAACGCGCTCCAGAAGCGGAAACAAAAGGGCAAACGCTGTGAACAGCGCCCCGACGACGCCAGCCACGCCAACAGCGAACCGACGTCCCGGTTGTTTGAGAGGTGTGTGGCTTAAGGGCGTGGGAGTCATGTCCTAATGTCTGCGGTCAATTGCCCGTTGTGACAAGCACATCTTGTATCCCTGTGCAGTGAGACGACGCCGCATCACGCGCTGTTCTGGGGGGCTGGCATGACCGACCGCGTGGTCTGCGGCGTGGCGAGCCGTTCTTCGACGTGTCACGCGGCGCCAAAGATTGGCCCGTTCGGTGCCCAAGCATGACTCTGTCCATGGCCCCGGGCCACCGATGTCATGCACCGACGGTGCAAGGTCTGGCGAATTTCTGCCCCGGGCTTGGCGGTCTGTTGCGACGAGATGCGCTGACCGCCCCGGAAATTGGCCGATCTGCCCCGCGAGACCCCGTAGCTTTCCCCCATCTCGAAAAGGAGTCGGGAGAGTTCTTGGGCCATCGGCCCGATAAGGGAGGAAGACCATGACGAAATCCGTAAAACACCCAAGCTTTGGCCTGCTGGGCGCAGCCGTTGCCTTGTCCATCGGCCTTGCGGCGCCCGCACTGTCGCAACAGCAACTGTCCATCGCGACCGGCGGGACCGGCGGCGTGTATTACCCGATGGGCGGTGGCTTGGCCGAAATCATCAACACGCATATCGACGGCTATTCCGCGACCGCCGAAGTCACCGGCGCGTCGGTCGAGAACATGGGCCTGATCGCCACGGGCGACGCGGACCTTGCCATCGGGCTGGCCGATACGGTGGCGCAGGCCTATTCCGGCACCGGCCGTTTCGACGGGCAGCAACTGCCGATGATCCGGGGCCTCGCGTCGCTTTACGCCAACATGGTGCACATCGTGGCGCTGGAAAGCTCGGGCATCACCTCGCTCGACGATCTGCGCGGCAAGCGCGTGTCGATCGGCGCGCCAGGGTCCGGCACCGAGGTGAACACCAACGCGATCCTTGCGGCGAACGGCATCAGCTATGATGACATCGACGAACAGCGTCTGAATTTCAACGAAACCGCCGACGCGCTGTCGAACGGCGATATCGATGCGGGGTTCTGGTCCGTGGGCGCGCCGACCTCGTCGATCATGAACCTCGCGACCACGCAGGATATCGTGATCATCGCTCTGACCGAAGAACAGCTGGACGCGGCAGTGGCCGAAGACGGCACCTTTGCCCGGACAACCCTGCCCGGCGGCAGCTATACCGGCGTCGACGCAGACATCACCGTGCTGGGCATTCCCAACGTGCTGACGGTCTCGTCCGAGATGTCGGATGACATGGCCTACAGCATCACCAAGGCGATGTTCGAGAACATTGCAGAGCTGCAAGCGGTCCATCCGGCTGCACGCGAGACGACTGTGGAGTTCTCGCTGTCGGCAACCCCCGTGCCGCTGCATCCCGGCGCGATCCGCTATTATGAAGAGATCGGCGCCAGCATCCCGGACAAGCTGCGCCCATGACCGGTGCGATATGGGGAAGGGGAGTCGGACGGCTCCCTTTTCTCCTTTTGACGCTGCTGCTGCCGGTCCCGGCAGGGGCGGATGCGCTGACGGCCACGCTTGAAGACGGAACCGAACTTGCCCGGCTGGATGTCCCCGAAGGGGCCGAGTGGTGCGTTCTGTGGAACCATTCGGTCAAGGGCTTTCCGGTGTCCGACTGCTACCAGAACCGGGCGGGCCGAATGGTCCTTGTCCACGCGCATCTTCCCGATTTCGCCGCCGGCCTCGACCATATTCCCGGTCGCGGACGACAGGTGACGGACGGGCAAGGCGGCTACTTCATTCTGGACATCGATGAGCCGGTCCCGGGGAACGCCTATATTCTGCGCCCCGGTGCCGGTCCCGTGAACCACCGCCTTCAGGTCGGAGACAGCATCGTCTCCCTGTCGGCGGTCGCGCCGCACGAAAGGGTGCGGATCGCGCTTGAAAGGATTCAGAACCGATGACTTCGACCTCTGACGACCCCCTTGTCCCGCGCGTGCAACCCACAACGGTTGCGCGTGCCATCACGGTGATCGGCATCGCGCTGTCGCTGTTTCAACTCTATACGGCAGGCTTGCAGCCGCTTGGCCTGTTCTTCCAACGACCCATTCACCTTGGCTTTGTCCTTGTGCTGTGCTTCCTGATCTATCCCGCCTTCGGCAAGGATCGCGCGCGCGGCGTGACGGGATGGATCATCGACGGCACCCTGATCGTGCTGAGCATTGGCGCGGGTGCGTGGGTGCCGCTGAACATCGACACCATCGCCAATCAGGTCTTCCCCCGGACAGAGGACGTCGTCATGGGGGTCGTGACCATGCTTGTCGTGCTGGAGGCCGCGCGCCGTGCCGTGGGCCTCGGCATGACGCTGATCGGGGCGTTCTTCATCGTCTATGCCTTTGCGGGCAACCGCGGAGAGCTGCCCTTTCTCGCCGATTGGATGCCCGGCATCCTCAATCATCGCGGCTATTCCATCGAGCGTCTGGCCAGCCAGATGACGCTGGGGGCCGAAGGCATCTTCGGCATTCCGCTGGGCGTCGCGGCGACCTTCGTCTTTGTCTTCGTGCTGTTCGGCGCGTTTCTCGAAGTGACCGGCGCGGGCAAGTTCTTCATCGACCTCGCCTATGCCGCTGCGGGCAAGCAGCGCGGTGGCCCGGCCAAGGCGGCGGTGATCGCCAGCGCGGGCATGGGGTCGATTTCCGGCTCGGCCATCGCCAATGTCGTAACGACCGGCGCCTTTACCATCCCCCTGATGAAGAAGCTCGGCTATCGCCCTGCGCAGGCGGGCGGGATCGAGGCGGCGGCCTCCACCGGTGGGCAAATCATGCCGCCTTTGATGGGGGCCGGTGCCTTCTTGATGAGCGAATATACCAGCGTGCCTTACGTCGATATCGTCCTGATCTCGATCTTTCCGGCGGTGCTGTATTTCGGCACGGTCTACCTGCTGGTGCATATCGCGGCGGTCAAGCAGGGGATGACGGGCCTTGCCGCCGAGGACCTGCCCGACACTCGCAAGGTGCTGGCCGAAGGCTGGCACTTCCTGTTGCCGCTGGTCGCGCTGGTGGCGCTGCTGGTCGCGGGCTATTCGCCGATGCGGGTGGGGTTCTACGCGATCCTTTCGATCATCGCGGCAGCCTCGGCGCGGGCGCTCTGGACCTTCGCCAAGTCCGATCCGACGGTGTCGGGGTTCGTCGCGCTGTGCAAACGCGGTCTCGCCCTGACGCTTGAGGCGCTCGACCTCGGTGCGCGCAACGCGGTGGCGGTCTCCGTGGCCTGCGCTGTCGCGGGCATCATCGTGGGGGTCGTCGGTCTTACCGGTCTCGGGCTGAAGTTCTCGGCCATGATGATCGCCTTTTCCGGGGGCAACATCGTCCTCGCGCTGATCCTCGTCCTGCTGGCGAGCCTCGTTCTGGGCATGGGTCTGCCGGTGACGGCGGCCTATATCGTGCTCATCATCCTTGTCGGTCCCGCGCTGACCGAACAGTTCGGCATTCCGCTTTTGATCGCGCATCTGGTGGTGTTCTGGTATTCTCAGGACAGTAACGTGACCCCGCCCGTGGCACTTGCGGGGTTTGCCGGTGCCGCCATCGCCGGATCGAAGCCCATGGAGACGAGCATTCAGGCATGGAAATACGCCAAGGGTCTCTACCTCATCCCGCTTTTCATGGTTTTCAACGAACAGATCATCATTGGCGGGCCGGTGCTTTTCGTCCTGTGGGGTGGCGCTCTTGCGATCCTTGGGCTCGTGGCTTTCGCTGCGGTGCTCGAAGGTTTCCTGTGGGGTCCGATGCCGGTCTGGATGCGTGTGCTTCTGCTGCCGGGGGTCGTTGCCCTGTTCTGGCCCGACCTGATCGTCGAGGGCGTAGGCTTTGCGCTGGTCGTGGGCCTGCTGGGGATGAACTGGGTGCAGGCGCGACGGGACAGAGCCTTGACCGGGGCACAGGGCGCTGCGGGCGGCTGAGCGCATGACCCTCGTGCGGCCTTTCTTCATCGCGGGGCTTGTCGGCGGTCTGGTTTGGCTGCTCATGCAGAATCTCGTCCTTGGCGCGGCGCGCACGCAACTGGACCAGAGGCTGCTTTTGACCGAACGCGCGGTCGAGGCAGAGGTGGAGCGGCTGCGCTCGCTCCCCTCTGTTGCCGCCGAAGACGCGCGTGTGCGCCGGGCGCTTGCCGGAACCGGCGCCTTGCAGGAGGCCAACATCTATCTGGAAACGGTCGCCGCCCATGCGCAGGCGGGTGACCTGTTCCTGATCGACGCGCAGGGCGACACGATCGCGGCGTCGAACTGGAACCGACCGAGCAGCTTCGTCGGCCAGAACTACGGGTTCCGCCCATATTTCAAGGAGGCCATGACCCTAGGCAAGGGGCAATTCTACGGCATCGGTGTCACCACCGGTGTGCCGGGCTACTTCCTCGCCACGCGGATCGAGGCGGAGGGCGCGCGCGGCGTGCTGGTCGTCAAGATGGACCTGCGCCCCTTGCAGACCGTCTGGCGGACGGCGGATGCGGATGTCGCCCTTGCCGATCCGCATGGCGTCGTGTTCCTGTCGGCCCGGCCCGATTGGGAATACCGTCCGCTCACGGGTTTGAGCCCCGACGTGCTGGAACAACTGGCCACGACACGGGCCTTCGCGGGCGAGGATCTGGCCGCCGCCGTGCCGCTGCTGCCCGGACCGCCCGATGGCGGCGATGCAACGGGCGACGGCTGGATCGGTCGCATCGCCACGATGCCCTCGACCGGATGGCAGGTGATCGCGGCGAGGAACACAAGCGGGTTGCAACTCATGGCCTTCGGGGCGGCGGTGCTGGCCATGCTGGCGACGCTGGCCCTGATCGGCATGGTCAAGGCCCGCGACCAGCGCCGGCAGATCGTCGCGCTGCGCCTGTCGCAAGCCGAGGCGCTGGAATCCATGGTTCGCGCCCGGACCGCCGATCTGGCGCGCGAAGTGGAGGCCCGGACCCAAGTGGAAATCGACCTGCGCGCCACGCAGGATGCCTTGGTGCATACCGAGAAGATGGCCGCGCTTGGCCGCATGTCCACGGCGATCGTCCATGAGATCAGCCAACCTCTTGCCGCGATGGAGGCGACGCTTTCGGCGGCGGAACTGGGTCTGGACGCCTCCGATGCCGCCACCGCAAGCCGGTTGGCCAAGGCGCGCGGATTGATCCGCCGCATGCAGCGCACGACCAAGCACCTGAAGAGTTTTGCCCGCAAGGACGTGGCGGAACGCTCACTGATCGATCTTGGCGCGCCGGTTGTCTCGGCGCTGGAACTGGTCGCACCTCGGGCGCGTGCCGTCGGCGTGATCCCGGTCTTCCATCCGCCGGAGGACAAGATCGAGGTCGTGGCGGGGGTTGTCCGGATCGAACAGGTGGTGGCCAACCTGCTGTTGAACGCGCTGGACGCGGTTGCCGGTGTGCCTGATGCGCAGATCACCGTCACATTGACCACCGAGAACGGGATCGCGCGGCTCTGCGTCACGGATACGGGCAAGGGCATTTCAGAGGCCGACCTGCCCAATGTCACCGAACCGTTCTTTTCGACCAAGGTCAGCGGCGAAAGCCTTGGGCTGGGGCTTGCGATCTGCAAGGCGATCCTGTCCGATTTCCAGGGCTCGCTGTCGATCGAGTCCACACCCGGCCAGGGCACACAGGTCACTGTCCTCGTGCCCTTGGCGACGCCGAACGGAGCAGAAGCCGCATGACCGCCCGCATCTTCATCGTCGACGATGATGCAGATCACCTGTCGGCCCTTGCCGATCTGATCGACGCCTCCGGATATGATGTGCAGACGTTCGGCGCGGCGCAGGATGCACTCGACGCGATGGCGGACCAGCCTGATCTCGTGATCAGCGATCTTCGCATGCCCGGCATGGACGGCATGGCCTTCCTCAGGCAGCTTAGGCTGCGCAAGTTGGGCGTGCCGGTCGTTATGCTGACCGGCCACGGCGATGTCGGCCATGCCGTCGAGGCCATTCGCGCCGGTGCCGAGGACTTTCTCGAAAAACCGTATGACTCCGCGCATCTGCTCGCCGTGATCCGCCGTACGCTGGAGGCGCAGGCCACGCGGAACGAGGTCGCGCGCCTGCAACAGGTTCTGGCCGAGCGCGCCGAGGACAGCATCCTTGGCCGATCCCGCGCGATGCAGCAATTCCGCAAGCGCATCTCGGTGCTGGCCTCGGTCGATATCGACGTGCTCATCACCGGCGAGACGGGAACCGGCAAGGAACTGGCCGCCCGCGGCATCCACGCCGCAAGCAACCGCGCCGAGGCGCCGTTCGTGGCGCTGAATTGCGCGGCGGTGCCGGAATCCATGGCAGAGACGATCCTGTTTGGCCATGCCGAGGGGGTGCTGGCGCATGATGCGGCGGGCCGCGTCGGCAAGCTGGAGGCAGCGCAGGGCGGGACCCTGATGCTCGACGAGGTCGAAACCATGCCAATCGCCATTCAGGCCAAGCTGTTGCGGGTCTTGCAGGAGCGCAGCTTCGAACGTCTGGGTGACACCGTGACCCGGAGCCTCGACGTGCGGGTGATCGCGACGACAAAGACGAACCTGCGCCTGCTCGACGGCTTCCGCCCGGACCTGTTCTATCGGCTGGCGACGGCGGAACTGACGACTCCGACCCTGCGCGAAGCGGGCGAGGATATCCCCCTGATCTTCGCCCACTACGCGCAACTGGCCGCCCGCCGCTATGGCCGCGAGGCCCCCAAACTGCCATGGGCGCTAGCGCAGAAACTGAAGCGGCAAGCCTGGAGCGGCAATGTCCGCGAGCTGAAATCGAGCGCAGAGGCCTTTGCCCTCGGGCTGGTGGAATTCGAAGGCAGCGGCCCACCCAAGGCGGTTCCGATGACACTGGCGGACCGCGTCGCCGACTTCGAGGCGCGGGAGATTTCAGCCGTTCTCGATGCGCATGCGGGCAATACGCTGCGCGCGGCGCAAACGCTCGGGCTGCCGCGACGCACGCTGAACGACAAGATGCGCCGATACGGGATATCGTCGGATACCGAACGCGAGCCGGACGCCACCTGATGCAACTCCGGCATCGCCATGAAACGCCGATCCGGCCATCGCTATGATCGCATGGGACCGGATGCTGCCGCATTTGGTGCCCCTTCGGTCATCCGCAGATAGGTCCTCTTGTTCAACAACACCGCTCTCAAAATCACCGATCAGAATCCCTGCCGTTTCAGCTCTTCCGCGATCTGGTGCCGGGCCTTTTCGTTGCGGATCGGGAAGGCCGCAAAATACTGGGCGGCGGAGGCATCCGGTTTGCGCCGACGCGCGTCCTGTCGCCAGCGATGGGCCTGTTCGTAGCGCCCGTCCAGCCCGTTGGCCACCGCGGCCACCATAGAGATGAGGTAGTGCGCGCCGGGGGTGGAGGCCGCGCGGTCGCCCAGCCGGGCAGCGGCCTGCAAGTCTCCGACCTGAATCATCGCCTGCGCCCGCACGCCGTGGATTCCGTAGAGCAGCGGGTCCAGCGGGCTGAGTAATAGCGCTGCATCAAGCCCCGCATCCACCGTCTTGATGTCGCCGGTCATCAGCGCGGTGAAGGCGCTGGCGTAAAAGCCTTGGGCATAGTTGGGGTTCAGCTCGATGGCGCGATCGAACCACCCCTTGGCGATCTCGGGCTGGTCGGTCAGCCAGTAGGACCGGCCCATCGTATAATGCGTGAACGGGTCGATCGGGTCCAGTTCTATGCCACGCTCGGCATGGCGTCTGGCGGCACTGGCGGCCTCCGCGTCACTGGGCCCCAGATGCAGGAACGCGTCGATGAACCGTGTGAACGACAGGCCCGCATGCGCGCGTGCAAATCGCGGGTCGAGCGCGATCGCGCGCTCGAAATGCCCCTTTGCGACCTGATTTGCGTCGGGTGTAAACCGGTAAAGCTGGGTCAATCCGAGGTGAAAGGTCTTCCATGCATCCAGCCGGTCCGAGCCGGTCTGCGATGCAAGGCGCACCTCGTTTTGCGGCACGTGCATGTCGAGCGCGGTCACGACCTGCGCGACGACCCGCTGCCGCAAGTCCTCGATCCCGTCCATGGGGGCGGTCAGCCGGTCGGCCCAGATCACCTCGCCGCGGCTGGCATCGGCCAGTTCGAGAACCACGGCGACCGTGCCGGCCAGACTTTCGATCACTCCGGTCATGACATAGCCTGCGCCCAGCGCCGTGCCGACCAGATCCAGATCGCCCCGTCCTTCGCGGAAGCGAAACGACGAACCGCGTGCGATCACCGAAATCCAGCGCAGGCGCGAAAGCCCCTGAATGATCTCGTGCGGAATGGCTTCTGCGAGGATCGTGACTTCGGGTGATGCGCCGAGCGGTCGGAAGGGCAGGACCGCAACCGAGGGGCGGGACAGGTCGGCGCCGGTGTCGGCGTCCGAAGGCCGGGTTTGGTGGGGCAGGGCTGGGCTGGCCTCTTTGACCTCGGCCACGAACCGAAAGCCCTTGCCGTGGATCGTGCGGATGACGGCCTGCGCGCAGCCATCATCGCCAAGCGCCTGCCGCGCCGACCGGATCCGGCTGGCGATGCTGGCATCCGATACGGCACGGTCGGGCCAGACGGTGCTGGCGATCTCGTCCTTGCTGACCATTCGGGCGCGATTTCGGACAAGGTGGATGATCAGTGCCAAGACCTGTGGCTCGGCATGCACAACGTCCCCTTTGCAGGTGAGTTCGAACAGGTCCGGGTCGAGCCGGTGATCACCGAAAAGCCAAGCCATGATCCAGCATAGCCCAGTTTTGGGCATTTCTGCATGAAATCTTCAGATCGGCATCAAGCGTTTCACCGCCAAACGGGTCCAAGATGGCGAAATGCGAAGCGAATGACCGAACAAAGGGAGATTGCCATGACCGCCAAGACCATCCGCAGGACCCAAGGGAGGGGCCGCCTGTTCGGGTCCGTGCTCGACACTGTCGGCGACACCCCCGTGATCCGCATCAACAACCTCGCGCCGGAGGGTGTCAGGCTTTACGTCAAGGCCGAGTTCTTCAACCCGGCGGCGTCGATCAAGGACCGGTTGGCGCTGAACATCATCGAGGCGGCAGAGCGCGACGGCACGCTGAAACCGGGCCAAACCGTGGTCGAGGCGACCAGCGGCAATACCGGCATCGGTCTGGCCATGGTCTGTGCGCAGAAGGGCTATCCGCTCGTCGTGACCATGGCCGACAGTTTCTCGGTCGAGCGGCGGCGGTTGATGCGGATGCTGGGCGCAAAGGTGGTGCTGACGCCGCGCGCCGAGAAAGGCACCGGCATGTATCGCAAGGCGGCCGAACTGGCGGAAAAGCACGGTTGGTTCCTCGCCCGCCAGTTCGAGACCGCTGCCAATGCCGACATCCACGAAACGACCACGGCGCGCGAGATCATCAACGACTTCAAGGACGACAGGCTGGATTACGTCGTCACCGGCTTCGGTACGGGTGGCACGGTCGCAGGGCTGTCGCGTGTGCTGCGCAAGGAACGTCCGGAGACGAAGATCATTCTGAGTGAACCGGCAAATGCCGCGTTGATCGCCAGCGGCGTCGCGCAGGACCGTGGCGCTGACGGCTCGCCCGCAGGCAGCCACCCTGCGTTCGAGCCGCATCCGATCCAAGGGTGGACGCCTGACTTCATCCCGCTTGTCCTGCAGGAGGCTTTGGACAAGGGGGGCTATGACGCGTTGATCCCGGTGGCCGGGGCGGACGGGATCGCATGGGCCAAGAAGCTCGCCGCGCAAGAAGGGATCCTGACCGGAATCTCTGGCGGGTCCAGTTTCGCCATTGCCATGCAGGTGGCGGAACGGGCGGAACGGGGCGCTGTGATCCTCGCCATGCTGCCCGATACCGGCGAGCGTTATCTGTCGACCCCGCTATTCGCGGATATCCCGGAGGACATGGATGACGACGAACGCGCCCTGTCCGACTCGACGCCCGGATACCGGATGGCCGCCGAGTAAATATCGAAGCAAGACAGGGAGAAGCCGTAACGACCTCTGCATGAAGTGCATGCGGGGTGATGATCCTGCCGCTCGGCGCAACCGTGGTCATACGGCTTTCCCCTGACTGAAACCCGTCGCAACTGGACCGCCCGGCAACAGGCGGGCCCGCTGCGCAATGAAACGGACGGCAAACCATGGCGCACGATACGCAGATCGATACGGAAGACAGCCTTGATCCCGGCGATTGGGAGGACATGCGCAGATTGGCGCATGTCATGGTGGACGATGCCATCTCGCGCCTGCAAGGGCTGCGCGACGCGCCGGTCTGGCAACCGATGCCGGATGCGATGAAGGCAGGGTTTCGTGGCCCGCCGCCTACAGGCCCGGCCCCGCTGGAGGCGGTCTATGCCGACGTGAAGCACAAACTCTACCCCCACGCCATGGGCAATATCCATCCGCGGTTCTGGGCTTGGTACATGGGGGCAGGCTGCCTGACCGGCGCGCTGGCGGATTTTCTCGCGGCCATCGACGGCTCAAACCTTGGCGGGGGCGATACCGGCGCAAACCAAGTGGACCGTCAGGTCACGGACTGGCTGCGCCAGATGATGGGCTTTCCCGAGGGCGGCAGCGGGACGCTGGTCAACGGTGGATCGATGGCCAATATCGTGGGGTTGATGGCGGCGCGAAACACGATGGCGGGGGTGGACCTGCATACCCGCAGCGTCGCCGACATCACCGCGCCGCTGCGGTTCTATGCCTCGGATCAGGTGCATTCCTGTCACATGAAAGCGATGAACCTGTTGGGCCTTGGCGGCAGCGCGCTGACGCGCGTCGCCACGGATAACGCGTTTCGCATGGACCTTGCTGCGCTGCGCAGCGCGATCGAGGCCGACCGCCAACGCGGCGCGCGCCCCGCCTGCGTGATCGCCACCGCAGGCACAACCAACACGGGCGCGATAGACCCCTTGCCCCAGATCGCGGACCTGTGCCGGGACGAGGGGCTCTGGCTTCATGTGGATGGCTGTATCGGGGCTCTGTTCTCCATCGCGCCATCCAGTCGGCATCTGGTGGCGGGGATCGAACGGGCGGACTCGCTCGCCCTCGATCTGCACAAGGGGCTGAACGCGCCTTTCGACGTGGGATGTGCCCTGCTGCGCGACCGCAATGTCCATCGCGCGACCTTTGCCGAAAGCGCCGAGTACCTGCAGGTGGCGACGCGCGGTCTGG
The DNA here is from genome assembly GCF_003667315.2 of Tropicibacter alexandrii. GTDB lineage: Bacteria > Pseudomonadota > Alphaproteobacteria > Rhodobacterales > Rhodobacteraceae > Tropicibacter > Tropicibacter alexandrii. The sequence continues at coordinate 18,740 of NZ_RCTZ02000023.1, read as the reverse complement.
CGGCGACCGAGTTCCTGCACGATTACGGTCTTGAAACGACGCGTGGTTTCCGGGCGCTCAAAGTCTGGATGATGCTGCGCCATCACGGGGTCGAACGCTTTGGACGCATACTCGACCGCAACATCGCGCAGGCCGCTCGCCTGACGGCGCTGATCGATGCCGCGCCCGATCTGGAACGGATGGCGCCGACTGCAACCAGCGTCGTCTGTTTTCGCCACGCGCCCGATGGCATGCGTGAAGCCGATCTGCGCGCCCACAACACCGAAATCATGCTGCGTATTCAAGAAAGCGGTATCGCCATCCTCTCTGACACCACGATCCGTGGCCGACACTGCCTGCGCGTCGCACTATGCAACCACCGCACCAAGGACGAAGATATCGACATCTTGGTCCACGAGGTGCGTCGGCTCGGTTCCGAAATGGCCTTGGTCGGCGCTGCGGGCGACGCGTGAACCGACCGACCCTTTCAGCCTTTCAACCGAACAGGCGTCCAACACCCCTGCTTTGGATTTCTCCACGGGCGTCCCGCATCTGGAACAGCGCATCCAGACCGCGCGCCTGTGCAAGCGCTGATCCCTGTTCGACCCCCAGCACCATCAGCGCCGTTGCCCATGCGTCGGCCTCCGCGCAGCTACGCGCCACCACGGTGACCGAGGCGGGCGAGGCAAGCAAAGGGGCCCTGCGCTTCGGGTCCATCGTATGCGACAGGCGGCGGCCCTGCACCTCGACCCAGTGGCGATAGTCGCCCGAGGTCGCCACGGCGGCCTGCTCCAGCGCGAGCATGGCCTGCGCCGCGCGCCGATCCGGGTCCGGTGCCTCGATCGCGATGGTCCAGGCTTGCCCGTCGGGCCGAAGCCCGAGCGCGCGCATTTCGCCGTCGATCCCCGCCAGCGCATTCTCGATCCCATGGTCGCGCAGGGTGTCGGCCAGCCGATCCACGCCGTATCCCTTTGCGATGCCGTTCAGATCAAGCGCAAGCGGCGCGGATTTGCGGACATCGGTCTCACCGATCTCCAACACCGTGTGCGCGGGCTGACGGTCGGTGGACATTGCCTCACGGATGCGGTCCGGCGCGGCGTCTTGCGGCCCAAAGCCCCAAGCAGTCACCGCGTCCCCCATGCCGACATCGAAGGCACCGCCAGAGGCGCGCCCGATCTCCAGCCCAAGGCGCAAGACATCGCGAAGCTGTTCGGGCACCGCGACCCATGTGCCGACTGGGGCTGCGTTCAGGCGCATCAGGTTGCTGGTCGCGGTCCAAGTCGACATCTGGGCGTCGACCGCGTCCACGGCGGCCTGAAGCGCGGCGCGAACCGGCTCCGGGTCGTGGCCCGGGGCCGCAAAATACAGCGCAGACCAACGCGTGCCCATGGTCGCCCCGTTCAGCGCGTGGCGCGTGCGTTCAGTAGACATCTTCGACATACCGTCCTTCTGCTTTCAGGGTCGCCGGGGTCAGCCCGGAGGGCGCGAGTATCTCGGCCAAGGCATCGGTGACGCCAGCGGCCATGTCCCGCCCGCCGCAGACCATCACGCGGGCCCCGTCCCGGATCAGCTGGGCCACTTGGGCGGCGTCGCCGCGCAGCGCGTCCTGCACATATTGCGGCTTCGCCTCGCGCGAGACCGCCGTGACCAGCCGGGTCAGCAGACCCTTGTCCTGCCAGTCGCGCAGCGCCTCGCCATAGAGGAAATCGCTGCTTGGATGGCGCATCCCGAAAAACAGGTGAATGGGCCGCTGCCGCGCGTTGCCGCGCACGAAACCCGCCAGCGGCCCGATCCCGGTGCCCGCCCCGATCAGGATCAACGGGGTGGCGTCGCGGCGCGGTCGAAACCCGGGATTGCGGCGCAGATAGGCGGTGACGGTGTCGCCGGGTTCCAGCGCCGCAAGCTGCCCCGAACACAGGCCGCCGGGGTGCTTCTTGACCACGATTTCGACAAACCCATCGCGGCGGCCGGATGCGAGCGAATAGAGGCGCGGCACCGGGCTGCCCTCGGGCAGGATGCCGATCAGATCGCCTGCGTCGAACCGGGCAAAGCCTTGGCCGGTCAGCCGTTGCCACAGCGAAACACGCGGCAGCGCAAAGCGCAGGATCGCCGTCGGGGCCTGCACCTCTGCGCCATAGTCGCGGCGCGCGATCAGGGTCAGCGCCTCGGTCTTGGGCAAGACGGGGTGATGGATCAGGTCGAGCGCGATTCCCATGGCCTGCCCGAGGTCACGCCCCCAGCGCGCGAAGTCCTGCGGCGATTGGCGGTCGATCATGTCCATGCCCATGAGGCCGGGCCAGCCTTTGGCCTGTGCTGCCGCCGCGACGGCCTTGGCAAAGGCGCAGTAGGCCGGAAAGCTGCGATCCCCGAACCCAAGCACGGCGAGCGGGATGTCCGGTGCTCGGTCAAGCGCGTCCAGCCGATCCAGAAACCCCTTGGCCGAGGCGGGCGCATCGCCGTCGCCATAGGTCGCGGCCAGCACGATCATCCGCTCGGCGTGGCCATAGCGGGCGGGATCGAAGGATGACATCGGCGCGACATGTACGCTTTGCCCGGCCTGCGTCAGCGCGGCGTGCAGCGTCGCGGCAAACCCCCACGTGCTGCCGCCTTCGCTGCCGACCAGCACGATGGTCTCGGCCCGGCCTGCGGCCACGTTGCCCCGGATGCGGGGGCGTCCGCGCCGCCCGGACAGCCAGATGAGAAAGCCCGTGGCCCCCATCGCTGGCACGCCTAGCGCCATGACGCCTAGCACAAGCCCAAGTGCTGCCGCCCCTTGGCCGGTATGCAGCATGTAGATGGTTTCCGAAATCCGTTCCCACAGGGACAGATCGGCCCACGCCAAGAGCGCCCCGCTGCCCTGATCGAGATACCCGGTGCCCTGATCTGTCCGAAGCGTGAAGACATCGGTCGGATCGTTGGGATAGGGAAAGCTCAACTCGCGCAGCGCGGCCACCGGCGTGGTGCCGATCACCGCCATATCCGCAAGGGCGATGCCTGTCTCGCCGCTGACCTCTGCCGGAAACTCCGGCATGGCGGCGTTTTCCGGGATCACTTCAAAGGTGACGGCGACCATCCAAAGGGCGGTCACGGAGGACAGCACCAGACCGACCACCGCGACCCGTGCAAGTTCCACATGCAGGCGGCCCGGCACGGTCCCACGCAGCGGCGCAAACCAATGCCGCCAGCCGCCCATCCGCCGCGCCACCAGCGCCGCGCCGCTGACCGACAGGACCAACATCGCCAAGGCCCCCGCCGCCATCACGAGACGCCCCCCGTCGCCCAGCAAGAGCGCGCGGTGGAAATTGGTCAGCCAACGCTCGACCGGGTTGGGATCGGCCGATCCTGCGCCTTGCCCCGTGGCGGGGTCGATGATCGCCGCACCGGGGGTGTCGTTGTCGAACCAATAGGCGGTGATCCGGCCCGAGGGCGCGCGCCGGATCTGTTCGACCGTAGGATAGACCGCCTGAATACGCTCGGACAATTGCGCGACGGTCAGGCCCGCCTCGGCCTGCGGCGCGGTCAGACGATCCGCCGCAGGAAAGACGGACAGCGCCGCGCCGCTGAGCGCGAGCGCCGAGACAAGGGCAAGGGCCAGAAGACCCGGCCAGCGATGGAGTGCACGGATCATGGCCCGATCCCCTTACATGTCGTAGGTAAAATCGGCGATGTAGCGACGCCCCGTCACGGGCGTTCCCACCCCGTCGGTGGTCAGCGGCACGGACACTTCGTTCGGGCTGTCGCGCATATCCTCGACAGCGGCGTCGATATGCAGCGTGTAGCCCGCATCGAACAGGGCATCGGCCAGATCGAGCGTGATCTCAAGCGACCGGCCCGCGCCGACGCTGGCGCCGGTGATCCCGTTGACCTGCGCGGTATCGCCCCCCGTGGCGCGATACCATCCGGTCAGGTGTTTGTAATATTTCGACTTTCCGCCAGCCATCCAGAGACTGCCGACATAGGTGTCGGAGGCGTCCGTCACATAGAGCGCAAGATAGGCACCATCGCCGCCGTAAGTCTTGAGGTTGGTGGTCAGGGTGACCTGCCGCGCCATGGCAAGGCCGGGCATCGTCAGCGCCGTGGTCAGCACGAGGGTCGAGAGAAGGGATTTCATCGGGTCTATCCTTTGGTTGGAAGGTCAGGGGTCACAGGCGCTCAGTTCACCTTGACCTTCGGCGGCGTGCCGGTGCCGAACAGCCCGTTTTGCGGCGGCGCGACGGTGCCAGCCGGGGCCGGGTTGTCGGCAGCCGTGCCGTAGTCGTCATCGTCATCCTCGTAGTCCATTTCGACGACCTGAAGCGTCGCGGGGTCGAGCTTGACCTCGATCTCGCGGCCATCCGCATCGCGGCCCTCGATCTCGTAGCAGCCATCGTCGATTTCGAAGTCCGCAACGGTCCAGCCATTGTCTTGCGCCACCTGAAGCGCGGCTTCGCGGGGCTGCCACTGGTCGCGCGGCACAGAGCAGCCGTCATCGTCGGCAAGCACGACACCGGCGGGCAGCAGGGCAGCAATCGTCAGCATGGTCAGGGTCTTTTTCATGGGATCATCTCCTGTTTTCTGATGAACCCAATCTGGGGAGCCGATCTGAGGGCTTCCTGACACGACGGCGCTTTCTGCTTCAGCTTGTCGTCAGGAACGAAAAAGGCCCCGCCGGTCTGGGCGGGGCCGAGGCAGGCCGAAGGGACGAACGGCCTTGGGTTTATGGCATATCCGACGGTGCCGGGGCGCGCTTGTCACCGGTGACCATGGCGCGGGCGAGGTTCTCTTTGTGGCGGACGGAGGCAAGGATCACGCCACCGACATGCAGGGCCACAAGCAACAGCATCAGATTGGCAAGGGTCTCGTGGACGTCTCCGAGCATCTCTGCGGAATATCCGTTCTGGCCGTAGCCCTCGTACCCGTCATCATCATCGGCCCATGCGGGTGCCACGATCTGCGGCAGTTCTGGCAGCATCGCCATGCGGTCGGGTTCCTCCAGCAGCCAGCCGGTGAAGGCCGTGCCCGACAAGGTGAGCAGAAGCGCGATCACCATCGCGCCGCCCGCCGGGTTGTGTCCAAGATAGCGCCGTTCCCTGCCGCCGGTCATGTCCTTGAGATAGGCAAGCACCGCCCTCGGCCCCTTCACGAAGTGGGCAAAGCGCGCATGGCGGGGGCCGATCAGCCCCCAGACAAGACGGAAGGCCACAAGCCCCGCGACGACGTAGCCCGCGATCTCGTGCACGGTATCGAGTTCTTCGGCGCTTAGCCACGCCACCGCGAAGGCCGCGACGAGGCTCTAGTGAAAGACGCGCACCAGCGGGTCCCAGATGCGCACCAGACCGGCTGTGTCGCTTGGCCCCTGCGGGGCGGCGTCTGCTTCGCGATCAGTCATCGTCACGGCCCTTTCGTTTGTCGTCGTCATGGTCGTCGTCTTCGTCCTCGTATTCGAACTCGATCACATCGAGCGTGGCGGGATGGATCGTGACCTCGATCTGCCGCCCCTCCGCATCCCGGCCATCGATTTCATAACAGCCGTCGTCGATCTTGATCCGGCGCACGGTCCAGCCCTTCTCCTTGGCCAGCCCTGCAACCGCGTCCCGGGGCTGCCAGTTTTCCATCGGGACAAAGCAATCATCATCTGCCAGCGCCGGGCTGGCCGCGTAAACGGCGAGGCAGGCAAGTATCAGGGATGTCTTTCGCATGGGCCAAGCTCCTTGTTCCGGGCAGCGATATTCAGTTTATAGAGGGCCAAGCTGACGGCAGCCTGAAGCGCAATGTCCGGCGGCGTCAGCTTTGCGTCAGGCAGGCAGGCCATGTCTGGGGTGCGAGTATGAATAGGAGCAGAGCCGCCATGCGTATCCTGCTGATCGAGGATGACACCGTCTTGGGCCCCGCCGTGCGGGACCAGATCGCCGCCGATGGCCAGTCGGTCGATTGGGTGACGCGGCTGGATGCGGCGGGCGAGGCGGTGCGCGGGGCGTCCTACGACCTGATCCTGCTGGATCTCATGCTGCCCGATGGGCGCGGGATCGCGTTCCTCAAGACCTTGCGCAAACAGGGCGATGTGACCCCGGTCATCATCCTGACCGCGCTGGATCAGGTGTCGGACCGGATCGAGGGGCTGAATGCGGGGGCGGACGATTATCTGGTCAAACCCTTCGATCTGGCCGAACTGTCCGCACGGATCGGGTCTGTCGGGCGGCGCTACAGCGGCAATCCGAACCCGATCATCTGCCACGGGGCGTTGGACATCGACCTTGCCGCCCGCAGCATCCACCGCGATGGCAAGCCGGTGCAACTGACCGCCCGCGAATGGGCGCTGTTCGAGGCCTTCCTGTCGCGGCCCGGCCAGCTTCTGTCCAAGGCGCAGCTTGAAGAAAAGCTGTATGCCTTCGATACCGAGATCGACAGCAACACCATCGAAGTCCATGTCAGCCGTCTGCGCAAAAAGCTCGGGTCCAAACTGATCGAAACCGAGCGCGGCATGGGCTACCGGCTGGGCAAACCATGAGGCTGCCGCGCAGCCTGCAGGCGCGGCTCGGGCTGTCGGTCGGTCTGGTCCTTGCGGTCTGCTGGATTCTCGCCGCGACGGCGACGGCCGTTCTGGTGCGCCACGAGATGGACGAGGTGTTCGACGCCGCGCTGCGCGAGACGGCGGAACGCATCCTGCCTTTGGCCGTGACCGAAATCGTCGGTCGCGAAGAGCAGGGTCTGACGCAACGGCTCGCCGCCATCCGCGCCCATGACGAGTACTTCACCTATGTCGTGCGTGATCCTCAGGGCCGCATCCTGCTGCAATCCCATGCCGCCGACCCGTCGGTGTTTCCGCCTTATGACAGGCCGGGGTTCCACGACACCGCGAGCCACCGGCTTTATAGCGCCGCGGTGCTTCAGGACACGATCCGCATCACCGTCGCGGAGCCGCTGGACCATCGCAAGGAGGTGGCGCAAAGCATCCAGATGGGGCTTGGCCTGCCGCTCATGGTCGTCCTGCCCATCGCGCTTGCGGCCATCGTCTTGGCCGTGCGCAGGAACCTCGCCCCGCTGCGCCATTTTCGCGCCAGACTGGAGACCCGCAATGCGCGGGATCTGTCCCCGGTGCCCGCGAACGATCTGCCCGCCGAGATCGACCCGGTGGCCACCACGCTCAACAGCCTTCTGGCGCGGCTGCATTCCGCCTTCGAGGCAGAGCGCAGCTTTGCCGCCAATGCCGCGCATGAATTGCGCACGCCGCTCGCCGGGGCCATCGCGCAGGCGCAGCGCCTGCAATCCGAAACCGCCGACCCCGCTGCCAAGGCCCGCGCCGGAGAGATCGAGACAACGCTCAAACGGCTGACCCGCCTGTCGGAACGCCTGATGCAGCTTGCACGGGCCGAGGGGGGGCGGCTTCGCATGGAGCAAAGCACCGACCTGCGCGCTGTCGCGCAACTCGTGGTGCAGGATATCCAGCGCATGAGCGCGCCGGATCGTATCGTGCTGAGCTTGCCCGATGCGCCGGTCCTGTCGGACCTCGACCCCGACGCGTTCGGTATCCTGTGCCGCAATCTGGTCGAGAACGCCCTGCGCCACGGCGCACAAACGTCGCCGGTCGAGGTGACATTGACGCCCGACGGGCAGTTCATCGTCTCAAACGAGGGCCCCGTGCTGCCGCGCGACGCCTTGGACCGGCTGACAACCCGGTTTGAACGGGCGGGGTCGAGCACCGATGGCAGCGGGCTGGGCCTTGCCATCGTGGCCGCCATCGCGGACCGGTTTGGTCACCCGCTTGTCCTTGCCTCGCCCCGACCCGGTTCCGAAACCGGTTTTCAGGCCAGCGTGACGCTACCGACCGAGGGGTCGGGCACCTGGCCTTGAAACGGCGCGCGGATCGGATGGATGTCGCTCACCCCCGCGCGGCCACGGCTTTCTGGTAGGCGTTCAACGCGTCGATCAAACCGGGGCCTGTCGGTCGCTCGGTGCGGGCGCAGAACTCGGTCCAGATGGCACCATAGGGCAGGCTCTTGAGTTCTTCGGTCAGGATGAACCGGGTGGTGAAGTCGAGCGCGGTTTCGGCGGCGCGCAATCGGTCCTGCGGTGCAAGCAACGCTTCGAGCAGCGCCTTTTGCATGTTGCGCACGCCAATGACCCAAGCCGCCGTGCGGCTGATCGTGGCATCGAAGAAGTCGAGACCGATCCGCGTCCGCGCCAGCAGGTCGGAGAAGACGATTTCCTGCGCCATCGCCCGAATACTGTCGTCGAGCAGGATGACGTGGTCGCTGTCCCAGCGCATCGGACGCGAGACGTGCAACAGGATGTCCTGCACCGAAAGCGCCACGGCGGTCAGCTTGTCGGCCACGTTCTCGGTCGGGTGGAAATGGCCCATATCGAGGCAGAGCGCCGTCTGGTTCCGGATCGCATAGCCCAAGTAGAATTCGTGGCTGCCCACGGTCATGGCCTCTACGCCGATGCCAAACAGCTTGCATTCCACCGCGTCGAGCAGATGCGCCCTGTCGTGCTTCGGGGCGAGCATCGCGTCGAGCGATGTCTCCAGTCGCCGACGCGCGCCCATTCGGTCGACCGGATTGTCCTTGGACCCGTCCGGCACCCAGATGTTGTTGACGACTTCGCCACCCTGTGCCGCGCCCATCTGCGCCGCGATCTCGCGGCATCGCCTGCCATGCTCGATCCAGAAATCCCGGATGCCCTGATCCGGGTGCGACAGGGTCAGGTTGTCGTCGGCCTTGGCATGGGCAAAGAAGGTCGGGTTGAAGTCGAGCTTGATGCCCTGTTCCGCGGCCCATTCGAGCCACGGCGTGAAGTGCCGGAACTCGATCTCGTCGCGGTCCGGGCTCTCGTCCGTATCGAGGTAGAAGGCGTGCAGGTTCAGCCGGTGCTTGCCGGGGATCAGGGAATAGGCGAATTCCAGATCGGCGCGCAACTCATCCGGCGTGCGGGCGCGGCCGGGATGGTTGCCCGTGGCCTGAATACCGCCGCCCGAGGTGCCCGTCGCCTGCTCGAAACCGCGCACGTCGTCCCCTTGCCAGCAATGCATCGAGATCGGGATCGTCGCGAGCGTCGCAAGCGCGGCCTCGGTGTCGATGCCCCAGTCGGCAAAGGCCGCGCGGGCCTGTTCGTAGGTCATTCAAAATCCTCCCTATCGCGGATCACAGGCCGCCTTTGCCGCCAACGGCAAGGCCGGCTTTCGATCCACCGTCCGTTCAGCGCGTGAAGGCTTCCTTGTTGCCGGCGTCGACATTGATGATGTTGCCCGTGGACTTGGCCGACCGGTCCGAGGCGAGGAAATAGGCCGCCTCGGCGATGTCCTCCGGCAGGACCGACCGTTTCAGCAAGGAGCGCTGGCGATACATCTCTTCGAGGCCGCCCTTGTCGGTGCCATAGGTGGATGCGCGCTGTTCCAGCCACTCGCCCTCCCAGATCTTGGACCCGCGCAGCACCGCATCGGGGTTCACGACATTGACGCGAATGCCCGCCTCGGCCCCTTCCAGCGCGAGGCAGCGGGCCAGATGGATTTCCGACGCTTTGGCGGTGCAATAGGCCGAGGCATTGGGGGAGGCCGCGAGGCCGTTCTTGGACGCCACGAACACGACCGAGCCACCCAAGCCCTGCACCCGCAGCATCTTGAACGCCTCGCGGGAGACAAGGAAATACCCGGTCGAGAGGATGTCCATGTTCTTCTGCCACAGGTCGAGGGTGGTGTCTTCGATCGGGGCCGAGGAGGCGATGCCCGCATTCGACACAAGGATGTCGATGCCGCCGTATTCCACCGCGAGATCGGCATAGGCCGCAGAAACGGCGGTCTCATCCGTCACGTTCATCTGGACAGCGCGCACGACATCGCGCCCGTAGCGCTGGGTCAGGCTGTCGAGCGCCGTATCAAGTGTCTCAGGATCGATGTCCGCCAGCATCACGCAGGCCCCTTCGGACAGGTATCTGTCCGCCGTCGCCATGCCGATCCCGCCCGCGCCGCCGGTGACCAAGGCCACGCGGCCCGCCATGGACTTGGGCTTGGGCATGCGTTGCAGCTTGGCCTCTTCGAGGAGCCAGTATTCGATATCGAAGGCCTCCTGCTCGGGCAGACCGACATATTCCGACACCGACGAGGCGCCACGCATCACGTTGATGGCGTTGACGTAGAATTCGCCCGAAATGCGCGCCGTCGCCTTGTCCTTGGCAAAGGTGATCATGCCGACACCGGGCACGAGGTAGACCACTGCATTGGGATCGCGCAGCGCGGGGCTGTCCGCATGTTTGCAGCGGTCGTAATAGGCGGCGTAATCGTCGCGATAGGCGGCGATCTGGTCCGCCAAGCCAGCCAGCACGCCGTCGATATCGTTCTGCGCCGGGTCGAAGTCGATCACCAGCGGGCGGATCTTGGTGCGCAGGAAGTGGTCCGGGCAGGAGGTGCCAAGGGCCGCGAGGGCCCGCATGTCCTTGGCGTTCACGAATTCCAGAACCGTGGCGCTGTCCTCGAAATGACCGACCATGTGCTGGTTGCCCGAGACGAAGCCGCGGATCGCGGGCATCAACCGCGCCGCAACCGCGCGGCGCGCCTCCGGTGCCAGCGACGTATGCTCCGCGCCGCCAAAGGCCGCGACCCCGGCGGTCTTTTCCTCGAACCAGTCCATCGCCTTCTGGATGATCTCCAAGGTCAGTTCGTAGCAGGCCTTCGCGTCGTCATCCCATGTGAACAGGCCGTGGCTTTCGAGCACGACCCCCTTGGCCTGAGGGTTTTCGAGCGCGAATTTCTCCAGCCACAGACCCAGTTCGTAGCCGGGCTTCTTCCACGGCAGCCAACCGATCTCGTCGCCAAAGATCTCGGCGGTCAATTCGCGCGAATTCTTTGATGCCGCGATGGCGATGATCGCGTCCGGATGCATGTGGTCGACGTGCTTTTTCGGCACATAGGCGTGCAGCGGCGTGTCGATGGAGGCCGCGCGGGCGTTCAGGTTGAAGGTGCAATGCGGCAGGTAGCCGACCATCTCGTCTTCGTGGTCGACGCCGCGATACTTGCCCTTCAGGGCGCGCAGCTTGTCCATGTAGAGCGTGGCAAAGCCGTCCATCTTGATCGAGCCGACATCGCCGCCCGATCCTTTGACCCACAGCACCTCGACCTGATCGCCGGTGAGCGGATCGCTCTCCATCACCTTGGCCGAGGTGTTGCCGCCGCCGTAGTTCGTGATTCGCTTGTCGGAGCCCAGAAGGTTGGATCGGTACAGCAGCTTCTCGGGTTCGCTCATGTCCTTTGCACGGGCGTCATCCCACAGGTTTTGAAGCCGATTTTCGGCGCGGGTCAGCATGGTCATCCTCCCTGGAACGCCGCAGGATGCGGCCTCTTGCGTCGGGAACAGCGTGAGCGCAACCGTGCGGCAAGTCAAGCAAAACCGATCATAAACAATCATGCTGCACCGCAGTATGATCGAAAATGAAAGAAAATGATTGACCGAGACGGTGAATCAGGCATTCTTGGTATACGGGAGGACACAATGCACGAGACGGAACGCCACAGGATCATTCTATCCGCAGTCCAAGAGCGGCCCATCGTGACGGTGGCCGAGCTGGTGACGCTGACGGAAACATCCGAGGCCACCATTCGCCGCGACATCGCCACGCTTGACGGGCAAAAGCGCCTTCGTCGCGTGCGGGGCGGGGCCGAGGCGCTGACGCCGCCCGCGTTTCCGGGGCTTGCGGGCCGTCCGTTCAGCGTCAATCAGGCGATCAACGTCGAGGCCAAGACGGCGATTGCCCGGGAGGCGGTCAACCTGTGCAACGATGGTGAACCGATCATCATCAACGGTGGCACGACGACGTTCCAGATGGTGCATCCGCTGGTCAATCGCCGCATGCAGGTGCTGACCAACAGCTTTCCCATTGCCGAACACTTGCTGCGCCACTCCAAGAACACGGTGATGGTGCCCGGCGGCGCGATCTATCGCGAGCAGAACATCATCCTGTCGCCCTTCGACAACGACATGACGCGGCACTTCTACGCCCGGCGCATGTTCATGGGCGCCCATGGCCTTGGCCCCATCGGCCTGATGGAAGGCGACCCGCTGCTGATCCAAGCCGAAGAAAAGCTGATCGGGCAGGCCGATGAGCTGATCGTTCTGGCCGACAGTTCGAAATTCGAGAACCGGTCGAGCCTCGTGCTTTGCCCGCTCGACCGCATCGACGTCGTCATCACTGACGAGGGCATACCGGATCGCGCCGCCTCCATGCTGGAAGCGGCCGACATCCGGGTGATCGTGGCGCAGGGAAGCGCCGCGCGTGAAACGAACGCCGGTTGAGGCGCTCACTTTTGGGAGGAAAGACATGAAACTCACACGCAGACTGTTTGGTGGCGCGGCCATGGCCGCCGCTTTGATGGCCGGGTCCGTCGCAACGGCGCAGGAGGACACGGTGCGCATCGCGTTGGTGGTCAAGGCGCTGGGCATCGGCTTCTTCGAGGCCGCAGCCAAAGGCGCCGAAGAGGCGGCTGCCGAACTGGGCAATGTCGAGGTGATCTACACCGGCCCGACCGATACCACCGCCGAAGGCCAGATCGAGGTCATCAACGCGCTGATCGCGCAGCAGGTCGACGCGATCGCGGTCTCTGCCAATGACACCGACGCGCTGGTACCGGTTCTGAAAAAGGCGATGCAGCGCGGCATCACCGTGATTTCGTGGGACTCGGGCGTTGCCGCCGAGGGCCGTGAGCTTCACCTCAACCCGTCGTCCAACCCGTTGATCGGCAACATGATCATCAAGCTCGCCGCCGACGAACTGCCCGAGGGCGGCAAGGTTGCTGTGCTGTCGGCCACCACCACCTCGACGAACCAGAACACCTGGATAGCCGAGATGAACAAGGTGATGGGCAATTACGAGGGGATCGAAGTGGTCGGCACCGTCTATGGCGACGATCTTGCCGACAAATCCTATCGCGAGGCCACCGGCCTGATGCAGACCTATCCGGACCTCGACGCGATCATCGCGCCGACGTCGGTGGGCATCGTGGCTGCGGCGCGCGCCGTGGAGGATGCGGGCAAGGTGGGGCAGGTGAACGTGACCGGCCTTGGCCTGCCTTCGGAAATGGCGGGCGCGATCGAAAGTGGCGCGTCCAAGTCCTTTGCGATCTGGAACCCGATCGACCTTGGCTATTCGGCGACGATGCTGGCCTACCAACTGGCCACCGATGCGGCAGAGGCCGCGCCGGGTGCGGAAATCCCGATGGGCCGCATGGGCACGCTGACGCTGGACGAGAACACCGAGGGCGCGATGGCCGATCCCTTCGTCTATGATGCAAGCAACATCAACGATTTCAAGGATATCTTCTGATTTCCTCCCGTCCCGGCGCAGGGTGTTCCGGGGCCGCCCCCGGTGCCGCTTGCGCCGGGGGCCTAGACATTCCCACATCCAGCGGAGGCCACGATGCAACTCAGCGTCGAGTCCCGGCAGTTCGACAGCCCGCGGTCAGACATCTCTGACACGCCGGTTCTCGCCCTCAGGGACATCACAAAGACATTCCCCGGCGTGAAGGCGCTGGATGGCGTCTCGTTGGAGCTGTTCCCGGGCCAGGTCACCGCCCTGATCGGGGAAAACGGTGCAGGCAAATCGACGCTGGTCAAGACGCTCACGGGAATTTACCAGCCCGATAGCGGCACGATACATGTGGCGGGTGCGCCGGTCACTTTCGCCACGGCGCAGGATGCATCGGTTGCGGGCATCACCGCGATCCATCAGGAAACCGTCCTGTTCGACGAACTGACCGTGGCGGAGAACATCTTTATCGGCCATGCGCCGCGCGGCCGGTTCGGCCTGATCGACTGGAAGGCGATGCGGAGCCGCGCCGCATACATCCTTGCCCGGATCGATGCCGATCTGGACCCGGACACGCCGCTGCGCGATCTGGGCATCGCGTCGAAACATCTGGTCGCCATCGCCCGCGCGCTGTCGGTCGATGCGCGTGTCGTGGTGATGGACGAACCCACCGCCGCGCTGTCACACAAGGAAATCGAAGAGCTCTACGATCTGGTCGACCGGCTTAAGGCCGAGGGCCGCGCGATCCTGTTCATCAGCCACAAGTTCGACGAGGTCTTTCGCATCGCCGACCGCTACACCGTGTTCCGCGATGGCACCCATGTCGGTGCCGGGCTGATGGCTGACGTGACCGAAGGCGACCTTGTGCGCCTGATGGTCGGCCGCGACGTAAACCAGATTTTCCCCGAGCGCCGGAAAGCGCCGGGGGACGATGTGCTGAAGGTGGTCGGCTACGCCCACCCGACCGAGTTCGAGAACATCAATTTCACCCTGCGGCGGGGCGAGATCCTTGGCTTTTACGGTCTTGTCGGGGCAGGGCGGTCCGAGGTCATGCAGGCGCTTTTCGGGATCACGAAACCGTCCAAGGGCGTCACGCAGATCGACGGCCAGATCAAGGTGATCCGCTCCCCCGCCGAGGCGGTCGAGGCGGGCATCGTCTACGTCCCCGAAGATCGCGGCAAGCAGGGCGCGGTGATCGGTCTGCCGATCTTCCAGAACGTGACGTTGCCCTCGCTGACGCAGACCTCGCGCAGCGGCTTCCTGCGCCTGTCCGAGGAATTCGCCTTGGCGCGTGAATATACCGAACGGCTCGACCTGAGGGCGGCGGCGCTGGATCAGGATGTCGGCAACCTGTCGGGGGGCAACCAACAAAAGGTGGTCATTGCCAAGTGGCTGGCAACCAAGCCGCGCGTGATCATCCTCGACGAGCCGACAAAAGGCATCGATATCGGGTCCAAGGCCGCCGTTCACGCCTTCATGGCCGAACTGGCCGCGCAGGGGCTTTCGGTCATCATGGTCAGCTCGGAAATCCCCGAGGTTCTGGGCATGTCCGACCGCGTCATCGTCATGCGCGAAGGGCTGATCGCCGCCGAACTGGAGGGCGATGACCTGACCCCGGAAACACTGGTCCGCTTTGCGGCGGGGATCGGAGAGAGCGCATGAGCCTGTTCAAATCACGCGAAGCCTTGCTGGCCGGGGCCATCTTGGTGCTGCTCGCCCTGATCGCCAGCCGCTTTCCCGCCTTCATCGCGCCCGACAACCTTGCGCGGGTCTTCACGGACACGTCACCGTTGCTGATCCTCGCATTGGGGCAGACGGTGGTGATCCTGACGCGCTGCATTGACCTGTCCGTGGCGGCCAACCTTGCGCTGACCGGTATGGTCTGCGCCATGCTGAACGCCGCCATGCCCGGAGTGCCGGTCGTGGTGATCCTGCTGATCGCCGTGACGCTGGGCGCAGTGATGGGGATGGTGAACGGCCTTCTGGTGTGGAAGCTGGCGATCCCGTCGATCGTGGTGACGCTGGGCACCATGACGATCTATCGCGGCACCATCTTCCTGATCTCGGACGGGGCGTGGGTCAATGCGCACGAGATGTCCGCCGCCTTCACCGGCTTTCCACGCGCGACGGTGCTGGGGCTGCCGATGCTGGCTTGGTTCGGCATCCTCGCGGCGGTCGTCATGATCGTGATGATCCGCAGCACGCCGCTGGGGCGCGCCTTCTACGCGGTGGGCGGCAACCCGCACGCCGCCGTCTATACCGGCATTTCCGTCGGGCGCACGCAATTCTGGGCCTTTACCCTGTCGGGGGCTCTGGCCGGGCTGTGCGGCTATCTCTGGGTGGCGCGCTACGCGGTGGCCTATGTGGACATCGCCGGGGGCTTCGAACTGGAAGTCGTCGCCGCCTGCGTGATCGGGGGCATCTCCATCGCCGGAGGGGCGGGCACGATCCTTGGCACCATTCTCGGGGCGTTGTTCCTTGGCATCGTCAAGAACGCCCTGCCGGTCGTGGACATCTCGCCGTTTTGGCAGATGGCCATTTCGGGCACGGCGATCATCGTCGCGGTCACTTTGAACACCCGCAACACCAAGCGCAAGGGCCGCATCATCCTGCGCCGCGCGCAGGAGCAGACCGAAGGAGCCACCGCATGAGCGACGCAAGCCTCACACCGCGCCGCATCCCCGACCGCCTGCACAGCCCGGCCGCGCGCCTGCTGGGGTCGTGGGAACTGCTCCTGCTGGTCGTGGCGGTGGCGATCTTCATCGCCAATTCGCTGGCCTCGCCCTATTTCCTGAACGCCTGGAACCTCAGCGACGCGACCTTCAACTTCACCGAAAAGGCCATGATCGCCTTTGCCATGGCGCTTTTGATCATCGCGGGCGAGATCGACCTGAGCGTCGCGTCGATCATCGCGCTGGCCTCGACCGCGATGGGGGCTGCGGCATCGGTGGGCGTCGGCACGCCGGGGCTGATCGTGGTCGGTCTTGCCACCGGCCTTGCGTGCGGTGCCTTCAACGGTGCGCTGGTAACCCGTCTGGGCCTGCCATCCATCGTCGTCACCATCGGCACGATGAGCCTGTTCCGGGGCATCTCGTTCATCGTGTTGGGGGATGGGGCCTATCGCGACTACCCGTCGGATTTCGCCTATTTCGGACAAGGCTACGTGTTTTGGGTGATCTCATTCGAGTTCGTGCTCTTCGCCGTGCTGGCCGTCATCTACTATGTCCTGCTGCACCGCACCAATTTTGGCCGCACCGTCTATGCCATCGGCAACAACGCCACGGCGGCGCAGTTCTCTGGCATCCGCGTGGCACGGGTGAAGTTCATCCTGTTCCTGCTGACAGGCCTCATGTCCGGCGTGGCGGCGATCTGCCTGACCTCGCGGCTGGGATCGACGCGCCCGTCCATCGGCATGGGCTGGGAACTGGAGGTGGTCACCATGGTGGTGCTGGGCGGCGTGTCGATCCTAGGCGGCGCGGGCAGCATCCCCGGCGTGGTCATCGCCGCCTTCGTCATGGGGCTGGTGACCTTCGGCCTTGGTTTGCTGAACGTGCCGGGGATCGTCATGTCGATCTTCATCGGCCTGATGCTGATCGGCGTGATCGCCCTGCCACGCCTGTGGAAGATGTGGAGGAAGTGATGCAGAAACACGCCTTTACCATGCGGCTCGCCCCCGGTCAGGCCGAGGAATACAAGCGCCGCCATGACGACATCTGGCCCGAACTGGTCGCGCTTCTGAAAGAGGCGGGTGTCTCGGACTACTCGATCCATCTCGATCCGGACACGCATACCCTATTCGGGGTGCTGTGGCGCACGGACGACCACCGCATGGATGACCTGCCGGGAACCGAGATCATGCAGCGGTGGTGGGCGCATATGGCCGACATCATGGACACCCATCCCGACAACGCGCCAGTGACCAATCCGCTCCTGCCCATGTTCCACATGCCATGAGGGTGGCCGTCCTCGATATCGGCAAGACCAACGTCAAGCTGGCTCTGGTCGACATGGACAGCATGACCGAGATCGCCGTCGTGACGCGCCCGAACCGGGTCGTGGCGGGGCCGCCCTATCCGCATTTCGACATCGACGGGATCTGGGCCTTCGTTCTCGACGGGCTCCGGCGGATGCAGGCGGAACACGGCGTGGACGAGATCAGCGTGACCACCCATGGCGCCTGTTTCGTTCTGCTCGATCAGACGGGGGGCTTGGCCTGCCCGGTACTGGACTACGAACATGACGGTCCGGACAGCTTGGCGCGGGACTATGCCGCGATCCGGGGGGCTTTCGACGAAACCGGCGCGCCCCGTCTGCCTGCGGGGCTGAACGCCGGGGCGCAGCTGCATTGGCTGGTGGAAACCTTCCCCGATCTGCGGTCGCGGACCGCGCAGGTTGCCAGCTATCCGCAATACTGGTCCGGGCGGCTGACGGGATGCTTCGCCACCGAGCCGACATCGCTGGGCTGTCACACAGACCTGTGGCTGCCGCAAGAAGGGCGGTTTTCCGATCTGCCGGACCGGCTGGGTCTGACCATGGCCCCGCTCGCTGCGGCTGGCGATGTGGCGGGCGAGATCACGACAGAGGTGGCGCGTGTCACCGGCTTGCCCGCCGACACGCGGGTCCGGTCCGGCATCCATGACAGCAATGCCTCGCTTCTGCCCTATCTGCACGGGATGGAGGGCGCCTTTTCGGTGGTTTCGACCGGAACATGGGTCATCTGCATGAGCGTGGATGGCGATCCGGTCACGCTGGACCCGGCGCGCGACACCTTGATGAACGTCAACGCAATGGGCCATCCCGTGCCCTCTGCCCGGTTCATGGGTGGCCGCGAATACAACCGGATGACGCCAGAGACATCGACGCCCACACGCGACGACATCGCCCATGTCCTGACCTCACACAAAGCCCTGTATCCGGCAGTCGAACAGGGGTCTGGGCCGTTCCCCACCGCGCATGGCGGCTGGAGCGATGCGTCGATGAGCCAAGGCGAAAAGGGCGCGGCCCTGTCATTTTACCTCGCCCTGATGACAGGTACCTGCCTGCATCTGATCGGCGCGCAGGGGCCAATCATCGTCGAAGGGCCCTTTGCCCGAAACGACCTGTTCCTCGACATGCTGGCGGTGCAAACCGGTCGACAGGTTCTTGTCTCGAACACGGCCACCGGCACCAGCATGGGCGCGGCCTTGCTGTGCGCGCAGGCCCCCGCCCGGCAGGTTCACCTGACCGAACGGCACGCGCCCGCCGATGCCCGGGGTCTGTTCGACTATGGCGCAGCTTGGACCCAAAGGGTGCAACGCATTTATCCAACCGGAGGCTGACCGGCGCACCGTGCATCGCGGTGGTCACTCCGCAGCCAGCGCGGCCCGGTCCTGACGCGGCGACCGACCGAACTTCCGTGCATATTCGCGCGAAAACTGGGCGGAGCTTTCATACCCCACGCGAAACGCCACTTCGGACACCTTGGCATCCGAGCCACGCAGCGCGTCGCGGGC
>NZ_RCTZ02000022.1 GCF_003667315.2 Tropicibacter alexandrii | reverse complement strand
CGGTCGGACGCTGTTTGCGCCTGCGCGCAAAGGCTGGGGCTCCGCCCGTTTCGGCTTCAAACGCTCCCCCGGAGCGTGTGCCGCTGACGCGGACCAGCCGAAACCCCACCGTCCCTTTGACCCTTCGGGGAGAGTTGAAGACCATTCGGGAAGGAAGTGACGAAATGACGGCAACAGTGATCGACGGCAAGGCCTTTGCGGCTTTGGTGCGCGAGAAGGTGGCGGGGCATGTGGCCCGCCTCAAGGATGAGCACGGCATCACCCCCGGTCTGGCGGTGGTGCTGGTGGGCGAGGACCCCGCCAGCCAGGTTTATGTCCGCTCCAAGGGCAAGCAGACCGTCGAGGTCGGTATGAATTCCTACGAGCACAAGCTGGACGCCGACACCTCGGAGGCCGATCTGCTGGCGCTGATCGACCAGCTGAACAAGGACCCGGCGGTGCACGGCATCCTCGTGCAACTGCCGCTGCCCAAGCATCTGGACGAGGATCTGGTGATCAATTCCATCGATCCGGCCAAGGATGTGGACGGGTTCCACATCTCGAACGTGGGCCTGCTGGGCACCGGGCAGAAGTCGATGGTCCCCTGCACGCCGCTGGGCTGCCTGATGATGCTGCGGGACCATCACGGGTCACTGTCCGGCATGGATGCGGTGGTGATCGGGCGCTCGAACATCGTCGGCAAGCCGATGGCGCAGCTGCTGCTGGGCGATTCGTGCACCGTGACCATCGCGCATTCGCGCACCAAGGATCTGGCCGAGGTCGTCCGCCGCGCCGATATCGTGGTGGCGGCGGTGGGCCGTCCCGAGATGGTCCCCGGCGACTGGATCAAGCCCGGCGCCACCGTGATCGATGTCGGCATCAACCGCATCGACAAGCCCGAGGGCGGCACGCGCCTTGTTGGCGACTGCCACTATGACAGCTGCGCCGCGGTCGCCGGCGCCATCACCCCCGTCCCCGGCGGCGTCGGCCCCATGACCATCGCATGCCTGCTGGCCAACACCGTCACCGCGGCCTGCCGCGCCAACAGCCTGACCGAGCCCGAAGGCCTGACAGCCTGAGCGCATCAAAGCGCCAGGTAGCCGATCCCGAGGAACGCCACCACGCAGCCGCCCCATTGCGGGGCGGTCATGCGCTCCTTCAGCAGGGCCCAGGCGAGGATGATGGTGAACAGTCCGAACATCGACGACCCGACGGCGGCGAATTGCGGATGTTCCAACCGTCCGGCCGTAAGCACCGCCAGAAGCGCGACGCCGTCGAGCGCACCCATGATCAGCAGGGGTAGGATCGCCCTTCGCCCCACTGCGATCGGTGCCTTGCGGATCACGATCAGCGCCGCAAGCAGCCCCAGTGCCGTGATCCGGGCCATCATCGTGGCGTGCAACTCGCCATCCAGTTCGGCAGCGGTTTGCCCCAGCTTGAAGGTCAGCGCGAAGCCAAGCGCCGACAAAAGCGACAGGACAATCGTCGGTCCCTTGGCGGGCACCGGGTCGCCGCTCGTGTCGGCCAGCGCGGCCACGACGCCGACCCCGGCGATGATGAACAGGACCGCGGCGATCTGACCGGGCGTGATCACCGCCCCGGTCAAGGCGGCCAGACCCAGCGATACGATGGGATAGGCGCCGATGATCGGACTGACAAGCCGCACCGGCCCGCGCTCGAACGCGTAGTACAGCCCAAGGCTGGCCACGAGGAACGCCGCGCCCGATCCGATCGACAGCCACAGCGCATCGCCCTGCGGCAGGCGCATGACATCCGTGGCACCCAGCACGAGCATCTGGAACACCAACCCCGCCGCCAGCACGAAGAACAGCGCGCCCATCAGGGGGACGGTCCGGCTGAGATAGCGGATCGTGATGTCGTGCAGCCCCCAGCACAACGCCGCCAGAAGACCAAGGCCGATGGTGCCCATGTTTTGCTCCGTTTCAGTGGTTTCTTGCGTCGGGACCGTCTGCTGGCTTGCAACGCGCGGGGTCTCGCAATATTCTTTTCAATAAATAATGTTTCCGCAAATGCAAAGCAACGGAGAAGGCCAATGTTGGACAGCAAGTATCCCGACGTCGTCCCGGGGCCACCGAAACCCAGCGTGATTCTGCAGCCGCGCGTCTTTGCGCTGCCCCCCGGGACCGAGCGTTACGTGGTCGAGGGCGCGGGCGCAATCCTTGTCCGGCTGGAGCAGGGCGACCGGTTGGAGATCGAGAATACAGAAGGCGGGCAACCGTGTGAGATCGTCTGTGCCGATACGCGCGGGGCCTTTGACACCGGCATCATCGGCGCGGCGGGGCAGGGCGCGCCGCGGGGCTTGCTGGCGCTTTTGACCTCGGGCGATCAATCCCTGCGCAGCTTGCGCATGGGGGTCGAGGCGCGCGGCCTCGATCTGGCGCAGGCGCAAGCGGTGCATCTTTTCGAAACCTCCACCCCGGCGGGCACCAAACAGGAATTCACCGCCACGCGCGACGGCATTGCCATCATCGCCGCCCCCGGCGGCGTGATGGATTTCGAGGCACAGGATACCGCGACGCCACTGACCGTCTGGATCAAGCGCGCCACGCTGAAAAGCGCCGCGCGGTTCGAATTGCCCGACCCGCTGGCCGATCCGGTCGCCGACATCCGGGTGCATTCGGCCACGGCGCAGGCCTATTTCGTCAAGGCGGGCGACTATATCCAGATCCTCGACGTCGATGGTCGGCAATGCACCGACTTTCAGTGCTTTGCCGCGCGCAAGTTGGACAAGGGGATCGAGCACGCGCTGGACGTCACCACCACGCGCACGCTGATGGGGCACAGCTACCCGATGCCCGGGCTGCACGCGAAATATTATGACCAAGAGATGCTTCCGCTGGTCGAAGTGGTGCAGGACACCGTCGGGCGGCACGATGCCTTTGCCCTTGCCTGTGCTGCCAAATACTATGACGACATCGGCTATCCCGGCCACGTCAACTGTTCCGACAACTTCAACGGCGCGCTTGCGCCGCATGGGGTGACGGCGCGGGCGGGTTGGATGGCGATCAACTTCTTCTTCAACACCGGGCTGGACGAGCACGGCGTCATGTATGCCGACGAGCCGTGGACCCGGCCCGGCGACTACGTGCTGCTGCGGGCGCTGACCGATCTGGTCTGCGTCAGCTCGGCCTGTCCGGATGACACCACCGCCGCCAATGGGTGGAACCCGACCGACATCCATGTGCGCACCTATAGCGGCAAGGAAACCTTTCAACGATCCGTGGCCTACCGGCCCACACCCGATGCGGAGCCGAAGATGACGAAACAGACGGGCTTTCACGACCGCTTTGCCCGGTTCACCGAGAATTTCATCGAATACAATGGTTATTGGCTGGCCAGCGCGATCTCGACCGCCGGGCCGATTGCCGAATACCATGCCTGCCGCGAGAAATCCGTGGTGCTCGACCTGTCCGCCCTGCGTAAGTTCGAGATCACCGGCCCGGATGCCGAGGCGCTATGCCAATACGTCTTCACCCGCAACATGAAGACCCTGCCGGTGGGCGGCGTCGTCTATACCGCGATGTGCTATCCGCATGGCGGCATGATCGACGATGGCACCGTGTTCCGTCTGGGCAAGGACAACTTCCGCTGGATCGGCGGATCGGATTACGGCGGCGAGTGGCTGCGCGAAAAGGCCGAGGAATTGGGGCTGAAGGTGTTGATCCGGTCCTCGACCGACATGCAGCACAACATCGCCGTGCAAGGCCCCGAAAGCCGTGATCTGCTGAAAAAGGTCATCTGGACCGCGCCGCACCAGCCGAAATTCGAGCAGCTGGAGTGGTTCCGCTTTACGCCCGCGCGGATCGGCGATGCGGATGGCGTTCCCGTCGTGGTCTCGCGCACCGGCTACACCGGAGAGTTGGGCTATGAAATCTTCTGCCACCCCAAACACGCGGGCGAGGTCTTCGACGCGGTCTGGGAGGCGGGCAAGGATCATGGGCTGACCCCGATGGGCCTTGAGGCGCTGGACATGGTGCGGATTGAGGCCGGGCTGATCTTTGCGGGCTATGACTTCAGCGACCAGACCGACCCGTTCGAGGCCGGGATCGGCTTTACCGTGCCGCTGAAATCCAAAACCGATGACTTCATCGGGCGTGACGCGCTGATCCGCCGCAAGGACCACCCGGCGCGCAAGCTGGTGGGGCTGGAGATCGACAGCAACGTGGATGTGGGCCATGGCGATTGCATCCATATCGGGCGCGCGCAAATCGGCGAGGTGACCTCGTCCATGCGCTCGCCCTTGCTGGGCAAGAACATCGCCTTGGCGCGGGTCGACGTGGCGCATCACGCGGTGGGCACGCAGGTCGAAATCGGCAAGCTGGACGGCCATCAGAAACGCCTGCCCGCGACCATCGTGCCGTTTGCGCATTACGATCCGCAAAAGACCAAGCCGCGCTCGTGATGCAGATCAAGGCGGGGCCTGCGGGCCCTGCCTAGCGTTTCTGACATGAAAACAGCGTTGGAAGAGATCGGCGGCGAGGACCGCCTGCACGCCTTGGTCACCGCCTTCTACGACCGGATGGAGACGGACCCAAAGGCGCATGCGCTGCATCGGCTGCATTTTCGCGGACATGGGTTGAACCACACCCGGCAGGCGCAATTCGAATTCATGTGCGGGTTTCTGGGGGGACGGCCCTATTACCGCGAGCGCAACGGCCACATGAACCTGCGCGAAATCCACGGGCATGTACCGATCCGCACTGAGGACGCGGACTTGTGGCTGGCGACCTTCGATGCGGCGTTAACCGATTGCGAGATGAGCGGCCAAGCGGTGGACAAGCTGCGCGCGACGCTGCGCCGCGCGGCGCATATGCTGGTCAACGATGTGCCCGATTGGCGGGCCGAGGCGGACGAGCGCGCCAAGGCATGAAAAAGCCCGCGTCGTGAAACGCGGGCTCTTTGGTGTCAGGCAGGATCAGATATCCAGCGTGTTGTCCTTTTCCCAACGCGAGAAATGCGTCACGAAGGAATTCCACTCCTGCATCTTCATCTTGATGTAGGATTTCGAGAATTCTTCGCCCATCGAGGCCTTCAACTCGGTGTCCTTGTCGTATTCGCGGATCGCGTCGAGCATGTTCAGCGGCAGCTTGGGCGCGTCGGTGATCGACTGGCCTTCGGCATACATGTCGATGTCGTGGCGCTTGCCCGGATCGGCCTTGGACCGGATGCCCGACAGGCCCGCCGCGATGATGACCGCCTGCAACAGATAGGGATTCGCGGCGCCATCGGGCAAGCGCAGTTCGAACCGGCCGGGGCCGGGGACGCGGACCATGTGGGTGCGATTGTTGCCGGTCCACGTGACCGTGTTCGGCGCCCAGGTCGCGCCCGACATGGTGCGCGGCGCGTTGATCCGCTTGTAGCTGTTAACTGTCGGGTTGGTGATCGCCGCCAGCGCGCTGGCGTGCTTCATGATCCCGCCGAGGAAGTGCTTGCCGCGCTCGGACAGGCCGACCTCGCCGGTCTGGCCCTCGCCTTCGCCCGCGAACACGTTGACCTTGGCATCCTTGCCCGGCGCGTCCCAGACAGAGATATGCGCGTGGCAGCCATTGCCGGTCAGCCCCTCGATGGGTTTGGGCATGAAGGTCGCGCGGAAGCCGTGCTTTTCGGCGACCGACTTGGCCATGAACTTGAAGAAGGAATGCTTGTCGGCGGTCTTGAGCACGTCATCGAATTCCCAGTTCATCTCGAACTGGCCATTCGCGTCCTCGTGGTCGTTCTGGTAGGGGCCCCAGCCGAGATCCAGCATGTAGTCGCAGATCTCGCGCACCACCTCGTAGCGGCGCATGACGGCCTGCTGATCGTAGCAGGGCTTTTCGGCGGTATCGAACGGGTCGGAAATCTGGTCGCCCTCGGGGGTCAGCAAAAAGAACTCGGCCTCGATGCCGGTCTTGACGTGCAGGCCCTCGGCGGCGGCCTCGTCGATCAGTTTGCGCAGCACGTTGCGCGGGGCCTGATCGACCGGCTCTCCTTCCATCACGCAATTGGCGGGGACCCATGCGACCTCGGGCTTCCACGGCAGCTGGATCACCGCGTCGGGGTCGGGCACGGCCAGCATGTCCGGATGGGCGGGCGTCAGGTCGAGCCACGTGGCGAACCCGGCAAAGCCTGCGCCGTCTTCCTGCATGTCGGAAATCGCCTGCGCCGGGACCAGCTTGGCCCGCTGGCCGCCGAACAGGTCGGTATAGGAGATCATGAAGTATTTTACGCCGTTGTCCTTGGCATATTGGGCCAAATCAATGGTCATTGTTGGTGTTCCCTGTTGGTTTTGGGTCTATTCATGAATACGGCGCGACCTGTGTAAAGCCGCGCCGCGCCGGATGGATCAGAAGCCGGTCCCGGGCTTGCCCGGATACCAGTCCGTTCCCGCCAGCGGAA
Source organism: Tropicibacter alexandrii (assembly GCF_003667315.2). Classification (GTDB taxonomy): domain Bacteria; phylum Pseudomonadota; class Alphaproteobacteria; order Rhodobacterales; family Rhodobacteraceae; genus Tropicibacter; species Tropicibacter alexandrii. The sequence goes on along the minus strand of NZ_RCTZ02000022.1, from coordinate 69,280 downwards.
TGCGGGCCATTGCCGCCGCCTCCATCGTCAGCGCGCACAGGTCCTCGGGTTCGAGATTGTGCAGGTGGCTCTTGCCGCAGGCCCGCGCGATGGTCTGGGCCTCCAGAGTCATGACCTTGAGGTAGTTGTTCAGGCGACGCCCGCCCTCGATCGGGTCGAAGCGCGCCATCAGCTCGGGGTCCTGCGTGGTGATGCCCGCCGGGTCCTTGCCCTCGTGCCAGTCGTCATAGGCACCGGCGGTGGTGCCCAGCTTCTGGTACTCGTCCTCCCAGCGCGGGTCGTTGTCCCCCAGCGCGATCAGCGCGGCGGTACCGATGGCCACAGCGTCGGCACCAAGCGCCATGCACTTGGCCACATCGGCCCCGGTGCGGATGCCGCCCGAGACAACCAGCTGCACCTCGCGATGCATGCCAAGATCCTGAAGCGCGCGGACAGCCTCGCGGATGCAAGCAAGGATCGGCTGGCCGACATGTTCGATGAACACGTCCTGCGTCGCCGCCGTACCGCCCTGCATGCCGTCCAGAACGACCACATCCGCCCCGGCCTTGACCGCCAGCGTGGTGTCGAAATAGGGCCGCGCGCCGCCGACCTTGATGTAGATCGGCACTTGCCAGCCGGTGATCTCGCGCAGTTCGAGGATCTTGATTTCCAGATCGTCCGGGCCGGTCCAGTCCGGGTGACGGCAGGCCGAGCGCTGGTCGATGCCCTTGGGCAGGTTGCGCATTTCGGCCACGCGGTCGGAAATCTTCTGACCCAGCAACATGCCGCCGCCGCCCGGTTTCGCGCCTTGACCCACGACGATCTCGATCGCGTCGGCGCGGCGCAGGTCGTCGGGGTTCATGCCGTAGCGCGAGGGCAGGTATTGATAGACCAGCTTTTTCGAATGACCACGCTCCTCGGGGGTCATGCCGCCGTCACCGGTGGTGGTCGAGGTGCCTGCCAGCGTCGCGCCGCGCCCCAGCGCCTCTTTCGCGGGGCCGGAGAGCGCGCCGAACGACATGCCCGCAATGGTGATCGGGATATCCAGATGGATCGGGTTCTTGGCATAACGCGTGCCCAGCGTCACCGAGGTGTCGCACCTTTCGCGATAACCTTCCAGCGGATAGCGCGACATCGACGCGCCAAGGAACAGCAGGTCGTCGAAATGCGGGACCTTGCGCTTGGCACCGCCACCGCGAATGTCGTAGATGCCGGTCGCGGCTGCGCGCCGGATCTCGGCGTTGATCGACTGGGAGAAGGTCGCCGACTGGATCGGCATGGTGCGCGGTGCGCTTTTGGTTTCGTCTTTCATCGGACGCACCCCTTAATAAGCGTTGTCGGGTTTGAAGTTATAGAGCTGCCGGGCAGAGCCGTAGCGCTTGAACTCTTCTGGTTTGGCATCGCAGCCGCCACGTTCCAGCAGCTCGGCGAGGATTTCCAGATGCTCGGGGCGCATCTCTTTCTCGATGCAGTCCGCGCCCAGAGATTTGACCGAGCCACGGACGAAGAGCCGCGCCTCGTACAGGCTGTCCCCCAGCGCGTCGCCTGCATCGCCGCAGACCACGAGGTTGCCGGATTGCGCCATGAAGGCGCTCATATGGCCGATATTGCCGTGCACGATGATGTCGATGCCCTTCATCGAGATCCCGCAGCGCGAGGAGGCATTGCCTTTGATGATCAGCGTGCCGCCATGGCCGGTTGCACCGGCATATTGGCTGGCATCGCCTTCGACGATCACGGTGCCGCTCATCATGTTCTCGGCGACGCCGGGGCCGGCGGAGCCGTGCACATGCACGGTGGCCTGCTTGTTCATGCCAGCGCAGTAGTAGCCGGTCGAGCCCTTGACGTTCACTTCGATCGGCGCGTCAAGGCCCACGGCGATGGCGTGGCTTCCCTTGGGGTTGATGATTTCCCACGTGGTCTGGTTGGTGGTCTCGGCCTGTGCGTGCAGCGTGGCGTTCAGGGTGCGCAGCCCGTCGGCTGCAAGATCGAATGTCTGCATGTCAGTGCTTCCAGAAATAGACGGTTGCGGGTTCGGGTTCCCAGACGCGGGCATCCTCAATGCCGGGCAGGTTCACCAGCGCGCGGTATTCGCTGCCAAAGGCGACGTATTGATCGGTTTCGGCCATGACGGCGGGCTTGCAGGCGATCGGGTCGCGCACCACGCCAAAGCCGTCCTCGGTGCCGACGACAAAGGTGAAGAAGCCGTCGAGATCGGACAGAGAGCTTTCCAGTGCCTCGCCCAGCGTTGCGCCGTGCTGCATACGCCAAGTCAGGTAGGCGGCGCCGACCTCGGTGTCGTTCTGCGTTTCGATATGCACGCCATCGCGGCGCAGTTTGCGGCGCAGCGAGTTGTGGTTCGACAGCGAGCCATTATGCACAAGGCACTGGTCGGGCCCGGTGTTGAACGGGTGTGCACCCATGGTCGTCACGGCGGATTCGGTGGCCATGCGGGTGTGGCCGATGCCATGCGTGCCATGCATCTTGGACAGGTCAAACCGTGCCGCGACATCCTTGGGCAGGCCGACTTCCTTGTAGATTTCGATGGTTTCACCGGCCGACATGACGCGGGCGTCGGGCGCCACCGTCTTGAGCGCGGCGCGCGCCTCGGCGATCTTGTCGGCAGGGACGTCCAGCACCGCGTGGGTGTCCTTGCGGGTCAGTTTGACCGCGCTGCCGATGGCCGTGCCCAGCGTGTCCGCCAGATCGGCGAAGACCGTGTCGGCCTGATCCGACTGCACCGTCAGCTTGGCCCGCCCGTCAGCCTTGTCGCCATAGATGGCGATGCCCGCGCTGTCCGGTCCGCGATCCGTCATCGTGATCAGCATGTCCGTCAACAACGCGCCAAGCTGCGGCTCGAGCGCCTTGTCCTTCAGAAAAAGTCCGACAATCCCGCACATTCGCGTTTGCTCCACTTCTTGATTCTGCCCCTTGGGCCCTGTCGAAAACGCTAGCACCGGCGTTTTCTGGTCGCAACTTAAATGAAAAAAATATTCCTGTAAGGCAATAGGCGCGAGCGTTTTCTGCGCCCGCGCCTATTTTTTCATCAGTCGCCTATGTCAGTAGCGGTCCAGATGCTTGGCGATCTTGTCCGGATCCCCCATCTTGCGGGCCTTTTCGAGGTGTTCGCTTTCGCGCACGAACTGGATGCGGTGCCAGCCGATCCAGAAGATCACGCCGACGATGGTCATCGCGACCTCCCAGCCCTGGAAGGGATAGATCGGTCCCACATTGGCCAGATCGACGGCCCAGTCTTCGTATCCGATGGTAGACATGATGTGTGCTCCTTATTCGGCCGGGGTTGCGCGCGAGGCCAGATAGGCCTTGTCGGCTTCGATGACGTCGGTCTTGGCATCCTCGTAGGCGTGGTGTTCCGCGTAATCGAGACCTTGCAGTTCGACCTCTTCGGGGATGCGCAGCACGCCTGCGGCGGACTGCATCTTGGCCACGGCCCAGCCGGGCACGAAGCCAAGGACGAAGAACATGATGACCGCGCCTGCGACCTGACCCAGCGGGTTGATCGTGGCATAGCCCTCATACGGGGAGGACGGCGCGCCCCACAGGACAAAGCCCGCGATGATCAGGCCCACGACGCCGGAATAGCCGTGCACGGCGACGGCGCCCACCGCATCGTCCAGCTTGAAGCGGCGTTCGACCCAGTAGTGCAGCTTGTAGACCACGACGACACCGACGGCGCCGATCAGCATGGCTTGGATCGGGTGGTACAGGTCATTGCCCGCAGAGGCGGTGATGACCCCGGCCAGACCGCCCGAGAAGGTCCAGAAGGCGTCGCCCTTGGACACGACATAGGCTGCCATCAGGCCACCCGACAGCGACATCAGGAAGTTGAAGGTGATCGCCGACAGCGAGGTGGGCGCGAGATAGATGTTCGTCGCGGTCCAGGTGGTGCCGGTGATCTGGCCGTCGATGACCTCGGGCGCGATCACGGGGACGTTGCAGGCGGCATAGAAGCCCCAGAAGCCGGTATAGATCAGGAAAATCCCGATGGTCAGCATCCACGGGTTGTGCGGGGGGATGTCGCGCGGCGTGCCGTCCGCGGCGAACTTTCCGATGCGCGGCCCGAGAACCATGATGACCCCCAGCGCGTAGCCGCCGGCAATCGCATGGATCACCCCGGATGCGTAGGCATCGTGATAGCCCAGATACTGCACCATCCAGCCGCCATAGTGCCAGCCCCACGCCGCGTCGATGATCCACCAGACGGAGCCGATCAGCACCGCATGCACCCAAAGCGCCGAGGACCGGATGCGTTCGATAACCGAGCCGGACACGATCGACGCCGCCGTCCACGAGAACAGCAGGAACGCCGCCCAGAAGACGCCGGTGATGCGGTCCTGCAGGTTGGTGCCCATGGTCTGCGACCACGGCAGGTTTGCATCGCCCATCTCGTGGTTCAGCCCGCCGAAGAACGGGAACATGGGGAAGGCCCAGTAGATCCACCAGCCGAAGAAAAAGAAGGTGACCGTCACCAGCGGGATCACCATGACGTTCTTCATCAGCGTGTGCATGTGATTGCGCCGCCGGCTTGCGCCGACCTCGTACATGCAGAACCCGACGTGAATCAGGAACATGAAGACCACCGTGACCCAGTAATAGAACTCTGTGAACACTGTTGTCAGTGCATTCAGATTGCCGTCCATCGCATCCTCCCTTGCGTGTATTTCATCTGAGGTGAAATTTTTTTCTTAAGGGGTGCGCAAATTTGTTCATCTGTCAACAAGTTTAAAAATTCATCGAAAACCATGCCCACCTGCTGGAAGTGTAGGCGGTTCGAAAACGGTTTTTCCCACGAGGAAAATAATCTGCACGAAAGTATTGATTTTTGGCGCGACTCGGGTCTGAATATCGGCAAAACACATCGTAACGGGAGGCTTTGATGGCCATCATCTACAGAACCTCGGCGCTTGCGCCGCGCCACGCAGAGATTGGCGGCGAGCTCGAAGACTGGAACGGCATGGGCACCGCGTGGTTCTATGACCACAGCGACGAGCGCGCCGAAGCCGACTATCTGGCGGTGCGCACCAAGGCCGGCCTGATGGACGTCTCGGGTTTGAAGAAGGTGCATCTGGTCGGGCCGCACGCCGCTGCCGTGATCGACAGGGCCACCACCCGCAACGTCGACAAGATCATGCCCGGCCGCGCCGTCTATGCCTGCATGCTCAACGACGATGGCAAGTTCATCGACGATTGCGTGATCTACCGCCTCTCGGTCAATCACTGGATGGTGGTGCATGGCACCGGCACGGGGCATGAATCGCTGGCCATGGCCGCCTTTGGCAAGAGCGTCGCGATGATCTTCGACGACGACCTGCACGACATGTCCCTCCAGGGGCCGGTCGCCGTGGACTTCCTCGAAAAGCACGTGCCGGGCATCCGTGATCTGGCCTATTTCGGCATCCTGCAGACCAAGCTGTTCGGGATGCCCGTCATGATCTCGCGCACCGGCTATACCGGAGAGCGCGGCTACGAGATCTTCTGCGAATCCCGCCATGCCATCGCGCTTTGGGACAAGATCCTCGAAGATGGCAAGGACATGGGCATCGCGCCGGTGCAGTTCTCGACGCTCGACCTGCTGCGCACCGAAAGCTACCTGCTGTTCTATCCGGGCGACAATTCGGAAACCTTCCCCTTCAAGGACGAGCCTTGCGGCGACACCCTGTGGGAGCTGGGTCTGGATTTCACCGTCTCGCCGGGCAAGACCGGGTTCCGCGGCGCGGAAAACCACTATGCGCTGAAGGGCAAGGAGCGGTTCAAGATCTACGGCGTGCTGCTTGAGGGCAAGACACCCGCCGATATGGGGGCCGAGCTGCTCAAGGATGGCGAGGTCGTCGGTGTCGTGACCTATGGCATGAACTCGAACCTGAACGACCACAATGTCGGTATCGCGCGGATGCCGGTCGATTGTGCGGTGCCCGGCACCAAGCTGACCGTGCGCAATCAGGACGGCACGGAAATCGCCTGCACCGCCGAAGAAATGCCCTTCTACGACAAGGACAAGTCGATCCGCACCGCGAAGGGCTGAGGATCGGGCAGGGCGCCTTTCCAAGGGCGCCCTTTTCCATTTCTATCATCCCCAAGCCGCAAAAAAAATGGAGCAGACGACGCAATGTCGAAATTCCAGTTTCCCGAAAGTATCGCCAGCCGCCCGGTCTATGGCACGCTGGAGCCGCGCCCGGGCAAGGCGCATCTGATGATTGCCGATGCCGAGGGCGCGGAGGCGATCCTCGACCTTGCCGCGCAGGATGCGGGGCTGATGGCCAAGACCCACATCATCTACATCCCCAAAGGCACGGATTTCGCCGAGGCGCTGCGCGCGCTTGAGCCCGCGCAATTCTACGAGGGGCCAAGCTACGCGGCCTCGGTCCAGCGCATCCGCAAGGTTCTGGGCGACGCGCATATGGGGTTGCAGGTCTATCTAGCGGGCACCGAGGGGCTGATGGGGCAAGCCATGAACGAGGCCGTTTCGGCGGGCATCCCTGCCTCGGCGATCCAGACCGAGCATCGCGGGTCCATCGCGCGCCGGATGCAATGCGTGCATTGCAAGGGCATTACCGAGGACGTGACGACCGATCCCTTCGTGTGTTCGCATTGCGGGCTGAACCTGTTCGTGCGCGACCACTATTCGCGCCGGTTGGCGGCCTTTCAGGGTGTCTGCATCGACGCCGAAGACCCGGGCAACGTGCCCGCACCCGTGGAGCTGTACAAATGAGCGCTGCCCCCCAAAAAGCCAAGGCCGGCGCCGAGAAGATCGCCGTGACCGTCTCCGCCGTGGTGCCGCTGAATGATCTCGTCACCCGGTTCGAGTTCACCCGCACCGATGGCGCAGACTTCCCGCCGTTTTCCGCAGGGGCCCACACCGTCGTGGAAATGCGCGACGGTGACCGCACCCGGCTGAACCCCTATTCGCTGATGTCCGACCCGGCGGATCGCTCGATCTACGCGATTTCCGTGCGCCGTGACGATCAGGGGCGGGGCGGGTCGCTGTTCATGCACACCAACGTCAAGGTCGGGGACCAGATGACGCTGACCTATCCGGTCAACCTGTTCCCGCTCGACCTGCGGGCGAAAAAGCACGTGTTTTTCGCGGGTGGCATCGGCATCACGCCGTTCAAGGCGATGATCGCCCAGTTGGAGCAATCCAACGGCAATTGGGAACTGCACTACGCCTGCCGGACCCCCGCGCTGGGGACCTATGCCGATGAACTGGCGGAGAAATACGCCAACAAGGTCCACATCTACTACGACGACCAGTCTCAGGCGATCCCGCTGGAGGACCTGCTGGATGGTCAGCCCTTGGGCACACATATATATGTGTGCGGTCCGGCGGGCATGATCGACTGGGTCCACGCCACGGCCACGGCGCATGGCTGGCCCTCTGAGAACGTCCATTCCGAGGAATTCCTCGCCCCGCAGCCCGGCAAGCCCTTCGAGGTGCGTTTGTGCCAGTCCGACATCACCATTCAGGTCGGCGAACATGAAAGCCTGCTCGAAGCGATGGAGCGGTGCGGCGTCGACGCGCCCTTCCTGTGTCGCGGCGGGGCCTGTGGCCAATGTGAGACCGACGTGGTCGAGGCCGATGGCGAATTCGTCCACCGCGATCACTGGCTGGATGACGAGGACCACGCCTCTGGCAAGAAAATCATGCCCTGCGTCAGCCGCTTTATCGGCAAGACGCTGGTTCTGGATCGGTAAGGAGCCGCGACATGACCATCCAATTCAACAACGAGACCTTCCGGGACGACTATTCCTTCCGCAACTCGGACTGGGCGATCAAGCGGTTCCCGTTTCCGTTCCATGAAGACAGCTACATGTATTCCGTCAACATGGAGCAGCATCGTGGCGGCCCCGAGGGCTCGGTCTACGAGAAACGCTTTGACGTGGACGAACACTACCTGTCGGAAATGCGGGACCGCGCGCTGGTGCTGGCCGATGATCCGCTGCGCTGCCAGTCCCTGCCGCATATGACGCTGGCCGGGTGGGACACGCTGGAACTGATCATGGTGTCCAAGTCCGAGGACTATCCCGACCTGTTCGAACTGCACCGCGACGGCAACCGTTGGCGCTGGGTGAACAAGCCCATGGGGATCGACCAGACCTTTACCTTCCTCGATGAGACCACGCTGCCCTGCGGACCGCTGGAATACATCACCCGCCAGACGCAGGGCGATTTCGCCGTGCTCGACCAGCGCGACGAGATGCTGTGGATGGATGCGGGCATGGTGACGACGCAGGCCGACTGGAGCCTCGATTTCGACATCGGCATGAACTTCTTCGAATGGCACGCGCCCGTGCCGCTGGCGCATGAGATGGGCATCTTCAAGCGCGCGCTGAAATTCCTGCTCAACGTCCAGCAAGGCGCGCCCGCGCGGCGTCTGAACTGGACGATGACGGTGAACCCGCTGCTGGATACCAGCCCCGAGAACTACCACAAGTGGGGCATTCAAAAGACGACGCTGACGCCCGAGAATATCGGCGCAAAGCAACATCTGCGGGTGGAATTGCAGACCTTCTTCCGGTTGCCCCGCTCGAATGCCCTGCTGTTCCCGATCCGGTGCTACCTGATCGCCTTTCAGGACATCGTGACCGTGCCGAAATGGGGGCGCCGCCTGCACCGCGTCGTGCGCGACCTGCCCGAGGAACTGGCCACCTACAAGGGCTTCATCGCCAACCGCCCGATGATGCTGGACTATCTCGGCCAGTATGATGACGGTCTGCCCACCAGCCCCGGCGTCTGGCCCGATCTGGGCACCGAGCCGCCCTTGCAGAAATGATCAACCGATGAGCCCGGCGCCGCTGCGCACGGGCTCATCCCTTGGCGAAGGTCAGCGCCGCGCCTCGGCCCGTGCCACCCATGACAAGAAGGCTCTCACTGCCTTTCGTGTAGCGCAGTTGCCCGTTCTTCGGTCCTGCGCCAGCCAACCGGAAACTGCGCTTTGCCAGTTCCGCAGTCAGGAAGTCTGACAAGGGGGTGGCGGTCCCGACGGCGGCCGGTGAGGTGATGATGCATTCGCCACGGTTTTGGATGCCCATGATCTGAACCGCGTCGAACTGGCTTGGACCCAGCTTCTTGCGGATGCCAAAGGCGGTTTTGGTGTACCCCTTGGTGGCAAGGCTGGCCATGTCGAGCTGCCCCGTCTTCAGGAAAGACAGGCATTCGTCGATCAGCGGGGTGAAATGCGTGTCATAGAATTCGGCGCCGCGTGCGTCGATTGCCGCCATGCGGTCCTGTCGGTCCGCGACCATTTCCGGTGAATTGTAACATCCCGCCAGCGCAAGCGCAGCGCAGGCAAGGACACCCGTCTTCAATGTTCGATTGACTATGCGGTTTGCGAAATTCTTCACGCTGGGACCCTCACAGAATTTGGCGACCGGCTAAAATATCCGCCTCATGCGGTCGAGCGCTCAAGTCTTTGGGCGTCCAAAAGCATATTCGGAATCGGGGTGCAAGCGCAGGGGTTCGGGCACATCCAAACCTGCGAGTGACGTCGCCTGCCTGCATCTTTTTCAGGGCGCTTTCGGATTGCGGACAGGCCTCACCCCGCGAGGCCCGGGATCAGTTGTCCTGCTTGTAGCTGATAATCGACAGGTAGCGGATCGGGAACTGGATCAGTTCCTCGGGGCCGTGGGGGGCATCGGCGTCGAAGAACAGGGTGTCGCCCGGCTCCAGCCGATAGTTTTCCGACCCGTGGCGATAGCCGACGACGCCTTCGAGCATGTAGATCATCTCGATCCCGTCATGCTGAAAGGTCTTGAACGTGTCGGATTCGTTGCTGAGCACGATCAGGTACGGCTCGACGATCACGCCGCTGTTGTTCGCGCCGATATGGCCCAAAAGGTTGTACTGATGCCCGGACCGCGTGCCCGCGCGCTCGATCTCGACGCCCTCGCCAGCCTTGGTATGCACCGCCTCGCGGCGTTCCTCGTAGGTCTTGAAAAAGGCGGTCAGCGGCACCGAAAGGGCGTTCGACAGCGCCTGCAACGTGGTCAGCGAGGGCGAGGTGTTGCCGTTCTCGATCTTTGACAGCATCCCGATGGACAGGTTGGTGAGCGCAGACAGTTCCGCAACGGTGATGTTCTTCTTCTTGCGGAAGGCCCGGACCTCGCGGCCGATGGCGACTTCGAGAACTTTCTCGCGTTCTTCGACGACCTTGTGTGGGTCCTGGGACAGCTTGGACACGTGCTCAGCCTTCATTAGAGTCATGGTTGGAATGCCCCGGGTTTGTATGCAGGAATGCTGGCGGAATCCAGCCGGATGGATCAAAGCTAGGGCGGGTTTCATGATAATGCAAAAAGTTTCCCATCAGTGGATCGTTTTGCAAAAGGCAGCGGAAAGGAACACCCATGTCGGATGACGTGTTGCGGATCGGCTTCCTGATTTTTCCGGGGTTTCCGATGTCCTGCCTGACCTCGGTGATCGAACCGCTGCGGGCCGCGAACGAGATTTCGGGGCGCACCACCTTCGCGTGGGAGCTGGTCTCGGACGGAGAGAGGCAGGTCATGTCCAGCGCCGGGATCGCCTTCGAGGCGACGCGCCGCTTGGCCGATCTGGACGGGTGCGATTACCTGCTGATCCTGTCCGCGCCGACGAGCGCCTTTCGCGATCCGCGCGCGCCAGCCCATCTGCGCCACGCCGCACGGCACGGCACGGTTCTGGGCGCGATCAGCGGCGGGGTCTTCCCCTTGGTGCGCAGCGGGGCGGTGCCGAACACGCCCTTGTCCGTGCATTGGTGCTACGAGGCGGCGTTTCGGACCGAGTTTCCAGAGATCGAGGCCTCCGGCAAGGTGATCGAATCCACGCCGCGTTGCGTGACCGCGTCGGGGGCGGCGGCGGCCTTCGATCTGGCCTTGGGTCTGGTGGAAACCGCGCTGGGGGCCGAGGTCGCGACCGAGGTCGCTTGCTGGTTCCAGCACCCGATGGTGCGCAAGGCGGGTGTGCAACAGGTCGTGCCGGTCACCGGCGGCGACCAGCACTCGGACATGCCGCCGCTTGTGGCGCAGGCCATCGGCCTGTTCGCGCGGGACCTGTCACAGCCGATGTCGGTGGCCGAGGTGGCTGAGGCGCTGGACATCACGCCGCGCCATCTGGAACGCAGCTTCAAACAGGCGACGGGGCAGAACCCGACCGGCTATTTCCGCCAGATGCGGATGAAGGCGGCGCGGCAGATCGTGATGTATTCCAACGACAGCCTGTCCGAGATCGCCGAAGCGGTGGGCTATGCCAGCGTCAAAAGCTTCAACAAGCATTATGTCGAGGCGTTCGGCGTCCCCCCGAAGGAGGACCGCCGCCGCATCAACCTGAACCGCGTCCGGGGGAACCTGCCGGTCCCGTCGGTCTAAAGCGCCGATTTCATCGCGGTCAGCAGCGCATGGTGCAACGATCCCGCCGACGACCGTGGCCCGATGACGGACACATGGGTGGGCGACCGGCAGATCAGGAAGCAGCCCAGATGCTCGATCGCGGTGCGCACCGCCTTGCCGCCGGTGAAGCGGCGCAGGTCGGCATTGCACAGCCGCTCGAAGATATCTGCAAGCCGGTCGCCCTTCAGGTCGAACCGGCACCATGCATCGGTCTGCTCGGTCACGCTGGCTGCGCCATTTGCTTGCGCGGTGATCTGGCGGGCAAGGTCCTCATGGGTGGCAAAGGGGGCCTCGACCATCCATTGATCCGGACCCATCCAAAAGGCGCTGGCGGTGGCGCGCGCCGGGGCAGGGGCCTCGGCCCCGGTGACCGTCGCCACAAGGGCTGCGGCGTCTGCCTCGCGGCCCAGCCGGGCGGCGACCGAGGCCAGCGCCACGTCGGTGACTTCGATCAGGGAATGGCCGAGGTGATGGTCGCGGCGCGGGTCGCGCGCGCCAAGCGGCGTGAGGGCGATGAGATCATGCACGGAGCCGTTCTCCTTCGGGATCGACGAAATGGGCGCTGACGACTTCGACATCGTGATCGAACCCGGTCAGCGGAGACACCAGCCGGACGATCTCGCCCAGCCGTTGATCGCCGGACTTGAGATAGCCGATGGCGATGTGATGCCCCAGATTGGGCGAATAGCAGGCCGAGGTGACATAGCCCTGATCGTGGGCCGCATCGACGGGCGCGCCCTTGGTCATCAGGTGCGACCCGGCGGGGACCTTGTGGGTCGGATCGACGGGTTTGAAGCCCACCAGCTTCAGCGCGACGGGCTCGTTCAGCCCTTCGCGGCGTGACAGCACAGCGCCGATCGAGTCCTTGGCCTGCGACACCATCCGCCCCATGCCAAGGTTCAGCGCGGTGGTCGTGCCATTTAGCTCATTGCCCGCCGCGTGACCCTTTTCGATGCGCATGACACCGAGCGCTTCGGTGCCATAGGCCACCACGTCGAATTCCTGCCCTTCGCGCATCAGGCGGCGGATCAGCGCGTCGCCATAGCGCGTGGGCACGGCGATCTCATAGGCCAATTCGCCCGAGAACGAGATCCGGAACAGCCGCGCGCGCAGCCCGCCGCAAATGGTGATCTCGCCACAGGCCATGAAGGGGAAGCCCTCGTTCGACAGGTCGAATTCCGGGTCCACGACCTTTTGGAGCAGCTTGCGCGCGTTCGGCCCCGCGACCGAAAACTGCGCCCAGGCCTCGGTCGTGGAAATCAACTGCACATCCATGTCGGGGAACAGGCATTGCCGCACGAATTCCATGTGGCGATAGACGCTGACCGCGTTGGCGGTGGTGGTCGTGACGACGAAATGATCCTCGGCCAGACGCGCGGCGGTGCCGTCATCCATGGCGATCCCGTCCTCGCGCAGCATCAAGCCGTAGCGGGTGCGGCCCACGGCCAGCTTGGCAAAGCCGTTGCAATAGATGCGGTTCAGGAAGGCGGCCGCGTCCGTGCCCTGCACGTCGATCTTGCCCAGCGTGGTGACGTCGCAGATGCCCACCGACTTGCGGGTTTGCAGCACCTCGCGATCGACGCTTTCGCGCCATGTCGTCTCGCCCTTGCGGGGGAACCATTGCGCGCGCAGCCAGTTGCCGACCTCGACAAAGACCGCGCCCTGCTCCTCGGCCCATGTGTGGCTGGGGGTCTTGCGCACGGGGCGGAAATCGGTGCCGCGCGACCGACCCGCCAGCACGCCCATCGCCGTGGGCGTATAGGGCGGACGGAACATGGTGGTGCCGACCTCGGGGATCGTCTTGCCTGCGATCTCGGCCATGATCGCAAGGCCCGCCATGTTGGACGTCTTGCCCTGATCGGTGGCCATGCCCAGCGTGGTATAGCGTTTGAGGTGCTCGACCGAGACGAAGTTTTCCTGATGCGCCAGCTTCACATCCTTGGCGGTCACGTCGTTCTGCTGATCGACCCACGCGCGCTTGGCATCCGTGACATGCCAGAAGGGTGTGATCTGCACGGGCGCGTCCTCGGCCTGTGGCAGGTCGGGTTTCGTGGCGGCGTGCCCCAGATCGGTGGCAATCTGCGCCGCCGCCTCGGCCCCCGAGGTCAGCGCCGCGTGGGTCGAGAACAGACCCTGCGCCGCGCCCGCGACGGTCATGCCATCGGGCAGGGTGCCACCGGGGACGAAGGCGGCAATGCCCTCCTCCCAAACGGGGCGACCGCGCTGGTGGCAGGTCAGGCTGACATTGGGGTTCCAGCCGCCCGAGACACCCAGCGCGCCGCACTCGATTTCCCGCGTGCCGCCCTTGGCCAGCCGCACGGTGATCCGCGTCAGGCCCAGCCGTCCGGCGGTGTCGATGATCTCGCCTTGCAACACCTCGTAATCGGTCGAGACCGGCTGGCCGGGGCGGGTGTCGATCACGGCGGCGACCTTGACCCCCTTGGCATGCAGATCGGCTGCGGTGCGGTGGCCGTCGTCATTGTTGGTAAAGATCGCCACGCGCTGCGCCGGTGTCGCGGCCCAGCGGTTGGCATAGGCGCGCAGGGCGCTGGCCAGCATGATGCCGGGGCGGTCGTTGTTCTCGAACGCGATGGGGCGTTCGAGCGCGCCTGCGGTCAGCAAGGACCGCTTGGTATAGATGCGCCACAGGATCTGCCGGGGCTTGCCTGCCTCGGGCACTGCAAGGTGATCGGCCACCCGTTCGACCGCGCCATAAATGCCGTGATCGAACGCGCCCAGCACCGTGGTGCGCGGCATCACCCGGACATTCGGCAGGCTGCGCAGGCGCGCGACGGTCTGAGCCGCCCAGTCATGCCCGGCCATATCGCCCAGCGAGAACGTCTCGGCGTTCAGCCGCCCGCCCATGACGTAATCCTCGTCGGCGAGGATCACGCGCAGACCGGCCTCTCCGGCGGTCAGGGCGGCGGCAAGGCCCGCAGGCCCGGCCCCGGTGATCAGCAGGTCGCAATGCAAGAAGCCCTTGTCATAGCTGTCGGGATCGTCCTGCAGGCTGAGACTGCCCAGACCGGCGGCGCGGCGGATCATCGGCTCGTAGAGCTTTTCCCAGAAGGCGGCGGGCCACATGAAGGTCTTGTAATAGAACCCGGCGGCGAAAAAGCTGGACAGGCGGTCATTGACCGACAGCGCGTCAAAGGCCAGCGAGGGCCAGCGGTTCTGCGACCTCGCCACCAGCCCGTCGAACAGCTCGGCGGTGGTGGCGCGGGTGTTGGGTTCCTGACGAGCGCCCTCGCGCAGTTCCACGATGGCGTTGGGTTCCTCGGACCCGGCGGTCAGGGGGCCGCGCGGGCGGTGATACTTGAACGAGCGGCCCATCAGCCGCACGCCATTGGCCAGCAGGGCCGAGGCCAGCGTGTCGCCCGCATGGCCGGTCATCGTCTTGCCGTCGAAACGGAAGGTGTAGCTGCGCGACCGGTCGATTAGACCGCCCTGCAAACGGTTTTTCTGGGTCATTTCGAACGTCCCTCCCGGCGGGCCACGTCGCGGGCCAGCTCGACCGACGTGATTTCATGGGTCAGCGTGTTGCGCGTCACGACCAGCCAAGACCGGTCGCCCTGTTCGTGGAACCAAAGCTCGCGGTGCTCGCCTGCGGGGTTGTCGCGCAAGTAGCCGTAATCGATGAACTTTTCCAAGGCGTCCGGCGCCATGCCATCGGGGCGATGGATCAGCGCCGCGTCGCCCTTGTAGACGAATTCCGCCGCATCGCGCGGGCCCAGAAGCGGGTGATTGATGATCATGTCCGGGCCTCCTCAGTGCAGGTTGGGCTGGTTGCCCATGCCCTTTTCGTCGATCATCCGCCCCTTGGCGAAACGATCGAAGCGATAGGCCGTGGCGGTGTCATGCGGGCGGTCGGTGGCCAGCAGATGCGCATAGGCAAACCCGCTGGCAGGCGTGGCCTTGAACCCGCCATAACACCAGCCGCCGTTGAAATAGAGCCCGTCGATATGGGTGCGGTCGATGATCGGCGAGCCGTCCATGCTCATGTCCATGATGCCGCCCCACATGCGCAGCAGGCGCGCGCGCCCCAGCATCGGGAAGATCGCCATGCCGCCTTCGGCCACGTCCTCGATCACCGGCAGGTTGCCGCGTTGGGCGTAGGAATTGTAGCCGTCGATATCGCCGCCAAAGACCAGACCGCCCTTGTCGGACTGGCTGCAATAGAAATGCCCCGCGCCAAAGGTGATGACCCCGGGCAGCACCGGCTTCAGCCCTTCGGAGACGAAAGCCTGCAGAACGTGGCTTTCGATCGGCAGGCGCATCCCGGCCTTTTCCATCAACCGCGACGACGAGCCAGCGACGCAGGCCGCGACCTTTTTCGCGCCGATGAACCCGCGCGAGGTTTCGACCCCCTTGACGGTGCCGTTCTCGATCCGAAAGCCGGTGACTTCGCAATTCTGGATGATGTCGACGCCGTGCTGATCCGCCCCGCGCGCATAGCCCCAGGCCACCGCGTCGTGTCGGACGGTGCCGCCGCGATGCTGCGCCAGCCCGCCCTTGATGGGGAAACGCGCGTCGTTGACGTTCAGGAACGGGTAGCGCGCCAGGATCTGCTTTGTGCTGAGCAGTTCCGCATCGGCGCCGTTCAGAATCATCGCGTTGCCGCGCCGGGTAAAGGCGTCGCGTTGCGCGTCAGAATGGATTAGGTTGAGGATGCCGCGCTGGCTGACCATCGCGTTGTAGTTCAGCTCCTGCTCCAGCCCTTCCCACAGCTTCAGCGAGAATTCGTAGAACGGTTCATTGCCGTCGAGCAGATAGTTCGAGCGGATGATCGTGGTGTTCCGGCCAACGTTGCCGCCACCGATCCAGCCCTTTTCCAGCACGGCGATATTCGCCTGCTTGAACTGCTTGGCAAGGTAGTAGGCGGTGGCAAGCCCATGCCCGCCGCCGCCGATGATGATGTAATCATAGGCGGGTTTCGGGGTGGCATCCCGCCACGCCGGTCCCCAGCCGCGATGGCCCGTCAGGGCCTCCTTGATGACTTTCCAGCCAGAATAACGCATCTGATCCGACTCCTTTGCGCCAGTATCGCCGGATGCTGCGCCGATGGAATGTCCGCTTCGGACAGGTTCGGGCGCAAATCGGACATTGGGGCGGGTTCCGGATCGGAAATGTGTTTCTGGACAGGAGGTTTCGACAGGGCCACCATGGCCCTATCGGACATGCAAGGTGGGATCAGGCGGGCAGAACCTTGCTGCGCTGCTCGCCCAGCCCCGCGATCCCGAGGCTCACCGTCTCGCCCCCCGACAGGAAACGCGGCGGGGTCAAACCCATGCCGACGCCGGGCGGCGTCCCGGTCGAGATCACGTCGCCGGGTTGCAGGCTCATGAAGCGGCTGCAATAGCTGATCAGGTGCGGGATCTTGAAGATCAGCGTCGCTGTGGTGCCGGACTGCATCCGCTCGCCATCGACATCCAGCCACATGTCCAGCGCATCCACATCGGCGATCTCGTCGGGGGTCACCAACCACGGGCCGGTCGGCCCGAAGGTGTCGCAGCCCTTGCCCTTGTCCCACGTCCCGGCGCGGTTCAGCTGAAAGTCGCGTTCCGACACGTCGTTGATCACGCAGAAGCCCGCCACATGCGCCATGGCGTCCGCCTCATCGATATAGGCGCCGGGCTTGCCGATGACGACGCCCAGCTCCACCTCCCAATCGGTCTTGACCGAGTCGCGCGGGATCTGGATCGCGTCGTTCGGGCCGACCACGGCAGAGGTCCATTTGTTGAAGATGATCGGCTCGGCGGGGATGGGCATCCCGGCCTCGGCGGCGTGATCGGCGTAGTTCAACCCGATGCAGACGAATTTGCCGATCTGGCCGACGCAGGCCCCAAGCCGCAGATCGTCCTGAGGCGTGCCCTCGACAAGCGGCAGGCTTTCGGGGTCAAGCGCGGCGAGCCGGGCGAGGGTCTCGGGCAGCAGCGTGTCGCCTGCGATGTCCGGCACCTCGCCGGACAGGTCACGCACCTTGCCGTCCTTGTCCAGAAGACCGGGTTTCTCGGCGCCCGCAGGCCCGTAGCGGAGAAGTTTCATCTGATGTCCTTTCGAATTGCGTCTCGGGCGCGGGCTCAGGCCACCTCGGACGAGGTGCCAAGCCCGGATATCGCCTGAATCAAGCTGTCTTCGGTCACTTCATCGGAGGTGAAGGTCCGCATGATGCGGCCCGAATACATCGCCACGATGCGGTCCGAGACATGCAGCACCTCGGGCATTTCCGAGCTGATGACCATGACCGCGTAGCCCTGCGCCGCGAGCCCGCGCAGCAGCTTGTGGATTTCGGACTTCGAGCCGACGTCGATGCCGCGCGTGGGTTCGTCGACGATCAGCACCTCGGGGTGCATGGACAGCCACTTGCCGATGACGATCTTTTGCTGGTTGCCGCCCGACAGGTTGCCGACCTTCTGCTTCCAGCCCGGCGTGCGGATGTCCAGCCGGTCGCGATACTGGTCGAAGATCGCCACCTCGGCGCCCTCGGCCATGAACGGCCCGGCGGTCAGGTCGTCGACCTGCGGCAAGGTCATGTTGTCCCGGCAATTCATGCCCAAGACCAGCCCTTGCCCCTTGCGGTCCTCCGGCACCAGCGAGATGCCGCGCGCGATCGCCTCGGTGGGCGAACCGATACGCACCTCTTGCCCCGCCAGACGGATGGTGCCGGCAGAGGGCGTGCGCAAGCCGAACAGGGTTTCGGCAATCTCGGTGCGGCCCGCACCGACCAGCCCGTAGAACCCCACGACCTCGCCCCGGCGGATTTCAAAGCTGACATCCTCATAGAGCTTGCCGCAGGACAGGCCGCGCACCTCCAGCGCAACGTCGCCCAAGTCGTGATGCGAGGCGTTGCGCGTCAGGTCCAGCTTGCGGCCGATCATCATCTGGGTGACCGCCTCTTCGGTGGTCTCGGCAGTGTTGACCGTGCCCTGATATTGCCCGTCGCGCAGGATGCTGATCCGGTCGGTGATCTTGAAGATCTCTTCCATGCGGTGCGAGATATAGATGATGCCGACACCGGAGGCCTTCAGATCGGCGATCACGTCGAACAGCACCACCTTTTCCGCGTCGGTCAGCGAGGCGGTGGGTTCGTCGAAGATCACCGCCTTGGCATCCACCGTCAGGGCGCGGGCGATCTCGACCATCTGCTGGTTGGCGATGGACAGGTCGCCCACCCGCGTGGCCGCATCGAAGCCCACGTTCAGCTTGGCGAGGATTGCGTTGGTGCGCTCGCGCAGCGTCGCCCAATCGACCATACCAAAACGTTTGCGCGGCAACTCGCCCAGATAGATGTTCTCGGCCACGCTCAGTTCCTCGGCGAGGCTGAGTTCCTGATGGATGAAGACGATGCCCTTGGCCTTCGCCTCCAGCGGACCGGCCATGACGACCTGCTCATTCCCGACAAAGATCGCGCCCTCGGTCGGTTGATGGATGCCGCCCAAAACCTTCATCAGGGTGGATTTGCCCGCGCCGTTCTCGCCCATCAGGGCGTGGACCTCGCCCGGCATGACCGCAAAGGACACCCCGTCCAAAGCCCGCACACCGGGGAAGGTCTTGACGATGTCTTCGAGTCTGAGAACCGGATCGGTCATACCCTGAGCTCCTCTTTGCCTTTGACGTTGAGTTGCTTGTCGAGGAACAGCACCGCGATCAGGATCAGGCCGATCACGAGGTTCACGGTCGAGGTATCGGCCCCGATATGGCCCAACCCCTTGCGCAGAAGCTGGATGGCGATGACCCCGCCAAAGGTGCCGATCACATTGCCCGCGCCGCCGGTGATCTTGGTCCCGCCCAGCACGACGGCGGTGATGACCCACAGCTCGTACAATTGCCCGTCATTGGGGTTCACCGACCCGCTTTCCGAATAGAAGACCACCGCCGACAGCGCCGCGAGAAAGCCGATGATCGCAAAGTTGATCATCATGTGCGGACCGACGCGGATGCCCGCATTGACCGCCGCCTCGCGATTGTCACCGATGGCATAGGCGTTGCGGCCATGCACGGTGCGCGCCATCACGAACCACATGATCAGCGTCACGCCCAGCAGGAACCATGTCGCCGTGGCAAAGCCCAGGAATTCCGCTTCGGCGAAATCGACCAGTGTCCAGTTGAGGTGGCTGGTCGGGTTCTCGCCGTTGAACATGAAGACGATGCCGCGATAGCCCAGCATGGACCCGAGCGTGACGATGAAGGCATCGACGCCGGTCTTCCACACGATGAACCCGTTCAGCGCGCCCAGAGCCGTGCCCACCAGCAGCGCCAGCAACCACGCCAGCGGGATCACCCAGTCGCCCAGACCCGCAAAGATCGGCCAAGTCATGCTGTCGAGCAGGATGATGGCGGCAATCGCGAAGGTCGCGCCGACGGAAAGGTCGATATTGCCGTTGACCATGACGATGGTCATGCCCATGGCGATGATGCCGATGGGGGCGGATTGCTTGAACAGCAGCAGCATGTTCTCCCAATCCATGAAGGCCTTGTCCGACAGCGACAGGTATTCGCCCGCGATGCTGAAAAACACCAGTTCCAGTACGATGAAGCCCCAGATCGCGCCGCCCTTGAGCGCCTTGGAGAGTGTGCCTTGTTTCATGAACCGACCCTCCTCAGGCGATATGCGAGAACAGCTTGCCGCGCTTGGCTGCAATATCGAGCCAGACCGCAAGGATGATGATGACCCAGGTCACGACGAACTGGACGTAGAATTGCAGGCCGACCAGCAGCAGGCCGTTCTGGATGAAGCCGAGGATCAGCACGCCGATCACGGTCTTGAAGATCGTGCCCGAGCCGCCCAGAAGGGACGCCCCGCCAAGGATGACGGCGGCCAGAACCTCCAGCTCCAAGCCCTGTCCCACGGTGTTCTGCGAGCCCAGCGACCGGCTGGCCTGCATCATTCCGGCGGTGGCCACGCAGCCCGCCGAGATCAGGTAGCAGGTAAACACGGTGCGCGCGCGCTTGATCCCGGAAAAGGTCGCCGCGGTGCCGTTGCCGCCCACCGCATAGACCTTGCGCCCGAAGGGGGTGCGCGCCAAGGCGATGCCCAGCAGCGCCGCCAACCCGACAAAGATCAGGATCGGCACCGGGATGCCAAGCGCCGAGCCTTGGCCGAAGACGGAAAACCACGTGCCTTCCTTGTCGGCGATGTCCATGTTCTGGCCGCCGGAATAGGTCAGCGTCAGGCCGTGGATGGCCGACAACATGCCCAGCGTCACGATCAGGGAATTCAGCCTGAGATAGCCGACGAGGAACCCGATGAAGGCGCCAAGGCACAGCGTCATGGCAAACATCGCCGGGATCGCCAGCAGCGGTCCGATCTTGTCGTGCAGGTCCAGCACCACGATGGTCGAGAACGACATCATCGACCCCACGCTGAGGTCGAGATTGCCGCTGATCACCACAAAGGTCACCCCCAGCGCCATGACGCCAAGGATGGCCGAGGACCGAACGACGCTGAACACGTTGTCGATGCTGATGAATTTCGGATTGGCGATGGTGAAGACGATCATGAACAGCGCAAAGGCGATCAGGATACCCTGTTTCGCCAAGATGCTGCCGATCTGTCGTCGGTCAAGTGTTGCCATGATCCCCTCCCTTGAATCGCGCAGGCCTGTATATGTGTCGTGCCGGACGTCCCGCCGGTCAGACCAGCGTCATGCCGCCGTCGATCATGACGATCTGGCCGGTCATGTAGTCGCTGTCCTTCGAGGCCAGAAACGTCGTCGTTCCGGTGATGTCCGGCGGATTGGCGACGCGGCCCTTGAGGATGGAGGATGAGAACTCCTCCATCGCCTGTCCGGGGCGCTCGGCGGCGCCGATCTCCATCAGGTCTTGGTCGACCTGCTCCCACATTTCCGTCCGGACCACGCCGGGTGCAAATCCCGTGACCGTGATACCATGTTTGGCCAGATCCCGCGCGCCCGATTGCGTCAGCGAGACGACGGCGAATTTCGATGCGCAATAGGGCGCGACATTGTCGAAGCCCTGTCGGCTGGCGATCGAGGCGGTGTTGACGATCTTGCCGGTCATGCCGTCGGGGCCGGGGCCCTGCGCGATCATCTGACGCGCCGCTTCCTGCATGCCGATCATGCAGCCCAAGCCGTTGACCCCCATGATGAAATTCCAGTTGGCCTCGTCCACATCCATGAAGTTCATGGGCTTGTTGACGCCGGCATTGTTGAACTTGACGTCGAGGCGGCCAAAGGTGTCGACCGTGTGCGCGATCATCGCGCGGACCTGCGCGCGGTTCGTCACGTCGACCTGCGCCGAGGTCACCCGATCGCCGTGCTGCGCGCGGTTTGCCTCGGCCACGTGGGCGGCGCCCTCACCGTCGATATCGGCAAAGCAGACCTTGGCCCCTTCGTCCAGCAGCGCCTCGCCGATGGCGCGCCCGATGCCCCGCGCGGCCCCTGTGACAAGGCAAACGCGATCCGTCACACGTCCCATGGTGTGCATCCTCGTGTCGTATTTGTTGAAGGCTATACACAATGCGGGGGCACACAGGCCCCCGCACCGCAGGAGGAGCGATCAGAACACCGGCTTGGTGAACTCGTCCATGTTGTCCTGCGTGATCTTCGGCGTGTCGAAGTAGTTCAGGAAGGGCACGTCCTCGCCACCCAGAACGTCGATGGCGGTCTGCAGCGCAGCCTTGGCGTCATCGACCGGCGACTGGTAGATCGACCCCCAGTAATCGCCTGCGGCCATCGCCTCGTAGCCAACCGCAAAGTTGGTGGCGCCGACGAAGATGATGCCCTCGCGGCCCGCGGCCTTGGCGGCGTTGAGTGCGCCCACGCCCATGTTGTCGTCCCCGGCATAGACACCGTCGATGTCGTCATACTTGACCAGGAAGGCTTCCATGACCTGCTGCGACTTCTCGCGGTTCCAGTCGCCGGGCTGGGTGTCGACGACGGTCACGTTCGGGCAGACCTCGGGCAGGCGATCCTCGAAGCCCTTGGCGCGCTCGATGGCGGTGGTGTAGCCCGGCTGGCCGGTGATGTGGACGACCTGCGCCTCGTCTTCGATGCCCATGTCCTTGAACTTGTCGCACATGATCTCGGCCGAGCGCGCGCCCTGCGTGATGTTGTCGGGCCCCGAGAAGGACTTCACGAAATCAAAGCCTTGCTCGGCGATGTTGGAGTTGGTGACGATCACCGGGATACCGGCCTGGTGCGCCTTGCGGACGGCGGGGATGACTGCTTCGCCATTGGTCGGCCAGATGATGATGGCGTCGACTTCCTGCTGGATGAGGTCTTCCATCTGGGCGATCTGGCGGGCCACGTCGCCGCCTGCGTCCAGCACGACGGTCTCGACCATGTCGTTGGCTTCGGCTGCCTCGATGAAGGCCTTTTCGTAGGTGGTCTGATAGCTGTCGACACCCACGTTGTTCTGGGTGATGCCGATCTTCATGGTGCCGCCATGGCTTTCGGCATAGGCAGCCCCGGCAAGGGTGGCGGCTGCGGTGGTCACTGCCAGGATAGTCCTGATCTTCATGGTATTCCTCCCTAGAATTGATACGGGCGACGGTCCCTCTTCGGGCGGCCCGGGGCCTCCTCCGGACGCCCAACCATCATCCGGCGCTACCGAACGATCGACTCGGAGATTGCCCGCTTTCCCCCTCCTCTAAATCCGCGAAAATGTTCGGTTTGGATAAGTTTATATCCAAAATGGACGCTTTCGCGATACGTTATGGCGATCACATTGGACATCTTGCGAGGAGGTCAGGGATGGCGCAACGCGATTCATCCAGATTGGATGCGACAAAGGCGTCGCAGGTTAAGCCCGACAGAAAAAGGTCCGCTTTCGCGATGAACGACATGGGAGGACATACCCGACGCAGTCCGGCAGCGCCATCGGCGCAGCCCGAGGCCGTCGAGATGCTGACCTTCCTAGAGGCGTTCAGCAATGAGGTGGATGGCGCGCTCGACATCTTTGCGCCGAACGCCCACCTGCGCATGGCGATCCACCTGCTTCAGGGTCATTTCGACGGCAGGACAGTCACCGCGACCTCGTTGATCAGCGCCAGTTGCGTGCCTTATGCCACGGCCAACCGTCGCCTGCGCGAAATGATCGATGTGGGTTTGATCGAACAGCGTCCTCGCACCGCCACTGGCAAGAGCTTTTCCCTGCATCCCAGCGACACCATGCTGGAAACCTGGATGCAGATGTCCGGCCGCCTACGGCGCCTTGGCGAGCGGGCCTTTGGCGGCGTCGCGCGCAACCGCGATGCCAAGGATTACTATTTCGGCGGCAGCTATACCTCGGCGCAATCCATTCCGCCGCTGCGCGTGCTGGGCGAGCCGCTCAAGCTGTCGGGCGGATTGCGGGTTCTGGTGCATGGCGATCCGACCTTCATGGTCATGGACAACCTCAAGCGCCAGTTCGAGCAAAGCATCGGCACCGATATCAGCCAGCGCGCCTTTTCCATCGACCGCCTGCGCGAAGAGGCGTTGCGCAACGCCGCGCGCGAAACCAGCCGCTATGACATCATCGCCGTCGACCTGCCTTGGATCGGCGAGTTCGCCAGCCGCAACGTGCTGACGCCTTTGGACGACGTGATGGATCTGGAACGGCTGGACCCGGCGGATTTTCACACCGCCGGTTGGCAAGGGGCGCATTGGGGGGGAAGGGCCTATGGGGTGCCCGCGCAGACCACGCCCGAATTGCTGTTCTACCGCCATGACATCTTTGCCGAAGCCGGGCTCGAGCCGCCGACCAGCACTGACGCCCTGCTGCATGCCGCCCGCGCCCTGCACGACCCCAAGCGCGGCAAGTACGGCATCGCGTGGAACGCGGCGCGGGGCACGGCCCTTGGCCACACGGTGCTGATGACCTTTGCCGATTTCGGGCAGCCGATCCTCGACCTGCCCGAAGCCGCCGGAGGCTTTCGCACCGAGCAGCTCGCCCAAGGCGGCTATCGCGCGATGATCGACACCGAGGCCGGGTTGCACGTGGCGGAATTCCTGCTTGAACTGCTGAAATATTCGCCGCCGGACATCCTGTCGATGTCTTGGTACGAGCGGGTCCGCCCCTATGCGTCGGGCAAGGTCGCGATGGCCTACGGCTATACGCTGCTCGCGCCGTATTTCGAACTGGACGAGACCTCGCCCGCCAGTGGCCAGACCACCTATCTGCCGCACCCGCCCGCGCCGGGGGCGCAGCCCGTCGCCCCGGTGGGCGGCTACGTGATGGGCATCCCCGCCAATCTCGCGCCCGAACGGGTGCCTGCCGCCGTCGAGGCCTTGCGTGTCTTCACATCGCCCGAGGCGCAGAAGCTGTTCGTGCAGAACGGCAGCCGCACCAATCCGCGCTACTCCGTGGGCTCGGACCCCGAGGTGCGCCGCACCTCGACGATCTTCGAGGCAGTGGACGGCATGTCTTGGCGCGACGAATTGCAATTCTGGCCGCGTCCGCCGGTGCCCGAGATCGGCGGCATCTTTCAGATCTGCGGCGAGGAATTCCACGACATGCTCCGCGGGCTGCAAACCCCGCGCGAGACGCTGCGCCGGGCTCAGGCGCGCGCAGACGAGCTCATAAGAGCAAACGGGACAGCGTGACAAAAGGGAGGAAACACCATGGACCCCAACCGCCTCAAGGGTAAGAACATTCTCATCACCGGCGCGGCCCGCGGCATGGGCCAAGCCAATGCCGAGGCCTTTGCCGCCCACGGCGCGAACGTCTGCCTTGGCGATCTGGACGAGGCCGAGGCGCAAAAAGTCGCGGAGGCCATCAACGCCAAGGGCAATGGCCGCGCCGTCGCCGTCCGGATGGACGTGACCAGCCGCGCCGACAACGCCGCCGCCGTCGCCGCCACGGTCGATGCGTTCGGCTCGATCAACGTTGCGCTGTTCAATGCGGGCCTGAACAAGCCCCGGTTCTTCATGGATATCGATGAGGACAACTGGGACATGATCATGAACGTCAACACAAAGGCGATGTGGCTGGGCATGCAGGAAGCCGCCCGCCAGATGATCGCCCAAGGGCCGATGGAGGGTCACCCCTACAAGCTGATCAATGTCGGCTCGATCGCGTCCAAGAAACCGCTGGTCGACGTGACGGTCTATTGCACCTCGAAATACGGCTGTCTGGCGTTGACGGAATGCGGCGCGCTGGGTCTGGCCGAGCATAACATCACCGTCAATGGCTATGCGCCGGGCGTGGTGGTCACCCCGCTGTGGGAGCAGCTCGACAAGGACCTCGTCGAGATAGGCTTCAAGGAGCGCGAGGGGCAGGCCTATGACGACATCGTCGCCAACAATCTGGTGATCAAGCGCGTCTCCTATCCCGAGGACATCACCGGCACGGCGTCGTTCCTCGCCAGCGATGACAGCGACTACATGACCGGTCAGATGATCTCGATCGACGGTGGCTGGGTCACCAAGTAAGCCCCTGACTTTCCATAAATCTCAACACGTTAAACGGGCCGCCCCGCGCGCCCGAAGGAGCCCCCCATGTCCCGCGCCCTGATGCCGAACCTGCTCACCCCGAAGGATCTGGAACCCAATTGGGAATGGCGTGACCGCCTTCCTGCCTGGGGCCATACCTCGGTGGATTTCGAACGCCGCATCGACCACGACCGCCTGCGCCGCTACCGCCTTGCGCGCACCCGGCAGGCCTTGCAGAACTCGCCTGCGGGCACGCTGCTGTTGTTCGATGTGAACAATATCCGCTACGTCTCGGCGACCAAGATCGGCGAATGGGAGCGGGACAAGATGTGCCGCTTCTGCCTGCTGACCGGCGATGACAGCCCCTACGTCTGGGATTTCGGCAGCGCCGCCGAGCACCACAAGCGCTATTCCGACTGGCTGGAACCCGATCATTGTCTGGCGGGCGTCGTCGGCATGCGCGGCACTATCCCGCCGGAATTCGGCCTGATGAAGAAATACGCCAAGCAGATCGCCGGGCTGATCCGCGACGCGGGCATGGCCAACATGCCGGTCGGTGTCGACTATGCCGAAACCGCCATGTTCCACGCGCTGCAGGAAGAGGGCCTGAACGTGATCGACGGCCAGCAGATCATGCTCGCCGCGCGCGAGATCAAGAACTGGGACGAAATCCAGCTGCTGACGCAGGCGGCCAGCATGGTCGATGGCGTCTACCACATGATCTACGAGGAACTGAAACCCGGCGTGCGTGAAAGCGACATCGTCGCCCTGTCCAACAAGATGCTCTACGAGATGGGCTCGGACGATGTCGAGGCGATCAACGCCATTTCCGGTGAACGCTGCAACCCGCACCCGCACAACTTCACCGACAGGCTGATCCGCCCCGGCGATCAGGCGTTCTTCGATATTCTCCAGTCTTATCAGGGCTATCGGACCTGCTACTACCGCACCTTCAATGTCGGGCGGGCAACGCCCGCGCAGAACGATGCCTATGTGAAGGCGCGCGAATGGATCGACGCCTCGATCGCAATGATCAAACCGGGTGTGACCACCGACAAGGTCGCCGAGGTCTGGCCCACCGCCGAAAGCCTTGGCTTCCCGAACGAAGACGCGGCCTTCGGCCTGCAATTCGGCCACGGGCTGGGGCTGGCGCTGCATGAACGGCCGATCATCAGCCGGGCGATCAGCCTTGACCACCCGATGGAGATCCAGACCGGTATGGTCTTTGCGCTGGAAACCTACTGCCCCGCCGCCGACGGATACAGCGCCGCGCGGATCGAGGAAGAGGTCGTCGTGACGGAAACCGGCTGCGAGGTCATCAGCCTCTTCCCGGCCGAGGACCTGCCGATCGCGAACCGGTACTGAGCGATGCGCAATCCGTTTGACCTGAGCGGCCGCAAGGCCTTGGTCACCGGCGGGGCAACCGGCATTGGCGAGGGCATTGCCCTTGCCCTTGCCGCCGCCGGGGCCGATGTGGCGTTGACCTATCGCAGTCACGCGCCCGAAGACACCATCGCCAAGATCGACGCCATGGGACGCAAGGGGGCCGCGGTGCGCGCGGATTTCCTTGGCATGGACGAGGCCGCCGCCGGCGAGGTGATCGACTTTGCCGCCGACGCGCTCGGCGGGCTGGACATCCTCGTCAACAATGCGGGGATCATCCACCGCGAGGACAGCACCGACATGCCGCTCGACGACTGGCGGCGCGTGATGTCGGTCAATCTCGATTCCGTCTGGCTGCTGTCTCAGGCGGCAGGCAAGCGCATGGTGGGGCAAGGCAAGGGCAAGATCGTCATCGTCTCGTCCGTGCTGGGATCGCAGGGCGGCCTGCGGGTGCCCGCCTATGCGTCGAGCAAACATGCGGTGCTGGGGTTGACCAAGGCACTGTGCAACGAATGGGCGCCGCATGGCGTCAACGTCAACGCCATCGCGCCCGGCTATACCGCGACGGACAACACGCAGGCGCTGCGCGACGATCCCGAGCGGTCCCGCGCGCTGCTGGAGCGCATCCCGGCGGGCCGCTTTGCCGAGCCGTCGGAAATCGCAGGGGCCGCCGTCTTTCTTGCCTCGGACGCCGCCGCTTATTGCCATGGCAGTTGCGTGACCGTCGATGGCGGCTGGCTTGCACGCTGAAAGGACCAACATGGATATGCTGAACGGAAAGACCGCCCTCGTCACCGCCGCTGCGAACGGCATCGGGCGCGCCTCGGCGCAGGCACTGGCGGCACGCGGGGCGCAGGTGATCGCCACCGATATCGACGGCGACGGCGTGGCCTCGCTGGCCCAAGGCAATGACCGCATCACCGCGAGCCAGCTGGACGTGCTCGACCCCGAGGCGGTGGCCCTGCTGATCGAGGCGCAGCCGCGCATCGACATCCTCGTGAACTGCGCCGGTTGGGTGCATGACGGGACGATCCTCGATTGCAACGACGCGGCGTGGGACCGGTCTTTCGACCTCAACGCCAAGGCCATGTTCCGCCTGATCAAGGCAGTGCTGCCGTCGATGCTGGATCATGGCACTGGCTCGATCGTCAATATCGCTTCGATCGTCAGCAGCGAGAAGGGCGCGCCGCGCCGCTTTGCCTATGGCGCGTCCAAGGCGGCGATCATCGGCATGACCAAATCCATCGCCGCCGATTTCGTGCAGAAGGGTGTCCGCTGCAACGCGATCTGCCCCGGCACGGTGCAAAGCCCCTCGCTGGAGGACCGCCTGCGCGCCACCGGCGATTTCGACGCGGCGCTGGCGGCCTTCAAGGCGCGCCAGCCGATGGGTCGCCTCGGCACCCCCGAGGAGATCGCCGAGATGGTCTGTTACCTCGCCTCGGACATGGCCGGGTTCACCACGGGGCAGGCCTTTGCCGTCGATGGGGGGTGGTCGATCTGATGCCTCGCTCGCTCGCCCGCGCCGCCTGCATCGACGACCTGCGCGACATGGCGCGGCGGCGCATTCCGCGCTTTGCCTTCGACCTTGTCGATGGCGGCGCGGAATCCGAGCGCAACATGCGCCGCAATGTCGAAGCCTTCGAAGAGGTCGAGCTGACCCCGCGCTACATGGTCGATGTCTCGCAGATCGACACGCGGGTGACGCTGTTCGGGCGGGACTATGCCTTGCCTTTCGGCATGGCACCCATCGGGATGCTGAACGCGTTCTGGCCGGGGGCGGACCTGACGCTGGCCCGTCTGTGCAAGCGCGAGAACATCCCCTACGTGGCCTCGTCCGCCGCCTCGACGACGCTTGAAAAGCTGGCCGAGGCTGCTGATGGCAACGGCATGTTCCAGCTTTACGTCTCGGGCGATGACGCCGTGACCGAAGGCCTGATCGCCCGCGCCGAAGCCGCCGGGTACGAGACGATGATCGTCACCGCCGACGTGCCCGCCGCAGGCAAGCGCGACCGCGACATCCGCAACCAATTGGCCGTGCCGTTCCGGTTCACGCCCGAGGTCATCGCGCAATGCGCGCTGCATCCGCGTTGGGCCCTGACAAGCTTGCAGCACGGTACGCCGAACGTGGCCAACTATGCCGACCTGCTGAAAAGCGCGACCTCCTATGCCGATGTGCAAAAGACCCTGATCACCGCCGGGTTTTCATGGGACAGCCTCGAAAAGCTGCGTGCCCGCTGGAAGGGCAAGCTGGTGGTCAAGGGCATCCTGCATCCCGACGACGCGCGACGCTGCGCCCGGATCGGGTGCGATGGGATCGTCGTGTCCAACCATGGGGGGCGACAGGTGGCCTTTGGTCCGCCCACCGCCGAAGCGCTTCCGGCAATTGCAAAAGCGGTGGCTGGAGAGATGACCGTCATCGTCGACAGCGGCATAAGGCGCGGTGCGGACCTGCTGCGGGCCAAGGCGCTCGGGGCGGATTTCTGCCTTGCCGGACGGGCGCTGGCCTTTGGTGTCGGCGCCGGTGGCGCGGCGGGGGCGGATCGGGCCATGGAGATACTGAAGCTCGAACTTGTGCGCGCGCTCGGCCAACTCGGCGTGCCACAGGTTGGTCATGTCGGTCGAGAGCATCTCGCCCAGCAACCAACAGACCCCCTCGGTGCCCTCCCCAGCGAGGCGGTGAACCCGCCATCGGGCGCATAGCCGATCCATTCGCCGCCCGTGTCGAGCGCCTGTCTGAACAGGCGATCGGCATTCCGGATGTCGCCGTCGGTCCGTGTCGCAACGCCAAGGATGACGCCCTTGCCCAAACGCTCAATGTCGCTCTGCCGCCAGTCCCAGAGCCATGACCCCGAACAGCAGGCTCGATATCCGTACGCGTATTGTTGGGTTGAAAGCCTGAGTTGCTTTCAACCCTCTGAGAACAATATACTTTCGGCATGTTTTCGCCGTCCCCGGGCCCGGGCGCGCAACCTGCTAAACGGCCAGTCCCGTCACCCGCCCGTCATGGATGGCCGCCGCCGCCAGTCGGGGGGCGGCGGCGTCGCCGATGGGGCGGACATCGATGCCGCGTTCTCGAAGCGCCTCCAGCAGCGTGGTGTCGCAGCGGTTGCCGGTGGCCAGAACCAGCGAGTCCGCGGCGAGGTGGCTTTCCTCGCGGGTCAGCAGCGACACGATGCGCGCGCCTTGGGCCGACCATTGCCGCAGCGCGCTTTCGGTGACGAAGCCGACCCCAAGCCGCGCCAGAACCTGACGGGCGTTGAAGTCAGTCGCGCTGCGGACCAGTTCGCGCGCGATCATCGGGTCGGGCGTGACGATCGTGACCTCGTGTCCGGCTTCGGCCAGATGCCACGCGGTGCCGATGCCCTTCCAGTGGCCGCCCTCGTCGAGAACGATCACGCGCGGCCCCAGCCGGGCGGCGCGGCCCATGACGTCTTCGGTCGACCAGACGGAGCCGGTCTCGATGCCGGGCAGTTCCGGCACCTGCGGCAGGGCCTTCTGGAACCCGGTCCCCGACGGCAGGGAGCCGGTGGCGAGGATCACCACGTCGGCACCCTGCGCTGCGATGTCATCGGCGTCCATGTAGCTGTTGTAGCGGAAATCGACCCGCAGCCCGGTGAGCTGGCGCTCATACCACGCGATCAGGTCGGTGATCTGGGCGCGGCGCGGTTGCAAACCGGCGAGGCGAAACTGTCCGCCCAGTTCCGGCCCCGCCTCGGCCAGCGTCACCCGGTGACCGCGTTCAGCCGCGACGCGCGCGGCCTCCAGCCCGGCGGGGCCACCGCCGACGACCAGCACGGATTTCGGAGCGGGGGAGGGGGTGAAGGTGTCTCCGCCCCACGCATGTTCATGTCCGACCGACGGGTTGATCAGGCAGGAGATGTAGTAGTCGCGGCTGCGGCGCCCCCAGCATTGCTGGTTGCAGGACAGGCATCCGCGAATGTCGTCGCTGCGCCCTCCGGCGGCCTTGTTCACCAGATGCGGGTCGGCGATCTGGCCACGCACGATCGAGACAAGATCGGCCTGACCTGCGCCTAGCAGCGCGTTGGCATTGTCGGGCGTGCGGATGCCCGCCTCGGCGGTGACGCGGGCGCGCAGGCCCGCCTGTTTCAGACGTTCTGCCAGATCGGCGCCAAGGTTCTCTGGGTATTGGAAGCTGGGGATGATCTTCTGGAAATCGACATAGCTGCCCGCGCCGACGGTGACGTAATCCATGAGCTCTTCGGCATCGTGGAGAGACACGATTTCCACCATCTCGTCACGGTCGGGAAAGACGCCGGTGGTCGGGTCATCCGATACCGCCAGCCCGATGATGAAATCCTCGCCGCAGGCGGCCCGGGTCCGGCGCAGCACCTCGCGTGAAATGCGGGTGCGGTTCTCAAGGCTTCCGCCCCATTGATCCTTGCGCTGGTTCGAAAACGGGGTCCAGAACTGGTCCAGCATAGAATGATAGGCGGCCCAGACCTCGACCCCGTCAAAGCCCGCCTTTTGGCAACGGATCGCGGCCTGAACGAAGGCGTCGATGGTTTCCTCGATCTCGGCCTCGGACATGGCGCGGCTGCCATCGTTGTCGTGATAGCTGGGCCCGCCCGAGGGCGACCAGTTGGCGTTCCACGAATTGTCCCAGTCGCCATGCGCGCCGACATGGTAGAGCTGCTGGATCATCACCGTACCCTCAGCCTGACAGGCCTGCGTGATACGCTTGAAGGGGGCGATGACGTCATCCGTGCCGGGGCGGAAATTGCCGCGTGTCAGCACGGCGGCGGGATGGACGGGCATGGGTTCGACCACGATCATCGCCGCGCCGCCCCGTGCGCGTTCCAGATAATAGCCCAGATGCTGATCGCCGGGCAGGCCATCCTTGGCCATGTTCGTGGTGTGCGCGCCAAAGACGACCCGGTTGCGCAATGTCCTGTGCCGCAGGGCAAGCGGTTGAAAAACATGTCTGAAGGTCATCCGTCATCCCTTGCTTGCGCCGCCATGCCCGATGGAGACCCGCAGCGGCGTGATCTGGCCGGGCGAGGGAAGCGCATCGGGGCGACCGGTCTGCCTTGGCACAGGATAGGGGTACTATTTAAAAACTGTTCAGGTGTGTCAATTGAAAGTTCACGGGTGTTTATTTCTCTTGAGGGGCGGCAGTTTGGGGGCTAGCCTGCATCCCATGACCCCGCGCTACATCCCGTATGAGACCACGATCGACCGCCTGAACTGGCCCGATGCGGTCGAAGCCCTGAGGCAGGGCCACCGCCTGCCACGGGCGCAGGTGGGGGATGTGTATCTGGGCGAAAGTGACGGCAACCTGCTGAGCCGTGGCGCGTGGATCAAGGGGTTGGGTTTCGGCGTGAAATCCCTGACCGTTTTCGAGGACAATCCCCGGCAGGGGCTACCGACGATCCAAGGGGCGATGCTGGTCTTCGACGCGCGCAATGGCGGGCTGGAGGCGATCATCGAGGGCCGCCTCGTCACCGAGATCAAGACCGCCGCCGATTCCGTCCTTGGGGCACAGTACCTCGCGCGGCCCGACAGCCGCCATCTGCTGATCGTCGGCGGCGGCACGGTCGCGCGCAGCCTGATCAAGGCCTACTGCGCCGTTTTCCCGCAGCTCGCGCGCATCTCGATCTGGACGCGGCGTGCCGAACAGGCGCAGGCACTGGCCAAGGCATTTGCGGGGCCGGTCGCGGTCGAGGCGGTCACCGATCTGGCTAAGGTCGCCGGGCAGGCGGATATCATCAGCACCGCGACGCTGGCCCGTGCGCCGATACTGCACGGCGACTGGATCAGGCCGGGCACCCATGTCGATCTGATCGGTGCCTACACCCCCGAGATGCGCGAGGCGGATGACGTCCTCATGTCGCGCGCGGCGGTCCATGTCGACAGCCGCGAGACGACGGTCCATCATATCGGGGAACTGATGACGCCCATCGCAAACGGAGCCATGACCGAGGCGGATGTGCTTGGCGATCTCTACGACCTTGCGGCACGGGACCTGCCCGCGCGGCGCTCGGATGCCGAGATCACGGTGTTCAAGAACGGCGGTGGCGCGCATCTCGACCTGATGATCGCGCGGTATATCGCGGGGCGCCTCTCGAACACCTGAGCGTCAGGCCGGGCCGGTCAGCGGCGCCATGACGGACCGCTGACCGAAATGTCAGTTCAGGCGCTGGCCATTGTCCGGCGCGAAATAGCTGACCTTGTTCAGATCGAAGGCCAGTTTTTGCCTTTGCCCCGGCTGCGCCTCGGTTTCCGAATGCAGCCGCGCGGTGACCTGCTTGCCGCCCAGATGGGTCAGAACGAAGGTATCGGCCCCGGCCGGTTCGACCATGTCGACAAGGCACTCTGCCTCTTGGGCGGATTGCGCGGCGCGAAAGCCCGGCTCGGCGATGTCCTCCGGACGGATGCCAAGGATCACGTCCGGGGGTAGGTTGGACGTATGGGGATCGCGCAGGATGATCGGCGCGCCACCCTTGTTGTCGATCTCGATCTCGGTGCCCGCGCCAGCGGTGCGGGTCCGCGCCGGGATCAGGTTCATCGCCGGATTGCCCATGAAATCCGCCACGAACAGGTTGGCGGGCCGCTTGTAGATTTCCGCCGGTGTGCCAATCTGCTGGATCACGCCGCCTTTCATCACCACGATCTTGGTCGCAAGGGTCATCGCTTCGATCTGGTCATGGGTGACATAGACCATCGACGCGCCGAGGCGCTGGTGCAGTTCTTTGATCTCGGTGCGCATCTCGACACGCAGCTTGGCGTCGAGGTTGGACAGAGGTTCGTCGAACAGGAATAGCTTGGGGTCGCGCACCAGTGCCCGGCCCATGGCGACACGCTGGCGTTGACCGCCCGACAACTGCCCCGGCTTGCGGTTCAGCAGCGCCTCGATCTGAAGCTGTCTGGCCACCTGTTCCAGCTTGGCAGTCTGGGTCTTCTGGTCGATGCCGCGCACCTTCATCCCGAAGGTGATGTTCTTGGCCACCGACATGGTCGGGTACAGGGCATAGCTTTGGAACACCATCGCGATGTCGCGATCCTTGGGCGAGACCGATGTCATGTCGTGCCCGCCGATATGGATCGCGCCGCCAGAGATCGGTTCCAGCCCGGCGATGCAGTTGAGCAGCGTGGACTTGCCGCAGCCCGAGGGCCCGACCAGCACAAGGAAATCGCCCGGCTCGATCGAGACGTTGATATCCTTGAGGATCTCGGTGGTGCCGTAGTTCTTGTAGAGGTTCTGGATGTCCAGGATGGGAGCCATGGGATCAGCCTTTCACGGATCCGGCGGTCAGACCGCGGATGAAGTATTTGCCGGCGACGACATAGACGAGAAGGGTGGGCAACGCGGCGATGATCGCGGCGGCCATATCGACATTGTATTCCTTCACGCCGGTGGTGGAGTTGACGATGTTGTTCAGCGCCACGGTGATCGGCTGGGTGCCTGCCTGACTGAACGAGACGCCGAACAGGAAGTCGTTCCAGATCTGGGTGAATTGCCAGATGACCGTGACGACGATGATCGGCAGCGACAGGGGCAGGAAGATCGACCAGAAGATCCGCAGGAACCCCGCGCCATCCACCTTGGCGGCCTTGGTCAGTTCGGCCGGGATGGTGACGTAGTAGTTGCGGAAGAACAGCGTGGTGAAGCCCAGCCCGTAGACCACGTGGACGAAGATCAGGCCGGGGATCGTCCCCGCGATGCCCATCAGGCCCAGCACCCGCGCCATCGGCAGCAGCACGACCTGAAACGGGATGAAGCAGCCGAACAGCATCAGGGCAAAGATGATGTTCGCGCCCCTGAACCGCCATTGCGCCACGACATAGCCGTTCAGCGCGCCCAGCAGGGTCGAGATCAGCACGCCGGGCACGGCGATCAGCACCGAGTTCCAGAAGAACGGGCGCACGCCGTCGCACTGGATGCCGGTGCAGGCCCCGGACCACGCGGTCTTCCACGCGTCAAAGGTGATCTCGCGGGGCAGGGCCACGAGGCTTCCGGTGCGGATTTCCTCTAGGCTCTTGAGCGAGGTCGTGACCATCACGAAGAGCGGCATCAGGTAGTAGACGGCGAACAGGCACAGGATGACATACAGCAGCCAGCGCAGCACGATCTGGCCGGTGCGCGACTGGGTGCGGGCGGCGGAATGGGTGACGTCAGTCATTTTTCGCCCTCAATTCAGAGTAGAGATATGGCACGACGATGGTGAACACGACGGCCATCATGATCATTGCGCTGGCCGCGGCCTGACCGATGTCGCCGCGCGAAAACGCCATGGCGTACATGTATGTGGCGGGCAGGTCGGTGGCGAAGCCGGGGCCGCCGCCCGTCAGCGCGATGACGAGGTCAAAGGCCTTGATCGCCAGATGCGCCAGCACGATGAAGGCCGACAGGAAGATCGGCGCCATCGACGGGATGATGATCGCGGTATAGATGCGCCATGTGGGGATGCCGTCGACCTGCGCGGCGCGGATGATCTCGGTATCCACGGACCGCAGACCGGCGAGGAACAACGCCATCACGAAACCCGAGCTTTGCCAGATCGCGGCCAGCACGATGGTGTAGATCGCGTAATCGGGGTTCACCAGCCAGTCGAAGGTGAAGCTCTCAAACCCCCAGCCGCGGACCGTGGCCTCGATCCCCAGTCCGGGGTTCAGGATCCATTTCCACGCGGTCCCGGTGACGATCATCGACAGCGCCATCGGGTAAAGGTAGATGGTGCGGATCGCGCCTTCGGTGCGGATGTTCTGATCCAGCAGGATGGCCAGCACCAGCCCCAGCAGCATCGAAATGCCGATGAACAGGAAGCCGAACAGGAACAGGTTGTTCATCGCCACGTCCCAACGCGGCGAGGCGAACAGCTTGTCATACTGGATGAAGCCTTCGATCTCGTATTTCGGCAGCAGGCGCGAGCGGGTCAGGGAGACCCAGCCGGTCCATGCGATGAAGCCGTAGACGAAGATCAGGATGGCGATGAAGGATGGAGCGAGCACCACCTTGGGCAGGTGCTCTTCGAGCCACTTGGACATCTGTCCCCCCAATTCTTGTAAAGTCCCCCCGCGCCATGGGCGGCGCGAGGGGTTGTGCGGTCAGATGTGGATTAGAGGCTGTTGGCCACGGCGGCGGCCAGCGCCTGCACCGCATCCTCGGACGACATGTCCGAGTTGAAATGCTGGGTCACAACGTCGGTGATCGCCCCGGACTGCGCGCCGCGCAGCGCCATGCCATGGGCATAGGAGGGCAGCAACGAGCCATTGTCGGCAGAGGCGGTCATGTCTTCGGAGGACAGCTTGGCACACATGTCGAACTCTTCCAGCGACACGTCGGTGCGCACGGGGATCGAGCCCTTGTTCAGGTTGAACACCTTCTGGAAGGACGGGCCAACGATCAGCTCGGCCAGCAATTCCTGACCGGCCTTGGCGTCGTCGCCGGACACGTCGAACATGGCAAAGCTGTCGACGTTATACAAAAAGCCGTCGCCCGGCACAGAGGCGCAGAGGAAATCCTCACCCGGTGTCTTGCCCGCGGCGAGGAATTCGCCCTTGGCCCAGTCGCCCATGATCTGGAAGGCGGCTTCGCCGTTCATCACCATCGCGGTGGCGAGGTTCCAGTCGCGGCCCGGGAAGTTCGGGTCGACATAGCCGCGCAGCGTGCGCATCTGGTCGAACACCTGCACCATTTCCGGCGAGGTCAGGGTTGCCTCGTCGAGATCGACAAACGCCTTCTTGAAGCCGTCCGCGCCGAGGATGCCAAGCGCCACGGCCTCGAACACGGTGGCGTCCTGCCACGCCTGACCGCCATGGGCCAGCGGGATGATACCGGCGGCCTGAAGCTTTTCGGCGGCGGCGTTGAATTCTTCCCAAGTGGTCGGCATCTCGATGTCGTTGGCGGCGAGAACCTCGGCATTGGCCCAGATCCAGTCGACGCGGTGGACGTTGACCGGTGCGGCGCACCACGTGCCTTCGCACTTCATGTGACCGGCGATCGAGGCGGGCAGCACATCGGCCCAGCCCTGTGCCTCGGCGACGTCCGAGATATCGGCCAGAACGCCCTCTTCGTACCATTCCTGAATGGCGGGGCCCTTCAGCTGAACGGCGGTCGGCGCGTTGCCGGACAGCACGCGGGCGCGCAGCGCGGTCATCGCCGCATCACCGCCGCCCCCGGCGACGGGCATGTCGGTCCAGACACCGCCCTTGTCCGCGAATTCCTGCTGGAGCACGGCAACCGATTTGGCCTCGCCGCCCGACGTCCACCAGTGCAGCACTTCGGCCTTGGGTTCGGCCAGCGCCGCGCCTGCGATGAGGGCAAGGGTGGATGCTGTAAGAACAGTCGCTTTCATTTTGGTTCCTCCCGTTGAAAGTCGTACATGTGGCGGCGAAAGTGCCGCGATTGGCGGTGCCATTGCAATTTCTGCATGGCGGGGTTTCGGGCGCCGCGTGCAGATATCGGACAGGTTTGTTACGCCCTGTTACAAGAGCCTTGCGACTGTAACCGTCTGTTACATTCTGGCCCCGATCGCAGGGAGGACACGC
Organism: Tropicibacter alexandrii; assembly: GCF_003667315.2. Lineage (GTDB taxonomy): Bacteria > Pseudomonadota > Alphaproteobacteria > Rhodobacterales > Rhodobacteraceae > Tropicibacter > Tropicibacter alexandrii. The sequence continues at coordinate 31,658 of NZ_RCTZ02000022.1, read as the reverse complement.
GATGACGATTCCCCGTCTGCTGGTGGTGGATGACGATGCCGAGGTTCGGCAGATGCTGACCCAGTTCCTGCGTCAGAACGGCGCGCATGTGTTGCCCGCCGCATCCGAGCACGACATTCGCCGCCACATGGAAACCGGTCGGATCGACCTGATCCTGCTGGACGTGATGCTGGGCGACGAGAACGGCGTCAAGATCTGTGAACGCCTGCGCGCCGAGCAGGACGTGCCGATCATCATGGTCTCGGCCCTGTCCGCCGACAGCGACCGCATGGCCGGTTATGCTGCCGGGGCCGACGACTATATCGCCAAGCCCTTCAACACCGACCTGTTGCTGGCGCGGATCAAGGCCGTTCTGGCGCGCGCCCGCCGGTCCTCGTCGCTGGCGCATCGGCGGCGCAAGCAGCGGTTCACCTTCGCGGGGTGGGTCTTCGATGCCAAGCGCGACGAGGTCATCTCTCCCGATGGCTATCAGGTCGCCCTGTCGCGGCGCGAGATCGCGCTGTTGCAGGTGTTTCTGGCCAACCCGCTGATCCCCTTGACCCGCGCCGAGATCGCCGCCGCGCTGGATCTGGATGGCGATGGCGGCGCGGACGGGCAGGGGCGGGCGCTGGACGTGCTGGTCGGGCGGCTCAGGACCAAGATCGAGGCCGATCCCAAGCGCCCGAACCTGCTGCGCACCGAGCGCGGCGTCGGCTATGTGCTGGCGGTCGATGTCCGGTCCGAAGACGCATGACCAGTCTGCGGGTCGGCGGCCTGATCCTTCTGGCCTGTGCCTTTGTCGCGGGGGGCGCGGCGGTCGGGCTGTGGGTGCTGTCCGATGCCCGCTGGCAGGCGCATCTTGACCGCGCCGAACGCGTTGGCGCCTTGCTGCACGCGGCGATCACGACCCAAGGCACCATGCCGCCGGGCTTGGTGGCCACGACCTTGCCAGAGCTTGAGGCCGCGCTGGCCGACAAAGGCCAGTTCGAGCGTTTGCCCGATGCCCCGCGCCCGGCCTTCGTCACGCAGCTGACCTTGCTGGCCGATAGCGGCGCGACGGGCCGGGGGGCGCCGCTTGCGCTGGCCATCGTCTCGCCCGAGCTGCGGTATCCGCTGGCGGGTCTGACCCGCCGGGCAGACCAGCCACAGGCGGAAACGCTGTCGATCCTGTCCCGTCAGCTTGGCACCTATTGCAGCGAACCGGTGCTCTATGCCCGCCGGGGCGAGGCGCCATGGCTGCGCATCGCCGGTCCGGGCGTCTGGGACTGCGCCAGCCATCCCGCCGATCTGCGCGGCCCCGCCGCCATCGGCGCCGCGATCGCGCTGGCGGTTCTGGTGACGCTGATCCTGAACACGGCGGGGCAGTTCAGCGACTTCGCGCAGGCCCTCGCCAATCGTCGTCGCGTCGGTGGGGCGGACAGCTATGACAGCACGGGGCCGCAGGAACTGCGCGACATCGTGGCGGCTGTGAATGCCTCGCTCGACCTCGAGCGTGACATGCTGGCGCGGCGCGCCCTTGTCCTGTCGGGGGTCAGCCATGACCTCGGCACGCCCGCCACCCGCCTGCGCTTGCGCGCCGCCCTGATCGAAGACGCGGATCTGCGCGCCCGGTTCGATGCGGATATCGACCGCATGACGGGGATCATTGAAAGTGTCCTGACCTATACGCGCGCCGAACTCGACGCCGAGCCCCCCCGGCAGGTCTCCCTCACATCCCTTGTCGAAGCGGTGGTGGATGATTACCGCGATCTCGGCAGCCCGGTTTCGCTGCGCGAGACGGCCCCGATCACGGTGCAGGGCGGGCCGTCGCTGTTCATGTCGCGGCGCGGGCACGGCGCGGTCCCGGAGGAGCGCAAGGTGATCGTCACCGCGCGCCCGGTCGTTCTGACCCGCGCGCTGACCAATCTGGTGGACAACGCGTTGAAATACGGGCGGCGGGCCACGGTGTGGCTTGAAACCTCGTCCGAATGGGTCGTGATCCGCGTCGAGGACGAAGGCGGCGATACCTCCGCCGAAGAGATGGACGCCCTGACCGCCCCGTTCCTGCGTGGCGCGGGGGCGGGCGCGGTCGACGGCTATGGCATGGGGCTGACCATCGCATCGACCGTGGCGGCCCTGCATGGCGGCGAACTGAGCTTTGAACAAGGCGCGCGCGGGCTGATCGCACGCCTGCGTCTGCGGCGTGCCTGAGCAAAGCGCAGCGATCGGAGGTTGGTCGCGAGAACGGTCCAGTTCTTGCCGGTCACGGAGCCTGAGCCGTCCGTAATCCGCCATCCTCAGCGCATCCATGACCAGCGCGACATGGCGATCCGCCTTCAGGGAGGAGCGAAGCGGGTCCAGACAGTACGGAAATCTGGCGCAACCAAAGCGGTCCAATCGATGCCAAGGCACGCCTCGGTCGCGCGCAGGAAGGGCGGGGTGAACTCCAAACGGCACGCGATGACCGATGCGGCAGGCCGCCCGCCGGACGTCTTTCTGTCCGCATGCGGCGGAGCTGCCATGGCCGTGCTCTGGTCTTGGCTCTTGATCCTAAAGGCCAAACTCCGTGGCCAGCAACATGTCGTCGCGGATCTCGATATGATCGGCCAGCGAGTCCAGATCGCTACCGCTGATGCGGATTTCACTGCTGCCGAAATCGAGCACAACCAGTGTTGCGGTTGCGGTCGTGGCGTATTGCGCGATCACATCGGCCCCGGTCGCGGCGGTCCCCGCCAAAGCGGCGGTCAGGACCAGCGCATCGTTTTCGGCTGTGTCGAAATCGGTGATCTCGTCGCTGCCATGCCCGGTGTCAAAGACAAAGCTGTCGGCCCCGCCATTGCCCGTCAGGGTGTCATCGCCCGCGTTGCCTTGCAGAACGTTGTCAATGGCATCACCGGTGATGTTGTCATCATTGGCGCTGCCCGAGACATTCTCGACCCCGAACACGGAGGCGAAGAACGGAGAGAAGTCCAGATCGATGAGATTGGTCTCCAGGTTTACGGTGAAGCCGCGGCCAGTGCTGGTCGTCGTCACCAGAAGCGTGTCGATGCCGTCGCCGCCACCATAAACGCCATTGCCGCCGCGCGCGTTCAGAAGGTCGTCGCCGCCTTCGCCAAAAAGCCGCGTGAAATCGACGTCATCGCTGCCTTGCAGGCTGTCATTGCCCTCTCCGGCACGGACGGTGTCATCGCCCCCTCGGGCCATGATGATATTGGCATCATCCGTGCCAGTGATCGAATCGTCACCGCTGCTGCCCAAGACGTTCTCGATCGAGATCAGCCGCAGGGCATCGTCACCCGGAGCAGGCGACAGATGGGTCAGGGTCCCTGCGACCAGATCGATGGCAAAGCTTTCCAACGGCGTCCCGAACAACTCCAGCGTGTCGGTGCCGGCCCCACCGTCCAGCGTGTCCGCGTCGCCGTTGTAGGATGTGGTCAGCAGATCGTCGCCTGCATCCCCCTGTAGAAGGTCCACACCCTCTCCGTCGATCAGCGTGTCGTTGCCGTTGCCGCCCTGCAAGGTATCGTCGTCGGTGCCATCCGTCAGCGAGTCGTTCCCGTCGCCGCCGATCAGCAGATCGCGCCCGCCATTGCCGACCAATGTGTCATCGCCTGCCTGACCCTCCAGCCGGTTGCCCGTGCCATTGCCGATGATCCGGTCATCGCCGCCATCGCCGACGGCGTTCTCGATGCGGGTGAAGGTGGTGTAGACCGTGCCGCCGGTGGACGCCGTGCCATCTTCCAGACGGATGACCCAATCGAGGTCTCCGGTCAGTTCCCAGCTTCCGGTGTCGACACCGGTGCCGCCGTCCAGCTGTTCGCCGATATCGGCGCTGACAAACAGGGTGTCGCTGCCGCCACCCCCTTCCATCGTGTCGACACCTTCGCCGCCAAGCAGCACATCGGCGCCGTCCCGGCCCAGCAAAAGGTCATTGCCGGACAGGCCGAATATCGTGTCATTGCCGTCCTGACCGTTGATGGCGTCGTCGAAACCCGTTCCGGTCAGAAAGTTGTCCGCGCCGCCGCCAAGCTGGCTTTGCGTGCCGATATTGACAAAGACATAGGCCTCTTCGCCCAAGTCCGGGTCGGGATCGGCAAGTCCGCTGTCGGCGTCGAACATCTGAACGCCCACAAGGTAATAGCCCGCGGCCAGCCCGCCGGTCGTGGTCAGGCTGAAGCTGCCATCGGGGTTTTGCCCAAGGCTGATCTGCCCGGCCGAGAAAGGGTCAAGGTCTTGGGCGATGGTCGCCACGCCGCTGCCGTCAAATGTCACCGACAGGATTTGCGACGGGACCGGCAACATATCACCCAGAGGGCCGTCCGCATCGGTAAAGATCACGTTGGGTTGGAAGGTAAAGGTGCCGCCCTGACCCTGGACCGCAGTGATCATGCCGATCAGGTTGTTGTCGCCGGGAATGGCCACCTGCGGCGCGGTGGACAGGGGAAAGCGCTCCAGCACCTCTTGCAGGGTGGCGGCGTCCGGGGCGGCAACCTCGGGCAGGTTGGTGACGGTCACGACCGAGCCCCCCGTGCCGCCGGTCGATGGCGGCGGGGAGAAGACACTATCGACCATCAGGTTGCCGCCGAGGGTCAGGTCGGCCTCGTCGACGTTCTTCAGTCGGATCGTGGCGCTGGCGGTCTCGACGATCAGGTCGGTGCCGTCCTGCGTCAGGGTCGCCTCGCCTTGGCCAGCCATGTCCAGCGCATCCGCCGCGATGTCGAAATCCTGCACGCAGTGTTCACCGCCGCCGGTCGCGCGGAACACATCCGCCCCCGCCCCGCCATGCAGCGTGTCCACGCCCGCATCGGCGATCAGCGTGTCATCGCCGCCACCACCGTACAGCCGGTCGTCATCCGCCTCGCCGTTCAGCACGTCGTTGCCGGTATTGCCGAACAGCATATCAGAGCCTGTTCCGCCCAGAACCGTGTCATCGTCCGAGCCGCCCATCAGCCGGTCATCGCCCTCGTCGCCGCTGACCGTGTCATTGCCAAGGCCGCCGATCATCGTGTCGGCGCCCTCGTTGCCGAACATCAGGTCGTTGCCGCTGGCGCCGCGCAGATGGTCGAAGCCGGTGCCGCCCATCATCGTGTCTTCGCCCGCGCCGCCATTGAGGAAGTCCTGATCGGCGCCGCCGGACAGCCGGTCATCGCCGCCATCGCCATACAGCGAGTCATTGCCCGCATCGCCCGACAGCGTGTCGCTGCCGGTGCCGCCCTGCATCCGGTCGGCCCCGTCGCCGCCCAGCAGCATGTCGGCGCCGAAATCGCCCTTCAGCCAGTCGTCGCCATCGCCGCCCCAGACCCAGTCATTGCCGCCGCCACCATCCATGGTGTCGTTGCCGGTGCCGCCGAACAGCTTGTCATGGCCGTATTGCCCCTGAAGGATGTCATCGCCGGAATTGCCGATCAGCGTGTCCTGCCCGTCCCCGCCCAGCAGCGTGTCATTGTCGCCGCCGCCGGTCAGACGGTCATTGTCCGCCCCGCCCATGAGCAGGTCATTGCCCGCATCGCCGGACAGGTCGTCCTGCCCGTCCCCGCCGAACAGCGCGTCATTGTCGAAGCCGCCGGACATCGTGTCATTGCCCGCGCCACCGGACAGGAAGTCGTCGCCGAACTCGCCTTCCATCGCGTCGTCGCCGTCCTGACCATAGAGCGTATCCTCGCCGTCGCCGCCCCAGAGCGTGTCATTGTCCGCGCCGCCGGTCAGGCTGTCATTGTCCTCGCCACCATCGAGCAGATCCAGCCCCGCGCCCCCATAGAGCGCATCCATGCCGAACCCGCCGATCAGCGTGTCGTTGTCCTCGTTGCCCGACAGGAAATCGTCGCCATCGCCGCCGGTCAGGGAATCCCCGCCTTCCTGGCCATAGAGCGTGTCCTCTCCGTCGCCGCCATTCAGCGTATCGGAGCCGGTTCCGCCCTCGACATTGTCGTCGCCATCGAGGCCGTCATAGCTGTCATTGCCGTCGAGCAGGTCGATCACGTCATCCAGCGGCGTGCCGACAAGGGTATCGTCAAGGGGGGTGGGAACGGGCATGGGAATTCTCCGAAACAGGCGCAAAGCTCTGCTGCACAAATGGGAGCCTGTGGCAGGTCGACATGTGGTGCATGCCAATCGAAACGGCGCGGATCGTACCGAATGGCCCGCCAATATGAAGAAAAAACGACCAAAATATGTGATGCAGATCACTACTGTTTCCGCATGCAAAACTGTACAAAAGCGTGATGCGTTTTGTTGCAAAAGCAGAAACTACAAAAACGCTGGAACGGAATGCTGCGTAGCGTCCGCATCTGCGATGCCCGCCCTGCCGGCGTCGTGCCATGGATGTGAGGTCAAGGCGTGGCAACCCAAGGGCACGACCAGACTGACGCAACAGATGCAGCCAGCCGAAGACCAAAAGGTGCCTGCGGACACCAATTGCAGAATGCGGAGGGTGTCGCGTGGAACGGCATGGGCGCTGGGGTTGGCTTGGGCTAGGATGTGCTCGGCCCCCGTAAGGCTTCTCTCACAAGGGGATATCCCGTTCGCTACACTTCGTCTTAAGCCGACGCCACGGATGCGGGCACACCTTGGCTACCACACCGCCGCTCTTGTCGAAGCGCGTGCTTGCCCGGCAGCTCCGCGACCTTCGACCGCAGGCGATACCAGCATTCATCAAGCTGGTCGGCAGCTTTTCGGGAAAAGCCTTCGGCAATGCGAGAGGCCTTGGTGCGCATCGAACAGACGACCCGAGGGGGGCAACAATCGTCGCGCAGTGCAAGAGGAATACGGTGGCTGGAGTAAGACACTCCGTCTTTGACGAAGGTGAACGCGGGCAGAATGGTCTGCGGCTCCTAGCGGTTGCTAAAAGCTGAAGTGAAACCAGTGTTTTAGCGTAGTAAATGGTGCCCGGGGGCGGAATCGAACCACCGACACGAGGATTTTCAATTAGCCTTGTGATCCATGCGGGCCGTCTCAGGATCGTTCAACCTGTAACGTAGTCGATTGAAACCCCTGACCTTTGGGCTTGGCAGATCGTCCCGACCAGTCTCACGCCGGAGCACACAAGCTCACCACTCCTGCTACCCGAGTGATACCCCGCAAGCAATAAGAGCTAATAATCTTTAGACAATCCATGGGGCTCCTTTGTCTAATGTTTACTATGAGTTTTTCTCGCAGGAACGAACAATGATGATCCAAGCAAAAAGCCCTCAGACATTCGTGACAAGTGTTCAATTGGCATGCTTTTCACGAATCCGTTTTCTCCGCTTGCTCTATTCGTAGATCGAACGAGTGAAACCTGATGCTCCGAACCGAACAGGTCAGTTATTGCATCGACCAGAGGTGCAAGCTTGCCACCATAGGTGGCGCTAGCTGGTGTGTGAATTGATCTTTCTAATAATCCAACTTGCGTCAACAACACTGATACATCCGGCGACACAGACTTCTGCTCTGCAAGGAATCTATTGACTTCCAACACCAAAACTCCAGGCGCGGTATCTTTCTCCAAGTCGTTGAAAACCAGATCAAAAGAGGATACACCTGCATATATTTTACAATAAACTTGCGATATCTCACACTGCTCAATCAGGCCAGCACACACGCTGTCAAAGTACGTAGGGTTTCCATAAGTGAGGTAGCAAATATGATAGCCCTGAAGTGCTCTATTAACCATTCGCTGAACCGCATACTGGTAATTCACACTCCTCCGTTCGTTACTTGAATAATCATCAGTTAGCTTGTGAACCTTTGCAGTACAGTTCTTTGTTAAGGACCAAGTCTGCGGCGATTCCTGGAGCACTGTCCATACTTCATCGCAGCTTTGGAGAACCGAGAGCCCTTCTATTGTCATGTGGTCCGGTATCTTGATGCCAGCGCCGACGATAGACACTCTCGACTGAGTCATACATTGCTGCCTTTGAAAGAAATCATACACACCGCATCCGGTTGTGCCTTCCCGGAAAGATCTCCGTCATGAACCGCATTCTGAACGGGTGCAAGAACAGCCATACCTGGCTCAAGTTTGATCCTTATCAGCCCTGTTGAAGGGAACTGGCCCAAGAACCAGTCGGCAATCGGCGAGGCAAAATCACTGTTTATTATGAGATTTTGTAAAGCGCCAAATCCTGAATCCTGATGATCTTTGTAAATCGCATCAGCCCGATAGTTGAGAAAAACGAAGTGCCTAGCCTCAGTGCCGATGTTGACGATCAGTTTCAGACCTGCGCCACACCGATCCGGTATCAATTTTCGAGGCGTCTCCCAGTTGTCCACATGAAGGCCACGAACTTGATTTGGATTTTGTGAGTCACCCGTAGATGATGTTCGTTGCGCGATATTCGCGCTGCGAAACAGATGCCGGATGGTTAAATTCACAACTGACTTTTCGACCTTATCAGCATCAACCTCCAGTTCTTCAAGCACGCTGCTGACAATCTTCTCCGCAGTGTTCTCGCGAACGCACTTTTGGGCCTCAACGATGTTTCCCTTGGTAAGTAGGGGGATGTATTCACGGTAGAAACCGGTAATGATTTGATCGGGAAGCGCGAGAAGTGTGATTGTATCCCCATGCAGACAGCTTGCAAATGAACCTTTGGTAACACGCGCATAGTCAGTCTGGCTATCTGCCCAATCATTGTTTGGCAGATAAAGCCCACCGCAATACTGGCGATCCATAAACGAGCTTTTCTCAAAACTCCACGCGCCTGAATTAACCTGTGAATTGGGGGGCTCAGTGTCACCATACAGTGCGATTTTAAATTCTGAGCCCATTCCCTGCCTCCACTTTTGAACTCGCAGCCAAATCTAAGAAGAAATCATCCAACAGAGTGTCAGCAAATAGTGTCTTCCTAAACCAACACTGTTGTGTCTTTGTGCTCGACAGAGATCCATTCTCAGCCAACTTATTTGAGGGCGACCCCCCCGCGCAGAACCCGAAGTATTTACAGTCGCTTCTACAGGCGTCAATTCCTGCTTCGATTTCCTGCATGACAGCTTGAAACTCCAGATTTGCGAGAAACTGTTGAAGGCTTCCGTCAACGGTCCCAAAGGAAAATCCATTCTCTGTGTAAGGAGTTTGTAGGCCGTGGAGCTCTGGCGAAAATGTTGAAATACCTCCCAGCCGATCAACGGTGATAATACTAAGCGCCTTGTTCTCACCCTGTCGGTTCTCAAACACTGGTCGGCCAGCTTGAGCAACCTGCCTTAGGATCGTCTTGAACTCACGGCATCTCTGAAGTTGCCCGCGCGACTTAAGGCGTTGGTATATTCTGAACACAAAATCTCGAACCTCATCACTTCCAATGCTAATGCTGCTTTCTAAGTTTGCGCCTTCAATCTCCTCCACATTGAAGCCAATGCTGACAGAATCCAGCTCAAGAAGAAAATCTATTAGGTGCTCGGGATTCTCAACCGATTTTGATGTCACCACAGAAATAGTACTAAAGGGAATGCCGTGCTCCTTGAGGAGGTTAACGCCCCTCATTGTTTCAAAAAATGTACCTTGCCCTTGCCTGTTTATCCTATGTTCGTCGTGTATCTCTTTCGGGCCGTCAATGCTTACACCAACACGTAAGCCGGAAGCACGAATGAATTCACACCAAGCGGAATCAATTAAACAAGCATTGGTTTGAATGTCGAAATCGAGCTGAACACCAGCCGGGGCTTGTTGCTGGACCCTGTTCATCGCTTCTCGATAGTACTCTATCGGTGCAACTAGTGGTTCTCCGGCGTGCCAAAGGACGGTCAATCGATCCTTAATCAGCCCCCCATCTCTGAGAAACGCTACCGCTTTCTCGACAATGTCGAGAGACATTAGACCCTTTGTGCTTCGGCTTTGCTCTGACAGGTAGCAGTAGGTGCAGTTCAAGTTGCAGAATGGCGTTGACTGCAGAACAAGTAGGCGCGTTCTGTCGTTAGTCTTTTCGATTACTTCCCGGACCTCAGCCGCGGTTTTCGCAACCATCATGTATTATCAAAGTCGTGGTCGAAAAAGTTTCCCCAATTATTCAGGTTCCAGTCATCCCAATAATCATAAAAGTCGCTCGAATTGTTATTGTTGGGGTCGAAATCCGGGTCCAGTGTGGTAAGCGCGTTGTTCTGTAACTCGACAATAATGTTCATTAGCTCTTCTCTGCTCATCTGGTCGAGATTCACGCGATCGCCCGAAAACTGAGCGAGCCTCTCTCGAAGGTCTCCTTCTTGCAAAGTCTTCATCAAATCCACTTGCCGAAACTGTTTTGGTGGTCCACTCACTGGCATCTTTGAGTACTCCCGAATTTTTTAGTCTCACGCTATGCATGCAAGGCTACCAGATGAATTCACGCCAGACTACAGTTTTCTCTTTAGGGGCGATCTCGGAAGCGCAAGGATCCAGTTCCAATGGATTTCAAAGTGAGTGCGACCAACCGAATTGGTTGCGGGCTCCCGTTCCCGTCAGTTGCGCAAACCTGCGCGAACAGACTCAAGTTGATCAGGATTGTCCCTGACGCGGCTCATCCGTCCATCTTATCATGGATTTATGAAACGCAAGCTCACCACCAAGTTCATCGAGGGCCAGAAGCCCGATCCGTCGAAACGTCTCGATTTTCGGGACGAGTTGATGCCGGGTCTGGTCCTGCGCATCAGCGCGTCCGGCACCAAGACGTTCTGCCTGCACAAGCGCATCAACGGCAAAATGCGGCGACTGACCATCGGGCGGTTCCCCATCATATCACTGGCTGATGCGCGTAAGCGGGTGCAACAGGTTCTCTATGAAATCGAGACTGGCCGGTTTGAAGATCGCACCGGCATTGAGATCGATACCAAGCCGACGCTAGGCGACGTGATCCCCGATTACATCGAGAAGCACGCCAAGGTTCACAACCGCGACTGGAAGCGCAAGGAAGCCCTGCTGGCGAAGTTCACCACCCTGCACAGCAAACGGATCGACGAGATCAAGCGTGCCGATGTCGTGAAAGCCTGCGACGTGATCCACAAATCCGCGCCGGTCAGCGCGAACCGCGCACTGGCCCACCTCAAGCACTTGATGGGTTGGTGCGTCGAGCGCGGCATGATCGACGCCTCCCCCATTGCCGGGATGAAACCGCTGTCGAAGGAACGGTCGCGCGAGCGTGTACTGACCGACGAAGAGCTGGGCGCGCTGTGGGAGGTCTTTGGCGACGAAGGCTATCCTTTCGGGGATTGTATGAAGTTCCTTATGCTCAGCGGCCAGAGACGCGCCGAGGTCGCTGAAATGCGTTGGCCGGAAATCGACCTCGAAAAACGCCTTTGGACGCTGCCTTCGCAGCGCGCCAAGAACGGCAGGCAGCACACTGTGCCGATCACCGACGCGATGCTGGACGTGTTGCGCCGGGTGCCGAGGTTCATTGGGTCGGACTATGTGTTCACGACCACCGGCAAATCGCCCATGTCGGGGTTTGGTCGCCTGAAAGACCGGCTCGACAAAGAGCTGCCCGAGGGCACAGAGCCGTGGATCATCCACGACCTGCGCCGCACGATGTCCACCAACATGGCGATGTTGGGCGTGCCTCAGCCCGTCACTGAGGCCCTGTTGAACCACAAGACAGGTGTGGTCTCGGGCGTGGCCGCTATCTACAATGTCTATTCATACGCAGACGAGAAGCGCGAGGCGCTGGACAAGTGGAATGAGCATATCGAAAAGATCACAACGCCCAAGAATGCTCAGCAACTTGAAAGGCGACATCACGCCTGAGCGTTGGGTTGGAGATGCCGGCAAGAAGTTCCCGCCCGGCCACAATCCTTGGTCCGAAATTTACCGCCAAAATGCAGTGGCCGAGATCGCACAGACGATACGTCTCGAGAGTCCAACCGACATTGAGGAACTTCGCCTCCAACTTGCAGCGACCGCCGAGTACCTCCTGTCCGTTTTCGATTTCGTGGGCGGAGCCGCGACACCGGCACAAAAATATGCTTGGGCCGCGAAAGTCGATGATCTGTCCCGCCGTTTGATGGCGGTTTTGGCCGACAGTGATGATATGTTGTCATCAGTGGTTATTCGCTCCGGTATGGGAAAATCCTCCCGATTTGTACCAGCCTCAGAAATGCGGCAACGGGTGCAGGAAGCCGATGCCGCCGTATCGAACCTACTAGAGCTGGTTCAGGCAGTCAGCAGTACGCCGAAGGATGTGGGGGTAGCAACGGCCCATGCAGAAACGATGCAAGCAGTTGTCAACGGTATGACCGAAGTCTTCATCGATATCCGGGGCCTTGAGAATGTGAAGCGCTCGGCGTCAGAAGGTAAAATTGATGGCGAATACCCTGAGTTCATACGGGCATCAGCGCGACCGCTCCTCGCGGCCTACTACACAAGGTTCATAAAAGAACCCGCCAAGCTAGAAAACCTAAACAGGTAAATTCAACGAGCAGTTTCCGACTATCGCCTAGTCGATTGAACAGAATATCTTAATTTGCCCCGCCCGTGTTCATAGCATTGAAATGACAAGCTAAAATTATCGCGCCACTACTGTCTCAGGAACCGGTTCCTTTCAGCAACGAAAGGTAAAATCATGACAGATAGTATGGCGAACAAGATGCTTGTGACCCGCGAAGACCTGAAGCGCATGGGCATCAACGTTTCGAATACAACGAAACTGCGCTGGGAGGCCCAAGGACGCTTTCCCCGTCGCATCAGAATGGGTGGGACCACCGTCGCGTGGCTCATGTCAGAGATCGAAGACTGGCTCGCCGAACGCGCCGATGAGCGCGCTCGAACCCACTACGCTGATTACTGATTGGGGGCTTTCCAGCCCCTTCTCTCCCAGAAGATAATCAAAGGAAACACCATGCGACAACAATTTCGCGTGTCAAAACAGATGCGCTCTCGAAATACACTAACCGCCGCAAAGGCTCAAATCGCCACCGGGCGGAAAGTGATCCTGACATACGGCATTGGCGAGGACGGGCGATGCGCGTGCAAGCGTGACGACTGCCCTTCACCCGGCAAGCACCCCTTGTCTAAATTCTTTCCAAACGGCGTGAATAGCGCGACCGATGATATTGCACTGGTACAAAAAGCCCTGCGACGGCAGCCCAATGCAAACCTCGCGATATCTCTCGCTGGATTTACAGTCGTTGACGTGGACGGCGATGAAGGGCGTGCCGCCGTGAAGCAGCTTGACCTTCCAGAAACGGTCAAGGTCTTCACCGGACGCGGCTACCACCTGTACTTCAAAGGCGAGTTGTCTGAGGGCACGTTCAAGGGCGCAAATGTTGATGTTCTTACCGGCAGCAACAAAATGCTGATGGTTCCGCCCAGCACCCATCCCTCGGGTAAGCCTTATCGTTACTCCTCAAGGTCGCCTTCCGGTATGGCCGCTTTGCCGAAGAACTTGAGCAAGCTCAAACCTGATCGAACGCAGCATAGGAAAGAGGGACCGCAAACGGGATCAACGGACCTCGTCATCAAGAGCGGTAGCCGCAACGATTTCTTCTTTCGTACGGCCTGCTTCTTGCGCCGAAGGTTCGATGATGAAGATGCGGTTGAGGCCATGCTGGAAACCCTGAACAACGATTTCACCGAAGCCCCGTTGTCGCCAAGCGAGTTGCGCTCGGTCATCCAGAGCAGCGGGAACTACGTCGAAGACACTGCAGCCCTGTTCGGGCCACCAAAGACAACCGAGCCCTTGCCGATGGAATTCCTGTACTACCCGTACATCCCCTATTTCGGCGTAACCCTTCTCGCGGGCAACCCTGGCATGGGTAAATCCCTGTTGGTGACCAAACTGATCGCAGCAGTGACCTCAGGCGACCGATGGCCGCTTACCGATGACCGTGCACCGAAGGGAAAGGTGCTATTGCTGTCGGCTGAGGACAATTGGCAGAGGGTGACATTGCCACGTTTACTGGAGAACGACGCGGACATCGGCCAAATCCGCGTGATGACCCGGTTCAAGATTCTATCGCCAGAGAATCTTGAGGCAATGGCGCGTTACATCGAGCAGGAGAAGCCCAAGCTGGTCGTGATCGACACGCTGACAGCGTACATGGGCAGCGGACGTGACATGAACCGGCAAAATGAAGTCGGCGAGTTTCTCGGGCGCTTAACGGAGATCGCGGAAGATGCTGGATGTGCGGTGTTGGCCATTGGCCACCTGAACAAGCAATCGGCAGAACACCCTTTGTACCGTATCGTCGGCTCCATCGGTTTTGCTGCAAGCATCCGGTCTGCGCTTTTCTATGGCACGGACCCGACAGATCGATCGAGGTTCGCGTTGGCGCACGGCAAGGCCAATGCCAGTGAACTTGGCAGAACCATGATCTTCGAACGTTTTGGCGGAGGTCGGGACGGAACGCCTGTGCTGCACCCGATTGAGTTTTCCGACGCGAACGAAGCCGAGGTTTGTCGGGTTGAGACAAATGCGGTCGGCAGGCCCGCGTCAGCCACCGACGCTGCGCGAGAGTTCATTCTCGAATTCCTTTCCGATCAGCCGGTCAGGTGGGAGGCAGTCGAGAGCGCTGTGACCAGCCGCAGCCTTGCGTCTGTCGGTACTTTGAACGAGCTTCGGGCGGAATTGGCGAAGGCTGGCGAGATTGAGCAGGTCGGTAAAGGAAAAAGCACTCGCTGGAAGCTCGGCGAACCCCGCACCGATGAGTGATCGTTATAAAAATTCGTGTACAACAATTTTTATATCGAATGAGAGGCGGGCTTCGGCCCGTCTTTCGCTTTTCCGGTAGTCGGCGCTGGACCGGACAGCGGAGCGGCTAGGGGCCAAATACCTCGGAAGTACGCATGACCACTTGTCTGCCCGTGAGATACGCGCCTTTAAAAAAAACGCCTCCCCCATGCCTTTGTGCCAGCACCTCGTAGGGTGCCAGTCAGACCTGTCTAGGGTGACACGAGGACTATCTATCAGTCTGTCGGGCGTAAGCCGGACCTAAATTGCCGAGCCTTTTCATGCGGTCCGCGTTCGCGCTGGGGTTCGGTATCGTGCGCCGGGTTCCACTCGGGTGGCAAACTGCTTGGGCGGAGGTGCTGGCGGTCATCCCTGCACCCACCCCTTGCGATGGTAATGGCGCAGCACGATAGCGCGGTTGAACAAGGGGAAGCCGACCCACAGGCCTTGAGCTGAAGAACGACACGATTGCCCACAGGAACATGCCCTTGAACAGGTAGTAGAACGGGCCGAACAGCAGGCACCATAGGCGGTGCCAGTTGCCCAAGATGATTTTTGTCTGGCCGTTGAAGGCCCATGTTGCCTTGATCGCCATCACCGATTTCCTCGCTGGCTGGTTTCGATGCCAGCGCAATAAGATCGTGGACCGTTGCCCGTCAGGGTAATTCCCGCGCGGCCTATGGAGACCACAGGAGTAGCCATGCCGATGCACCGCGTCCGTGCAGATGTTGGGATGATCGCCATGAGCGCGGCGCACAGCGCGCCAGCCGGGATTGCGACGGGATCACCATGCCCGAGGCACGCCCCGGCGCTGCTGGCTCAATACAACGCCGCCGCGCGCGCGTTTCGCTCTCGATCCTCGGGGTTAATTGCAGGCGCTGACAGTTTCGCCCCAGAGCGCGGCACAGATCGGCAACCCGTCGATCTTGGTGGCCGAACGCATCGCCAAGACCCTCGGCGTGGACACCTCGGAAAACCTCAAACCGAATTAGGGTTATCCCTGACATGCTCTGCCTTTGCGTCTTATCTAGCTGTATCAGCAACTTAGGAGATCGACATGACCGATATCGTGACGCTCAAGGCCATCTGCGAAGAACTAAAGATCGACCCGCGCGAGGCACGCGAACGCCTGCGCGCCGCCGCTAGCGACACCAAGGCGAACCCAGAACTGGCGAAAGCCCGAAAGCCGCGCACCCCATGGCAGTGGGTGAAGGGTTCAGTTGCCGAAAAGGAAGCTCGCAAGGTTCTTTCGTCTTCAACCGCGTCAACATGATCCGGCGGGCGAAAGCCCTCAGCTAGACGCTTGACTTACTGGGGAATTGTTCCGAGTCCACCTCAACTCTAAAATGAGTTGGGGTAGGCTATTGGCATTTAAGTATAGAAGAGATTGGGATGGCAAGGAATGGCAGCGCTATTCCAAGCAGCTTGTGCAAGTGCGGCACCTTCCCCAAAATGTACAAGACATTCCTGATAGGGTTCAGGGCGACGCAGGTCTCGAATTCATCACCACCGATGGATGCTGCTACCAGAGCTATGCGCCTGAAGAAACGTCGGACGTTGCAAAAGCCGCCAGTGCAATGAAATCAAAGGGCGCCCGTGATCTTCGAAAACTGGTGAAGAACAAGGACGTCATCTCTAAAATACTTGGGGATCGAAAAATATCTAATTGGATTTTGCTTTGCCCTTTTCTGGACAACAAAGATGTCATTTCTCATGTCCAAGCGGTCGCCAAGGAAGTGAGGGAAGCCGGATTGGATTTCTTGGTATCTGATTTTTGCGCTCTTGTGCAAAGCCAGGAGGATTTTGAGACTGAGTATCAACAACTTCGCACAAAGGCTGTGGGGGCACCTTTATCCATCAAGAAGCCTAGTTCGGATCAGCTTGAAGCTGTGCACAGTAAACTCGATCAGCGCGTCGAGGATAAGCTCAAACGTGCGTTTCCTCTTGATGATGATGGGAAGACCGAGAAGCGAAAGAAAACCTACGTTTATGCACATGTTGAGCGGGAAAATATTCTTTCAGATTTGCGAGATGAATTTCCCGATTTTTGGGAGGCATCAACTGAGTGCATCGACTCCGAAGAGCGCCGTCTTGAGATGGCTGGAGCCGAAGGAGATACCGCTTCCCAACAGATAAACTCCTCGATAGATCGCGTCGCGAATTCCCTAAAAAGCCAAGTGCCGGGGCTTTCCGAGAAGCAGATTGCCTCAATTTCGCAAGGTCAAGTAGGAACTTGGCTCATTGAATGCCCATTGGATTTTCAGGAGCCAAACGGAAAATGAACTTCGAAATTCACACGGATCGAAAATTTTCCTTCGAACGCAAGCCTTCGCCTGTACCGGGTGATCTTCGTATCGGCTGGCGTATCCCGCTAACACTTTTGATGCTGAACTATTCGCGTGGGAAGAAAGCGTCTCTTGCGAAATTAAATCTATTAAATGACGCGCTGCGTTCAGAAAGGTCGCGGAATAAATTGGCCAAAATCATAAGTGGTGAAACAGCACTCATAGAGTGGCGAATGCGTGTTGAACCTGCGTTTTCTCGAAATGTAGACCTGCTAACGGGAGGGCAACTGGCCGAATGGATGGTGGCAAACGGAAAGGCAGCAATTTGCCTTACTGACAAGGGAAAAGAAATTGCAAAGAAGCTTGAGGACGACGAAGAGAGTTTCGTGACTGAAAAGGCGTTTCTCAGAGAGTTCTCGAGCAAGATCACAGAAGGCTTTGTGACCCAAATCTTGCTAGCCAGTAAGGCCCCATCATGATCCAAGTTTGTTCTCTTAAGCTGAGATCGATCACAGCAAGAACTGTGTATGGGGTCGATCTTGATTTCACTTCCGGTCTTAACATCGTCCAAGCAGACAACACGTCTGGCAAGTCAACCTGCCTGCAAGCCATTATCTACGTTCTGGGTTTGGAGCGTTCCTTGAGTGCGAATTTGTCTGTCCCATTGCCATTCGCAATGAGGGAACGGATTCATGAATCCAAGGATGACCCATATGAGGAGGTGCTTCAGTCCTATGTCGAAATTGAAGTTTGCAACCAAAAGGGCGAGAAGCTTCGCATCCGGCGAAGCATAGTTGGGGACGCAGATCCAAAACTCATCTCAACATGGTCGACACAGAAAGCCGAGGATTCTGGTCAGGTCAGGGAAAGGCAGCGAGACTTTTTTGTCCATGATCCGGGATCGGCCACCAGAGAAAGTGGGTTCCATCACTTCCTAGCTGATTTCTTGGGATGGGAGTTGCCGCTTGTTCCTAGGTTCGATGGGACTGAGTGTCCGCTGTACGTCGAGACCCTATTCCCCATGTTCTTTGTGGAACAGAAGCGTGGTTGGTCCACAGTTCAAGGGCCGTTGCCGACGCATTTCCGGATACAGGACATTAACAGACGTGTCCTCGAATTCGTTCTGAACCTCGACGCCGGAAAGGTGCGTCGGGAAAGGGCTGAGCTGAACAAGCGTATCGGTTTCCTTGAAAGTGACTGGGCCGACAAACGACGTGTGCTGGAAAGAGGTGGTGTCGACCTCATCCGATTTATTGGCGTACCCAAGGCACCTACCGCCGAATTCTCACATCAGGCAGATATTTCTCTGGAAGTATTCATGGATGGCGAGTGGTTGCCTCTAGAAGTCGCCTCCAAGGAGCTTCAGGAAGAGATCGAAGAGCTAAACAGCATTGAACTTGTTTCTACCGAAGAGGCCGAGGCGAGCACACAAAAAGCCCTTGAAGCGGCTCAGTTGCGCTATGATGAACTCGGAGCAATGTTTGAAGTCGCGAGAACTGAATTTCGCTCGGTTCTCGAAGAAAACAGGGCATTGCAGAAACGCCTAGACGTGCTTGATATCGACCTCAAGCGTCATCAGGACACCAAAAAACTAATGGCGCTTGGTTCGGAGGTAACTGATGCCGTGGCATTTGAGAGTTGCCCGACCTGCCATCAACATTTGTCTCAAGAGTTGCTACCACCAAGTTCCTCAGGGGCGATGGCCCTTGATGAAAACATAGCTTTCATAAAATCGCAACAACTCATGTACAAGTCAGCGTTGGCAGCCACCGAAGAGAGGCTTGGGGAGCTTCGTCTGCGAGGCCGGTCCATCGAACAAGACTACAAAGAAGCTCAAAGCGAATTGCGTAGCTTGAAACGTGCGCTTGTGCGCCCAGCGTCGAGCATTAACAGGACGACAATTGAAAAATCGGTTCGGTTGCAGGCGCGCTTGGCGCAATGGGAAGGTATGCAGGAGCGCGCGGACAGCCTAGTTGACGAGCTGGTCGTAGTCGCTAAGGAATGGGCCCGACTTTCATCCCGACTTAAGGAATTGCGGACTGGAGACGACTTTTCCTTGGAGGACAAGAACAAGATTTCCCGCCTTCAATCCCTCGTACAGGGGCACCTGAAGACTTTTGATTTCCATTCCTTCCCACCCTCTGAAATCACCTTGGCTAGGGACAACTTCAGACCACAGGTGTTGGTGGTTGATAAGGATTCTGGCGGGGAAATTGAAAAGGACATCGGCTTCGAAGCGTCTGCCAGCGATGGCATTCGCCTGAAGTGGTCGTACTATCTTTCTCTTCTAGAGCTGGATGAAAACTACAATACCAACCATGCAGGGCTGGTAGTGTTCGATGAACCGGGGCAACAAGCTGCTGACCCGGTGAACCTTACAAGTTTGTTTCAAGAGTCGGCCAAGGTCAGACAGGATCGACATCAGATCTTGATCGCAACCTCGGAAAAGGAACATGCTATCAAAGCGGGACTTGGCGATCGTCCATACAATCTAATCTCATTTAACGGCTACATCTTGAAACCGCTGAACTGATCAAGATCAGCTAAGGTCGATAAATGCGTCAGTTGTTTTCCACCATTACTTCGGCGCAAGAAACCGCTGCTGCTCGTGATCAGAGACGACTGTGAAACACAATTTCGGAAACAGCTCTTATGATGAATTTTCAGCGTGAAGGGTCGATCAGCAACGCCCATGTCGGCCGTGATTTCGAGGCTCGCGCCTGCGCCATCCTTGCCGCCCACGGTATCCCCTTACAAATGAACCACAAAGTGCCCTGTGGTCTAGGGAACGACAAGAAGCTGCACACCTTCGATCTTGGCTCGGAAGACCCGCCCGTGATCGTCGAGTGCAAGTCGCAGACTTGGACAAAGGGCGACGTGGTTCCCAGCGCCAAGATGAAGAACTGGGCCGAAGCAATGTTCTATTTCCACATGGCCCCGCCGATGTACCGCAAGATTTTCTTCGTTGAGCAGAGCTTGCGCGTCCGAACGGGCGAAAGCCTGCTTGCCTATTTCCGCCGTACGCAAAGCCACATGATCCCGCCGGACGTGGAGTTCTGGGAACTGCCGCGCGACAGCGACGAGGTCGAAATTTTTGGGAGTATTGCCGATGGACGCTGACGATCACCCCGTCGAAGTCGTATTGAAGGAAGCGCGCCGGTTCATGGTACCGCTCTACCAACGCAAGTATCAGTGGGGCGATGAACGTCTGATCCCCTTCTGGGAGGATGTCGCCGCCAAGGCCGCCGAGGTGCTGGAAGGCGAAAGCAAGTTCGAACACTACATGGGCGCGTTGATCCTCGCCCCCGTCGATAGCGGCGCGAAATTCGCCTTCACGCCCACGGTGCAGGTGGTGGACGGACAGCAACGGCTGACCACGTTCCAACTGTTTCTCGCTGCGTTGCGCGAGGTGGCACGGAATCACGGTCAGGACGATTTCATCGACCACATCAACGGCTATTTGACCAATGTTCCTCAAAGCAAAGATACCGACCCGCTGACACGGTTCAAGCTGACGCCCACGCCCTCCGACCGAGACTTGTTCCACGACATCATCGATCTGACCGCCGCCGAGGCTGACAAGAAATACAAATCCCTGTTCTGGGGCAAGTCGGTGCCGAAGAACCGGCCCGAACGCGCGTTTCGCGCCTATCACCTGTTCCGCCAGTGGATCGAGGATTTCGTTCAGCACGGCCCACAGGATTTCGAAGGCGCCTCAGACGAGCCAGAAGACGCCGAGGATCATATCGACGAGGGTATCACGCCCGAGGACGTGTCGGCGCGTCTGGAGGCGCTCTTGAGCGCGCTGCTGGATCGTTTGAAGCTGGTGGTCATCACGCTTGGCGAAAGCGACGACGCGCAGGTGATCTTTGAGACGTTGAACTCAAAGGGCGAACCGCTGTTGGCGATGGACCTCGTGCGCAACAACATTTTCCACCGTGCCGAAAAGCAGAAGGCCAAAGTCGAGACGCTTTACAAGAAGCTGTGGGACCCGCTCGATCATCCGTGGTGGCGTGGTGATGCACCAAACGCTCGCCCAAAGCGCCCGCGCCTCGATCACTTCCTTGCCCACATGCTTGTCGCCGAAACAGGCCAAAAGATTTCGATCCGTGAGCTATACGCTGAGTATAGGGACTTCGCCGTGCCGAAGGGCAGACCACGTTTCGAAAACGTCGAAGATGAGCTGAAACTTCTTGAACGGTATGCTCCAGTTTACCGAACCCTTGAAGGGCAAGAAGAGGGCGACCCGTCCCTGATGTGGCTCGGGCGAAAATTGACCACATGGCAGGTGACGACCGTTTACCCGGTGGCCTTGCAGATGGGGCAGGAGGATGTGCCGCCTGAGGAGCGGGAGAAGCTGGCACAACTGATCTATTCCTATCTGGTGCGTCGAACGCTCTGCAATCTGACGACCAAGAACCTCAACAAGGTGTTCCAGTCCATCGCCGCCGAGTTCCTTGAGAACGGCGTATCGGTTGCAAGCTTCAAGGGTTACTTCTCAAAGAAGGCAGGGGTCAGCAGCCGGTTTCCCACCGACCGCGACGTTCGGCACGGCATCTTGAACGAGAACGCTTATGCGATTTCGCCGCGTCCACGACTGACGGACATCCTGTGGGAACTGGAACTCGCAAGCAGGTCAAAACTCGCCGAGCAGTCCGACCAGCCCCCTAACCTGTGGGTCGAGCATGTCATGCCGCAATCATGGGGCGATGACTGGCCCTATGAGGACGGATCGACTGGTCGCCCCTCGGATGATGACGGCAAGGCCATCGCACGAAACGCCATTCTGCACACCTTGGGCAACCTTACCCTGCTCACAGGCGGTCTGAACATTTCATCGGGGAACAAAGGCTTCGATGAGAAGAAGGCGAAATTCGCCGAGCACACGGGCTTGTTCCTGAACAAGTGGTTCACCGGAAAAACGCAGTGGACCGAAGATGAAATTCGAGAACGCGGCGAGCGGTTCGCAGACGTCGCCGTTTCCCGATGGATCGGTTTGGACGGAAGCTAACTATCCCCACGATACCACGACGCTGTCCCTGCGCGCTGATAACCGCCGGGTCCGAAATGCTACCCAAATGATACCCACGACAACATAGATGGCTGTCTAGCGACAACAGGAACGCGGCAAGCGATTGTTTTCATTCTATTTAAATGGTGCCCGGGGGCGGAATCACACGGGAACGAAACAAGAATTCGCCACCCACATGAATCGTTTTATTTCAGTGTGTTAGTAGATTTACCCTGAAAGGGTCACTTGCCTACCAGTCGAAAATTGGTCCATAAAATGGTCCATGGCAAAGTACCTTCTGACCGACTCCCAGCTCCGCTCGATGACCCCCGGCACCTACCACGATGGCGGCGGTCTCTACTGCGAGATTTACTCGAAGACATCGGCGTCATGGCATCTTCGTTATACCGTGAAACGTCGCCCGGACTTGAAGCGCCCGAAGATGGGGTTGGGACCCTATCCAACAGTTTCGCTGGCTCGGGCTAGGGAGCTGGCAGACCAGTATCGGGCGATTGCCGCCGAAGGGATTGATCCGAAGGAGCATCGCCGTCAGGCGACACGGCGCGGCATGACCGTCGAGCAAGCGATCACCGAGCTATTCGAGAAGAAGAAGCACGCACTCAAGGGCGACGGGAAGGCAGGTCGCTGGATGTCCCCGGTCACCAATCACATCATTCCCGCAATCGGCAATGTAGGTGTGGCGGACCTGACAACTGCCTTGATCGTCGAAAAGCTTGGCAAGGTTTATGTTGAGCAGCCGCAAACGGGGGACAAGGTCTTCACCCGATTGAAGCAGGCGCTGCAATATGCTTCCGCAGAGGATGAGCGCGTCAAACCCGACATTGTCGAGGATGCCAAGGTCCAACTGCCGCGCAAGAAGGTGATCAAGAAATCGCGCGATGATGGGCACTACCCCGCTCTCGACTGGAAGGATGTGCCGAAGCTGTGGCAGACGCTTGATAGCAGTGTGGTCGACAGCGCTCTCGCCTTCTATCTCCTGACCCTCCCTCGCGTCGCGAACGTCGCGCACATGACGTGGGCAGATGTCGACCTGAAAGAGGGTGTGTGGAATATCCCGCCGGAAGACATCAAGGGCGGCACCCCCTTCTCTGCGCCGCTAACGCGGCCCGCGCTCGACATCCTGCACCGAGCGAAACGCTTCTCGTTCAAGGGGAGCGGCGATCTTGTCTTCCCTAACAAAAGGGCGCGAAACGACGAGCATGTCTTCCACATCAACTTTCTGAACAATCGACTAAAGAGGGACAAATGGCCCTCCACCACTCCGGGGCGGCTTGCTGTTGCGCATGGGCTGCGGGCCACGTTTAGGACGTGGTGCGGAGATCATGATATTTCTCGCGATCTGGCTGAGATGAGTATTCAGCATGATGTACTGAGTACTATCGAGCAAGCATACCAGCGGTCATCGCTCCTAAGGCAGCGTAAAGAGATTCTCGATCAGTGGGTGGCGTATGTGGTCAGCGGGAGCCGCCGTCAGGCGGCACTGAAGCGAAGGCTGGCCTCTCCTGCAGAGTTGAGCAGCGGCAGAACTGTTGGCGATGTCGAAAAGTGGGCGCGTCGAGAAGGTGGCGACGATTGACGTCCTCTTGGTGTGCTCGTATCGTCTACGCGATCACCTCGAAGGGTCTATAATTGTCTGATTTCTTTCCCACCTCTGTGTCCGTTCCACGCTCTCTCGCGGACGAACTGCAGGTCATTTCCGATCTGACCGACGAGCCGCTCGCCGTGATCTATCGCCAGATCGTGCGGGTCGGGATCGCTCGTGGGTGGGACGCCGAAGCGCTTCGGCTCGACAACAGCCGCGGCGACGGGGACCGGCGCATTCTTCGTGTTGCGATGTCGGAGAAAATGAAGGCAGAGGCCGACAAGCTTGCCGGGGAGTTCGCCTTCGGGCGCTGGTTCAAGGAGTGCGCCGAGAAGTTGCTGGAGATGCACCGCTGGGGTGATAAGACCGTCTGGAATCTCCTGCCGTAGATCGGGTCTTCCACAATCCACTTTTCAGTTTTCAGTTTTGAATCTGAAATTTTGAATCGCGTTTTGCGTTTTGGCGGAAGGGTACCGCTAAATATGGTAGGTACCTATTTCCATTTCCACCACATATTCGCGGCTACTGCGCGCTGTTTCCAATTTTTGGGTAATCCCCACGTGGGACCCTGATTGTTTCTTTTTTGGCGACTCGGCTTTCACCGAGTCGCCTATGGCTTTACGCGTCGACTCGCGGTCGCGCGATAGCCTCAGCGCGCGCCACGGCAGCGGCAAGGGTGTTGATTGCTTCCTCAATCTCAGGCGTGATCGCGTCAGGCCGATAAGCGCGCGCGCTGGTCAACGCCAGATCGCGACGGGCGCGCAGTACCTCGCCCGAGCGGCCTTGCGCTATCAGGCGCGCCGTGGCGGCGTTCAGGTCATCCGCAAGGCCCAACGCGTCCGGGCATGTGGCGCGCAATAGAGCGGCGCGCATGGCGCGACGTGCGCGCCCTAGATCGCGGGGAAGGCGGATCGCATTGTTCGCAGCGTGGCGTTCAATCGCGTGCGCGCGGTCTAGCAAGCTGATCACATAAGCCATTGTTTCCATGGTCAATTCTCCTTTGTTGACTCTCACAATATATGCGATTCGCATATCAAGATGGAGTCATTATTGGAGTAAATTCGGATTCAATGTACCTGCATCGCATATGCGAATCGCGGTAAGGTGCTTGCAAGGCGGCGCTGACGCGCCCAGATTTTCCCCAGAAAATCGACTTGGATTCGCGCCAGATTTCGCGGATGGCAAAACGAGCGCGCGTCAAAATAAAAATGGCGACTCGTAGAAACAAAAATGACGACTCGTCAAAACAAATCGCGCTTGAATCAAAACGGACTCCCGTCAAAACAGCCCCGATAAAAATCGAGTGATCGTGATGACGGTCGTTTGCTTCGGGGTGGCAGTCGGAGCAGACGCGCCTCGCAGTCAAATGCGCGCTGCCGCGCGCCACCACCGCTCCGGCAGGCTGGGCGCGTCAGCGCCTCAGGCTTGCTTGAGGACGCGATATACGCTGTCTCGGCTGATCCCGAGCTTCTTGGCTGCAGCGGCCTTGCTGCCGGTCTCTTCGATGGCCTGCTCGACCTCCTGACGCTTAATCTTGGGAGGGCGTCCCTTGAAAGGCTCGATGCCCTGCTCACGCAGGCGCGCGACACCGTCGTCGATCCGGTTCTTCCTGATTGCCAGCTCGAACTCGCTCACCGCCCCGAGAATCTGATAGGTCATCTTCCCTTCGGGTGTGGTGGTGTCGATGGCCTGATCCAACACCTTGAGACCGACACCCTTTTCTTCGAGCTGGGCGACGATGTTGAGGAGATCGCGCATCGAGCGAGCCATGCGGTCCATTTTGGTTATGGTGACGACATCACCGTCACGGACATATTCGAGCATTGCCTGAAGCTGCTGGCGGGCGTCAGCCCGCGCTCCGCTCTTCTTCTCTTCGAATATCTTCTCGACGCCCGCGGCCTTCAGCTTCTCCTGCTGGACCTCAAGCGATTGCCCCGAGCTGGACACCCTCGCGTACCCAATCAACATGTCGTCACCTCCTTTCCTGTCAGATAAACTGTCTGATTAATGGGTAGTGTCAGAAAAGTGATTCGTCAAGATTATCGTACACCTCTTATACGGTTTTGGGGGGTGTCGTTGAATCTATACTATATCTGACACGTCCGATCTGACAGAAATGACCCCCACCCCCTCTCGAATCTCGAAGGGTCCCCGGCGTCGAATCCGTGGGGGACCCCGGCCCGGTCTTGAATCCCGGAGGGTCCCCGGCTTGTCTCAAATTCTGCAAAGGGAATGTCTGAACGGGTTTTTCAGTATGGCCTGCTGACGCAGGCAATAGGCGTGCCACTGAGCCGTCGGAAGGGCGTATCGTACGTGCGCGAGTTTGGGAGTGGGTGCTGAGCGCCGTTAGGCGCTGGGCTGATTTGCCCTGACCCTGCGGTTTCTGAAACAGGGTTGTGCGCGTCAGCGCACAATAGATCAGCAATACTGACTTATTGTGTGCACTCCTGCGCAATTGCGAATCATTCGCAAGTATGGCCGCTGAGATATAGTTTAATCATTAAACAATCCGGGGAGCGGATCGCCAAAAATGTGCGCAATCTCGACGCCGTCGTCTTCGAAGTAGCGCCAGATTGTGAACAGCACGGAGACCGACGAAGGGATATTTGCGCGGGCGAGGTCAATCAGCTCTGCGACTGGGCGGTCGATCTCAAGGTCCAGATCAAAGACTAGCACACCTTCATCCCCCAGCGTCGCCTCGACTGTGTAAGTCGGAACTTTAGCGACCGCTTCCAGTCGCTCGACAACGTCTCTACCGATCTCTGTCGTGACGCCGCTGACCAATTCCACGCGGAGCGCAGTTTCTTGATCTTGCATACCTACCTCTAAAACTGGACGAATAGAAGGACGAGGATCAGACCGAGAACGAGGGACCCCATCAGAGCACCTTCGCGTCGCCAAAGCCGTCGAGCTGGTCGATCAATTCAATGACCCGGCGGAGCATGGCGACGACATCCTCGACGCTGGCATCGGTGTCGAGCGCCTCGAAGGCAAGCGCGATGTGCGCTTTTTCAATGACGCCGAGGTCCTGTCCGTCCCAATCGAGGGCAGTCAGGGTGTCGCGAATGCGGTCTGTGGTGCGTTGATCCAAGCGATCCTCCGTAGGTGATTCAGGATTCACCAGAAGACTAAAGCTATGGACTAATGGGAGTCAATGTAAGTGATGATGACACACTGTTCGTGTGAATGACAACGCTAGGCGATAAATGCTAGCGCCCTCTCCCGAACGCGTGGATGGACGAAACCACTGTTCAGTGGGGTGACAAGGTGCTCGTTGACAATGTCGAGATGCGGGCCTGCCGACAAAGCTTGTGCTGCTTCTTCGAAACTGACGTAGCGAAGCGCGACATTGGAACCGCTCACCTCGATATTGTTGGGCAAGCCGGGGTCGAACGTATGAGCCACAAAAACCACCTCGAACTGCCAGTCCGGCAACGACGCAATGGTCTCAAGTTCTTCCTGTCGCACCCCAAGCACGTAGGCGAAGGAGTCTAGATGGTCCCGGACGTAGGGTTCGGTTAAGTGACCTCCATGCGACTCGTACGAGATACTCCGAGGATTCGGGCGAAGTGGCAGCTCGAACTCGATGTCCCCAAGCTTCCTGCGGTAGGTATTTGCCGCAAATACCGAGTCGCCGAGGCCCTTTGCGACCCAACCATCGTCAGCATGCTCAATCAGGCCAAAGCAGTCGACCAGTCTTTGCTCCAAAATTCCCGTGGTGTTTGTATTCCCTCCGCCGGTCGCCGCAAGAAGTGCCTCGGACTGCAAGTCGGTAAGCGCTGGAACAATGTGGGGAAGCGCGCCACCGTGGCGCTCAGATTCGACGCGCAAGTAACGATGGAGCAGACCACGCATCTGGGATGCTAACTCATCCTTCGCCAACGCCCCCATATTTTCAATGGCTTCAAGGATGTTTGCTAGCGCCGTCGCCGAGCGAGGGCTGTCAGTTCGGCCTGTCACCCAGACCTGATCAAAGCGCAGGGTTGCTTTTGCGTTGTTTAAGAAAGCGTTGCGAGCTACGGGGATACCTGCGGCGATGTACTCCTGTGTCAGCCATGCCGCGATCTGTCCGCGAGGCTTGAATTCGTAGGCGTAGGTTACCGCGTGGTCGAAGCTGTCTTGGATCAGGAGCTGATAGTGTAACAAGAGCAGGTAGGGTGCATGGAAATCCGTGACGAACAGGTCTGTCAGCCATTCGACAAAGTCGCCCTTGCAACCAAGGCTGTCAGCAACAATGGCAACGCGCTCGATGCTTCCTGCAATATCCAAGTCACCGAGCAACTCAGGCTCAGCAGCGCCGTCGTCTTGAAATGTCTGTTGAGCCTGATCAAGCGATAGACTGGGCGCACATCCCATTTTTGCCAATATGGCCTGCACTGCACGCCAATTCAGCGAGAAGCGGTTGTCGCGGACCGTGATCAACCGGCTGATTTCAGATGCAGTCATCTGCTCTTCGACGGCCAGTCTCGCGATCATTCCGCCATGAGAGAGTATTTGCCGAGCCGCGTCATGCGGCAGCAAATGCGCAGACACGAGTGAGGCATGGAGTTCGAAGAAGTTGTTGGAAGCGAGCTGCGCAGCGCGCAGGTAGGATGGTCCGTTGGGGCCGTCCACACTGTCGAACATGAAGGTGACTGGGTCTCGTTCGTCGGCGTATAGCATTTCACGCACGAACGCCCTGAAGGCAGGTGTCGGTGAACCGCCACGCTTCCATCGCCTGAGTTGGAGGTTCACCCAGCTCGCTTTGTCCTGAACGATACCTAAGCCATCAAGGTAAGCAGCAACGGCATCAAGGAATTGCTGTTCTCGGGAGGCTGCGACCGGAAGGAGAACTCCGCGGATGGCGGCTCGTAGATCGTAGGTCATATCTTCACTCACCCTCAAAGAAATCTTTGGCAGGGACGTTCAGCGCATCAGCAATCTTTTCGATGGATATGATCGACGGATTTCGAACCCCGCGCTCACAACCGCTGATGTATGTTCGGTCAAGGCCGCTTCTCAGGGCCAGCTCTTCCTGCGATATACGCGCCTTTTTGCGCAACCTTTTCAGGTTGTTGGCAAACGTCTGAACGAGGGCCGAGTCCAATACTTCCATGCAGCTACGCGTAGATGGCATGTGGACCATACGTCCACGGACTATAAGTCACGTTGGGGTGGATTTATCAAACGAGGTAGGCTATCGGTAACTAAATGATGTGATCATGCCAAGCGGAGGGCATACATGCAGGATCGTCGCAACGCCTTCACGGCGGTATCACTATTCTCAGGTGCCGGAGGCATGGATGTCGGCTTTTCTCAAGCTGGCTTTGACATCGTGTTTGCAAATGACGTTGATAAAGACGCGTGCGCGACCTACCGCTTGAACCATACAGGCGAGATACATCATGGCAGCTTGTTAGACCCCGGCGTTGGAGGCATGCTCACCCAGAAGGACGTCGACTTGGTATTCGGCGGACCGCCATGTCAGGGTTTTTCCGTCGCGGGGAAAATGGACCCTGATGATGAACGGAGCCGCTTGATACATTCGTTTTTTGATGTCGTCGACAGGCTTCAACCGAAAGCCTTCGTATGTGAAAACGTGAAGGCTTTGGGCTTTCTGAACCGCTGGGCCGACGTCCGTGCCGCGCTCATGAGGCGGGGTCGCAAGAATCACAGGGTAGCCTTGGTCATCCTGAATGCGACCGATTTCGGTGTGCCGCAGATCAGAGAGCGGATGTTCCTCGTCGGGTTGCATCGCGACATCTTCGATGGAACGGACAAAGACCTTCAGGCGTACCTTGAGACCGGCCTTGACGCCCAGAGAGCTGCCCCGACTACAGTCTCTGACATCGTGCGCTCGCTTGGTAAGGCTGGGTCCGAGACCAACCCACGAGTTTGTGCTGCGAAGATTACTTACGCCCGATCACCGATTTTGCGTAAGTCACCCTATGCAGGCATGATGTTCAACGGTGCAGGCAGGCCTCTCCCGGCGAAGAAGTGGGCGACGACGCTGCCTGCGTCGATGGGAGGCAATAAGACACCCATTATCGACGAGGCGGAGATTTTCGATGGAGAGCAGAGCTTCGTCGAAGAATACCACCGCCACCTAATGAATGGCGGCGAACCGCGGACTGGCTGTGCGCCGGATCGGCTGCGTCGCCTGACAGTGGATGAATGCTTGGCGATCCAAACCTTCCCGGCGAATTACCGATTGGCAGGATCACGCAGCGCTCAGTACAGACAGATAGGTAATGCTGTGCCGCCGATGCTGGCTGCAGCGGTAGCCAATGTCGTTGCGAGAGGTCTCGATGGCGGAGCCGCCCTGCAGGTGGCCGCGGAGTGATCGCTCACCGTTTGCGAAGGACGCAGCCCTTGACCGTAACGATTACGGGCGAATACGGTCGACGGAACGGTCGAATACGGGGCGAATACGGTCGACAAAACCCTTCGAAAACAGGCACCTAGTCATACGACCGTATTAACCGTATTAGTTTTCCCGCACCAGCCTTTCCACGCGTGTGTGTGTTCTTTCTGATCATAGGAAAGAAAGACGTTCCACACGTAGAATGAACGATGAATCTAATACGGTTAATACGGCCTGAAATCTAAGTCACTAAAAATAAATGATTTTCCCACCGTATTCGCGACCGTATTTCCACCGTATTCGACCGTATCAGGGAGGGCTGCGCCCTTCGCCAAGCAAGGGCAAGGCGGGCGCAACGAGAAAGGGCCGCTAACGCGGCCCCTCCCATCTCACCAATTCTCTGTTCCTCTATGCCGCCATCTTCGCCCGCTGTTCGAGAACCTGCTTCAGCGCGGCCTTCTGCTCGGGCGACATGGAACGCATTGCGGCCTTCTCTTCCGGCGTCATGAGGCGCTGCAGACTGCGCCCAATCATGGGCGTGACATTGGACTGCCCTGAGGTCGCTGCAGGGGCCGTAGGAGCCGCCTTCACGGGCTTCAGCACCCACGGAACCCCGTTGTCACCCCGCTTGTCGTGACGTACCAGCATGACCTTCCCGTGTCCTTCCAGAGAAAAGACCCGCTCGACCATTGAGCGCATCGCTGCGCCAAAGGACCGACCATTGTAGGCAAAGGGTCCGCCATCCTTGATGCGCATCACATCAAGTTCGATCTCTTCCTCGGCAGCAATAGCGATCAGGTCATGGGTCTCGATCTTCCCGGCTTCCCCGAGGCCGCGTTCAGCGGCCCATGCCGACAGCAGGTCAGCCCAGTTGTCCTCCGTGTCGTCTGCAGCGACGGCCTTGATCTTGTCCCGATTGCCCTGCCAGCTCGTCCAGTTCTTACCAGCGGCTTCGAGGATGCCGCCGATTACGCGGGTATATTCTTCGAAGCGCCCGATGATGGGAGCGTGGCGCGGCGCAGGACGGCCCTTATCCAGCCAGTTCTTCACCAGCACCAACAGGGCACCGAGGATGCGTCCGCGGTTCTCTGCCACGTAGCCGCGCAGGGATGCATGCTTCCAGCCGGTGCGCTCAGCAGGCGTGTCGGTCTGCGGCACCAGTTCAACAAGGTTCAGGCGTTCGGTCAGCTCTGCGCTGAAGGGCGGGCGGTTACCCACCATCAGGAACGAGCAGGTGACGTCGATCTCGACCTCGTCACTCGTCGAGAGAAGACGGTCGCTGACCGTGCCTTCCGTGAAGAGCGTCGCCAGCGTCGGCGAGTCAACCGTCCGCCGCTCAGGAAGATTGTCCCATGCGATGATTGAGGTCCCCGACCGGAGCGCGGAAACTACAGCCTTGCGGCGCTCTTCCTCATTCATGGACAAAGGGCGGACGCTGACGTTGCCCCTGACCACCGTCTGGAGCACGCTCGCCAGAAGGCCACCACCAGCACGCTTTGCGGTCTTCGAGATCAGCAGCGGCATGAGCGGTCCGTCGATCATCGGGCGGACGAGCTGCTCAAGCATGAAGCCGACAACGCCAAGGAAGGACGGGGGCACCGCCGACTTGACATCAGGGTCGTTGCCGCTGCGCCAGACCTTCTCGCCCTCTCCACGCAAGACAGCGGCTTCCAGATCGGCACGACTGACGCCGTCCAGCTCGAAATCACAAAGAATGTCGACGAGCGTTTCACGTGCTGCGGCAAGGTCTTCCTCGGTGATATTGCGGGGAGTGTCAACGGCAGAGCAAAATTGGACCAAAGGGCAGCGCAAAATGTTGCCACTTTGAAGGTGGCGTGATGAGTGTGCG
>NZ_RCTZ02000021.1 GCF_003667315.2 Tropicibacter alexandrii | reverse complement strand
CAGTCCCATGGTTCGTCTCCTTTGCTGCAATAAATGCTATCAAAGGAGCGGCATCAAACCGCGACACGTCCAAGCCGGGGGCAGATTAGCATCGCCCCCAAGGTCATGCCGCCTAGACAAACGGAGCGGCGCAACGCCCCTGGCCGCAACCATCTACCAAAGAGTGTCAGCGGACTTGAGTTCCGCTACGGCATCCGCCAAATTCAAGCCACCGCCTGATCATGTGCGTCACCGACCTATGCACATATTTCGGTGTCAATCCCAGTAGCCTAAGGAGGATCAGACCAAAGGTGAGTGACGCGAGTGACAACTACGCTTCCGAAATGGAGCGGTTGCGCAAAATTGAATCCAGCGATCAGTTCGAGCCTTTCCTGCGGATGCTTGCTGTCGGATTGGCGGGATTTCTGATCTCGATATACACGGAATGGTTGACCCCCCTAGTTTGGGCGATCTATTACGCGGTCGCTATCCTGATGCATCGCCGGTATATCGCGACGCGGAAGGCGTTCGTGTCGCGCAACGAGGTCCTCGTTTCGGCCGCTTTGTTTGCCAATCTCCAGATTGCCTTTGTTTGGCTGCCCGTCACATTATTCATCAGTCCAAGTCGAGAACTCATTCTTGTAGGAGCAGTTCTGATTGGCACGCAACTTTTGTTCCTCGTCCGGCGAAGTGACACTCTGAATATATACAATATAATTCAAATCGTCGGCTTAATTTGCACAAGTATAATCGTATTTATCGGATTCCTTCCAGATCTGGAAACACCTATTGCGCTTACCGGTGCGGCTTTGGCACTTGTTGGTCTGAATTACTACTTTTGGCAAAGCCTGCGGACTGCGCGGCATATGAGAATTGATCAAGAATTGTCGGCGCAGCAGGCGCATCAGGCAAAAAAGATTGCTGCCATTGGTCAATTGGCCGGTGGTGTCGCTCATGATTTCAACAATAATCTGACCGCGATCATGGGCAGTCTTGAATTGCTGCAGATGGCGAACGATTTACCGGATCATCAAGAAGACATCGACAATGCCATGGTCGCTGCACGACAAGCCGCGAATACGGTCAGCCAGCTGATGTTGTTCGCCAGGGTCGAAAAGCCAAGTCTGGTGACAGTCGACTTGCGGGAGATCTTGGATGACCTCGATAAACTGACAAAGCGACTTATCCCCACATCGATCAGCTGCGATATTTCTGTTCACGACTCCGGGATGCTTGTCCGCGTCGATCGGCACCAGTTGCTTTCCGGACTGATTAACCTTGTTGTGAACAGCATCGATGCCATGCCGCAGGGTGGTCTGCTCCTGATCGAGGCCCGAAACGTTTGTCTCAGCCAGCATGAGCCATTGGCAGACGGCTCAAAACTTCCCCCCGGTCGCTATGCCAAGATTGCCGTTTCCGACACGGGTCACGGTATTCCCGCGAAGATACTGCCCGAAGTCATCAACCCCTTCTTTACCACGAAGCCGGTTGGCAAGGGCACCGGTCTTGGGCTGTCGATGGTGGCTGGGATGATCCGCGAGGTCAGGGGTGGCCTGTCGATACAGTCCGAACCGGGGAGCACTTCGGTCGCGTTGTTTCTGCCATTCGCCGATAGTGATTGAATGGGCGGCTCAAAGCCGACCTCGGGTCTAGTTTGCGGACGCGGCATGGGGCGCATCGAAGCCGCCTTTCGCCGCGTTCGCAATGCCCGCCACAGAATGAACGTGCGCTTTGTAAGAGTTGGTAGTAAGCGCCGTCTCGACCCCACGTTGCTGATTATGGCTTCGGCTGCGAGGTAATCTCCATCTCATGATGGGGAGTGCGTTTCGCAATGTCCGCTACAAATTCGTTTCTCAAATCGCTGGGCGTCGAGATCTACGCGTCGGGTCATCGTCGGTGGCCGGCTGAAGCAAAGGCCTTGGCCGTCTCGATGACCCTGGAAGCTGGAGCGACTGTAAATGCCGTAGCGGAGCGGTTTGGCATTCTGCCCAATCAACTTTCGGCGTGGCGACGAGAGGCCAAACAGGGCAAGCTGATGCTGCCTGCAGCCGAAGTCGAGGAACCTGTCTTTGCGCCGCTCGTCGTCTGCGAGGTCGCCGAGGAGGAAGCGCGTCCGGAGGTAACATCGCAGGCAGCCCTGATCAGGATCATTCGGGGGGCTGTTGTGATCGAACTCGCGCACGACATGCCCGTCGCCCGGGTCGCTGAGATCGTCCACGCGCTCGAGGCGCATCCATGCTGATGCCCTCGCAGGGTGTGCGGATTCTGGTGGCGACGAAGCCGGTCGACTTCCGCAAAGGCCATGACGGCCTCGCGGCCCTGGTCCAGTCTACTCTGGTGGAAGATCCGTTTACCGGAACGGTCTTCGTCTTCCGCTCGAAGCGCGCCGACCGAATGAAGATCCTATTCTGGGACGGCAGCGGGCTCGTGATGGCCTACAAACGGCTGGAAGAAAGCACTTTCACCTGGCCTGCGATCAGGGATGGGGCCATGACGCTGAACCGGGCAGAGTTCGAGGCCCTATTTGCCGGCCTGGACTGGCGCCGCGTGCGATCGCTGGAGGTGCGCAGACCAGCTGTGGCAGAGTGACTCGCCCCAGGGAATGATAGGGCATCGACGCATTTGGCGCGGTATAATCTGCGCATGCCCGACGCCCCGCCCATCGACCTGTCCGCGATCCCCGAGAGCCAGCGCGCCGCGGTTCTGGCGGTGCTGCAGGAGCGGGACGCTCTGAAGAAAGCAAACCGGCGGCTCGAGCATCTCGTGGCCGAGCTGAACCATGTCGTGCATGGAAAGGCTCCGAAAAGCTGAGCGATGATGACCGGCAGCTGGCCTTCGAGGACCTGGAAACGGTCGTCGCCGAGGTCGAGACCCGCAAGGAGCAGGCCGCGTCCTCCACCAGGACCCCGCGCCGGACGCGTCAGCGCAACCTTGGCCATCTTCCCGTGGATCTACCGCGCATCGAACGTGTCATCGAACCGGCGAGCCTTGAGTGCCCCTGCGGCTGCGGCCGCATGCACCGGATCGGTGAGGACCGCACCGAGCGCCTCGACATCATCCCGGCGCAGCTCCGTGTGCTGGTCGACATTCGTCCGAAATATGCCTGCCGAACCTGCTCGGACGGGGTCACCCAGGCGCCTGCGGCACCCTGGCTGGTCGAAGGCGGGCTGCCGACCGAGGGCGCCATCGCGCACGTGCTGGTGTCCAAGTTCGCGGACCACCTGCCATTCTACCGCCAAGGCCAGATCCTGGCGCGCTCCGGCATCCAGGTCGACCGCAGCACCTTGGCGGACTGGGCTGGCACTGCGGCCTTCCACCTCGGCCCCGTGTTCGACCGGCTGACCGAGCATCTCAAATCCTCGGGCAAGCTGTTCATGGACGAGACCACTGCACCTGTTCTGGATCCAGGCCGAGGGCGAACCAAGACGGGATACCTATGGGCGCTTGCCCGCGATGACCGCGGATGGGGCGGCGAGGACCCGCCCGGCGTCGTGTTTACCTATCACCCGAGCCGTGCTGGTGCCCATGCTGAGCAGATCCTGCTGGGCTTTGACGGCATCCTGCAGCTGGATGGCTATACCGGTTACGACCGGCTGACGCGCCCCTCCCGCAAGGGCGGCGCGCCGATCGCGGTTGCGCATTGTTGGGCCCATGCGCGTCGCAAGCTGAAGGAAGTCTTCGACCGTGACGGATCGGAGATTGCCGCCGAGGGGCTACGCCGGATCGCCGCGCTCTACCGCAACGAGGCCGAGATCCGCGGCATGGGCCCGGGCCAACGCCTGTCGGCCCGCCAGGCCCGCAGCGCGCCCCTCGTGGCCGAGTTCGGTGATTGGCTGCAGGCACAGCGTCTGCGTATCTCGGTCAAGTCACGCCTCGGCGAGAAGCTGACCTACATCCACCGCCAGTGGGGCAGCCTGCAGACCTTCCTCCACGACGGCCGCGTCGAGATGGACTCCAACGCCATCGAAAACCTGATCCGCCCGATCGCCCTGACAAGAAAGAACGCACTCTTCGCCGGCCACGACGAGGGCGGCCGCACTTGGGCCCGCATCGCCTCCCTGATCGCCACCGCGAAGATCAACGGCGTGGAGCCCTTCACCTACCTCAAGGCGACCCTCGAAGCGATCACCGCCGGTCACCCGGCCAGCAGGATCGACGAGCTGATGCCCTGGAGCTTCACCACCTCAAGCTGATCCCGCGTGGGGTGAAGACAGCGCTTACAGTTGGTATTGCCAACCAACCAAATTTTTTTCAGATTGCGGCGGCAACACCCTATGCGACATGGCGAATTAGCTGCGGCGAGTGATCCCGCTCCGCCGCATTCTTGAACTCTGCCACAACGTCGCTGAGCAGGTTCGTCGCAGCGGTCAGGGCCGTCGTTGCTGCCGATGTCTCTTCGAACATGGCGGCATTTTGCTGCGTCAGTTGATCGAGTTCACCCATGGTATGTTTGAGTTCTGCGATCCCCTGTGCATGCGTTCCGACCATCGACGCGATGTTTTGCATGGAGTCCGATGCATTGCGAACCGCTTCGAGAACACCGCGCAATACGGCACCAGCGTTGTCGACCAGTTCCGAGCCGTTTCTGATCTGGCGGGCACTGTCATTTATGAGAACACTGATTTCTTGCGCCGCCTCCGAGGACCGCCCGGCAAGTGCGCGAACTTCTGAAGCAACGACAGCGAACCCTTGACCTGCCGAACCGGCGCGAGCGGCCTCCACCCCGGCATTGAGCGCAAGGAGATTGGTCTGAAGCGCCACATCCTCGATTAGGTCGACAACCGAAAGGATGCGGTCAGAGCTGCTCCTGATTTGGCCCATGGCTTCCAATGCGCCGTCGACCACCTTCATGCCGTTTTCCGCGTCGCCCCGCGTTTCGGCAGTCGCCACGGCGACCTTCTGCGCGCCTTCCGAGGCAGAGGCCATGACTTCGCTGATTTGGTCGATACGCGATGCCACACTGCCCAAGGCGTTGGCTTGATCCTGCGTCCGTCTTGCAAGTTTGTCAGAAGCCGAGGCGATACTGCTTGTGTCTGCTTTGATCGAGTCCGCGTTTTCCTGCACGCTGTCCATGGCTGCCGACAAGGAGTCGACTGCGCTGTTGAACTCGTTGCGCAGCGGCTCGAACTCATCCGGAAACTCCGCCTCGATCCGGGTCGACAGGTTTCCTTTTGCCAATTTGGTCAGAGCGGCGCTCAACTGCCCCATGACGTTGAGCTGTTCCGCTTCCTTTTTGGTCAAGCTCAATTGCAACGCTTGCGAGCTTGCCAGCGCGTCGGACAGCCTTTCTGTCTCTTGCTCGATCTGCGCGCGCTGGCCGAGTTGCACACGCAGAAGGTAAAAGAGACCTGCAGTTTCGGCCACCCAAACCGTGCCGTGCAGCGCCAGACGCGCGATGTCGATGATCAAGCCGCCGCTTGGGTAGATCAGTGTCGGCATCAGCAGCGTCAATACCAAGTGATGGACGATGACAATCCCTGATGCGGCGAGCAGCGCCCGTTGATCCTGCAAGATAACAAGCACGGCGAGCACGGCAAAATAGATCAGGTGGGAGTCCAACTGCCACGGATGTCCGGACAGCGCCGCGGTCAGCAACGGCAATTGGCCCATCGCGCCCAGCGACACGGCCATTCGTGCAATCCCCCCGCCCCGCAGCTGAAGGCCGATCGTGATGGCGGCAAGTACCAAGGATATCGCCAGAAATGGCCAAGGGGACAAGCCCGCCATCCAGGCTCCGAACGCTGGAACGGGCGTCATCATAACGTTGATGTAGCCGACCACGCGCAAACCGCTTGCTTGCGCAGCTTCCAGGGACGTTTCGGTTTTTTCCATTCTAGGCTCCACAAAGTTGCGCTGCGATCGTCCCGTCGAGTACCAGCCAAGCGCCTTCAGCCCTCAAGCGGTCCGGAAAGTCTGCGGGGTGAGTGTCGGCAACGGCGAGCACGGCGATGGGCGCGCGTGTTGGGCCAATCGGCCGTCCACCCGCACGTTGCAAGATGTCAGGTAAGCCGTTCATTGGCCCCACCACAAGAAAGGTGGTTGCCGTCTGGATGGGGCGACCAGCAAGGGCCAACACCGGTGCCGCGATCAAAGGGCCCAGTATCACACAAATCATGGCAACGATGCGCATCCCGATTTCCCTATGGTTGCTGCCGCTGCCGTAGAGATAACGCTGTGATCTTACCTTGTGGTTAAATCGTCTCCACCAAGAGTCGCGCGCATGAGGCTGGTGGGATCTGAACGGTTGGGACGCATTCAGGTCTCGCGGGACCGGATTTAAGAGCCGAACAGTGGGTCGGGCATGCGGCCCGGTCCCCGTCGGCTGCGCGCCCGAAGCGCCGCTTTGGTTCAAACTGGTCGTATTAATTGCGCATATCGTCGGGGCGCCCCCCTTTGAATGCCCAAAAGGTCCATAAATCGGCCCAGTTTTTCCCGATTCATGGGCAATGACAGGTGATGCGGCGGTACGGGACGAGGCTCTCGGACGGACCGCATGTCACTGCATGCAGAACGTACGCAATCTCGGAAAAGACCAACACTGCGCGCCCGTGCGGCGCAGACTGGACGTTGAAAGACATGACCTGCACAGCGCACCCGTTGAGATATTCGGCACCGGTACCTGCGCGTCAAGGGCATGGCAGGGTGGCGCGGTGACCGTCTATTTCGTCACAACATCAAACTACAACGACCCGGCGTTCTGGTCCGCGATCAGCGAGAGCACTGCAGGCCATACGCTGGATTTCAGCGCCCTGCCATCGGGCTGGAGCGTGGATTACAGCGCGGCCTCGACCATCCTGAGACTGTTCGACGGCTCTGTCTTGCACACTGTCGGAGAAGCGGGGGACCCCGCAACGGACTACACATTCGGTGCTGGAACGCAGTTCTCGTACTTCACCGGCCTGACCGGCGGCGACGGCGGCGACTCCATCCTTGGCGGTGACGGTGACGATACGATCCTGACCGGGTTGGGCAACGATGTCGCCGATGGTGGGGCTGGCAACGATTTCATCGACGCCCGCACAAGCGCGGTCACAAGCGACACCCTCACCGGCGGCACCGGGAACGACACCATCTATGCCGGCAATGGGACCAACGTGGTCGATGCTGGCGATGGTGACGATTTCGTCCAGACCGGCAATGGCTTTGACCTGATCCTTGGCGGCACCGGCAACGATACGCTTCTTGGCGGTGCAACGAGCGATACGATCTATGGCGGCGCAGGCGATGACTCGATCAGGGGCGAAGGCGGCTCGGCCGCCAACGACGTTCTTTATGGCGAAGACGGTGCTGACACGATTCGGTTCGACGAGGGCAACGACACTGTCGACGGCGGCGCCGATGGCGACCTGATCTATGCCTCGGCCACGACGGGCAATGCGGTCATAATCGGCGGCGAGACGGTCACCACCGGCACCGATTTCGACACGCTGGACCTGAGCGCCCTGAGCGCCAGTGTCACAGTGGACTGGACAGGCTCCGAGGCAGGGACGGTTGTTTCGGGTGCAACTACGATCACGTTTAGCGAGATCGAGCAAATCGTCCTGACCAACAACGCGGACAACGTCGATGCCAGCCTAGAGACGGTGGCCATCAACCTCGACGGCGCCGGCGGCGATGACAGCCTCACCGGCGGGTCGGGAAGCGATACGCTGGATGGCGGTTCTGGCAATGATGCAATTTCTGCCGACCTCGGGAATGACACCGTCTATGGCGGCGATGGAGACGACTCGATCTGGGGCGAGGAAGGCGACGATTCCATCGAAGCTGGCACCGGCAATGACATGGTGCTCGGCGGTCAGGGAAACGATACCCTCCTTGGTGGCGACGGGTCGGATCAGCTTTGGGCTGGTTCGACGGGAACGGACCTCCTCTACGGGGACGGCGGCGATGACGATTTGCTCCTTGGATCGGGCAACGACTCCGCTTGGGGTGGCGATGGCGACGACGACTTCTATCACTACACGAGCGAGGGGGTTGGCGACACCATCACCGTCTGGGGCGGCGAGGGCGACGAGGGTGGTGCCGACCTGACCAATGGCAGTAGCGGCGATCGGCTGGTTCTCAGCTTCAACGGAGCGGCCGTAACCGACAACTTCACTGTCACCTTCAACGGCGACGAACAAGGCACGGTGACTGGCGGTGCCACGGACTGGCAGTTCTACGAAATCGAGCGCATTCTGGGAGGCGGCGGTGATGACACGATCGACGCGAGCGCCGATAGCGCCGGGCTGCAACTCCGCGGCAACGGCGGCGCGGATTCGATTATCGGCGGTTCGGGCAGCGATACGATCCTCGGCGAAAATGGCGACGACATCATCGCGGGTGGCGCGGGCGATGACAGCCTGACGGGCGGCAACGACGCCGATACCTTCGTGATCGAGGACGGGTTCGGCAACGACACAATTTTGGGCGGCGGGGGCGTTTCGACGGGCACCGATTTCGACACGCTCGACCTCAGTGCCACCACCACGCCACTGACCATCACGATTTCCGGCAGCGGCGCGGGTACGATCAGCGACGGGACCAGCACGGCGACGTTCTCCGACATCGAGCGGCTGATCCTGAGCGCCAATGCCGAAGTGGTCGACGCGACGCTGGACACCGGCGGGATCGAGATCGTCGCATTGGGCGGCAATGACAACGTCATCGGCGGGTCTGGCGCGGACACGCTGGACGGGGGGCTGGGCAACAACACCATCGACGGTGGTGCCGGGGCCGACAGCATCGTGACCAGCTCGGGCGCAGACAGCCTGAGCGGCGGCGCGGGCAATGACACGGTTAATGCCGGGTCGGGCAATGACTCCGTCGAGGGGGGGTCGGGCGATGACAGCCTCGTGGGCGGGCTGGGCCGCGACACGCTGCGAGGTGGCGATGGCAACGACACGCTGACCAACGATCAAGGCAACGACCTGCTGGATGGCGGCGCGGGCAATGACACGATCTACGGCGGCAACGGCACAGATACGCTGATCGGCGGAGCGGGCGATGACTGGCTCGAAGCCATCGACGACTTCAACTCCAACTACTTCTGGATCGACAATGCCGATGGCAACGACACGATCACCGGTTTCAACGGTGGCGGCGGCTCGCCGGATATCGTCCAGTTCTTTGCCACCACATCCAGCGACGGGGTCACCGTCACCTACACCACCGGCGAGACCGGCAGCTACGCCTTCAACGGCGCAGCGGGCACCGCCATCGGGACTTTCTTCGACATCGAAGGTGTTCATGGCACGCTGAACAGCGATGTCTTCGATGCCTCCGGCGCCCTGACCGGCTCCATCTCGGTCTACACCAATGGTGGCGACAACCTTGTCACCGGATCGGCCTTTTATGACAACATCAACCTGCAAGGCGGGGCCGAGACCGTCTTTGGCGGCGATGGCGACGACTATATCGAGACCACGGGGACCGGCACCGGCGATGACGCGATCGACGGCGGTGCGGGCAATGACTCGATCCACCTGTATGACAGCGGCACGCGGGTCACCATCGACGGCGGCGCGGGCGACGATGATATCTGGAACAGCGACAGCGACATCACCTATGTGCTGAATGACGGGTTCGGCACTGACTCGATCCGCGCTTCGACCAGCGAGGGCGATGTCAGCGGTGGCGACGAAATCGACGGATCGGCCCTGTCGAATGGTGTGAGCGTCAGCTTCAGCACCGACAGAAGTGGCGAACTGATCGATGGGGTCGATACCGTCACATTCGACGAGATGGAGCGGTTTATCCTGACCGCACAGGCCGACAGCTACGATGGCACCGGCAGCTTGCGCGCGCATGAGGTCTCCGCTGGTGCGGGCAATGACACACTTAGCGGTGGCTCCGGGTCGGACACGTTGCGGGGCGGCGATGGCGCCGACACTGTCGCGGGCGGGGCGGGCGATGACTATATCGAGGGCGGCGCGGGCGATGACAGCCTGACCACCGGCGACGGTCAGGACACCGTCTATGGCGGCGACGGCAACGATACGATCCATAACGCCGCAGGCGACGACCTGCTGGTCGGCGGGGCGGGAGATGACAGCATCATCGCCACCGATGGCAATGACACGCTGCTGGGCGAGGATGGCAACGACACGTTGGAAGGCGGCGTCGACGATGACAGCCTTGTCGGCGGCAC
Organism: Tropicibacter alexandrii; assembly: GCF_003667315.2. Lineage (GTDB taxonomy): Bacteria > Pseudomonadota > Alphaproteobacteria > Rhodobacterales > Rhodobacteraceae > Tropicibacter > Tropicibacter alexandrii. The sequence goes on along the minus strand of NZ_RCTZ02000021.1, from coordinate 66,552 downwards.
GGGCAACGACGTCTTCGTCTACAGCGCCGGGGACGGCAACGACATCATCGCCGATTTCAACACCGGCAATACTGGTACGCTGGATGATGGCGACGACACCAATAACGACTTCATCGACCTGTCGGCCTTTTACGACTCGATCTGGGAATTGCATGGCGATCAGGCCGACGACGGCATTCTGAACCAATCGAATACGCTGTCCAGCACGGGCAAGTCCGTCGATTATTCCGACAATATCGCGATGGGCGGGTCGATCACCTTTACCGGGGCCAGCGCCGATCCGTCCTATTTCACCAACGAGAACACCGGGGTCGTGTGTTTCACCAAGGGCGCGATGATCGCAACACCGCGCGGCGCGGTCCCGATCGAAAGGCTGCGCCCGGGCGACCTCGTCCTGACCCGCGACAACGGTCCGCAGCCGCTTGTCTGGATCGGCAGCCGCCATCTGGGCCACCGCAAGCTGGCCTCTGCGCCGCAACTCAAACCCATCCTGATCGCGCCCGAACTGACCGGTGCCGACGTACCTTTGCTGGTCTCGCCGCAGCATGGCGTCTTGCTGAAATTCGACGGGGAGGAGCAGTTGGTGCGCGCCAAGCACCTCGCCCAGACCCGCGGCGGGCAGGCCCGCGTGGCCAAGGGCTGCCGGTCGGTGACCTATTACCACCTGCTGTTCGAGGCGCATCAGATCGTCTTTGCCAATGGCGCCCCGTCCGAAAGCTTCTACCCCGGCCCGCAGGCCATCCGGGCCTTGCAGGCGCCCGCCCTGAACGAGCTGCAAGGTCTGTTCCCCGACCTTGTCGCCCGCCGCGAGACCGCCAGCTACGGCAATACGGCCCGAACATTCCTGACCCGCGCGCACCTCCCCGACAGCGTCGCGGCGTTCGCATGCCCCTGAGGTAAAGGCGTCCGCGCTTGCGTCCGCAGGCGCGCTCTTGGCAGGCCCCCCGCAAGGGGGGACCGAAACAACTCACGACAAAAATGAAGACGGCCGGGATCATGATGAAACCAGCCGTCTGGCTATGCGTCAGAGCCTGTAGAAGATTGCACCGTCCACAAAAGCCCGGCAATTCCCGCGGGTGTTCGCGGGCGGGTCCGGGCGAACGGTGCCGTCAGCTTTCGTCCAGAACCCGACGGGCGACGCGGAAGCATTCCAAGGCCTGCGGCACGCCGCAATAGATGCCGATGACGTGGATGATCGCGCGAATCTCCTCACGGCTGACACCATTATTGATCGCGCCGCGGCAATGGGTTTCCCACTCGTGCATCTTGCCCAAGGCACCGATCATCGACAGGTTCATCATGCTCCGCGTCTTGGCGTCGATCACGTCATCGCCCCAGCCAAAGCCCCAGCACCACGCCGTCATCGCCTCCTGAAAGGGGCGGGTGAAATCATCGGCGGCGGCGAGGTTCTTTTCCACATACTCGGCCCCCAAGGTCGCCTTGCGCTGTTCAAGGCCTTTCAGGAACAGGTCTTCGTCGAATGTGGTCATGGGTTCGGTCCTTTCGGGGTCATGTCATACAGCCGGTCGGCCAGCTCGAGGATCATGTCGTGATCGTGCAGCACCTTGCGCCATGGGTCGGGAATGCCTGTCCAGCCCCAGACCCGCCCGGCGAGCTGGCCCGTGACCGCGCCCACCGTATCCGCATCGCCGCCCAGATTGACGGCAGCGCACAGCACATCGGTGAAACAATCCCCCTGCGTCATCGCCCAATGCGCCGCCTGCATGGTATCGCGCACCCAACCGGTGGCTTCCGCCGGGGGCGTGGCAGGGCGGGGCAGCAGACTCCTGTCGCCGGTTCTCAGGAAGACCGCCATGTCGCGGGCGGCTTGCAGGCAAGACGGGCTGGCATGGGTCAGGCGGCTTTGTTCGCGCGCTGTGCAATCGGTCAGATCGGCATCGGCGCCATAGGCCAGCACCACCGGGGCCAGCCGCATGACGCCGCCATTGCCGGATTGTGTCTCATCGGTGGGGCCGGCCATCGGGTCGCCGGTGGCAAGAAACCGATCCAGCGCCGCCGAGGTCTGGACGCCGATGTCGAAACAGGTGCCGGTGGAACTGAGATAGCCGACATCGCGCCAATTGACGAAGCGCGTCATGGCGTCACGCGCCGCCCAGCCACCACGTTGCAGCAAGGATTGCGCAAGACACAGCGCCATGGACGTGTCATCCGTCCAATACCCGGCGGGCAGGTTGAACGGCCCGCCGCCGGTGATCGTCGTGACCGGGTGGACCTGCGCACGTGGTGTGAATTCCAGAGTGGTTCCCAGCGCGTCCCCCACGGCCAGCCCGACCAACATCCCTCTGGCCTGATCGCGGGTGAAGGGTTTGGCTATTCCCAAGAATCTGGCTCCAAGTCCGCGTCCGCGTCCGCGTCCGCGTCCGCGTCCGCCTCGGCCCGCAGCGCATCTGCAGTGGCCTCGTCATTGTCGAAATAGTCCACGTCCCAGATCATGTGCAGCACCTGATCGCTCCATGCCGGGCGAAAGGGATAGCGTTTCACATAGGCGATCTTGTCTTCGACACTGCGTGAACGATAGGTTGCGTGCCACCAGTCCCAATACTCGACAACGTAGCCTTCTCCCTCCCCCATACGCCAGAAGATGTGATAGGGGTGCAGTTCGGGATAGGCCGCCCAGAGCGGTTTCATCTCATCCATCCACGGCCTCTCGCATCCACTTTTGCAGATGCAGGATAGAGTGTTCCGAATTCACGCCGCAACCGGGATCGACGACCAGAGGCCCCGGCACGTAGCCGCGCGATTTCAACCCGCGCTGGACGGATTCGACCAGATGGATGTCTTCCTCGACCGTGGTGGCGCGGTCTTGCAGCGCCATGCGCCGCACGGTTTCGTTGTCGGACCCGCCGACCGAATACCAGCCGCGCCAGACCACCACGTGATCGGCATCGACCGCGCGCCAGTGATAGGTGTTCAGCAAGTTGCCCGGATAGACCTGAAAGGAAAACATCGGCCAAAGGAACCACGACGAATAGCGGTCATTGTTGGCAAAGCCGCTTTCGATGTCATAGGTCATCTGGGACAGGTCATTGCATTCGGTGGTGTGGCGCAGGCAGTAGCCCTGCGGCTGGATGTCGTAGGTTTCGGGCCGGATCACCCCGGTGGCAAAGGTCGGGTGGTTCAGGCTGCAATGGTAGCATTCCGAGTAATTCTCGACCGAGACCTTCCAGTTGCAGTTTTCGGGGATCTCCACCCAGTCGAGCGGCTTCAATTCGGCCCAGTTGGGCACGAACTCCTCCAGTTCGGTGCGCGCGTTCGGAAACCACGTGTCCATCGGCTTGGCGTTCGGATCGAGGTTGACGAAGACGAAGCCGAGGAAGACCTCGGTGCGGACTTCGGTCAGGCAGATCTTCGATGCGTCGAAGCCGGGCACCGATTTCGCGTTCGGCGCGGCGCGCAATTTGCCCGTCAATTCATAGGTCCAAGCGTGGTAGGGGCAGACCACGACGCGCGTGCTGCCCTCGCCGCTGACAAGCTGATGCGCGCGGTGCTGGCAGACGTTGTAAAAGGTGCGAATCTCGCCATCGCGCCCCTTGATCGCGAACAGGCTTTCGTCGCTCATCTCGAAGGCCACGTAATCGCCGGGGTTCTCCAACTGGCTGGCGTGACAGGCAAACTGCCACGTCCTGGCCAGCAGCCCGGCCTTTTCGATCTCGAAGACCCGGGGATCGGTGTAATAGCGCGCGTCCAATGACCGGACGGGGCCTGCGTCATCCTTCATTCCGGTTCCTCCATGTAGATGCCAAGCTGATGGCGGCGGTGGTGAAATCTTTCGACCCGATCCACGATCTCGTCGCTGGCCACGCTGATGACGAAACTCAGCAACGTTTCCAAAAGCGCGATCGTCGAGACCGAGGATGGGAAGAATTGCGGCGTGTCGACCGCAACGACGAACCCGTGATCTGCGGCGCGGATGACCGGACTGGCGAGACTGTCGCTGATCCCGATGACGGTCAGGCCCTGCTCGCGGGCGACATTGATCGCGGCCACCACCTCGGTGCGGTAGGGGCGCATGGACATGGCGATCAGAACGTCCCGCTTGTCGGCCCATGCCAGATCATCCGTGGGCGTCGAGCCGGGGCGGGGAATGGCGTGGAACTGGACCATGCCGGTCGATGCGAGATAGGTGAAATTGCGGGCGTTGGCGTTGTTGACGCCGACCCCCAGCGTAAAGACCTGTCGGCTGGCCCAGATCGCCTCGGCGGCGGCTTTCAGCGCCTCGGCGTCGATCCCGGCAAAGGTTTCCTCCAGATTGCGGATCGCCCCTTCGACCATGTCGGCATAAAGCCCGCCCAGATCGTTCGACTTTCGGATGTCCTGCAACCAGCGCGCGCGGTCGGGAAAGCTGACCGCGCCCTTGCGGATCGCCTCGCGGAAGGGGGCGCGGAAATCCTCGTAGCCCTCGAACCCGACCTGCCGCGCCATGCGCACGAAGGTGTTGGGTTTGACATTCGCCGCCTCGGCGATCTCGCGCACGGTGGAAACGCCCACGTCATTGGGGTTTTCCAACACGTAGCGCGCGGCCTTCTGCGCCTCGGGTGTCAGGGCGTCCCACTCTTCGGTGAGGCGCTCCAGAACTTGCTGTGATACATTTGTGCCATTCATGATTGACATTGGTACACACGTCCACTTAGCCTGTCCACAAGTTTTGCTCACCCGAACAAAGGACGCGACCATGTCGGACAAGCAGTTTCCCAGCCACGCCCGCGTGGTCATCGTTGGCGGCGGCGTGATGGGGGTCGGATTGGCCTACCACCTCGCTCATGAGGGCTGGGGGCCAGAGGTGGTCCTTCTGGAAAAGGCCGAGCTGACCTCTGGCAGCACGTGGCACGCGGCGGGGCAGATCACCCATTCCACGTCCAGCTTTTCCCTTGGCAAATGCGTCGACTACAACATCGGGCTCTATTCCGGTGCGCTGGAGGCCGAGACCGGGCAGGCGGTGACATGGCATGGCTGTGGCTCGTTCCGGCTGGCCTATACCGAGGATGAGATGGACTGGCTGCGCCACACGCTGTCGGTCGGGCGCAGCCTCGGGTTCAACATCGAACTGGTCGGACCGGACCGGGTGGCCGAACTGCACCCGTTCTACAATCTCGACGGCGTTCTGGGCGCGCTGCACACGCCTGACGATGGGCATGTCGATCCGACCAACGTCACCATGGCGATGGCCGCGGGCGCGCGGGCCAAGGGCGTGCGGATCATCCGCCGCTGCCGGGCCACGAACATCACGCAGCAGCCGTCCGGCGAATGGCTGGTCGAAACCGAGCAAGGGGCCATCCTGTGCGAACACGTGGTCAACGCGGGCGGCACCTATGCGCGGCAGATGGGCGAATGGTCGGGTCTGCAACTGCCCATGACCTCGATGACGCACCACTATTTCGTCACCGAAGAGGTCCCGGAATTCCGCGATCTCGACCGGGAATTGCCGGTGATCCGCGATGACCGCAAAGTGTCTGGCTATATCCGGATGGAGCAGAAGCGGGGCCTGATCGGCATCTACGAAAAGGCCAATCCCAACACCGTCTGGGAAGATCACTGCCCGTGGGAGGCGGAAAACGAACTGTTTGCCGCCGATTATGACCGCGTCATGCCGTGGCTTGAGGAGTCGCTCAACCGGATGCCGATTTTCGCGGAACTGGGCATCAGCCGCGATGTGCATGGTGCAATCTCGCATCCGCCGGATGGCAACCCGCTGATCGGCCCGGCGCCGGGCGTGCGCAATTACTGGTGCTGCTGCGGCACGCAGATCGGCATCGGCTGGGGGCCGGGTCTGACGCGGGAACTGGCGCGCTGGATCGTCCATGGCGCGGCGGATATCTCGATGCGCGACTACGATCCGCGCCGCTTCGGCAGCTATGCCACCAAGGACTGGCAGGTGGTGAAAGCCAAAGAGGATTACTGCCTGCGCCACGAAATCCCCTTCCCGCATTTCAACCGGTTGGCCGGGCGCCCGATCAAACCCTCGCCGCTTTACGAGACGCTCAAGGCCAAGGGCGCGGTCTTCGAAGAGGTCTACGGGTTCGAACGTCCGCGCTGGTTCGCGAAGGATGGCGTGGCGCAGAAGGATCACTATGCGTTCCGTCGGACGGTGGTGGACGACATGGTCGCAGCCGAGGTCAAGGCCGTGCGCGAGCGCGTGGGGATCATGGATGTCACCGCCTTTACCAAGGTCATGGTCGAGGGTCCGGATGCCTATGCGCTGCTGGACCGGCTGACCGCCAACCGCATGCCGCAAAAGGTGGGGTCGATCACCCTGACGCATATGCTCAACCGGCGCGGCCGGATCGAGTTGGAAACGACGATCGTGCGGATGGCCCCCGCCTCAAGTAGCGAAGCGGTAGGCGAAAAGAATACTGACCGCTTCTACCTTGTCTGCGCGGCGTTCTTCGAACAGCGCCTTCTGGATCATCTCGCCGCGCACCAAGGGGATGAAGACGTGACCGTCACCGCCCTGTCCAGCACGTGGGGCGCGCTGTCGCTCAACGGGCCAAAGTCCCGCGACGTCCTTGCCGCCTGCACCGATGCACGGCTCGACAATGGCGCGTTCCGCTGGCTTTCGGCGCAGGAAATCAGCATTGCCGGGCATCAAGTCTGGGCCTTCCGCATGTCCTACGCGGGCGAGTTGGGTTGGGAGTTGCACATGCCGTTCGACGCGATGGCGGATGTCTATGCCGCGCTGTGGCGCGCGGGCGAGGCGCATGGGATCGCCGACTATGGCAGCTTTGCCATGAACGTCATGCGGATGGAAAAGGCATTCAAAGGCGCAGGAGAGTTGACCAACGAAGTCACTCTGGCTGAGGCGGACGTGCTGCGCTTTGCCCGCACGGACAAGGCGTATCTGGGCCGCGACAAGACACTGAACACGGACTTGCCATGGGTCTGCGCCTATCTGGAGATCGAGCCTGACGCACCGGCCTCAAGCAGCGAAGCGGTAGGCCGAACCAATGCGATCGACGGGCATGGTGGCGAGGCGGTGATGCTGGATGGCACGGTGGTGGGCTCCACCGCTTCGGTCGTCTACGGCCACTCGGTCGGCAAGATCCTCGCCTTTGCCTATGTCAAACCGCACGCTGCCACGCCGGGCACCGCGCTTGAGGTGGTGATCCACGGCAAACCCCGCGCCGCCCGCGTGCTGGGCGAACCCGCCTACGATCCGCAAAGCCTGTTGCCGCGCGCCGATGCCGTTCAGGAGCCCGCCGAATGAACCGGATCGTTGCGCCTTCCGTGTCTGCCGTGGCGACCTCGCAGCGGATCACGCGGCTGCGGCTCTGGCATGTGCCGCTGACCAGCCATACCGCCTACTACATGGCGGATGGCAAGACCTGCGACACCGTGGAAACGGTTGTCATCGCGCTCGATACCGATGCCGGGCTGACGGGCTGGGGCGAGGTCTGTCCGATCCCGCATTACCTGCCGGCCTATGCCCGTGGCGTGGCACCGGCCTTGCAAGAACTCGCGCCGGTGATCCTTGGCGGCGATCCCGTCGGTGCAGAGGCGCTCATGGCCAAGGCCGATGCCTTTTTGCCCGGACATGTCTACGCGAAATCCGCGCTCGACATCGCGCTGTGGGATATCACCGGGCAGGTTGCAGGGCTGCCGGTTCACGCCCTGATGGGTGGACGGCGGCAAGAGACCCTGCCGCTTTATCACTCCATCACCTGCGTCGAGCCGGACGAGATGGCCCGCATCGCCCGAGAGGCGCAAGACCAGGGCATCACCCAGTTTCAGGCCAAGCTGGGGGCCTCTGGTGACTGGCAGACCGATGTCGAGCGGCTGGCGAAGGTGCGCGAGGCGGTCGGGTCCGGCCCGCTGGTCTATGGTGACTGGAATTGCGGCGCGACGACGTTGGACGCGATCCGCGTGGGTCGCGGGGCTGCGAATCTGGATGTGATGCTCGAAGCGCCCTGTGCCACGCTGGAAGATTGCGCGCGGGTGCAATCCGCCACGGGCCTGCCGATGAAGATGGACGAGTTGGCCCATGACACGGCCTCGATGCTGCACGCACACCGCCTTGGCATCATGGACGCGGTCGCTTTGAAGCTGTCGAAGTTCGGCGGGTTGTCGGCCACGCGCCGGGCGCGCGACCTGTGCCTGCATCTGGGCGCGAAGATGTGCGTCGAGTGTACGTGGGGCAGCGATATCGTCACGGCTGCGGCGCTGCATCTGGGGGCCGCGACCGCGCCCTCCCGCGTTCTGAACGTCTGCGATCTGTCGGGTTATGTCGGCCCGCGTCTCGCGCCGAATGCACCAACGCGCGCGGCTGGCCGCATCGCGCCGCCCGATGGCCCCGGCCTTGGCATCGTCGTCGACGAAGCCCGCCTCGGCGCCCCCGACCTGATACTGGATTGACCCCATGAACCGCATTTACACCCAAGCCGATTGGATCGACCGCGCCCGTGCGGTCCTGCCCGCCGCCGGGTTCGGAAACTTCGACGCCTCTGTCGTGATCGCGCGGGGCGACGGGTCTCACGTCTGGGACGAGGACGGCAATGAATACGTGGACTACCTCATCGGGTCCGGCCCGATGCTGCTGGGCCACGGCCACCCGGAGGTGATGGAGGCGGTCTTGGAACAGCTGCCCAAGGGAATGACCTTTTTCGCCAATAACGCCAAGGGGATCGAATTGGCAGAGGCGATCGTGGAGGCCGTGCCTTGTTGCGAACAGGTCCGCTTTGTAACCTCGGGCGGCGAGGCGGACATGTATGCCATTCGGCTGGCCCGCGCCTATACTGGCAAGCCGAAAATCCTGAAATTCGAAGGCGGTTATCACGGCATGTCCGCCGAGGCACAGATGAGCCTCGCGCCATCGAAACAGGTCAATTTTCCGACGCCGGTGCCCGACAGCGCGGGCATTCCGCAAGGCGTGGCAGATGAAGTCCTGATCGCGCCCTTCAACGATCTGGAGGCGGTCGCCTCGCTTCTTGGCGAACATCACGACATCGCCGCCATCATCGTGGAGCCGCTGCAGCGCATCATCCCCGCGCAGCCCGGCTTTCTGCAAGGCCTGCGTGACCTATGCGACGCGCACGGGGTACTGCTGATTTTCGACGAGATCGTCACCGGCTTCCGTCTGGCCTATGGCGGCGCGCAGGAACGCTATGGCGTGACGCCCGATATCTGCACCTTGGGCAAGATCATCGGCGGCGGTTTCCCCCTAGCTGCGCTGGGCGCCAGCGCCGAGATCATGGCGCATTTCGACAAGGCGGTTGTCGGGGCTGATAAATGGCTGATGCAGCTTGGTACGCTTTCGGGCAATCCGGTGGCGTCAGCCGCGGGGCTCAAGACGATGGAAGTCCTTCGACGAGCGGGCCAATATGAGCGGCTGCGCAACTTGGGCCAGACATTGATGGATTTTCAATCCGCCGCACTGACCGAGCACGGGATCGCGCATCGCATTTGCGGCGATCCAACCCTGTTCGACATCTATTTCACAGATTGCGATCCGGTTGACTACCGCACCGCCAAGCACGCCGATCCAAAGATCAACGAGGTCTGGAACACCACCTTGCGTGCCAACGGTGTCTTCAAATCGCCCGGGAAGCTCTATCCCTCTCTGGCGTTGACGGGGGACGATCTGGACCTGACCAAGGCCGCTTTTCAGCGCGCCGCACGTGCCGTGTCGGACGATCGATCAACGGCCATGTGAACAGGCCCCGCGCAGGCGCGCGTCATTGGGCGGGGCGCTATGGGGCGCCCCGCGGGCAGACCTTAGCCGATTGCGGCGGCAACGGCGGTGGCCAGCGGCGTGGTCGGGCGGCCGATCAGGGCGGAAAGCTGCGTTCCCTCATCGAACAGCGCCCCCTTTGAGGCCTCGACATCGCAATGCGCCAGAAACCCGGCCAGCTCGGCGGGCAGGCCCGCGCCGGTCAGCGCGGCGGCATAGTCGGCCTCGGGCATGTCGACATAGCGGACCTCCTTGCCGGCCTGTGCGGACAACGTGGCGGCCAGTTCGGTGAGGGTATAGCTGTCATCGCCGGAAAGCTCGTAGGTCTTGCCCCGAAGGTCCGCGTTCAGCAGCACGGCCACGGCAGCCTCGGCGTAATCCTGCCGCGTGGCCGAAGAGATCCGGCCATCCTTGGCCGCGCCGATCAGGGCGTTGTGTTCCAGCGCGGCGGGCAGGCCCATGGTGTAGTTCTCGGTATACCAGCCATTGCGCAGAATGGTGTGACCGATGCCGGACGCGGCCAGAAGCTTTTCCGTTTCGACATGTTCAGGGGCAAGGCTCAGCGTGCTGGAGGGTGCGTTCAGCAGGCTGGTATAGACGATATGCTGGACGCCAGCGGCCTTCGCGGCCTCGATCACGGCGGCATGTTGCGGCACGCGGCGGCCGATCTCGCTGCCCGAGATCAGCAGCAGCGTGTCGACGCCGTCGAGCGCCGGGGCGAGGGTGTCGGGCGCGTCATAGTCGAAAGCGCGGGCGGGCACGCCAAGGTCGGTGGCCTTGGCGGTGTCGCGGGCCAGCGCGACGATGCCGTCGGGCGCGGTCTTGGCTTTAAGGGTTTCGATGACAAGGCGGCCAAGCTGGCCGGTGGCGCCGGTGAGTGCGAGGGTCATGATGTGTCTCTCTGCTTTCGATTTCGATAGCGAAGAGGTAACCTCTTTACTTACCAAAGGTAAGTACATACATTTTTGTTAGTTTAAAAATTCCGAGGTCCCCATGCCAAAGCTCAGTGACGCCGTCCGCACGGGCAAGCTGGTGGGCAACCTGCAGGCGCAGGAATGCCCGTCGCGCGACATCCTGAAACATGTCACAGGTCGCTGGGCCGTTCTGACGCTGATTGCGCTTCAGGGTCGCACGATCCGCTTTGCCGCGCTTCGGCGGACCATCGGCGGGGTCAGTGACCGGATGCTGACCCAGACGCTGCAGACGCTGGAGGCAGACGGATTCGTGCACCGGCAGGCCTTCAAGGTGGTGCCGCCGCATGTGGAATACAGCCTGACCCCGATGGGCGAAGAGGTCGCGCAGCATGTGCGTGTGTTGGCCGACTGGATCGAGGACAACACAGGCGCGATCCTCTCGACCCGGAAAGAGATCGCGGCGGAATGACGAGCCCCTATCGCGCTGCAAGGTTCGACAATGGGCCATGCCGCGAGTGCGAGCTGTCTGCCCATGCTGTTCGTGGGGCGCCCGCACCGGATGCGACGCTGCCGTTCAGGTCGGGTCCAGAAAGGCGGGCCTGACCGTACTTGATGAGGTCAATGCCCACTTGGCGCACGAGCACACTTGAGGGGACGCAGCCGGTGGCGGTCGATTTTTGCGGTCCCTGATGGGGCCGGTCGATGGCCGGGTTGTTGCGCTGGGCAAAGGGTCCCGCGTTCGGATGGGCCGCGTGGGGAACTGGATAATCGCACACGGCTTGGGCGCGGAAATGCGCGGTCGGGCCTGAACCCCGACCGCGCAGCGCTCAGTTGTCGAAGCCGGTGAACATACCGTTGGTGTTGGCAAGGCCCGCGGTCGGGACGGGCTGGATCACGTCCCAATGCTCGACGATTTTGCCATCCTCCATGCGAAACAGGTCATAGAAGGCGTTGGTGGTGCCATTCCATTGGCCTTCGCTGACGGTCAGGACAAAGTTGCCTTCGCCCAGAACCTTGTGGACCTTGGTGTATTGGAACATGTTGTTCTGTGCCGTCAGCGCCTCGACCGCCGCGACGATCCCGCTTAGCCCGTCCCCGATCATCGGGTTGTGCTGGGCGTAGCTTTCGGCGCTGATGTAGTCGGTGATCTTCGCCGGGTCGCGCCCCATCAGCACATCTTCGATCAAGGCGACGGCAAGGGCCTTGTTCGCCTCGGTCTTGTCCAGATCCGTGACCTCGGTCGGGCCGTCGGTCTGCGTTCTGCCACTGACCGTTTCGGTGACCAGCTGCGTCATCGCATCCCAGTGTTCGGCGACCTTGCCATTCTCGTCCACGCGGATGATGTCAAACGACACCATCTCATCGGCCCCGAAGGGCGCGGCATTGCGCCAGATATTGTGCATGAAGACATAGTTGCCGTCTTCGAACATGCGGATGTTCTCGGCGGTCGTGCCGGCCTCTGCCAGCACCGGCAGAAGGCCGATGAACGGCTCCAGCCCGGTCGGGATGAACGGGTTGTGCTGGATATAATCCGCGTTGGCCAAGTCCCGCATCGTGTCGACGTCGCCTTGCAGGACGGCGCCCAGAAACGCGCCCACAACCGGCTTGATCGACGGGGCGTCATCGGCAAGGGCACCGGTGGCAAGCGATGCGGCGGCTACGGCGGCCGTCAGGGTCTGTTTCATGGGATGGGTTCCTTTTTCAGGGGGAGGGATGCTTGGGTGGTCAGGCGTGAACGCTGCGCGTTGCATCCGGGCAAGGTCCGCGAAAGCCGGGTCCTGCCGCACCAAAACCGTGGCCCGTCCATGTGAGGAGGAGGGTTCCTTCAGGTGCAGACATCGGTCATACTCCAGCTTGCGTGCTGTGTTACCGAGTGGTACGAATATAGGCCGCACCCAGTCAAGACTTAAAATACCGATTGGTATAAAAATGAGCGATCCTGACCCGAAACGCGGCCGACCGCGCACGATGAACGCCGAGAACGTGCTCGACGTCGCGATGAGCGCGTATTGGCAAAACGACCCGGCCGATGTGTCGGTCAACGCGATCTGTCAGATGGCGGGCATCTCCAAGCCTTCGCTCTATCGCGCGTTCGGCAGCGAGGACGGCTTGTCGCGCGCGGTGCTCGACCGCTATGCCGAACAGGTGCTGTCGGACATCTTCGTGATCCTTCAGGGCGGGACGGGGCTGCACCAGACGCTTGACGCGCTGATCGACTTCGCCAGCGACGATCCCCGAATGGAGACCGGTTGCCTGTTCTACAAGATGCGCGCGGGCAAGCACCGGCTTGGGCCGGACACGCTGTCGCGGGTCGAAGAGATCGACGCAGCGGCGCGCGCGGCTTATGCGGCATTCCTGCAAGCGGCCCGCGACGCAGGCGAGTGGCCCGATGGCCTGTCGGTCGAGGCCGGGGCGCGCTACCTTGGCGAGCAGATCGCGCTGGCCATCACCCAGCGTGCATCGGGCGAAGACCCCGCGCGCATCCGCGAGATGTTGACGCTGGCCTTGTCCGTGTTCACCCGCCGATGACAAGATCGCCGCGCGCCCTGATGCCCGATTACCTGCGCCTCGTCGCGCTGTTCGGCATCGTCGTCGTCAATGTCCAATACATTGCTTTCTCCGCGCTCGGCAGCTTTGCAGACCCTGCCGCCGACACGATGCGGGACGCGCTTGCCTTGTGGCTGGTGAACGGATTGGCGCTGCTCAAATCCTACGGGTTGTTTTCCTTCATGTTCGGCGTCGGGCTGGGGTTTCTGATGCGCGCGGCGGCGCGGCGCGGGCTGCCCTTTGGACGCCTGTACCGCAACCGGATGATCGGCCTTGCCATCCTTGGCATCGCCCATGGCTGCCTGTTCTTTCCCGGCGATATCCTGACGATCTACGCGGTGACGGGGTCCGTCCTGTACCTGTTTCGGAACTGGCCCGTGCGGCGTCTCGTGCAGGTCGGCGCGGCGTTGCTTGTTCTCCAAACCCTCATCGCGCCGCCGCTGCTGCTGGCCGCGCCAGAGACGCCGCCCGACATCATCGCGATGGAACGCGCCATCCTGACCGAGGGCGGGTTCCTCGACGCAGCCCTGTTCCGAAGCATAGGCTTTGCGGTCATCATGCCGTCTTTCCTCGTGATCCAAGGCATCGCGGCGCTCGGCTGGTTCTGCCTTGGACTGGCCGCGGTGAAGTCCGGGATGATCGACGACGCGGGTCATCCGCTCTGGCGGCGCGCGCGGCGCTGGTGTCTCGGGCCGGGTGTGGTGCTGGGGCTTGCCGGGGCCGCGATCTGGCAATGGGGGCCAGCAGTGCCCGGCGTCCTTCTGACGGTCATAGCCGCGCCGGTCGCGACGCTGGGCTATCTCGGCCTGATCGCGGCACTGTCCCGCCCGCCGGGGCCGATCATGGCGCAAGCACTGAAAGCGGGAGGGTCGAGCCTAAGCATATATCTGGGCCAGTCGATCCTCCTCTCGACGATCTTTTCGGGCTACGGGCTGGGCCTTTGGGATGCGGTGGACCGGCTGACCGCCACGGCCATTGCCATCGCGGTGACGGCGGCCCTGATCGGGGCGTTGATGATCTGGCGGTCGCGCTTCGCGCTCGGTCCGTTCGAGTGGGTCTTGCGACGGATCACCTATGCCGGGCTTCGCGACTGAGGCTGCGAGGTCTTTGGCGACCACATCGTATCGGTGTGCGTGAGGGCCAAAGCAGAACCGCAGAATGGTCACCTGCCCGCGCCAGATCACATCATCAGCCGATCCACCTTGCGGCGGGATTCGTCCCGCAGGCGTTCAGCCAGCAGCGCGCGTTCGGCGCGGCTGCGGGCATCGGTCGGCATCGGCCAACGGGCGTCACGGGTCATCAGCTTCCACAGCGTCTCGGCCATGTCCAAGGGGAGCGTCAGCGCGGCGAACAGCAGGCTGCGCGGTTGTGAAGCGTGGAGGTTCCGGATGGCGCGGGTGTCGGGCATGTCGGTCATGGGGTGGCTCCTTTGGGGGATGCTTGTCGTCCTGTGACCCAAACTACCCAGCCAAGGCCCGGCCCGCGTCGGGAACCCTCCCCATTTTTGCGCTTTGGCATTCCCTATTTTTTCCGCCATTGTCGGCCCGGGCCATCATCGGATGCGGCCCGCCATAGGGAGACGGCAGCGTGGATATCCCTATCCTCGAACGCGACGCGGCGCTTGCGCAGCTGGACAGCCTTGCACAGGCCGCGCGTAACGGGGCCGGGCACAGCGTCTTCGTCACCGGCGAGGCGGGCGCGGGCAAAACGACCCTGTTGCGCGCCTTCGAAGAGCGGATGACAGGGGCTCGGTCCCTGCGCGGCGCCTGCGAGGACCTGTCGATCCCCGAACCGCTTGGACCCTTGCGGGACGTCGCGGTCGATGCCGGGGTCGATCTGGACGCGCTGTGGCGCAACGAAGGCGACAGGCTGTCGGTCTTCCTGAACCTGCTCGCCGCCATCGAGGAGGCCGGGGACACGTCCTTGTTGCTGATCGAGGATTTGCACTGGGCGGACGAGGCCACGCTCGATTTCGTGCGTTTCGCCGCACGGCGCCTGCGAACACGCCGCATCCTGATGGTCGTGACCGCCCGCGATGACGAGACACAGGGCCGCCCGCAACTGCGCCGCGCGATGGACGGCGTCGCTGCCTCGGATGCAACCCGGATCGCCTTGCAGCCGCTGTCTGCCGATGCGGTCAATCGCCTCGCGGCGGGCAGCGGGCAGGCCCCGGAGGAGGTTCACCGGATCACGGGCGGCAATCCCTTTTACGTGACCGAGCTGTTGCGCGCGGGCAAGGATGATGCCCTGCGCAGCGTGCAGGACACGGTCCTGAACCGGCTGGGCCGCCTGCCGCCCGAGACCCGTCAGGTGCTGGAGGCCGTGTCGATCTTTCCGCGGCGGGCGGAACGGGATTGGGCGCTCGTCCTCGCCGGGGTCGAGGATGAGGCGCTCGATCCTGCCATCGACAGCGGGTTGCTTCAGGAGGACGACAACTTTCTGGCCTACCGGCACGAAATCGCCCGGTTGGCGGTGGAAATGGCCCTGAAACCGACACAGCGCCGCCGTCTCAACGCGGCGCTGTTGGTCAGGATGCAGACGGATGCGCAGGTGCCGAACGCACGGCAGATGCACCATGCACGCGCCGCCGGAGACCGGGCGCAGATCGCCCGCCTTGCCCCCCTCGCGGGTCGCGAGGCGATGGCCGCAGGGGCCAACCGGCAGGCCGCCGATTACCTGTCCATCGCGGTCGAACTTGCGGATCCGCAGGATGAAGCAACACTTGCCGCGTTGCTCTTCGAGGCCGGCGAGGCCTGCCGCCTTGTCAGCCGGTTGCGCGATGCCATGGGGTATTTCGAGCGCGCGGTCGACGTCGCCGGGGCCGATACCACGCTGAAAGGCCGCATCCTGCAGCGCTTGTCGCGCGTGAAATGGACCGCCGGTCAAAAGGCGCAGGCCCGGACATTGGGTGATCAGGCGATCGCCCTGCAGGAAGGGGCGGATACCGATGAACTGGCCATGGCGCTGGCCAGCCGCGCGCAGATTGCCATGTCCGATTACCAGATGGAAGCCAGCCTTCCGGTCGCACAGCGCGCGCTTGAAATGGCGCAGCGGCTGGGCCGCAACGACATCGTCAGTCACGCGCTTAGCACGCTGTCGCTGGCCAGCCTGTTCGACAGCTCCGAGCAAAACGCGCTTTACACCGAAAGCATCGCGGCGGCCAAAGCGGCCCGCAGCCCGATCAACCTGACGCGGAGCCTGTCGAATGGCGGCGTCGTCAACTGGTATGGCCTGCGGTTCAAGGAGGCGCTCGACCTTTTCGACACTGCAATCGCCACGGCTTACGAGACGGACACGACGGAACAAGTGGATTTTCACCAAGGATTTCGTGTGCACGTGCTGGACCGGCTTGGACGATGGGACGACGCCCTCGCGACCGCGCAGGACATCCTGTCCAAGCCGCTGGAACAATCCTCACCAGCGATTCTGTTGCGATTGGCCGCGTCGCGGATCGCCATGCGGCGCGGGGACAGCGACGGCGGAGAATATCTGGACGAGATCGACGCCCTGATGGGCACCGAGGAAGACGCCCGCCACATCTGTGATGTCGCCTGTCTAATCGCCGAGCGCGCATGGCTGGGGCTGGAGGACAAGGTCCGCGCGCAAGCACGGTTGGAAGACGCACTCGCGCTGCCGATCAACGCGATGCTCAAGGAGGAGTTTCTGGACTGGCAGCGGCGGATCGACCCGGCCCGGCTGCCCGGCGGGATGAGCCGATTGCACGATCCGTACCGGGCGTCGATGGCAGGGGACTGGGCTGCAGCCGCCGCGCATTGGCGGCAGGCGGGCGATCCTTATCGCGAGGCGCTGGCCCTTGCCGAAGGGGACGCGGACGCCGTGGCGCGCGCGCTTCTGATCCTCGACCGGCTTGGCGCGGCGCGTGTGCGTGAGGCCGTCCTGACCCGCGCGCGGACCCGTGGGCTGGAGGTCAACGCCCCGGCCAAACCGCGCGCGACGACGCTCGAAAACCCGGCGGGTCTGACGAAACGGCAGATGCAGGTGCTGGGCTTGCTGGGCGAAGGCCTGTCGAATGCCGCCATCGCGGACCGCTTGTTCGTCTCGGCCAAGACCGTCGACCACCACGTTTCGGCCATTCTCGGCAAGCTCGACGTCGCCTCGCGCGGCGAGGCCGCCGCACTGGCCCGCAAGGAAGGCTGGGTTTGACGCAACCTTTCCCTCCGGACCCTGTGTCAGTCGATCTTCGCCCACCAGACCTGCCTAGCCTTCCGCCTGCGAACGCCATTTAGCCCGTCGGTCCTCCGGGTTTTTCCGCGCACGAGCGGCGGCGCCGGTCGGGGGCTGGTCCAAAGGTGTCCGTCCCGGGGGCATGGCGTCAGGATCGGGCCGGGCGTTCGACGCCGTGGGGCCCGCACAGCTGTGCCAGAACCGCATGAAGAAGTGCTATGATCTCGGCACGCGGGGCTGCGGTGCGCTCGACGATGCCAATCTGGCGATTGACCTGCGGCGTGCCGAACGGAAGGCGGGTGATGTTCATGTCCTCAGGGTCCTGAAGCGCCACATGCGGGACCACCGAGATACCCAGCCCCTGTCTGACGCCGGTGACGATCGACCCGATGGTATCCATCTCGGCGACGTCGTTCGTCACTACCCCGAGGCGGGAAAGTTCGGTATCGATCAAATTCGCCAAGGGGACGGCGCTGCGAAAGCGGATATAGGGGCGCGTATTCAGCAATGCGATCGGATCGCCCGCTTCGAGGCCGCGCGGTACGATCAGCCATAGCGGTTCGCGCAGAAAGGGGCTCCACCGCAGGGAGTTGGGGATGCCAAGATGTTCGGCGACGATGGCGGCATCCAACCGTCCCGCCGCCACATCCGCGATCAGTGTCGCGGAGAGCGAGACCCTCAGGTTCGGCTTCAGGTCCGGATAGCTTTGGCGCATCTGGACCAGCGCGCGGGGCAGAAGGTTCAGCGCGCTCGAACGAACCGACCCGAGCATCAGGGTCCCGGCAATCTGGTCGCCGCGCAGGCTGGCCTTCGTGTCTTCTTCGCGACGCAGGATATCACGCGCCATTTCAAGCACTTGCATCCCTTCGGGCGTGATCCGTGGCGGTCGGCTGCTGCGGTCGAAGATGGTGACGCGCAACTCGTCTTCCAGCGCGTGGATCTGCTGGCTGACAGCCGACGGGGTCAGGCCAACCGCATCGGCAGCCTGTGCAAATGTGCCACGGGATTGAATGGCCAAAAGGGTCTTTAGCTGCCGGGTATCCACGCGTAAATCCAGTTTTTCTAAATTTAACTACCAGAATTAGGCGCTTTTGTGAAGACATTCTTGGCATTAGAGTGATCGACCAAGGAGGACACCCGCAGCCCGGTTTGGGAGACCGCTGTGGGCCAATCGACAGACAACCAGACGAAATGGCGCGCCCCGACGCTTCGGGACGCTATGGAGACATGCGCGATGAGCAAGACAATCCTCGTGACGGGGCCTGACCTGGATCCGGCGGCCGCCCAACTGGTGGCAGACCAAGGGTACCAGACCGTGCATACCCCGCCCTATGCCGACAGCGCGGTGATTTCCGACTATCTCCAACAGACCGGCGCCGAGGGGATCGTGTCCCGCATGGGCCGTCTGGATGCCGCCGTGATGGATGCGGCCCCGCAGCTTCGAGTGATCTCGAAACACGGTGTCGGGGTCGACAATATCGACATTCAGGCCGCTGCCGAGCGCGGCATTCCGGTGCTGGTCGCGACCGGGGCCAATGCCGTCTCCGTCGCCGAGCACGCGATTGCGCTGTTGTTGGCGGCGGTCAAGCGTGTGCTGCCGCTGGATGCGGGATTGCGCGCCGGGCGCTGGGAAAAGCCCGGCTTCGCGGGGCGCGAGATTGCCGGGGCGACCATGGGCCTGATGGGCATGGGCGCGATTGCGCAGGCCACCGGTCGGATTGCGCAGGGGCTTGGGCTGACGCTGGTCGGCTTTGACCCCTATGCGCCCGACGCGGCCTTTGACGAACTGGGCGTGATGCGCTGCGCCAGCTTCGAGGACATGCTGGCCGAAACCGATATCCTGTCGCTGCATTGCCCGCTGACCGACCAGACCCGCAAAATCCTGAACGCCGACGCGCTGGCCCGCATGCCCGCAGGCGGCTACGTCATCAACACCGCGCGCGGTGGGCTGATCGACGAGGCGGCGCTTGTGGCCGCGATCCAAAGCGGCCATCTGGCGGGCGCGGGGCTGGATACCTTTGCGGTCGAGCCGCCCAGCCCGGATCATCCGTTCTTTGCCGTGCCGGAAATCGTTCTGACCCCGCATATCGGCGGTGTCACCCGCCAGGCGGGCGCGCGTGTCGGCGTCGATGCGGTGCGGGGGATCTTTCAGATCCTCGACGGCCAGCCCGTCGCCCCAGAACGCATCATCAACCGCAAATTGCTGGCCGCCGCACAGGCCGAATTGGCCAGCGTGGAGAAATGACCATGACCCTCGGTTTCCGTATCCTGAAACGTGACCGCGTCGCGCCCCCCGACATCGTCGCCGAATTCGCCAAGCTGCCCGTCGCCAACGTGTCCGACAGCATGTCGCGCATGACCGCCGCTGGCCCGACCCTGCGCCCGATGCACGCCTCTGGCGGCATGGCGGGCGTGGCCCTGACGGTCAAGGCGCGGCCCGGCGACAACCTGATGCTGCACAAGGCCATCGACATGGCACAGCCCGGCGATGTGATCGTGATGGATGCCGGGGGCGACACCACCAACGCCCTGTTTGGTGAGATGATGCTGGCCTACGCGATCAAACGCGGCGTGGCCGGGCTGGTGCTGAATGGTGCGATCCGGGATTCGGACGCGATGAAAGAGGTCAACCACCCGGTCTTTGCCGCCGGTGTGACCCATCGCGGCCCCTACAAGGACGGCCCCGGTGAAATCAACGTGCCCGTCGCCATCGACGGCATGGTTGTTCATCCCGGCGACATCATCATCGGCGACGGCGACGGTGTGCTCTGCGTGCCGATGGATGAGGCCGAGGACATCCTCAAGAAGGCGCAGGCCAAGCTGGCGGCGGAAACCGCACAGATGCAAGCCATCGCCGAAGGCAAGAACGACCGATCCTGGGTTGATGCGACGCTGACCAAACTCGGCTGCGCCCTGCCCAAAGACTGACACCAAGCGCATGAAAAGGAGGAGTGACATGCTCAACATCTTCAAGAAAGTCGCCATCGCAGGCGCAATGACCCTCGCCGCAGGCGCGGCGCTGGCCGAATACCCGGAAAAGCCTATCGAGGTGATCGTCGGCTATTCCGCAGGCGGCGGCACCGACGTGATGGCCCGCACCGCGGCGCCCTTCATCGAGAAATATCTGGGCGAAGGGGCCAGCATCGTGGTCAAGAACATGCCCGGCGCCTCCGGCCAGATCGGCGTGACCGAGGCGGCCAATGCCGACCCCGACGGCTATACGCTGGGCACGTTCAACCTGCCCGGCATGATGGCCCGCACCATCGACCGCGAGGCGGATTACGACCGCGACAGCTTTACCTACCTCGCCAACGTGGTGAACGATCCCAACGTGATCGTCACGTCGAAAAACAGCGGGCTGGACACGCTGGACAAGCTGATCGCCGAGGCCAAGGAGAACCCCTTTGCCGTGACCGTCGGCATGTCGTCGCTGGGCGGCGATGACCACTTTGCCTTGATCAAGCTGCAAAACGCGACCGAGACGGAGTTCACCATCGTGCCGTTCAAGGGCTCTGCCCCCGCGCGCACCGCGCTGCTGGGTGGGCACGTGGCCATGGGCATCCTGAACATCTCCGAAGTGGCGGAATTCCGGGACCAGTTGAACGTGCTGGGCGTCGCCACCAAGGAACGCTCGCCCTTCGCGCCCGACCTGCCGACCTTTCAGGAACAGGGTCTGGACCTCGTGAACGGCTCCATGCGCGGCTTCATCGCGCCCGCCGGTCTGCCCGAAGACGTGCAGGCCAAGCTGCTGAACGCGTTCAGCCAGCTGTCCAGCGATCAGGAATTCCTCGACGCGATGGCCGCGACCGCGAACCCGGTCGAAGTCGTCACCGGCGACGATTTCAAGCAACTGACCTCGGACCTCTATGACCTTGCCAAGGGCGTGTGGGAAACCACCCCCTGGAACTGAGTCACCCCGCGTGAGGGGGCAGCCCCTCACGCATCCACCCCTGACATCAAGAGGCGACCATGCCCGAGAGCCGCAAATCCCGCCTGACCCGGCCCGAGACCCTGACCGCGCTCGGCATCATCGTGGCAGCCAGCGGATTCCTGTTTCCGACATTCGAGCTGCGCGCGATTTCCGCGCTGCTGCCCGCCGCGATGCTGATCGGCCTGATCGTGCTGTCGGTGGTCCTGCTGCTTGCCGACCAGCGCAAGGCCAGCGCGGGCGAGGGTGCCGCGCCCATGACCAAGTCGCCCAAGCGGGTGGTCGGGGCCTTCCTGCTGATCGTCGCCTATGCGCTGGCGACCGATTTCATCGGTTTCTACGTCAGCACCGTCGTGGCCGTTCCGCTGGTCGCGTGGCTCTTTGGCTATCGCAGCCCGGTGGGCCTGTTGATCGCGACTGTGATCGTGGTCGGCACGATCTGGGCGATTTTTGACTTCGGGATGAACCAGGATTTTCCCACCGGCCGTTTCTGGGGGCGCTGAACCATGTATGCTGATCTTCTCCACGCCCTGCCGGATGTCTTTGCTCTGACGAATTTCGCCGCCGTCATCATCGGCGTAGTCGCGGGCATCGTCGTGGGGGCCATGCCGGGCCTGTCGGCCACGATGGCGATCTCTGTCCTCGTGCCCTTCACCTTCGGGCTGGAGCCGCTTGTGGCGCTCGGCCTGATGGCGGGCATTTATAACGGCGCGATGTATGGCGGCGCGATCCCCGCCGTGCTCCTGCGCATCCCCGGCACGCCGGCCGCTGTCGCCACCACCTTTGACGGCTACCCGATGGCGCAAAAGGGCGAGGGCGGGTTTGCCCTGCAAGTCGCCGTTGTTTCGTCGGCCTTCGGTGGCATCGCCTCGGCCTTTGCCCTGATGCTGCTGGCGCCGCCGCTGTCGCGCGTCACGCTGCTGTTCGGCCCGTCCGAGGTGTTCTGGGTCGCCGTCTTCGGCCTCGCCTCGATCATCTTCCTGCTGGGCGGCAACCCGGTCAAAGGCCTGATCTCCGCCTGTTTCGGCGTCTTCGTTTCGGTCATCGGATCGGACCCGATCTATGGCAACGACCGCTTCACCTTTGGCCAGTTGGAGATGCTGGACGGCATCAATATCGTGATCCTGCTGGTCGGCCTCTATGCGCTGCCGCCGGTGATCGACCTGCTGGAAACGCCGCTGAAGACGGACGGTATCAACAGCTCCAAGCTGGGGACCGAGTCGATCTGGAAGGCGTTGCCGCGCATGAACTACTGGAAGACGTGGCTGCGCGGCTCCTTCATCGGCATCTGGATCGGCATCCTGCCCGGAGCCGGTGGCTCCATGGCGGCGTTCATGTCCTATAACGAGGCGCGGCGCACCTCGAAGCACCCCGAGACATGGGGCGAGGGCGAGCCCGAGGGCGTGGCCGCCGCCGAGGTCGCCAACAACGCCGACACCGCATCGGCGCTGATCCCGGCGCTGACGCTGGGCATCCCCGGCACTGCCGTCGCCGCCGTGATGCTGGGGGGGCTGCTCGTGCATGGCCTTCAACCCGGCCCGATGCTGTTCCGCGATAACCCCGACATCGTGTTCGGCTTCATGTGGCAGTTCCTGTTCGGCGCGATCCTGCTGGTGCTGCTGGGTGGCTCTCTTGCGACCAACTCATTTGCGCGCCTGCTGAACCTGCCGCGCCCGCTGCTGGGGTCGGTGATCATCGTGCTCATGCTGATCGGCGTCTATTCGATCCATGGCCGCATGTTCGACGTCTACCTGATGCTTGGTTTTGGCGCGATCGGCTGGGTGATGGACCGGCTGAAATTCCCGCTGCCGCCCGTCGTGCTGGGCCTGATCTTGGGCGGCTTTGCCGAGGAGAACCTGCGCCTTGCCCTGCGGATCGGACGCGGCGACCCGATGATCCTGTTCCAGAACACCACCAGCCTGATCCTCGTCGCGCTGACCATCGCCGTCATCGTCGGCCCGACGCTGAAGAAGCGTTACATCGACAGCCGCAAGAGCGCATGACCGCCAGCCCGCATCATACCGTCCGCAAGGATTGGCTCGCCCTGACGCAAGAGGCTGTTCTTGCGCCGGGGGAACCTCAAAGAAACGGGCCGCAAGACCCGGCCACACCTTTCACCACTGGAGGAAAACCATGACCATGAAAACACTCGGCGCCGCTGCGCTGATCGCCGCATCCACCACCGTCGTCCATGCCGACGACTGGACCGCCTATACCTACTCGTCCGTCTCCACGACCTCTGCGGTCAAGGGCATGAACCGCATCGTCGACCGTGTCGCAGCTTATACCGACCTGACCATCGACCTGCATCTGGGAAAGACGCTGCAAATCGCGTCGGCTGACATCACGCAGGCGGTGGGCGATGGGATCATCGACATGGCGGCGGACTTCTTCTTTTCCGGGTCGGTGCCGCTGGCGCGCGTGCTGAACCTGCCGATGCTGATCGAAAACGACGCGGAATGGGCCAAGGCCTATGCCGCGATGGAGCCGACCTTGGTCGAGGCCTTTGCAGACCAAGGCGTCGTGCTGCTGGGCGGCTATCGCTACCCGGAACAGACCATCTTTACCACGTTCGAGATCACCTCTCTGGCCGATCTTCAAGGCCACAAGATCCGCGTGACCTCGCCCGAGCAAGGCAAGTTCATCGAGGAATTCGGCGGCGCGCCGATCACCCTGTCCGGCTCCGAAGTGCCGACCTCGCTGGAGCGCGGCGTGATCGAAGGTGTGCTGACCGCCAGCGCGGGTGGGGCCAAGAACTGGCACGAATTCCTGCCCTACAACTACCGGTTCGCGGTGAATTACGGCAACTCGATGATCATCGCCAATGCCGACAGCTTCGCCGCGCTGCCCGAGGACACGCAGGCCAAGCTGCGCGCCATCGTCGCCGAGGAAGGCCCCGCAACCACCGCGGCCTTCCTTGAGGACGAGGAAGTGCAGAAAAAGGCGCAATCCGAGGCGGGCATGACTCTAAGCGCCGCAGCCGATGGCGACGTGGCCATGGCGACCGAAAAGCTGGCCCCGTTCTGGGAAGCCTGGGCCGAAGAGAACGGCCCGGACTATGTCGAAGCGCTTGCCACCGTGCGCGCCGCCATCGGCAAGTAAGATGCGGGTGCAGGACAAAACGGGGCCGGTATCCGCCGGCCCCCTCTTTGACGCGGTGGCGCGGATCACCAGCGTTGCCACGGGCGCGGTGCTGGTGGGGCTTGTCTCGCTGGTCTGCCTCGAGGCGCTCTTGCGCGGCGGGTTCAACTATTCGCTGGGCTTTGCCGAGGAACTGACCGGCTATGGCGTGGTCTTCATGACCTTCTTCGGCGCGGCGCTGGCCTTGCGCGGCCACGCGATGTTTCAGGTGCATTTCCTGCTGGACCGCTGGCCCGAAGGCACGCGCCGCTGGCTGGTCCGCGTCTTTGTCCTGATCGCGCTGGTGATCTGCGTGATCCTCGCGTGGAAGACCAAGGACCTGACGCTGTCCTCCTTTTCACGCGGCAAATTCGCGCCGACCGTTCTGCGTACTCCCCTTTGGATACCGCAACTCATCCTGCCGCTCGGGTTCTCCGTTCTGGCGTTCTTTCTGGTCGAGCAACTGCTGCTGACCTTCCGCAAATCTGGGGACTGACAGATGGAAGCGATCCTCGCCTTTGGCCTGCTGATTGGCCTGATCCTTGGCGGCATGTGGGTGCAATTCGCCGTGGCGGGCGCGGGGCTGACCTATATCTGGCTGCTCAAGGGCTTTGGCGGCTGGAAGGCGCTGGGCCTCGTCAGTTGGGGCGCGGCGAACAGTTTCACGCTGGCCGCCATCCCGCTGTTCGTGCTGATGGCCGAGATCCTGCTTGGCTCCGGCCTGTCGACGCGGCTGTATAACGGTGTCGCACCCTTCATGCGGCGGCTGCCGGGCGGGTTGTTGCACACCAATATCGCGGGCAGCGGCATCTTTGCGGCGATCTCGGGCGGCTCTGCCCCCACCGCCGCCGCCATGTCCACCGTCGCCCTGCCGGAGCTTTCCGCGCGCGGATACAACCGCCGCCTCGTCGCCGGATCGCTGGCCGCAGGCGGCACGCTGGGCATCCTCATCCCGCCGTCGATCACCATGATCATCTACGCCACCTTTACCGAGACCTCGATCGCGCGTCTCTTTGCCGCCGGTCTGGTGCCGGGGATCGTGCTGGCGCTGTGCTACATGGGGTTCATCATGCTGCGGGTGACGCTGAACCCGCAACTGGCCCCCAAGGTCGAGACCAAGGCCACGCCGGGCGACCTTGGCCGCGCGCTTCTGGATATCGTGCCGTTCCTCATGCTGATCGTGATCGTGCTGGGCAGCATCTATGGCGGTTTCGCCACCCCGACCGAGGCCGGGGCCGTCGGCACGGTCGGCGCGCTCCTGATCGCCGGGCTCTATCGCAAGCTCAGTTGGCAACTCGTAAAGGACGCGCTGTCCCGCACCGCCTCCATGTGTGGCAATATCCTGTTCATCGTCTTCACTTCGATGATCTTTGCCTATGCCACCGCACTGTCGGGCATCGGTGAGGACCTCGTCGGCATGCTGGAAACGGCCAATGTCTCGCGCCTGACCTTTCTGCTGATCATCATGGTGGTCTTTGCGATCCTCGGGTGTTTCATGGAAGGGCTGGGCATGATCGCGATCATCGTGCCGGTGATCTTCCCCGCGCTGCTGGCGCTGGACGTGGACCCGATCTGGTTCGGCGTCTTCGTGGTGATCCTTGTCGAGCTGGGCCAGTTGACGCCGCCTTTGGGGGTGATCCTGTTCGTCGTGGCCTCCTCGTCGGAGGAGGTGAAGGTCGAGGATGTGATCATGGGCACGCTGCCCTTCTTCATCATCATCGTGGCCTTTATGCTGCTGCTCATCGCCGCGCCGCAAATCGCCCTGTTCCTGCCGGAGGTCACATTCGGATGACACCGACCTATCCCTTCCCCGAGCCGGTCGTCATCGACGCCGAGGTGTTCACCGAATTGCCCGCCACGCTGCGTCGGACCGGGCAGCCGTCCTATTGGGCGGAAAAGAACCGGCGCGGCGCGCCTGCGGACAGCTTCCTCGAAGGGCCGTCCTTTGACACCGACGGGAACCTGTATTTCGTCGATATCCCCTTTGGCCGGGTGTTCCGTGCCGATCCGGGCGGCCAGATCACTCAGATCACCGAATATGACGGACAGCCCAACGGGTTGAAGATCCATCGCGACGGGCGGATCTTCCTCGCGGATTACCAGAACGGCATCATGCTGCTGGATCCGGCCACCGGGGCCGTGACCAAGGCGCTTGGCGATGCCGACACCGAAAGCTTCAAGGGCTGCAATGACCTGCATTTTGGCCGCGACGGCGCGCTGTATTTCACGGATCAGGGTCAGACGGGCTTGCAGGACCCCACGGGGCGTGTCTGGAAATGGGTGCTTGAGACCGGCGCGCTGACCTGCCTGATCGACAAGGTGCCCAGCCCCAATGGCTTGGTTCTGGACCTTGCCGAACATGTGCTCTTTCTCGCCGTGACGCGGGCCAATGCGATCTGGCGGCTGCCCATGTCGCCCAGTGGACGGGTCAACAAGGCTGGGCTGTTCATCCAGTTTTCCGGCGGACGGGCCGGGCCGGACGGGCTTGCGCTGACCTCCGAAGGTGGCGTCGTGGTGTGTCAGACCGGCATGGGGTTGGTCTGGGTGCATGACGTGCTGGGGCGGCCCATCGCGGTGGTCCGCTCGCCACGGGGCCTCGGGACGACCAACTGCGCCTTCGGCGGGCCGGAGGGGCGGACGCTATACATCACGGAGTCGGACAGCGGCAGCATCCTGAAGGCGGAGTTCCCGCAGGAGTTGGGCATCAAAGGCGCGCCGATGTTCTCGGGCGCTTTGTAGGCGATCCGAAGCCGCAGAGCCGTTCGGGCCTGTCCCATTTGCAGCTTGCGATGGGCTTGCGGCTCGGATCCGGCACCGGTTGGAAAGCGGGCGGCGTTTTGGGGGGCGTCCCGTGCGGCCAGACCAGCGGCGGCGCAAAGTGAGCGCGGCGACACGGAAATGTTGTAACCGCCCGGTTTCTACCGCAGCGGCTGGTCCTTGACGCGGGCGATAATGTCGGGCTCGATGACGAAGTCGTCGAGGAAGCTGTGCCATTCTTCGACAGACACGCGTGCGGATGCGAGCATATCACGTATCTCGTCGATGCCGTCGTCGGTCAGCGCGGTGATGTAGTCGTCGTGCCCGACATGGACGCTGACGATATTGCCGTAGGTTAGGTTGTCGTCGTTGCTGGCGATGGCCTCGAGCAGCTCGGGATCTTCGCCCAGGCGGGTGGCGACATGGGCGATCGAGCAGACGTAGGTCGTTGCGGACATCACGCGGCCTCGTTGCGTGATTGATCCGTCGGGCTCCAATTCCAGGGGAGCAATTCGGCCAGGCGATTGTTCATGTGATCGTGGATGCGATCCAAGACGTCGGCGAGGAAGGCCTGCGGATCGAGCCCGTTCAACTTGGCCGTCTCAATCACGGTCATGGCGCGGGCGAGCGTTTCGCCACCGGTATCCGAGCCAGCGAATAGCCAGTTCCGCCTTCCGACGCCAATCGGTCTCAGCGCGCGCTCGGCGGGATTGTTGTCGATGGCTACGCGCCCGTCCTCAAGGAACAGCGTGAACGAGGGCCAGCGGCTCAGCCCGTAGCGGAACGCCTTGGCCAGATCGCTCTTGCCGGGAATGCGCGTGAGTTGCTTTTCGGCCCAGTTCAGGAACGCATCGACCTTGGGCCTGCTTTCCTTTTGACGCACGGCCAGCCGCACCTCGGCGGGCCTGCCGCTGATTTGCCGTTCGACGTCGTAAAGCGCTCCGATCCGGGTGAGTGCCTCTCGCGCGATTTCGGATTTCGTTGCGGTCCAGACATCGTGGAAGTCGCGGCGAAGATGCGTCCAGCATGCGGCTTCCCGGAACTGGCTCTTGCCGTCCGGACCGGCGGCATAGAGCTTGGCATAGCCCTTGTAGCCATCGGCCTGGAGAATGCCGCGGGTTTCGCCGAGATGGGCGAGGACATGCTCTTCCTTCCAGTCCGGGGCGAACCGGTAGACCGCTCTGGGCGGAGCCGTGCCCGACCAGGGGCGCTGATCGCGCACATAGGCCCAAATCCGGCCTTTCTTGACGCCCTTGCCAAGCCCCTTGTCGCGTCGGCCGCGATCGAGAACCCGGATGGGCGTGTCATCGGCGTGCAGAAGATCGCTGGCCATGATCTCGGCCTCGATCTTCTCGATCAGCGGCGCCAGCGTCTTCATTGCCCCGCCGCACCAGTCGACCAGCGTCGTGTCCGGGATGTCCGCCCCCATGCGGGCGAAGATCTCGTTCTGACGATACAACGGCAGGTGGTCGTCGAATTTCGAGGTCAGCACATAAGCCAGCAGGTTCGGGCCCGCCATGCTGCGGGGAATGGGACGGCTGGGCGCAGGTTTCTGAACGATCTTTTCACAGCGTCGGCAGGATTTCTTGACGCGCGCGATCTCGATCACCTTCAGCTGCGCCGAGATCATGTCGATCAGCTCGCTGACATCTTCGCCCACCACCCGCAGGTCGCCGTCATGCTGGAAGCATGCCTGCGGCATGACAATCCGGACAATTGTCGCCGGGATCAAGCTCGCGGCGTTCGCGCGGCGTGTCCTTCGACACCTTCGGGCGGCGGCGCCTCGGGTTCCGCATCTCAGCTGGTTCCGGGCCCCGGTTTTCCGCCTCCGGTTCATCGTCGTGGTCCTGCGACTGGCCCTCCGCCTCGGTGAGCGCCACCTGCAGGCCCTCGAGCGCCAGTTCCAGTTGTTCGATCTCGCGTTCGATCTTTTCCGAGCTGGAACCGAATTTCTGCTTCTGCAATTTGGCGATCCGGACACGCAGCGCCTGAACCAGCAGATCATGGGCTCGCAAACTGGCGGACATCTTCTGGTTTTCCGCCTGCAATGCGACGATCATCGCCTTCAGGACGGCAGGATCATTGGAGAGAGACGTGGCTTCGTCGGACATGGCGGTGGATACCATGACCGCAGGTCAGGTGCCATAAAAACAAACGATTCCAGAGAGATAATTCAACCCGTCCGGGCCGGCGGCGCACCCCAGTCCGGCCGACGCCAGTCGATTCCTTCCCAGAGCATGGCCAGTTGAGCGGCGGTCAGACGTGCGCTGCCATCCGTCGCTGCGGGCCATGGGAAACGCCCCTTCTCGAGGACTTCGTAATACAGGCAAAATCCCTGGCCATCCCAATACAAAAGCTTCACCCTGTCGCCCCGGCGCCCCCGAAACGCGAACACGGCACCGTTCGATGGCCGCTGACGCAGGGCGTCCTGCGCGATGGCGGACAGGCCCGCAATACCCTTGCGCATATCAGTGTGACCGCAAGCCAGGTAAACCCGAACGCCGGTGCCCGGGCCGATCATGCCGCCTCAACTGCTTGGATCAAACGGGTCAGCACCGCCGCGTCCACATGGGCATCGACCCGGAGGCTGCGGCCCTCGCGCAGAACCACTTCGATCAACACCGAACTCGCGTCAGGGCCGCAGGATTCCGGCGGTCCGGGCGGCAGTGCAATATCGACCGGCAAGAACAGCGCCGTGTCGTCAGGTGTCAGAAGACCCTTCTTCCTCAGCTCGTATCGCCAAGCATAAATCTGCTGCCTCCTGATCTCGTGCCGATGCGCGACTTGCGATACCGTCGCGCCGTTCGCCCCGACCGAAAGCACAATCGACAACTTCTCCTCGTCGCTCCATCGGCGCCGACGCTCTACGCCCAGAATTTCGCCCCGCATCCCTGCCTCCCTGTAGGAGACGTCTTTAATGACGTCATTATGGACGTCTCTTACCAATCAACCGGACATACGAGCAGGCGGTTCAAATCGGGCGGTTACGAAAGCTCTGCCCACCCGCGCCCAGCATAGCCCTGACACTGAACAGGCTGGTGTTCACCAAAAACCGCGCCAAGGATCGCGAGGCTCGTGATCGCGGGCGACATAGGACGGGGCTGGATGAGGCTGACATGGATGGCCCCGTGACCAGCCCAACCGGATTTCAAACGGTGTGCCGCCGTGCATGGGTTTTAGGCCACGCCACGATCTTCAGGTGCGTGTTGCGGCGCGGCGGCGAGGTGCATCTGAACCCCGCCCATCGCTGATATTGCGGTCTCGATCTGATTGACCGCGTCCCGGACCACTCGATCTTTTCCAAGAACCTGCAAGGACAGTTTCGTGACAGCGAACTGCTGTCCGAATACGTATGCCCGCAAGATCACCCGCGAAGAACATAAAGATGCCCGGCAGCTCGCCCGCACCGGGGCTGTACTATCTCAACGCACAGATCTCATGGACCCGGCCTTGGGCATGTTCATCCAGCCCGACTGTTTCGAAGTGACCGAGCCTAGGGGCGGGACGAACAGCTATGACCCAGAGCTTTCCGACTACTTGCACAGGCTCACAGCCGCCGAGCGTGACAAGCTATATCCCGGCGCAGTTTGGTCAGACAAAGAAACGAGGCTTCAAGCTGGGGCATACAAGAACAGCAAGACAGGTGGGATAATCGTTGTATTTTCAGGGACGCAAGACCTACAGGATTGGAAAAACAACGGAGTTCAGGGCATGCTTGGTGACTCTCCAAAATACACTCAGGCGAAGGGAATTGCCGCCTATGTGTCAGGAAAAACCCAAGGGCCTCTTTCATTCAGTGGCCACTCGCTCGGTGGTGGTCTGGCGATGGAAGCGGCGAACGCGCTTCCCGCCAGTATCCGTCGAGTCAATCCGCATCGCGACGCAAAGACCTTCAATGCAACAGGAGTACGTGACACGATCCAAGAAATAACCAATAATGTTTGGATGGGGATGATTGGCCGGAACACAAAGATGAAAAACCATGTTGTACTCGGAGATCCAGTTTCCAGCTTGAATGCCGTAACTCTTGGAATGGGGATATTTGGCTTTTTGACGTATTACTCACCAATCTCATGGAATCCTTTATCAAACCACCAGATGGCTGCGTTCCGAGGAAGGATTGCAGGATATCATGACTAAAATCCCGAAGCTTTTTATTGCAACAACTGCCGCGTGCGTTCTTCTTGTCGGATGCGCTACATCCCTAACAAGCGCTCTTGTCGTTATAAAGCCAAGCTACATGACAAAAGAGATTGAAGATTCACTGATGCAGAGCCTAAAGGAAAAGGCGAATGCCCTTGATGCACAATGTTCGTTGGCCAATGAAAGTAAGCCCAAGCTCCGCTGTTACACTCAAGGTGAGAACCCTACGATACTACTAGTTTTTGGATACGCACCCAGCGGAAACTTTGTGATGTCAGCCAAATCAACTCGCACACATCTCATTCCGCCAACCGATGAAGATGTCAAATCTGGAAAATTTGTAACTCAGCGCTTCCGTGACCTTGAAGACTGGATGCGTAATTTGGTCCCTCAAGATCAAATCTTGGAAACGCATAAGTCATATGTAGACTAGCGGCAACTCGCGGCTGGTCGAGTTAGCTTCGCGTCCAATGACTCCAGAGCCAACGGTAAGACCACGCTCTATGTCGGCCCGGTTGATATCCGTGATTATAGCGGGGTCGAGAAAAGCTTCGACTACCCGCTCCCGGACCTGCGCCATGAATACAAAGTGCACAGGGTCGAGACTGTGTCGATCCTGTTCGCCGATCAGCTGGCCTCTGTGCGCTCAGTCTAGAGCGTCGATGAGACGGATAGCATCCGCGGCTACCGCCCCTTCGGTGCGTTCGACGACCAGCCCGCAGCCCGACACCAAGGCGTTTTTCGGCGAGCGCTACGACATGGACGTGGGGCTGTACTACCCGAACGCCCGTTACATGGACCCGGCTTTGGGCCTGTTCATCCAGCCCGACTGTTTGGCGGTCACAGACGCTTTCGCACATGCGCCTCCGCCCGTCCCACAGCGCTACGTCGTTGTCAGCTAATCTCGTCGTGCCCGGCTTGGAATGTCCCGCACAGGTCGCTTGGCGTCATGCGGTGCCGCTGAGTTTCGGGCGTCACAGAGCTGGCAGTCATTCGTTCGGGGGCGATTTGTCTGTAGACAGGCGGGCCGCTCAGGTCCGCCTGCCTTTCTTCGGTCTGTTTTTCCAGAACGGCGCCACGTCACCAGCCATGATGCAGCCGTAGGGGTCGATGTAATCCTCGATCTCGGCCAGACCGTGCTGCTTGATCTGACGCACGACACTGTCCGCCCTCTTGTAGGACGACGGCAATTCCGAGGCATCGACACCGCCGGCGTGAAACCGCACGTCGAGGCCCTCCGTTTCTGCCTGCAACATCTGCTCGGGTGTGGCCGAGCCCATCCGGCGCCGATGCTCCGAGCGCGAATAGTTGCGTCCCGCGCCGTGCGGGCTGAAGCCAAGGCCATGCGCCGCATCGCGGCCACGCACCACCAGTACCGGTTCCGCCATGTTGAGCGGAATGAGGGTCAGCCCGGTCGCGTCTGCCGCATACCCGTCCCAAGCGGGGGTCGCCCCTTTGCCATGGAAGAACAGGTCACCGCGCTTGAAGACGAAGTTATGCTCGTTCCAGAAACGATCGCCCACTTCGGCGCCCACGGCCTCCACCGTGGCCTGATGGATGGCGTTGTGGTTGGCCTTGGTCCACTTGCGGATCAGTTGCAGAGCGGCCCAGTAGTCCCGCCCTTCCTCCGTATCCGCCGGAATCCATGCGTTCTGTTTCGGCGTCTGCGGTGACAATGCCTTGCGGAACCGCTCCGCCGCGATCATGCCGGTCTTGTACAGAACCGCCCCCGGACCGCGCGACCCGTGATGGGTGACGATCGCCGTCCGCCCCGTCTTGCGCGAGCGCCCGACGAACAGGAAATGGTTGCCGTCGCCCTGCGTCCCCATGTGTTCCTGCGCCATGCGCAGGCTCTTGGGGTTGTCGAGGAACGGGTTGGCACGGAATGCATCCAGCAGGCCCATGGACACGGTGAAGCGTTTGCCCTGCGGACGTCCGCCGGGGCCGAAATGCGTGACCGACTGGGCCGCGTCCAACACGGCGCGCGGATCGGCGAAGCCCAGATCGGTGATCATCACCGAACAGCAGATATCGGCCGAGTGCATCCCCGGATGGATCGCATTACGCGCCGCCACCACACCGCCGACGGGGATCGTCCCCACCGGACCGGCAGGGCAGGCGTCGGGCATGATCGCACCGGCCTCGACCGTTGGCACACGCATCACCTCGGTCATGGTCTCACGCACCTTGGTCACGTTGTCCAACTCGTCAGCGTCCTGCGCCTCGATGGTCTCGTGAAAGGAGACCGCGCCAGCAGCGCGCAGGTCCATGGTCGGCAGCACAGCCGGAATCTCGTCCGCCAGCTCGGCGCGGATTTTCACCAACCCATAGCCCTCGGCCCGCAGCGCATTGGCGCGCGCCAGCAGGTCCGGGAACTGCTTGCCGGGGCGATGCCCCCAATCCTTCAGGTGGTCGCCAGTGACGGGCTCGAATGTCGCTTCAGTGTTCATAATCATTTTCCTCGTACGTCTGGCGCGGGGGCAAGGGATCGCAGGACAGTGAATTCCGCCACCGGGTTTCCCCGGGCCGGATTTGAACCGGCACAGCCTTTGGAAAAGGCCCCCTCCGAAGGAGGTGCGTCTACCTGTAGTCCTGCGGGCATTCCCCGCGCTGTCATTCATGTCCCGGCGACAAGGTGGTCGATCCAACGACCGTGGAGAAACATACCGGACCCCGCCCCGCGACCAAATGGGTGGCCGCGTTTGCCGTATGGGCGCCCGCAAGGAGGGGAGTCGAACCCGCTCGGGTGTGTTCCGGATGATGGTGCTGTAGTTCCTCCGGGCATTCGCCGGGACAATTCCTTTCGTCTTTCGGTCTAAAATTTGGCTGGAAAGGCAGGGCTCGAACCTGCAACCCCCGGTACCAAAAACCGGTGCTCTACCAATTGAGCTACTTTCCAAGGGGTCCCGGCGACAAGTCGGGTGTGAAACGTTCCTGCTCTACCAGACTGAGCTACGCGCCATCAGTGAAATGGCTGGCGCGGCGGGATTCGAACCCGCGACACGGAGATTAACGATCTGTAGTTCCACAGGCATTCGCCGAGGGGCTTTCATTCGGGTCGGGCGGACAAGGGAATTGCGAGAGGGATGACAGGTTGAAGCTGTACTCCCGCAGGCATTCCGCCCGAAATTTCAGGTGTCAGGGGCGCGCGCAAACGCGCCCCCGTATTCGTTCAAAGCGCGATCTGTTCGATCTCGCGCAGCCAATGGTCGCCATCGGTCTGACCGCTGGCAAAGGCCGCGATCTGGGTGAAGACCGCATCGGAAAACCCACCGACGTTCAGCACGTCACGGCGCGTCTGCACCTGCGTCGAGCCATAGGGCGCGATGTCGATACAGACGAGGCGAGCCTTGGGGTTGCGCCGCTTGAGGCGGTCCCATTCCTGCATCATCGCGGTCCCCTGACGACCATTCCCGGCATCGACCCAAGATTGGTTGTCCGACACAAAGACCACGAGGTCCGGGGACCGGCCACGATCGTTCAGCCACTTGAGCGGCGCGGAACAGTTCGTTCCGCCGCCCGCCATCGCGGCCAGCCGCTCGGCGTTGGTCAGCACGGTGTCACGCGCCCGCAGACGCGCTTCACGCACCTGAAACTCGAACGGCAGCACCGTGCAACCCCGGTTCACCCGCAAGAACGCCGCCGCCACCAGAGCCGCCACATCGACGTGACGAACCTTGGACGAGGCCCTGGCGCGATACCCCGTGACCGGACAGAGCATCGACCCGGACACATCCGGGCAGACGACAACCTGACCTTGCACCTTCGGCACGTTCTGTACCGCGATTTCCATCGCATCGTGCAGCGCCTCGACGATGGCCTCTGGCATCTCTGGGGACACGTGCTGCGCCGCGACCATCAACTGGTAGGGGAAGGCACGCGCCTTGCGGATCGCCTCGGGGTCGCGCAGCAGGGCCGCCACGTGATCGACGTTCTTCGTCACGTTGAAGACCCCGTGACGCAGGAACATGTTCAGACCCTGCCGCACCATTTGCCACGACCCGTTCCGCGCCAGCCGCGCCCATTGCTGGGGCGACAGCGGCAGTTGGGTCAGCATTTGGAACGGCACGTCCGGCACGGTTCCTTTGCCCGCCTTGTTGAAGGCCATCCAATCCTGCACGGGCTGCGGCAAAAGCCGCGCCTCGCACGGGCGACCGACGATCCACGCA
The DNA here is from genome assembly GCF_003667315.2 of Tropicibacter alexandrii. Taxonomy (GTDB): domain Bacteria; phylum Pseudomonadota; class Alphaproteobacteria; order Rhodobacterales; family Rhodobacteraceae; genus Tropicibacter; species Tropicibacter alexandrii. The sequence goes on along the minus strand of NZ_RCTZ02000021.1, from coordinate 31,107 downwards.
AAAAGCGCCTCACGCTCTGCCGTCTCGGGCTTTGGATGCACCATCTTGATGACATCCGCCAAAGACGGGTCATTGCCGATATTGGCCTGCAACAGCGCCCGGTCGGACGCCGAGTTCAGCCAATTCTGCACCACCGCCTTTGGCGCGGAGCCCAGCGATTTGCGCCCAGTCGCGCCAGAGCGGATCACCTGAACGAAGGTGCGCAGCATCTTGCCGTTGTCTACGACGCGCGGAAACACCGCCCGGAAGAGCGCCGGATCACGCCGCGCCAGAACCGCCAGCAAGACAACCGGCATATCTTTCATGTACCCTTTGCTGCGGGCGTAGATCGCCGTCTTGGCCAGAACCACCGGATCGACGGTCTCGGCCAGATCAACGACATACTCCAGTTCGTCCGCCGGATCGGTATAGAACATGCCGCCAAAGGTGCCAGTCATGGCCACCTGCGCGAGGGCATGTGCATCGGAATGGCGGTAGGCCGGCGCGCCTTCGGCGTTCACGGTTTCCGCCTTGGCGAACCGGCCCTTGATCGATGCAAACACGGATTTGTTTGCCATTGCTCTCTTCCTTCTCTCTTCGGTAAGCCTGTTGTGCCATGGCGTGCCGCGAGGGCCGAAGAAAAAGCGAAAATAGCGTAGTATATTGTTTTTGCATGGGGAATTCAGGTTTTGCGAATTGCCCCTTCTGGATATACGATAGGGGCGTATAGCTGTATATATGATTGGATAGAGTCGTGCGGAATGTGGTCATAGGCTTTCTGGGGACTCAGCTCGACGCCGGAAGAAAACGCAACTGGAAGCCGTCGCGCAGTTTGGTCCAGCAACAGGATTTCGAAATCGACCGTTTTGAGCTGCTGTATGACCAGAAATTCAGCCGTCTTGCCCATGGGGTCGCGCAAGAAATGCGCGCGATCTCTCCGGATACCGAAGTCCTGTTGCAGCGTCTCGATCTGGACGACCCTTGGGACTTTCAGGAAGTCTACGGCAAGCTCTTCGACTTCGCGAAGGACTACGGCTTCGACGAGGACCGCGAACGCTATCACGTCCATCTGACAACGGGCACCCATGTGGCCCAGATCTGCTGGTTCCTGCTGACCGAAAGCCGCCACGTGCCCGCCAAGCTGATCCAGACCGGTCCGCCGCGTGCGGAAGGCGAAATCGGCAAGTTCGACATTATCGATCTCGACCTGTCCCGCTACAACGCGCTGCAACAGCGCTTTGACCTGATGTCGCGGGCGTATAGCGACCAGTTGAAAGGCGGCATCGAGACACGCAACCCGGCCTATAACGCCCTGATCGATCAGATCGAATTGGTGGCCAGCAAATCCGACGCGCCGATCCTGCTTTTGGGCGAAACCGGAACGGGCAAGACTGAGCTTGCCGCACGCATCCACAACCTCAAGCTGGATCGTCGTCGTGTGAAGGGGCGCATGGTGCATGTGAACTGCGCCACGCTGAACGGACCGGACGCGATGGCGACGCTCTTTGGTCAACGGCGCAGTCACACTGGCCTTGCCGGCACCGAGCGCAACGGCCATCTGCGCGAGGCGGATGGCGGCACGCTGTTCCTCGACGAGATCGACATGCTTGGGCTTGATGCACAGGCGGTGCTGCTGCACGCCATCGAGACGGGAAGCTACTATCCCGTGGGCTCGGACACGCTGCGCTCCAGCCGTTTCCACGTCATCGCAGGTGCGGGACGTGATCTGCGCAAACTGGTCGCAGACAAGCTGTTTCGCCCGGACCTCTTGGCGCGGCTCGACACCTGGCGGTTTGTGCTGCCGCCTTTGCGGCAACGCCCCGAGGATTTTGCGCCCAACCTCGCTTTTGAATTGGCGCGCTCGGAGCGCGAACTGGGCATCCAGACCGGCTTCAACACCGATGCGCGAGATCACTACCTGCGCTTCGCCACCGATCCGGCCACACCTTGGCCCGGTAATTTCCGTGACCTGTCCGGATCAGTCCGCAGGCTTTGCACCCTTGCGCCGCGTGGGCGGATCACCCGTGTCATGGTGGACGAAGAAATCAGCCGGCTTCGCGAAAGCTGGCACGATACTGCGGCGGATGATGACTTCCGCCTGCTCGCTGACCTCCTTGGCGCAGCGGCCGCCGAGATCGATCTCTTCGATCAGGTGCAGCTGGCCCGGGTCATCCGGACCTGCCGATCATCGCAGAGCCTCAGCGCGGCGGGGCGGGCCCTATATGCAGTCTCGCGTGCCCGACGTTCGACCACCAATGACGGCGACCGGCTGAAGAAATACCTCGCACGCTTCGGCCTTGACTGGCAGTCTGTCAACCCTTCCGCCACTAGCGCCGCACCCCGCGGCGCATAACCTGGTCCGCCGTGAACTGCGGCTTTTGGACCATAGTTTTCCGCATGAGGCCGGTGCCAGCGCCACGAAGCGGTCGTTGAGACCAAGCTGCAGCGTTTTGCGGTATGCTTGGGGTGCCAACGGCCGGTGGCACCCCATATTGCGCAACACACTAAACCGGATATGCCAATGTCCTACTCCACTTCCGTCAAAGCATAGTCCAACGACTGCTCAATCCGGGGATAGGTCGGGCGTTGGCGCCCGTCGGTCAATTTCGGCACTTCGGACGTGGCAAAGACGATCATCTCCTGCAGCGTGTTGAAGCCATCGCGATTGCCGACGGTCTGGTCCGCCATGCCGCGCAGTCCATCCAGTAGCGCCGCGGTAAAGGCGCCATGCCCGCCACCAAAGCTTTCGTCCTCCAGCGACTTCTGCGACCCGGACGACGAGGCAAAGACCACCGCGCCTGTGCCCTCGGTCAGGCTTTGGACTGCGTCATCGGCGACCACGCGGCCTTCGTTCTGGGCGGCGCCGGAATGGCAGATGTCCAGCAGCATCAACGCGCTTTGGTTGATCGGACGGTTTTCAAGGAACTGACGGAAGCGGTCTACGCTCATGCCCGTGTAAGGCCGCGACAAGTCTGCGTCATGAGTCATGAAATACAGCTGCTGCTCGTCGTCCGTCACGCCATGCCCGGCCAGGAACAGCACCACGACGTCATCGGGCGCTGAATCCTTGAGAAACTCGTTCATCTCGATGCGCACATTGCGTTCCGTGGCGTCGGCATTGGTCAGGATCTTGGTTCGGACCTGATCGAACAGCCTGCCTTCCTGTGCGGCGGCCAGCTTCGCCAGTTCCTCGGCATCGCGATGGGCGAAGTTGAGGTTCTGAGCGCTGATTTCGTAATCCGAGACACCGACGCCGAAGAACCACAAAGTCCGGCCCGCCGCCTGCAGCTCCACATCGCTTTTCGAGGTCCGCTCGACCTCGACGCGCTGTGTCATCAGGCGGGCATTCTTCCAAACGAGGCTGGCCTCGATCACGTTGCGACCGGGATTGAGATCGAATTTGCGGGTCAGGCCGATGGTTTCGTTGCCATCAAAGAAGGCGTCCTCTTCGAAACCACGGGATTTCAGCACGCGACGCCCGTTCAGAACATATTCGATCTCTGGGTCGGGCAGGCCCTCCTTCAGCTTTTCGACCGACAGTTCCAACGTGAAGCTGCCCGCCTCGGTCCGCACAACGGGGGCTGATTTCAGGCTGACCGTATACGGCGCTTCAAAGATGTCGGCGGCCACATCTGGCGCCTTGTCCTCGGGTGCGGGCGCGCTGCCGCTGGCGATGGCTTGCAGCTTGTTGCGGATCAGACCCGGGCGTTCATAGCGATCCTTGAGCGCCTCGAAGGGCAGGAAATTGTCGCCCAGCGACCAATAGACCCCTTCGGTGCCCCCCAGCGACGCGGTGAAGCGGCCATCGGGCGCATAGCCGATCCACTCGCCGTCTGCGCGGGTCGAGATGGTCAGGGCCTTTTCCATATTCCGCAGATCGACGAACACCACCTCGTTGCCGCTGGTCATGCCGATGGCAAGGTTCAAGTCATCGCGCACCTCGACGTCGCGCAGGTTGTAGGGAAAGGTGATGGAGCGGTCATCCAGCTCGATATGGTCCCAGAACCATGTCAGCGCCCGCCCGTCCGCAAGCTCGCGCGTGAAGTCGAAGTCAGGCGACTCGGTGCGCAGGGACTCAGCGGTGCGGGGGTTGAAGACCTCCCATCGGTTGTCCCGCTTGACGCGCAACTCGTTGGCATCGGTCCAGTCGATGTCTTGCTGACGCTCCTTCAGCGTGATGCGCTGCACTTCGCGCCCCGAAGCCACGTCATAGGTGGTGACGAGCGTCGAGCCATTCAGGCTCTGTTTGTACCCGATCTCGAACTCCGAGGTCACCGCCAGCAGCCCGTCCTCGGACAGGCGCACCTTGACCTCGGTGCGGTAGACACGTTCGCCATTCACCGGTTCGGTCACAAGATCATAGTCGAAGCGCCGCACTTCACGCAGCGTCGGGCGTTCGAGCACGACGATGGTGGACATGGCCCGCGACTTGCCCTGCAGGTCGTCGGGCTTGCTGGCGACGACGATGTAATCGTCACCATTGGTCGAGATGGACCCCACGTTCAGGCCGGTGTCCTCCGCGATATCGTGCTGGTAGGTCGCGCTGTCAAAGGTCACGACCTGCCCGTCCTCCGTCACCGAAACAAGGATCGAGCCGCTTTCGTTCAGCTTGGCCCAGCCATAGGCCACCGGCACGTCAAAGCGATGCACGCGGCGGCCGGTGCGCAGGTTCCAGACGGAATTGCCCCCCGTATCGCGCGAAATCGCCAGATCGGTGCCGTCGATCAGTGTCAGCCCCTTGCCCTGATGCGCAAGGTTGGGCTGCGTGCGGACCGGTGTCATGGTTTCGGCCTCGAACCACTTCATCTCCCCCTCATGACTCACCACGAAATGCACGCCGTCCGGTGTCCAGTTGCCGTCCAACGGCTCATCATGGCGCAGGCTGGAGATCACCCGCCCGTCGCGCATGTCGGCCAGCACAAGCTTGGTGTCATTGTCAAAGGCGTCCTGCACCATCACCCATGGTTTCGAGGGATGCGCACGCATGCGGAAGCTGCTGGTCGGTAGCTTCTTTCGGTTCAGCAGGCGATAGGATTTGGCGTCGTAGGTGTGCAATTCGTAGCCGTTGGTCATCGCAGCGATGTATTGTCCATCCGCCGATTGCACCCAGCTGAGAATCCAGTCCTCCTGCCGGAACTGGTCGATCCGCTCCAGCGTATCGGCATCGAAGACCGACACCGGGTGACGGCTGGAGGCCGTTGCCAAGATGCGCTTGCCATCGTTGAGGAACAGCATCCGGGCAGAGCCGCGGATCGTGTCGATCTTGGTCGTCTTGACGCTGTTGTCGGCCAGGGTCAGTACCCGCAGATAGCCTGTGGCGTCGGTAAACGCGACCCTTTCGCTGAACGGCCCGAATTGCAGGTTGTTCACCGTGAAATCGGTCCGCACCTGCGATTTCAGCAGGCCGGTGCGCAGGTCATAGACGAGCAGCTGATAGGTGATCTTGCCGGTCGCATCCCGAAAGGACGAGCGCGTCGCCAGATAGCGCCCGTTGGGCGAGATGTCCGCCTCTTTCGTGCCGCCGATCGGCAATTCATGCAGGCGCACATTGCGTTCGATGTCCCAGACCTGAATGGGCGTCTCGCCGGTGATCAGCAGGCGCCCGTCCGGTGAAATCTTGACCCGGCTCAGGTTCATCCAGCCGGCAGACGCCACCTGCGGCGCGCTGAGGTTGCCATAAGGGCGGATTTCGACGCGGCGATTTGTCTGGCGCCCTGCCTGTGTTTCATTCGTGGCGCGCGGGTTGCGCGGGCCATAGCCTTGGGTCTGCAACCGCGCCGGATCAAGCCCGGCCTGTTCGATGAAGTACCGCTCGACCGAGGCCGCGCGGTCGCGTGACAGCGGCATGTTGATCGCGTCCGAGCCGACCGAGTCCGTATGGCCCTCGATCATGAAGACGTATTTCTCGGCGTCTTCCCCGGTCAGCGCGGCCGCGGCCTCATCCAGCAGAGGAAAGCCCGAGGGGCGCAGGTCCGCCTTGCCACTGGCGAATTCGACCGAGACGTTCAGGCTTTCGCCAAAGCGGCGTTCCCAATCCAGAAGAAAGGGGTTTTCGGCATAATACCGATCCCGCGCGCCGGTCAGACGCAGACCGTTGCGCACGCGGGCCTCTCGGACACCCAGCCATGCCGATGACAGATCAGACCCGAATTCGCGGATTTCATCCAGCAGCGCGGCGGCGCGGTCATAGTCGCCGACGCGTATCCGGTTGTCGATGAAATTGCCCAACATCCCGCGCCGGGCAGCGCCTGTCACGTCCGGAAGGTGACGCTCGAACAGGGCCACCGGGGTTTCGTCATCCCCGACCTCTTCGAGCCCGTTGACATAGACGTTCAACGCGCCGCGCAGGGTTTCCATGGTCGGGGCATTGGCGACCGCATCCGCCCCGTGGCGGCGAATGCGGTCTTCGTTTATCACCACGACCGAGTTGTGGTAGGCCAGGGTGCGCAGCACCTCGTAATTGTCCGGAAAGGCCCGCGCGGCCTTGTCAAGAAGCCGTGTCGCCAGCCCATAGTCATAGTTCACCACAGCGTAATAGCCATCCAACGCCTTTTCCGGCGTCGGTTCCATGTCGAAGGCGCGTTCGTAGTATTTGCCCGCATCGGTGTAGAAGCGGAAGTCCTTGTGCAGCTTCTGGGCGGCCAGTTCCATCGCGCGCGCGGAGTTGTTGGCCTCGGCCCAGTCGACTGCTTCGTAGAACACGCGTAGCCGGGTGTCGCGGTTGGCGCGCTGCGCGGTAAGCAGCCTCAGCTTGTTGTCGACATAGCGTTCGAGCACTTCATAGTCGCCGCCCTTGTCGAGCGCACGTTTGTACAGCCGCACCGCTTCGTCGCGCTGACCGGCAGACTGGTAGGCGATGCCAATGATGTAGTCCCGCGCCCAGGCCGGCATATAGCCCTTGCGGATGGATTCATCGAGAAACGCATTTGCCTCATCCGCGCGACCGTCATAGCGCAGGTTGAAAAAGATATTCCGCGTCAACAGGTTGTCGCCATCGGAATAGGGCAGCCCAGCTAGGTACAGTGCGTCGGATTCCTCGTAGCGCTTGACTTCGGCCAGTTCGAACCCGGCGTTGATATAGGGCGTCGTCAGCGTCGGGTCCTTTTCGATGGCACGCTTGTACAGCGCCACGACCTCGTCCACAGGCGCCCCGTTGCGGCTGGCCACCCAAGCGCGCGCGGTCAGGCCCGGCGCGGTGTCCGGGTATTCCTGCGCCAGCCAGCCCCGGATCTGCGTCCGCAGCGCGTTGCTGCCGAGATGCGCCGACAGTTTCAGCAGTTCCGTGGGCGATTTCCCGGCGCAATAGGCACAGTCCAGCGCCATCGCGCCCCCGGGCAAGGCCAGCAAGGCGGCGGTCATGAGCGGTTTGAGGCGATGGAACATGGCAGGCTCCTGGTAGCAAAATTTTGGTATGAATTCAGTTGCGGACCGTAAAGATCAGGTGCCGCGAGGCGGTTTGACCCAGTTCGTCGGTCGCGGTGATGGTCACGCTATGCGGGCCGAGGCCATCGGGCAAAGCCAGCTCGGCCCGGAACGGCCCGCGCGAGCTGAAGCGCGTAGACTCCGCTCCGGTGACGGTCAGGTCTGCGATGGCGCTGGCGTCCTGAGCGATCCCATCCAGCTGGAACCGGGCCGACGACACGACAAGCGGGCCGTCCGGGTCTTCGAACGCCTCCGGCGCCGGGTTCAGCAGCGTGATCAGTGGTGCAGACCGATCGACCTGTGCCGGATCGGGGGCGACATGATCTATGGTCAGGATCAGGGCGATGACATCGCCCTTGGCGCTGTCCGAGGCGGCGCCGATGCTGACCCGATTCAGGGTGACTTCCCCGTCCGGGATCAAGCGATCTCCCAATGCGGCACGCAGGCGTGTCTGCACATCGCCGTCGACCGCCGCCATGCGTTCGGCCACGCGCGCCACGCTCAACGGGTCGCGCGCAATCAGCAGGATGTAGAAATCCGTGCCCGTCGTGTCGTTGAGACGGGTGAAATGTTGTTCCGTCGGGCCGGGCAACAGCAAGGTTTCTTGCGCTGCAAGATGCGGCGAGACCCGCCCGCCCCGGGGAAAGAGCGCGACGTAGTCGCCGGTCGCATCGCCGCCGATGGCATAGACATTGGCGGCCGTTTTGCTGGTCGCTTCGACCCGGAACCGCGTGCCCGAGGGCAAGGACCGTGTCACCCGATAGCCCGCACCATCAGCACGCGCGTTCAGAACATCGCCAGAGATATGGCGTAGCGTGACCTGCGCCGACAATGGGTCGGCGATGGTCTGGTCCGGCGCTTCGGGGATCATCTCGTAGCCTTGGGTGACGAAATGGTTGAAATCGCGGTAATTGATCCAGAAAAAACCGCCATCCCCCCAGTCCGGCCCCCAGGAATTGACGATCTCGAACGACCCGCCTTCGCGCGCGTCGTCATAGCCGACCACCGTCATCGCATGCCCGCCCAAGATCAGGGGCGAGCGCCGTCCTTCGTAAAGCGCCTGCATCCCGGCGCGTTCGTCCTCGGTGGCGAAAAAGTCGCTGCCGTCGAAGTCGACGAAGCTTTCGGGCAGGAACATGCCGATCACCACCGGATGCCCCGCCGCCAGCGCGCGCCGCGCAGAGACATGCCGGTTGCGCGACGTGCTGCCCCAAAGCCGGGTAAAGGCCTTGATCCGGAAGTCCTCTGCCTCTTGCAGGATGCGCGCATCCGGCTGGGCGACACAGCTGTTTTCCCGGTAGGGAAAGCTGGCCATCGACGCTACGCCCTGCTCGCTCATGAGCTTCAGCGCATCCGAAATCAAACTGCCGTTTTCACACCCTTGCCGTTGTATCTGGTTGAAGATGAACGAAGGAGACAGAGTCAATTGCCGTTTGGCCGCAGAATGCGTCACCTCGGCCTCGCGGGCCGCGATCAACGTGCGCGCCGCATAGGCGGTGGCCCAACCAACACAGCTGCCCTGTTCACCCTGATTTCCCGGTACCGGTACATAGGCCCGCATCGACAGCTTCGTCGGCATCCCCTCATAGGATCCGCGGGTCAGTGGCGGAGCCGCAGCTACCGTCTCGTAGACCTGCGGATCAAGTACTGCGCCCAAGCTGCGTGCCTGGGCCGATGCATCAGAAGGAAAACTCGCACCAAGAGCGAATGCGACAGCCCCCAAGGTCGGGATCGGTGTCCGAAAGATAAGCATTGTCTGACACGATAGGTGACTTTCAACTATGTGAAAAGAATAACTTTCAACAGCTTGCGTCGACCCTGGCACTGCGCCTTCGGCTCCCAAAGAACGCGTGCTGTCGATCCTGCCATAGAAGTTCGAGCCAAGTTGAGGTGCTACCACGAACGATGATTTCGAGCTTGGACAGGTTAGGAACTGCCCGCACCGACGGTGTATGCGTCGGTCCGATATGGCCTGCTGCCGGTTCCGTGGACTTCCCCGATCTTCAACGCAAACCGGATAGACCGCGGGTTGTTTGCTTGGACGGCAGTGCTGAGTGCTGAGCAGTGTTCTTCACACAGCAATGGGCTGCCTGCACCCCTAGGTCTGAAACACCGCTGCGGCTATGCCGTGCCAACGGGCGTTGCGTCGGGGCGTTGGTCGTCCGGTCGGGTGGCGATGTACGCTTCGAGCCGTTTGCGCATGGCGGCTGCCTCGGGGGCGTCGAACAGATTGGTCTGCTCAAACGGGTCGGCGACCAGATCGTAAAGCTCTCCAGCGCCGGAAATGAGGTCGATTGTCATCTTGTGGGTTCGGGTGCGGACGGTGCGCAACTCCAGCGCCACACCGACGCGGCCCGGCAACAGTCCCCATTCGTTGAGCGCGAAATCGCGGGTGGCATCGGCAGATTCCAGAAGCGGGCGTAGGCTGGTGCCGTGCTGGGTTTGCAGCGGGTCGGCTGCGCCGTAGTCATAGAAGGTCGCGCCGAGGTCGAGGGTCGAAACCGGCTGGTGCACAGCCACGCCCGCGCGGACGCCGGGGCCACGCACGATCATCGGCACGCGCAGCAGCCCCTCGTAATGCATCGGGCCCTTGAGGATCAGCCCGTGATCGCCCAGCCAGTCGCCGTGATCAGAGATGTAGGTGACGATGGTATTTTCGGCCAATCCAGCCTCTTGCAAGGCGATCATCAACCGCCCCACCTGATGGTCGATAAAAGCGATCTGACCATAGGTATTCGCGATGATCTCGCGCAGCTGCGCATCGGTCTGGGGCTGGATGCGGCTATAGGCCTTGCGAATGTCGGCAAATTTGGGATCGGCCGGTTCGCCCTCCATTGCCGCCTTATGCCACCAAGGTTTGCCCTCATAGCTGCGGGTGCGGTTTTTGGGCAGATCCACGTCTTCGGGTTTGTGCAACCATGACCATGGCTCGGGGCAGTCGAACGGGTGGTGCGGATCAGGGAAGCTGACCCATGTGCAGAATGGGCGGCTTTCGTCGCGCCCATGCTTGATCCACTCGATGGCACGGTCGGCGGTCCAAGGCGTGTTGTGCCAGGCCACCGGCAGGCGCGAATGCCAGACCTGCGCCGCATCCTTGGTGTCGCCCGCGTTGTCCCACATCAAAGCGGTCTTTTCATCGCCGCGCCCGTCCATATGGTAGAATCGTTCGTAATGCTGGCCGGCGGGCGGCTTTTCGGGCGCCCACCAGTTATGACCGACCAGCATCATTTCCAGATGTTCGAACCCCATATAGGGGCCGTTCCAATCGGCGCCGTATTGCGCCGAAGAGCGCAGGCATTCCGGCGTGCCGGTAGGTTCATACGTGTGATAGGTCGAGAAATGCGCCTTGCCGAAGAGGCTGGTCTGATAGCCCGCGGCGGCCATGGCCCCGGCCCAGCCCTTTTCGCCGACATCCGGGTCTAGGTCGATGCCGTTGTCATGCACCCCGTGGGTGCGGCAAAGCTGCCCGGTGAGGATCGAGGCGCGGGCCGGTTGGCAGACCACCGAGGGCGTGATGCAGGCGGTGAAATGGGTGCCCTCGGCGGCCAGTTGATCCAGATGCGGTGTCTTGACCCTGCGGCCCATGAAACCCAGGCAATCGGCGCGTTGCTGGTCGGCCGAGATCAAAAGGATATTGGGGCGGGTCATTGCGGGCCTTTCCTGTGGCGGCGAAGAGAGAGGGCGACAAACCCCACCGCCAGCGCCATGAAGAGCGCCGCAACGGGGCTGGTGAACAGGAACCACGGATCGCTGCCCGTGGCGGCGAAGGCCTGCCGCGCGGTGTCTTCGAGCTTGCCGCCGAGGATGAAGGCAATCACGAAAGGCAGGGGCGACATGCCCACCCGGCGCATCAGGTAGCCCAGGATGCCGAATCCGATGGCGAACCAGATCGCGCTCATCCGCGCCTCCTGCACATAGATTGCGGTCAGCGTCAGCATCAGCACGATCGGCAGCAGGATATGCTTGGGCGCGCGCACCATCACGCCTGCCACCCGCATGAAGACGCCGCCGATGGTCCAGTTGAAGGCATTGGCCAGCATCATCGTGGTGAAAAGTCCGAACGCCGCGACCAGCTCTGGGTTGACCGACTCGGTGGTGAACCTGAAGACGCCCGGCCCGGGGTTGAAGCCGCCGATGCTTTCCGTGGCGAGGATCAGGAACACCGCCGCCGCATTGCCCGGGATACCGAGGCTCAGAACGGGAATGAGGTTCGCCCCCGAGACCGAACTGTTGGCGGCCTCGGTCGCGGCGATGCCTTCGGGCGCGCCCTTGCCGAATTGCACAGCGTCGGGGCGGCGCTTGGCATGGCGGCGCGCGCCAGAGGCATAGCCCAGCGTTGCCGCAAGGGTCGAGCCGATGCCGGGCAGCGCGCCGATGGCGGTGCCGATCACGGCGGAGCGGGCGATATAGGGCGCAATGCGCCGGATATCGGCCCAGTGCAGGCGTTGATCGCCGGATTGCGCAGGCTCGGTCACGGGCTTGTTGGCCCGGGCATCGTACCAAAGGTCTTCAAGCGATTTGAACACTTCACCAAGGATCAGCACGCCCAGAACGGCGGTGGCCACCGGAAAGCCCTGCGCCAGCGTCTGGGTGCCAAGGCTGAGGCGCGGATAGAAATCCTCGCCCGTGCCGATATAGACGGCCAGAAGGCCCAGACCCATGGAAATGAGCCCCTTGCCAACGGAATTGCCGATGACCGAGGCGATGAAGCCGAGCGACAGGATCAGGAGCGCGGCCTTCTCGGGCAGGTCGAGATAGCGTTCGACCAGCACGGCCAGAAAAGGCGCACAGAGGATCAGCACGATATCCGAGAACGTGTCTCCAGAGGCCGAACTGACATGCGCCAGCTTCAACGCTTTCTTCGCCTGTCCGGCCCGCGTCATCGGGTGACCATCGAGCGTGGTCATATAGGCATCGGGCGTGCCGGGGGTGTTGAACAGGATCGCGGGCACCGCCCCGCCCACCGTGGCCCCCTTCATCACGCCGATCAGGAAGCCCATGACCGGCAGCAATGCATCAGGCGAAAACCCGAAAGCCGAGATCAGGATCGGCAGCGCGATGGCCATCGCCATCGGCCCCGCCAGTCCCGGTGTCGCGCCCACCATGATCCCCAGAAGGAACCCGGCCAGCACCATCACGATGGTGATCGAAACGGCAATCCCGAACAGCGAAAACGCCTCCGGCCCCTGAAACACCGCCAGGATGCCCATCCAGATGTAATCGCCCACCCCCATCAGACATCCCCGTTGGGGGGCAGAAGAAGATCGTCGAAAGGCAGGTCGTATAGCGCGATCAGCGCGAGGGTCGCAGCGATGGCGATCATCACCGCGCGCAGGCTCAAACGGCCCTCGGTGCTGGCGATCAGGGTGACGATGATGCCAGTGCCGCCGATGAAGAAGCCGATATATTTCCACGGCGCGGTATCGCGCAACGCCCGATAGTCCTGATCGCCGTTCAACACGGCAACCAGCATCGGCCCGCTCCAGCGCATCAGCGCAAAGCCCACCGCCATGATGGCGAGGAACCGCAACAGGAAGACGAGGTTGCCGCGGGTCAGCCCCGGTTGATCGGGGGCGCGGCGTTCGAGAAAGACCATCACGCCTCCGGCTCCGATCATGATCGCAGCCAGAGTGGGTGCCAGCGCGTCCCCGATGCTGACCTGACGGCGGACCTTGTGTATGAGGCCGGTGCCGCTGTCCATCGGCGCCCAGACGAATGCCAGCAGCAGGGCAAAGCCGACACAGCCGAGCGAAAGGTAGAGATTGGCGCGCGCTGGTTTCATGGGTTCCGGCCTGAAAGCGAAGACCCCGCCGGGTGGACGGGGCCGATTGGGGTTGGCCTTACTCCGAGGCCGCTTCCAGCAGCTTGCCCGCGGCCTCGTATTCGGCCTCGACCAACGTCTGCAAGGTAGCACCGGTGACAACATCGGGGGCGCCGAAGGCCTTGGTGACCATTCCATTCGATTTCATGCCATCGGTCGTCACGACCTCGGCGATGGCAGCGGCAATCGCATCGCGCGCCTCGGCGGGCATGCCGCCGGGGCCGAAGAACGTGAAGTAGCCATCGGCGTTGAAATCCACGCCAAGGTCGGCCAGCGTGGGCGCGTCAGGCGCGTGCTTGAGCGGTTTTGACAGGCCCGAGGCCAGTTCGACCAGATCGCCCGACGCCACGCCCTTGGCCTGGATGCCCGCCATAAAGCCCACATCCATATCGCCGGCCATCACGCCATTCAAAACGTCCTTGCCGCCCCGGACCTGGACGATGTTGAGATCGATCCCCTGCGCCTTGCCCAAGAGATAGGCCAGATCGGCCAGTTTCGGGCTCATCACGCCGAAACGGATGGTTTCACCGGCCTCGGCCGCTGCCTTGAGATCATCCCAGGTTTTCCAGCCCTTGGCGGTGGCCGATACGACGCCCATCTGGAAGCTGGCGGTGGTGGCAATGGCGGTGAAATCGCTGGGTGCGACGCCCGCATTGGCCACGCGCATGTTGTAACCCAGCGTCTCGGACGCGCCCATGCCGATGACGGTCCCGTCGGCGGGCATGTCCTTCATCGCCATGGCCATGTTCATGCCGCCCTTTCCAGTGACCTGCTCGGGGATGAATTTCCAGCCGAACTTGGCCTCGAGGTCCTCGGCCACAAGCCGCGCCTGAGTGTCGGCCCCGCCCCCTGCAGCGAAGGCGATCATCAGCTTGATCGGCCCCGGCGGTGTCCATTCGGCCAATGCCGAGGTGGCAAGCGATGCAAATCCAACAGCCGCCACGGCGGCCTTCAGAATCCGTTTCATGGTGATCCTCCCTGATCTTTCCGGCCAGTCAGGCACAATATGGTTGATGGGTCAATTAAAATGTTGACGGATCAACCATTGCGCGGAATGCTGGCGGGAAAGGAGAGCGTGATGCCCCAGACCGCACAGGACACCCAAACGAATGTCGACACCCTGCCGCTGCACCAGTTCCTCACCTACCGGCTGAGCCGTGTTCAGGCCAAGCTGAACGCGCAGGCGACGCGCATCTTGCGCGAGGCCAGTGGAATCACGCTGACGCAATGGCGGATCATCGCGCTCGTTGGGGCCGCGGGGGAGACCCGGTTGTCACAGCTCGCTCGCGAGGCGGCGCTGGACAAAGGGCTTTTGTCACGCAACCTCAAAGGGTTGATCGAGGACGGTGTGATCGCGACCCGTCCGGATGAAAGCGATCATCGGGCACAGGTTCTGTCCCTCAGCGCCAAGGGGGCCGAAATATTCGAACGCACCTTGCCTGTTTCGCGTGAGCGACAGCGCAAGCTGCGCGCTGGGCTGACCGAGGAAGAGCTGCGCGTGTTTCGCCGCGTGCTCGACAAACTTGAAATCGCCGCCGAAGAATAGAGGCCGCACATGACCCAACCGAATTTCCTTGTCATCATGTCGGATGAACATCAGGCCCGTGCCATGGGCTGTGCGGGGCATCCTTTCGTGCAGACGCCTCACCTCGATGCGCTGGCGGCACGGGGCACGCGGTTCACCGATGCCTATACGCCCTCGCCCATCTGTGTGCCCGCCCGCGCCGCCTTTGCCGCCGGGCGGCAGGTGAACAAGACCCGGCTGTGGGACAATGCCATGCCATATACCGGTGAACCCCGGGGCTGGGGTCATGCCCTGCAAGATACGGGCATCCCCGTGGAAAGCATCGGCAAGCTGCATTACCGCTTTGCCGAGGATCCGGCCGGGTTCGATGTCGAACACATCCCGATGCAGGTCGTCGATGGCGTCGGCATGGTCTGGGCCTCGATCCGGCGCGAGGAAGAACGTGTCGAGCCGCCAACCCGGATGCTGGGTGAATACATCGGTCCTGGCCACAGCAAATACACCGATTACGATGCCAAGGTGACGGCCCGCACCGCAGAATGGTTCGCCGAGCGGGCCGCTTCGGGCGACAGGCGGCCATGGTGCCTCTATGTCGGGCTGGTCGCACCGCATTTCCCGCTGGTCGTGCCGCAGGAGTATTTCGACCTCTACCCGCTGGATGCGCTGCCCGAGGTCAAGCTGCATCCGTCAACCGGCTACAGGCGCCACCCTTGGGTGGAGCGGCAGAACGCCAACATGGACACCGAGGCCAAGTTCCACGATCCCGAGGAGCGCCTGAAGGCGATGGCCGCCTATTACGGGCTCTGCACTTGGCTCGACCATAATATCGGCGAAATCCTGAAAGCCCTGAACGCGGCAGGTTTCGGCGACAACACCACCATCGTCTACACCTCGGACCATGGCGATAACGTGGGCGCACGCGGGCTTTGGGGCAAATCGAACCTTTACCAAGAGAGTGTTTCAGTGCCGATGATCATGGCGGGCCCCGGGGTGCCGGTAGGCACATGCGATACGCCGGTGTCACTGCTTGACGTGGCGGCGAGCATTCCAGCGCATTTCGGGGCCGGGTTCGAAAGCGACGGTCGCCCGCTGGCCCAGATTGCCGCCGAACCGGCAGATCCGAACCGCGCCATCCTGTCGGAATACCATGCGGCGGGTGCCGTTTCGGGGGCGTTCATGCTGCGCAAGGGCCGTTTCAAGCTGAACTGGTATGTGGGCTTTCCGCCCGAGCTGTTCGATTTGCAGGCCGACCCCGAGGAAATGAACGATTTGGCCAGCGACCCGGCCCATGCCGCCGATCTGGCAATGATGGAAGCCGAGTTGCGCAAGCTGGTCGACCCCGAGGCTGCAGATTCACAGGCCTTTGCCGATCAGGCCGCGATGATAGCCCGCTACGGTGGCCGCGAAAAAGCGTTGAAACTTGGCGCGCCCGCCGCCACCCCCCCACCGGAGTAAGCCGATGAAACTCACCATCCTTGGATCCGGCTCACCCGAGGCCTACGCCCGCCGCGCCTCGTCTGGATACCTGCTGGAAGCGGGCGATGACGTCATCCTCTTCGATTGCGGCGGTGGGGTGTTTGACAACCTTCTGCGCTCAGGTCGCAAGCCGTCGGACATCACCCACCTTTTCTTCAGCCACCTGCATTCCGATCACATGATGGACTACGCGCGCCTCGTTCACGCCGCATGGGACGAAGGTGGCGCGCCTATCAAGGTGTTCGGCCCCGCCCCCATAGCGCGCATCACCGAAGGGTATTTCGGACCCCAAGGCGTGCTTTCCCACGATCTGCGCGCGCGGACCGAGCTTTTGCCGAGCCAAGAGGTCTGGAAGGCGCGCGGCGGAACGATCCCGCGGCCATGGCCCGCGCCCGAAGTGACCGAGATCGCGCCCGGGTTTGCCTTTGAAGGAACTGGCTGGACCCTTTCCTCCTGTGAGGTGCCGCATGCCCAGCCCGCACTGACCTGCATGGCGTTTGCCGTTGAAAGCGCGGGGCGGAAATTCGTCTATTCGGGGGATGCCGGGATTTGCGAGGCACTGTCCGCGCTGTGTGCGGAGGCCGACCTCTTGCTGCACTGGTGCTATCGGCTGGACGGTGAGGCAGCACATCCCCTGATGCTGCCCTTGACACCAACACCGGGCGAGGTCGCACGGATGGCCAAATCCACCGGGGCAAAACGGCTTCTGCTCACCCATTTCCGCATCCACATGGACGGACCGGAACGCCACGCCGAAGCGTTGTCGACATTGACAGCGGAATTCGGCCCCGACAGCGGGATTGTCGAAGATCTGGACAGCTACACCATCTAGGGCAGCGGTGCGTTACTCGTCAAAATGGACGCGAAGCAGATCTTGGGCGCACCGAAGCTCGGCCCGCCGTACCTTGGCAAAGACGACATGGACGGCCCGTTCTTGCCATTCGTTGGCCAGACTGACGTTGAAATGTAGCTCCGGTTGCGTCCGCATCGGTGCAGTCGATCGGTGGACCCCGGAGCCACACCTTGGCCCTGAGACCGCGGCGATGATGACGGGGTAGGGCGGCCCGGCGAACCGCCCCTTCCCGTGCGGGGGCATTGGCGGGGACAAGAACGGTCGCGAGGCGTGGTCCTTTCTGAAATCGAAATCACACAAGCCTAGCCGGCACCTTGGCCGCAACCACCGGGGCGCCCAAGGTGGCGGCGCGGTTTGCCCTTTGCCCGACCCAGACGGAGCCGAGGACGACAATCGCGCCGAGGCCCTGCAGAAGCGTCAGGGACTGGCCCAGCACCACCCAGCCAAGCAACACCGCTGTCACGGGGCTCATCATGCCGAGCATCCCAACGGCCCCGGGCTCGATCCGGGCGACGCCGCGGAACCACAGCGCATAGGTCAACGCCGCGCCGACGAGGCCGAGCCACACCAGACCGGCGAGGTTCGTCATCGTCAGGGGCGGCAGCGTCGGTTCCATGGTCAGCGCCAAGGGCAGCAGGATCAAGCCACCTGCCGCCAACTGCCAGGCGGTGAAGCTGAGCGCGGAGACCGGCGGCTGCCACTTCCGGCTGAGTACCGTGCCGGCGGCCATTGAGGCGGCACCGCCAAGACCTGCGGCGAGACCCACGGGGTCGAGCCCGCCATCGGGGCCGATCAACAGCAGCGCCACCCCGAGAACCCCGGTTCCCGCCGCGGCGAGAGCAGCCCGCCGGATGGGCGTGCCGAGCCACCCGCGCGCCATGAAGATCACCATCATCGCCTGCAGCGACCCGAGCGTGGCCGCCACACCGCCCGGCAGTCTGTAGGCGGCCACGAAGAGCAGCGCCCAAAAGAGCGCGAAGTTCAAGCTTCCGAGTAGGAAAACACGACCCAGCCAGGCGCGGGGCGGTAGGCAGCGCGTCACTGCCAGCAACATCAACCCCGCCGGCAGGGCGCGCAGCGCCGCCATGGTGATGGGGTATCCTGCGGGCAGCGCCTCGGTCGTGACGAGATAGGTGCTGCCCCAGACCGCCGGGGCGAGGGCCGTAAGAAGAATATCGGTCGTGCGGGACATTGGCTTTATCTCCTGTGTGCTCACCAGAGTGGATGCAAGGACACGCGCGGGCGCTCCGGCCAGGGATCGAGGCCGATGTCGCGCATCAGGTGGGGCGGCAGGTCGCTCGGAATGCGGCGGCGATGCCATGCATCTGTGCGGAGGAAAGAGAAGGTCATGGCATTTCCTTTCATGCGACGAGGCGCAGGACGGCGCGCAATTGCGCGGCGAGATCCTCGCGCGGGCCGTTGACGAGACGGGCGCCGGTCTCGCGAACGATGAGGGTGGGAACCGACCGGACCTGAAGCGCGCGGGCATGCTGCCGGTCGGCCTCTACGGCGCGACGGGTGCCCGGATCGTCGAAGATGTCGGCGAAGGCCGAGGCCTCGAAGCCGAGATCCCGCGCTGCGAGACGCACAACCTTCGGATCCGCAATGTTCCGTGCCTCGGCCAGATGCGCATGCTGAAGGCGGTCGAACATGTCCCAGTGGGCGGACTGCCCGCCGATCCGTTCGGCGGCCTTGCATCCCTGCGCCGCGGTCATCCCGTGGGGATAGTCGAAGGATGCGGCGCGCATGGCATCGATATCGACCAGTCCCGGCTGGTCGCTGACCCGCCGGCAGACGGCCCAGTGCTCGAGGATCGTCTTGCGGGCGTCCTCGGGGCTGCCCCAGCGCGCGGCCATTTCGGCGCGGCTGGCCTGCAGGACGAAGCTGCGATGCCGGATGTCGAGGTCGAATTCCTCGGTCAGGCTGCGCAACCGCGAGGAGATGTTGAAACACCAGCAGCAGACCACGTCGTGGAAAAAGTCGATGGTGAGGCCGGTCATTACGCGGCCTCCTCGGTCAGGTCGGCCCGCGCGAGGCGCGCGGCGATCCGTGCCACATGCGCGCCTTGGAACCGTGCGCCTGCCAAGTCGGTTTCGGAGGGCTGGCGCGAGCCGTCGGCGCCCGCGATGGTTCCGGCACCATAGGGCGCGCCGCCGACGATGCCCTCGCCGGTCGTCTGGCCGGCAAAGGTATAGGGCATGCCCACGATCAGCATTCCGAAATGCTGGAGCGGGATCTGGGTCGAGAGCAGCGTCGCCTCGTGGCCCCCGTGTTGCGAGCCAGTGGAAGCAAAGACCGCAGCGACCTTGCCGACCAGCGCGTTGCGCGCCCAGAGGCCGCCCGCCTGGTCGAGGAAGGACTTCATCTGCCCGGCCATCATGCCGAAGAGCGTTGGCGTGCCGAAGATGATCGCGTCGTAGGTTTCCAAGTCGGCGGGGGTCGCGACGGGCGTGTCATCCGGGGCAAAGCCGGCTTTCTGCCGGATCGTCTCGGGGACGGTTTCAGGCACGCGGCGCAGGTCGACTTGTGTGCCCGGGACGGATTGTGCGCCTTCGGCCTCGGCCTGCGCAAGCGCGCGAACATGGCCATAGCTCGAATAGTAAAGAACAAGAATGCGGGTCATGGGATCCTCTCAGTGTTCGGGGTTTCCTTGCCCGAGAAGATCGTGGATCAGCGGTGACGGAATAACCGCCCGGCTGTCACTTCACTCTTTACGTCAGTTGAAGAATGTCAGGGCCGAAGCGCGCGCCGCAGGTGGTCGAGAAACGCCGTCACCTTCGCATCCATGCCGAGGCGGGAGGCGGTGACTGCGAATATATCGGGCGCAGGCAGTTCCCAGTCCGACAGGACCCGGACCAGATCGCCCCGCGCCTCGGCCGGGTTCGAGACGAAATCCGGCAGCGTGCCGATACCCTGGCCCGCGATCAGAAGGTCGCGCAGAACCAAGCTGTTGCCGACGCGCACGGTCGGATCGAGGGCGATGACCGTACTTCCCAAGTGACCGCTCAAGGCCCAGGAGGTCAAATGATCGGCCAGCAGGAAGCCGACGATCTTATGCCCGGTGATATCCTCCGGCGACTGTGGAGTGCCCGCGCCCTCAAGATAGGCAGGCGACGCGAAGATCCGTTGCCGCATGGTGCCGATCTTGCGCGCCACAAGCGCGGAGTCCGGCATCGCGGCACGGATACGGATCGAGACGTCGAACCCACCATCGACCATATCCACCACCCGGTCGTCCATGGATAACGTGAGCCGCAAGTCGGGATGAGCGTCGAGGAACGCCGGAAGCATGGGCGCGATCACGGTCTGCCCAAAGGAACTCGAGGCATTGACCTTGAGGTGCCCACGTACAGCGCCGGCGCCCTCGCGAATCCGCGCTTCGACCCCAACAACGGCGTCAAGGATGCCGGAAGCCTCGTCGTAATAGAGCCGCCCGGCATCGGTCAGCGACATCGAGCGCGTCGTCCGTGTCAGCAGCGTGGCCCCGAGACTTTCCTCCAGCAGCTTGACCTCACGGCTCAGAAGCGCGGGCGACACGCCGAGATCCTCGGCCGCGCGCGCGAAACTTCCACGCTCCACGATGCGCCGAAAGGCGTGCATGACCGACAGCTTGTCCATGGTCCTCAGCTCTGAAGCTCAACCGCGGCGTATTCGGGCCGCATCGTCAGACTTACACGATCGACACGTTCTTTCGAAGCGGAACGGTTCTGTTTCTGCCAATCGTAAAACTCGATGCGGTCGATGCATTCGGTCCAAAGTTGCCGTTCCTTGGGCATGCGAAATGCTGCGTTGCGGCCAATCAATCAAGCCACGGCATTTCGATCAGGGCAATTGCGGCAGTGCAGGCAGAGAGGTCATCTGCATCCGTGACCCCATTTGCGCTTCGGTGCCGTCATTTGGCTTCGCGGCAACGCCGTGGGTTAGCCGTTTCCCCAACAAGGATGCCGCGAATTTCGTGATCGGGATGCGCCGCAGTCAGCCGATCCCCGGGGCCTGGATTGCCGGGCCTGCTCACTCTTCGGATGCAAGGTCGAAATATCTCGCATGCACCACGGCGTGTCAGATCGTGTGGCAGAAATAGTCGAACTCCTCAGCCGTGACCTGGGCCAGGAACCGGTCGTATTCCGATTGGCGCAACGCCAGAAAGACAGCTGCCATCTTGTCGCCGAGGGCGTCTTTGAGAAATGCAGAACCTGACGCGCGCTCGATGGCAGACGCCCAGTCTTTTGGCAGGACATACTGGCTATCTGCATCATAGGACGTGGATTCCTCGTCGGGACTGAGTTTGCTCCGGATGCCTTCGTACATTCCGGCAAGCACGCCTGCTGCCACGAGATATGGGTTGGCATCGACCCCGGGCGTGCGGTGTTCAATGTGGCGATTGTCGGGGTTCCCGGCGGGAACCCTTATCGCCACGCTGCGGTTGTTGCGCCCCCATGTTGCTGCTGTCGGCGCGTAGCTGTTGCGGCTGAACCGTCGCCACGAATTGATGTTGGGCGCGAACAGCAGCATCGACTCCGCCAGGCTCCTTTGCAGACCAGCCACGGCATTTAAAAGGAGCGGTGCCAATTCTCCATCCGTGTCCGCCATCAGGTTTCTGCCCGCCTCATCATTCAGGCTGGTGTGCAAGTGCATGCCGGACCCGGAGCGCCCGGAAAACGGTTTTGCCATGAAGTTGGCGCGCATCCCGTGCCGGATCGCGAGGCCCCGCATGAGCCGTTTCAGCATGACCAGATCATCCGCCGCACGCAGGCCGCTGTCACGGTGCCGCAAGGTCAGCTCATACTGTCCGGCGGCATATTCAGAAATCATGGTTTCCACGGGAAGGCCCTGAACCTCGGCATGGGCATAAAGCTCGGCGATGAAGGTCTCCATTCTGTCGAGCGGGTCCAGCCCATAGACCTGGTTCGCCTGCACCAGATCACCCGTCATCGGCATCCGCGCCGCTTGAGGGCGGCCATTTGCGTCACGCTCGGCATCCAGAAGATAGAATTCCAGTTCGAAGGCCATGACCGGGTTCATCCCGATCTGATTGAAAGCCTCGATCTGGCGGGCCAGCGCGTGGCGCGGGTCTGCCGCCATGCGCGTCCCGTCAAGTTCATACAGGCTGACCCGGACCTCG
This sequence comes from Tropicibacter alexandrii, assembly GCF_003667315.2. Lineage (GTDB taxonomy): Bacteria > Pseudomonadota > Alphaproteobacteria > Rhodobacterales > Rhodobacteraceae > Tropicibacter > Tropicibacter alexandrii. Next base: position 8,909 of record NZ_RCTZ02000021.1, on the reverse strand, counting down.
CCCCGTTTCGGGGAGGTCCAGGGCAGTTCAACCAGCGATCCGGCGATCGGCCAGGCGATACGGTCGGCGTCGCCATCGTCCCAGACCAGCCCGGTTTCGTCCACATCTTCGCCCGTGACGTCGAGACCCAGGATTGAGCCCGGCAAATGTCGGCCGGACCGATAGAGGCCCAAGAGTTCGTGGCGGCGGATGATCTTGCCGCGTGCGATCCCGTTCGGGTCGATCAATACAAGATCGAACGCCGAGATGTCGGGGTGATCGGCAAGGAAGGCTTCTGCTTCCTCGATCGGAGCAGCTTCGGTCGGCCTGCCATCGGTCATTACACGACCTCCCTTGCGACAAGGCGGGCCAACATGCGTTTGAATGCGCCCAAGAGCCCCTCGATCTGTGCGTCCGTCGTGGTCGGGGCGACCAGCACCATGTTGTGGAACGGTGTCACGAGGTAACCTTGGTTGAGCAGGCCGATATGTAGGGCGTGCTGGATGCCGTCGATTGCCGCCGCACGGGCCTCTGCCGCATTGCGCACGGGGTCAGGCGAAAAGACGATCTCAAGCCGCGCGCCAACGCGGCTGACATGCCAAGGCAGCCCCGCGGCGCGGATCGCATCGTTGAACCCCTGTTCCAGACGGTCGGCATGGCGGTTCATCGTCGCGTAGGCCTCGGCCGTCATTACCTGTTCCAAGCAGGCGCGCAGGCAGGCGATTTGCAGCGTGCTGCCTGACAGTGTCGTGCCAATGCCGGAATGGCCTATGCCGGTCATCTTGGCGCGGATGCCGGAAATCGCATGGGCGACTTCGCTGGACATGCCCCAGATTGCGACAGGGACGCCGCCGCCGACTGGCTTGCCGACGACAAAGATGTCCGGTTCAAGACCATGCACAGCGGTATAGCCGCCAAGGCCCGTCGAGATCGTGTGCGTCTCGTCGATGTGCAGCAAGGTGCCCGTGGCCCGGGTCAACGCGCGCAACGCCTTCAGGTATCCCCCGTCAGGCAGGATCATCCCGCAATTCGTCATCACCGGCTCGGCCAGAACGACGGCGATCTCGCCGGTTTCCAGCGCGGCTTGCAGCGCATCGAGATCGTTGAACGGAATACTGACGGTGGTCGTGGTGACATCGACAGCCTGACCCAACAGGTTCTTGCGGGCCACCGTCTTGCCATCCTCGAAATCGACCAGCGTTTCGTCTACAGCCCCGTGATAGCAGCCATCGAACACAAGGATCTTGTTGCGCCCTGTCACGGCGCGCGCGACCCGAATGGCGAAGCGGTTGGCGTCGCTGGCGGTGGTCGCGAGCTGGAAGACGAAGGGGCCAAAGCGATCCACCAGCAGCCTGCCGACCTCCGCCGTTTCGCCCGACGGCAACATCGTTGTCAGGCCACGCTGGGCCGACCGTGCCAATGCATCGACGATGGGTTGGGGCGCGTGGCCGAACATGGCTCCGGTATCGCCAAGGCAAAAATCGGCAAGCTCGTTGCCGTCGACATCGGTCAGGGTGCTGCCCGTGGCTCCGGCGACCGCAAACGGGAAAGGCATGGGCCAATCCCTCATCCAATGCTGTGGCACCTGATCGTAGAACCCCGGCTCGGGGTTTACGAAAATGGCTTTGCTCTTGGGCCGACGCTGTTCGTAAAGATCCGCCTCGCTCTCGGCAATGTCGCGCGCTGTGGCACAGAGCGCGCTGACGTCAAGACTTGACCCAGAGGGGTGGGCGTATTCCTGATGGCTCATGGCATTCCCTTTTGAAAGTGTTTGACGTGACCAACACGTCGCATCGCGCGGTCCAGGACAGCCCGGGCCTCAGATCCGGGCATGCCAGAGCTCGATGTAGACATTCTCTTCATCGTCCGCGGGCGCATAGGCCGTGCCGAACAGCACCATGTCACCCAGACGCTGGAGTGGGCCTTCGGGCACCTCCAGCTCGGCGCGGGTGCGCCCGTGATAGCTGCCGTCGGCCTGAGGCACCATGCGGCCCGCGTTGTGCACCATCATCAGCGTGCCGTCCTCCAGTTTGAGGACATAGCGCGCTTCGATCTCGTAGGTGCCGTCGGCCAGACGACGCGCGAAGTCCGCACCGCCGGGCAGAATGGTCGCGCGCCAGTCGGCCGCAACGGCCTTTCCCCCGGTGATCGGGAACATCGCCCGACCCGTGCCTCGGCTGGTGTCGAATTCGGTCGGCGGGCCGATCTCTGCCCGGATCGAACAGACCCGCGTCAAATGCGGCAGGCCGGGCGACAGCGGTGCACCCAGCGTGGTGATGTCGGGGCAATCAGCGCTCATGGGTGACACGTCCGTCAAATAGTGTCAGGTCGACCGCCATGTCGCCGATGCGGTCGGGGTCAGTCTTTTCGATATCGCCTGAAAGCAGCGCCAGGTCGGCCTTCATGCCGGGCCGGATTGTGCCGGTCAGCTCTTCCGCGAAACCGACATAGGCACCGTTGCGGGTGTAGGCTGCCAACACATCGTGAAGATCCAGCCGCTGATCGGGCAATCCCTCAACCCAGTTCTGTCGCGTCATTGCGGCCTGTATCCCCGCAAGCGGAGAGATCTGCACGATTGGCCAATCCGAAGAGAACGCGAGGACAGCGCCCGTGTCTGCAATCTCGCGCCAGGCATAGGCCAGGCGCGCCCGGTCTGGTCCGATCCCGACTGTGGTCTCGTCCTCACGCACCGGCGCGTGCAGCGGCTGCATCGAGGCCACGACCCCCAGCCTGGCAAAACGCTCCACATCGTCGGGATGCAGCATCTCGATGTGCTCGATCCGGTGCCGCCGGTCGCGTGGGCCGTTGGCTTTCGCCGCCGCCTCGTAGCCATCCAGCGCCAACCGCACGGCTGCGTCGCCGATAGCATGGATGGCGATCTGCATCCCGCGCTTGTCGATCTCAATCGCGGCCGCGATGAAATCCTCGCGCGTGTGCAGCAGCTCGCCGTGATGATCCGGCCGGTGTGCATAGGGTTCGATCATCGCCGCCGTGCCGCTTGCGATCACCCCGTCGAGGAAAATTTTGACAAAGCCGGAACACAGCGTATCGCTGCAAAAGTCGCGCGTCATCGCGCTGGCTCGGTCCAGTTCCGAAAGGTCCATTTCCGTTGTCAGATGGAAGGGCACCCGTTGCCGAGAGATCAGCTCGCCCTTTTCCTCGATCTCGCGCAGAAGCTCTAGCATGTAGCGGTTTCCGTCCATGCTGTGCAGCGAGGTGATGCCGTGTTGCGCGGCATGACGCATTCCAACCTTGATGGTCTCGCGGTCTTCGCTGCGTTCCTTTTCGGTCGGCGGAACTGGGGGCTCGATCCCCGACATGCCGAGCGCTTCGCGCCCGCCGACATTGCGGATCTCCAGCACTGGCAGGAACGCAAAGAATTCTCGCAATTCACCGGTCGCCTTGCCGTCCGCGCCCATCACCACTTCGCTGCCCGGCGGCAGATCGCGTCCATGCAACAGGCCCGCCGCTTCAAGCGCGGCGGTATTGGCCCAGGCCGTGTGAAAGTCGTAGGCCATTATCGCCAAGGGCCGGTCCAGGCAAAGATCGTCCAGTTCGTGCCGGTTCAATGGCCGGTCCTTTCCGATAATGGCATAGTCCGCGCCCTGTCCCAGCAACAAGGTCAGGTCCGGATTGGCTTTTGCGTAGTCGTTGATCGCCGCACGCAAGTCTTCAATGCCGATGACCCGGTCGGCCTTGATGACAGTTTCGTTGTAGCCGCCCATGAAAAGATGCACATGAGACTCCACGAATCCCGGCAGCAGCGTTCGGCCCTGCGCATCAATCCGGCGCGTTCCCGTACCTGCCAGCGCTTCGATCTCGGCGTCCGAGCCCACGGCGCTGATCCGGTCACCGACCACCGCAACTGCGGTCGCGCGAGGTGCGTCAGGGTCCATTGTCAGAACGCTCGCATTGGTGAAAACGAGTGTCGGGGTCATGCTGTCTCTCCGGTCTTGCGCAGATAGGTGGCCGCCAGCGTGTTGTCGTCAAAGATGAAAGTTAAAATGGGTGTGATCCGTTGCGACAGCATAGCGTTATGATCGGCCAGCGTGGTCTGCGGCTCGGTGATCAGGGTCAGGTAGCAGGGCATCCACAAATCATAGAGCACGGTCGCAAGATAGCGGGTGTCTATTGATGTGCCCGCGCGTGTGTGCAGTTCGTAGATGTCCAGCCGCTCGACAATCGCCTCGACGAGCAGGCGCGAGATATTTCGAAACCGCGCCGAAAGCTCTGTCTCGGGCCGTCGGATGACCGACGCTTCGGCGTAGCGCCAGACCCGCCGCGACGCGATATCCAGCGTCTCTTGAGATATCTCCAAGAACAGATCCAGCACAATGTCTGCCAGGGGAACACCATCCAGGCGCGGTCTGCGCGATCCGCTTTCACGTTTGCGCTGCGTGCCTTCTTCCGTGATGGCGACCAGAATCCCATCCTTGGACCCGAAGTAGTTGAACACCGTCGGCGCCGACACTTCGCAAGCTTCGGCAATGTCCGCAATCGTGGTCGCATCGACGCCTTTCTCTTCGAAAAGCTCGATGGCCGCCGCAATTATATCCTCACGGCGACGCGCCTTTTTGCGGTCCCGAAGCCCGAGTTCTGCTTGCGTTGTCATCCACTGTCCAATCCTTTTGTCAGTTTAATTTTGTATTGACTAAAAAATTACTGTCAATAACGTTTACGCAGCAATTTGGGTGGCAAACATGCTCGACATACGTTCGCTTTCGAAGAAATTCGGTGCCGGAAACAGCGCCTTTCACGCGCTGAAGTCGATCGACATCACCATCGAGGAAGGCGAATTCTTTACCCTTCTGGGGCCGTCGGGTTGTGGGAAGACGACATTGCTGCGGATGATCGCAGGATTCGAGCAGCCCAGCGGCGGGCAGCTCGTGCTCGATGGCAAAGATATCGCGATGATCCCGCCGAATAACCGCCCGGTAAACACCGTTTTTCAAAGCTACGCCCTGTTCCCGCACATGACTGTCGCGCAGAATGTCGCCTTCGGTCTTGAGGCTCGCGGCGCGACACCGTCAGAGGTAGCGGGCCGGGTGGACGAGATGCTCGAAATCGTGCAGATGTCGCATCTGCGCGACCGCAAGAGCAGCCAGATGTCCGGTGGTCAGCAGCAGCGCGTGGCCCTGGCCCGCGCGCTCGCACCGCGCCCGCGCATTCTGCTTCTGGACGAGCCGCTGTCCGCGCTTGACCTCAAGCTGCGCAAGCAGATGCAGGTCGAGCTCAAGCGATTGCAGCGCGAAATGGGCCTGACCTTCATCTTCGTCACCCATGATCAGGATGAGGCGCTGACGATGTCCGACCGGATCGCGGTGATGGAAGGTGGGACGCTACAACAGGTTTCAGATCCCCGGGCGCTTTACGACCACCCGGCGAACCGGTTCGTTGCAGAGTTCATCGGCGATGCGAATTTCCTGGCCGGTGTGATCGCGGACGCAAAGCTGGGCATGGCCGGGCAACCGCCTGTGCCTTTGCCACGGAATGAGGCGGCCAACGGCCCTGTCACAGTCATGATCCGTCCCGAACAGGTTGTCGTCGGACCGCTCGCCAAGGACGCCATCACGCTCAATGGCCGGATCGAAACGCTGGTCTTCTCCGGCAATGACACCCAGGCCTCTGTGCGCCTGCAAAATGGCGAAACCCTCCGCCTGCGCGCTCAGAACAACCTTCACGCCGAGACGACACTCACCGAAGGGCAGCGCCTTCAGGTTTCTCTGCCGCTGGATGCCTTGCGCCTTTTGCCACAGGAAGCCGCCGATGCCGCGTAGCGCGATCGCCAGCGAAAGGGCTGTTATACGCGCCGAAACCCGGCGCCGCTGGTCGCTGGCCCTGCCTGCGCTGACCGTCATCACGCTTTGCTCGATCCTGCCGCTCGTCGTCATGGTCGGTTATTCCTTCATGGAGAAGGGGCAGTACGGAAATGTGGAATGGGGCTTCTCGCTTGAAGGCTGGCGAGCGGTCATTCTGGAGAAAGACTTTTTCGACGATAGCTACATTCCCGCAACCGCGCACCTGACGATCCTTGGGCGATCCGTGGCTCTTGCGCTGCTGACCACCGCACTCACCTTCGTCTTTGGCATCCCGACCGCCTGGTTCATCGCGACACGTTCACCGTCCACTAGGGCCTTCTGGATGTTCCTGATCACCGTTCCGTTCTGGACTAATCTTCTGGTGCGCACCATCGCGATCCAGGAGGTGATCCGCGCCGATGGCACCCTGAACCGCCTGCTGCTGGCGACGGGCATTATCGACGAACCCTTGCAGATGATGTTCACAAACGGCGCGGTGCTGGTGGGGATGACCTATGTCTACCTGCCCCTGATGGTGCTGCCGGTCTATGCCGCCATCGAGAAATTCGATTTCCGCCTCGCCGAGGCCGCCTACGACCTGCATGCGTCTCGGTTCTACTGTCTGCGCAAGGTGGTGCTGCCCTTGATGTGGCCGGGCATCGCGGCCGGCTCAATTCTGGTCTTCATCCCGGCCCTTGGCGCCTATGTTACGCCGCGGCTGATGGGCGGCGGTCGTGCGATGATGTGGGGCAATCTGATCGATCTGCAATTCGGGCAAGGCCGCAATTGGCCCTTGGGGGCTGCATTGTCGATCGCCCTGACGCTCGTCGTGCTTGGCGCGATGGTTTGGTACATCCGGCGCGTCGCCAAAGGAGGGGAATCCATTGGCTGAGAAGCGCTTCGATGTCACCCATATGCCCGGTGTTGCGACCATCGCGATTGTCACCTTCCTTGCCCTCTACATCCCGGTCCTGATACTTGTGGTGAACGCCTTCAACGCGAGCGACACGGCAGGCCGGTGGGAGGGCGCAACCCTGCGCTGGTTTGCCGCCGCGCTGGACAATACCGCGTTCCGGAGGGCGGCGCTCAACTCGGCAATCGTGGCCCTCACCGCTGCAACGCTGTCGACCGTTCTGGCAACCGCGGCGGCACTGGCCGTCACACGCGGCAGACACATCAAGGGACAGGGGGGCATCTTCGTCATCCTGAACCAGCCGCTGCTGGTGCCCGAGATCGTCTTTGCCATTGCCCTGATGGTCGTATTGGCACAGGTCAAACAGGCGACCGGCTATCAAGGCCTTGGCTACGTGATCGTGGCTCATACAACGTTCTGCATCCCATTTGCGTTTCTGCCGATCCGCGCGCGACTGTCGGGCATGGACCTGACGTTGGAAACCGCGTCGATGGACCTCTACGCCAGCCGATTTTACACCTTCCGGCGGGTCACACTGCCGCTTTTGCTGCCAGGCATACTGGCCGGTTTCATGCTGGCTTTCGTGATCTCGCTCGACAACGTGGTGGTCAGCAGCCTGATCAAATCGCCGGGTCAGGAAACTCTGCCAACCTACCTTATGGGTGAATTGCGCCGCAATCTAACATCGGAAATCTACGCGATCTCGGCGCTGCTGCTATTCGCCAGCATCTCGATCGTCGCGGCTTCGTGGTTCGTCACCCGCACCAGGCAATAGAAAAAAACCTTCACCCCATGTCCCACAACGGAGTCTTTGAATGAAACTTGATCCAACCCGCACCGCGATCGCCGCCAGCCTGACCCTGTTCGCGCAATCCGCCATGGCCGAAGGCAATCTGAATATCTACAATTTCGGGCTCTATACACCTCCCGAACTGCTCGAAAAGTTCTCTGAAGAATACGATGTCGAGGTCACCCTGACCGACTTCGTGGCTAACGAAGAAGCCATCGCCCGCATTCAGGCCGGCGGCCACGGCATGGATGTGATCGTCGTAAGCGGCTATTTCCTCCCGGCCTATGTCGAACAGGGCCTGCTGATGGAAAGCAACCCCACCGAGATGGAGAATTTCGAACACGTCGCGGATCAGTGGGTATCCATCCCGACCGACCCCGATCGCATGTACACCGTGCCGTGGGTCTGGGGCACGACCGGTGTCATGGTGAACAAGAAGGTCTATGACGGCGACATCAACACGGCTGCGATTTTTCTCGACCCGCCAGAGGAACTGAAGGGCAGCATCAACGTCGTCCCCTCCATGAACGACACGATCGACATGGCCCTGCGCTACATTGGCGCCGAACCCTGCACAACCGACCGCGAAGCCCTGAGCAAAGCACGCGATCTGCTGCTTTCGGCCAAGGAAAACTGGGCATCGGTCGACTACCCCTCGTTCGAAAAGTTCATCAACGAAGACCTGAACGCCTCGGTGTTCTGGAGCGGCGCAGCCGCCCGCGTGCGCGGCCTGAACGATGGCTTTGCCTATGGCTGGCCCGCATCCGGCTATATGGAGTGGATGGACAATGTCGCGATCCTGTCCGACGCCGCCAATGTCGAGAACGCGAAGTTGTTCCTGAACTACATCATGGCCCCTGAAAATGCTGCAATGATCTCGAACTACACGATGTACAATAACGGCATTGACGGTTCCGAGGAGTTCATGGATCCCGGACTGGTTACTGCGCCTGAACTGACTGTTCCGCAGGAACTGCGCGACGCTGCGATACAGCAGACCCTCTGCGCGCCCGAGGCGCAGGATCTCTATGCCCGGATCTGGACCGAGCTGACGCGCTGATCTTCCCCCGGACCGGCGTCCCGCCCGCCGGTCCGACCCTTGGCACATGACTGTCCCTGACGCCGCGATGAACGCAGTAGTCGTCCCGACGAACCAGCTGTTGGATGGGTGATTTTTGTGTCGGCGCCTTCAAGCGTGTCAGCATTCCACACCGAGTTTGGCGTGAACCAAACCGACCTTGATCTAACCCCTTCAAGACATTGCCGAGGCAAGGCCTGGAAATGTCGTCCGGCTGCCAGATTTCAATAAGCAGGTTGATCGGCTTTGCACTTGCAGCGAATGCCCGCCTTCCGCCGATTCTGTGGAAAAACAACCCTTCGCGGCCGCAGAATATCGACGCCTGAACATGGCGCGAGCGCCTTTGTCGTC
>NZ_RCTZ02000020.1 GCF_003667315.2 Tropicibacter alexandrii | reverse complement strand
CCTGACGACAAAGGCGCTCGCGCCATGTTCAGGCGTCGATATTCTGCGGCCGCGAAGGGTTGTTTTTCCACAGAATCCGGACAAAGCGCCATTTCGCTGCGATGTCTCCAACGTCGGTACTAGCCGCTGGCACGGAACGTGTTGGGGTGTATTCTTTGGCAAACTGTTGAGTTAGTTTGAGGCATTGCATGATCGAATATCAAGGTTGGGCCACGATCCGAGAGGCTTTTCGTGAGCAAGACGAGAACGAAACGAAACTGGTATATGTTACCCGTGAACTTGCCGCGCTCGTCGATGAACTTGGACAGCGCCCGTGGTGCGAAGCGAAATTAACACAGATCAATGGAGCGTACCGCCTGTTCATAATGGGCAATAGAAACCACGCTTCTGGGGATTGGCCCGAGGTTCTGGCGCTTTTCGAATGGGTCGCTGAAAATGCTCCCGGGTCGTACGGGATTTTATCCGTCCTTGATGATGAGGATGCCGAAAGCCGCAATAATGAATTTCAAGTGTTTGTTTTGCGGCGAGGGACTTTGAAGCGTGGTGTTGATCCGCATCTATCGCCGTACTTCCCGATGGTGGAAGAGCTTCAATAGTAAACTCCTTCTGTCAGAGCAGACGTTGAATCCCTATGCAGCATGAAACAGTTGGGGCTCAAACCCACCATTCGATGCGTCGTGGAACGCGCCGACCTACGGTCGGCGCCGCCTCGTTCGCTAGTCCGGCTTGCAGCGTGCCTGTCTAGCGGTTTCCCCGCACCAGATCGGCGGCCTTTTCGCCGATCATGATCGTTGGGGCATTGGTGTTCGACCCGACGAGGCTGGGCATGACCGAGCTGTCACAAATCCGCAACCCGTCGATGCCACGCACCCGAAGCTGTGGATCGACGACGGCCATCGGATCGCTGTCGGCGCCCATCTTACAGGTGCAGGTGGGGTGATAGGAGGTTCGCCCGTATTGACGGGCATAGGCCTCGTACTCGGCCTGCGTCTTCACGCTGTCATCGGGGAAGCGGATCTTGCGGATATGCTTTTGCAGGGCCGCTTGTTCGAATATCTCGCGGCTGATCTTCACCCCCTCGACCGAGGTCTTCAGATCGTCGGGATGGCTGAGGAAGTTCGGGTCGACGATGGGCAGCGCGGTCGGATCACTGGACCGAAGCCGCACGGTGCCGCGCGACTTGGGCCGCAGGGTATAGCTGTTAAGCGTGATGCCGGACGAGCCCTTGGGCACGGAGGGCACCCCCGCCTCGGCCCCGGCCCCGGCGAGGAAATGGAATTGCAGGTCGGGCACGGGCTGCGCGGGGTCGGCATACCAGAAAGCCCCGCCCTCGACCACGTTCGAGGTCACAGGGCCGCTGCCGAACAGGTAATATTGCGCGCCTGCCCAGATCATCCAGTGCAGCTTGTTGTATTTATCAAGGCTTTGATGCCCGTTCAGCTCGGCCACGATGTCGATGCCGAAATGGTCGTGCAGGTTCTCGCCCACGCCCGGCAGGTCGGCCATGACCTCGATCCCGTGCTCGCGCAGATGCGCGGCGGGTCCCAGCCCGGACAGCATCATCAACCGGGGCGAGCCGATGGCGCCCGAGGTCAGCAGCACCTCGGATGTTGCGCGCGCGGTGGTCCGCTGCCCGCCCTGCGCATAGTCGACGCCCACGGCGCGGCCCTTTTCGATGACGATGCGATGCACCATGCAGCCGGTCTTGACCGTCAGGTTGCCGCGTTTCATCGCGGGACGCAGATAGCCCACCGCGGCTGAGCAGCGTTTTCCGTTCTTGGTGGTGGTCTGGTAGACGCCCGAGCCCTCTTGCACCGCACCGTTGAAATCCGGGTTGTAGGGGATGCCGCGCTGCTGGCAGGCCTGCACAAAGGCGCGGGTCATCGGCTGGGGGCCGGGTAGGTTCGACACGCCCAATTCGCCCTCGGTGCCGTGCCACTCCCCGGCAAGGAAGGTGTTCCCCTCGGAACGAAGGAAATACTTCTGGATGTCCTTGAAGGCCCAGCCATCACAGCCCTCGTCCTCGGCCCAGCGGTCGTAATCGGCGGGGTTGCCACGGGTGAACACCTCGGCGTTGATCGAGGAGCCGCCGCCGATCACCCGCGCCTGCGCATAGGGAATCTCGCGGTTGTTTGCGTGTTTCTGCGGGGCCGTGACCAGCCCCCAGGTGTGGGGGCCGGTGGTCATCTTGGCAAAGCCCACGGGCATGTGGATCAGCGGGTGGTTGTCCTTGCCCCCCGCCTCCAGCAACAGCACGCGAGCCGCGCTGTCCTCGGTCAGCCGGTTGGCCAGCACGCAGCCCGAGGACCCGCCGCCGATGATGATGTAGTCATAGCCTTCCGCCATCTCTCTCCCCCTACTGCCCGATTTAGCGCCTTACGCGATCCACGGTGTGCGCTTGCCGATCTCGATATGCACCGATTTGACCTGCGTGTATTCCTCGACGCCGTAGATGCCCGCCTCGCGCCCCCAGCCGGACTGTTTGAACCCGCCCAGCGGCAGTTCCGGCCCGCCCGCCAGCGTGCAGTTCACCCAAAAGCGCCCGGCCTGAACGCGCCGCGTCACCATCAGCGCCTTGTCGATGTTCTTTGTCCAGACGCTGGCGGCAAGCCCATATTCGGTGTCATTGGCAATCGAGATCGCCTCGTCCACCGTGTCGAAGGGCAGGATCGTCAGCACCGGGCCAAAGATTTCCTCGCGCGCGATGGCCATGTCGGGTGTCACGTCGCCAAAGATCGTCGGCGCGATGTATTGGCCCCGCCCCATGTCCAGCGCCTCGCCGCCGCAGATCAGGCGCGCGCCCTCGGCCTGCCCCTTGGCGATATAGTCCATGATGGTGCGGTTCTGGGCATCGGTGGTGATCGCGCCAACCTGGGTCGCCTCGTCCAGTGGATCGCCGACGACGGCCTTGGCCAGCTTGTCCTGCACCATCTGCGCAAATTCATTCGCCACGGAACGTTCGACGATCAGCCGCGACCCGGACACGCAGCATTGCCCGGTGTTGAAGGCGATGCCAAAGGCCACGCCATCGGCGGCATCCTCAAGATCCGCATCGGCAAAGACGATCTGCGGGTTCTTGCCGCCCAGTTCCAGCCCCAGCTTCTTGAAGTTCGACTTGCCCGCCGCCTCGACCACGCGCCGCCCCACGGCGGTGGACCCGGTGAAGGACAGCATGTCGACGCGCGGATGTTCGATCAAGGCCTGCCCGATGGTCGAGCCCGACCCGGTGACGACGTTCATGCAGCCTGCGGGCAGGCCCGCCTCGGTCAGGATCTGTGCCAGAATGAGCGTCGTGGCGCTGGTGACCTCGGACGGTTTCACCACGATGGTGCAGCCGGAGGCGAGGATATAGGGCACCCGCTCGCACAGGATAAGGAAGGGGAAATTCCACGGCGTGATGATGCCCACCACGCCGACGGGTTCCCGCGTGACAAGGCCGAACATCCCGTCGCCAAGGTTGTTGAAGCTGTCACCGTGCAGGGACCGCGCCAGCCCCGAGGCATAGTCGAACATGTCGGCGCAGCCTGCCACTTCGCCCCGCGCCTGACTGATGGGCTTGCCGTTTTCCAGCGTCTCCCAATAGGCGATTTCCTCGGCCCGCTCGCGGATCAGGGCCCCGGCGCGCAGCAGCACGGCGGCGCGCGCTTGCCCGTTCAAGCCAGACCAGCGCCGGTCGTCGAAGGCCCGGCGCGCGGCATCCACGGCATCGTCCAGATCGGCGGGCGTGCATTTCGGGATGCGCGTCACCGGCACGTCATGGCCGGGGGAGTTGCGTTCGAACACGTCGCGCCCACCGGCGGGCACCTCGGCCCCATCGACATAGAACCCGAAGGTGCGCGGTTCGGACGGCAGGGACAGCCGTGTGCTTTGAGTATCCATCATTCTCTCCTGTTTTCAGCTGCGCTTGTCCAGCGCGTGCCGCCAGTCGTTCCAGCCGCCATCGACAGAGGACGGCGCGGCGTGCCATTCGGGCATGGGCAGACCCGTGGCGGGGTCCTTGGCGGGGATGGGCAGCATCATGATGCGCTTGCAGGCGCGCTTGTAATCTTCGTCCGTCAGGAACTCTTCCTGGATGTCGTCCCAGTCGCGCCCGTCGGGATAGCCGCCGCACATGTGGATATCGTCGGATTGGGCCACCATCTCGTGGCTGACACCGGCGGGCATGACGATCACGTCGCCCGCCTCGATCCGCACGCGGGTCCAGCCGCCCTCGCCCACCGACAGCGAAAACTCCATCCAGCCCTGCGCACAGCCAAGGCATTCATGCGTGGTGGAATGGAAATGCGCATATTCGTAGACACCGGGGTAATCCCAGTTGTTCGACCAGCCGTTCTCGCGAAAGCGCGCCTTGATGGCGTCGGCCCCGCCACCGGGCACGGCATTACGGTGGACCAGCAGGGGGAAGCGGCTGTTGGGGATCTTGCCCTGCGGCTGGGATGTATAGGCCTCGGTCGTCATGGGGTTTGCTCCTCGCTCAGGGTGATCTGGGTCTTCAGATCGCCGGGACGGTCGGTGATGCTGTCGAAGGCGTGCTGGATGTCTTCGAGCGGGTAACTGGCACGGGTGAAGGGCGCGGTGTGGATGCGGCCATGCACCAGCAGGGTCAGCGCATCGTGCATGTCCTGCCCCATCCCCGCGACCGAACCCTTGACCGAGGTCTCGTGCAGGATCGTGTCGAGGATCGGCAGGGCCAGCGTGTCCTCGGCCCCGGTCAGACCGAAGGCGGCCAGATGCCCGCCCTTGCGCATCAGCCGCAGGGCGGTGGCATAAAGCGCCGGGTTGCCGACGCTTTCGATGACGATATCCGCGCCGCGCCCGTCGGTGGCGTCGAGCACCGTCTGTTTCAGCTGCGCCGGATCGCTGACGCCGATGTCGGCGCCACACTCCAGCGCCATATGCACCCGGTCCGCCGACAGATCGGTGACGATGATCGGCGCGGCCCCGATGGTGCGCAGCAACTGCACATGCAGGTTGCCGATGGGCCCGGCCCCGATCACCACGACCGACTGGCCAAAGGTCACGCGCGCTTTGCGCGCGGCGCGGACCACGCAGGCCAGAGGTTCGGTCAGGGCAAGCACGTCAAACGGCACATGGTCGGGCGCGGGGATGACCAGCCGCGCCGGGACCACCATGTAGTCGGCAAAGGCCCCGTCCATCGTGATGCCCATCTGCTGCATGTCCGGGCAGTTCAGGATCTCGTTCCGGCGGCACCAGTAGCACTGGCCACAGCCGATATTCATGTCGACCACGGCCTTGCGCCCGACCTCCAGCCCGGTGACACCCGGCCCCAGCGCCGCAATCGTGCCGGTGAATTCATGGCCCGGCACCATCGGCAGGCTGTCGGCGACATAGTTTCCATGGAAGATATGCAGGTCGGTGCCGCAGATGCCGACGCGCGCGACCTTGAGCAACGCCTCGCCCGCGCCGGGCTTGGGGATCGGGCGGCGCTCGATCTCCAAGCGGCCCGGACGGGTCAGCACCGCCGCGCGCATCATTTCACGATCCGCATCTTGGAGCGGTCGATGGTCATGGCGATGGCGACGATCAGGATGATGCCAAAGATCATCTGCTGCATGGTCGCGTCGACCTCAAGATAGACCATGGCCGAGCGGATCACGACGACGATCAGCGTGCCGACCAGCGTGTTGATGACGCCGCCCACGCCGCCAGTCAGCGGCGTGCCGCCCACCAGAACCGCGACGATGGCAAGGATCAGAAAGCCGTTGGCAAGGTTCGCATCGCCCCCCGACAGCTTGACCGAGAACATCAGCCCGGCAATCGCTGCAAAGGTGCCCGACAGGGCAAAGGCCATGATCTTGATCTTGTCCACCTTCAGGCCAGAGGCCACGGCGGCCAGTTCGCCCGCGCCCACGGCCTTCAGCGCGCGGCCAAAGGTGGTGCGGGTTTGCAGGAACCACGCGATGGCCAACAGGACGCCCGCGATCACCAGTTCATGCGGGACACCGGCGGTGTTGCCGAACATCCAGCCGAAACTGGCATCGCGCGCCTCGGCATCCATCGAAAGTGCCCGTTCCCCGGACAGGAAGCGCGCACCGGACAGGGCGATGAACCCCATCGCCAGCGTCGCAACGAAGGACGGCACGAATTGCCGCGTGGTGATCCAGCCCGACAGCGCGCCGATCCCGAACCCCGCCGCGATGCACAGCACCGCCACGAAGATGCCGAACTGCGCCAGATAGACGGTCGCCACCACGGTCACGAGGTTCGCCACCTGCTGCATCGACAGGTCGATCCCGCCGATATAGATGGCGAATGTCATCCCCAGCGCCATGATGAACAGCGGCACGATATCCGCCACCAGCGCCACCATGCCCGACGGGTTGAAGAAGGCCGGGTTGACCGCGCCCACCAGCAGCACCAGCACCGCCAGCGTCAGCCACGGGAACCACGGTTTGAGTTTTTCCAAGCTCATCGCCTGCCCCCTCAGATCATGTGATGGACAAGGTCATAAAGCGACGGCTTGTCGCCCGGTGACCCGTCAAAGCGTTTCTGGAACACCCCGTCCTTGAGGACGAGGATGGTGTGGCTGAGGCCAATCGCCTCTTCCAGCGTGTCGGCGACTAGGATGATGCCCGCGCCCGCGTCGCACATCTCGCGGACCATGTCGTAGACGTCTTCCTTGGCCCCGATGTCCAACCCCCGCGTCGGGTGGTCGAGCAGGATGATGTCCGACCCACCGGAGCGCCATTTCGCCAGCACCACCTTTTGCTGGTTGCCGCCCGACAGCCCGCCGCAATCCTTGTAGACATCCGGCGTCTTGATCGAGAGGCGCTTGATCCAATCCTCGGCCAGTGCCTTTTCCTCGGCGATGCGCAGGACGCCGCCCGAGGAATAGTTCTTCATCTGGCTGAGGGTCATGTTCTCGTAGACGGTCATGCCGTTCACGATCCCCTCGACCTTGCGTTCGCGCGGGACATAACCGACGCCACGCGCCACCGCCTCTTGCGCGGTGGTGCGGGCATAGGGCGCGCCCTTGACCTTGATCGTGCCAGAGGTCGGTTTTTCCAGACCGAACACCGTGCGCAGGATCGCCTCGCGCCCGGATCCTTCGGTGCCGACAAGGCATAGGACCTCGCCCGCGTGCAGGTCAAAGGAGATGCCGTCATATTTGCCCGCGACGCTGACATTGTCGAACGAGGCCAGCACCTTGGACGCGTCATAGGGCCGTTGCTTTTGCTCGCGGTAATATTCCTTGTCGACGTCGCGGCCGACCATCTTGTGCTGGATCGCCTCGACCTGCGCCTCGGCCTGCGCGACGACGTCGACAACCGCGCCGTCCTTCATCACGTAGATGCGGTCGGACAGTTCCAGAACCTCGTCCATGCGGTGGCTGACAAAGATAAAGGACGCCCGGCTGGTCAGTTCCCGCACCAGCGAGAACAGCAGTTCCACCTCTTCGCGGGCCAAAACGCTGGTCGGCTCGTCCAGCAGGATCACCAGATCGCCGTCGATCCGTTCCTCCAGCGTCAGGACCTTGGCCAGTTCGACCAGCTGCCGCTGCGCGAAGGACAGTTTCGAGGTGACGGTGGCCGGGTCGATCGCCAGCTTGACCTTGGCCAGTTGCCGTTTCGCCGCCGCAGTCATCGCCTTCCAGTCGATCACGCCCCAGCGGACGAATTGCTGTTCAAAGCCCAGAAAGATGTTCTCGGCCACGGTCAGGTTGGTGATCAGGGATTGTTCCTGAAAGACCATGCCGATGCCGTGATCCATCGCCTGACGCGGGTTCTGAAAGCGCACGGTCTTGCCGTCGATGGTGATGGTGCCGCCATCGGGCTGGTAGGCGCCGTAGATCACCTTCATCAGGGTGGATTTGCCTGCGCCGTTCTCGCCGACAAGGCCCACGATCTCGCCGCGCCCGATGGTGAAATCCACCGATTTCAGCGCGTGCACGCCGGGGAATTTCTTGTCGACCTGATTGAGTTGATACATCGACCCGCCCCCTATTTCACGAAGCTGATGGATTTGCGGTCGGTCGACAGGATAACGGCGAGGATGACCAGAAGGCCAAGCACCGCGTCCTGCACGTAGCCGGGCAGGCCGATCACGACCATGCCGTTGCCGATGACAAAGACGATCAGCACGCCGACCAGCGTGTTCCAGACACCGCCGATCCCGCCCCACAGGGCCGTGCCGCCGACGACGACCGCGGTGATCGACAGGAACATGAAGTTGTTGCCGGTGGCGGTCTCGGCGATCCCGATCCGCCCCACCGCCAGAAGCGCGCCCACGGCAAAGAACACCCCCGCCAGCGTGAACCCCATGATCCGCACGCGGGCCACGTTCAGCCCGGAGGCCACGGCCAGATCCTCGCCCCCGCCCACGGCGTAGAAGTTGCGGCCCAGCGTCGTGCGCGTCTGGATGAACCACGCGATCAGCAGGAACAGCCCGGCGACATAGACCATCAGCGGAAAGCCAAAGATACGTTCGGTCAGCAGCGCGCGGAACAGTTCATCCTCGATGCGGATGCGGTCGCCGCCAGTCATGACCATCGCCAGACCCGTGCCGACAAAGCCCATGGCGAGGGAGGCCATAAACGATGGGATCTTCAGCTTGACGTGGATCAGCCCGTTCACGAAGCCCAAGACCGCGCCGACCAGCATCGCAAAGGGGATCGCCAGCCAAGCCCAGCTGGCCAAAGTACCACCCAGCCAGAGGAAGCAATAGGCAAAGGCCACCGCGCAGACCGAGACCGCGCCTTCCATCGACAGGTCGATCGACCCCATGATGATGATGAAGGTCACACCGATCGCCACCATCAGCGTCGGCGTTGCGGCGATCAGGATGCGTGCGAAATTCCGAGTGGACAGGAAACGCGGCTCCATCACCGCGAAGAAGGCGCACAGCACCAGAAGCACCAGAAGCGGTGCCCATTTCACCAGTGTGTCGCGGCTGATCCCCGCCCGTGTCGTGGTCTGTGTGATGGCCAAGATGCTTGCTCCCCCGAAGCGGTCAGGCAGGACGCCTGACGAAATGGGCCAGCCGAACCCCTGTCCCGGCTGGCCCTTTCCTGTGCGATTATTTGTAGGTGATGGGTCCGTTCGACGGGCCCCAGAAGTCGTTCCAGTCATAGGTCGGAACGCTGTCGAGGTAGTTGGCCTTGAACTCCAGCGCGTCTTCCGGCTGCACCATGATGGTCGGGCCATAGAATTCGCGGTGCTCGTTGGGCTCTTCGGACGGTTTGAAGCTGCCGATGGCCGCGTGATAGGCCAGCGCTGCCGTGATGCCGCCGCCCCAATGCGGGTTGGTGAACACGGTCGCAAGGATCTTGCGTTCCGACACCAGCTGCACCGCCTGCGGGTTGCCGTCATAGGACACGATGGGCATGCCCTCGATCCCCTCGGCACGCAGCGCTTCGAGCACGCCGTAGGCGATGGTGTCGTTGGCGCAATGCACGCCGGTGATCTCGTCGCCATAGCGGGTCAGGAAGGCGGACATGACCTGATTGGCCTTCTGCGTGTCCCAATCGGCGGGCTCGGCAGCTAGCAGTGCCACATCGGGGTAATCCTTCAGCGCGTTCTTCAGGCCGTTCAGGCGCTCGATGGCCGGGTTGTTCGAGGCGATGCCACCCAGATGCACGACGCCGCCCTTGCCGCCCATCGCGTCCAGCAGGATGCGCGCGGTCTGCTCGGCGGGGCCCTCGTCGGACCAGCTCATATGGCTGACATAGTTGTCGCCGAAATCCCACGGGTGCAGGTCGTCGGTCTTGTTCCAAAGGGTCGAGACATAGGCCCCCGCCTCTGCCACGGCTTCGACCACCGGGCGTGCGTTCGGCGCGTCGTTGGTGTCGATGGCCAGCGCCAGATTGCCGCCGGTCTTGGCAAGGATTGCCTTGACGTCGGCCAGCGACTTTTCCGACGACCCCTCGTTGATCAGGTGGGTCAGCGCGTCCTTGGACATGCCAAGGCTTTGGACAAAGGCCTCGCCGCCGGACACGATCTCGTTCCAGTAGGGGTTCGTGCGGTTGCGATAGGACCATGCGATCGTCGGGTCGGTCAGCGCCGCGCGCGCCATGGTCGGCCCCAATGCGCCAAGCGCCGCTGCACCGCCAAGACCATAGGCCGACGCGAACAGGAAATTCCGCCTGTTGATTTTCTCTTTCTCGATGAAGTCCTTGATGAATTCGGACATGGGTCTTCCTCCCTGAACGGCCTCCCGCCGTGCTTCTGAAACGCGTGTCGCTTCCCGGGCGAACCCGGATGCAAGGACCCGATCCACCCGGCCCCTCCACACTTAACGCACTAACTGGTTACTTCTTTGTTGATCGAATCGTCAAGCCCTTTACAGTTCTTGAGACCGCTGGATGCGTGGCTGCACGGCAGAAAATTTTGACCAGACCGGGCAAATTGCGGTAGGGGCGTTGAAAACCAGTCAGGGCAAAGTGACTACATGGCAGCAAACACTCAGAAAAAGACCCGCGATGCCGATGCGACGCGCGCCCGCATCCTTGCCGCCGCCAAGAAGGAATTCGCCAAGAGCGGGCTGGGGGGCGCGCGCGTCGACGAGATCGCCGACCGCGCCAAAGCCAACAAGCGGATGATCTACCACTACTTTGGCAACAAGGAGGACCTGTTCCGCATCGTGCTGGAGGAGGCCTATACCGACATCCGCGAGGCCGAACAAAAGCTGGAACTGGAACACCTGCCCGCCCGCGAGGCGCTGGAAAAGCTGATCCGTTTTACATGGGACTACTACCTGAAGAACCCGGAATTCATCACGCTGGTGAACAGCGAAAACCTGCACAAGGCGCGGCACCTGAAGAAATCCGAGAAGATAGACGAGCTGTTCCGTCGCTTCGTCGGCATGGTCGGGGGCTTGCTGGAACGTGGCGTTCAGGAAGGCGTGTTTCGTCCCGGCATCGACCCGGTGCAGCTGAACATCACCATCGCCGCCATCGGCTATTACTACCTGACCAACCGCTTCACCGGCTCGATCGTGTTCAAGCGCGACCTGATGGCGCCCGAGGCGCTGGACGAGCGGTTGGCCTTCAACATCGAGACCATCATGCGGTTGGTCTGCATCAATCCCTGACGGTCAGTCGGGCGTCAGGCCCAGCGACCGGATCGCGGCCTCGGCGCAGGCGATATCCTCGTGATCCTGCGCGCCCGACACGCCCAGCCCGCCGATGCAGGCCCCGTCTTCGAAGATCGCGACCCCCCCGCCCCACGCGATGAACCGCTGCCGGGTCGACAGGCCCAGCGACAGGGTCTGGCTTGACGCCATGCGGTCGCCGAAGGCCTTGGTCGACTTGCGCAGAGTGCCGGCGGTATAGGCCTTGTCCATCGCGAAATCGCCGATGGGGGGCGCGACGTTGTCGGTGCGCCCGAAGGCCACGAGATAGCCGAAGGGATCGGTGACGGCGGCTGCCACCTCCCATCCGTTGTCTTGCGCATGGGCAAGGGCGGCCTCGACGATCTGGCGCGCGGCGGCCGGTGTGATCTGCGGCCGCGTATGGCTGTGGCTCATATCCGGGTCCAGTCGTAGATGATGAACGGTTCTTGGATGGTGCGGGCGCGGATGTCGGCCATGACCTGCGCCGGATCGGCGGGGGAGACGGTCCGTGTCAGCGATGCAACGTCGATGCGCCCTTGGCCGAGCCAGCCAAGCGCCCGTTGGAAGCCGCCGAACGTGCTAAAGGGCGCATTGTTGTAGCCTTCCAAAAGCTCCTCCCAGACGAAGTTGCGCGAATGGATCGGCACCTCCCACTCCCAGCCGCCGCGCAGATGAACGAAGCCGAAGAACACCGCCTGCATGATCTCATGCGCGGTCACGTCGGTATATTTGCGCCACGGCACCCCGACCAAGACGACCTCGCCCATCGGGCGCACGACGCGGCAGGCATCCAGCACGGCAGCCTCGTGCCCCGAGCAATCGACGACGAGGGCCACCTGCCCTTTGTAGGCGGGGTCCTCCAGCGGCATCGTGGCATGCACCGATGCGATCCCGCTGGCCTGCACCTGCGTGCGGCGCAGGGCGTCTGGTTCGACCACGCTGACCTCGTAGCCGCCAATAGCAAAGTTCTGCGCCGCGAGGATGCCCACCGGGCCCGCGCCACAGATCACCACCTTGTCGCCTGCCCGCGCCTTGGTCGTCATCATTGTCGTCATCGAGACCCCCATGAGCCGGGCCAGAAGCGCGGTTTCCGGCGCCATGCCATCGGGCAGCCCAAGCGTGACCTGTGCCGGGTGCTGCTGTGTCTGCCGGTGATAGCCCATGCAGAACCGAAGCTCGCCCACCTGCACACCTGTCACCTCCGCCCCGACCTCGTCGACGCGGAACACGGCGGCGTATCCGGGCCGGATCGGGAAATCCGCGCCTTCGGCCCAGCCGATCTCCGTTCCCTGACTGATCAGCGTCGCCAGCGTCGGCCCGCGGATTTCATCGGGGCCAAGCGGCCCGTCCTCGTAGTCTTGCAGTGCAAAGGTCGATTTTGCGGAAATGATGACTTCCTTGGCCATGCCGTGTCTCCTCATTGTGCCAGTGAGCGGCCCGAGCGGGTGTCGAACAGGTGCAGCGCGGTCTCGTTCAACCGGACATGCACCGTCTCGCCGGGGGCGGCGCGTTGGTCGGCGGGCACCTCGGCCATCAGGTCGTGGCTGCCGACGCGAAGATCCAGCAGCGCCTCGTTGCCGAGATATTCCGTCACCTCGACGCGGGCCGCCATCGCGCCGGGCGCATTCTCGGCCACGCGCTGAATCTCGATCGGGCGGATGCCCAGCGTCACCTCCTGCCCGTCCTTGACCCGGTCGCCAAAGCGGGTCGGCACCGGGATCGACAGCCCGTCGGCCACCAGACGCCCGCCGGTGGCACGGGTCTCGATCATGTTCATCGACGGGCTGCCGATGAAAGTCGCGACGAAGGTGCTTTTCGGGGCGGCGTAGACCTCTTCTGGGGTGCCGACCTGTTCGACATGGCCATCGCGCATGATGACGATCTTGTCGGCCAGAGTCATCGCCTCGACCTGATCATGGGTCACGTACAGCACCGTCGTGCCCAGCCGCTGATGCAGTTTGCCGATCTCCCAGCGCACCTGCGTGCGCAGCTTGGCGTCCAGATTGGACAGGGGTTCGTCGAAGAGAAAGACCTTGGGCGTCCGGACCATGGCGCGGCCCATGGCAACGCGCTGGCGTTGACCGCCCGACAGCTGCGCGGGCCGCCGTTCAAGCAGCGCATCAAGGCCAAGGATTCCGGCGGTCTGGGCGATGCGCCTGTCCATCTCGGCCTTGCCCAGCTTCATCGGACGCAGGGCGAATTCCATGTTCTGGCGCACGGACATATGCGGGTAAAGCGCGTAGTTCTGAAACACCATCGCCACGCCGCGATCCTTGGGCGCGACATCGTTCACCACCTGACCGCCGATCGACAAGGTGCCGCCCGAGACGTCCTCCAGCCCCGCGACCATCCGCAGGGTCGTCGTCTTGCCGCAGCCCGATGGCCCCAGCAGCACGACGAACTCGCCCTCCGCGATGTCCAGATCGACGCCGTGGACGACCTGAACCGCGCCGTATTTCTTGACCACGTTGTGCAATGTGATTGCCGACATCGGAGTATCCTACTTGACCGAGCCCATGGTCAGCCCGCGCACCAGCCAGCGTTGGCAGGTCAGCACGAAGATGACTCCGGGGATGAGAATGATGAACGAACCGGCCATGATGCGGCCCCATTGCACCGCATCCGACGACCAGAAGGACATGACGGCGACGGTGGCGGTCTGCGCCTCGGAGCCGGTCAGCATCAGGGCAAAGAGGAATTCGTTCCACGAAAAGATGAAGCAAAACACCGCCGACACCGCGAGCCCCGGTGCCGCAAGCGGCAGCGTCACCCGAAGGAAGGTTTCGAGCAACCCGTAGCCATCGACCGCGGCTGCCTCTTCCAGCGCGATGGGCACCTCGTCGAAGAAGCCCTTCATCAGCCAGACCGTCAGCGGGATATTGGCCGTCGAATAGACGATGATCAGCGCCAGCGGCGTATCGAGCAGCCCGGCGGTCTTGAAGATGATGTAATAAGGCACGACCACGGCGATGGGCGGAAACATCCGCATCGACAGGATCCAGAACGCCACGTCGTTCATGCGCTTGTGCCGGATGCGGCTGATCGCATAGGCGGCCAGCGACCCGATGGTCAGCGAAAACGCGGTCGATCCCAGGGCCACGATCAGCGAGTTCAGGATGAACTTGCCGAAGGGGCGCATCGCGAACAGGTCCTGATAGTGCTCGAAGGTCGGCGCGAACAGGAAGGCCGGCGGCTTTTGGAACATGATCGGCGAGGGTTTCAGGGACGAGGACGCAATCAGGTAGATCGGCATCAGAAAGACGATCAGCACGACGCCAAGCGCGAGGTAGATCAGGATGGTCTGCCGGGTGGACAGTTTGTTCATTGCGGCACCTCAGGCGGTCTGGTCGCGGTTGAGCGATTTGAAGAAAAGCGTGATCAGCACGACGATGATGACCAGCGAAACAAAGCTCGCCGCAGCGCCGACGCCCATGCGCCAAAAGGTGAAGGACTGGCGATAGATGAACATCGACAGGACCTCTGTGCTGTCGCCCGGCCCGCCCTTGGTCAGCACGAAGATGATGTCGTAGATCTTGAACGCGTCGATGGCGCGCAGGAACATCAGGCTGACCAGCACCGGTTTCAGCTGCGGCAGGGTCACGCGGGTAAAGACATCCCAGCGCGAATTGCCGTCGATCATCGCGGCCTCGTAGGGTTCCGGCGACAGGCTTTGCAGCGCGGCGGCGGTGCCCATCATGACAAAGGGCGTCCATTGCCAGATATCGGCGATGGCGATGGCCCAGAGCGCCCAGTTGGTCGACGAAATCCACGGGATCGCGTCGATGCCCGCAAGGCTGAGGAAGTAGTTCAGATAGCCGAGTTCGGGGAAATACAGAAACAGCCAGACAAGGCCCACGATCACCGGGGAGATCATCATCGGGATCATCAGAAGGGTCCGCGCCAGCGGCATTCCCGGCAGTTTCTGCACCACCAACAGTGCGATGCCCACGCCCAGCACCAGTTGCACCGACAAGGTCATCGCCATCAGCTTGAAGGTGACGACAAGCGAGTGCAGGAACTCGCTGGAGGACAGGATTTCGCGGTAGTTGGCCCAGCCGACGAAAACGCGCGGCACGAACAGTTTTGCCAGATCGTAGGAGCGGAAGCTGAGATAGCCCGCGTAGATCATCGGGTAGATCGTCGTCAGGAACAGGACGAGGATCGCGGGCAGCAGAAAGATCAGGAATATCCGTCGGTTCCGCTTGCGGATATACGCCATGGCGCTCTGGCTCCGAATGGAAGGATTGGGTTGAACGGCCCGCCCCGGGGAAGAAACAGGGCGGGCCGCCGTCTGGCCGCGTCAGTCAAAGATCGCGGCGGGCACGTCAGCGATCCAGCGCTGCCGCATGTCCAGCGGGAAGACCTTGAGGCGCGTGTTGATCTTGGTGCAGCCATTGGTCAGGGCCTCTTGCGCCGAGGCCGTTTCGCCCGCCATGTACTTGTTCAGCTCGACGCCAAAGATCTCTTCGACATCCGCATAGAAGGGATGGAAGATCCGCCGCTGCGCACGGTCCTGCGTTTCCAGCAGCACCTTGTAATACGGGTATTTCTGCTGAAGGTCGGGGTCCGACAGGATCGACTTGTGGAACTGCGACACGCCCGAGCCCGCCTCTGCAAAGCGGCGCATCATGTCGCGCGAGGTGCCCCACTTGATGAACGCCCATGCCGCTTCCTTTTCGCGGTCGCTGGCCTTCGAGTTGATGCCGAAGCTGAGCGCGCCGGTCATCGTGTCCGCCGGGTTGCCGTCTCCTGTGGGGCTTGCGGCATATCCTGCTTCGCCGATGGTCGGCAGCACGGCCTCTTCGGGGTTCGTCAGGCGCACGGTCCGCACGGACCAGTATCCTGACTGGGCCACTTCGCCGCGCTCCATGTAGCCGGTGCGGATGTCCCACATCAGCCCGAGATAGTCGGGCGGGTTGTAGGCAACCAGCTCCTTCATCACTTCGGCCGCCTTGACGCCCGGTTCGCGGTCGATGGCGCACAGGCCGGTCTCGTCGTCCCAATACTGCCCGCCAAAGCTGCGCATGATCGGGAAGAAGTCATGGGTGATGGCCCCGGCGACCCGGCTATAGGCCTGCGCGTTGCCGTAGAAATCCTTCTCCAGCGTCTTGCCGGCCAGCGTGTCGCCGGCCTTGCGGGTAAAGAATTCGGCGATATCGATGAACTGGTCCCAGGTCTGGGCCGGGGCCAGATCGTAGCCATACTTCTCCTTGAAGGCGGCCATTTCATCGGGGTTTTCAAACAGGTCCTTGCGGTAGTTGACGTGCCAGATCATGCCCGAGGCCGGGAAGGCCAGCAGCCGCCCTTGCCACGTGTTCTCTTGCAACTGGATCGGGATGATGTCGTCGAGGTGAATTTCCTCGGCATCGCGCTTGACCCAATCCGTCAGGTCCTCCAGCGCGCCGGATTCCCCGAGCACCCCGACCCAAGGGCTATCGACCCACATCAGCTGGTAGCTGGGGTTGTTGGCGCTGGCCTCGATCACGATCTTGTCGATCAGGCCCGGATAGGGAAACATGTCGATCTGCACCTTGGCGCCGGTCATTTCCTCGAATTCGCCCACGATCGGGGCAAGCCGCGTCACCGAGGTGTCGCCGATCGCCAGCATCTTGAGTTCGACGCCCTCGAATTGCTTTTCGGCCGAGGCCGCCCCGGCGATCCCCGCCGCGAGCGCGCCGGACAGCGCGATTGTCCTTGCGAAAGTCATTTCCTTCCTCCTCCGTTGCGGGCCGCACAGGCGCGGTCCCGTTCAGCATGCGGCCCGGTCTGGCCGCCTCCCTGCCCCGCTCAGGTCCCCTGAGACGGAGTCCAAAGTCGTGGCCCGCCATCGGCCTCGTAGCCGAGCGGTCCGTTCTGACTGACGATTTCCAGGTATTGACCCCAGGGCGCACGCAGATAGAGCCAGACAAGGTTGTCCATCGGCCCGCCCTCGATCAGGGTCGGCCCCTCCAGCAGGTCGACCGCCGCGGCGCGCATCCGGTCGGCCACCGCATAGGCATCGTCCACCTCGAAGGCGATGTGGGCGGCCCCCACCTCGCCGTTGTGCTTGAGCGGCTGTTCACCGGCGACCCCGCTATATTGGAACAGTTCGAGCGATCCCCCACGCCCGACCTGGATCACGCGCTGATCGGCGATCTTCACGCCTTTGGGCACACCAAGGTGCCGCGCCATGAAATCGTCGTCGACATCGACGGAGCCGCATTCCATGACCGTCACCGCACCAAAGACGTCCCGGAAGAAAGCCACCGCCTGTTCCATGTCCGGGACGGTGATCCCGATGTGATGCAACCCCAGTACCGATGTCATTTTATACTCCAACCAGTTAGTTACTTTTGCGGCCAAAAAAATCACGCCACGGCATAGCGTTTGTCGGCGTTGCGTTCCCACGAGAAGACGACCGGCGCGAGCGGTTCCAACCCTCGGATCAGGTCGGCACCCTTCTCTCCGATCATGATGGTCGGCGCGTTGGTGTTGGACGAGTTGATCACCGGCATGATCGAGGCATCACAGACGCGCAGCCCGTCGATCCCGTGCAGCTTCAGCGTCGGGTCGACAACGGCCATACCGTCGTGGCCCATCTTGCATGTCCCCACCGGGTGGTGATCGGTCTTGGCCATGCGGCAGGCATAATCGAACAGATCAGACCGGCGGGTCACACCGGGACCGGGCAGAACCTCCTTGCGGACGAACCCGCTCAGCGCGGGCTGCAACAGGATTTCGCGGGCCATTTCCAGCCCTTTCAACGCCATGTCGAGGTCATATGGATCGGACCAGTAATTCGGATCGATCAAGGGCGCGGCCATGGGATCGCTGCTGGCCAGACGCACCGTGCCGCGCGACCGGGGCCGCATGAAGGCGCTGTTCAGGGTGATCCCGGCGCCGTCGATCTTGGCGATGCCCTTTTCGATGCCTGATCCCTGCCCCAGATGAAACTGGATGTCGGGCGACCGCGCGGCCTCGTCCGCGTACCAGAAGGCCCCGGTTTCAAACAGCGACGCTGCCGCCGGCCCGGACTTGAACATCAGGTATTGCAGGCCCGCCCAGATCGTCTTGTGCAGCCGGTCCCAGCCGTCGTAGCTGTGCGGGCCGGACAGTTCGGAAATCGTGCAGATGTCGATATGGTCCTGCAGGTTCGCCCCGACGCCGGGCAGGTCGTGCACCACGTCGACCCCGACCGAGCGCAGGTGATCCGCCGGGCCGATTCCCGACAGCATCAACAGCCGGGGCGAGCCGATGGCCCCCGAGGACACGATGACTTCGCGCGCGGCGCGCATGGTCCGTGTCTGCCCGCCGTGGCGGACCTCGACGCCCACGGCGCGGCCCTTCTCGACCACGACCCGCGTCGCCTGCGCGCCAGTCATCACCGTCAGGTTGGGCCGCGATTCCGCCGGTTTCAGAAAGGCCACCGCGGCCGATGACCGGCGCGCATCGCGTTGCGTCAGTTGGTAGAACCCCACGCCGCGCTGGGTGCGGCCGTTGAAATCCGGGTTGTAGGGCATGCCGTACTCTTGGGCCGCGCGGATGAAGGCGTCGCAGACCGGCAGGGTCGCACGCGGCATCGAAACGCCCAGCGGGCCCTCGATGCCGTGGAAATCGTCGTTGAACCGCTCGTTGCTTTCTGCGCGGCGGAAATAGGGCAGGATCTCTCGGTAACTCCATCCGTCACAGCCATGCGCCTCGGACCACGCGTCATAGTCGAGCGCGTTGCCCCGGGTGTAGATCTGCGCATTGATCGACGATCCGCCGCCGATCACCTTGGCTTGGGTGAACCAGATCTCGCGGCCCTGCATGTGCTTTTGGGGAACGGTGGACCAGCCCCAGCTGGCAATGCCCTTGGTCATCTTCGCAAAGCCCGCGGGCCAGTGAAACAGGAAGTTCCCGTCGCGCCCCCCCGCCTCCAGCAGCAGCACGGACACATCGGCATCCTCGCTCAGCCGGGCGGCCAGCACGCATCCGGCAGAGCCGCCGCCGGTGACGATATAATCGTAGGTCGCCATTGCCGCCCTCATAGTAACCATTCGGTTACATGAAACGTTTCATCAAATCAAAAGCAATGTCAACATCTGACTGCCCGCAGCGCAGTCCGGACGGGTCAAATCAGGGAGTCTCGCGCCACCAGACAGGGTGTCAGACGGTCGACGATCCTGCCGGTCTGACCTGTGCGCAGCATCTCGGCGGCGCGTTGGGCTGCCATTGCGCCGATGCGGCCGGGAAAGATGTCCACCGTGGTCAGCCCCGGCGTCAAAGCCGAGGAAATCGGCGTGTTGTCAAAGCTTAGAACCGAGATGTCCCGACCGATCTCGACCTTCAGCGCGCGGGCGGCCTCATACAGACCGGTCGCAATATAGTCGTTGAAGCAAATGACGGCCTTGGGGAGCGGCCCGTCGGCACACAGCGCCCTGAACGCGGCGTCACCAAAGGCCATGGACAGCGGCCCGGGTCGGAACGCGCAGGCCGATTCGGGCAGGCCGCTTTCGCGAAGCGCGCGGTGGACACCGGCGCGGCGGCCCTCCAGCGTCGTCGTCCGCTCATATCCACCGATGAAGACGGCAGAGCTATGACCGGCCTGCAACGCCGCGCGCATGACCAGATAACCCGACACCTCGTCATCGGCACCGACGAAGCTGACCGGGCATTCCGGCAGATCGCGCACACAGGACACAACGGGGATTCCGCGCGCCGTCACGACTTCGAGGTCGGCGGCGACGGTATCGTGCACCGGCGACAGGATGATCGCACCGACGCCCTGCGACACCATCGAAGCCAGCAGCTTGCGCTGGCGTTCCAGATCGTTCTGCGCGGTCGCCAGCACCGTCAGGAACCCCTCGCGATAGGCGGTGGTCTCAAGCTCGGACACAAGGTGGCTGAAGAACGGGTTCGCGATATTGTTGAGGATCACACCGATCAGCCGCGACTGTCCCGACCGCAGGTTGGCGGCCGCCGCGTTGCGCACGAAACCCAGTTCGTCGGCCACTTTCAGGACAGCCTCGCGGGTGCGGTCGGACACCCTCCCCTGCCCCGTCATCACGTAGGACGCCGTTGCAACGGATACGCCCGCCTTTGCCGCCACGTCCTTGAGGCCAACCCGTTTCATGCCGCACGCCCCATCACACCTGCCGTCTGGCGAGTTTTACGCGATTGCGCGCATGTATCAACGACCCTGCGCGGCGGCGGACAGGCCCTCGGGCGCGCGGAGGATCTGGAAATCGGTCGGCTCGGCCCCAGAGATGATCTGCATCAGGGCGTCCGCCATGTCGCGCCCGGCGGCTTGGATATCCTCTTCGATCACGACGGGCCGGGGGCGGAAATGCTGGAACAGCGGCGAGGTCTGCTTTGCGACCAGCGGCAGGTCCAGCCCCAAATCCGCCAGCACGGCATGCGCGGTCATGGCAGAAACCTCGCCGGGGCAGATCAACCCATCGGGGCCGTTCGGATCACGCAACCAGCGCGTCAGGCCGCGATAGAGCACGTCCGACCCGTGGTTGAGGTCGAAGCCCTGCGCGATCTGCGCTGATGCACCGATGTCGGCCACGGCCCGTTCAAACCCCCGCACCATGACATCGCGATAGGTGTAAACCGGGCTGGGCGGGATCAGACCGATCCGGCGCGCGCCCTGCCCTGCCAGCAACCGGACGGCCATATCCGCGAAGGCGGCGTTGTCGTAGTCATACCACGCATGGCCCGCAATCGCGGTCCGCCCATGGGTGATGAAGGGAAACCCGACCTCCTGCAAATAGCGCACACGCCGGTCATCGGGGACGGTCCGGGCAAAGATCACCCCGTCCGCCAGACCATTGCGCACGATGAATTCGATCGGGGTCAGCACGTCTTCGCCCAGTTGGTATTGCATGATGGTCAGGTGATAGCGGGTCGGGCGCAGGACATCCGCGATCCCCTCGATCAGCGCCGCGCCAAAGCCCAGCAATTCGCTGTGTGGATCGAGCACAAGGGTGATCACGTTGGTCCGCCCGGTGCGCAGACGTTGCGCCGCCCGGTCTGGGACATATCCCAGCTTTTGCGCCATCCGCGCCACCTCTTGCCGCGTCGTCGCTGCGATGCGCGTGTCCCCGGCGAGGGCCTTGGACACGGTGGTCACGGCAAGGCCCATCTGCTCGGCAATGGTCCGCTGCGTCGGCTTGGTGGCCCTCCGCGCCGCATCGGTGGTCCCCTTGGTCTTTGTCACCGTCGCCTCCCGGGCTGGAAAATCCGTCCTTGACTCGAATCCAGATTTACAACGTTATAACACAAGTAACCAAACAGTTCGTTACTTGGGAGGAAGACATGAAACGTGCATCCAAATTGATGGGGACCGTCGCGCTTGGCCTGCTGACCGCCGTGTCCGCGCAGGCCGAAGACGTCGAGGTGCTGCACTGGTGGACCAGCGGCGGCGAGGCTGCGGCGCTGAACGTGCTGAAGGAGGACTTGCAAGGTCAGGACATCGGCTGGAACGACATGCCCGTGGCGGGCGGCGGTGGCGAAGCGGCGATGACCACGCTGCGTGCCCGCGTCACCGCAGGCAATCCGCCGACCGCCGTGCAGATGCTGGGCTTCGACATTCAGGACTGGGCCGCCGAGGGCGCGCTCGGCAACCTCAACGATGTCGCCGCCGCCGAAGGCTGGGACGCGGTGGTGCCCGCGGCGCTTCAGGCCTTTGCCAAGTATGACGGCAACTGGATTTCCGCGCCCGTCAACGTGCATTCCACCAACTGGGTCTGGGCCAACAAGGCTGTGCTGGACGAGCTGGGCCTTGGCGTGCCGTCCACATGGGAGGAATTCGTCGCCGCGATGCAGGCGGCCAAGGACGCGGGCAAGGTCGGGCTCGCCCATGGCGGCCAAGCCTGGCAAGAGGCCACGATGTTCGACGGCGTCGTGCTGTCCGCTGGCGGGCCGGATTTCTACAAGAAGGCCTTCATCGACCTCGATCCCGAGGCGCTTGGCTCGGACACGATGGTCGAGGCGTTCAAGCGCATGGAAACGCTGCGCTCCTATGTCGATGACAACTTCTCGGGGCGGGACTGGAACCTTGCCTCGGCCATGGTCATCAATGGCGAGGCGGCGTTCCAGATCATGGGCGACTGGGCCAAGGGCGAATTCCTAAACGCGGGCAAGGTGCCGGATCAGGATTTCCTATGCTTCCGCGTGCCGGGGTCCGAAGGGGTCGTCACCTTCAACTCCGACCAGTTCGCCATGTTCAACGTCAGCGAGGAAGGGGCGAAGGCCGCGCAAGCCGCGATGGCCGCGTCGATCATGGCCCCCTCGTTCCAGTCCGCCTTCAACGTGGTCAAGGGATCGGTCCCGGCGCGCACCGACGTGCCGCAGGACGATTTCGACGCCTGCGGCAAGAAGGGCATGGACCAACTGGCCGAGGCCGCCGCGAATGGCACGCTGCTGGGCTCCATGGCGCATGGCCACGCCAACCGCGCGGGCGTCAAGAACGCGATCTATGACGTGGTGACGGCGCATTTCAACGGCGAGTTCAGCGCCGAAGAAGCCGCCGAGGAGCTGGTGAACGCGGTCGAGACCGCCATGTAAGCCCCCCGGCGGGGCGGCCCTCCCTGCCCCGCCACCCTTGTTACAGGAGACGACATGACCGACCTCCGCACCCGTTTTCAGGACTGGCTGCCGCGACTGGTCCTGTCGCCCTCGCTCGCGGCGGTGCTGGTTTTCGTCTACGGCTTCATCGCCTTCACGCTTTACCTCAGCTTCACCGACTCGCGTATGCTGCCCAGCTATGACTGGGTCGGGCTGGAGAATTATTCCAAGCTCTGGGGCCTGCGGCACTGGCACACGGCCATCGCCAATCTGGGCATCTTTGCGCTGCTCTACATCACGATCTGCACCGCCATCGGCCTGACGCTGGCGATCTTTCTCGACCAGAAGATCCGGGGCGAGGGGCTGTTACGGCCGATCTACCTTTACCCGATGGCGCTCAGCTTCATCGTGACGGGGACGGCGTGGAAATGGTTCCTCGATCCCGGCATCGGGCTGGAACACACCATGCACCTGTGGGGGTGGGAGAGTTTCGAATTCGGCTGGATCAAGGATCGCGACATGGCGATCTACACGGTGGTCATCGCCGCCGTCTGGCAATCCAGCGGCTTTGTCATGGCGATGTTTCTTGCGGGCCTTCGCGGCATCGACAACGAGATACTCAAGGCCGCGCAGATCGACGGCGCGTCGAACTGGAACCTGTATCGGCGCATCGTCATTCCGCTGCTCAGGCCCGCCTTCCTGTCGGCCTTCGTGATCCTGAGCCATTTGGCGGTGAAGTCCTATGACCTCGTGATCGCCCTGACCGGCGGCGGGCCGGGCCGCGCCACCGAACTGCCCGCGACCTTCATGTATTCCTACACCTTCACCCGCAATTCCATGGGCATCGGCGCCGCCTCTGCCGTCATCATGCTGATGACCATCGCCGCGATCATGACGCCCTACCTTTATGCCGAACTGAAGGACAAAGGCTGATGTCCCACGCCACGCAAGACACCGCCGTGCGCACCGGGCGCATCGCGCGGACCTTCATCTACCTTGTCCTGCTGCTGTTCGCGCTGTTCTACCTGCTGCCGTTCTTCGTCATGCTGGCCAACTCGCTAAAGCCCCTGTCCGAGATCACCGGCGGCAACATGATGGCCCTGCCGCAGGATTGGACGATCGCGCCATGGCTGTCGGCGTGGTCCACCGCCCAGATCGGGGTCGAACCCACGGGCCTGCGCCCCTACTTCCTGAACTCGATCCTGATGGTGGTGCCTGCGGTGGCGATCTCGACCGTGATCGGGGCGCTGAACGGCTATATCCTGACGAAATGGCGCTTTCGCGGCGATACGGTCATCTTCGGCCTGATGCTGTTTTCCTGCTTCATCCCGTTCCAGATCGTGCTGATCCCGATGGCGCGGATGCTGGGACTGATGGGGCTGGCCGGGTCCACGCCCGGGCTGGTGCTGGTGCATGTGGTCTACGGCATCGGCTTTGGCACGCTGTATTTCCGCAACTACTACGCCGCCTTCCCCACCGAACTGGTGCGCGCCGCGCAGATCGACGGGGCGGGCTTCTTCCAGATCTTCTGGCGGATCATGCTGCCCGTCTCTGGCCCCATCGCCGTGGTCAACATCATCTGGCAATTCACCAACATCTGGAACGACTTCCTGTTCGGCGCGTCCTTTGCCGATCTGGATTCCATGCCGATGACCGTGGCGCTGAACAACCTCGTCAATTCCTCCACCGGGGTGAAGGAATACAACGTGCATTTCGCAGGCGCGATCCTCGCCGCCCTGCCGACGCTTCTCGTCTACATCGTGGCCGGACGGTATTTCGTGCGTGGCCTGATGGCCGGATCCGTAAAGGGATGAATACCATGGGTTTTCTCGACATCCGCAACGTCACCAAGTCCTACGGCGCGGTCGAAGTGCTGCATCAGGTGGACATTTCCGTGCAAGAGGGCGAGTTCCTCGTGCTCGTCGGCCCTTCGGGCTGTGGCAAGTCCACGCTACTGAACATGATCGCCGGGCTCGAAGGGATCACCAGCGGCGAGATTGCCATCAACGGGCGCGTGGTGAACGCCGTGCACCCGTCGAAACGCAACATCGCCATGGTGTTTCAAAGCTACGCTTTGTACCCGAACATGAGCGTCGCGCAGAACATGACCTTTGGCCTCGAAATGCACGGCGTGCCCAAGCCCGAACGGGACAAGGCGCTGAAGGACGTGGCCGCGCTCCTTCAGATCGAGCCGCTTCTGGACCGCAAGCCGGGGCAACTGTCCGGCGGGCAGCGGCAGCGCGTCGCCATGGGGCGCGCCTTGGTCCGCGATCCGGACGTGTTCCTGTTCGACGAACCGCTCTCGAACCTCGACGCCAAGCTGCGCGTCGACATGCGGACCGAGATCAAAAAGCTGCATGAAAAGCTCAAGACCACCGTCGTCTACGTCACCCATGACCAGATCGAGGCGCTGACCCTGTCCACCCGGATCGCGGTGATGAATGGCGGCTATGTCCAGCAGCTTGGCACCCCGCAAGAGGTCTATGACGACCCGGCAAACGTTTTCGTCGCCAGCTTCATGGGGTCGCCCTCGATGAACCTGATCCCGGCCCGGTTGCGGCTGAACGGGCAGGCTGCGGTCGAGATCGCGGATGGGGCCGGTCAGCCGGTGGCGCTGCCCCTCACCGGCACGCCGGGGGGCGCGCAAGATGGGGATGCCCTGCTGTTCGGCCTGCGCCCCGAGGCGCTGACTGACACCGAAGGCGCGGACCGCCACGCCCGCAATATCGTGACCTTTCGCAACCCTGTCGACGTGGTCGAACCGGCCGGCTCCGATACCTTCGTCACCACGACGCTGGGCGGCAAGGATGCCATCAGCCGCATGCGCGCCGACACCCGCCTGACCCCCGGCCAAACCTGCGATTTCGCCGTGAACATGGACAAGGCCGTGCTGTTCGACCCACGCACGGAGCAGCGCCTCCGTCTCACCTGAGCCGAACCACAGGCCAAACGCCTGCGCCCGCCCTCATACGGCCACGGGCACCAGCCAGACCGGCTGTTCGCTTTCGGCGCTGTCGACCACGGCCTCGACGAATGCCACCCCCTTGAGCCCGTCATAGGCCAAGGGCAGGTTTTGACCCAAGAGACCCGGATCACGCCCGGCGGTACGGGCGCGGATGGCCTCGGCAAAGCCTGCATAGAGGTTGGCAAACGCTTCGAGATAACCTTCGGGATGGCCCGGCGGGGTCCGCATCCGCACCTGTGCATCCATCGACACTTCGTCAGAGCCGCGCTTGATCAGCTGCACCCGACCGCCCAGCGGCTGGTAGACCAACTCGTTCGGCTGCTCCTGAAACCATTGAAACGAGCCCGTCTCGCCAAAGACCCGCAGCCGCACGCCGTTGGAATTCCCCAAGGCCACCTGCGACGACCATAGCAAGCCCCGCGCGCCCCCGTCGTAGCGCATCATCACATGCGCATTGTCATCCAGCGCGCGGCCATCGACAAAGGTGGCCAGATCGGCGGTCAGGCTTTCCAGCGTCAGACCGGTGACGAACCCGGCCAAGTGATAGGCGTGGGTGCCGATATCCCCGATGGAGCCGCCGCGCCCGTTCTTCGTCGGGTCGGTGCGCCATGCGGCCTGCGCATTGCCCTGCTGTTCGATGGCCGTGGCCATCCATTCCAGCGAGTATTCCACCTGCACCGTCCGCACCGCGCCGATCTCTCCGGCGGCGATGCGCACGCGGGCCTCGTGGACCATCGGGTAGCCGGAGTAGGTATAGGTCACACCGACGAACCGGCCCGAGCGGCGCGCCAGCTCTTCCAGCGCGATGGCGTCCTGCAACGTGGCCGTCAGGGGCTTTTCGCAGATGACGTCAAAGCCAGCTTCGATCAGCGCCTTGGCGATCGGGTAATGGGTGAAATTCGGGGTGCAGATGGCGACCGCGTCGACGCGATCGGCGCGCGCCGCCTCGCCCGCGATCAGGGCCTGATAATCGCCATAGGCGCGGGTCTCGTCCAGCCCTTGCGACAGCGCAAAGGCGCGGCCCTTGTCGGGGTCCACATCGAAGGCCCCCGCCACCAGATCCCATTGCCCGTCCAGACGGGCGGCGATGCGGTGGATGTTGCCGATATAGGCCCCCTCCCCGCCGCCAACCATGCCGAGGCGCAGCTTGCGTTCGTAGCTCATTCTCAGTTCTCCAGTCCAAGCATCGCCCGGTTTGCCTGACGGTCCGCGCCGGATTTGACAAAATCGTCAAACGCCCGGTCCGAGACCTTGATGATGTGATCGGCAATGAAGCGCGCACCTTCGGCGGCGCCGTCCTCGGGGTTCTTGATGAAACATTCCCATTCCAGCGTGGCCCAGCCGTCGAACCCATAGGTCGACAGCTTGGTAAAGATTGCGCCGAAATCCACCTGTCCGTCGCCGGGGCTGCGGAACCGCCCGGCCCGTTTCGACCACGGCATGAAGCCGCCATAGGCCCCGGATTTGCCGTCGGGGCGGAACTCGGCATCCTTGACGTGGAACGCCTTGATCCGGTCGTGATAGTGGTCGATGAAGGCCAGGTAATCCAGCGCCTGAAGCACGAAGTGGCTGGGGTCATACATGATATTGGCGCGGGGATGCCCGTCCAGCTTGTCGAGGAAATACTCCCACGAATGGCCGTCATGGACGTCCTCGCTGGGATGGATTTCGAAACAGGCATCCACCCCATGCGCGTCGAAATCGTCGAGGATCGGCCGCCAGCGCGCGGCGAGTTCGGTGAAGGCCTCGTCGATCAGTCCCTCGGGCCATTGCGGATAGGGATAGATATAGGGCCAAAGCAGCGAGCCGGGAAAGGTCGTATGCGTGGTAAGCCCCAGCTTGGCCGAGGCGCGGGCGGCGTAGCGCAGCTGGCGCTCGGCCCAGTCGCGCCGGGCGGTGGGATTGCCGCGCACGGCCTCGGGGGCAAAGCTGTCCATGATCTGGTCATGCGCCGGATGCACCGCCACCAACTGCCCGGTGATATGCGAGGCGAATTCGGTCAGCACCAGCCCCTTGTCCGCCAGCATCCCCTGAAGGTCGTCCAGATAGCTGTCGCTTTCGGCGGCCTGCTGCATGTCGATCAGGCGCGTGTCCCATGTGGGGATCTGCACCCCCTTGAAGCCCTTGGCCACCGCCCAGTCCGCAAGGCTGCCCAGCGAATTGTACGGCGGCTCATCGGCGGCGAATTGCGCGAGGAAGACCGCCGGTCCCTTGATCGTCTTCATGTCACAGGGCCTTGTCCGGGGTCGGCGCATCGTCATAGGCGCCCCAGATCGACTGGTCGAAATTGACGATGGCGCCGGTCATCATGCCGCTGTCGTCGGAGGCCATCCAAAGCACCGCCTTCGCGACCTCGACCGGGTCGAGAATCCGCCCAAAGGGCTTGCCCGCCGCCGCGCGGTCGATAAAGCCCGCATCGCCGGTTTCCGCCTCGATCAGCTTGCGCTCATGGTCGGAATTCATCCAGCCGATCGCCAGTTGGTTGACGTGAATCCGGTTGCGCATCAGCGCGTAGCCCGCATTGCGCGTCAGCGTCGCCAGCGCGCCTTTCGAGGCGGAATAGGGCGCAAGGAACGGCTGGCCCGCATGTTCGGACATCGAGCCGATATTGACGATGCGGCCCTCGATGCCTTCGCGGATCATCACCTTGGCCGCGTCTTGGATCAGGAAGAAGGGCGCGCGGGTGTTGACGGCGAACATGCGGTCGAACAGCTCGGGCGAGGTATCGAGGATATTGCCGCGATCCGTCAGACCGGCGGCATTCACAAGGATATCGACCCGGCCAAAGGCGGCGTCGACCTGCGGGATGAGGGCCTGCACATCGTCGATCACGCCCAAATCGGCGGCGACGACGCGCACATCGGTGCCATGCTCGGCCTTGATCGCATCCGCGACGCGCTGGCCCTTTTCGACGCCGCGCCCGACCAGCACGATGCCCGCCGCACCGGCGGCGGCAAATACCCGCGCGATGGCCGCGCCCAGACCTTGCGTGCCGCCGGTGATCACGGCGACCTTTCCATCGATGCTGTTCATGTCGTCACCTCGTATCCGCTTGCGTCCATGACGCGTTTCAGTTCCTTGCGCCCCTTGATCGCCATCTCAAGCGGCGGGCTGACCTTCGGGTCCTGTTCCGCTTCGATGACGAACCAGCCCTCGTAGCCCGTGTCGGCCAGCGCCCTGACGATGGCCTCGAAATCGAGCGAGCCGTCGCCGGGCACGGTAAAGGCCCCCTTGATCACCGCTTCGAGAAAGCTTTCCCGCGTGCGGTCCAGCCCATCCACCACGGCGCGGCGAATGTCCTTTGTATGCACATGGGTGATCCGGGCGTGGTGATTGTCGATCACCCGGAAATTGTCACCCCCGGCAAAGGCCATGTGGCCTGCGTCGAACAACAGCGACACCGAGGAATGCTTCATCAGCAGGTCAAGTTCGGCCTCGGTTTCCACGACCGCCGCCATGTGGTGGTGATAGGCGATGGGCATCCCCTCGCCCGCGCACCAATCGGCGAAATCGCTGATCTTGCGCCCATAGGCAGCCATCTCGGCCTCGGTCAGGACCGGCTTTTGCGCCAGCGGCGTTTGGCGTTCGCCCTGCACCGACCGCGCCGTTTCGCCATAGACGATGCAAGGCGCGCCCGCCGCCTTGAAGAACGCAAGCTGCTGCGCGATCCGCTCTTTCTCGACCTCGATATCGCCGTCCAGAAGCAGGCCGGAAAACCAGCCGCCACACACAGACATCCCGTGCCGCGCAAGGACCGGCCCCAGTTCGTCCATGTCCATGGGAAAGCGCCGCCCGGTCTCCATCCCGGTCAGGCCCGCCTCGGCGGCCTGTCGCAGGCATTCGTCAAGGCTGACATCGTCGGACAGCTCTGCCAGATCGTCATTCCACCACGCAATCGGCGCGATGCCCAGTTTCGCCTTTGGCATCAGACCCCCCGTCGCTGCTTGGCGCGGAAGGCTTCCTGCCCCTCGCGGGCCTTGCGGATGCTGTCGCGGTCGTTGATCTCGGGCACGCCGACATACCAATCGGCCCCGCCATCGGTCCATTTGTAGGCATCCGAGTTGATCACCAGAACGGTCGTGCGGTCGGTGCCCTGCGCCCAATCCATCGCGTCGCCCAGATCGGCGAGGCTTTCGCAGAACCGCGCCTCGGCCCCCATGGCGCGGGCATGGGCGGCGAAGTCCACGTGTTGCGGGTTGTCCTTGTTCTGGATGCGCGCATCCTTGAGCAGGCAGTTGAACCCCGGCACGCCCATCCCCGTCTGAAGCCGGTTGATGACCCCGAACCCGCCATTGTCGCAGACCACGACGATCATCTTGTGGCCGGTCAAGACCGTCGAGTAGATATCCGAGTTCATCATCATGTAGCTGCCATCGCCGACCATGACGATGGGCACGCCCTTTTGGGTGCCATCGGGCTGGACCTTGGCCATGGCATGGCCCCAGCCCCCGGCGATCTCGTAACCCATGCAGGAAAAGCCGAATTCCAGATCATAGGTGTTGGGCGCCTTCACCCGCCAGTTCTTGGCCGTCTCGCCGGGCAAGCCGCCCGCTGCCGTGACCATGGTATCGTCCACCGTGGCGTGATCGTTCACCACCTTGATGACCTGCGCATAGCTGGGCACCTCGGCGTTGTCGGCGGCCTGCCACGCGTCGAGCCCCTTGTTCCACTCGGCATAAAGCTCCTGCGCGCGGGTCATCTGCGCCGGATCGCAGGCCCAGTCCCCCAGCGCCGCATCCAGCTCAGACAGGCATTCCAGCGCATCGCCCACGACCGGCTGGGCAAAATGCTTGGACGCGTCAAAGCGCGCGGCGTTGATGTTGATGAACGTCGCATCCTTGGCAAAGGTCGTCCACGACCCGGTGGTGAAATCCTGCAAGCGCGTGCCCACGGCAATCACCACATCCGCCGTCTCGGCCATGGCTTTCGCCGCGTCGGTGCCCTCGATCCCCATCGCGCCGGTATAGGCCGGGTGGTCATGGACCACCGCCGCTTTGCCCGCGATGGTCTCGGTAAAGGGGATGCCGCGTTTCACCGCGAACTCCGCCAGCGCCTGACCGGCCCCGGAATAGCGCACGCCACCGCCCGAGATGATGAACGGCGCCTTGGCAGTCTTCAGCAAGGCCACCGCCTTGTCGATCTCGCTGCGCGCGGGGCGCGGGCGCGGGATTTCCCAGACCTTCTCGGCAAAGAACGCCTCGGGATAGTCGTAGGCGATTTCCTGAATATCCTGCGGCAGCCCGATGAAGGCCGGGCCGCAATCGGCGGGGTCCAACATGACGCGCAGCGCATTGGGCAGCGAGGACAGGATCTGCGCCGGATGCACGATCCGGTCCCAATAGCGCGACACCGCCTTGAACCCGTCATTCACCGTGATCGTCGGATCGCCGTAATGCTCGACCTGTTGCAACACCGGGTCCGGCAGGCGGTTGACATAGGTGTCCCCGGCCAGCAGCAACAGCGGCAGGCGGTTGGCATGGGCCGTGCCTGCGGCGGTGATCATATTCGTCGCCCCCGGCCCGACCGAGGAGGTCGCGATCATGATCTGACGGCGCAGTTTCGCCTTGGCAAAGCCCACCGCCGCCAGCGCCATGGACTGCTCGTTCTGGCCGCGCCATGTCGGCAATTGGTCCTGCACCTGTTCCAGCGCCTCGCTGAGGCACGTCACGTTGCCATGGCCGAAGATGCCGAACACGCCCGCGAACAAAGGCACCTTTTCGCCGTCGATCATCGTGAATTGCGCACACAGGTAGCGCACCACAGCCTGCCCCATCGTCAGGCGAATTGTCCCGTCGGCCATGAGCCGTCCTCCCGTCAGATTCTCCTCATTTCAGAAATGTATATTGACAAAGTTTTCATTCCGCAACGATCATTGCACAAATTCCGAGGGAGGATTCCATGTTGAAAATCGCCGTGCTCGGCTGTGGCCGGATTGGCCGCATGCATGCCGAGAACATCCACACCCATCCCCGCGCAACGCTGGCGGGGGTGTTCGATGTGGTCGACGCCGCCGCGCAGGATATTGCCGAAACACTGGGCGTGACCAAGTTCGACAGCGCCGAGGCGGTGCTGGCCTCGACCGAGGTCGACGCGGTGCTGATCGCCACCTCGACGCCCACCCATGCGGACCTGCTCGAAGCGGCCATCGCGGCGGGCAAGCCGGTGCTGTGCGAAAAGCCCATCGACCTGTCGCTGGACCGGGTCAAACTCTGCGCCGAGCGGATCAAGGGCACGGATTTGCCGATCATGCTGGGCTTTGTCCGCCGTTTCGACCGTGGTCATGCGGGCGTCCGGCAGGCGATCGAGGCCGGGCAGATCGGCGAGGTACATCAGGTCACGATCACCTCGCGCGATCCGGGCATGGCCCCCGCCGCCTATATCGAGGTCTCGGGCGGCATTTTCCGCGATATGACGATCCACGATTTCGACATGGCGCGCTTCATCATGGGCGAGGACTTCACCACCGTTTCGGCCATCGGCGCGCGCCTTGTCGACCCCGATCTGATGGCGCGCTGCGACGATTACGACACGGTGACCGTGACCATGACGACCGCCAGCGGCAAGCAATGCGTGATCTCCAATTCGCGCCGCGCCGTCTATGGCTATGACCAGCGGGTCGAGGCCTTTGGCGATGCGGGCATGGCGCTTTCGGAAAATCACCCCGAGCGCACGGTGCGCCTGTTCAACGCAAGCGCCACGGAGAGCCAACCGCCGCTGCTGAACTTTTTCATCGAGCGGTATGCACAGGCTTTCGCCGCCGAAATCGACGCCTTCGTCGATGCGGTCGAGCAGGGCAAGCCCGCCCCCGTCGGCTTTGACGACGGGGCCAAGGCGCTGGTTCTGGCCGAGGCCGCGATCCTGTCGGTCCGCGAAGGACGCCCCGTCAAAGTGGAGGAACTGGCATGACCCTTTACGCCGATTTCGGCTGTTTCATCGGGGGCGGCTGGCAGGCGGGCGGCGCCGATTTGGCGGTCTTCTCTCCGGTATCGGAAAAGCCGCTGGGGACGCTGGCCGCCGCCACCGCCGACGACACCCGCGCCGCCGTCGATGCCGCCGCCGATGCCCTGCCCAAGCTGCGCGACATGGGTGGTTTTGACCGCGCCGATGCGCTGCACAAGGCCGCCGATGCCATGCTGGCGCGCACCGATGACGCCATGCAGATGATCTCGACCGAGACCGGCAAGCCGCTCGCGCAGGCAGGCCGTGAATGGGCGCTCGCCTGCGACCAGTTCCGCTGGTACGCCGAAGAGGCCCGCCGCATCTATGGCCGCATCGTCGAGGCCCGCGTGCCCGGCGGGCGCTTCGAGGTGACGCAGGAGCCGGTCGGCATCGTCGGCGCCTTCACCGCGTGGAACTTCCCCGCCGCGCTGCCCGCCCGCAAGCTGGCCCCGGCGCTGGCTGCGGGATGCCCGGTGGTGCTGCGGCCCTCCTCGCAGACGCCGGGTGTGGCGATGATCATGACCGACTGCCTGCGCGATGTGGGCCTGCCCGAGGGGGCCGTGAACCTTGTCGCAGGCACGACCGCCGCGACCTATGACGTGATCATGGCCGACACGCGCGTCCGCAAGGTGTCGCTCACCGGATCGACCCGCGTCGGTCAGCAGATGATCCGCGACGCCGCCGAGACGGTGAAGAAGGTCTCGATGGAACTGGGCGGCAACGCGCCGTTCATCCTCTATGACGATGCCGATCTGCAGGCGGCGCTGGACGCGGTCGTTCCGACGAAATTCGCAAATTGCGGGCAGGTCTGCGTCACGCCGGACCGCTTCTTTATCCACGAGTCGCTGCATGACGCCTTTGTCGAGGGCTTCGTGACCCGGGCGCGGGCCATCACGCTTGGCGACGGGCTTGCGCCTGCCACGACCATGGGCCCGCTCATCAATGCGCGCCGCCTGTCCGAGATCGACGGCATCGTGCAGGACGCGGTTGCGCAGGGCGCGCGGCTGGAAACCGGCGGTCAACGGGCGGCGGGCTTCAACGAGGGGCATTTCTACGAACCCACCGTGCTGACCCATGTCACCGACGACATGACCGTCTTTGCCGACGAGAATTTCGGCCCCGTCGCGGCGATCACCCGCTTTGCCGACGAGGATGAGGCGCTGAGCCGGGCCAATGCCTCGGATATGGGGCTGGCCGCCTATGCCTTTACCCGCTCGCCGGACCGCGCGCGCCGCACGCAGGCCGCGCTCAAGGCCGGGATGGTGGGCATCAATTCCTTCGCGCTGGCCGCGTCCGAGGTGCCCTTTGGCGGTACGAATTTCTCGGGCATGGGTCGCGAAGGCGGCGTCGAGGGGATTGCCGATTACCTCGACACCAAGCT
Organism: Tropicibacter alexandrii; assembly: GCF_003667315.2. Lineage (GTDB taxonomy): Bacteria > Pseudomonadota > Alphaproteobacteria > Rhodobacterales > Rhodobacteraceae > Tropicibacter > Tropicibacter alexandrii. Next base: position 45,908 of record NZ_RCTZ02000020.1, on the reverse strand, counting down.
GACCCAAATGGTCTTTTGAGGGGGGAAGGACATGATCGAGAACAAGGTCAAGGGCCTGTGGGATCAGGGCAAACCGGTGCTGCATGGCTGGCTGTCCATCGCCAGTCCCTTTGTCGCGGAAATCATGGCGGCGCAGGGCTATGACGCGATCAGCATCGACTGGCAACACGGCGCGGTCGATTATTCCGACCTGCTGCCGATGTTTCAGGCGATGCGGGCCAGCGGCGTCACCATCGGTGCGCGCGTGCCGTGGCTGGACCCGGCCGCCATCATGAAGGCGCTGGATGCGGGCGCGATGCAGGTCATCTGCCCGATGATCAACACCCCCGAACAGGCCGCCGAATTCGTCAGCTATCTGCGCTATCCCCCCCTGGGCCAGCGCAGCTTTGGCCCGACGCGGGCGATGTATGCGCAGGGGGCAGGCATCCCGCAGGAGGCCAATGACAAGATCATCGGCTGGGCCATGGTCGAGACGAAACAGGCCATGACCAATCTCGAAGCCATCGCCACCACGCCCGGACTGGACGGCATCTATGTGGGCCCTGCGGATCTGACCTTTTCGCTGCATGATGGCAAATACCCCCCCGGTTTCGACCGCGAGGAACCCGAGATGATCGAGGCGCTTCAACGCATCGTCGCGGTATCGCACGCGCAAGGCATCAAGGCGGCGCTGCATTGCGGCACGCCCGACTATGCCGCGCGCGCGGTCGGCTGGGGCTTTGACATGGTGACGGTGTCCGGCGACACGCGGTTGCTGGCCGGGGCGGCCAAGGCCTCGGTCGATGCGTTCCGAGGGCTGTCGGCGCAGCCGGACAAGACCCCGACCGAAGGGGCCTATTGATGCCACAGGTACTAGTCGCGGGAAAACTGCACCCCGTCGGGCGGGCCGTTCTGGACGGCGCTCCGAACATGTCCGTGCGCTATATCGACGAGATTTCAGAGGAGAGCTACGCCCCCTTCATCGCCGAGGCCGACGCGCTGCTGATCCGCACCCAGCCGCTCAGCGCCGAAACGGTGGCAAAGGCGGACCGCTTGCGCATCGTCTCGCGCCACGGGGTCGGCTATGACGCGGTGGACGTGGCGGCGCTGACCGCGCGGGGCATTCCGCTGGCGGTTTGTGGCGATGTGAACAGCTATTCGGTGGCCGAGCATGCCTGCATGATGATCCTCGCCTGCGCGAAACGCGCAGTGCGGGCCGACGCATCGGTGCGCCAAGGCCCGTGGGGCTGGCGCAACACGCTCGAATCCCAAGACCTACGCGGGCGCTGCCTGCTGATCGCGGGCTTTGGCCGGATCGGGCGGCACGTGGCGCAGATGATGGCGGGCTTCGGCATGGACATCCGCGCATATGATCCGTGGCTGTCACGGCACGGCTGGCCCGACGGGCCGGTCGCCGCGATGGACGATCTGGCCGAGGCGCTGGCCTGGGCCGATGTCGTCTCGATCAGCGCGCCCAAGGGCGAGCGCCCGCTGATCGGCGCGCCCGAACTGGCGATGATGAAACCCGGCGCGATCCTCGTGAACACCGCACGCGGCGGCATCGTCGATGAGACCGCGCTGGCAGACGCCCTGCGCAGCGGCCATCTTGGCGCCGCCGGGCTGGATGTGTTCGAGCAGGAACCCCCTGCCCCGGACCACCCGTTGCTGCAATTCGACCAGCTGATCCTGTCCCCGCATATCGCGGGCGTGACCGAGGGCGCGGCGGAACGCATGGCCATCGGCTCGGCCCAGAACATCCTCGATTTCCTGTCCGGGACGCTGGACCCGGACCTGATCGTCAACAGGACCCAGATATGAAACCGACCCTGACCATCGGCCTGATCGGATCGGGCTTCATGGGCAAGGCCCATGCCTTTGGCTATGCCACCGCCGAGAAAGTCTTTGACCTGCCCTACCGGCTGGCCTTCCACACGCTGGCCGACGCGACCATGCCCTTGGCCGAACGCGCCGCCAGCGCCTTTGGCTTTGCCCATGCGACCGACGATTGGCGCGCGATGGTCGCAAACCCCGAGATCGACGTCATCAACATCACCGCCCCAAATGCCCTGCACAAGGAGATGGCGCTGGCCTCCATCGCCGCCGGGAAACACGTCTATTGCGAGAAACCGCTGGCCCCCTTGGCCAGCGACGCGCGCGCGATGGCCGAGGCGGCAGAGCGCGCCGGGGTGACAACGCAGGTCGGCTTCAACTATCTCTGCAACCCGATGCTGCGGCTGGCGCGCGACATGATTGCCGGTGGCGAGCTGGGCGAGATCCGTGGCTATCGCGGCCTGCATGCCGAGGATTACATGGCCGACGCCACCGCCCCGTTTACCTTTCGCCACGATCCGGCGGGGGGCGGCGCGCTGGCTGACATTGGCAGCCACGCGCTTGCCACGGCGGAATTCCTGCTGGGGCCGATCACCCGCGTCATGGGCGATTGCGTGACGATGATCGGCACCCGCCCCGACGGCCAAGGCGGCACCCGCGCGGTCGAGGTCGACGATGTGGGCCGCGCCTTTCTTCGGTTTGAAAACGGTGCCACCGGGTCGATCGAAGGCAACTGGATCGCCACGGGCCGCAAGATGCAGCACGATTTCGAGGTCTACGGAACGCGCGGCGCGCTGTGTTTTTCGCAGGAACGCTTCAACGAGCTGCATTTCTACAGCACCGGGGACGCCCCCGGCAGGCAAGGCTTTCGCCGGATCGAGGCCGCGCCGGATCACGCGCCTTATGGGCGGTTCTGCGTCGCGCCGGGGCACCAGATCGGCTTCAACGATCTCAAGGCAATCGAGGCGGCGGGCTTTCTGGACGCGGTGGCGGGCAACACGCCCGAGCCGTTCAACTTTCGCGCGGGCGCGCGCATCCAGCACCTTGTCGAGACGATCCAGTCCTCGTCCCGCGCGGCGGCTTGGAAAGACGTCTGACACCGGGCTTCGCGCCCTGCTTCCAGACAAGGCGACACCAAAAATTGCAGAAATTCTCGAAACGGAATAGAATTTGCCGGAGTTCCAATCAATATGGAACCTGCGAGGCTGCGAGGGATCGATGGACAGAGCGGAACAGAAGCCACCGGAAGATTACGAGGCGTTGATCCGCCTGATTCATGAACGTTTCGACGGCATGAGCAAGACCTATCAACTGATTGCCGAGTATCTGACCCAGAATCCGAACGACGTTGCGGTGTTGGCGGTGAACGCCATGGGCCAGCAATGCGGCATTCACCCGTCAAGCTTCGTGCGCTTCGCCCAGAGTCTGGGATATTCGGGCTTCAAGGATTTGCAATCGCTGTATCAGCGCCGGTTGACCACCGCCGCCCCCGGCTTCGAGGCCCGCAAGAAGGCGCTCGAAGGCGAGTTGTCGCTGCGCGACGGCGAATCCGAATTGAATGTCCTGCGCGACCTCGTGGTGCGCGACATCGCATCGCTGCAAGACCTGCTGGACAAGGTCGATGCCGCCGATTTCAGCCGGGCCGCCCAGATGATCGAAGAGGCGCGCACGGTCTACCTTGCAGGGCAGCTTCGGTCCGAGCCGATCGTGATCCTGCTGCGCTACATCCTGACGATGCTGGGCCGCCCCTGCGTCTTGCTGGATTCCAGCGGTGGGCTGGCCACCCATGTCGCGCGCACCATGACATCGGAGGATCTGCTGATCGCGGTCTCGTTCCGGTTCTACGCCAACGAGGTGGTCAACATCGTCGAAGAGGCGTCCAAGGCCGCGGTGCCGATCATCGCGATTTCCGACAGCAGCCTGTCCCCCTTGGCCAAACCCGCCGCCTTGCTCTTTACCGTGGCCGAGCACGAATACACGTTTTCACGCTCGCTCGCCGCGCCCATGTGCCTGGCACAGGGGTTGATGGTGGCCTTGGCCGCGCGGTTGCAAAAGGACGACACGGAACCGCGCATCCCCTTCGTCACGGCCCGGCCCTAGCGGCTGGGTCACCGTTCCACGGGCAAGCCGGACGGCACCGAGGCGGGGATGCCCATACGGCCCCCGGCGCGCGCCACCGGGTCCTCCAGCGTCGACAGAAACGCGACCAGCGCGTCCAGATCATCAGGGTCCAGCGCCCCGCGCATCTGCGAGGCCGCAGCGATGGCCGTGAAATCCGCCCCGTCGGCGCCCGGTGCCAGATCGGGTTTCGGCCCCTCCAGCGGCACCAGCACCGCGTCGCCCAGATCGTACTGCGCCAGCGCCTCCCCACCCGAGCCATGCTGCGCCAGATAGGCCCGCAGGTCGCGCACCGCCCCCGCATGGCCATAGGGCGCGGTCAACGTCACGTTGCGCAGCGACGGCGTCCGAAAGGCATAGGCATCCTCCGCGCGTCCCGTCACGCGCATCCGCCCGGTGTCGCGCTGGTGGCTTTCAAAGCGCTCGCTCTTGCCCGGACCGATCTGCGCGTCACCCATGGCATGAAACCGCATATCCGTCAGCAGCGGGCCGGAATGGCAGGTCGCGCAGCCCGCCTCTCCGTAGAACAAAAGCGCCCCGGCCTGTGCCTCCGGCGGCAAGGGAGCCTCGGCGCGCAGGGCCGCATCGAAGGGGCTCGTGTCGGACCGGAAATCGAAGGTCATATAGGCGGCGATGGCATTGGAGATATCGGTGAAATTCAGCGCCCGCCCCTGCGCCACCTCCGGGTAGACCCGTTCGAACCGCTCTTGATACTCGGGAATGGCCGCGATGCGCGCAGAGATCGCCGCCCATGCGCCATCCTCCCCGGTCAGCCGCCCTTGCCGCACCAGCCGCGAGATCTCGTTCTCTTGGTAATGCCCGGCCATCTCGTCCGGGGACAGCACCGGGAACATGGTCTGGGCCGACAGAAGCGAGGCGAAACCCGCCACCATGTCATCCTCCAGCGGGGTGCGAAAGCCGGTCGGGCGGGTCGGATCGCGCTCGATCCGGCCATCGTGAAACATCACGGTAAAGCCCTCCGCCCCCACGTTCCACAGCGCCGGGGCGTTGCGCGGGATGCGCTGTTCGGGCAGGTTCGACGGGTCGGCGCGGCGGTCGGGGCCAAGGCCGGTGCCGCCCTCGCCCATGCCCAGCGACAGCCCGTCCGAGGTGCCAAAGCGCGGGTGGTGGCAGGTGGCGCAGGAAATGTTGCGGTTGCCCGACAGCTCCGCATCCCAGAACAGCAATTGCCCCAGCGCGACCTCTTCGGCCGGATGCTCTGGGAAATCCGCATCCGTCAGCGGCGGCGGCAGATCCTGCGCCGCCAGCGGCGCGGCCAGAACCGCAAGCAGGACAAGGTGTTTCATGGCTCCCCTCCGGTGCGGGTGATCCGCACGCTTGCATCGGCCGCGACACGCTGCCAGTCGCCGGTCTGCCCATCGGGCCAGATCACGCGCAGCTCCGCCTGCTCGGCCGCACCCAGCCCGAAATGCTCGGGTCCCAGCGTGCCCGAGGCATGACCGCCGCCCGAGGTGATCTCGCGCGTTTGCAGCCTGTCGCCGCTGCGCACCTCGATGAAGGCGCCGATGGCGCGGGTATTCGGCCCGGGCTGCCGCAGGTCCACGGCCAGCCAATGCCCCGCGCCCTCGGTCACGTTTTGCCAGACCTCCAGCGGCGCGCGCCGGTTGTTGACCACGAGGTCCAGCAACCCGTCGCCGTCGAAATCCACCAGCGCCGCGCCGCGCGCCCGCGCCACAGACCCGACCCCCGCCGTATCGCCACGCTCCACGAACCGCCCGTCGGTCTGCTGCATCAGCAGGTTGTTCGGATCGGCCATGGCGTTGGAGGGCATCTGGTCGACATTGCCCTTGGCGATGAACAGATCGTCGCGCCCGTCATTGTCCACGTCGCCCCATTGCGCCTGCCAGCCGGTCGAGGGCCGACCGTCATCGCCCATGTAAGGGGTCGTCGCATAGGTGCCCATGTCATAGGGCGCAGGCTCCATCACGCCCTGCCCCCGGTTCAGCATCAGCGGCTGATCCCCCATCGAGGTCAGCGCCACCTCGGGCAGACCGTCACCTGTGATGTCCCGGCTGGCGATGCCCATCCCCCAAAGCTTCATCGTGGGCCAGCCATCCGCCTCGGTATATTCCCGCAGCGGGTCCAGCGCGAACATCTGCTCGCGCCCGTTGCTGACGTAATATTGACGGTCGTTCGAGATGCGCAACTCGGGGCGCCCATCGCGTTTCCAGTCAGAGATCAGCATGGACAGCGCGCAAAAGCCCGGCTCCAGCGGCTGGCGCGGGCCAAAGGCGCGACCCGCGGGGCGCATCAGGTGATTGACGTCGCAGGCCTCGAACGGGCCGTCCGGGTCGGTCTCGTCCACGTAATTGCCAAAGACGAAGGTCGGCCAGTCCTGCCCCGCCTCGAATGTGGCGGAAAAGGCGGTGGTCCATTCCGTGCCGCCGTCGAAATTCCACGCGGCGGGGGCCGGGGTGAACTGGCAGGTGCCGTCGCCGCGCAGCAACAGGTTCTCGCCCGCGCGCAAAACGACGAGGTCCAGCAGGTCGTCGCCATCCACGTCGAAGGGATAGGCGCCGGTGGTTTCCACGATCTCCGGGAAAGCGGCGGTCTCGAAGGACACCGCGCCCTCATCCGAGGTGTTGCGCAGCAGCAGCGCGGGCGCGCTGCCCCCGGCGGCGAACAGGTCGGGCCGGGCGTCGCCGTCACAGTCGAACACCGCCACCCCGCCGCCGACGAAATGCGTCCAACCGCCGGAATATTCATGCGCGACGGGCAAGGACACCGGGGCAAAGGCCACATCGGCCCGGGCGCTGCCGCCCGTGCCAAGCATGTGAAAGGTCAGCAGAACTGCCAGCAGACGCGACATCACGCCGCCAGATGCGCCGGTTTCTTGCCGAGGATGATCATGCCGAGAATGTCGTCATCCGTCACCTCGTCCACGTTCACCGTGCCCACCAATTCGCCATTCTTCATGACGCTGGCGCGGTCGCACAGCTTCATCACGTTGTGGATGTCATGTTCGATCAGGAAGATGCCAAGGCCCTGCGCCTTCAACTCGCTGATCAGTTCCGCCACCATCTGCGTCTCATGCGGACCCAGCGCGGCGGTGGGTTCGTCCATGATCAGGATGCGGGCGTTGAAATACACCGCGCGGGCGATGGCGACGGATTGGCGCTGACCGCCCGACAGCGCCGAGACCGGCACGTTGAACTTCTTGAAGTTGGGATTGAGCCGACCCATGATCTTGCGGGTCTCCGCCTCCATCTTGGCATCGTCGACCAGCCCGTTCTTCACCAGTTCGCGCCCGAGGAACAGGTTCGACGCCGCATCGAGATTGTCGGCCAGCGCCAGCGTCTGGTAGATCGTCTCGATATTGTGGGCGCGGGCGTCGCGCGGGTTCTCGATCGTGGCTTTCTTGCCGTTGATGCGGATCTCGCCGGCGTCCATCTGGTAGGCGCCCGACAGGATCTTGATCAGCGTCGACTTGCCCGCGCCATTATGGCCCAGCAGGCCCACGACTTCGCCCGGGTAGAGGTCGATGGACACGTGGTCCACCGCCTTGATGCCACCGAAAGAGATCGAGACGTCCTTCATCTCGACGAGGGGTGTCTGTCCGTTGCGGTTCATTTCGTGATCCCCATGCGCTTGCGATAGATGATGTCGACCCAGACGGCGATGATCAGCACGAGGCCCACGATGATGTTCTGAAACGGCGTGTCGACCCCGACCATCGCCATGCCCGATTGCAGGCTTTGCATGATCAGCGCGCCCAGCACGGCGCCGTAGATCGTGCCCACGCCGCCCGAAAGCGCCGTGCCGCCGATGACCGCCGCAGCGATCACGCGCAACTCTTCGAGCATGCCGATATCGTTGCCGTGGCTTTGCAGGCGGGCCTGCGCGATCAAGGCCGCGAGGCCGCACAGAAAGCCCATCAGCGCAAAGATCTTGACGTTCAGCAGGCGGGTGTTGATGCCGGACAGCTCGGCCGCATCCGGGTTACCGCCCGCCGCAAAGATGTAGCGGCCAAACCGGGTCTTGCGGGCCACGACGGTCATGACGACCGCCACGAGGATCAGGATCAGCACCGAAATCGGCAGGCCATGCATGGCGGTGTAGCCCTCGGGCACGGTCTCGCCGCGCGCCTCGAACATGCGGCGCAGCTTCGATGGCGGGATGGGGTAGCGCGACAGCCATGTGACGAACATCATGATCGCGGCCACGATCACCGCCATCATGGCGGTCTCGGCCCACATCGGCTTGACGGTGAAGCCATGGCCGACCTTGTTCTTGCGGGCGGCGAGGATGACCAGCACCGCAACGACGGAGGCCGCAACCCCCAAGGCGTAGCTGACCGGCGCGCCAAGGACGCCTTCGGTGCCGCCGAACATCAGCAGGTTCGGATCGGTCAGCGAAACGGATTGGCCATTGGTGGTGAACCAGTTCACGTTGCGCCAGATGAACAGCCCGCCCAGCGTCACGATGAACGAGGGGATGCCCTGATAGCCGACGAGCCAGCCGGTCGCCGCCCCCATCAAGGTGCCCGCGCCAAGACCGATCAGGATCGTCAGGATCAGGATCAGCGGATTGCCGTATTCAAGGCCAAGCAGCGACGGCAGCCAATAGGCCTGCATCATCGCCATCACGGCCGAGCACATCGCCAGCATGGAACCGACGGACAGGTCGATGTGACGGGAGACGATCACGAAGACCATGCCGCAGGCCATGATCGCAACGGGCACCGTCTGCACGGTGATGTTGAAGATGTTGCGCGGGATCAGGAACGTCCCGCCCGTCCAGATGGTAAAGATCACGGCAATCGCGAAGAAGGCAACCAGCATCCCGAGCAGCCGGATATCCAGTTCCAGCACGTCGATCAGGCTGCGCTTCGTCGCCGAGTGGCCCGGTGCCTGCGCGGTGTCAGTCATTTATGAATCCTCCCTCGGGCGTGGCCTTGGCCCCGCGCCCGTTCTCCCTTTGAACGATGCCCGGGACACACCCGGGCATCGTCGCTGTCATCGTGACGAGACGGTTACTCGCAGACGGCTACGCCGGAAACGCCAGCGCAGAGGGCCTCCTTGGAGATCCAACCGGCTTCGAGCACGAGGTTCAGATTGTCCTTGGTGATCGGCTGCGGGGCCAGCAGGGTGGCGGTCAGGGTCTTGCCGCTGGGCGAGGTAAAGGTGCCCGCGCCCTCGACATCGGCCATCGCGGTGCCAGAGGCCAGCGCCACGGCGATCTCGCCCGCTGCCTTGCCAAGCGCACGGCTGTCCTTCCACACCGACACGGTCTGGGTGCCCAGAGCCACGCGGTTCAGCGCGGCCATGTCGCCATCCTGACCGGAGACCGGGATACCTTCCATGCCCTGCGCGGTCAGCGCCGCGACCACACCACCGGCGGTGCCGTCGTTGGAGGCCACGACCGCATCGACGCCGTTGTTGGTCTGGGTCAGGATCTGCTCCATGTTCTTCTGCGCGTTGGCGGGCTGCCAGTCATCAGTGTAGGACTCGCCCACGATCTCGATGTCACCGGCGTCGATGGCCGCCTGCAGGACTTCTTGCTGACCGCCGCGCAGGAAGTCTGCGTTCGGATCGACGGGCGAGCCCTTGATCATGACATAGCGGCCCTTCGGCTGGGCCTTGAGGACTTCGCGCGCCTGCATGCGACCAACCTCGACGTTGTCGAAGGTCAGGTAATAGGCGCGGGGATCGTCGATCATCCGGTCATAGCCAACCACGGGGATGCCCGCATCCTCGGCCGCATCCAGAGCCGGCCCGATCGAGGCGGAGTCCTGCGCCAGAATGATCAGCGAGTTGCACCCTTGGGTGATCATGCCTTCGATATCGGCCAGCTGCTTGGTCGCCGAGGTCTGCGCGTCAGCCGAGATGTATTCTGCATTGGCCGCATCCAGCGCGCCCTTGATGGCGGCCTCGTCCGTCTTCCAGCGCTCTTCGCGGAAGTTCGACCAGCTGACGCAGACCTTCAGATCTTCGGCGGCAACGGACGTTGCCAGAGTTGCGATCGCGACACTCGCGAACAGGATCGTCTTTTTCATGTAATTCCTCCCTGGAACCAAGGGCCCCTCCGGCCCTTCAGGCGAATATCGCCTGCTCTTTCATCCCCGATTCATGGGTTGTTGTCAATTTTTGATTTGCTGCAATTTACGTTGCAACTCATGTCGCAACTGCGTTTCCATCCAAACCCGTCATTCGGACAGGTTGGATGACGGGGCTGCAACCCCTCTTGATGACCGTTTTGCCAGTTTGATCTTGGGCAATAGGCTCTGACAAGGCGTTTGTGACCTGTCGGCCCACCTGTGGCCGGGGTGTGACCCCAAGGGCTGCACCGTGCCGGTGGGCTCAGTGCGTTGCGGGATGGTCGGCCCGGCGCGGCGCCGTGCGGGTCAGCACCTCCATGAAGGCCGTGGCCGCCGGGGACAGCGACCGCCCCGGTTGCCGCACCAGCCCGATCCGGCGCCGGATGCCGAAGTCGCGGATTTCGCGCCGGACAAGCCGATCCGAGGGCAAGACCGCAAGCGCCAGTTCGGGCAGCGCGGTCACGCCCAGCCCCGCCGCCACGAAGGCACCCGCCGTGGCCAGATGCGCCACCTCGAAGCGCGGCGACAGCGGACGGCCCAGCCGCAGGCAGGCGCTGTCCAGAAGCTCGCGCACCGACGTGCCCCGTGCCATGGCGATGAACGGCATCTCGACCAGTTCGGCCCAGTCATAGGCCCGGTCCTCGGCCAGCGGACCATCCGCCGCGCCGATTGCCAGAAACGCGTCCTCGGTGACCGGCTGGAAGGCCAGCCGCGACCGCGCCGACCCGGTCCCGGCGGTGAACCCGATCTCGGCCCGCCCGGATTCGACCACGTCGATCACGCTGTCGGACAGGGCGTCGATGATCTTCAGGTCGATTTCGGGATGGGCCACGGCGAAGCGGCGCAGGATGCCCGGCAGCAGCGCGGCGGTGACAGAGGGCAGGCCCGCAATCGTCAGATGCCCGCGCCGCGCCGACAGATGCGCGTCGAATTCGGCCTGCGCGTCCTCGGCGGTGTTGACCATGCGCTCGGCGATCCCGGCCAGCACCGCGCCGCTGGCGGTTAGGGCGACGTTGCGCGTATCCCGGTCGAACAGCCGCGTGCCCAGCCGCGTCTCCAGCGCCGAGACCTGCCGCGACAGCGCAGAGGGCGACAGCTTCAGCGCCTCGGCGGCGCTGCGGAACGTGCCGGTCTGCTTGAGGACAAGAATGGCGTGATAATCCGCCAGAGATATATTATTGCGATTCATGCATCAATTATGCAGACATTGTCTATTTTCGCAACAGACGCCATGGCGCACCATGGTCGCGATCCGCAAGGACATGTCAGGGAGGACACCATGAAACATACGCTCGCCGCGCTTTTGGGCGCGACCCTTCTCGCTTCGCCGCTGGCCGCGCAGGAAACAGACCTGCTGATCGGCTCGACCTCGGCCTCGTCCAGCCATTACGGCTATTTCGTCGCCGTCGGCCAGCTCATCAACGAGAATGTCGAGGGGCTGAAGGCCTCGGTCGTCGAGACCGGCGCGACGCTCGACAACATCCGCCGCATGGCGCGCGGACAGATCGACCTCGGGCTGGTGACGACCAATGCCGTGCAACATGCGGTGGCGGGGACCAATGCCTTTGACGGCAACCCGCAGGACCTGCGCCTGCTCTGGGTCTACACCAACGCGCCGCAAAACGTCATCGTGCGCGCCGATAGCGGTGCCGAAAGCCTCGCCGATCTGGCGGGCAAGCGGTTCAACCCCGGCATCAAGGGCGGCTCGACCGAGGCCACGACCGAGGCGGTGTTCGCCACGCTCGGCCTGTCCGCCGACTATGTGCGCGGCTCGACCACCGACATCGTCGGCGCGATCAAGGACAACCGCGTGGCGGGCTACGTCAAATCCGGCTCGGGGACAAAACTGGACGGCTCGACCATGGACATCGCCGTGGCGACCGACATCAAGGTGCTGGGCCTGTCGCCCGAGCAGGCCGACAAGCTGCGCAGCGACATGCCCGACATCTCGGTCGTCGAAATCCCCGAAGGCGCGGCTGACGGAATTCCCGCCTACAGCACATGGGCCTTTGGCGTCGGCGTCGCTGCCCCCGCCAGCATGGATGACGAAACCGCCTACCAGATCGTCGCGGCGATCATGGCCGACGACTCGGCACAGGCCAATGCCATGGCCAGCCTCAAAGGCGCCGATCTGGCGCAGATGACGCTGGATTACGGCACCGTGCCGCTGCATCCCGGCGCGCTGCGCTGGTTCGAGGAACAGGGCATGGATGTCCCGGCCAAGCTGAAGGCCGACTGACATGGGTCTCGCGCAACTCCAGACCATCCAGAAGGGGCTGGCAATCCTTGTCGGTGTCTTCGTCTTCTACACCGCCGCCACCGGCCCGTTCGAGGGCCTGATCCAGCGCGCCCTCTTTCTGGCACTGGTGACGGCTCTGGGGTTTGCGCTGTATCCGCTGGGCGCCGGCAAAGGCTGGCGCCCGGTCGGGCTGGCAATCGATCTGGCGCTCTGCGCCGTGGTCCTTGCGGCCTGCGGCTACGTGGTCTGGCACTATGACGAGATCATGACCTCGCTGCCTTGGGCCACCGCGCTGGACAAGGCGCTGACCGTGGGGCTGGTCCTCGCCGTGCTGGAGCTGGGGCGGCGCACCGTCGGGCTGATCTTTCCGGTGCTGGTGCTGGCCGGGATCGGCTATGCGCTGTTCGGCAACCTGCTGCCCGGTCCGCTGCGGCATCGCGGCTTTGACACCGCCTTCGTGACCGAAACCATCTTTCTCGGCGATCTGGGCATCTGGGGCATGCTGACCGGCGTCGCCGCCACCGTGATCGCCGCCTTTGTGCTGTTCGGCGCGCTCCTGCTGCATTCGGGGGGCGGGCAGGCCTTCATGGACCTTGCCATGCGTCTGGGCGGCCGCCAGCCCGGCGGCGCGGCCAAGATCGCCACCATCGCCAGCGGTCTGTTCGGGATGATCTCGGGCTCGGCCGTGGCCAATGTCGCCACCACCGGCAATTTCACCATTCCGATGATGATCCGGCTGGGCTACCCCCGCCCCTTCGCCGCCGCGGTCGAGGCCGTGGCCTCGACCGGTGGGCAGATCGCGCCGCCGATCATGGGGGCCGCCGCCTTCGTCATGGCCGAGATTCTGGGCGTGCCCTACACCACCATCATCCTTGGCGCGATCGTGCCTGCGGTGCTGTTCTACGCCTCGGTCTTCGTCACCGTGCATTTCGTCGCGATCAAGCGCGGCCTCGCCATCGTCCCCGAGGACGAGCTGCCCGCGTGGAAAGCCATCCTCGCGCCGCGCCGCGTCGCGCCGATCCTCTGCGCGCTTGGCGGTCTTGGCATCGGCATCTGGCTGGGCCGCTCGATCGCCACCGCCGCCTTCTACGGCGTCGTGGGCCTGCTGATCGCCTTCGTCGTGACCGAGGCCGGGCGGCTGTCGCCGCGCCAGATGGTCGCCAAGATCGTCGACGGGCTGGAGGATGCGGGCAAGGGGCTGGTCATCATCGGCGTGCTGCTGGCCGGGGCGCAGATCCTCGTCTCGATGATCAACCTCACCGGCATCGGCGTCACCCTGTCGTCGCTGATCGTGTCGATGGCCGGGGACAGTGTGCCGCTGGTGGCGCTGATCGTGGGGCTTGTCTGCCTCATCATGGGCATGGGCCTGCCCACCACCGCCGCCTATGTGCTGGTGGCCGCCGTGCTCGCGCCCGCCATGACCGCCGTGGGGGTCGATCCGCTGGCCGCGCACTTGTTCGTCTTCTACTTTGCCACCATCTCGGTCATCACGCCGCCGGTCTGCGTTGCCGTCTTCGTCGGATCGGGCATCGCGGGCACCAACTGGCTGCCCGCCGCCGGTCATGCCGTGCGCCTTGGCGCGGTGACCTATCTCGTGCCCTTCCTCCTGCTGCTCTATCCCGGCATGTTGCTGCAAGGCGGGCCGCTGGCCATTGCCGATGCGCTGATGGGCGGTGCCGCGCTGGTGCTGGCCGTCCCGGCCCTGCTGGTGGGCGCCGCGCTGACCGGTTCGCGGCTGCTGGACACCGCCATCCTGCTGGTGGTGATCGGGCTGGCGATCTGGCCCAACCCCGTGACCCCCCTGCTGGCGCTGGCGCTGCTGATCGGCGCGTTCAAGCTGGGCCAACGGCAAAAGGGAGCGATCGCATGAGTTTTCGCATCGGATGCGGCGCAGGCTTTCAGGGCGACCGCATCGACCCGGCCCAAGACCTTGCCGAACGGGGCGCGCTGGATGTCCTCGTGTTCGAATGTCTGGCCGAGCGCACCATCGCGCTGGCCCAGCAGGCGCGGCTCGCCGATCCGGGCGCGGGTTTCGACCCGCTGATGGAGCGCCGCCTGCGCGCCTGCCTGCCCGCCTGTGCCCGCAACGGCACCAAGATCGTGACCAATATGGGCGCCGCCAACCCGCGCGCGGCGGCACAGCGCGCCCGCGCCATCGTGGCCGAGCTTGGCCTGTCGCTGACCGTGGCCGCGGTGACCGGTGACGACGTCTCGGACCGCGTCGCCAAGCACGTGCTGGACGAGACCGGCCAACCGGCAAGCGCGCTTGGCCCGCGTCTGGTCTCGGCCAATGCCTATATCGGCGTCGGCGCCATCGTCGAGGCGCTGGCGCGCGGCGCCGATATCGTGATCTGCGGGCGGGCCTCCGATCCGGCGCTGTTCCTTGCGCCCTTGGTGCATCACTTCGGCTGGGCGATGGACGACTACACCCGCCTCGGGCGCGGCACGCTGATCGGGCACTTGCTGGAATGCTCCGCGCAGGTCACCGGCGGCTATTTCGCCGATCCCGGCGTCAAGGACGTGCCCGATCTGGCGCATGTCGGCTTTCCGCTGGCCGAGGTCGGGGCCGACGGCAATGCCACCCTGACCAAGCTGCCGGGCACCGGCGGGCTCGTGACCCCCGCCACCTGCACCGAGCAACTGCTCTACGAGATCCACGACCCCGCCGCCTATCTGCAACCCGACGTGATCGCCGATTTCTCGGGCGTCACGCTGGAGCAGACCGGCCCCGACCGGGTCGCCATCGGCGGGGCGACGGGGCGCGCACCGACAGGCACGCTCAAGGTCTCGGTCGCCTATCGCGATGGCTGGCTGGGCGAGGGGCAGATTTCCTATGCCGGGGCCAATGCCCGCGCCCGCGCCGATCTGGCCCGCGCGATCCTCGACGAACGGCTGACCGCGCCCGGCATCCAAGACAGGCTGGCCCATGTGATCGGCAACGACACCGAACAGCGCCTGCGCTACGCCACGCGCTGCACCGACCGCGCCACCGCCGAAAGCGTCGCGCAAGAGGTCGAGGCGCTGTATCTCTGCGGTCCGGCTGCCGGGGGCGGCGTGACCAAATCGGTCAAGGAGATCATCGCCATCGCCTCGACCCTGATCCCCGCCAGCGCGATCACCCCGCGCGCCGACCTGCTGGAGCCGCTCCATGAGACTGCATGACCTCGCCCACGGACGCACCGGTGACAAGGGCGATGTCTCGAACATCTCGGTGATCGCCTACCGGCGCGCGGATTTCGGGCTGTTGCGGGACAGGCTGACCGTCGCCCGTGTCGCCGCCCGCCTTGGCCACCCGCCCGAAGCGGTGACGCGCTACGACCTGCCGCAACTGGGGGCGCTGAACTTTGTCCTGCGCGGCGCGCTCAAAGGCGGGGTGACGCGGTCGCTGGCGCTGGACGCCCATGGCAAATGCCTGTCCTCGGTGCTGCTGGACATGCCGCTGGACCCCTAGCGGCCCCGACCCCGCGTCCACGGCTCGGCCCCTTCGGCATCGACGAAGACGCGATAGACCGAGGAGGTGGCGGTGATGAACATCCGCCGCCCGTCCACGCCGCCGAAACACAGGTTCGACACGGTTTCCGGCACAAGGATCTTGCCCAGCAGCGTGCCATCGGGAGCAAAGCAATGCACCCCGTCCGCCGCCGAGGACCACAGGTTGCCCGCGCTGTCACAGCGCATCCCGTCGGGCAGCCCCGTGTCGATGGTGGCAAACACCCCTTGGTCGGCCAGCCGCCCACCCTCGACCGCGAATTGCCGGATCACGGACGGCACGCTGTCATCATGGCTCGACCCGCTTTCGGCGATATAGAGCACCGTCTCATCGGGCGAGAAACACAGCCCGTTCGGCTGGGTGAAATCATCAACCACCACGGTCAAGTCCCCTTCGGGCGACAGGCGAAAGACGTTGCGCGCGTCCTGTTCCGGCGCGCTGCGATAGCCCTCGAAATCCGAGATGATCCCATAGGTCGGATCGGTGAACCACACCGCCCCGTCGCTGCTGACCACCACGTCATTGGGCGAGTTCAGCCGCTTGCCGCCATACTCCGACGCCAGCACCGTCAGCCGCCCGTCATGCTCGGTCCGCACCACGTCCCGCGCGCCATGGCGACAGCCCACCAGCCGCCCCTGCCGGTCGCGCGTATTGCCATTGTTGAAGCCGCTCTCGCCCCGGTACAGCGTCACGCCGGTGGTCTCGCTCCACATCAGGATGCGCCGCGAGGGAATGTCTGAAAACAGCAGCGCGTCGCGATCCCCGAACCAGACCGGCCCCTCGGTCCAGGTAAAGCCCTCGGCGATGCGGTCCAGCCGCGACATCGGGTGAACCAGCGACAGGAACCTGTCGTCCTGAACCTGCAAATGCGGGGGAAGGGTGATCATGCGCGGGGTCTCCGGGTGCTGGCGGCAATGACGATGGCAATGATGATGGCGCCGGTCAGGACGCTCTTGACGCCCGCCCCCGCGCCGTAGCTGTTCAGCATTGACACCACGAGGAACATGAACAGCGACGCGCCGATGACGCCGGGCACGTTGGAATTGCCCCCGGCGATGGAACTGCCGCCGATGACGACGACGGCGATGGACATCAGCAGGTACTCGGCCCCCATATTCAGCGCCGCGCCGCCGGAAAAGCTGCTCAGCAGGTAGCCCGCCAGCGAGGCGAACACCGCCACCGCCACATAGGTCGCCGCGCGCACCGCCTGCACCGGCACCCCGGCCAGCCGTGCGGCGCGCAGGTTCTGCCCCGCCGCCAGCAGCCACCGCCCCCAGACCGCGCGTTCCAGCAGCACCCAGACGACAATCGCCAAGACCAACGTCACCCACGCCACGTTCGGCACGCCCAGCAGGCGGCCCGTGGCGAAATCCGCCAACCCCTCGGGCGGCTTGATCCGCAGGCCCCGGTTCGACCAGATCGCCACCGATTGATAGACCAGCGACGCCGCCAGCGTCGCGATGATCGGCGGCAGCCGCAGCAGCCAGATCAGCGCGAAATTCGCACAGCCCACCGCCAGACCCACGCCAAGCGCCACGATCAGCCCCAGCCAAGCCGTGCCGGGGTCCGACCCCATCACCTTCAGCGCAAGCGTGCCCGCCAGTGTCATCGTCGCCGGGATCGACAGGTCGACATTGCCCGGCCCCAAGGTGATGACCAGCATCTGCCCCATACCGACGATGGCCGCAAAGGCGCCAAAGGACAGCGCCGCATAGGCCAGCTCCCCTGCCCCGCGCCCCGAGGTCAGCACCAAGGTCGCCGCGAAGGCCTGCGCGGCAGCCAGCCACGCCCAAACCCACGGTTTCACACTCATAGTCATGCCGCCGCCCCCCTGCGTGAGAACAACAACCGCGCCGTCAGCACAAGGATCAGGATCGCGCCCTGCGCGCCGATCTGCCAGTCCGGCGACAGCCGCAGGAAGGACAGGAAGGACGCCGCCAGCGTCAGCGTCAGCGCGCCGATCACCGCGCCCACCGGGCTGACCTTGCCGCCGATGAACTCGCCCCCGCCAAGGATCACGCCCGCGATGGACAGCAGCGTGTAGCGCAGCGCGATATTGGCATCCGCCGAGGTCGTCAGCCCCACCAGCGCCATCCCCGCCAGCACGCCGAACAGCCCAGCCAGCCCGTAGGCCGTGGCCTTCAGCACCGTCACGTTCCAGCCCGCCCGCGCGATGGACCGCGCATTGCCGCCGACCCCGCGCAAGACCGTGCCCAGCCGCGAGCGGATCACCAGCAGATGCGTCACCAACGCGATCAGCACCGCCGCCAAGACCGCCATCGGCACCAAGGCCGGCTTGACCGTCATCAGCGTCCGGATCCAGCCCGGCGCGGCGCCGCCCGGCGTCGGCAGGATGAACAGCGCCAGCCCGCCCCAGACGAACGACATGCCCAGCGTCACCACGATGGCGGGCAGGTCCAGCGTATGGATCACCGCCCCCATCAGAGCATAGCTCGCCACCAGCCCCAGCAGGATCAGCACCCCCAACAGCGGCGTGTCGTTCAGGTAGGTCGCCGTGATGCAGGCCGCGAGGCTGACGAAGGCCCCAAGGCTCAGGTCGATATCGTTGACCATGATGATCATCATCTGCGCAATCGTCGCCAAGGCGATCGGCACCGCGAGGTTGAACAGCAGGTTCAACCCGAAATAGCTCATGGCGCGGGGCTGCATGTAGAAGGTCGCGGCCAGCAGCACGGCCAGCGACACCACCGGAAGAATGATCCGATATCGGGAAAGCATCACGACGCCTCCTGCATTTCAAAGGACGCTTCGAGGATGCGCTCCTCGGTGATCTGCTCGCCCGTCAACTCGGCGCTGATCTCGCCATTGCGGAACACGAAGACCCGGTCGCACTGACAGACCTCTTCGGTCTCGGTCGAGTACCAAAGGAAGGTGCGGCCCTTGGCGGCCTCGGCGCGGATCATCGCGTAGACATCCTGTTTGGTGCCCACATCGACGCCGCGCATCGGGTCATCCATCACCACGATGGGCGCGTCACTGGCCAGCGCGCGGGCAAACAGCACCTTTTGCTGGTTGCCCCCCGACAGCGACAGGATCGGGTTGGTCAGGTCGTCGGTGCGGATGCCGATCCGCTTGCGCCAGTCCTCGGCCAGCCTGCGTTCCGCCGCACGGTCCACCAAGCCCCGCCCCAGCACCGAGATCGAGACATTGCGCAGGATCGACCACAGCGGCAGCACCCCGTCGCGGGGCCGGTCCCCGGCGACGAACACCGCCCCGGCCCCCCTGCCCCGCCGCCAGTCGGAACTCAGCCCCAGATACAGCCGCGCCAGCGCCGCCGCCTGCCCGTGGCCCGCCAGACCCGACAGGCCAACGACCTCGCCGCGCCTTGCCTCCAGCCCCTCGGCGCGCAGGATCACCTCGCCCGGGGCGCTGCGGGCGGCCTGTTGCGCCGCGCCCTCGGTCGCCACGTGGCCCATGGCATCGACCAGCCCGGCTCGCGTGAAATCCCCGACCGGGCGATCCGCCACCACGGTGCCATCCTTCAAAACGACGATGCGCGAGGACACGTCGAACACCTCGCCCAGCATATGAGAAATGAAAATCACCGCGCCGCCCGCCGCACAGAACGCCTTCACATGGCTCAGCAATTGCCGCGCGATCCCCTCGTCCAAGGAACTGGTCGGCTCGTCCAGAATGACCAGCCGCGCCGCGCCGCCACGGGGGGCAAAGCCGATGGCGATCTCGACCATCTGCCGTTCGGCAATCGTCAACGTATCCACCTCGGCATCCGCATCGATCCCGTGATCGGGGAACACCCTGTCCAGCGCCGCCCGGATTTCAGCCCCCGCGGGCCGCCGCCAGCCCACCCCCTTCAACGCGGGATGCGCCATGGCGAGGTTCTCGGCCACGGTCAGGTTCGGACACAGGGACAGTTCCTGAAACACCGCCCGCACGTCCCCTGCCCCGCCGGGAAAGTCGACCGTCCCCGAAGACGGCCCGAACGTGCCGTTGATCAGGTTCACCAGCGTCGATTTCCCCGCGCCGTTATGGCCCACCAGCCCAAGACACTCGCCGGGCGCAACGCTCAGCGATACGCCATCCAGCGCCTTGACCGGGCCAAAATGCTTTGCCGCGTCGCGCAGGGCGACCACGGGCTTGTCCGTCTCTGTCATGTCGATCCCATGCGGCCAAAAGCGCCCCGCACCCATCCGGGGCGCGGGGCGTCAGCAGTCTCAGGCGCTCACTTGGCGTCGGCGATCACGCCCTGCGCATCCTCAAGCGAGTAGGACACGTTCGCCACCGATCCTTCGGGGGTGGAGGCCAGCGCCGCGTCCAAGTCATCTTGGGTGATCTTGAGGAATGGCACGGTCAGGTCCTTGGGCACCTCTTCGCCCGCGAGGATCTGCTGCGCGACCCAGAAGGCCAGCGAGGCCACGCCCGGCGCAATCGACAGCGACAGCGTTTCATAGCCGTTGGCGTCGCGCTGCTCGGCCCACCATTTCAGCTCGTCCTGACGGTTGCCCAGCACGATCAGCGGGGTCGGACGGCCCGCCGCGGCAAAGGCCTGCGCCGCACCGTAGCCATCGCCGCCTTGGGTCACGACGCCGACCACCTCGGGCAGCGAGGGCAGGATGCCCGCCACGGCCTTTTGCGCCACGTCCTGCGCCCAGTCGCCATGGACCGAGCCGACGATCTCGAACTGGCTGTGCTCGGCCACGCCCTCGTGGATGCCCTTGGAAATCTCGTCATCGACAAAGACCCCGGCAAGGCCGCGGATTTCCAGCAGGTTGCCGCCATCGGGCAGGCGCGTTGCCAGATAGTCGACCTCTTCCTTGCCCATGGCCGCGAAATCCACCGCGATCCGCCATGCGCAGGGTTCGGTGACGATGCCGTCAAAGCTGACGACCACAACGCCCGCATCGCAGGCTTCCTTGACCGCGCCGTTCAGCGCCGTGGGCGAGGCCGCGTTCAGCACGATGGCGTCATAGCCCTGCAGGATCATGTTCTGGATCTGCGCCGCCTGTTCGGTGGCCTGATTTTCCGAGGTGGTAAAGGCATCGCCCGCCGCCACGACCCCGTCGGCCACGGCCTGCGCGGCGGTGTCCTCGTAGGTCTGCAACATGGCCTGCCGCCAAGAATTCCCGGCATAGTTGTTTGACAAGGCGATCCGCTTGTCACCCGTCGATACAAGATGGCTTTCGGCATGCACGGCCCCAGCCAGCAGGGCCAGCGTGGCTGCGCCCGTCAGTAACGTCTTCATGGTTGTCCTCCCTTTCGCGCGCATCGCGCTCTCCATCCCCGGCCGATCTTATGCTGTTCGGTTCCGGAACTGGCGGCGATGGTGCCGGGGGGCAATCGACCTGTAAAGGCTGTCAGCCGCAGAAGTGTTGCGGGAACCCGCAAGAGGGATGCGGGTTCGGGTGTTTTCTTTTGCCCTCAATGGGCGCAAACTTGCGGGATCGCGCAAAGACCCACCCAAACGGCCCGCGCGAGGGAGGATACATGACCGCAGCACCCCGCCTTGACCGGGACCCGCCCGACGCCGTCTTGGCGCAGATCGCCGCGCGCCTGTCGGACCAGACCGACATCGCCACCGCGCTCGGCGCGGTCGAGGCGGATATCGCCGCGCTCATCCCCTTTGTGCATTGCGACATCTGCCTGCTGGACCGCCCCGGCTGGCTCGTCAGTTTCGAGGTCGGCATCCGCACCCGCTGGTCCCGCGCCTCGGGCCGGATCGACCACGCGCCGATCCGCGAGTTGCTGCAGGGCCACTGCCCGCACATGCTGACCGAGGACGCCACGACCGATCCCCGCTACACCTATCCCGGTGCCGCCTGCGAGCCGATCCTGAACCACAACCTGCGCAGCCGCGTGAACGTGCCGCTGCGGGTCATGGGCGCGCTGATCGGGACGCTGAACCTGTCGGATACGCGGATCGGGGTCTACGACATGTCAACCGTCACGCTGGCGCAGCAGATCGCCGATGTGCTGGCGCCGTGGTTCCACATCCTGCACCTCGCCGAACGCGCCCGCCGCACCGGGCGTGCCCCCGAAGCCGGGCGGGCCTCCGAGGAAGGGCTGCGGCGGGGGGCGCTGGAACTGACGCAGGCGCTGGAGCACGAACGCCAGCGCGTCGGCATGGACCTGCACGACCAGACGCTGGCCGACCTGTCGCGCCTGCTGCGCGAGGTCACGTCAGAGCCTCCCCTGCCCCGCGACCTGCTGGCCCGCCACCTGCGCGAGACCATCACCGACCTGCGGCGGATCATCGACGAGGCGGTGCCGACCCTGCTCGACCTGTTCGGCTTTGCCCATGCGGTGCGGGTGCATCTGGAACGCGCCTCGGGCGATGCGGCCACCGAACTGGACGTCACCGACCGCACCGACGGCGCCCCCGACCAGCTGGACCCGACCGTGCGCAGCGCGCTGTTCCACATCACCCAAGAGGCGATCAACAACGCCACCCGCCATGCCCGCGCCAGCCGCATCGCCGTGACGGTTGACAAGCCCGGCCCCTCGACTCTGACCGTCACCGTGCAGGACGATGGCTGCGGCATTCCCGCGACGCCCGCCCGGCAATCCGGGCTGATGCACATGCGCACCCGCGCCCGGCTGATCTCGGCCGGGTTGGACATCATCCCCGATCAGGGCACCACCATCCGCGTCACCTTGAGGGTCCAGTCATGAAGGTCTTGCTTGTCGAGGACGACCAGTTCCACGCCTCCTACATGGAGGATGTGCTGGTCGAGACCCTGCCCGAAGTCACCCAGATCTTTCACGCGCAGAATGGCGACGAGGCCGAACAAGAGGCCCGCGCCATGGCCATCGACGCCGTGGTGATGGACCTGCGCATGTCCCAGCGCAACGGGATCGAGGCGGCCCGGACGCTGTGGCAGGAACGCCCGGAAACGCGCATCCTGTTCTGGTCGAACTACGCGGACGAAGCGTATCTGCGCGGCATATCTGCCATCGTCCCCGAGGACAGCGCCTATGGCTACCTGCTCAAGACCGCGCCGCGCGACCGGCTGAAACTGGCGCTGCGCGCGGTGCTGATCGAAGGCCAGATCATGGTCGACCGCGAAATCCACCGCCTGCAACGGGCCAAGGGCCAGCCCCGCACCTCTCTCGATGACAGCGAGTACGCGGTGCTGCTGGACCTCGCCATCGGGCTTCAGGACCGGCTGATCGCAGAGCGTCGGGGCATGTCGCTGCGCACCGTGCAGAACCGCCTCTTGTCGCTCTATGACAAGCTGGGCGTCGATGACGCGCACGAGGACCTGCCGATCAACAAGCGGGTGCGGGCGCTGAACAGGGCGCTTGTCACCCGGACGCTGAACATCGAAACGCTGGAAACGGCGCAGCGTGATTTCGACCGGTGGCAGGCGGGCAGAGGCTAGGGCGGAAAAATTGTCAGCTGACAATTTAGCCCGCAACTTTTGCCAGACCCCCAAAATTGTCAGCTGACAATTTGCCCCGCAACTGGCGCGCCTTCAGCGATTTCACCATGCCGGGCAGGTTCAAAAGCCCCTTTTCGCCGCGCTGCACCAGCGCCCTCAGATAGGCGCCGGGCTTGCGAATGGTCTCAAGGCTTTCAAGCATGCACAGCACGATGGTCGCCGTCCGTTCCGCCCCAAGCGTCTGCCGGGCTTGGGCATAGACCTGCTGATCGATCCCAAGCATCGGGTGCAACCGGTCGGACACCGAGACCAGACCGCGCCAATCCGGGTGCTCGGTTGGAAAATAGGCTTGGTATTCCTTGCAAACTGACTGCACCTCCTCGATGGCGGGCGGTCGATCATTTTGCGCGGGGGCGGGGTTATATACAGAAATGGATTTATCTGTAGTCTGTATGTGCCGCTCAGTCTGGCTGTCGCTGGCGCTCATTTTCGCGGGGCGCGCGGGGATTGTCAGCCGGTTTTCCACCCGCTCGGACAGCTCTTCGAGCACCTCCAAGGGCAGTTTGCGGCGCTGGCACAGCCGGGCCTCTTCGAGCAAGGGGTCGTCCGCCGGGGTGCCTTCCTCGATCAGCCTTTGGCGCGTGGCGGCGATGACCGCGCGCAGGGCGTCCTCTTGGGCCTTGCGGTGCTGCGCCTGATGGGCGGCGGCAAACACCGCCTCGGCAAAGCGGGCGAGGGGGGACAGGTCAAAGCCAAAGCACACCCCGAACCGGGCAAAGCGCTTGCGGTTGGCACTGTCCTGCCGGTCGATCAAGCCGCTGCGCACCAGCGTTCCCAGATGCCGCCGCAGGGTGCTTTCGGGCATCCCGTTCAGCCGCTGCGACAGGGTCCGGTTCGATGGATAAACGACACCCGCGCCACGCTGCGCGGGTAGGGTGCGATCCGGGAAGAAGGTCAGCAGCGCGCGCAGCACGCTCAGCGTGCGGTGGCTGATGCCGAAATCCGGGGCGGCATGGGTCAGCGCGTCGAGAAGCGCCCATTTGTCAACCGGCGCGGGGCCAGCCTGTGGGCATGTCTCGACCGGCTGCCCGCCGGGAATGGGGGACAGGTCCGTCATGTTTTGCATCACGAAAGGCAAAAAAATCCCGTCCACCGAATCGGTGGCGTTGACAGGATCAGGGGGGACCTGCTATCTCAAGAGTGCGAGAAATGAGTGAGCTCTCCGGGACCTGTCCTGGGGGGCTTTTTTCGTCTTTGGGTCGTGCCTCCTTTGTTACTGCTCGTTTTGTTGATCCGCGCGGGATTTGATCCAGCGGGCATAGAGGTCCTGCACGAGGTCCTCGGCCTGTTCATCGACCCAAGCGGTAAAGGCCGGGGCGTCGCCATGGGGCAGGGTCAGGGTCAGCGCCGCCTCGGTGCGCTTGACGCGGGCGATGGTGTATCCGGCGGTGCTGGTAACCTTGCGGGTCGGCGTGTTGGGGCTGCGCGAGGGCTTTGGCGCGGCTTGGCCCTCGGCCCAGGCGAGGACCTGCTCGAAGCGCGCATCGCTGTCCTCGATGCTGGTCAGCTGCGGCAGGTGGGCGTTGACCTGATCGGCGCGGCCGGGGCGTTGCAGCACCTCGGACAGCTTCAGCCAGCGGTCGCGGCCAATGCCGGGCGCCGAGCCGATATGGCGGAGAAAGTCGATATCGAAGGCGCGCCCGACCTTGAGCATCCGGCTGACCATCGGCATGTCGATCGACAGCGCGGCGGCGATGGTCTGGCGGTCATAGGACAGCGCCTCCATCTGGGCGGCGAAGCTGGCCTTCTCGATGAAGGACAGATCCTTGCGCGCGGTGTTTTCCTGACCCTGCGCCAGCACCAAGGCCTGATCGTCGAGATGGCGCACCAGCGCCTTGACCGGCAGACCCAGCGCCTTGAGCGCGCGCAGACGGCGACGGCCATAGACGATCTCGAACTCGCCGGGATGGTCGGCATCGGGGCGGACCAGAACGGGGACCTGCTGGCCATAGGTGGCGAGGCTGTCGCGCAGCTGGGCGTCGTCCTCGGGATGCGCGCCCAGACGGTCGACAACCCCGGCATCGTGGATGCGCGCAGCGTCGATTTCCTGAACGGCGTTTTCCTGCAATTTGGTCAGCGAGCTTTGCAGCGCACCCACGGCACCGCGCGGCGCGGCGGGGGTCGGACGACGCGAGGGGGCAGGGGTGTCGGACCCGGTGCTCAGAATGCCTTTACGTGCCATGTCGTGTCCTTTCTCAGCGGCCCCATGCGGTCTGCAAAAGCGTCTCTATCTCGTCGTTGACGGCGTTCAGGCTTTCCATCGCGCGGTCATAGGTGGCGCGGTGAAAGGCGCTGCGCTCGACCTCGTAGATGGTCTGCTGGGTCAGGCCCGCATCCGAAATCGCGGTGGATTTCAGCATGGGCGAGGTCATGACCTCGGAACTGAACAACTGCCGCAGGAAAGCCACGACCTGCTGTTGGGGGCCATCGGAGGGCTCGTAGCGGTTGATGAGGAAGCGCAGGAAGTCGAACTCCATCCGCGCGCCCGCATTGGACACCACGTCGAGCAGATCGGCGCTCATTTGCAGGAATTGCGACATCGAAGCGACGTCGAGCATGTTCGGCACGACGGTGATCAGCACCCCGGTCGAGGCACACAGCGCCGACATGGTCAGATAGCCCAGTTGCGGCGGGCAATCGAAGACGATGATGTCGTAATCCTGCTCGACCTCTTGCAGCGCGGCGGCCATGCGCGCGTAAAACGGCGGCTGGATGTTGGTGCGCAGCGCGGTGGGGGTCTCGTGCTCGAATTCCTGAAGGATCAAACCACCGGGGGCGAGGTCGAGACCGGGGAAATAGGTCTTTTGGATGATCGAGGAAAAGGGCAGGGGGTTTTCGTATCTTATGGCGTCATAGAGACTGCCTTCGTGGAGGAAATCGTATTCCGGCTGGTAGCCGAACAGCGAGGTCAGCGAGGCCTGCGGGTCGATATCGACCGCCAGCACGCGATACCCTTTGAGCGCGAAACGCTGTGCGGCGTGGATCGCAGAGGTTGTCTTTCCCGAGCCGCCCTTGAAGTTGAGGAAGGACAGGACCTGCACCTTGTCGCCGTCGCGCCGCCCCTTGAGATAGGTGCCGGTGGTGCGCGAGTTGTCTTCGAGGATGCGGCGGATCGCCAGCAGATCCGTGGCGGAATAGTGCCTGCGCCCGCCCGGCGTGGTGTGGACCTCGGGCACACGTTCCTCGAAATGCAGCTTGCGCAGGAAGCTGGGGGAAATGCCCAACAGGTCCGCCGCCTCTCCGGCGGAGAAGAGCCGCAACTGCTTGCGCGCATCGGGGGCAAAGCTTTTCAGCAGGTGCTGTTCCAGCGCGCTGGCCAGACTTTGCGCATTTTCCCGGATACGGGTATTGATATGGATGGGTTCTGTCACCGCCATCTGTTCTGCGCCTCGTCAGGAACGCTGGTTTCCGCCAACGCCATATTTTCCGTTTCTTTACGAAAGGGGAGGGGGTGTTGGCAACTGTTTCCTGTGTCCGGCCCGGACAGGCCGCGCGCCGCGTTTCATGTTTTGCACAAGGATTGGCGGCTTATCCATTGAAATAAAACGGTAATTCATGATTGGACGCCTGTGGACGAAATTTTCGGCCATCTGGCCGAAGCGCAAGCCCGCGCGGGCCGGTCGGCGCGCCCATGCGCGGGTGAGTCGCGCCCGTCAGGCCGGGGGCCCGCCCGGATTGCGGTCCTGCACCAGACAGGCGGCGCGGTGGCCGGGGCCTTGCGGGGTCAGGGCAGGGCGGGTCTCGGCGCAGCGCGGCTCGGCCAGCGGACAGCGGGTGCGGAACGGGCAGCCGGAGGGCGGGTCGAGCGGGCTGGGCAGGTCGCCTTGCAGCAGCACGCGGTCACCACGGTCGCGCCGGGACGGGTCGGGCAGGGGGATCGCCGACATCAGCGCCTGCGTATAGGGGTGTACCGGGTCGGAAAACACCGCACTTGCGGGGCCGTCCTCGACCACGGTGCCCAGATACATCACCGCCACCCGGTCGGCGATGTGGCGCACCACGCTGAGATCGTGGCTGATGAAGAGGTAGGACAGGTCAAGCTCGGCCTGCAGGCGCATCAGCAGGTTGAGGATCTGGCTCTGGATCGAGACATCGAGCGCGCTGACCGGTTCGTCGCAGATGATCAGCCGGGGATTCAGCGCCAGCGCGCGGGCGATGACCACCCGTTGACGCTGCCCCCCGGACAGGGCTTGCGGGCGACGGGTGCGCTGGTCGGCGTTGAGGCCCACCAGCTCCATCAGCTCGGTCACGCGGTCGGGGATACTGCCGGACCAGCCGTGGATGATGAGCGGCTCGGCGATGCTGCTGGCGATGCTGCGGCGTGGGTTCAGGGCCGAGACCGGGTCTTGGAACACCACCTGCATGTCGCGCCACAGGCGTTTGCGGGCGGCGGTGCTTAGGGTGCCAAGGTCCTGCCCGTCGAACTGGATGGTGCCGGCGGTCACCGGGGCGAGGCCCAGCACCGCGTTGCCCAGCGTGGACTTGCCGCAGCCCGATTCGCCCACCAGCGCCAACGTCTCGCGCGCATCGATGGACAGGCTGACGCCGTCGACGGCGCGCACGGTGCCCTTGCCGCCGCCGAAACGTCCGGTGCGCACGGGGAAGTGCACCTTGAGGTCTTCGATCTGCAGAAGCGTCATGTCGGCCTCATCGGGTGAAAGCAGGCGGCGCGGTGGCCATCGCCCTGCAGCGGGGGGCGTTCGGTGCAGGCTGCATCGGCGCGCGGGCAGCGGCTGCGAAAGCGGCAGCCACTGGGCCAGTCGCGCGGGCCGGGCACGCTGCCCTTGATCGCGAAAAGCGGTTCCTTGGGTGGGTCGTCGGGGCGCGGCATGGTGCGCAAGAGCATGTCCGTATAGGGGTGGCGCGGGGCGGCGAACAGGTCGTGTACCGCGCCCTGTTCGACCACGCGCCCGCCATACATGACGCAGACGCGGTCGGCCATTTCCGCCACCACCCCCATGTCATGGGTGATCAGCAGCACGGCGGTGCCCTGTTCGCGGGTCAGGTCGCGGATCAGCGACAGGATCTGCGCCTGAATGGTGACGTCGAGCGCGGTGGTCGGCTCGTCCGCGATCAACAGGCGCGGGCGCGAGATCAGCGCGGCGGCGATCATCACCCGCTGGCACATGCCGCCCGACAGCTCGGCGGGCAATTGCGTGGCGCGGCGGTCGGGATCGGGGATGCCGACGCGGCGCAGCATGTCGATGGCGGCGCTCTGCGCCTCGCTCTCGGAGGCGGTGCCGTGGACGATCAGGCTTTCGGCGACCTGCGCGCCCACGGGCATCAAGGGGTTCAGGCTGGAGACCGGTTCCTGAAAGATCATGGCGATGTCCTGCCCGCGCAGCTTTCGCAGGCGTTTTGGCGTCAAGTCGGCCCCGTCGAACCGGCGGCTGCCGCGCGTGACGCGCAGCCCCTCGCCCAGCAGGTCGACGATGGACAGGGCGGTCAGCGACTTGCCAGAGCCGCTTTCGCCGACCAGCGCGACGATCTCGCCCGGGTGCACGTCGAGCGTGACGCCATCGACCAGCGACAGCTCCCCCGCCTGAATGGCAAGGTCGGAGAGGTCGAGCAGGCTCATGCCGGGGGGGCCGCCACGGCGCTGGCCCAAGGGCTGTTGGGATGCGCCGCGCCGATCGCGCCGCCAGCGCTGGCCTGCACCAGCGAGGGGATGGCGAATTGCACGGGATAGACCGTGTCCTCGGTGATCTGGACGGGGTGGCGGGCGCTGATCGCGGTGGCGACGTCGCTGCCCGCGCGGCGGTTGACCAGAATGGTCGGCGTGCTGGCATCGATGCGGGGCGCGTGCATGGCGTCCTCGGGGGAGAGGCCAAGGTCGATCAGGTTCGACAGCACCTGCAGGATCGCCGGAAAGATCTGCCGCCCGCCCGCCGCGCCAAGGGCGATCTCGGGGCGACCGTCGCGCAAGGCGATGACCGGGGTCATGTTGGCCAAGGGGCGCGCGTTCGGCGCGATCGAATTGGGCTGGCCGGGGCGGGGGTCGAACCACATCATGCCGTTGTTCAGCAATAGCCCGGTCGCGGGCGAGACCACCTTGGACCCGAAGCGCGACAGCAGCGTGTTGGTCAGCGCCACCATGTTGCCCGCCGCGTCGATCACCGAGACATGGCTGGTGCAGTCGCCGGGGCCCGCCGCGTGGCCCAGCGTCTTCAGCCGGTGTTCATAGGTGGCGCGGATGGCGTCGGCGATCTGTGCGGCGCGCTCGGCCTCGGGCCGGGGGGCGAGCGGGTCGGGCAGGCGGGCCAGCGCCGCCAGCAGGCTGGGCCCGCCGGACAGGCCGGGCGTGGTGCAGATTTCGCGGTCGCGATAGGGGGCGCGGGCGGGGGTCAGCCAGCGCGGCTGGTAGGCGGCCAGATCGGCGGCGGTGACGGGTGCGCCCATGGCGGCGAGGTCACGCGCCAGATCGGCGGCCACCGCGCCCTCGTAGAAATCGCGCGCCCCGGCGCTGGCGAGCCGTTCCAGCATCGCGGCCTTGGCGGGCATCGGCAGGCGGCGCGCGGTGGGGTCGTCGGGATCGGGGGTGCGGGGACCATCGAGGAACAGCGCGGCGGCGGTGGCATCGCGGCGCAGCCCCGGCGTGTCGATGGCAAGGGCGAGATCGGCGAACCAGTCCACCCGCATCCCGCGATGCGCCATGTCGATGGCGGGAGCCAGCGCCTCGGTCCAAGACAGGGTGCCGTGACGGGCCAGCGCCTCGGCCAGACCGGCGACGGCCCCGGGCACGCAGATCGAGGTCGGGCCGATCAGGTTGCGGTCGTCCTTGACCGCGGGCCAGTTGAACCAATCGCCGCCCGAAGCGCCCGACAGCGGATAATCGGCCGGATCGGTGCCCGACCCGGTCACAAGGTTGAAGTCCAGCGCCTGCACGTCACCGGTGGCGGTTGCGTGCAGAAGGAAGCCGCCGCCGCCAAGGCCCGACAGCCACGGTTCGACGACGGACAGCACGCAGGCGGTGACGACGGCGGCGTCCATCGCGTTGCCGCCGCGCGCCAGCACATCGGCCCCGGCCTGCGCGGCCTCGGCGTTTTGCGCGACGACGAGACCGTGCGATCCGCGCACCTGCGGTTTGCTGATGTCCCAAGACTGCGCGGCTGTCATCGGCTGTCCCTTTCGTTCACGGCGCGGGGCAGGGTGGGGGCCACCTCCAGCGCGGTTTGGGTGGCGTGATGCGCGGCGATCTCGCCGCAGGTGGCCACCCAGACATCGGGGTTGTCCGCGAGGTCTTGCCAGATCTCGCGCAGCATGGCGATGCGGGCGGCGCGGCCGGAAATCCAGTCGTGCACGGTCAGCATGAACAGCCCGCCATCGTCGATCTGGGCTTCGGCCTCGTGCCGCCAAGTCGCGCCGATCTCCAGCGGCGAGCGCGGCGGGCGGTCCCCGGCACCGAGGAATTTGAAGAAGATCGCGTCGTCATTGTCCCAGCGCACGGGAATTTCGGTCACGCCGCCGATGGTGTAGGGCAGGTCGTGCCCCATCAGCGAGGAATCCCACAGGTTCAGGCGGTGCAACTCGGCCAGCATATGCGGGGTCATCTCCCACGCGGGCGAGCGGAAGCCGCGCGGGCGTTCGCCGGTCTGCGTCTCGAAGAGGTCCAGAGATCGTTCCAGCGCCTCGGTGAATTGCGCGTCGGTGATGTCGCCGACAAGCTCATGGAAATAGCCGTGCAGGGCGACCTCGTGGCCACGGGCGACAAGGCCGGGCAGAAGCGAGGGGTTGTCCTCGGCCACCACGCCGGGCACGAAGAACGAGCCGCGGATGCCAAGGCTGTCGAGCATGTCGACCATGCGCGCAAGGCCCCGCCGCATGCCGTAGGCGCGATGCTCGATCCGGGCCAGCGTGCCGGGCATCTGCGCGCGCTGTTCCCACAGATAGGGCGAATTGGCATCGACATCGACGCTGAAACAGGCGGCGGCGCGGTGGCCGTGGGGCCATCTATAGGGGGGCGCTTCCCAGATCATAGCGGGTGCTTCTTGTCCTGATAGACGTCCATGACGCCCGCAGAATTGCCGCCATCCACCGCCAGCGAGGTGCCGGTGACGTTCTTTGCCGCGCTGGACGACAGGTACAAGGCGGCGGCGCCGATATCGGCCTTGGTCGTCTGCGCCTTGAGCGGGATGTTGTTGGTCACGCGGTCGATATGTTCCTGGCTCAGCGCAGAGACCGCGCTGCCGGGGGCGAACCCGGGTTCGAGACAGTTCACCCGGATGCCGAATTCGGCCAGTTCCAGCGCGAACCCCTTGGTGAAGCGGTCGAGCGCAGTCTTGGACGCGCAATAGGTGACGGCGGTGCGGCGCATCTTGCGCGCGGCCCCGGATGAGATGTTGACGAAACAGCCCTGCACGCCCGCGCGGATCATCTGAAGCGCAAAGCCCCGCATCAGCATCACCGGCGCGCGCACGTTCAGGTCCATGATCGTGTCCCAGTCGGCGGGTGTCATGTCGAGCAGGAAGGCGGACGGGTAGACGGCGGCGTTGTTCACCACCACGTCGGGCGCGCCCCAGCGGTCCGCGACGGCGTCCAGCAGCGTTTGCAGGCCTTCGTCCGTGGTCAGGTCGGCGGCGACGGCAAACCCCGGCAGGCCATCGGCGGACAGGTCGGCGCGGCAGACCTCTGCCCCGGCCGCGTCATAGGTTTCGGCCAGCGCGCGGCCCATCACCCCCGCAGCCCCCGTGACCACCACGCGGCGGCCTTTGAAGTCGTCTCCGAAATCCATGGTCAGCGTCCCTTTCCGATCAGATCGCCCAGCCGGTCGCCGATCAGGTTGGCCGACAGCACCAGCAGGAACAGTGCAAGCCCCGGGAAGGTGGCGATCCACCAAGCCGTGGCGATGTAGTTGCGCCCCGTCGACAGCATCGCGCCCCAGCTGGCCATGGGCGGTTGCACGCCAAGGCCGAGAAAGCTGAGCCCCGCCTCGAACAGGACCATCAGGCCGAATTCCAGCGTCGCGACGACCAGCAGCGGGCCGATGATGTTGGGCAGGATGTGCAGCGCCAGCACGCGCGGCGTCGACGCCCCCATGGCGCGCGACAGCCGGACAAAGGGCCGGTCTGCAAGCGCCAGCGTCTGGCCATAGGCGACGCGCGCATAGCGCGGCCAGCGGGTCAGGGCGAGCACGAGGATCACGTTGATGAAGCCCGGCCCCAGAACGGCGACGGTGATGATCGCCAGAAGGATCGCCGGGATCGACAGGAAGATGTCCACCAGCCGCATCAGCACGGTTTCCACCCAGCCGCGCAGGTAGGCGGCCAGCATCCCCACGGCGACGCCCACCACGCCCGACAGCAGGACCGACGACACGGCGACGACGATCGACACCCGCGCGCCATGGATCACCCGGCTCAGCACGTCGCGGCCCAGCTCGTCCGAGCCCAGCAGATACAGCGCGCCGCGCGCTTCGAAACCGGGGGCTTTCAGGCGGGCCATCAGGTTCTGGCGGTCCGGGTCCATCGGTGCCAGCCACGGCGCAAGGATCGCGCAGGCCACCAGCGCGGCCAGCAGCCCGGCGGGCCACCATGCCGCGAGGGTGCGGGGGCGAAAGGCGAGGGCGGCGCTCATGACTTGGTCAGGCGGACGCGCGGGTCCACCACCGTGTAAAGGATGTCGGCGGCGAAATTCGCCGCGATGGTGACGAAGGCCCCCAGCAGGACCACCGCCTGCACCACCATGAAATCGCGCGCGGCGATGCTTTGGACCGTCAGCAGGCCGAGCCCCGGCCATGCAAAGACGGTTTCCACGATCACGGCGCCTGCCAGCAGCTGCGAGATCTCCAGCGCGGTGATCGAAATGACCGGGATCGCGGCGTTGCGCAGCAGGTGACGGCGCACCAGCCGACCGGTGCCGACACCGCGCATCCGGGCCGAGCGGATGTAGTCCTTGGACAGTTCATCCAGCACCGAGGCCCGCGCGATCCGCGCATAGGTGGCCAGCGACAAAAGCCCCAGCGCGATGGAGGGCATCACCAGATGCGCCAGCGTGCCGGTGCCCGAAGGCGGCAGCCATTTCAGCGTGACGCCGAACAGCAGGATCATCATGATCCCGCTCCAGAAGGTGGGCAGCGATTGGAATGCCAGCACGATGCCCATGATGACGCGCGACACGGGCCGCCCTTGGGTCAGCGCCATGACCAGCCCCAAGGGCAGGCCGATGACCAGCGCCACGACCAGCGCCCCGGCGGCCAGTTGCAGGGTCTGCGGCAGGCGGCTGAGCAGGATGTCCCAGACCGGGGCGTTGCGGATATAGCTGCGGCCAAGGTCAAAGGACGCCATGTCGCGCAGGAAATCGAGGTATTGCACCCATAGGGCGCGGTCGAGGCCAAGCGTGCGCCGCATGGCCTCGATATCCTCCTGCGTGGCGGTTTCCGGCACCAGAAGCAGCACCGGATCGCCGGTCAGGCGCTGGATGAAGAACACCAGCGTGACGACACCAAAGATCGCCACCAGCGCCTGACCGCTGCGTTGCAGGAGGAAGCGGCCCATTTACTCGGACCAGCTCATGCGGTTGAGGAACAGGCTTTCGTTGGCCGTCGGCGTGAACTCCAGCGCCGCATTGGCCCCATACAGCACCGCCGCCTGATAGATCGGGCGGGTCAGGTATTGCTCGCGCACGATCTGGTGGACCTTTTCATAGGCCGCCTGCCGGACGCTTTCGTCCAGCGAGGTGCGGGCCTCGTCCAGCAGGCTGTCCAGTTCGGGATCGTTGATCCGGCTCCACGAGCTGCCCGAATGCAGCAGCGGATAGGCGATGCCGTCGGCATCCTGACAGGCGCAGGACCAGCGGCCAAAGCTGAGCTCGGGGCGTTCCGCCCGATCCGCCGCGCGGGCGGCGGCCAGATAGGTGGGCATGTCGGTCATCGAGATCGACACGTCGAAGCCCACATCGTTCAGC
Source organism: Tropicibacter alexandrii (assembly GCF_003667315.2). Classification (GTDB taxonomy): domain Bacteria; phylum Pseudomonadota; class Alphaproteobacteria; order Rhodobacterales; family Rhodobacteraceae; genus Tropicibacter; species Tropicibacter alexandrii. The sequence continues at coordinate 11,874 of NZ_RCTZ02000020.1, read as the reverse complement.
ATCTGCTGGATCGCCTGCACGACTCGCTGGTCAAAGACCGGCGCGGTGGCAAAGGTGACGGGCGTGGCGGCAATGTCCGCCTTGGACGCCACGATCTCGGCGGCCTGTTCGGGGTCGTATTCGAAGGGCGCGATGCCCTCGGCATAGCCGAAATGCGCGGGCGACGAGAGCTGCGCCATCGGCACCTCGCCGGCACCCAGAAGGCCCTCGGCAATCCCGGCGCTGTCGATCGCCAGCGAGGCGGCGCGGCGCAGGTCGGGGTCGTTGAAGGGCGGCTTGTCCACGTTCCAGCCCAGATAGGCCACGCGCTCGGTGGGCGCGCTCAGCACCTTGACGTCCGGGTTGCCCGCCAGTTGCAGGGCGCCGTCGCTGTCGAGCCCCACCACGAGGTCGGCAGCCCCGGCCTGAAGATCGGCGATGCGGGTCGCCGCATCGGGCACCGCGCGGAAGACGGCGGTTTCGAACGGGCCCATATCGCCCCAGTAGTCGCCGTTCTGGGTCAGGGTCACGGACACGCCCTTGTCCCATGTGTCAAAGGCATAGGGGCCGGAGCCCACGGGCGCCTCGTTGAAGGCATCGGTGCCGACCTCTTCGACGATGGCCTTGGGCACGACCGACAGCTTGACCAGCTGCGCCAGCAGGGCGGGGTAGGGGCTTTTGGTCGTCAGCTTGACCTTGTTGCCGTCCATCACCTCGGCGCTGGTGATCGAGTTGAACTGACCCAGCTGCGGCGAGCCGAACTCGGGTTCGATGATGCGCGACACGGAATAGGCCACATCCTCGGCGGTCAGGGGCGAGCCGTCGTGAAAGGTGACGCCCTCGCGGATGGTCAGCACCAGTTCGGTGTCCGAGGTGTATTCCCACTCTGTCGCGATCTGCGGCACGATCGTGCCGTCATTGTCGCGCGTCACCACGTTGTCGAAGATGTTGCGGTAGACGTAGTAGCTGTCCGGGTTCCACTGCTGGTGCGGGTCCAGCGTGGCGGGTTCGCCCGACAGGTCGATGGTCAGGTCCCGCGCCATGGCGGGCAGGCTCAGCGCGAGGATCGCGGCGCTGGTATATAGTCCTTGTCTCAGGGTCTTCATGAGGGTCTCCCTTGTGCGGCAGCCTGTTTTCTGGACGCGCCAAGCCCGCTGCCGGGGCCAAGCGCCGCTTCGCTTTTCAGCATCTGGTGCAGAACGAACCGTTCCTGCGCGTCGATCAGGGCATGCCGGGCGCGGGCGATGCCATCGGCATCGGCGTCCACCACGGCCTGCACGAGGTCAAAAATCTCGGCCCGGCGGAACATGTGCCCGGCCCCGGCATCCTCAAGGTAGCGGACCATGCGCGCCGAATGGTGCCACAGCTTGCGCAGGTGGCGTGCGCTGAACGGGTCGATCGCGCCCAGCAAGTGGCTGTCGATCTCGTCGACGAAGTGGCGAAAGGCCACGACCGCGCCGCCGGTGTTCTGGTCCTGCATGGCGCGCAGGATGTCGCCGATCCGGGCCACGTGATCGCGTTGGGTCCGGGTCAGCGGCGCGGCGGCCAGCGCGGTGGGTTCGACCATGCGCCGCGCGGTCAGCACCTGCCCGACCAGCGCGCCCGTGACCGGCAGGATCTGCCAGCCCAGCCGCGCCTGCGGGCTGGCCCAACCGTCATAGCCCAGCCGGGTCAGGGCGGCGCGGGCGGCGGCGCGGGTCAGGCCGAACCGGTCCATCACGTCGGCCTCCGTCACCGTCTCGCCCGGCAGGACCTCGCACCAGATGACGGCATCCAGCAGGCGATCCTCGGCAAAGCGGGCCTTGGCCTCGGGCTGGGGCAGGCCATCCGGCGCAACGGAACTGCGCAGAAGCGGGGAATGGGGGTCGTACATCGCGGCGTCCTTTTACAAACATGTTTTAGGACCCGTCCTGACATGTCAATAACGTGGTTAAGACATTTCATGTGATCGTGAAGCCCGCGGGCCCCGGGCTGCCCACCCGGCACGCAGCCGTGCTTGACCGGCCTACCCATCGCTGCCACACCTTGGGCACCGGGACCGGCAGCTGGGCCGCAAGGTCAGCCCTGCGACCGCGCCACAGACAAGAGGATCTGATTGAGAATGCCGGGAAAATTCTGGGTGTCGTCGAACTGGAGGGGCGTGTCTCGCAGCTGTGGCGAAACGGTCGTGACGCGTTACGCTGCCGCCTGCGCCGTGGCGCGGCGCTGAAACCTGCAAGGAGCACGGACCATGGCCAAAGGACCCCGCAAAGTCATCATCACCTGTGCCGTCACAGGGTCGATCCACACCCCGTCGATGTCGCCGCATCTGCCCGTGACGCCTCAGGAAATCGCCGACGCAGCCATTGGCGCGGCGGAGGCGGGCGCGGCGATCATCCACCTGCACGCCCGAAACCCCGAAACCGGCATTCCCGACCAGTCCGTCGAGGCCTATGCCGGCATCCTGCCCGTCGTCAAACAGCGCACCGGCGCGGTGCTGAACATCACCACCGGGGGCGCGCCGACCATGGCCGCCGAAGAGCGGCTTGGCCCGGCGCTGCATTACAAGCCCGAGGTGGCGAGCCTGAACATGGGCTCGATGAATTTCGGCCTCTACCCGATGCTCGACCGCTACAAGACGTTTGAGCACGACTGGGAAGAGCCCTATCTGCGCGGCTCCGACGACCGGGTGTTCAAGAACACCTTTCGCGATATCGAGATGATCCTGACCAGATGCGCCGATAACGGCACCCGGTTCGAGATCGAGTGCTACGATATCGGCCATCTCTACACGGCAAAGCATTTCGTCGATCGCGGGCTGATCAAGGCACCGATCTTCATCCAGTCGGTGTTCGGCATCCTTGGCGGCATCGGCCAGCACCCCGAAGACGTCATGCATATGAAGCGCACGGCGGACCGGCTGTTCGGCGACGATTACCGCTGGTCGGTTCTGGGCGCAGGTGCGAAACAGATGCAGATCGCCGCGCAATCGGTGATGCTGGGCGGCAATGTGCGCGTGGGGCTGGAGGACTCGCTATGGCTGGGGCGCGGCAAGCTGGCAGAAAGCAACGCGGCGCAGGTGGCGTTCGCGAAAAAGATGATCGAGGATCTGGGGATGGCGGTCGCCACGCCCGACGAGGCGCGCGAGATCCTGAACCTGAAAGGAGGCGATGATGTCAACTTCTGACACTGTTCTGACCGAGCGCGCGGGCAATGTCCTGCGCCTGACCATCAACCGCCCCGAAAAGCGCAACGCCATCAACGACGAGGCCATCCTTGCGCTGACGGCGGCGTTCGACGCGGCGGCGCGCGAGGCGGACATCCGCGCCATCGTGCTGACCGGGGCAGGGGAGAAGGCCTTCTGTTCCGGGGCGGACCTTGGCGGCGGGGTGTTCGATTTCGACTATTCCGAGCCGATTTCCAACTATGCCAACATGCTGCGCGCCGCGCGTCGGACGACGGTGCCGGTGATCGGGCGCATCAATGGGTTTTGTCTGGCCGGGGGCATGGGCCTGCTGGCGGTCTGCGACATGGCGGTGGCTTCGTCGACAGCCAAGTTCGGCCTGCCAGAGGTCAAGGTCGGCCTGTTCCCGATGCAGGTCGCGGCGATCCTGCAAAGCATGATCCCGGCGCGCAAATTCGCCGAGATGTGCTACACGGGCGAGATGCTGACCGCGGACGAGGCCTTGGCCTGCGATCTGGTCAACTACGTGGTGGACCCCGCCGAACTGGACGCAAAGGTCGACTGGCTGGTGGACCGCGTGGTGACGAAATCCCCCAGCGCCATCCGCCGGGGCAAATATGCGCTGAACGCCACATCGGGCATGACCTTCGAACAGGCGATCAGCTTTCTCGAAAGCCAGATCGGCCTGATGCCGCAGACCGAGGATGCGCGCGAGGGGCTGGCTGCCTTTGCCGAAAAGCGCAGCCCCAATTGGACGGGCCGCTAGGCTCATCCCTCACACAGGAGCACCAAGATGAAGATCACCCGCGCAGGCAGCACCCCCTCCACCGTCGGCCCCGAGGACTGGTTCACCGGCACCGTCCGCATGGACAGCCTGTTCAAGGCCGACGCGCCCGGGCGCGCCGCCGGGGCGCATGTGACCTTTGAGCCGGGCGCGCGCACCGCGTGGCACACCCATCCCGCCGGGCAGACGCTGATCGTCACCTTTGGCCGGGGCCGTGTCCAGCGCCAGGGCGGCCCGGTCGAGGAAATCACCCAAGGCGATGTCGTCTGGTTCCCCGCCGGGGAAAAGCACTGGCACGGGGCCGCCCCCGACACCGCCATGAGCCATATCGCCATTCAGGAGGTCGTCGACGGGTCGGCGGTCACTTGGCTCGAACATGTGACCGACGCGGATTATGCCGGTTGACCCGCAAGCCTATCTCAAGGGACTGACATGGATTTCAAAATCTCCCCCCGCATCGAGGATTTCCGCGCCCGCATCGCGCGCTTTGTCGAGGATGAGATCCTCCCGCTCGAAGCCGACCGCGCCAATTACGATGCGCATGAGAACATCCGCAAGGATGTGTTGGCCGGTCTGCGGGACAAGGCCAAGGCCGAGGGGCTGTGGTGCCTGCAACTGAAGCAGGAGACCGGCGGGCAGGAATTGGGCCTGATGGGCATGGCGGTGTGTTACGAGGAAATGAACCGCTCGATCTTTGGGCCCTGTGTCTTCAACGCCGCCGCGCCGGATGATGGCAACATGCAGGTGCTGGAAAAGATCGGCACCGCGCAGCAGAAGGAAGAGTGGTTGCAACCGATCGTGCGCGGTGACGTGCAATCGGCCTTTGTCATGACCGAACCGGCGCCCGGCTCCGGCTCCGATCCGGGCGGCATGATGCTGACCCGCGCGGAAAAGCGCAATGACCGCTATATCATCCGTGGTCGCAAATGGTTCATCACCGGGGCGGAGGAGGCCGAGCATTTCATCCTGATCGCCCGCACCTCGGACGACCCGCGCAAGGGGCTCTCGGCCTTCCTGCATCGGCGCGACACCCCCGGTTTCCGCATCGAGCGCCGCATCCCGATCATGGGACCGGAGGAGCATGGCGGCCATTGCGAGGTGGTCTACGAGGATATGGAAATCCCCGCCGAGAACCTCTTGATGGAGGAAGGCGACGGGCTGAAGCTGACGCAGATCCGGCTTGGACCGGCGCGGCTGACCCATTGCATGCGCTGGCTGGGGCTGGCGAAACGCTGTGTCGAGATCGCCAGCGAGTATTCCCAGAACCGCTTTGCTTTTGGCGAACGCCTGTCGAAACGCGAAAGCGTGCAGATGATGATGGGCGACATCGCCATGCAGATCGAGATCGGCCGCCTGCTGGTGATGAAAGCCGCATGGGAGCTGGAGCGCGGCGGCTATGCCCGCAAAGAGGTGTCGATGGCCAAGGTCCATGTCGCCAATGTGCTGCACAAGGCGGCGGATGTGGCGATCCAGATCAACGGCGCGCGCGGCTATTCCAAGGACACGCCCTTGGAATGGATCTACCGCTACGCCCGTCAGGCGCGGCTGGTCGATGGCGCGGACGAGGTCCACAAGATGGTCCTGCACCGCAATGTCGAGAAAGAGGGCCGCGATTTCTGGAAATGGGACGTCTCGGAATGAGCCTCGATTTCGACGCGGCGCGGCTGGACGGGTTTTTGGCCGGGCAGTTTGGCCGCGCGCCGATGCAGATCGACCGCATCGCGGGGGGCCAGTCCAACCCGACCTATTTCGTCACCCATGGCGACCGGCGCATGGTGCTGCGCAAGCAACCCAATGGCCCGATCCTGCGCGGCGCCCATGCGGTGGATCGCGAATATCGGGTCCTGTCGGCGCTGCACCCCACCGGCGTGCCGGTGCCGCGCCCGGTGGTCTTTTGCGACGATCCGGATGTGCTGGGCACGCCGTTCTACCTGATGGACCGGGTGGACGGGCGCGTGTTTCCCGACGGCGCCCTTGCAGAGGCCGATCCGGCGGAACGGACCGCGCTGTGGATGGGTCTGGCCGATGCCATGGCCAAGATGCACGCCGTCCGGCCCGAGGACGTGGGGCTGGGCGACTATGGCAAACCCGGCAACTATTTCGAACGGCAGATCGCGCGTTGGTCGACGCAATGGGCGGACAGCCCCCATGACCCGATCCCCGAACTCGACCGCTTGCGCGATTGGCTGATCGCCAACCAGCCCGAGGATGATGGCCGCGTCAGCCTTGCGCATGGCGACTACCGCATGGGCAACGTGCTGTTCCACCCGTCCGAGCCGCGCGTCGTCGCGATCCTCGATTGGGAACTGTCGACGCTGGGTCATCCGCTGGCTGACCTTGGCTATTGCTGCATGGCGTGGCACACCTCGCCCGACGAATATGGCGGCCTGCTGGGGCTGGACCGCGACGCGCTGAACCTGCCCTCCGAGGAGGCTTTCGTCGCCCGCTACATGGACAACAGCCCCGGCATGGCGCCGCTGACGACCTTCCACAAGGCCTTTGCCCTGTTCCGGTTCGCGGTGATCTGGGTGGGCATTGCGGACCGCGTCAGGGCCGGGACCGCCGTTGTCGAAAAACCGCCCGAAGGCATGGCGGCGAAATTCGCCCGCCGAGGGCTAGACGTGATCGAAGGCAAACAGTGATGAGCAGAATTCAAACCGTCGGCATCGTCGGCGCCGGGACCATGGGCGCGGGCATCATGATCAACTGCACCAGTTCGGGTCTCGACGTGGTGCTGGTCGACCGCAGCGCCGAGGTGCTGGACGCCGCGCAGGCGAAACAGGCGAAATACCTCGCCCGGCAAGTGTCCAAGGACCGGATCACCCAAGATGAGGCCGATGCCGCCGCCGCGCGTCTGACCACTGCCACCGACAGCACCGCGATGGCGGAGTGCGATCTGGTGATCGAGGCGGTCTTTGAAAACCTCGACCTGAAGAAGAATATCTTTGCCGAACTGGACATGATCGTGCGCCCCGATGCGATCCTTGCGACGAATACCAGCTGCCTGCGGCTGGCCGACATCGCCGAGGCGCTGACCGATCCCAGCCGTTTCTGCGGGATGCACTATTTCAGCCCGGCCGAGATCAATCCGGTGGTCGAACTGATCGAAGGCCCGCGCACCCGCCCCGGCGTGCTGGCTGCCGCGAAAGGCTTCCTTGAGCAGACGAAAAAGACGGTCATCGCCTGCAAGGACCAGAACGGGTTTGCGCTGAACCGCTTCTTTTGCCCCTACAGCAACGAGGCGGTGCATATGCTGGATGAGGGGATCGCCACCACCGGCCAGATCGACGCCGCCGCCCGCGCGGCGTTTGGTCTTGCCATGGGGCCGTTCGCGGTGATGAACATCATCGGCACGGCCACCAACCTGAACGCGGTGCGCAACCTGTCGTCGCTGGGGCCGTTCTATGCGCCTGCCAAAGGGCTGGAAATGCAGGGCGCGGACAATAGCCCGTGGCAGATCGAAGAGACACCCGCGCCGCTGGACGACGCGACGCGGCAGGCCTTGATCGACCGGTTCGTCAATTCCGTCCTGCTGCCCGTCTGCGAAGAGATGACCGAGGGCACGGCGACGCTGGAGGCGATCGACACGGGCGCGCGGCTGGCCTTCCGGTTCGAACATACCCCCGGTGCGCTGCTGGCGGAACTGGGCGAGGGGGCGCGCCCGCGCCTTGCGGCCTTTGCGGCCAGCCGGGGGCATCCGACCGACAAGCTGTGACGCGGCGGCGCCCCCGCATGCGGGGCGCCCGACGACGTCGAAGCTTGTTTCATCACGAGACATGTGGTACGGAGTGACATGCCGAGGTCGCGCCGCAGCAACGTTCGGCGCCCTTTTCATGACATGAATGAACACGGCCATGACTGGACCAGTCAGGATTGATTGGCCGTAGCCCATCCGCCGGACGTGGTTCGCGCGACGGTCGCGCGCTTGCCGGTGGATGTCGTTTGAAAATTTGCCACCGCATCGCAGAGCGGTGTCGGGCGCGTCCGGTGACGGATGGCCCGGCCAACGGGATTTCCCTTGAATGATGGAGTTTGCGCACTTGGACGATGACCAATGCATGAGACCCGCCGACACCGGCACATCCGGCCTGAGACTGCATATCGGCTGCCGTATCAGCCACACCTTGACGCAACCGACCCCGATGATCGCGCTTCTGAACGTGCATTATTCGCGCTTCGGCGATCTTGAGCGGGCGGATTACCTCGTGACCGAACCCAGCGTTCCGCTGGAAAGCTACCGCGACGGGTTCGGCAACTGGTGTACGCGGATGATGGCCCCTGCGGGCGAGTTCACGGTGACCACCGACGGGATCTTTCGCGATGCCGGGCTACCCGACCCGTACAAGCCGGACGCCCAACAGCATGCGGTGCAGGACCTGCCGTTCGAAACCATCGTGTTCCTGCTGGGAAGCCGCTATTGCGATACGGACCTGCTGTCCGAGCGGGCTTGGGCCTTGTTCGAGAACACCGCGCCCGGATGGGCGCGCGTGCAGGCGATCTGCGACTACGTGCATCACGGCATCACCTTTGACTACATGCAGGCCGACCCGACCCGGACGGCGTCGCAGACCCTTGCCGGGGGCGTCGGCGTCTGTCGCGACTTCACCCATCTGGCCATCGCCTTTTGCCGCTGCATGAACATCCCGGCGCGCTATTGCACCGGCTATATCAGCGAGATCGGCGAACCCTTGCCCCATCCCGACGATGATTTCGCCGCGTGGATGGAGGTGTTTCTGGACGGCCAGTGGTGGACCTTCGACCCGCGCAACAACAAGCGCCGCACCGGTCGCATCCTCGTGGCGCGGGGGCGGGATGCGGCGGATGTGCCGCTGACGCAGATGTTCGGGCCGGGGACGCTGTCGGATTTCAAGGTCTGGACACGCGGCATCCAGACCGGGGACACCGGCGCGCAGCCCCCGGCAGCGGCAAGCCAAGATGGCAGCCCGGCCCGGTCCTGAGCCCCGTCGCCACCCCACACCACGTACCTGCCTGTCGGGCGGACCGCGACCCGCGTGTCTGCCGACCCATCAAGGAAATTGACATGACCCATCCCATCACAGCGACCTTCCAGTTCGAAAACCCGTTCGACCTTCCCGACTTCGGGGAAAGCATCAGGACCGACAGCGGCGAGCCCGACAGCTATGTCGACCGGATGCTGGCCGACCCGATGACCCGCCTCGTCATGGCGGCAGACGGTGTTTCGGATGCCGAGGTCCGGGGCTTTTACCGACGCCGGATCATCCAGACATCGCGGCCCGTCCTGCCCGGCTTTGCCTTCGCCGATCAGCCCGGCCCGTTTCCGGGCAGTCCGCGACCGGGCATCGGCGAATGAGCGACCAGACCTCCGAATTGCAGGACCTCGACACGGCGCGCGCAAAGGCGGATGTCGAAGCGGATCGCGCCTGCCTGTGCTGCCGCAAGACGTTCCGAAGCGCGGGCTTCGGTGCGCGGGTCTGCCCGCGCTGCAAGACGACGACGGCGTGGCGCACCGGCGCGGGACTGCTGGGGGCATGACCCGCCTGTCGATCGTTCACAAGACCCGCTACACGTTTCGCCGCGACATCGCCCTTGGGCGGCATCGCTTGATGCTGCGCCCGCGCGAGACACGCGATCTGAGCCTCGTTTCGTTCAGCCTCGATATCTCGCCCACGCCCGTGCTCGACTGGTCGCATGACGTGTCCGGCAATGCCATCGCGTCGGCGTATTTCCCGTCGGACGCGGCAGAGCTCGACATCACGGCCCGGATGGTGGTCGATCTGACGGCACCGGTCTGGCCGGTCTTTCCGATCGCGGCCTCGGCCCTGCACTATCCGTTCACCTATGCCCCGGATGAGTTGACCGACCTTGGCGCGCTGTCGAGCCCGCAATATTTCGACCAGTTCGATCACCTGCGCGGCTGGGTGGAGCCGTTGATCGCGGCACAGCCCACCGATACCCTTGCCCTGCTCAAGGACATCTGCAACGCCATCTTCGCCCGGATTCGCTATCAGGGCCGCGAGACGGAGGGCACGCAGGGGCCGCTTGAGACCCTTGCCCGAGGTTGGGGCACCTGCCGGGATTTCGCCGTGCTCTATGCCGAAGCGGTGCGCACCTTGGGGTTCGGGGCGCGGCTGGTTTCGGGCTACCTGTACAACCCGACGGGCGACAGCCTTGGCACGACGGATGCGGGCGCCACCCATGCCTGGGTCGAGGTGTTCGTGCCCGGCGCGGGGTGGATCGCCTTAGACCCGACCAACCGGTCCGTGGGTCCGGCAAACCTGATCACCGTCGCGGTTGCCCGCAACATCCACCAGATTTCGCCCGTGACGGGAAGCTTTCACGGCACGCATGCGGACTTCCTCGGGCTCGAGGTCACCGTCGACGTGCGCAGCGACCCCGATCTGTCGGCGGGCGTGGCGGGCAACGCGCCGGACAAGGCGCAGGGCGGCCCCGCAGCCGCGCCCTGACGGGTCGGTGCTCCGGGACCACGCCGCACCCTGTCGCCGCGCAATTCTTTTTCGATCCGCAGCGCCGCGCCCTTGTGCTTTGCCCGGCCCACCCCCATATGTCTATGGCTGACGTTTCTTCTCTTCGTAATGCTGCCACCGCTCATTCGGTTTCGGTTTATCGACTTGGATCGACTTTGCCGGGCTGCCGCGATCCTGCGGGTGGCATTTCAGAAGGAGATCACGGATATGGCCAATGGCACCGTGAAATGGTTCAACACATCCAAAGGCTTCGGCTTCATTCAGCCGGAACAGGGCAGCAAGGATGTCTTCTTGCACGTATCTGCCGTCGAGCGGGCTGGCATCGGTCGTCTCGACGACGGTCAAGCCGTGACGTTCGACGTCGAATCCGGCCGTGATGGCCGCGAATCCGCCACCAATCTGGCGCTCGCATGAAGCCGACGCTGGAAGACTTGCTTGCAAGTGTTCCGGCTCGGGAAGGGAACGGTGGGAAGCCTCTGGCGCCCAGCGTTTCCGCCTCGAAGGCACGGGGCGCCGAGCCGGTCACCCAGATCGACAAGACGTCGGCGAACGCCAAGCGCGTTCTCGACGAAGAAGCGCAGGCCCGTGCCGACAAGATGGCGGACCTCAAGGCCGCCCGCGAAGCGCGGGACGCCTCTGACAAGACCTGAACGCGCCGGCCATACCGGCTGCGCGACGTGTCCACCCCGTACAACATTTTCCAGATGTTCCGGTGCGGGCAACCGCAACGACATGAGGAGATGACGATGGGCTATTCCGTCCCGAAGAAGCAGCTGGACCTGAAAGAATTCCTGAGCACGCCTGCCAAGAAGCGGCCTATGGTCCGCAGGTTTGGCAGCTTCAAACCTCAGCCGCAGGCCCCACAGGCTGCAACGCCGCCCGTGGCCAAGCCGGACGACGCAACAGAGTGATCTCGCGCGACTATCGCAGCCGGATACGTGCCTGACCGCAAGGTCGTGGCACCCGCTGCATCACGTAAATGACCCTCCTTCAGACCGCGTCACGCGCGCCCGCACGCCCGATCCGGGGCGGCGGAGCAAGGAGTCAGACCGAAAGATACAAAGACACATGATGGAAATCCAATGGGGCGCACCTGTCGCCCTTCTTCAACCGCGCGATGGCGCTGTCGAACAGTTCAGCACGATCGAGAAGGTCCGGTACTGGTTGCGCCGGAAATGGCCGGTCACGGACGCACAGCGACAGACGGCGCTGGCGAAAGTCGAGGCGGCCATGGATTGCATGAGCCCGGTCGAAGACGCCCGGCACGCCTTCCTCGTCGCGGCGCTGTCCGCCGGGTTCGTCCCCGAGCGCGCGCTGTAGCTAGGGCCTATTGCATCGTGTCGATCGGGGCCAGGACCTGCGCCCCGTCGGCACGATGATCGCGACCTGCGTGCTCTTTGCCGATGTTGCAACCAAGTTGAAATGTCGCGTGGTTGGCAAAGCAGAAATGTCCCACCTGGAGCGCCGTGAGCGCAGCCGGG
>NZ_RCTZ02000001.1 GCF_003667315.2 Tropicibacter alexandrii | reverse complement strand
CGATTGCCGTCACGATCCTCGATATGGCAGCCGGAGCCGCCGGTGATGACGCGATTGGGCAGGTTGCCGCGCGCGAATTCGGCCAGATGCGTCGAAGGGTGAAAGAACGTCTCGCGATCCCATTGCGAAAGCTGGTCGTTGTGAAGTTTGTTCATTTCATTCATGGTCTTATCCCCAATCCCGGCAGACATATTTGATATCAGTGAAGGCTTCGAGGCCTTGGCGTGCGCCTTCGCGCCCGAGCCCTGACTGCTTGACCCCGCCAAAGGGGATCGGCGCGCCGGTGACCTTGGTGCGGTTGACCGCGACCATGCCGAATTGCAGGGCGCGGGTCATGCGGTAGATGCGGCGCGGGTCCATGCTGTGGACATAGGCCACAAGCCCGTATTCGGTGGCATTGGCCCGGGCGATGACCTCGTCTTCGGTGTCGAACACGGTGATCGGCGCGACGGGGCCAAAATTTTCCTCTGACATGATCGCGGCCTCCTCCGGCACATCGGCCAGAACGGTGGGCTGGAAGAACAGCGGTCCAGCAGCGTCGACCTGACCGCCGGTCAGCAACCGCGCGCCTTTGGACAGCGCGTCCTGCACTTGTTCGACCTGCTTGGCGATGGCCTTTTCGTTGATCAGCGGGCCGATGTCCGGGTCATCCGCGCCTTTGCCGATGGTCAGCGCCTGCACGGCCTCCGTGAAGCGGGCGCAGAAATCGTCGTAGACGTCGCGATGCACGTAAAACCGGTTCGCACCAAGGCAATCCTGCCCGGAGGTGGCGAATTTCGCCTTCACCGCCTCGCGCACGGCGCGGTCCAGATCGGCATAGGGAAAGACGATGAAGGGCGCATGCCCGCCCAGCTCCAGAACCAGCCGTTTCACCGTGTCGGCGGACTGACGGTACAGCAGACGGCCCACTTCGGTGGAGCCGGTGAAGGACAGCGCGCGCACCCGCGCATCCGCTGTCCATTCGCCGACGATGGCGGCGGCGTCGCCGATCACGGTGCTCATCACGCCCTTGGGAAAGCCCGCGCGACGGGCGAGTTCGGCCAAGGCCAGCGCGCTCAGCGGCGTTTCGGCGGACGGGTGGATCACCACGGTGCAGCCCGCGGCCAGCGCGGCGGCGGCCTTGCGGGTGATCATCGCGCAGGGGAAATTCCACGGGGTGATCAGCGCGGCCACGCCCACGGGTTCGCGCCACAGCTCCATTTCCGCATCCGCAAGATGGCTGGTCACGCCTTCGATATTGGGGCGCAGCGCCTCTTCGGCATAGAACTGGACAAAGCTCGCGGCATAGTCGATCTCGCCGCGCGCCTCGGACAGGGGCTTGCCCTGCTCGGCGGTCATGATGCGGGCGAGGTCCTCTTTCGCGGCGACGATCAGGTCATGCCAGCGGTGCAGGATCGCGGCGCGGTCCTGCGGCAGCATGGTCGACCACATGGCAAAGGCCGCGTCCGCCGCATCGACAGCGGCCCGCGCGCCGGTGGCGTCGGACAGGGCGACCTGCGCCACCAACTCGCCATCTGCCGGGTCACGCACGGCCAATCGGCCCGCACCGGCAAAATCACCCGCTTCCTGCAAGAGGGCGGCATCGGAAATCCACGGGTCGAGCCCGGATTGCATACTGGTCATGGCAGGTCTCCTTTCGGGGTCAACCTGTCACGCGGCGGGCAGAGGGTTTGCCTGATCCGGGGGGCGGGGGCAGAGGAATCCTCTGGATTGCCGCGCTGCGGCAGAGGATTTCGCTATCCCTTGAGAAGGCCGAGGGCGGGGGGATCGGACTTGATCGGTTTGGTCACGATATAGCTGTAATAGCGGCGCAGGCCCGCGCGGCTTTCCAGAAGGCCATCCATTAGCTCTTGAAAGGCGGCCACATCGCGGGTCACCACCTGCATCAGGTAGTCATAGCCACCGCCAATCGCCCAGCAGCCGGTCACCGCATCCATGCGCGCCACGGTGCGTTCGAACAGTTGAAACGCCTCGGCCTTGTGGCTGTCGAGTTCCACGGTGACGAAGACCTGCACATGCGGGCCGAGCAGGTCGAGATCGACCTCGGCGCGGTAACCCCTGATCAGCCCGGCCTTTTCCAGCCGTTTCATCCGGTCCCAGCACGGCGTCGGCGACAGGTTCACCCGCGCCGCCAGTTCGGTTTTGGCGATGCGGCCCTCGCGCGAGAGGGTGGCTAGAATGGCGATGTCGCGGTCGTCGAGGCGGGTGTTACGCATAGCCTGCATGTTCGATCCGGGCGGCGGATTGTCAATCTGTGACGCCCGAAAACCAGAAAATTTAAATTTCTTTAAGTTGTATTAAGCCCCTGAAATTGCCGTCAGATCGTGGCCTAAGGCCCGCGCAACCGCAAGCTGCGGATTTGACTCTCGTTCCCGTGACCTAGGCTTGTTGTAGGCAAGTTGTCGCAGGCAAGACCTGCGGCCTGACCCAAGCCCGGGGCCGTTCCGCGCGCGCGAGAGGCCCGGGGCGCAGACAATCAGGGAGCTACACATGTTGAGCAAAAAACACGCCGTTTGCGGCGTTCTCGCCCTTTTGATGACCTCCAGCGCCGCCGTGGCCGACACATGGCGCTATGCGTTCGAAGAGGCGATGGACGAGGTGCAGGGCAAGTTCGCCCAGAAATTCAAGGAAGAGGTCGAGGCCAATTCCGACCACAGCGTGCAGCTGTTCCCGTTCGGCACGCTGGGCGAATCGGACAGCATTCTGGAACAGACCCAGTCGGGCATCCTGCAATTCGTCGACCAGTCGCCGGGCTTTACCGGGTCGCTGATCCCCGAGGCGCAGGTCTTCTTCGTGCCGTACCTGCTGCCGCAGGACGAAGAGGTGCTGGCCACATTCTTCAAGGAATCGAAGGCTATCAACGAGATGTTCCCGCCGCTTTATGCCGAACAGGGGCTGGAATTGCTGACCATGTTCCCCGAGGGCGAGGTGATGATGACCACGACCGAACCCGTGACCGGCCCCGCCGATCTGGACGAGGTCAAGTTTCGCGTGATGACCAATCCGCTGCTGGTCGAAAGCTATCAGGCCTTTGGCGCGACACCCACGCCGCTGCCATGGGGCGAGGTCTATGGCGCGCTTCAGACCGGCATCATCCAAGGGCAGGAAAACCCGGCCTTCTTCATCGAATCGACCAAGATGTACGAGGTGACCGACCACATCACCCGCACCGGCCACAACAACTTCACCACCGCCGTGATGGCCAACAAGGATTTCTATGATGGCCTGTCGGACGCGGACAAGACGGTGGTCGACAACGCCATCGACGCGGCCTTCGACTATATCATCGAGTACCAGAAGGGCCTGACCGAAGAGGCGCTCGACAAGATCAAGGAGGCCAAGCCCTCGATCACGATCACCTCCCTGTCCGAGGAAGAGCGCCAGCCCTTCATGGATACCGCAGCCTCGGTCGAGGAAGAGTTCCTCGAGATCGGTGGCGATCAGGCGCAGGCGATCCTTGACCAGCTCAAGGCCGATCTCGAAGCCGTTCAAAGCAATTGATTTTCCTTGGTCGGGCCGCCCTTGCGGTGGCCCGGCCCCGACAGCTTGCGTTCAGGAATTCCGCTGATGGTCCAACCCGACGACCGAACCCCGGATCCCGATCCGGACATGATCGCAGAGTCCCGCGCGCCGGGGATCGAAGACGACGATATCGATGACAGCCAGTACGTGTCCGGTCTGCCCGGTTTTCTGGGCGTGATCGATGTCGGCATAGCCCGGATCGAGGCGGTGCTGCTGGCGCTTGGCGTGCTGGCCATGGCGCTCAA
The DNA here is from genome assembly GCF_003667315.2 of Tropicibacter alexandrii. Lineage (GTDB taxonomy): Bacteria > Pseudomonadota > Alphaproteobacteria > Rhodobacterales > Rhodobacteraceae > Tropicibacter > Tropicibacter alexandrii. Next base: position 522,275 of record NZ_RCTZ02000001.1, on the reverse strand, counting down.
CACCATGGCCAACGTGGTTGGGCGCTTCGTGCTGGGGCAAAGCCTGTTCTTCTCCGAAGAGGTCAACCGCGCGCTGATCATCCTGATCACCTTCGCGGGCATTTCCTATGCCGCGCGCCACGGTCGGCACATCCGCATGTCGGCCTTTTTCGACGCGGTCGCACCGCCCTTGCGCAAGGTCCTGATGATCATCATCGCGCTGGTGACGGCGGCGGCCATGTTCCTGCTGTGCTGGTATTCGGTCGAATACGTGCTGGCGCAGATGTCACGGGGGCGCGTTCTGCCCGCGATGCAGATCCCGGTCTGGTGGATCATCGTCTGGGCGCCGCTGGGGTTCTTCCTGACAGGGCTGCAATACGCGCTGACGGCGATCAAGAACCTGATCGACAAGGATATCTGGCTCTCGACCTCGACGCTCGAAGGCTATGACGACACCGCCGAAGAGGAGGTCTGAACCATGGCATGGGCAATCTTTGGCACGATGATCGTTCTTTTGCTGCTGGGCTTTCCGATGATGGTGCCGCTGATCGCGGGGTCGCTGATCGGGTTCGTGATGCTGTTCGGCGGCCTTGGGCAGCTTGATACGATGGTGCAGCAGATCCTTGGCGGCATCCAGCCCGCCAGCCTGATCGCCGTGCCGATGTTCATCTTTGCCGCCGACATCATGACGCGGGGCCAATCCGCCAGCCGGTTGATCGATCTGGTGATGACCTTTGTCGGCCATCTCAAGGGCGGGCTGGCCGTGTCGACCGCCACCGCCTGCACACTGTTCGGCGCGGTGTCGGGCTCGACGCAGGCGACGGTGGTCGCGGTGGGCGGACCGCTGCGCCCGCGCATGCTGCAAGCCGGGTACAAGGACAACTTCGTGTTGGCGCTGATCGTCAATTCCTCGGACATCGCCTTCCTGATCCCGCCCTCCATCGGGATGATCATCTACGGCGTCGTCTCGGGCACCTCGATTTCCGAGCTGTTCATCGCAGGCATCGGGCCGGGCCTGCTGATCCTGTTCCTGTTTTCGGTCTATTCCTACATCTACGCGATCCGCAACAACGTGCCGACAGAGCCGAAATCAAGCTGGTCCGAGCGCGCCGCCGCCGTGCAAAAGGCGCTGTGGCCGCTGGGCTTTCCGGTGATCATCGTCGGCGGAATCTATGGCGGCATCTTCTCCCCGACCGAGGCCGCCGCCGCCTGTGTGCTGTATGCGTTGCTGCTGGAAATGGTCGTCTTTCGCGAGATGAGCGTGAAGCAGCTATATGCCACGGCGAAATCCACGGGCCTGATCACGGCGGTGGTGTTCATCCTTGTTGGCGCGGGCGCGGCGTTTTCCTATGTCATCAGCTTTGCGCAAATCCCGCAGCAGGTGCTGGGCGCCATCGGCATCGACGAGATGGGGCAATACGGTGTGCTCTTCACCATCTCGATTGCCTTCTTCGTCGGCTGCATGTTCGTCGACCCGATCGTGGTGATCCTGATCTTCGTCCCGATCTTTGCGCCAGTGGTGCAGTCCGTGGGCCTCGACCCGGTGCTGGTCGGCACGATCATCACGCTGCAAGTCGCCATCGGCAGCGCCACGCCGCCCTTCGGCTGTGACATCTTCACTGCCATCGCGGTGTTCAAGCGTCCCTATGCCGAGGTCGTGCGCGGCACGCCGCCCTTCATCGTGATGCTTTTGTCGGTGGCCGTGCTGCTGATCTTCTTTCCACAGATCGCGCTGTTCCTGCGGGACCTCGCGTTCGGCAAATAAGGAGGCCCCATGTTCGAGAAAATCCTGCTGGCCTATGATGGGTCGAAAGGCGCGGATGCGGCGCTGGAAAAGGCGTCGGGGCTGGCGGTGCTGTGCGGGGCGGAATTGCTGGTGCTGACCGTCTACCGCCATCACTCGATTTTGGAGGCGTCGCTGTCCATGGTCCGGGGCGCGGACCCGCCCGCCGGCAACATGGACGACGCGATGCGCGCGGCGGCCCGCGAGGCGGCGGAATTTGCCAAGCGACTGGCGGTTCAGGCCGGGGTGCGCGAGGTGCATGCCTTCATCAAGGGCGGGCAATCGGCGCGGACCATCGCGGGCTTTGCCAAGGAGCGCGGCTGCGACCTGATTGTCGTGGGCGCGCGCGGACTTGGCGCATCGGAAAGCTATATGCTGGGCTCGGTCAGCCACAAGGTGACGAGCATTTCCACCACGCCGGTGCTGGTGATCTGAGCGGGGAGGGGGGCTTTGCCCCCACGCCTACGGCGCTCCCCCCGTCGCACCAGAGGTGCGCAAAAAAAAGTCTGTATTTTTGGACCAAAGAAGCTGTCAGGTGATTTCCCTGGCCGCGCCCGAGGCGAGCATCGCGTCTAGGTCCAGCGGCGTGCGGAAGCCGTCCGCGACCTTGGCCTCCAGCTCATCCTCCATCTTGCGGACGGCGTCGAGCTTGGCGATGACCTCGTCGATGCGGGCGAAGGGCACGGTGACCACACCGTTGCGGTCGGCGATCACCATGTCGCCCGAGGCGACCATGCGCCCGCCGATCACCGCCGCGCCGCCCACCGTGCCGGGGCCGTTGCCGTAGGGCGAGTTCGGGTTCAGCCCGGTGCACCAGCATTTCATGCCGGTGGCGATGATGCCCTCGTAGTCGCGCATCGGCCCGTCGGTGACGAAACCGGCGGCACCCGCGTTGCGCATCATGCCCATCACCTGATCGCCCGAGGCCGAACAGCCCTGATGACCATCGACAGCGGCAATCACCATGTCACCGGGCTGAATCATATGCACGGCGGCCAGCGTGGCGAGGATCTCCGCCGGGCCATTGTCGGCCACCAAGGCAGGGCCGTGGGCGTGGCCCTGAAAATCCGGTTCCAGCGGGGAAATGGCCGTTCCCAGCCCCCCAAGCCCGTCCATCGCATCGCAGACGAAGCCGGTGGGCACCCCGGCAAAGGCGTCGATCTGGGCTTGGGTCGGGCGCGGGAAAGTGCGGATCAGGGTCAGCTTGCGCGGTTCTTCGATCATTCGGGGGACTCCTCTGGGTCGGGCAGGCGCCATAGCAGGCGGGTATAGGCAAGGCCCGACGCGGTGGCGGTGCAGCGGGCCTTTTGCAGGACGACCTGTTCGGTTGGCGCATCCCTCAGGCGGCCCAGTTCTTCGAGCCGGTCGCATTGCACGAGGCTGGCGAGCAGGTCGTATTTGACCTCAATGCCCGCAAGGGCGGCGATGTCCTCGGGGGCATTGGCGCGCAGGGTGTCCATGCGGCTGGCGATGCCCTCGGACCATGTCTCGCGCGCTTCGGTAAAGCACAGGATCGCGGCGGCGGGGGCCTCGGCGCTGTCGACAAGGCAGGGCTGGTGCGCCGCGTCGATGCATTGGTTCGGATTGCCCTGCTCGGCGCGGGCGGTGTCGATGCAGCTGTTCACCGCGTCCAGATCGACCGCCCATGCGGGCAAGGCGATACAGACCGCAAGCGCGGGTGCCAGATGTTTGATCATGTCTCCTCCCATGGCCGACATTGCGGGCCTTGCATTTGGTATACCAAATGACAAGGATGGGGCAAGCAAAGCGTCACCAAGCCGGAATCGGCGGGCGCAAGGGAGGAACACGATGTCAGATACACGCGCAAACAAGCGATTCCGCAGCCAGGAATGGTTCGACAACCCCAATAATCCGGGGATGACCGCGCTTTATGTCGAGCGCTACCAGAACCAGGCCTTCACCCGCGAGGAATTGCAGGGCGAGATGCCGATCATCGGCATCGCCAACACCGGCAGCGATCTGGCGCCCTGCAACAAGATCCACGTCTTCCTGATGGACCGGATCAAGGCGGGCATCCGCGCGGGCGGCGGCGTGCCGATGGAATTCCCGGTGCATCCGATTCAGGAGACCGGCAAGCGCCCCACGGCGGCGCTGGACCGGAACCTTGCCTATCTGTCGCTGGTCGAGGTGCTGCACGGCTACCCGATCGACGGGGTGGTGCTGACCACGGGCTGTGACAAGACCACCCCCGCCATGCTGATGGGCGCGGCCACGGTCGACATCCCGGCGATTGCGCTCAATGGCGGGCCGATGCTGGACGGCTGGTGGAAGGGCAAGCGCGCCGGGTCCGGCACCATCGTCTGGGAAAGCCGCCGCCTGCTGTCCGAGGGCAAGATCGACTACGACGAATTCATGGACCGGGTCTGTTCCTCGGCCCCGTCGCTGGGGCATTGCAACACGATGGGCACGGCCTCGACGATGAACGCCATGGCCGAGGCGTTGGGCATGTCGTTGACTGGCAACTCAGCCATCCCCGCGCCGTTCCGCGAGCGGATGAACATGGCCTATGAGACCGGCAAGCGGATCGTGCAGATGGTGCTGGACGATCTCAAACCCTCTGACATTCTGACCCGTGAGGCGTTCGAGAACGCCATCGTCGTCAACTCGGCCATCGGGGGCAGCACCAACGCGCCGCCGCATTTGCAGGCGATTGCGCGCCATGCCGGGGTCGAGCTGGATGTGAAGGACTGGGAGACCATCGGGTTCGACAAGCCGTTGCTGGTGAACATGCAGCCGGCTGGCGAATATCTGGGCGAAAGCTTTTTCCGGGCGGGCGGCGTGCCTGCGGTGATGGGCGAGCTGATGAAGGCGGGCCATATCCATCAGGGTGTCATGACCGCGACGGGCAATACGATGGGTGTGAACCTTGCGGGCGTGGAAAGCATGGATACCGATGTGATCAAGACCTGCGCCGCGCCGATGCGCGAGAATGCCGGGTTCAAGGTGCTGTCGGGGAACCTGTTCGACAGCGCCTTGATGAAGACCAGCGTGATCTCCGAAGATTTCCGCAAGCGGTTCCTGTCGAAGCCCGGTGATGAGGGCGTGCACGAGGCGCGCGCCATCGTCTTTGAAGGACCGGAGGATTACCACGACCGGATCAACGACCCGGCGCTGGAGATCGACGAGAACTGCATCCTCTTTATTCGAGGCGTGGGCTGCGTCGGCTATCCCGGCTCGGCGGAGGTGGTGAACATGCAGCCGCCGGATGCGCTGATCAAGCAGGGCATCAACCACCTGCCGACGGTTGGGGATGGGCGGCAATCGGGTACCTCGGAAAGCCCGTCGATCCTGAACGCCTCGCCCGAGGCGGTGGTGGGCGGTGGTCTGGCGCATCTGCGCACCGGCGACCGGGTGCGGCTGGACCTGAATGCCAGCCGGATGGATGCGCTGGTGGATGAGGCCGAGTGGCAGGCGCGGATCGACGCGTGGGAGGCCCCCGAAATTCGCAGCCAGACGCCGTGGCAGGAGATTTACCGGACCCATGTCGGCCAGCTGGCGCAGGGCGGCTGTCTGGAACTGGCGACGGCCTATCAGAAGGTGGGCAAGGACCTGCCGCGCGACAATCACTGAGGGGCAAGGGGGGACGGGGGCGCTGCCCCCGGCGCTGATGCGCTTCCCCCCGTCGCACCGGAGGTGCGCAATCAGACTGTATTTTTGAAGAACAGAAGCATGGGGAGGGGCGCATGGCCCAGACGATCATCATCACTGGAGGCGGGCAGGGCATTGGCAAGGCCTGCGCCTTGGCCTTTGTCGAGGCGGGCTGGCGCGTGGGTGTCGTCGGGCGGCGGGCCGAGCCGTTGGAGGCGTTGGCCGCACAGCATGAGGGCGTGCTGGCGTTGCCTTGCGACGTGTCGGACGAGGCGAGCGTGGATGCGGCTTTTGACAAGGCTTTGGCGGAATGGGGGCGGATCGACTGCCTGTTCAACAATGCCGGTGTGTCGGTCATGGGCGGGACCATCGACGAGACCAGCGTCGAGGATTTCCGGCGCTGTATCGACATCAATCTGACGGGCTCGTTCATCTGCGCGCGCGCGGCCTTTGCACGGATGCGGGCGCAGGACCCGCAGGGCGGGCGGATCATCAACAACGGGTCTGTGTCGGCCTATGTGCCGCGCTGGGGATCGGCACCTTATACATCGTCCAAGCACGCCGTGACCGGGCTGACGCGCTCGATCTCGCTGGACGGGCGGCCCTATAACATCGCCTGCGGACAGATCGATATCGGCAACGCGCTGACCGACATGGCCGAGAAGATGACCAAGGGCGTGCCGCAGGCCGACGGCTCGATCGCGGTGGAGCCGGTTATGGACGTGTCCAACGTGGCAAGTTCGGTTTTGCACATGGCATCGCTGCCATTGGAGGCGAATGTGCAGTTCATGACCGTGATGGCCAGCGCCATGCCCTATATCGGGCGCGGCTGACGCTAGCGTGTTGCTGGGACGGGGCGGCGGACCTTGCCCCGCACCGCGCGCTCGCGCTGCCAGATATAGAGGCCGGAGGCGACGATGATCAGTCCTCCGCCCAATGTCCAGACCGTGGGCCAGGTGTCGAACAACAGCACGCCCGCGATGGCCGCGAGAAAGATCTGGATGTAGATCACCGGCGCAAGGATCGAGGCATCCGCCAGCCGGTGCGCGGTGGTGGCGCAGATATGCCCGCCCGCGCCGAAACCGCCGATCAGCAGGAACGGAATCCAGTCTGTGCCCGTGGGCCATGTCCAGTTGCCCAGAACGAAGGGGGCCAATGCGGCGGCGGCTATGCCGGAGGACCAGATCTGCTGGGTCGAGTTGGCCTCGACCCCCGACAGCATGCGGGTCATGATGAAATAGAACGAGGCAAAGCACAAAGCCGCGAGGGTCAGGAACATCGCGGGGTGAAAGTCAGCCCCCCACGGCTGCATGACCACTAGCACGCCGACAAACCCGACGCAGACGGCGATCAGGCGGCGCAGCCCGACCTGTTCGCCGAGGATCGGGATGGCCAGCAGGGTGATGACGATGGGGCCAGCGAACATGATGGTCGTGGTGACGGTGATCGGCAGGTATTGCAGCGCCGAGAAGTTCAGGACGGTTGATCCGAGCAAGAAGAATGACCGCAGCAATTGCTTGCCCGGCGCGTTCGAGCGGAACGCGGTTCTGTCGCGCAGGCCGTAGACCGTGACGGCCACCAGAAAGTGCCCGGCATAGCGGACAAAGACGACCTGAAGCGCGGCGAGGCCGCCAAGGATCAGCCACTTGGCCGAACTGTCGATGCAGGTGAAGAACACGACCGCAAGCGCCATGAGGGCCACGCCGAGCGCCGTGCGTTCTTCTCTGGGTTTGGCCTCGGCCATGGGGGTGCTCCTTGAGGTAGGATGGGTGATCACCCATCCTACTTTGGGTCAGCGCAAGGGTCAGGCGGCGGCCCAGCCGCCGTCGATCACATGGGCCTGACCGGTGGTGAAGGCACTTTCATCCGAGCCAAGGTAAACCGCAAGATGGGCGATTTCCTGCGCGGTCCCGATCCGTCCCATCGGCTGGCGCGCCTCGAAGGCGCGGCGGGCCTCGTCATAGTCGCCCATCGCGCGCAGCCGGTCATGCAGGGAGGGGCTGTCCACCGTGCCGGGGCAGATGCAGTTCACCCGGATGCCCTTGGTCACGTAATCCACCGCAACCGACTTGGTCAGGCCGATCACTGCGGCCTTGGACGCGCCATAGACGCATCGATTCGGCGCGGCGATGATCGAACTGGCCACCGAGGCGATATTGACGATGGACCCACCGCCCCGTTCCAGCATCCCCGGAAGCGCCGCCTGCATCGTGTGGAACTGCGCCTTGACGTTCAGACCGAAGGCAAAGTCGAAATCGTCATCCGTCGCCGTCAGGATATCGCCCGCATGCACGAAGCCCGCGCAGTTCACCAGAATATCCGGCGCAGCCTCGGCCACCGCCTCGAACACGGCGGCCTTGTCCCTCACATCCAGCGCAAACGTCTCGCAATCCAGCCCATCCAAAAGCGCGGCGTTCAGGTCGGTCGCCAAGACCGTCGCCCCCTCGCGGATGTAGCTTTCGGCGATGGCGCGGCCAATGCCTTGGCCCGCGGCGGTGATGAAGGCCCGTTTGCCCTTGAGTCTCATCGTCTGTCCTTTCCTTGAGGCGTTCAAACCCCGGTATAGGTATCCGGCACGTCCTCGGGGCGGACGGGGCGGCCCGTCTTGCCCGACAACGCGCAGGCCAGCGTCATTTCCATGGCGCGGATGCCGTCCTCTGCCGTGCAAAGCACGTCGTCGACCCCGCCCTGCGCAACCTTGGCAAACCGCTCGATCTGTTCCAGAAGCGGATCGATCCGGTCGAAGGCGCGGCCATCGTGGCGCATCAACGGCTTCGACCACTCCACCTCACCCGGTCCCGACCGTCCCCAGCGCGTCAGCGACGGAAAGGCCAGCGCGCCGTCCGTCCCGACGATCCGCAGGTAATCCTCGCCCGAACCGGCGATCGCCGGATTCTCATGAGAGGCAGCCTCGAAGGACCAAGGCGACGCCCCGGCATCCGAAATCAGAAACGACCCAAGCGCCCCGTCGCCGAACCGGAACGCCAGCGCGGCGGTGTCCTCGATGACAAAGCCACGCCGAGCCGAGGACAGCAGCGCCGTGGCCTCGGTCATCTCACCGATGAAAAAGCGCAAAAGGTCGATCTCATGCGTCAGGTTCGTCAGCAGAGGCCCCGCGCCCGGCGCCCGCCGCCAGTCGACATCGTAATAGCTGTCATGCTTGCGCAGGGACCACAGCCCCTGCACGCCCACCAGATCGCCGATCTGTGACAGGGCGTCCCGCGCGGCAATGGAAAACGGATGACACCGCCGATGATGCCCGGTGAACAGCAGCCCCCCCTTGGCCTCGGCGGCCTCGCGCAAGGCCCGCGCCTCGGCGAGGGTTGCGGCAACGGGCTTTTCGACGATCGTCGCCCAACCCTTGTCCAGACAGGCCATGCCGGACGCGAGGTGATCCTGCGTCGGGGTCGCGACGATCGCCGCTTGCGTGTCGCTTGGCACATCGTCGAGACTGGCCACCATCGGCAGGCCCCGCGCCGCCAGTCGCGCGCGCACCGCTGCCGAAGGTTCCACCACCGCGGTCAACCGCACGCCCTCCGACAGGCTCGCCACCTCGATATGGCGCTGCCCGATGGAGCCGGCACCGATCACGCATAATGGTAGCTTTTGCGTCACTTCGGTCGTCTTTCTTCTTTGGTCCATAAATACCTTGGGGGTCCGGGGGCAAAGCCCCCGGCGGGTCGGGTCGGCGCAGCCGAGCCGAAACCCGTTGCCTCACATCACCGCGCCGATCTGCCATGGTACGAATTCGTAATCGCCCAGACCTTGCAGCTCGGATTTCGTCTTCTCGCCCGAGGCCATGCGCAGCCACATCTGGTAAATCTCGCGGCCCACCTCCTCGACGGATTTGCCCGCCGACAGGATGGTGCCCGCGTCGATATCCATATCCTCGTGCAACCGCGTGAACATCTCGGTATTGGTTGCGACCTTCATCGAAGGGCTCGGTTTCGCACCAAAGGCCGAGCCGCGCCCGGTAGTGAAGCACACCAGATTGCAGCCCGAGGCGATCTGCCCCGTGACCGAGGCGGGATCGTAGCCGGGGCTGTCCATGAAGGTGAAGCCTTTCGCCGTCACGGGTTCCGCGTATTTGTAGACGCCGGTCAGGGGGGTCGTGCCGCCCTTGGCCGCAGCCCCCAGCGACTTTTCAAGGATTGTCGTCAGCCCGCCCTTCTTGTTGCCGGGCGAGGGGTTGTTGTCCATCGAGCCCTTGTTGCGGGCGGTGTAATCCTCCCACCACTTGATCAGGCCGACCAGCTTTTCGCCCACCTCCGGGTTGACCGCGCGGGCTGTCAGCAGGTGCTCGGCGCCGTATATCTCGGGTGTCTCCGCCAGCACGCCGGTGCCGCCCTGCGCCACCAGCAGGTCACAGGCATGGCCCACCGCCGGGTTCGCCGTGATGCCCGACCACGCGTCCGATCCGCCGCATTGCAGGGCGACCATCAGCTCGGAGGCGGGGCACGCCTCGCGTTGCGCCTCGTTGACCAGTGGCAGCATCTTCTCGATCTTGGCGATGCCCAGTTCCACCGTCTTGCGCAGCCCGCCCACGTCTTGAATGTTCATCGACTGGAACAGCGGGCCGGGCGTCAGGCCGTAGGCTTCGATCAGCCAGTCGATCTGGTTCATCTCGCAGCCCAGACCGGCCATCAGCACCGCGCCGATATTGGGGTTGCGGGCATAGCCCCACATGACGCGTTGCAACGCCTCGAAGCCCTCGCCATCGCCCGCCATGCCACAGCCCGTGCCGTGGACAAAAGCCACGACGCCATCGACATTGGGGTAGTCGGCCAGCTTTTCTTCGGTGAAATGCGCAGCGATCTTGCGCGCGGCGGTGGCGGAACAGTTCACGCTTGTCAGCACGGCGATATAGTTGCGCGTGCCCACCCGGCCCGTGGCCCGCCTGTAGCCCATGAAGGTATCCTGCGTGGTGGCCGGGGCCACGGGGCGCAGGTTGGTGCCGTATTCATAGGCGGTGTCGACATTGCGGAATTCGAGGTTGTGGGTGTGCACATGCGCGCCCTTGGCGATGTCCTCGGCGGCATAGCCGATGACCTGCGCGTATTTGATGACCGGCGCGCCCTTGGGGATATCCGCCGTGGCCAGCTTGTGGCCGCGCGGGATCAACTGAAGGGCACCATCCTCGCCGGTTTCCAGCGGGCGGGTGGCGGTGACGACATTGTCGGCGTCAGACAGGCGGACGGTATTCATGGCGGTTCTCACGGTCAATCGTATCAGGCGCAGGCGGGCGCGTCGCCCGTCCAGCGATGGATCGGGATATGCGGCTGCGGTGCCAGTCGCGCGCGCGCGTCAAGCCACATCTGCCGCCAGACCTGCCAATCGTGCAACTCGGTGTCAGGTGCTGCGCGGGAGCGGGCGACGAAATCGGGGAAATGCGCGCGGCCCGTCGGCTGGCCCGTGACGTTGTAGCGGATGTCAAAGCTCCAGCGGAAATTGTCGCTGACATTGTCGAGCGAGGCGTGTGGCGTGAGCGGGTGAAAGATCACCGCGCCGCCCGCCTTGACCGGCAGCGGCGTCGCCTTGGTCAGGTCCAGCATCCCGTCGGCAATCGCGGTCTGTTTCTTGGGGCAATGCGGATACATCTGCGGCTTGCCGGGGATGACCTGCAGGCAGCCGTTTTCCGTCGTTGCATCCTCCATCGCCAGCCAGACGGTGATCATCTGCGTGCGGTCGCCTTCGGCATGGGCGACGGCGCGGTCCTGATGCCAGTCGGTGGCCATGATATGCGCGGTGGTCTCGCCGTCACGCAGGGTGCGCGAGGGCGGTTTGAGCCGCACATGCTGGATCGGGTTCGAGGTGAGCTCGGGTCCGATCAGATCCTCGGCCAGATCGAGCAGGCGCGGTGAGGTGAGCATGTCGAAGACGGCAGGGCCGAAGTGAAAGGGCGTGTCGGCGGCGATCTCGCCCCCGGGCAGAGAGATGTCCATCGGCTGGAACCACTCGCACCCGGCCTTGTAGCTGGTCAGCAGCTTTTGCCAGAAATCCTGACCGGCGGCGGGGGGCACGCGGCCCTCGGATTCCCACCCGGTGTAGAGCGTGTCCAGCAGGGCGGTGTATTCGTCCTTGACCGCTTGCAGCGTGTCGGGCGGCAGGACGTCGTCCACGACGAGGTAGCCTTGGGTCTCGAAGGTGTCGATTTGGGTCTGTGTGAGCACGAGCGGCATGGATGTGTCCTTGTTGTCGGGTAGGGGGCTTTGCCCCCTCGGCGCTGCGCGCCTCACCCCCACGGTATTTCGGGCCAGAAGAAGCGGGGGCCGGGGCGCGCGGATCGGCGTCCCGGCCAAGGTCCCTAGTCGAGGAACACGGTCACGATCGGCGGCCAGGCCAGCAGCACCATCAGCGCGCAGAGTTGCAGGGCGATGAAGGGCAGGAAGCCTTTGAAGATGTCGGTCAGCGAGATATGCGCCGGGGCGACCGATTTGAGATAGAAGGCGGCCGGGCCGAAAGGCGGCGAGAGGAAGCTGACCTGCATGTTCATGCAGAACACCACGCCGAACCAGATCGGGATGTATTTCGGGTCGACCGTGCCAAGCCAGCCGATTTCCTCGGCCGGAAGCCGCACCACGATGGGCAGGAAGACCGGCATGATCAGCAGCACGATGCCGACCCAGTCCATGAACATCCCCATGATCAGGAAGATGAACATCATCACGAGGATCACGCCCATGGTCGGCATGTCCGCGCCCACGATCAGGTTGGCCACATAGGTCGGGCCACCGGCCAGCGTGTAGGCCGCGGCGAGCGCCGCCGCACCGATGGTAACCCAGATGATCGTGCCGGTGGATTTCAGCGTGCGCATCAGGCTGTCCCAAACGATGGCAAAGGTCATCTCGCGGCGGATCACCCCGATGGTGAAGACCGCGATCACACCCATGGCCGCCGCCTCTGTGATGCCGGTGATGCCGCCATAGATCGAACCCAGCACCACGCCGACCACGACGATGGGCGCGACCAGACCCTTGCCCATCTCCCAGCCCTTGGCACCGCGTTCGCGGCCCAGCACAAGGGACAGGACAAGGCCAATGGCGGCGATGATGCCAAGGAACCTGATATTGGCCATCATGGCGTTCCACACGGTCGTCACCCCGTCACCGGCCATCTTGTCGCCGCCGATCAGCGCCATGACGAAGAACAGCGCGATGAAGCCAAGCGAGGCGAACAGCGCGAAGCGCGCGAGGAAGGCGAAGAACAGCGCAGTCTTCTCGGCCCCGCGCGGCTGGGTGGGATCATCCGGCGGCAGCGGTGCCTTGGACGGGTCCACGCGCGTGATGATGATGATGTAGATGATGAAGAACGAGGCCAGCATGAAGCCGGGCAGGAAGGAGGCGGTGAACAGCGCCTTGATCGAGGTTTCCGTCACCAGCCCGTAAAAGATCAGGACGATCGAGGGCGGGATCATGGTGCCCAAGGACCCGCTGGCACAGATCGTGCCGATGGCGAGGTTCTGGTTGTAGCCAAGGCGCAGCATCTGCGGCAGGGCGATCAGGCCCAGCAGAACGACCTCCCCGCCGATGATGCCCGACATGGCGGCCATGATCACGGCCATCACGCTTGTCACGATGGCGATGCCGCCACGGGTGCGCGACAGCCAGACGTTCAGCGACGAATACATGTCGCGCGCGATGCCGGATCGTTCGAGTAGCGCCGCCATGAAGATGAATAACGGGACCGATATGAGGACGTAATTCGTCATCTGTCGGAAGACCGCCTGTTCCAGCACGTTGAACGGGCCACGCCCGAAGGTGCGGAACAGGATGTCCACATCGAACTTCAGGACCAGCGTCACCACGGCGAGGAAGGCTGAGGCAAAGCCCAGCGGCATGCCGATCGCCAGAAGCGCGAACATGCCCAGCAGGAGGATCAGGGAGAGTGTGCCGATATCGACCATTACTTGGGGTCCTCCAGGGTGCGGCGGATGGCTTCGATCTCTTCCGCGTCAGGCTCGTCGGTGTGGATTTCGGGTTCCTTGTTCCAGTCGGCGATCAGGTTCGACAGCGCCTGCAGCGCAACAAGGATCGAGATCACCAGAATGGCCGGATGCACGGTGCCGTTGATGGGCGGGTCCCAAGCGGTGCCAAAGCCCTCCATCCGGTTCCAGCGGGTCATGATGTTGGTGTAGCTGCCCCAGATCAGGCAGAAGACAAAGGTCCAGATCAGCAGCACGGTAAAGCTGTCGGCGGCCTTTTGCGCCCAGCGGGGCATCATGTCGTAGATGATGTAGATGCGGATATGGCTGCGCTGCTGCATGGCGTATTGGCCCGCCAGCAAAAAGACAAAGGCCGCGATCCACAGCGACATCTCGTTCGCCCAAAGCGTCGGCGCGGAAAAGACGTAGCGCGCGACCACCTCGTAGAACATCACGATCACGACCAGGGCAATGGACACCATCGCCAGCCGCGACAGCACCAGCGACAGGATGTCGAAGGGGCCTGTATGGTCGGGCTCGATCGATCCTTTTTCGTCGCTGAGATAGAGCGACGTGAACAGCAGCGCGAGCCCGATGCAGATCAAGGTCACCTGCACCAGCGGGCGCCCTTCGGGGCGGATCATCTCGTGCATGCCGTAGGCGGTGTCGGATACGAAATGCATCCCGATCAGGATAACGAACAGAATGCCGGTCAGCGCGCCAAAGCCGATCATCGCAAGCTTGATCGGTCCCCGAAGCGGCCCCAGCCAGAGGCTGTCCTGTTCCATGCGCAGTCTCCCCACTGTCATGAAAGGTTGGCCCCGCCCGTGTCCACGCCCCAAGGCCGGACCTGCTCGATGTGCCAAGGCGGGTACGAAAACGGCGAGCCCTTGGGTAAAGGCTCGCCGCGATGTCACGAGGCTGCGCGCCTCGATGCGCTTACTCGGCGATCAGGCCAAGTGCGGTCAGGTATTCGCGATGCGACTTGACCAGGGCTGCGGCTTCGGGCGTCTTGGCGGCCCAGCCATCCCATGCGGTCTGTGCCGCCTTGCGGAAGTCCGCACGGTCTTTTTCGGACCAGTTGTGCAGGGTCACACCGGCGGCGGTCAGCTCGGCTGCGGCCTCGGCGTTCTTCTTCTCGTTCGACAGGGCGGTGTGCAGGGTCAGCTTCTGCATCGCGGTGTCGATGATGCGGCGGTGCTGCTCGGACAAGCCGTCCCAGACGTCCTTGTTGCAGGCGAGGTGGTCCGACGGCATCGAGTGGAAGCCGGGATAGGTCGCGTGCTTGACGATGTCATAGAGGCCCAGACCGACGTTGTTATACAGGCCCGATGCGTCAGCCCCGTCGATGATGCCGGTTTCCAGCGCGGTGAAGATCTCGGTGAAGTCCATCACGATCGGGGTTGCGCCCAGCTCGGTGAAGATCTCGGTTTCGAGGCCCGGGGGCGAGCGGAACTTCCAGCCCTGAAGGTCGGCGGGGCCGGCGATCGGCTTGGACGAGGACAGCGATTCCTGACCATAGAGCCACCAGCCGATCAGCTGCATGCCCTGCGCGTTGTACAGTTCCTGCGCGGCGTCATAGCCACCGCCGTAATACAGCCACGAGATCTGCTGCCAAGGCGTGTCATAGCCGCCCATGATGTCGCCGACGAACTGGAACGCGGGGTTCTTGTTGGTCTGGTAGGCGCCACCGGTCATGTCGCAATCGAGGATGCCGTTGATCGCGGCGTCGAAGGTCTCGGTCGTTGCGACGACGGAGGACGAATAGAACATCTCGATGGCGATCTCGCCGCCGGACATGGTCTGCACGTCGTCGATGAACTGGGCTGCCAGCTGGCCCGAGGGGTGCTCGGATGCGTAGTGGGTCTGGATGCGCAGGGTGACTTCCTGTGCGCCCGCCGCGGATGCGGCAAATGCGACGGCGCCAACGGCTGCCGACTTCAACATGGTCTTGAGCTTCATGTCTTTCCTCCCAGAGCGCCCCTTTGCGGGGTGCATTTTCAGTCTTGGCCGGGTCTCCTCACCCCGCCGCGTCCAGATGGTATACCATCTTGCAAACCCAAGCTAACCAAACCCCCGTCGACAGGCAAGGATTTTTGGTATACCAAATTTCGTCCATGGGAGGCCGCCCGGGAGGGGCGGTGGAGAAGCGGCGAAATCTTCGCAAAAACAAAAGGGTAGGGCCGCAACGATGTCGGATGAAACTCTTCCGGAGCAGATTGCGAATCATCTGCGACGGGAAATCCTGCGGGGCACCTTGCCGCCCGGTGCGCAGGTCAAGGAACGCGACAACGCCGCAGAGATGGGCGTCAGCCGGACCCCGATGCGCGAGGCGATTCGTATACTGGCCAAGGAGGGGCTGGTGACGCTGCGTCCCGCGCGCTCGCCCATCGTGGCCATGCCCTCGTATCGCGAAGTGTCCGACAATATCGAGGTGCTGACCGCGCTGGAGCTTCTGTCCGGCAAACTGGCGGTCGAACGGGCCACCGACGCGCAGATCGCCCAGATCGCCGAGGTTCAGGACCGCATGGCGCGGCTCTATGATGACCTCGACATGATCGACGTCTTCGAACTGGACATGGAGTTTCACCGCACCATCGCGCAGGCCTCGAACAACCCGGTGCTGGCCGAGGCGCATCGCGCGATCCTCGCCCGGCTGTGGCGGGCCCGCTACCTGTCGGCCACGCGCAAACGGTCGCGCGACCGGGTGCTGCGCCAGCATACCGAAATCGTCGAAGGCTTGCAGGCGCGCGATGCGGCCCGCGTGGCAAACAGCCTGCGCGCCCATCTGGAACATCTGCTGATAAACGTGCAGGAGTTCTTTGAGACCGAGGGGGACGAACTGCCCCCCGAACAACCGGAACCGGGTTCGAACCCGGCGGCGGAATGACATGAAGGAAGGATGACACTCATATGAAATTGCTGCGTTTTGGCCCGAAGGGGCAGGAAAGGCCGGGGATTCTGGATGCCGAAGGCAAGGTCCGCGACCTGTCCGGCCTCGTCCCGGATTTCGCGGGCGCGTCGGTGTCGCTCGAGGCGCTGGACACGATCCGCGCCATCGACGTGGACGGCCTGCCGGTGGTCGAGGAGCCGGGCCGCATCGGGTCGTGCCTTGCCTCGGTGCCGAACTTCTTCTGCGTCGGGCTGAACTACGCGCTGCACGCCAAGGAGTCGGGCGCAGAGGCCCCGTCGGAACCGATCCTGTTCTCGAAGGCGACCTCGGCGCTGTCCGGGCCGTTCGACCCGGTCATCATCCCGCGCAACTCGGTCAAGGGCGACTGGGAGGTCGAACTGGGCGTGGTGATCGGCAAGACGGCGCTGTATGTCTCCGAAGAGGACGCGCTGGACTACGTGGCGGGCTATTGCACGATCAACGACGTGTCCGAACGCGAATTCCAGATCGAGAAGCTGGGCCAGTGGATCAAGGGCAAATCGGCCCCCACCTTCGGCCCGACCGGCCCGTATCTGGTGACGGCGGACGAGGTGGCCGACCCGCAGGCGCTGAACGTGTCGCTGAAACTGAACGGCGAGGCTGTGCAGAGTTCCAACACCTCGGACATGATCTTCTCCGTGCGGCAGATCATCAGCTACATGAGCCAGTTCATGGAATTGCAGCCCGGCGACATCATCGCCACGGGTACGCCGTCCGGCGTGGGCATGGGCATGAAGCCGCAGCGCTTCCTGCGTCCCGGCGACGTGATGGAAGTCACCGTCGAGGGTCTGGGCACGCAAAGGCAAGAGGCCGTCGCGGCGCAGTGATCCGCGTCCGGTACATGCCGAAGGCCGCCCCTGCCGGGCGGCCTTTTCCTTTCGATCCCCGCATGGTCTGATGCCGCATGGCCCGTCCCCCCTCCCTGAACGCTCATCTCTATTTCGAATGTGTCGCCCGGCGCGGGTCGTTGAGCCGTGCCGCCGAGGAAATGGCGGTTTCCCCCTCCGCCGTCAGCCAGCAGGTGCGCCTGCTGGAAGAGCAACTGGGCGTCAAGCTGTTCCGGCGCAAGGGACGGGCCCTGTCGCTGACGCTGGAAGGCGAACAGCTGTTTCAGGCCTCGGCCACGGCGCTGCGCATGCTGCGCGACGCACAAGCGGTGCTGGGCCAGCGGCAGGAGATGCGTCGGCTGAACCTGCGGGTCTCGCCCAGCTTTGGTGTGCGCTGGCTTGGCCCGCGTCTCGCCGGTTTCGTTGCGGCGCATCCGGATTGGGACATTCGTGTGGACGCCGCGCCCGATCCGACGGATTTCGACCGCGAGATCATGGATATCGACATCCGGTATGGCACCGGGGCGTGGCAAGGCTACCATGCCGAGCCGATTCTGGAGGATGCGGTGCTGCCGCTGGTCGCGCCCGACCTGCTGGCGGGTCTGGTGCCGGGCACGGCGGCGGAGATCCTCAGCCAATGCCGTCTCATCGATTCGGCGCGGGCCTTGTGCCAATGGGATTTCTGGTTGTTGCGCAACGGATTGGACGTGCGCAGCAACCGCAAGAAGGTGCTGATGGACCGGTCGTCCATGGCGTTGCAACTGGCGTTGGACGGGGCGGGGGTGGTGCTGGAAAGCCTTGCTCTGGCCGCTCCCGAGGTGGCATCGGGGCGATTGGTGCCACTGGTGCCCGACGTGGCGGTGGTGCGCTTCCCGGCCTATTGGGCACTGTGCCCGGCGCGGCATCTCAACCGGCGCGTGGTGCGCGGGTTTCTGGCGTGGTTGCGGGCCGAGGCCGCGGCACATGAAAGCGAAGTTTCGGCGATCCTTGCGCAGCATGGCTTGCACGTGGATCGCCTGGACCCGCAACAGGATTTGCTGCGCGGCGAGATGGAGTAGGATGGGTGATCACCCATCCTACTTTGTGTCTGGCTCAGTGAATCAGCGAGCCGCCATTCACATCGACTTCGGAGCCGGTGACATAGGCGGCAAGGTCCGAGGCAAGGAACAGGCAGCAGCCCGCCACGTCCGACGCCTCGCCCGCGCGGCCCATCGGGATGCCTTCGAGGATACCGGCCATCATGTCATCGGTCAGCATGCCGCCGGTGATGTCGGTGGCGATGAAGCCCGGGCAGACGGCGTTGGCGCGAATGCCCTGAGGCGCGCATTCGCGGGCGGTGGCCTTGGTCAGGCCGAGGATGCCGGCCTTGGCCGCCGAATAATGCGGCCCGCCGAAGATGCCGCCACCGCGCTGCGCGGAGACCGACGAGATGTTGACGATGGCACCGGACTGCCGTTCGCGCATATGCGGCAGCAGGGCCTGCGTCATGTAAAGCGTGCCGCGCAGGTTGACGTCGAGCACCGCGTCGTAGTTTTCCGGCTGGATGTCGGCCAGTTTCAGCGGCTGGGTGATGCCCGCATTGTTCACGAGGATGTCCAGTTGGGGGAAATTGCCCAGAACGACTTCGACGGCGTCGATGCAGGCCTGTTTGTCGGTGACATTGCAGGCAAGGCCCATATGGCCAGAGCCGGGCAGGTCATTGGCCGCCGCGACCGCGGCATCGGCATCGAGGTCGAGGATCGCGACGCGCGCGCCATGTTCGGCAAAGAGCTTGGCCGTGGCTTTGCCAAGCCCGCGGAGGCTGGCGGCGCCGGTGATGATCGCGGTCTTGTTTTCGAGAAGTTTCATGGGGTTGGTCCTTGTGTATGGCGGGGTGGGGGCGCTGCCCCCGTCTCCTTGCAGTCGACGCCCCCGGGGTATTTTCGCCAAGAAGAAACGCGAGGGCGGGTGTTTACAGCCAGGCTTTGACCTGCGTTGTGATGGCGGGCACGGAGAGGCCGTATTGGTGGTGCAATGTGGGCAGGGCGCCCGCGTCGAGGAATTCATCCGGAAGCGCGACGGAGCGGAAGTTGGGGGTGATCTGGTTGCGCAGCAGGTCGGCGGCGACGGCCTCGCCCAAGCCGCCCTGGATGGTGTGGTTTTCGATCGTCACGACAAGGCGGCCTGTCTTGGCGGCCTCGGCCCGGAGGGTGTCGACGTCGAGCGGTTTGATCGTGGGGACGTGCAGCACGGCGGCGTCGATCTTGTCGGCCTTCAGCGCCTTGGCGGCGTCGAGCGCGCGCATGGTCATGAAGCCCGTGGAGATGAAGAGAACGTCATTCCCGCCGTGGATCATCTGGGCCTTGCCGAGTTTGAATTTGTAGCCGTATTCGCCCAGCACGTCCGGCACCTGACCGCGCAGCAGGCGCATATAGACCGGGCCGGGATGGTCGGCGATGGCGCGGGTGGCCTGATCGATCTCGGTCGCACAGCACGGGTCGATGATGGTCAGGTTGGGCATGCCGCGAAAGATCGCGAGGTCTTCGGTCGCTTGGTGGCTGGGGCCGTAGCCGGTGGTCAGGCCGGGCAGGGCGCAGCAGATCTTGACGGGGAGGTTTTCCTCGGCAATCGCCATGAAGATGAAGTCATAGGCCCGCCGGCTGGCAAACACCGCATAGGTTGTGGCGAAGGGGGTGAAGCCCTCGCGCGCGAGGCCTGCGGCGGCGGAGATCAGCACCTGTTCGGCCATGCCCATCTGGTAGAAGCGGTCGGGATAGGCGTTCGCGAAGACGTGCAGGTCGGTGTATTTCGCCAGATCGGCGGAGAGGCCGACGATATCGTCGCGGGTTTTTGCCATGTCGATCAGGGCGTTGCCGAAGGGGGCGCTGACGGTGTTGCGCCCTTCGGCATCGAGCGAGGCGATCATGGCGGAGGTGGCGAGTTTCTGGTCCGGGACCGTGCGAGGGGCGTATTTGGATTTGCGGCGGCTGTTGGGGCCGGGGGCGAGATCGGTCATGGTCTGTGCCTTTTGTCTGGCGGGGAGGGGGCGCTGCCCCCGCGCCTTTGGCGCTCCCCCGAGGTATTTGGGGACCAGAGAAGATGTGGTCAGGCGGGCATATGCGCGTCGAGAAAAGCGATGGCATTGGCCCATTCGTCGGGGTCGACGCGGACGAAGTGGTTGGAGTCGCGCTCTTCGAGGAAGGGGACCCCTTTGCACATCCGCGTGTTGCAGATGATGACGCGGGGTTGGTCGGTGTCGAGGTTGCGCGCCGTGTCGAAGGCCGCGACCAGCGCATCCAGATCGTTACCGTCGATCTCTTGGGCGTGCCAGCCGAAGGCTTGCCATTTCGGCGCTTCGGGCGTGGTGGCGAGGGCTTGGGTGCTGGGGCCGTCGGCTTGCTGGTCGTTGAAATCGACGATGCAGATCAGGTTCGACAGCTTGTGTTGGGCGGCGGACATGACCGCCTCCCATGTCGAGCCTTCGCCCAGCTCGCCATCGGACATCAGGTTATAGACGAAGCGGTCCGAACCCTTGCGTTTAAGGCCCATCGCGGCCCCCACGGCGATGCCCAAACCGTGGCCGAGGCTGCCGCCGGTGATCTCCATCCCCGGCGTGTAGGCGGCCATGCCGGACATCGGCATGCGCGAGTCGTCCATGCCGTAGGTCTTGATCTCATCCTCCGGGAGGATGCCGGCCTCGATCAGCGCCGCGTAGAGCGCGATCGCATAGTGGCCGATGGAGAGGTAAAACCGGTCGCGGCCTTCCCATTCGGGGTCTTCGGCGCGGTAGGTCAGGGCGTGGAAATAGCTGGTGGCCAGCACGTCGGCGACGCCCAAAGCCTGACCGATATAGCCTTGCCCCTGCACCTCGCCCATGCGCAGCGCATGGCGGCGGATCGACCAAGCGCGGCGCGCGAGGCTGGTATTCGAAAGGGCTGTCGTCATGGGCGGTCTCCTTTTGGCGGGTTGTCACCCGGGCGGGTCTGCGCTTCAATGAAGTTATTCTAAAGGATGGCTTAAGGTGGGCGCAGGGTGTCGCGATTGGACTTACCCTTTGCCGGTTCTGGACTGTTTCGCGCGGCGCAGTTGCGGCTAGGCTGGGCCAAAACCGGAGGTGCCTGATGCATTTTGGCCTGAGCGACGAACAGGAGATGATCGTTTCGACCGTGCGGCGGTTCGTCGAGACGGAGATTTATCCGCATGAGGCCGAGGTGGAGCGCACCGGCGAGGTCCCCGACGGGCTTGGCGACGCGCTGAAGCGCAAGGTCATCGAGATGGGGTTTTACGCCTGCAACTTCCCCGAAGAGGTGGGCGGCGCGGGGCTGAGCCATTTGGATTTCACGCTGGTCGAGCGGGAATTGGGGCGCGGGTCGATGGCCTTGACGCATTTCTTTGGCCGACCGCAGAACATCCTGATGGCGTGTGAGGGCGCGCAGCGTGACCGCTACCTGCTGCCCGCCGTGCGGGGCGAGCGGATGGATGCGCTGGCCATGACCGAGCCTGACGCAGGGTCGGATGTGCGAGGGATGAAGTGCAGCGCCGTGCGGGACGGCGGGGACTGGGTGGTCAACGGGACCAAGCACTTCATCTCTGGCGCGGATCACGCGGATTTCTTTATCGTTTTCGTGGCGACGGGGGTGGATGAGACACCCAAGGGGCCGAAGAAGCGGATCACCTGTTTTCTGGTGGATCGCGGACATCCGGGCTTTGTCGTGCGCGACGGATACCGGTCGGTCAGCCATCGTGGCTACAAGAACTGCATTCTGGAATTTACCGATTGTCGCATGCCCGACGCCCAGGTCTTGGGCGAGGTCGATGGTGGCTTTGCCGTGATGAATGACTGGCTTTATGCGACCCGTTTGACCGTGGCGGCGTTCAGCGTGGGCCGGGCGCGGCGGTGTTTTGACATGGCGGTGGACTATGCCGCGCAGCGCAAACAGTTCGGGCAGGAGATCGCGAAGTTTCAGGGCGTTAGCTTTCAGGTCGCCGACATGATCACGGAAATCGACGCGGCGGATTTGCTGACGCTGTCGGCGGCGTGGCGGTTGGATCAGGGCTTGCCCGCGAACCGCGAGATTGCCTCGGCCAAGGTCCACGCGACCGAGATGCTGGCGCGTGTGACGGATACGAGCTTGCAGATCTTCGGCGGCATGGGGTTGATGGACGACTTCCCCATCGAACGGTTCTGGCGGGATGCGCGGGTGGAACGGATCTGGGACGGCACGAGCGAAATCCAGCGCCACATCATCAGCCGCGAGATCTTTCGCCCGTTGGGGGCGTGAGCGCGATGAAGCGGCTGTTGGCGCCGCGCTCCGTGGCGGTGATCGGTGGCGGCGGCTGGTGCGCGAATGTCTTGCGGGAACTGGACAGGATCGGCTTCGATGGCCCGATCTGGCACGTGCACCCCACGCGCGCCGGGGCCTTTGCCTCGGTCGATGATCTGCCGGAAGCGCCGGATGCGGCCTTCGTGGGCGTCAACCGGGCGGCGACGGTCGAGGTGATCGGCGCGCTGGCGCGGCGCGGTGCGGGCGGCGCGGTCTGCTTTGCCTCGGGCTTTCGCGAGGCGGCGTCGGAACTGGCCGATGGCGGCGATTTGCAGGCGGCCCTAATTGCGGCGGCGGGCGAGATGCCGGTGCTGGGGCCGAACTGTTATGGCTTCGTCAATGCGCTGGACCGGGTCGCGCTGTGGCCCGACCAGCATGGCTGCGTGGCGGTGGACAGCGGCGTGGCGATCCTGACGCAAAGCTCGAACATCGCGCTGAACCTGACGATGCAGCGCCGGGGCCTGCCGATTGCCTATCTGGGAACCGTGGGAAATCAGGCGGTTGTGGACCTGTCGCGGTTCGGGATGGCCTTGCTGGACGATCCGCGCGTCACGGCTTTGGGCCTGCATATCGAAGGCATCGCCGACCTGCGCGGGTTCGAGGCGCTGGCGGCGCGTGCCTTTGCCCTTGGCAAGCGCATCGTTGCGGTAAAGGCGGGCGCCAGCGAACAGGCGCAGGTCGCGGCGGTGTCGCATACGGCGTCGCTGGCGGGCAGCGATGCGGGCGCGCGGGCCTTTTTGCGGCGCTGCGGCGTGGCGCAGGTATCATCGCTGGAGGCACTGCTGGAGGCGCTCAAGATCCTGCATTGCACGGGGCCCTTGGCCAATGCGCGCCTTGGGTCGATGTCCTGTTCGGGCGGCGAGGCGAGCCTGATGGCGGACAGCGCCTTGGGGCGCGGCGTGGTTTTCCCGCCCTTGAACGACGTGCAGAAAGCCGCGTTGCGCGCGGCGCTGGGGCCGAAGGTGGCGCTGAGCAACCCCTTGGATTATCACACCTATATCTGGGGGGATGAGGCGGCGGTCAAAGAGACCTTCAGCGCGATGATGACCGGGTCGGGCTATGGGTTGGGCCTTGTGGTGCTGGACTTCCCGCGCGCGGATCGGTGCTCGGACGCGGATTGGGCGCATGTGGTGACGGCGACGGGCGCTGCGGCGCGGGCCTCGGGCGTGCCGATGGCGGTGCTGTCCTCGCTGGTCGACACCATGCCGGAGACTTGGGCGGCGCGGATCATGGCCGAGGGGTTGGTGCCGCTATGCGGGATCACCGCCGCCTTGGAGGCGGTCGAGGTCTGTTCGTGGCTCGGGGCGGTGGAGCCGGGTGAGCCTGTGCTGCTGCCTGGCACCGGAGGCGACGGTTTGTGGCCCGAGGCGGAGGCCAAGACAGCCCTCGCCGAACACGGGCTTGCGGTGCCTGTCGGCATGCGCTGCGCCACCCCGGAAGAGGCCGAAAGGGCGGCAAGGGGGCTGGGGCGCGTGGTGCTGAAGGGCGAGGGCTTTGCCCACAAGTCCGAGGCTGGCGCGATCCGGCTGGGTCTGACGCCGGATGAGGTTCTGGACGCGGCGCAGGCGATGAACGCGCCGGGCTATCTGGTCGAGGAACAGATCACCGGCACCGTGGCCGAACTGCTGATCGGCGTGCTGCGGGACCCGGCGCATGGCTTCGTGCTGACCTTGGGCGCGGGCGGCGTGCTGACCGAACTTTGGGCCGACACGGTGTCGGCCTTGCTGCCGGTTTCGGCGCAGGAGGTCGGCGCTATGCTCGACGGGTTGCGCATCGGCGCGGTTCTGGCAGGGTATCGCGGCGCGCCGGGCGCGGACCGCGCGGCGATCATCGACGCCGTTCTGGCGGTGCAGGAATTTGTCGTGGCCCATGCCGCGACCGTGGAAGAAGTGGAGATCAACCCCTTGCTGTGCCTTGAAGACAGGGCCGTGGCGGTGGATGCGTTGATCCGGGGACAACAGGGAGAACAAGCATGCCTTTGACGATGAACCGGGAGGTCTTCATCACCTGCGCGGTGACGGGATCGGGCGGCACGCAAGACCGCAGCCCGCATGTGCCGCGCTCGCCGCAGCAGATCGCCGACAGCGCGATCGCGGCGGCCAAGGCGGGCGCGGCCATCGTGCATTGTCACGTCCGCGACCCCGAAACCGGCGCGCCCTCGCGCAGGCTGGACCTGTATCGCGAGGTGACGGACCGCATCCGCGATGCGGATGTGGATGTGGTCCTGAACCTGACGGCGGGGATGGGGGGCGATATCGTCTTTGGCCCGACCTCGCAGCCGCTGCCGGTGCAGGCTGGCACCGACATGATCGGCGCCGAGGAGCGCGTCGCCCATGTGCTCGACTGCCGCCCCGAGATCTGCACGCTGGATTGCGGCACGATGAACTTTGCCGAGGCGGATTACGTCATGACCAACACGCCCGGCATGTTGCGGGCGATGGGCCGGATGATGACGGATGCGGGCGTGAAGCCCGAGATCGAGGCCTTTGACACCGGCCACCTGTGGTTCGCCAAGGAACTGGTGAAGGAGGGCGTGTTGGACGGCCCCGCATTGGTGCAACTGTGCATGGGGGTGCCTTGGGGCGCGCCGGACGATCTGAACACCTTCATGGCGATGGTCAACAACGTGCCGGACGACTGGACCTTCAGCGCCTTTGCGCTGGGGCGCAACCAGATGGCCTATGTCGCTGCGGCCGTGCTGGCGGGCGGCAATGTCCGCGTCGGGCTGGAGGACAACCTGTGGCTCGACAAGGGCGTTCTGGCCACCAATGCGCAGTTGGTCGAGCGCGCGGTGGGCATTGTCGAGGGCATGGGCGCCAAGGTGATCGGCCCGGCGGAGGTGCGCGAAAAGCTTGGCCTGACCAAACGCGCGCCCGTCGGCGCATGAGCCGCCGCGTCGTCATCACCGCCGGGGCCAGCGGCATCGGGCGCGCCATGGCAGAGCGCTTCCTGTCCGAGGGCGCGCGCGTTGCCATCTGCGATGTCGATGCGCAGGCGGTGGCGGACTTCGCCGCCGCCCATCCCGGCACCTTGGCCCAAGTGGCGGATGTCACGTCCGAATCGGCGATGGAGGGCTTTCTGGGGCAGGTCGAGGCCGCTTGGGGCGGGGCTGACGTGGTCTGTGCCAATGCGGGCACGGGCGGCCCGGCGGGCGCGGTCGAAACGCTCGACTACGACGCGTGGCAGGCCTGCATCGCGGTCAACCTGCACGGGGCCTTTCTGACCTGCCGCTGGGCGGCGCGGGTGATGAAACCGCAGGGATCGGGGGTGATCGTCCTGACCTCGTCCAATGCGGGACTGTTCGGCTACCCGCTGCGCGCGCCCTATGCGTCGGCGAAATGGGCCGTCATCGGGTTGACCAAGACATTGGCGATGGAACTGGGTCCGCATGGCATCCGCGTCAACGCGATCTGCCCCGGCGCGGTCGAGGGGCCGCGCATGGACCGGGTCGTCGCCAGCGTGGCGCAGGCCAGCGGCCAGACCGAAAAGGCGGTGCGCGCCTCCTATGTGGACGGCGTGTCCCTGCGATCCTGGGTCACGGCAGAGGATGTCGCCGCGACGGTGGCGTTTCTCGCCTCCGACGCGGGGGCGCGGATTTCAGGTCAGGCGCTCGCCATCGACGGGCATACCGAGCGCATGACCTGAGCCGCGTCAGGCGACGTTTTCCAGCTTGACCTCGGGGGTGACCCCCAGCGCGAAACACACGTCGCGGGTCAGTTCCGGGCGGTTCAGCGTGTAGAAGTGCAGCTTGTCCACGCCGCCCTCGATCAGGTCGGTGCACAGCTCGGTGCAGATCGCCGTGGCCAGCAGGTCGGAACGGTTGTCACGCTCGGCCTTTTCGAACGCCTCGGCCACCCACTCGGGGATGAAGGTGCCACAGCCTTCGGCAAAGCGGCGCGCGCCCTTCCAGTTCTCGATCGGCAGGATGCCGGGGGTGATGTACTGGTCGATGCCCGCCTTCGCCGCCGCGTCGCGGAACCGGAAGAAGGTCTCGGCCTCGAAGAAGAACTGGGTCAGCGCCTCGGTGGCGCCAGCGTCGATCTTGCGCTTGAGCCAGTCGATATCCGCTTGCGCGGTGGCCGCTTCGGGGTGCTTGTCGGGATAGGCGCCGACGCGGATGGTGAACTGCCCGGTCTCGGCCAGCGCCTCGATCAGTTCGACGGAATTGGCAAAGCCGTCGGGGTGGGGCTGGAAGCCGTTCGAGCCCTTGGGCGGGTCGCCGCGCAGGGCGACGATGTCGGTGACGCCCACGGCGGCGAAATCCTGCGCGATCTTCAGCGTCTCGTCGCGGGTGGCGTCGACGCAGGTCAGGTGGGCGGCGGTGCGCAGGCCGGAATGCTTGTGCAGGGTGCCGACCACGTCGCGGGTCAGGTCCCGGGTCGTGCCACCCGCGCCATAGGTCACGGAGACAAAGCGCGGCTTGAGCGGGGCGAGAACCTGCGTGGTGTCCCACAGGCGAAACGTGCCCTCGATATTCTTGGGCGGAAAGAACTCAAAGGAAATCTCGGGGCGTTTCATGATCATCTCTTTCGTGCTCGGGGTCGCTTTGCGACACATCCGGTGTGTTTTCCGTCTTGAACCCTATGTGGCACATGCAGCATGGTGAGACAAACTCATAAATCTCATCACTAACATGAGGTGCGTATGCATATCGAATTCCGCCACCTGCGGACCATCAAGGCGATCCACGATCATGGCGGCGTGGCCAAGGCGGCGGATGTGCTGAACATCACGCAAAGTGCGCTCAGCCATCAGATCAAGGGGTTGGAGGATCAGGCCGGGGTTGAACTTTTCATAAGGCGGTCGAAACCGATGCGCCTGTCGGCGGCCGGAACGCGGCTGCTGCGGCTGGCCGAGCAGATCCTGCCGCAGGTCGAGGCGGTGCAGGCGGAATTCATGGGGCTGCGCGACGGGTCGTCGGGCCGCCTGCATATCGCCATCGAATGCCATGCCTGTTTCGAATGGCTGTTCCCGGTGCTCGAAGGCTTTCGCAAGAGCTTTCCGGATGTGGATGTGGACATCCGCCCGGGTCTGGCCTTCGACGCGCTGCCCGCCTTGATGAAGGAAGAGGTGGATGTGGTCGTGTCCTCGGACCCCGAGGACTTGGCCGGCGTGACCTTTACCCCGCTGTTTGATTATGCGCCGGTATTCGTGGCCTCAGCCCAGCATCCGCTTGCACAGAAAGCCTTTATCGAGGCGCAGGATTTCCGGGGCGAGACCTTGATCACCTATCCCGTGGACCGGGCGCGGCTGGATATCTTCAGCCAGTTGCTGACGCCCGCCAAGGTCGAACCGGCGGCGATCCGGCAGGTGGAGCTGACGGCGGTGATCCTGCTGTTGGTGGCCTCTAATCGCGGTGTGTCGGTGCTGCCGGACTGGGTGGTGCGCGAGGTCAAATACAGCTCGGATTACGTGACACGGCCCTTGACCGAGCAGGGGCTGACGCGCCGCCTTTATGCGGCGACGCGGACCGAGGATCTGGACAAGCCCTACATGCAGCGGCTGATCGCGCTTGCGGGGCAAGAGGCGAAACGCCTGCAAGAGGCCTGAGGTCAGAGCCCGACCGCGCAGCTTTGGCGGGCCTGCCCCAGCGCCAATTCCCAGCGATCCGCATAGGTCAGCCATGGCAGCGGGTCGCGCGGCGCGTTCAGCACCAGCCCGGCGCGATAGGCGAAACAGGTGCAATCGACGCCGGACAGGTGGTCGCGGCAATAGGCGGCCTCATCCATCCGCGCGGTCAGCACGCGCGCGTCCAGCGGTGGCGGTGGTGGCACGCTGACTTGCGTCAAGGGTGGCACCGTCTGCACGGCCATCAGCAAAAGCGCCGAAGCGACAAGCACACCGGCCGAGGCGATATGTTCCGGTTTCATGATGTCCCCCAACATCGAAAAGCCCGGCCATGGTGACACAAAAGGCGCCCGAAAGCGCCTCACAAGTACTTACAATTCGTGGCAAATGCCTAGCGACGGCAGGCCGCTCCGGCTTGCGCGACGGCGAGTTCCCACTTGTCTGCATAGGCAAGCCCGCGAATGCGCGGCGCGTCGGCCCGCAAGATCGCCGAGGCTTGGTAGGAGAAACATCCGCAATCCACGCCCTGCATCGTCTCTTGGCAAAAGGCGCGCTCATCGACCCGGTGGATGGTGGCGCGGTCGGAGACGTGGCGATAATCGACCGGCTCGCCGGTCAAGGGCGGCAACAATTGTGCCCCGCCGACGATGACCGCGGTGGCCACGATGGCCCCGACCGCGGCATAGACCTTGAACGGGATCGCCGGTGCGGCTTCGAAATTTGCGACTCTACTCATGGCGTTGCCCCTGTTGCAGCGCCCCCACGGATCAATCTAGGCAGTTTGACCCCGAATGCGAAGCCGGAAGTCCCTGCAATCTTAACTGTTGCTTCAGACCTTTGAACGAGGCGTAAAAAACGGGCCGCACAGGCGGCCCGGCTGAAATGCCGAAAATCGGGTCAGAGGGTCTTGAGATCGGATGCCATCTGGCGTCCGTCGCGGCCCTCTCGCAATTCGTAGCTGACCTTCTGGTTGTCGGCGAGGCCCGTCAACCCCGAGCGTTCGACAGCCGAGATGTGAACGAACACATCCTTGCCGCCTTCTTCCGGGGCGATGAACCCGTAGCCTTTGGTGGTGTTGAACCATTTCACGGTGCCGTTCGGCATAATCCCCGTGCTCCTTTCCAAGTCCTTTGTTCTGGCCTCAATGTCGGGTGAGGCCACCCCGTCACCGCCGCCTTTCGGGATCGCGCCGGGCAAGGCACACCCGGCTGCGACCGATCATCGAGGGTCACGACAAAAGCGTTCTGGCGCGTCTTGCGAAAATCAAGAAAAACCGCATCGTGTTACAGGTCCGGTTCATTTATGTGAAAATGGTTAACGGCGCATGCCCGGAGAGCGGGCGTTGGGCGCTGCCATGAAGGGGAATTGGGGAACAGATGATCGTTTATGGTCTGAAGACATGTGACACCTGCCGCAAGGCGTTGAAGGCCCTGCCGGACGCGGAATTGCGTGACGTGCGCAGCGATGGCGTGCCTGAGACGGTCCTGCGCGAGGCGTATGACCGCTTCGGGGCGGCGCTGGTGAACACGCGGTCGACCACGTGGCAGACGCTGGGCGAGGCCGAGCGGGCGTCCGCACCGCTGGACCTGCTGGCGGCGCATCCGACCTTGATGAAGCGGCCCCTGATTGCGCGCGGTGACGAGATGTGGCTGGGCTGGGGCAAGGATGTTCAGGCAGCTCTGACCTGAGGGCGGCGGGGCACGGCCCCGCCCGCCGTTCAAGCGGTATGCGGCAGCGGCTGGTACCGCCGTTTGACCAGCGCGTCGAGCGACAGCGACCCGGCCCCCTTGAGGATCAGGGTCGTGAACACCAGCATCCAGAACAGCCGCTGATCGAGGATCGGCGCATCGGGGATGCGGTCGAACCATGCGCCAAGCGTCTCGACATGGGCGATGCCGCCATGGCCGTACAGGTCGGTCAGGCTTTGGACGATGACGAAACCGACCATGCCGAGGGCCGACACCCGCGTGGCAAGGCCCAGCACGATCAGCAGCGGCAGGATGAACTCGGCCCATGTCCCGGCCATCACCACCGCCCAGTGAAAGAGGCCCAGCTGGCTGGCATCGTAGTTCAGCGCCTCCATCTGGCGTGGAAAGATCTGCGCATAGGCGTTGAGCGAAGGCTGGAACAGGCCAAGGAGGCCGTCGCCAAGCTTGGTCTTGGCAGAGGCCCAGAAATAGCCCAGCAGCGTCGCCGCAAAGGCAAAGCGCGCCAGCAGCGGCAGGATCTCGTCGCCCGCGCGGTCCAGCAGGCGGGTGGCTGCGGTCCATGAGGGGGCAAGGCTTTGGGGCAGGGTCATTGGTGGGGTCCTTTCGGGTGGCCCAAGGCGCCGCTGGTCACCAGCAGCGACAGGGTGGCGGGCAGGTCAAGCTCGTCCGGGGCGGCGTCCACGGCCGCTGCCAGCGGCTGGCCTCGGAGCAGCGCGCGGATCATCTTCGCCGCTCCGGCGGGCAGCAGGTGCGGCACCGGGTCGAAATCGGGTCGTGCGATCAGCACGTCTTGCGCGTGGGCCGGGGGTTTGGGCGCGCCCGGCTCCAGCGCGAAGCGGTGGATCGCGTGGATCGGCCAAGGCGAGGACACCACGCGGGTGGCCGGTGCGATGGGCAGATGCAGGGTGGCGAGGCGCGCTTCGGTCAGGTCCGCAAGGCTGGCCGGATCGAACGGAGCGGCGTCGGCGGCATGATAGCTTTCGCGCAAAGCCAGTTCCAAGCGCGCCACGTCAGGCAGGTAGCCCAGATGGTGCAGCTGTGGCACCGTTTCCAGAAACTCCGGGAAGCCTGCGCCATAGCGGAACATCATCGGCGTGTCGGGCAGGCATTGGCGCGAGAACATCTGGGCCGTGGTGGCGAAGTTCTGCGCGCCGATCAGCGAGCGGATCGCGGGAAAACCCGCCTCCAGCGCCTCGCGCAGCGAGACGGCGACATTGTTGCGATAAACCGCATAGCGTCGGCCGGCGGGACGGCCTGCGCCATCGGTCAAGCCCTCTGGCGTCGGTCTGGACGGGTCCAGCAGGGCGATGCGGAAGGCGTCTTCGGTCGCGGTGGTCATGTCAGGCTCCGACGCAGAGGGCTTGAGCGGCGCGCAAGGCTTCGGCGCGCAGCACTGGCCAGTCGGGCACATCGGTGTCCCATTCGATCAGGATCGGGCGCGGGCCCGATTGCGCCAGCGTGTGATCGAGCAAAGCCCAGACCGGATCGGCGACTTCGCGCCCGTGGCTGTCGATCAAAAGCGGCGCGCCGTGATCGTCGGTGTCATCGTCATGCCCGCCAAGGTGGATTTCGCCCACGGCGTCGAGGGGGAAGCGGTCGATATAGTCTTGGGGCGAAAAGCCCAGATTGGTGGCGGAGACGAAGATGTTGTTGACGTCGAGCAGCAGGCCGCAGCCGGTGCGGCGGGCGATCTCGCGCAGGAAGTCGGGCTCCGCCCAGGTGCTTTCGGCGAAGGCGAGATAGGAGGAGGGGTTTTCCAGCAGCATCCGGCGGTTCAGCGTCGACTGGACCTGATCGATGTGATCGCAGATGCGGGTCAGGGTGGTCTTGGTGTAGGGCAGGGGCAGCAGGTCGTTGAGAAAGCCCGTGTCATGGGTGGACCAGGCGAGGTGCTCGGAAAAGCTGGCGGGGTTCAACCAGCCGATGAGACGGGCGAGGCGCGCAAGGTGATCGAGGTCGAGCGGGCGGGGGCCCCGATCGATAGGCCGACACCATGCACAGAGATTGGGAACTGCGTGGCGAGGTTGCGCAGCTGTGCCAGCGGGCGTCCGCCGTCGCCCATGTAGTTCTCGGCGTGGATTTCCAGCCATTGGACGGGGGCGGCCTCGGCCATGATCTGGCTGTAGTGCTGCGGCTTGTAGCCGACACCCGGGGCGGCGGGCAGGCTATGGGATTGGTCGAACATGTTGGCCTCCGGCAGGGGGTAGGATGGGTGATCACCCATCCTACTTTGCAGTCGTCACGACATCGGCAGGTCGCGGTCGAGTTCTTCGAGCGAGCCCATGCGCGGGGTGCCGTCGGCCATCGCGGGCAGCTCGATCTCGGCGCAGGTGCCGGCATCGACCAGCGTCCATGCGTTGCCTTGGTAGTCGACGGTCGAGGTGCCGGCGCAGGTGGTGCCGGGGCCCGCCGCACAACCGTTTTCACCGGCCAGCGACACGCCGAAGCACTTTTCCTGATCCATGGCATGGGCGCCACCGGCGGCAAAGCTGGCGGCAAAGGCACCGAGGATGGCGGCTGTCTTGAGGGATTTCGACATGGGATGTCCTTTCGTCTTGCGAGGGTTGAATGCTTGCCGCCGGATGTCTCGACCAGCGGTGATCCAAACTTGTCGGCGTCGGCGAAAAGCCGCCACTCACGGGGACGTGCATCACGGTGCTGTCAGGGATCGCCAGTGGTTGGTGAGCGGAAAATCCCGTGATTTTCGGCATCTTGAGGCGCTCTGAAACATTCTGCCGTGCGGCATCGCGGGCGAATTTACGAAAATGTTTCAGGCTTGAACCATTGAAACCGGGCCAAAGTCGCCGGGCTCACGCGCCTTGTCAGGTCTGTAACAGCCCGGACATGAAAAAGGGCGGCCCCGAGGCCGCCCTGTCGCGTCCCATGTAGGATGGGTTCAAACCCATCCTACCAGAGTCTCATTTCAAGTCCGGAGGTGTCGCGGCACCCTTCAACTCTGCCACGATATCGTCCAGCGTTGCCATCGAGGTCTGCTTTTCGCCCAGACGCCTTACCGAGACGGTCCGCTCCTCGACCTCGCGGTGACCCACGGCAAGGATGACCGGCACCTTGCCAAGGCTGTGCTCGCGCACCTTGTAGTTGATCTTTTCGTTGCGCACGTCGGCCTCGGCGCGCACACCCGCCTTGACCAGCGCATCGACGACCTCGGCCACGTATGCATCCGCGTCCGAGGTGATCGACGCGACGACCACCTGACGCGGGGCCAGCCAGAAGGGCAGCTTGCCCGCGTGTTCCTCGATCAAGATGCCGATGAAGCGCTCAAAAGACCCAAGGCAGGCGCGGTGCAGCATCACCGGGCGATGCTTGGCCCCGTCCTGCCCGATATAGGTGGCGTCCAGCCGTTCCGGCAGCACGAAATCCACCTGGAAGGTGCCGCATTGCCAGACCCGGCCAATCGCGTCGGTCAGCGAGAATTCCAGCTTGGGGCCGTAAAACGCGCCCTCGCCGGGGTTCATCTTGGGCTCGATCCCGGCGGCGCGGGTCGCGGCCAGAAGCGCCCCCTCGGCCTTGTCCCAGACCTCGTCGCTGCCAGCCCGCATGTCGGGGCGGTCCGAGAACAGGATGTCGAACTTGGCAAAGCCCAGATCGCGGTAGATTTCGGACAGGAAGTCGATGAACTTCTGACACTCGGATGCAATCTGTTCCTCCGTCGCAAAGATATGCGCGTCGTCTTGCGTGAAGCCACGTACCCGCATGATGCCATGCAGCGCGCCCGAGGGCTCATACCGCGCGCAAGACCCGAACTCGGCCATGCGCAGTGGAAGATCGCGGTAGGATTTCAGCCCGACCTTGAAGATTTCCACGTGGCAGGGGCAGTTCATCGGCTTGAGCGCGTTCACGGCCTTTTCGCGGGCATGCTCCTCGTCCACTTCGACGATGAACATGTTCTCCTGATACTTCTCCCAGTGGCCGGATTTTTCCCACAGCTTGCGGTCCACGACTTGCGGGGTGTTCACCTCGACATAGCCGCCCTTTTGCTGCTGGCGGCGCATGTAGTCCTGCAGCGTGGTGTAGATTTTCCAGCCATTGGGGTGCCAGAAGATCTGGCCCGGCGCTTCCTCCTGCATGTGGAAGAGGTCCATCTCCCGGCCCAGCTTGCGGTGGTCGCGCTTGGCGGCCTCTTCCAGCATGTTGAGGTATTTGCGCAGGTCTTCCTTGTTCTTGAAGGCGACGCCGTAGATGCGCTGCAACATGGCGTTGTCGGAATTGCCGCGCCAATAGGCGCCGGCCACGCTCATCAGCTTGAACGCGTCACCGGGGACCTGCCCGGTATGTTGCAGATGCGGGCCACGGCACAGGTCCTGCCAGTCGCCATGCCAATACATGCGGATCGGCTGGCCATCGTCGGGAATGGCGTTGACCAGTTCGACCTTGTAGTGCTCGCCATTGGCCTCGTAATGCGCGATGGCATCGGCGCGCGACCAGACTTCGGTCCGGACGGGGTCACGCTTGTTGATGATCTCGCGCATCTTCTTCTCGATGGCGCCAAGGTCCTCGGGCGTGAACGGCTCTGCCCGGTCGAAATCGTAGTACCAGCCGTTGTCGATGACGGGGCCGATGGTGACCTTCACATCCGGCCAAAGCTCCTGCACGGCGCGGGCCATGATATGGGCGCAGTCATGGCGGATCAGCTCTAGCGCGGGCGCGTCATCGGCCATGGTGTTGATGGCGATTTCGGCATCCGCCTCGATGGGCCATTGAAGATCGTAATGCGCGCCGTTGACCAACGCGGAAATGGCTTTCTTGCCAAGGGATTTCGAAATCCCTTCGGCCACGGCGGCCGGGGTCACGCCCTTGTCGAAGTCGCGTTTCGAGCCGTCAGGAAATGTCAGGGAAACTTGGGCCATGGGCCGTGCTCCTCGTCGGTTTGGCGCCTACCAAGCGCCCGGTTGCGGGTATGTGGTACGGCGGTCTTCTAGGCAGCGCCGCGCGGCGCTGTCAAGCGCGGGCGGCAAGGCGCTTCGAAGCGCCTTGGAAACGCGTCTTCGAAGACGCGTGGCAATCGCCTTGCAAGGCGATTGGTTCAAGGCCGTTCGAACGGCCTTGCGCGCGCCCCACTGGGAGCCTGCGCCAATCGCACTAGGTTCGATCAACGCAGAACAGGAGAGACGTATGACAGACGACACGACCCGCATCTTCGCGCAACTCGCCGGGGCCGAGGATGTCGACCGGCGCGAAGCCCATAACGGGCTGCGCCACATGGTCAGCCTGTCGATGACCAAGATCGCCGATGGCCTGATCGACCCGAAGCTGGTTCTCAGCTGGCTGGGCGGCGCGCTGGGCGTGCCGGCGGCGATCACCGGGGCCTTCGTGCCGATCCGGGAGGCGGGCGCGTTGCTGCCGCAGATCCTGATGGCCGGGCGCCTGCGCGCGATGGCGCAGCGGAAGTGGTTCTGGGTCGCTGGCAGCGTCGTGCAGGGGATAATGGCGGCGCTCATCGTGCTTGCGGCCCTGACGCTGAGCGGCATGGCCGCGGGTCTCGCCATGGCGGCGGCGCTTGTGGTGTTTTCCATCGGGCGCGCGGCCTGCTCGGTGTCCTATAAGGACATCCAAGGCAAGACCGTGGCCAAGACGCGCCGTGGCGCGGTGACAGGGGTTGCTGGGTCTGCCTCGTCGCTGGCGGTGCTGGTCTTTGCGGGGTTGCTGATCTTTGGCATCGGGCAGGACGTGGGGCCAGTGGTGATTGCCATCGCCTTGGCAGCTGCGCTTTGGCTGGGGGCCGCGGCGGTGTTCTCGACGTTGGACGAGCCCGAAAGCGCGGATCGGGACGCACCCGCCTTCGACCTGTCTCCGCTGAAACGCGATCCGCAGTTCCGCCGCTTCATCGCGACGCGGGGCGCATTGACGGTCACCGCGCTGGCCCCACCGTATTTCGTTCTGCTGACGCCGGGGGAGTCCGCGCTTCAGGGGCTGGGCGCGCTGGTGCTGGCCTCGTCGGCGGCGTCATTCGTCAGTTCCTATGTCTGGGGGCGGTTCGCGGACCGGTCCTCGCGCTGGGTGCTGGTTCTGTCGGGCGTGGTCGCCGCGGTGTTCATGGGGCTGGCGGTGGGCGCATCGGTGACGGGGCTGCAAGCGGCCTGGGTGATCCCGGCGCTGCTCTTCGGCCTGATGATCGCTTATCATGGCGTGCGACAGGGCCGGTCGACTTACCTCGTCGACATGGCCCCCGAAGACGCGCGATCGAGCTACGCGGCACTGGCCAACACCCTGATCGGCACGCTGCTTCTTTTGACCGGCGCCGTGGGCGGCGCGCTCGCCGTCATCGGGCCCGTTGCGGCGCTGACCGGCTTTGCCGTCCTGGCGATCCTTGGGGCGGGTCTGGCACTGGGGCTTGACGAGGTCGAGCGCTAGGCCTTGACTGCCTCGCGGGACAAGGAGAGGCATGATGCGCACATACGACGAGATCCTCGACATCGCGGCGGCACGCAAGGGCGGGCGGATCGCGGTGCTGGATGACGTGCCGACGGTGCTCGACGCCGATGAACTTGCCGCCATTCCCGACGACCGCTGGTTGGCGCAGATGGCGCGGGGCATCTTTCAGGCGGGCATTTCGTGGACCGTCGTCGAGACCAAGTGGCCCGGCATCGAAGATGCCTTTCACCGGTTCGATATCGGGCGTTGCGCCTTCATGGCCGAGGACTGGTTCGAGGCGTTGATGTCCGATCCGCGCATCATCCGAAGCGCGCCGAAGGTGCGCGCCGTTCAGGAAAACGCGACCCTGATCCAGCGGGTGTCGGCCGAGCATGGCAGCTTTGGCCGCTGGGTCGGGGACTGGCCGTCACGGGAATTCGCGACGCTGCTGGAGGTCCTCAAGAAGGACGGGTCCCGGCTGGGCGGCAATACCGGCGCTTATGCCTTGCGGATGATGGGGCGGGATTCGTACCTGATGTCCGGATCGGTCGTCGCCCGGCTGACAGCCGAGGGCATCGTGGACAAGGCGCCTTCTTCGAAGAAGGCGTGGGGCGCTGTCCAAGAGGCCTTCAACACGTGGATGGAACAGAGCGGGCAGGGCTTGACGGTGGTTTCGCGGGTCCTTGCCCAAAGCGCCGACGGCTGAACCCGCGCGCCCAAATTCCTTGAAAGGAATTTACAATTTTCTTCGAAGAAAATTGCACCCGCGTTTGGTGGCGCAGCTGCCAAGGTGGACGCGGGTGCATGTGGCGCGGTCAGGCCGCCGTCATCGGAAACCGTGCGGTCCTGCCCGTTTCCAGCCAGCTCTTGAGCGAGGCGAGGAACCGCGTCCAGCCATCGTTGACATTGCCGTCATTGGGTCCAAGCTCGTAATGCTCGACGGTCAGCTTCATGCCCTTGGGCTGCGGCTCCAGCAGGTAGATGCAGCGCGAGATGTGGGCGTTCTCCTCCCAGCCGGGCGCAAAGCTCATTTCGATGCGGGACTTGGGGTCGATGGAGATCAGCGTGTTCGACAACATGACGCCGTCGCTGCCGGGGAACATCATGTCGATGCTGTCGCCGGGCGTTTCATGTACGCCGGTGATGCGGTCGCAGGCAAAGTGATACTGCGCCATCAGGTCGCCCTTGGTCAGGGCGTCCCACAGGGCGTCATGGCTGCAGTCGATATAGGTCGAGAGAACGAGATCGGGTTTCATGTGCTGTTGCTCCAAGGTCTGTTTCAATCGGGACAGGGCCTGCGCCTGAGGGCCTAGGAAGGGATGGAGCCAGCGGTCCATCACCTCCTGCAGGGGCAGGGGGTTGAGGTAGTGATACTTGAACCGGCCCACCTTCTTCGTGGTGACCAGATGGGCGTCCTCGAGGACCTTGAGATGCTTCATCACCCCGAACCGGGTCATATCCAGCTGCTCTTCCAGTTCGGTGAGTGTCTGCCCGTCCTTGGCACGCAAGCTATCCAGAAGCGCGCGGCGGGCAGGGTCGTTGAGGGCTTTGAAGATGACGTCCATGGAAAATCTTATACGTGATTTTTTAGTCACGTGACAATAGGGTAACGTAATGGCCATCGAAGGGGGCTCCGCCCCCGCGCCTTCGGCGCTCCCCCGAGGTATTTGGGGACCAAAGAAGCCCTTGGCGGGGGCGTGTGGATCGGTATGGTCGGGGCACGGAACTGGGAGGATGTCTTGGCAAAGGTTGCTTTTCTCGACGGGCCGCGCGGGCGGCTGGCATATGCGTTCACCCCCGGCGACGGGCCGTGCATCGTGTTCCTGTCGGGCTATCGCTCGGATATGGAGGGCACCAAGGCGGTCCATCTGGAGCCTTGGGCCGAGGCGCGGGGACGGGCCTTCTTGCGGTTGGACTATTCCGGTCACGGCCAGTCGGGCGGCGTGTTCGAGGAGGGCTGCATCGGCGATTGGGCGGCTGATGCCGAATTGGTGATCCGTCATGTCTGGCAGGGCCCGGTCGTTCTGGTGGGGTCCAGCATGGGCGGCTGGATTGCCAGCATCCTTTCGCAGCGGCTGGACGTGGCGGGCTTTGTCGGCATCGCTGCCGCGCCTGATTTCACCGAGGACGGGTTCTGGGCCGGCTTCACCGAGGACCAGCGGCGCCGGGTCATGGAGGAGGGGGGCGTTGCGCTGCCCTCGGCCTATGAGGACCCGTATATCGTGACGCGCAAGCTGATCGAGGACGGGCGCGAGAACCTTGTTCTGCGCGCGCCCCTGCCGATGGGCTGGCCGGTGCGGCTGTTGCAGGGCACCGAGGACGAGGCCGTGTCGCGCGAGACCGCGCTGGCCTTGCTGGATCACATCGACGGCGCGGATGTGCGGTTGACGCTGGTCAAGGGGGGCGACCATCGATTTTCCGATCCGGCCTGTCTGAAACTGATCGAAACCGCCATCTCGGAGGTGCTGGCATGACGGGATGGCTTTGGGCTCTGGCCGGGCTCGTGGTGGCGGGCGGCGCGGCCTATGCCTTTGGCCCGCGAGAGCCTGTGGTGACCGATATCCGCTTTGATGCCAACCAGTTGGACGATGGTGTCGCTGCCTGGTTCGCCAGACAGGAAGCGCGGTTCGACAATGTCGGTCCGAACGAGGAAAAGCGCGTGATCTGGGCCGGTGCGCCCGAGACGCGCGCGCCTTGGGCGGTGGTCTATATCCACGGCTTTTCCGCCAGTTCCGAGGAATTGCGCCCCTTGCCCGACATCGTCGCCGAAGGTCTGGGCGCGAATATCGTCTTTACCCGTCTGACGGGCCATGGCCGCGACGGCCCCGCCATGGCGGAGGCCACGGCAGAGGCGTGGATGACCGACATGGCCGAGGCGCTGGCGGTGGGCCATCGCATCGGTGAGCGGGTGCTAGTCATGAGCTGTTCCACGGGCGGCACGCTGACGGCGCTGGCGCTGAGCGAAGAGATGGGGCAGCGGGTGGACGGGGCGGTGTTTGTCTCGCCGAACTTCAAGGTGCGGGCGATGAACACCAAGGTGATGACCTTGCCCTTTGCACGCCAATGGTTGCGCTACGTGGCTGGGCCGGAACGGTCGTGGCAGCCGGTGTCGGAGGATCACGCGCGCTACTGGACCTCGCGCTATCCAATCGAGGCGGTCCTGCCCATGGGCGCGGTGGTCGAGGCGGCGCTGAAGCTGGATTACGGCGCGATGAAGACGCCCGCGCTGTTCGTCTTCGACCCGGAGGATGCGACCGTGGATCACCGACGCACCCGCGTCGTGGCAGAGCAATGGGGCGCGGCCTCGGAGATTCACGAGGTCCAGACCGGCCCGGA
Source organism: Tropicibacter alexandrii (assembly GCF_003667315.2). Taxonomy (GTDB): domain Bacteria; phylum Pseudomonadota; class Alphaproteobacteria; order Rhodobacterales; family Rhodobacteraceae; genus Tropicibacter; species Tropicibacter alexandrii. The sequence goes on along the minus strand of NZ_RCTZ02000001.1, from coordinate 482,936 downwards.
CGATGATCCCAGCCATCACGTGATCGCCGGGCGGATCGTCTCGCCGGGCATGACCGACCCCATGGCGGCAAGGGTCCTCGACTGGGCGAAGCAGCTATGAGCACGATGGAGCAGAGGGTCAGCCTGATCACGCTGGGCTGCCGCGATGTCGCGGCGGCGAGCGCGTTTTACGGTGCGCTGGGCTGGACCCGCGTCGAGACACCCGAGGGGATCGTCGTCTTCGATCTGGTCGGGCAGGCGCTGGGGCTTTACCCGCTGGACGATCTGGCGCGTGACATGGGGGTGCCGGTGGACCGTCTCGGGACGGGGGCGGCGACCTACGCCCATAATGTGCGCGACAAGGCCGATGTTGCGGCCCTGCTGGACCGCGCCCGCGCCGCTGGCGGAACGGTTCTGCGCGAGGCGCATGACGTGTTCTGGGGCGGGCATATCGGCTATTTCGCAGATCCCGAGGGCCATGTCTGGGAGATCGCGCATAACCCGTTCTCGCGGCTCGGGCCGAATGGCGAGTTTCGCTGGGAGGGGTACGGGGCGTGACGGCGTCATGAGACGCCCGGCTTCGATGTGGTCGCTGGAAACGCTGGGGCGGGAACGCCTGTCGCGGCATTTCTGGATGCGGGAATTCCTGTATTCCGAGATCGGAAACTTTCACGAGATCAGCAACATACCGGACGATCCTGATCTGGCGCTTGAACGTGGACGTGCGTTCGCCACGACCTTGCTGGACCCTTTGGAGGAGACGTTTGGGCGCATCTTCGTGCGCTCCGGATATCGGTCTGCCCGGCTGAATGCCTTTGGCAATGCGCACAAGCTGAACTGTGCGCGCAACGACTATCCGCTGGAATGCCATATCTGGGACCTGCCCGACCGGCCTGTCGCGGGGGCGTCGATCGTGATCCCGTGGTTCGCCGACCGCTACGCGCGGGGGCGGGACTGGCGCGACCTTGCGTGGTGGCTGCATGACCACCTCGACTATTCTGAAATCTGGTTCTTTCCGAAACTCTGCGCCTTCAACATCGCGTGGCGGCCCGATCCGCTGCGGCGGATCGACAGTTACATCGCGCCGAAGGGCACGCTGCTGAAGGACGGTCGCGCCGCGCCGGACGGGCGCGCGGCGGCGTATGCCGATTTTCCACCGTTTCGGGGTCTCCGCCCGCCCGCGTGAGGCCGCTCGGAGCGGCTCGGCAGCAGGACCCAAGCCGTGGTGTCGCGCGGGGGATCCCCCCCGATATCTGGCGCGATCGGCGGGATTCCGCGCTCCGATTCTGTGGATAAGTCGAAATGCCCTCTGCGCCAGACCTTGGGGCCGGGTTCGAAACCCTTGATAGATATGGGGCAAAGCACATCTTGTGGCGGCAAGGTTGACCGATCCCACAACATAGGCGATTTTTTACCGAAATCACTTTGGGGGACGGACATATGACGGCACGAAGCTTGGTGCTGATGACAGGGCTGCTGGTGGGCAGCGCTGCATCGGTTGCGGCGCAGGAGACCTGCGGCGGGATGTACAAGGTGCAGCGGGGGGATTCGCTGTCGCTGATTGCCGACAAGCTCTACAAGGATGTGGGGCAGTGGACGGCGATCTACCGCACCAACATGGACAAGATTTCCAGCCCGGATGCGATCCGCGTCGGCCAGACCTATCGGATGCCCTGCATCGGCGGATTGCCCACGGGCCTTGAGGGCGGCACCCCCATTGCCGAGATCACCAAGGTCGCCGCCGAGCCCAAGCTCGATGCCGCCGCCGACCTCGCGCAGCGCCAGCGCGCCGCGACGGAACGCAAGAAAGGCGTCGATGTCAAATTGCTGGCGGGCGACGATTTCCAGCCCTTCACCAACCGTCTGCTGATGAATTCCGGGATGATTTCCGATCTCGTGAACCGCGCCTTCGTCGCCGATGACAGCACCGGGCAGCACAAGTTCTACTGGGTCAACGACCGCAACGTGCATCTCGACCCGATGCTGAGCGAAGGCATGGTCGATCTCGCCTTCCCATGGAAGAAGCCCGATTGCAGCGCGCTGGGTGACGCGCCGATCTGCACCGATTACCTCTATTCCGAACCGATGTTCGAGATGCTGGTCGTGCTGTTCACCGCAAAGGGCGCGGGCGTCAGCTATACCGGCGAGGATGATCTGGCGGGCCTGCGCGTCTGCGCGCCGCAGGGCCACGATGCAAAGGGACAGTCGGCGGGATATCTCGCCAAGGTCGGCGCGCGGCTGCAACAGCCCGCCAAGGCCGAGGACTGCTTCGTCCGTCTGATGGCGGGAAGCGCCGACGCGGTGGCGATCAACGAATTCACCGGCCGCATCGTGGCGCGGGACATGGGGATTGCCGACGCGGTCGAACTGCAGCTGTCGCGCCCGCTGGCCATCGAGGGTCTGCACGCCGTCGCCCATCGCAGCAACCCGCGCGCCGAGGCGCTGATCGAAGCCTTCGACACTGGGCTGGGCAAGATGCGCGACAGCGGCGAATACCTGCAGGTCATCGACAAGCACATGTCCTCGATCTGGGCGGGGCTCTGACCGATGCGCCCCATCTGGAGGAAGGCGGCGGCCGGACTGGTCGCCGCGCTGTTCGCATCGCTGGGCGCGCAGGCCAGCGCGCAATGCGCCAATGACGCTTATCTGGTCAAGGCCGGGGATACGGTCTTTTCCATCGCGGAAGGGGCGTATGGCGACCCGGAAAAGTGGACGCTGATCTATTACGCGAACGAGGCGAAGCTGCAGGCTTCGGTGTTTCAGGTCGCCCCCGGCGACGTGCTGAAGATCCCCTGCGAGCCGGGCAGCCAGCAGGCTGACGCCACGCCGCTGCGCGTCGACAATGCGGAACTCAAGCTGCTGACCGGCTCGAACTATGCGCCCTTCACCGACCGCGAGTGGCCGGGGCAGGGCATGGTGACCGAACTGGTCAACGCCGCGATGGAGGCCACGCCCGCGCCGGTGACCTATTCGATCGACTGGGAGGACGACTGGTCCAAGCACCTGTTCCCCAAGCTCGACGCCAAGGAATTCGACATGGGGTTCCCGTGGCTCAAGCCCGATTGCGACCAGACCCCGGATGACGAGCGCTGCGCGAATTTCCACTTCTCGGACCCGCTGGTCGAGATCCTGATCCTGCTCTTCGTGCGGGAAGGATCGGGCTTCACCTACGAAAGCGACGCGGACATTCTGGGCAAACGGCTGTGCCGCCCCAAGGGCTATTTCACCCACGATCTGGACCGCCCCGACCGGCAATGGCTGTCGCAGGGCAAGATCACGCTGGTGCAGGCGGACGACCCCGAGGCCTGTTTCCGCGAATTGCAGGCGGGCAATGTGGATGCGGTGACGCTGAACGTCTTTCTCGGTGCCGAGACGATCAACACCATGGGGCTGCGCGGGCAGATCGTGCCGCTGGAAAAGCCGCTCTCGGTCGAGGGGCTGCATGTCATCATCTCGAAAAAGCACTGGCGCGGCACGACCTTCTTGTACCGTTTCAATGCAGGCCTCGCGGCGCTGAAGGAAAGCGACCGCTACAGCGAGATCGTGTCAAAGCACTTGGGTGTCTTCTGGGACCAGATCCGGACGAACTGACGGTGGCATTCCGCCCTCGTGAAACCGGCGCGGCAGGGTCGCGCCGGTTTTTTGGTGTGCCCCTTCACCTTGGTGGAAAACTCTGTCACCTATCGATGCATGTGAAACCTGTGAAACAGGGTGCGATGCGGCAGCGGGGGCGAGCGGTGACAGGTATCGAGGGCACGCATGCGTGAACCGCTGGTCTTGTTGCCGGGACTTGTCTGTGACGCGCGCCTCTACGGGCCGCAAATCGCCGACCTGTCGCGCGATCACGCGGTCATGGTGGCACCTGTCTCGGAAGGGGAGCGGATCGAGGAGATCGCGTCGAATGTGCTCGACGTGCTTCCGAAACGCTGCGCGCTGGCGGGCTGGGGGCTGGGCGGGATCGTCGCGATGGAGGTGATCCGGCGGGCGCCCGACCGCGTCACGCGGTTGTGCCTCATGTCGACGACGCCCTTGCCGGAAACGCCCCAGCAGGCCGCCGAGCGGGATCCGAGGATCATCCGTGTCCGGGCCGGCAAATATGCGCAGGTGATCCGGGAGGAATACCATTCCGACCTGCTAATGCCCGGCCCATGGCGGGCCGAGATCCTCGCCCTTGTCGAGGACATGGCCTTGGGGCAGGGGCCGGACTGCTTCGTCCGGCAAAGCCGTGCGCTGCAGCGACGGCGCGACCAGCAGGCCAACCTGCGGCGGATCAATGCGCCGGTCCTGATCCTGAGCGGCGCCGAGGATGTCCGGGCGCCGGTGAAACGCCAGAGCTTCATGGCGGAACTGATTCCAGGGGCGGAACTGACGGTGCTGGAGGGCGTCGCGCATTTCCCCACGCTGGAGGCGCCGGAGCAGGTCTGCGCAGCCTTGCGGTCATGGATGAAACGGCCGCTGCTGCTGCGCTAGGCCGTTGCCACGCGGAGTGCTGCGCACGCTCGATGTCTCGTCGGTCGGGCTGCGCCCTCCTCCTCGGGTGGGCGCCCGTGGTGGTCGCACGGTTCCCGGCTTGACCTCGCGCCCGTTGCGGGCTTTACAGGCGCTCGCGTGGAAGGCTGGACGACCGCTGCCCGACAGGGGAGAGGAAAGTCCGGACTCGACAAAGCAGCGGTGCCGGGTAACGCCCGGGCAGGGCAACCTGACGGATAGCGCCACAGAAAACAGACCGCCTTTCGGTTCGCCGACAGGCAAGGGTGAAACGGTGGGGTAAGAGCCCACCGGGGGCATGGCAACATGGCCCGCATGGCAAGCCCCACCGGGAGCAATGCCAAATAGGGACCTCGCGTGCGTCTCGATCCCGCCTGCGGGATATCGGCACAGGGCGGCTTTGGCCCGAGAGGTCCGGGTTGGCAGCAGGAGCCATGTGGCAACACATGGCCTAGATGAATGGTCGTCGATCCCGCTTGCGGGGGGACAGAATCCGGCTTACAGGCCTTCCACGCAAAAGAATCCGCCTTGGGTGTTGACTCGGGCACAGGTCCGGGTAAAAGCCGGGCTTCATACAGATTTCACGTGAGGCGCGCCGCGCCCTCGTTTGGGAGACAGACCATGGCGAAGCCGACCACCATCAAGATCCGCCTGAACTCGACCGCGGGTACGGGCCACTTCTACGTGACGAAGAAAAACGCACGCACCATGACCGAGAAGATGACCGTTCGCAAGTTCGACCCGGTCGCGCGCAAGCATGTCGAATACAAGGAAGGCAAGATCAAGTAATCTTGCCCTTACTGGACGACCCAAGGCCGCACTGCGCATCCGCAGGGCGGCCTTTTGCGTTGCGCCGGTGCGCGCCTACCAGAAGCCGTACATGATGTCGTCGGGGTTTGGGGGCAGCTTGGCAACGCGGTCCGCATCCACTGAAGTGATATCGCCGCTGGTCTTGCCGTCGATGTAGTGGCGGCGGAAATTGTGTCGGCAAGCGCCGAAGGATGCGGTCGAGGTCAGCTTTGCCGCAAAGCGCAGCACGGTCGGCATATGCGGGTTCTCCTGCGCGATCTGGTGGCGCAAGAGCGGCAGAACCTCTTGGTATTCCTTCTTGCGCTCGCTCTGGCCGCAGACGAGGTTGACCGCCGCACTGCCGAGCTTGCCGACGATCGGCACCTGCCCGGCCAGTTCGCTCGCGCCCCAGCAGGCGGCATGCTGGCCCTTGATGGTGTTTGGGTCTTCTGCCTTGTGTTCCGGATTCATGTCCAATGTCCTTGTTACGAATATGACCGCTAATATGGGTATCAGTTTTCCCGCAAATGCCCGCCCGGGCAAGCCTTGGAATGGCGTGGCTCAGGTGGGCAGGGGGTCGGTGGGTGCGCCTGTTTCCGTCGCCCAGCGGCGTTCCTGGGTCTTGCGTTCGACATGCAGCACCTTGTCCTGTCCGGGGTAGTGGACGCGGTCGCGCGGGGCGCGCGTTCCGATGACCATGTAGCGCGCCGGTGCATCCGAGCGGTTTTCGAGCCGGTGGGCCACCGGCGCACCCGCGGCAAAGGTGGCGGCATCGCCCGGCGACAGGACGTGTTCGCTGTCGCCTTCGATCAGGGTGACTTCGCCTTCCAGCAGGTAGACCATCTCGTCCTCTTCCTCGTGCCAATGGGCATGGCTGCTGGCCGCCCCGGGCGAGAGGATCTCGACGAAGGCGCCGAACTGCGTCAGCCCCCCGCTATCGCTGAACAGCAGCGCCTCGAAAGCGCCGAGAGCGTCGCCACCGCTGTCCCGGCGCACGTCGTCCTGTGTGATCTTCGGCATGGTTGTCCCTCCCGCTCGCGCAAGGGTAGCAAGATACCATGCGTTCGGGGAAATTTTCTGCGCTCGAAGGAGAGGGCCGGGCGGCATTGATCCGGCTGGGTGCGAAGACCTCTGCCGGCTGGCCGTCCTGCACCGATGCGGGGCGGGTTGTCACCGGCTACCGAGCCCGGGGTGCCCCAGTGCACGGCGCAGAGGGGCAGCGGCACGGCAGGTTTCCGTCTGTGCCTGAAAAGGCGGTCGGCATGAAAAAAGGCCGGTCACTTGGACCGGCCTTCCACGTGCCATGCGGCTGCGATCACTCGCGATTGCCGAACAGTTGCAGCAGCATCATGAACATGTTGATGAAGTCCAGATACAGGCTCAGTGCGCCCATGATGGCCGCCTTGCCGAGGAAGTCCTGATCCCCGTGCTGGGCATGCTGGATGTAGGTGTTCTTGATGTTCTGCGTGTCATAGGCGGTCAGGCCCGCAAACACGAGCACACCGATCACCGAGATCGCAAAGCTCATCGCGCTCGACGCGATGAAAATGTTGACGATCGACGCGACGACCAGACCGATCACGCCCATGATCAGGAACGATCCCCAACCGGAAATGTCCTTCTTCGTGGTGTAGCCCCACAGCGAAAGACCGGCAAAGGAGATGGCGGTGATCAGGAAGACCTGAATGATCGACTCGCCGGTGAAGACGAGGAAGATCGACGAGATCGACACGCCCATCAGCGCGGCAAAGATGTAGAACACGGTCTGCACGCCAGCGGCGGGCAGGCGGTTCATCGCAGCGCCGAAGCCGAAGAAGACGAAGGCCAGCGGCGCCAGCATCACAACCCATTTCAGCGGCGAGAGGTACAGCGCTTCACCAAGGCCCGTCAGGTACTTGTTCGCACCGATCTGTGCAGTTGCCCCGCTGGGATCGCTGGTGACGGCCAGCCCCGCGATGGCCCATGCGGCCAGAAAGGTGATGAACATGCCGACGGACATGGTGCCGTAGACCTTGTTCATGTGGGCGCGCAGCCCCGCGTCAATCTGGGCCGCGCGGGCGCCTGCGACGCCACCGGTCCGGATTGTGTCAAATTCTGCCATTGCAGCCTCCGTATAAACCCTGTTGCGCCCGCGCGACGCGCGCGCGGGTTACAGGACAACATATTGGAAGATGCAGGGCCCGTTTCAAGGACTTATCGACGCGCGGAGGCGTCAAAACCGCCTGAATATGCAGCAATGGTAAGGAGATACCGCAAATCCTCAGCGCGCCCAGTGATCGGGGGCGTCCCAAAGCGGACGGGCGGCTTCGCGCGCGGCCTGTGTGTGGGTCAAGCCGATGTCGCGCAGCGCCGCAGGATCGAGATCGGCCAGCCGCTGGCGGCTTTGCCACGATGCAAGGCGGGCGCGCAGGCGCAGGACGGGGGCGAGGGGGGCGGCGACCAGATGGGCAACACGGATCATGATGTATTCCTTCACGGTTTGTGATGAATGCTGCTGTAAGCATGTTTGATGTTGATGTATCTGCGCCTTCATGATTGATTTGTGAAACGAATGTTCTTTATCCCATCCATCACGGAACGTGATTCATGCGAAATCTAGATGTAACAGCCCTTCGCTCCTTCGTGGCGGTTGCCCAATCCGGGGGCGTGACGCGCGCCGCCGGGTTCCTGAACCTGACGCAATCCGCCGTGTCGATGCAGTTGAAACGGCTCGAAGACATGCTGGGGCTGAAGCTGCTGGACCGGTCCGGGCGCGGCGTATCGCTGACGCCCGAAGGTGCGCAGTTGCTGACCTATGCGCAGCGCATGGTCGAGCTGAACGACGAGGCCTATGGCAAGCTGACCGAAAAGAAATGGGAGGGTGAGATCGTGCTGGGCGTGCCGGTCGACATCGTCTACCCGGTCATTCCGCGCGTCCTGCAGCAGATGGGGCGCACGCATCCACGGGTGAAGGTGCAGCTTGTCAGCTCCTTCACCAAGGAGCTGAAGGCGGATTTTGCGCGCGGCGCCATCGACGTGATCCTGACGACAGAGCCGGGCATTGGCCCCGAGGGTGAAACCCTGCTGGAGGTCCCGCTGCGCTGGGTCGGCGCGCCGGACGGGCAGGCCTGCAAGGGGCGGCCCTTGCGCGTTGCGTTTTGCCGCTATTGCGGCTTTCGCGAGGATGCGCTGCGGCGTCTGGACGCGGCGGGCTGGGCTTGGGAACTGGCGGTCGACTCCGAAAGCGACCGCACCATCGAGGCCTCCGTCAGCGCCGATCTTGCGGTCACCGCCAGTCTCGAAGGGCATATCGCGCCATATCTGAGCCATGTCGATCACGGCATCCTGCCCGATCTCGGCACCCAGCAGATCAACCTCTACGCGGGCAAGGCCAAGGGGGCGATCATCGACGCGCTCTGCGATTACATCCGGCAGGGAATCGCGGCGGTCTAGACGCCCACATCGGGGCCCATGCAGACCATCGGCTCGTCGTTCTGGTTGGCTTCGTACAGCACGGTCGAGGCCGGATCGTTCTCGAACACGGCGCGCAACCCGCTGCCTTCCTTGAAGAAGGACCAGCATTGCGGTTCCGGCGTGTCGTCGTAGACAAAACAAATCTGCCCGGCCTCTTCGTACCAGAAGCCGTCCTTGCACTTGCCGTCTAGGAAGGACCAGCGCACCTCGCGGTCGCGCAGGTATTCCTCGACCCCGTAGGCTTGGCCCTGCATGCCGAAATACAGGGTCTTGCCGGTGACATAGGCCTCGAATTCCGCGGCGGACATCGGTTCGGCGGCGGCGGCGGGCAGGGCGAGCGCGCAAAGCGCGAGGGCGAGAATCTGTTTCATGCGCTTAAGGTGGCATAAACCAAGACCCGCGCAAGGTCAGGATTTAACGAATGGTTAAACTGCGCGTGAGGTCGCCCATTTCCGGGCGCGTTTGTCCATGATGCGCCGCCAGAGTGGCGGCACCAGCGCGATCACCGCCATCATCGGCAGGGAATGCGGCAGGATCGGCATGGCTTGCCTGTCCAGATCAAGGCCGGGATAGGGCCGCGCGGGGTGAGCGTGGTGATCGGAATGGCGCGGCGCGTTCAGCATCAGTGCCGAGGTAAAGCCCTGCGGCGCGTTCCAGCTGTGCTGCGGGCCGACCGGTTCAGTCCGCCCGTCCGTCTCGCTCCGGCGCAACCCATAATGCTGAACATAGTCCGACAGCAACAATTGCGCCTGTGCATAGGCGGACAGGCCCAGCAGCCACAGCGCGCCCTCGGTCTGACCGATGGCATAGGCAATGGCCAAGGAGGTCAGCGCCCCAAGTCCGTACCACAGATAGGGGTGCAGCCCGTGCCCCTTGCGCAACCGGTTTTCGGCCCGAAAGCCCTCGCGCAGCGCCCCGATCCAGGCGCGCGGGGCGTAGGCGTAATAACTTTCACCCATGCGTGCGCTGTTGGGATCGCGGTCGGTCGCGGCGTGCACATGATGCACCCGCACATGGGCCGAGGCATGGTGACCGAACAGAACCGCGCTGTAGACGGCCATCCCGAGCCGCCGCAGAGCGCGCGGCGACCGGTGGATCAACTCATGCGCGTTGGAGTTGCTGACCTGTCCCAAGAAAAGGGAAAGTGTTATGAATAGCAGTATCTTATTGGTCGCTGTTAATGTGTCGCTTGAGGTGAGCGCCGCGATCCCGCCATAGAGCAGCGGAAAATGCAGCAGGCCCAGCGTGACCGACAGTGCATTGCCCGAGGGGAATTCCTGCCCCGGATGATCGACCTGTGCGAGGGCCGAGATCTTGTCCATGAAAAAGGCGAAGACGGTCATGTAGGCCAGCGCCAGCGCAGGCCAGACACCGCCCCACAGCATCGCTGCGGCGAGCAGGGCGCAGATCCCGAGTGTGACCAGGGTGAATCGGGTCAAGACGATGGCCTCCTGTCGATGCACCAGTCATGCCACAGGATTCCGTCACGCGCGCGGCGGAAATCGGGAATTCTTTGGCGGCTGCGTCTGGGTTGAGATTATGATCATCTGTTCGGAAATTTGAGACATATTCGGCGTAGTTTATCGGCTTTGTGAAATTCAGTAGTTCTTGTAGACGGCACAGACACAGCCGCGCGCCTTCAGCTTGCTGCAATAGGACCAAGCCGAGTCGCGGTCCTTGCGCCCGATGCGCGCCATGAAATACCCGCCCTTGGGGCTTGCCCGGCTTTTCTGCCAGACGAGATCGGGCTTTTCGCCCTTTACCAACGCGGCGCAGCTGCGCACCCTCTGGCGGTATTGCGCCAAGGCTCGGTCCTGCGTCGTGCCAAAGGCCAGCTGGACGCCCCATTGCAGCATCTCGGGTTCCGGCTCCGGATAGGGCGTCAGGCGACGGTTGAGCGCCAACTCGTGGCAGGCGGTGGCAAAGGGCTTGTCCGGTTGCAGGGAAAAGTCATGCCGATCCGGTGGATTGTCACGCCATGTCTCGGCGCTGAGCCCGGTGATGATCTGGACATAGTCGATGGTCTCGCGCGCCAGCCCGCCGGAGCGCGTCACCAACCCGTCTGCGCGCCGCTCGCCACCGTTATAGGCCACCGCCGCCAGCCCTTGATTGCCATAGTGGCGGCTGAGTTCGCCAAGGTACTCGGCGGAATACTCCATCGCCTCTGCCGGATTGTAAGGGTCCCGCAACCCGCGCAATGCGGCCGTCGACGGGATGAACTGCGCGATGCCTTGCGCATTGGCATGGCTCAGCGCGTGCGGGTCGAACCGGCTTTCCTGCCACAAGAGCCGCGCAAAGAAGCCGGGATCCAGCCCGTTCAGCCGCGCAAAGCTTTCGATCGCCTGACAGGTGTCATGCACGAAATGCGACGGGCGGATGCACTGAACCTGCCCAAACGCCCCCGGCGAACACAACGTACCGGGCTCGTCAACGGGTTGCGCACGCAGCGCCGCAGGCAACAGCAAAAGGCAGATCAGCAGCAGGCGGGACATAAGCCATTAGGGTGTGGACGCGGGGCGGCGGTCAACTCACACTTTCATCAGGCGCCAAGGCGTATTAGGTGAGAGGGACCACAGACGACAGGCGTTTCCCCATGTCCCTTTTCGGCAAGCTCAAGAACAAGCTCTTCAAATCCTCGTCCAAGCTGGACGAGGGGCTGGATGCCATCGTGCAGGATGGCGGCACCGAAGAGGCGCCCGAGCCGCCGCAGCCTGCGCCACCGCCCCCCTCCGAACCCAAAGCGCCCCCGCCACCCGCGCAGACAGAGGAGACGCCGCAACCGGTTCCGGCCACGCCCGCCGATCCGCGCCCCGATGTCACGCCCTTGGACATGCCGCAGCTTGAAGAGCCCGCCTCCGATCAGCCCCGGACCGGCTTTCTGGGCCGACTGCTGGGGCGCGGCGGGGCAGGCCCGGTGGTCAAGCGCACGCTCGATGACGAGATGCTCGAACAACTCGAAGAGCTGTTGATCGCCTCGGATATGGGCGTGGATACCTCTTTGCGGGTGACGGCGAACATCGCCGAGGGCCGCTATGGCCGCAAGGTCTCGACCCAGGAAATCAAGGGGTTGCTGGCGCAGGAAATCGCCCGCGTGATGGAGCCGGTGGCACGGCCCCTGCCGCTATATGGCAAGAAACCGCAGGTCGTGCTGGTGGTCGGCGTCAATGGCGCGGGCAAGACCACGACCATCGGCAAGCTCGCCAGCCAGTTCCGCGCCGCCGGAAAGTCGGTGGTGATCGCGGCGGGGGATACGTTCCGCGCGGCGGCGGTCGAACAGCTTCAGGTCTGGGGCGACCGCGCCGGTGTGCCCGTCCTGACCGCGCCCGAGGGGTCCGACCCGGCCTCGTTGGCGTTTGACGCCATGACCAGGGCGCAAGCCGATGGGGCGGATCTGCTGATGATCGACACCGCCGGGCGCTTGCAGAACCGCGCCGACCTGATGGAGGAATTGGCCAAGATCGTCCGCGTGATCCGCAAGAAGGACCCGGAAGCGCCGCACAACACCCTGTTGGTGCTGGATGCGACGACGGGTCAAAACGCGATCAATCAGGTCGAGACGTTTCAGAAGCTGGCAGATGTGTCGGGGCTGGTGATGACCAAGCTCGACGGCACGGCCAAGGGCGGTGTGCTGGTGGCCTTGGCGGACAAGTTCGGCCTGCCGATCCACGCCATCGGCGTGGGCGAGCAGATCGACGACCTGTCCCCCTTCGACCCCGAGGAATTCGCCGCCGCGCTGACCGGGCTTTAACGATCGTGGGTGCCCAGCAGTTTTTCGACCTGCCGCAACACGAACAGCACGACGACGACCACCACCGTGGCAAGCGCCGCCAGCACCATGCTGCCTGCCCCGCAGCCAAGGCCGATGGCACCGCAGAGCCACAGCGAGGCGCCGGTGGTCACGTTCTGAACCCTGCCACGACTGGTAAAGATCACCCCGGCGGCCAGAAAAGCGACCCCGGCGGTGACTGCTTCGATCATGCGCAGCGGGTCATGGCGCTGTTCACCGCTGGAGCCGAAATCCAGCGCCGACAATTCACGCCCCACAAGCACGAACAGGCAGGCCGCGACGGAGACAAGGATATGCGTGCGCAGCCCCGCAGGCTTGCCCTGCAACTCGCGTTCCAGCCCGACGATGGCGGCGAGGACGACGGCCACCGACAGACGCACAAAGGCGATCGAGGCCGGAACGACCGAGAAGCTGCCGCCGAATTCCTGCCCAAGCTGTTCCCACATGCGTCCTCTCCTGCTGATCGTTGTGTCAGTGACAGGAACCGCCCGCTGCCGATGCCGGTTCCCGACGCGGGGCCAAGATGAGCGATTGGCTGATCTCCCTCGAAGGCACCGAGGCCGGTCATCAACTGGCATTGGCGCTGGCGCTGATGGCGGCGTTCCTGCACGCGGCCTTTGGCGCGCTGCAAAAGGGGCGACACGACCCGTGGCTCTCGCGCGGCGCGATCGACGGCATGTACGGGGTGATGGCCGCGCCATTTGCCCTCTTCGTCGTGCCGTGGCCCGAGCCGCATATGTGGATCATCCTCGTCGGCGCGCTGGTGATCCACACGGTCTACAAGGTCTTGCAGGCGCTGGCCTACACGCAGGGGGCCTATACGGTGGTCTACCCGGTGGTGCGCGGCACCGGACCCTTGTTCGCGGTGATCGGCGCGTCTTTGGTGTTTGGCGAGCGTTTCACGCTGGTGCAATGGGCCGGTGTGGGTGTGCTTCTGGCGGGAATTTACGGGCTGGCGCTGTATAACTGGCGCTACCTTGTCGAGGCGCGCGAGACGCTGTCGCGCGCGCTGATCTTTGCGGTGGCGACGGGGCTGTTCGTGGCGCTCTACACGACTTACGACGCTTACGGCATCCGGGCGACGGCGGACCCGTTCACCTTTCTCGCGTGGTTCTTCCTGTTCGATGGCTGGGTGATGCCCATCGCCGCCGCGTTGCGGTGGCGCAACCTGCCCAACCCGCCAACCTTGGGCCCGCTTCTGGGGCGTGGCTTTGTCGGGGCGATCATCGCTTATTTCAGCTTTGGCGGCATCATGCTGGCCACGCGGCTGGACAAGGTCGGCGAAGCGGCTGTCCTGCGCGAGACCTCGACCGTGTTTGCGGCGCTGATCGGCTGGCTGGTGCTGAAAGAAACGGTGGGTCCCCGGCGCATCGCCCTGATGACCTTGATCGCGGCGGGGGCTGTCATCGTGGAGATGGGCGGGTAAAAGACAGGGGATTGAACCGAATTCCCGTTACCCGCCATGATCCGATTTTGCCTGATTGTCCTCATGTTTTGCGCGCCGCTTGCGGTGCAGGCCCAAGGCTGTGCCGTCGCCCCGCCGGATTGGGTCAACCGCGCCGAACGCTTTGTCTGGGGGCAGGTCTGTGCCGGGCAGGTGGCGGACTTGCGCCAGACGGCGGGTGCCGATGACGGCGCAGGCTGTGCCGCGATGCGCGCGCAGGAGGGCTGGCCGCAGGCGCGGGTGATCCGCGCGCGGCTCCTGCGCGAGATGGTCACCTCGGCGGAGTATGTCCAAGCCCTGCCGCGCCCGGTGGTCGCGCTGCGCTGCGCCCGCATCGAGGGTCGGCTGGACCTGTCCGAGACAACGCTGGGCGTGGCACTGGGTCTGCGTCGCAGCCGGATGCCCGAGGGTCTGGACCTGACGCGCGCTGACCTGTCGCGCGGGCTGGCGCTGGATGGCAGCGATCTGGGCGCCGCGCGGCTGGCCGCGCCGGGCTTGCGGCTGGGCGGCGACCTGTCGCTTGTGGGGACCGTGGCCGACGGGATCGACCTGAACCATGCGCAGATCGGCGGCAGTCTGGTGGCCACCAGCGCCCGCGTGGCCGGTGTTATCGCCGCCGATCGGATCGCCATCGGCAGCGACCTGCTGTTGGATGCCGGTGCCCAGATCGGCACGCTCAGCCTGTTGCGTGCGCGCATCGGCGGCACGCTTGACGCCAGCGGCGCGCGGTTTTCCGGCCAGTTCGACGCGGATGGCACCGAGATCGGAATCGATCTGTTGATGCGCCATGGCGGCGTCTACCAGCGCGTCGATCTGCTGGGGGTCAAGGTTGCGCGGCGGCTGTCGGTCAGCGGGTCGCGCTTCGAGGGCTTGTTCAACGCCGACCGGCTGGAGGTGGGCGAAAGCGCCTTTCTCCGCGAAGGGGCAGAGTTCCAGCGCGTCGACCTGCTGGGGGCCATGATCGGCGGGCAGCTCAGCGCCAGCGGCAGCACCTTCCACGGGCTGTTGAACGCCGACCTGATGGAGCTGGGCGACAGTCTGTTCCTGCGCGATACGGTTCTGCATTCAGGCGCAGACCTGACTGGTGCGGTGATCGGCGGCTCGGTCCGGGCGCGTGGCGTGCGGGTGCCGGGTCAGTTCGACGCAGCGCGGGCGCAGGTCGGGGGCGATTTTGTGCTGGGGGAGGGCAGCGAAGTTGCACAGCTGGACATGCCAGCGGCGCAGATCGAAGGCGACGTGCTGTTGGGGGCGGCGCAGATTGCCGAGCGCGCCGACCTGACCGATGCGGCGATGAACGCGCTGGTGCTGCGGGTGGGCGAGGCGGACCCGATCTGGGCCGGGGAGGCGCGGCTGATCCTGCGCAACGCGACCGCCACCAGCCTGCTGTCGCGCATGCCCGAAAGCTGGGTGCGCGCCGATGGCACGCGCCTGCCGGTGGACCTGTCAGGCTTTGCCTATGCGCGGCTGGGCGGGGCATGGCGCGATGGCGGTTTTCACCCCGGTCAGATTCACGCGCCGGTCTTGATCGACTGGATCGAGGGCGCGCGGCCCAAAGGGTTGGGCTACGTGCCGCAACCCTTCCGGCAGCTGGAAACCGTGCTGGAGGATCTGGGGGCCGAGATGGCGGCGGCTCGGGTCGCCTATGCCCGCCACCTTCACCGGATGGAAACACGGCAGGGCCAACCCTTTGTCAGCCTTGGCGAATGGCTATGGATGGCGGTGGTGGGTTTTGGCGTCTACCCGTTCCGGTTGCTGTGGTGGTTTGGCGCGCTGGTGCTGGCGGGGGCGGTGATCGCGCGGCGCAGCATCATGCTGCGCGAGGAAAGCCTGACGGACTGTTTCTGGTATTCGCTGGAAAACGCCATTCCGCTGATGGACCCGCATCCGCGCCATGGCGAGATCACCCATGTGCGCCCGTTGACGCGCAGTTTCTTTCACTTCCAGCGCATCGCCGGGTTCGTTCTGGCGACCATCCTTGTCGGTGCGCTGACCGTGTTGGGCGAGTAGCGCATTGCGCCCGGGCGCATCAGCGCCTATCTCAGCGCCAGCCAAGGGAGGCCGCATGACCGAGAACACCCCGAACAAGATCGACCCCAAGCTGAAATCGGCGTTGGAACTGGGCCCGGTGCTGGCCTTTTTCGTGGCCTACCTGTGGCTGAAGGACGATGTCTTCACCATCGGGGGCACCGACTACAAGGGGTTCATCGTCGTGACGGCCGGGTTCATCCCGGTCTTTCTGCTCTGCATGGGCCTGCTGTGGAAGCTGACCGGCCATCTCAGCCTCATGCAGGTGGTCACGGCCGTGCTGATCGTGGTGTTTGGCGGGCTGTCGGTCTGGCTGAACGACGAGCGGTTCTTCAAGATGAAGCCGACGCTGATCTACCTGCTGTTCGGTGGCGCGCTGACCGTGGGCTTGATGCGGGGCGAAAGCTGGCTAGAAAAGGTGATGGAGGGGATGATGCCCCTGCAGCACGAAGGCTGGATGATCCTGACCAAGCGGATCACGTTGTTCTTCTTCGGTCTCGCGGTGCTGAACGAGTTGGTTTGGCGGACGCAGAGCACCGACATGTGGGTGACGTTCAAGACCTTCGGTCTGACGATTGCGATCTTCGGCTTCTTCCTGTTCCAGGGCGGGCTCTTCAAGCGCTATGCGCTGGAAGAGGACGAGGAGTGACCCGGAGTAGGATGGGTGATCACCCATCCTACTTTCAGGCGCTTCGGTCGATTTTCGTACTCAGGTGGATCAGGCTTTCGCTGCTGCGCACGCCCTTGGCCTCGCCGATCCGGTCGAGGCACTGATCCAGCACCTCGGTATCCTCCGCCGCCAGTTGCGCGATCAGATCGAACCGCCCCGAGGTGGTGTGCACGCAATCGACCTGCGGCATCGACCGCAGCCGGTCCAGCACGGCGGGTGTGGCACGCGGCTCGACGCTGATCAGAACCGTGGCGCGCAAGGGCGGGCGCAGGCCCGGCCCGCGCCGCAGGGTGAAGCCCGCGATCAGCCCGCGCTCGACCAGCCGGTCGATCCGGGCCTGCACCGTGGTGCGCGCGATCCCCAGCCGCCGGGCCAGATCGGCCACCGGCAGGCGGGCATTCTCGGACAGGGCCGCGATCAGCGCGCGGTCGGTTTCGTCGGTTTGCATGATCATCCCTGCGATGTGTCGAAAATCATGAGTCAGATTGGCAGATTTGCCACGTGATTTCGAGCTTTTCCTGCCGCACCCTTTATGCAGAGCAGAACAGGAGCGCATGATGGGATTGCAACAGGCATTACAGTCGGACCCGGCCCACTGGCTGGCGCAGGAACGCCCGGACGAGCCGATCCTGTTCTTCGACCCGGCCCGCTTGCGCCGGGCGCAGGCGCAATTCCGCGCCTTCCCGGGCGAGGTGACCTATGCGGTAAAGGCCAACCCGGACCGCGCCGTTCTGGCGGAACTGGCGCGGGGCGGCATGACGGCGTTCGACGTGGCCTCGCCCGAGGAAATGGCGCTGGTGCGCGCGGTCGCGCCTCAGGCGCGCCTGCATTACCACAACCCCGTCCGCTCGCGGCGCGAGATCGCGCAGGCCCGGCGCTTTGGCTGTGTCAGCTGGTCGGTCGACCGCGCAAGCGAGCTGGACAAGCTCGGCCAGATCGAGGGCCTGGAGATTGCCGTCAGGCTCAAGCTGCCCGTCGCCGGGGCCGTCTATGATTTCGGCTCGAAATTCGGTGCCGGTCCCGAGGCGGTGGCGCAGCTGCTGCGACAGGTCGTCGAGCGCGGCGGCAAGCCGTCGATCACCTTTCATCCCGGCACGCAATGCCCCGATCCGCGCGCTTGGGTGCGCTATATCGAGGCGGCGGGACAGATCGCGCGCGAGACGGGCATCCGCCTGCACCGGCTGAACGTGGGCGGCGGCTTTCCCGCGCACCGGGACGGCGACGCGCCGGACCTGCACGCCATCTTCGACGCCATCCGCACCGCCGCACAGGCCGCCTTTGACACGGTCCCGCCGCTGGTCTGCGAGCCGGGCCGCGCCATGGTGGCCGAAAGCCACGATCTGGCGCTGCGGGTCAAGGGCCTCGACGAGGCGGCGGTCTTTCTGAATGACGGCATCTATGGCGGCCTGAGCGAATGGCGCGACCTTGGCCCTGCGGGCCGCATCCGGGCCATTTCGCCCGAAGGCGCGCCGCGTCACGGCCGCCCGCGCGACATGACCGTCTTTGGCCCGACCTGCGACAGTCTCGACCGGCTGTCCGAGCGCGTGCCGCTGCCGGGCGACCTGTCCGAGGGCGATTACCTGATCTTTGGCGCCTGCGGGGCCTATTCCTCCACCCTTGCCACGCGCTTCAACGGCTATGGTGTTCAGAGCGTGGTGGTTTTGACGCGCTGAGCGTCTGGACAACCCGGACTTGACCGCTACAGTCCGCCCCGAGACGTACAGCGCGAGGGCAGCACCATGGAAAAGTTCGGCAAGAGCCAACCGGTTACGAGGATCGAGGATCAGCGGTTCCTGACGGGGCACGGGCGCTATATGCAGGATGCCTTTCCCGAGGGCGCGCTGGTGGCCTACATGTTCCGCTCGCCGGTGGCGCATGCCACGATCACCGGGCTGGACCTGAGCGCCGCGCGCGCCGCCGATGGCGTGCATGGCGTCTACAGTTCCGAGGACATGCTGGCGGATGGGCTCGACACGTCGATGACCTTCACCTGCGCGCCCAACCGTGACGGCACCAAGGGCGCCGCGCCCAAGCGCCCGATGCTGGCCGAGGGACGGGTGCGCTTCGTCGGGGAGCCGGTCGCCATCATCGTGGCCGACAGCCTGCAGCAGGCCAAGGACGCCGCCGAACTGATCGAGTTCGACTATGACGACCTGCCCGCCAAGCTCGACACCGGCGCGGGCGGCGAGACGATTCACCCCGAGGCCCCCGACAACCGCGCCTATGATTACGGCATCGGCGACGAGGAGGCGACCAACGCCGCTTTCGACGCCGCCGCGCGCACCGTGTCGCTGGAGGTCGGGGACAACCGCATCATCGCCAACTCGATGGAGCCGCGCGGCTGTTTCGCCGAATGGGACGGCACGCGCCTGCACCTGTCCTTTGGCGGGCAGGGCGTCTGGGGGATGAAGGGCGAACTGGCCCGGGTCTTTGGCCTGGAGCCTGAGAATATCCGCGTCACCCATCCCGATGTGGGCGGCGGTTTCGGCATGAAAAGCTTCCCCTATCCGGATTACTTCGCCGTGGCCTTTGCCGCCAAGACGCTGGGCAAGCCCGTCGCATGGATGGCCGACCGGACCGAGGCGATGCTGACCGACAATGCCGGGCGCGATCTGGTGACGCTGGCGGAACTGGCCTTTGACGAGGACAACCGGATCACCGCCTACCGGGTGCATACGCGCAGCAATCTTGGCGCGTATAACTCGCATTTCGGGCAAATGATCCAGTCCTTCCTGTTCGCGCGCGTCCTGACCGGGACGTATGACATCCAGACGGCGTATATGCGTGCCGAAGGGTTCTACACCAACACCACGCAGGTCGACGCCTATCGCGGCGCCGGGCGCCCCGAGGCGATCTACGTGCTGGAACGCGTCATGGACCGCGCGGCGCGCGAGCTGGGCGTCGATCCGATGGAGCTGCGCCGGATCAACTTCATCAAGAGCTTCCCGTACAAGACCGTCACGGGCGAAACCTACGATGTGGGCGATTTCCCCCGGGTGATGGATCACGGCGCGACAAAGGCGGACATGGCGGGCTTTGCGGCGCGCCGCTCCGCCTCCGAGGCGGCAGGCAAGCTGCGCGGATTGGGTATTTGTTATTACATCGAGTCTATCCTCGGCCAACCGCATGAGGATGTGAAGGTGGAGTTTACCGAAGACGGCGGCGCACGGATCTATGTCGGCACCCAGTCCAACGGGCAGGGGCATGAGACGGTCTATCGCCAGTTCCTGTCCGATCAGTCGGGCATCCCGGCCGACCGGATCGAGGTGATCCAAGGCGACAGCGACCTGATCGCCGTGGGCGGCGGCACCGGCGGGTCGCGCTCGGTCACGACGCAGACCAACGTGACCTTGCAGGCCGTGTCCGAGATCGTCACCGGCTTTTCGGAGTTTCTGGCAGGTGAAATGGGCGTTTCGCCCGAGAATGTGACCTTCGACGACGAACGATTCCGCGCGGAGGGGTCGAACCTGACGCCCACCATGCTGGAGGTCGCGCAAATGGCGCGGGATGCCGGGCGGGCCGACCTGCTGACATGGCAGACGCGGGCGACGCTGCCGGGCCGGTCCTATCCCAACGGTTGCCACATCGCCGAGGTCGAGATCGACCCGGATACCGGCGTCACGGTGGTGGACCGCTACAACGTGGTCGACGATTTCGGCAACCTGATCAACCCGATGCTGGCCACCGGTCAGGTCCATGGCGGGGTGGCGCAGGGCATCGGGCAGGCGCTGACCGAACGGGTCGTCTATGACGAGGACGGGCAATTGCTGACCGCGACCTTCATGGATTACGCCATGCCGCGGGCCAAGGACATGCCGATGATCGGGCTGGATTACGAACCGGTCCCCTCGACGGCCAACCCGATGGGGATGAAGGGCTGCGGCGAGGCGGGCACCGTCGGCGCGCTGGCCGCCGTCAGCAACGCGGTGCAGGACGCGCTTTGGGCGCGCGGGATCAAACAGGTGGATATGCCCTTCACCCCGATGCGGGTTTGGGCGATGCTGAGGGATGAACAGGCAATCGCGGCTGAATGAGTGGTTACCGGGCTGGCTGAGGCGGCGCTTTGCCTCCAGCCATTCCGCATGGCGTGCGCGACGCGGCCCGGTGGACCATGTCATCATGCTCGACGGCACCATGTCCTCGCTCGCCCCGGGTGAGGAAAGCAATGTCGGCCGATCCTACCTGCTGCTCAAGGAGGCGGGTTCGGCCAATGTCTATTACGAGGCGGGCGTGCAATGGACCGGTTGGGGCGCGGCGCCGGACGTGGCCATGGGGCGCGGCATCAACCGGCAGATCCAGCGCGCCTATGGTTGGCTGGCCTCGCGGTATCGGCCCGGTGACCGGATCTTCTTGCTGGGCTATTCACGCGGCGGCTACGCGGTGCGGTCGCTGGCCGGGATCATCGACCGTGTCGGCCTGCTGCGCGCCGACAGCGCGACCGAACGCAACATCCGGCAGGCCTATCGCCTTTACCGCTTTCGGGGCGTCAGCCAGACTGTGGGCGCCTTTCAGGCCGCGCATTGCCATGCCGGGGTCGCGATCGAGATGCTGGGCGTCTGGGACACGGTCAAGGCGCTTGGCATGCGGCTGCCGCTGCTCTGGCGCTTTTCTGACGCCGAGCACGCTTTTCACAGCCATGAGTTGGGCCCGCGCGTCAAGGCGGGGTTTCAGGCGCTGGCCCGCGACGAGACACGGCAGGCCTATGCCCCGGTGCTGTGGTCCTGCCCGCCGGGTTTCGCGGGGCATGTGGAGCAGGTCTGGTTCAAGGGAACGCATGGCGATGTCGGCGGTCAGCTTGGGGGGCAGGAGGACGCGCGCCCCTTGGCCAATATCCCGCTGGTCTGGATGCTGGACCGGCTGGAAGAGCGCGGGATTGCCTTGCCCGAGGGCTGGCGCGACCGCTTTCCCCAGGATGTGAACGCCCCGTCCATCGGGCTGTGGCAGGGGGTCAGCAAGCTGTTCGTCTTGCGCGCGCCGCGTGTGATCGGCGCTGACCCGTCCGAGCGGATGCATGAAACCATCGCCGAAGCGGAACGCGAACCCGCCTGAAAATCCCGAAAATCCCAGGGTCAAGGTTTTTTGTTCACGACTTCTTTACAGGACTTTAAACTGTGGCATTTACGCCTATCTCTGTTGCAGGTCGCGGGGACGGAACCCCCGCGAAACCTTCACTGTCCCTCGTTCCGTAACTGCGCCCGGGTCTTTTTGCCCGGGCGCTTTTTCTTTGCCGAGAACGGACCGCAACACGCCGCAGGCAGGCGTTTCCTTGCACGTCCGAGGCGGATAAGGTCGCGCCATGACCATGACTTACAGCGACTCGCATCTTAGGGACATCCTCAAGCGGACCAAGGTCGTGGCCGTGGTGGGTGTCTCGATGAACCCCGTCCGGCCCAGCTATTACGTGGCCCGTTACCTGTCGCTCAAGGGGTACAAGGTGATCCCGGTCAACCCGGGTCATGCCGGCGAACGGCTGTTCGGGCAGGAAGTCCGGGCGTCGCTGGCCGATTGCCCCGAGACCGTCGACATGGTCGACATCTTTCGCCGGTCCGAGCATGTGCCGCCGATCGTCGAAGAGGCGGTTTCCCGATTGCCCAACCTGCGCACCGTCTGGATGCAGATCGGCGTGACCTCGCCCGAGGCGACCGAGATGGCCGAGGCGCGAGGACTGGACGTGATCCAGAACCGCTGCCCCAAGATCGAATACCAGCGCCTGTTCGGCGAATTGCGCATGGGCGGGTTCAATACCGGGGTGATTTCCTCGAAACTCTAGGGGCTCAGCCGAGATAGATTTGACCCGACGGGTAGCGCACGCGCGGCGTGCTGCGGGTGGCCAGAAAGAACCCGATGGTCAGCGGCCCGACCCGGCCCACGAACATGATCGCCATGATCACCGCCAGCCCGACCCCGTCCAACTGCGCCGTCGCCCCGCGCGACAGGCCGACCGTGCCAAAGGCCGAGGTGACCTCGAAGGTCAGATCCAGAAAATCGCCGTCATGCGAGATCGAGATCACGAAGATCCCCGACAGCACCAGCAGCAAGGACAGGGTCGTCAGGGCCATGACCTTGAGCACTTCCTCCAGCCCCAGCGACCGGCCAAAGGCATGCAGCGTCTGTTGTCTGCGAAAGAAGGCGACCGTGGCGAGGATCAGAACGAACAGCGTCGTGACCTTGATCCCGCCCGCGGTCGATGTCGGCCCGGCCCCGACAAGCATCAAGAGCATGGTCACAAGCGAGGTGGCATCGTGCATCCCGCCCGTGTCGATGGTGTTGAACCCGGCGGTGCGCGGCGTCACGCCCTGAAACCACGCCGCCCAAAATCGGTCGGGCAGGGGCAGGGCGCCCAGCGTCGCTGGGTTGGACCATTCCAGCAGGCCGACCATCAGCGCGCCCCAGATCGTCAGGATCAGCGTGCCCAGTAGCATCAGCTTGGAATGCAGGGTCAGCCCTTGCCAGCGGCGCTTATCGTGCAGATCGGTCAGTACGATAAAGCCCAGCCCGCCGATCATGAACAGCGCCGGGATGGTCAGGTTGATGATCGGGTTGCCGACATATCGGCTGAGGCTGTCGGGAAACAGCGCAAAGCCCGCATTGTTGAAGGCCGAAACCGCGTGGAAGACCGCCTGCCACAGCCCGGCCAGTCCGAATTCGGGCACGAAGACGAGGCAGAGCAGTGCGGCGCCCACCGCCTCGCACAGCAGCGAGACCTTCAAAACGTGGCGCGCAAGGCTGGTCACCTTCGACAGCGAGGTCTGGTTCAGGTCCTCGCGCAGTATCAGGCGGTGGGGCATTCCGACCGGAATTCCCAGCGCCAGAAAGACCAGCACCGCGAAGGTCATCAAGCCCAGCCCGCCCAACTGGATCAATAGCATGATCACCGCCTGCCCGAACGGGGTGAAGGCGCTGCCGGTATCGACCAGCGACAGGCCCGTGACCGTGACCGCCGAGGTCGAGGTAAAGATCGCCTCGCGCAAGCCGACCGCGCCATGATGGCTGGCTGGCAGCGCCAACAGCACGGCTCCGATGATGATCAGCCCAAGGTAGAAAAGCGCCAGCACGGCGGGCGGCGGTATCCTCGGGCTGCGCATCGGGTCCAGCAGACGCAGGACGAAGCGGCGCATCACAGGCTCGCCGCGAAGCTGCGCAGGTCGTCGCGCTTGCCCAGAAGCAGCACGAGGTCGTCGCATTGCAGGGCACAGTCGCTGCCGTCCTGTGCGATGAAATCGGTGCCGCGCATGACGCCGATGCAGCGCAGGTTGAACTTTTCGCCATGGGGCAGGTCGGACAGGCGCTGCCCTTCGAGGCTTTCGGGGATGCGGAAATTGACCACGTGATAGCCGTTGCCGAGGCTGACATAGTCGCGCACCAGCGGATTGTGCAGAACCTGCGCGATGTGCTGGCCCATCTCGACCTCGGGGTGGATGACCCGGTCGACGCCCAGCCGCGACAGGATGCGGTGATGCGTGCGGGTCGTGGCCTTGGCCCAGACCTCGGGCACGCCGATGAGTTTGAGGTTGATCGAGGCGAGGATCGAGCTTTCGAGGTTGGCCCCCATGGCGACCAGCGCCATGTCGCATTGATCGAGCCCGGCCTCGCGCAGCGCGGCATCATCCGAAGCATCGACGATCATCGCCTGGCTGATGGTCTCGGCCAGCGCCGACACGCGCTTTTCCGAGATGTCGATGCCGATGACATGGTTGCCGAACCGCTGCAATTCGGTCGCCACGGTGCGCCCGAAATTGCCCAGTCCGACGATGCCGAATACCCGATTGCCCTTGCGCGTCATGTGCCGCCCTCCTGCTTTCAGAGGACTATGGCGCGATCTTCGGGCAGGTCTAGGTAGGATGGGTGATCACCCATCCTACTTTTGGGCGCGCGCCGCCTTTTCCGCGAGGCCCGATTGCGATTGCCGCGCCGCCAGAACGGCCATCACCTGCGCCACCGTCACGCCGCGCGACCGCAACATCACGAGCAGATGAAACAGCACGTCCGCCGCCTCGGAGGCGAGCTTATCGGGGTCGTTCTTCACCGCTTCGATGATCGCCTCGACCGCTTCCTCGCCGAATTTCTCGGCGCATTTTTCCGGTCCCTTGGCCAAAAGTTTCGCGGTCCAGCTATCCTCGGGCGAGGCCTCGGAACGTGCGGCGACGATCTTTTCGAGCTCTTCCAAAGTCATAGGCGGCTGTCCTGTGTCAGTATGGCATCGACCAAGGTGAATATCTGCGGCTCCATCGGGGTGCCCAGCACCTGCGCGCGGTCCAGCGGCGTGAAGACCGGCGCGGCTTCCGCCTTGTCGGCGTCGGGCCAGTCGACCAGTTGAGGACCGTCGCTGTCGATCCCGATGCGAAAGCCCCAGCGTTCCCGCGGGCCGGCCTCGGCCCCCCAATCGCCGATATAGAGCCTGAGCAGAGGCAGGTGGCCGGGCGCGTTCAGCGTCACGCCGACCGTGTACCAGCCCGCGTGATACGCCCCGGCGCGCAGGAAGCCGTTGACCACCGTTGTCGGCGCACCGCAGCATTTGCAGGCCGTTTCCTCGACCTCGCCTTCCTCGACGGTGACGTCCGACCCGTCGCTCAGCATGGGCGGACGTGCACGCCGGCTGCGGCCATGTGAGCCTTGGCCTCGGCGATGGTGTAGGTGCCAAAGTGAAAGATCGACGCGGCCAGCACGGCAGAGGCGTGGCCCTCTGTCACGCCCTCGACGAGGTGGTCGAGATTGCCGACCCCGCCCGAAGCGATCACCGGGATATCGACCGCATCGGCAATGGCGCGGGTCAGGGGCAAGTTGAAGCCCGCCTTGGTCCCGTCGCGATCCATCGAGGTCAGCAAGATTTCCCCGGCGCCTTTTTCGGCAACCTTCACGGCAAATTCGACCGCGTCGATGCCGGTGGGCTTGCGCCCGCCATGGGTGAAGATTTCCCATTTGCCGGGGGACACTGTCTTGGCGTCGATGGCGCAGACGATGCACTGGCTGCCGAACTGGTCCGAGGCCTCGCGCAGCACGTCGGGGTTGGCCACGGCGGCGGAGTTAAAGCTGACCTTGTCGGCGCCCGCCAGCAGCAGGGCGCGCACATCGGCGACGGTGCGCACGCCGCCGCCCACGGTCAGCGGGATGAAGCACTGTTCGGCGGTGCGGGTGACCACTTCGAACATGGTGCCGCGGTTTTCGTGGGTGGCGTGGATGTCGAGGAAACAGATCTCGTCCGCACCGGCCGCATCATAGGCGCGGGCAGCGTCGACCGGGTCACCGGCATCGACCAGATCGACGAAGTTCACACCTTTGACGACACGGCCATCGGCCACGTCGAGGCAGGGGATGATGCGGGTCTTGAGCATGCCGTGTCCTTCCGCGCTGCACAAAGGTAGGATGGGTGATCACCCATCCTACTTCAGGTTCATCCCAACTCGGCCAGACGCGCAAGGGCGTCCTTGATCTTGGCCTCGTCCTCTTCGCGGGCCGCGAGATTGGCGCGGGCCTCTTCGACGACTTCCTCGGGCGCGCTTTCCGCGAACTTGGGATTATTCAGACGCCCGCGCAGCCCGCCCAATTCCTTGGCCAGCTTGCCCAGCGTCTTTTCCAACCGCGCCTTTTCGGCGTCGACGTCGATCAGGTCCGCCAGCGGCATGCCCAGCGTCGCGCCGCCCACCGGAACCGTGACGCAGCCCTTGGGAAAGGTGTCGACCGACTCGAGGCTTTCGATCCGGGCGAGGCGTTTCACCAGCGTCTCGTTGCGAACCCACGCGGCCTGTTCATCCGCGCCCATTCCGGTCGCCAGCAGCGGCACGTAGAGCCCAGCCGGCACGTGCATCTGCGCGCGGGCCGAGCGGACGCCCTCGATCACGCCGATCACCCAGCTGATCTCGGCCTCGGCGGCCGTGTCAACGAGGTCAGCCGCCGTGTAGGTCGGCCAGTCGGCATGGACCAGCAGCTTGGACCGCTCGCCCAGCGTGCCCCAGAGTTCCTCGGTCACGAAGGGCATGATCGGGTGCAGCAGGATCAGGCACTGGTCGATCACCCAGGACATGGTTTCGCGGGTTTCCTGCGCCAGCGCCGCATCGTCCGAGCCGAACAGCGGCTTGGAGAATTCCACGTACCAGTCGCAGACCTTGCCCCAGACGAAGCCATAAAGCGCGCTGGCCGCATCATTGAAGCGGTACTCGGTCAGCGCCAGATCGACGGTCTCGCGCACCTTGGCCGTCTCGCCCATGATCCAGCGGTTGAGCGTGGCCTTGGGCGCGGGCATCTCGCCGCCCAGACCCACGGCCTCGTTCATCTCGGCGAAACGCGCGGCGTTCCACAGCTTCGTGCCAAAGTTGCGATAGCCGGCGATCCGGTCCACCGACAGCTTCAGCACACCGCCGATCGACGCCATGGACGCATTGGTAAAGCGCAGCGCATCGGCGCCGTATTCGTCGATGATCTCCAGCGGGTCGATGACGTTGCCGGTGGTCTTGGACATCTTCTTGCCCTTCTCGTCGCGGACGAGCTGGTGCAGGTAGACCGTGTGGAAGGGGATTTCATCCACGACCGCCAGTTGCATCATGATCATCCGCGCCACCCAGAAAAACAGGATGTCCGAGCCGGTGATCAGCACATCGGTCGGGAAATAGCGCTGCATTTCATCCGTATCGGCGGGCCAGCCCAGCGTGCCGATGGGCCACAGACCGGAGGAGAACCACGTGTCCAGCACGTCCGGGTCGCGATACATCGGAAGCTGCATCGGTCCGTCAAAGGTGCGGATCGTGCCCTCATCCTGCACATCCATCGTCTCGCGCAGCTCTTGCAGGACCTGCGCGGCTTCTTGCGCGTCGGCGACGATGCGGAACTCGGTCCCTTCGGCAAAGCGCAGTTTGGCGGCTTCGATGGCCTCAGCCTCGGTCGGAGCGCAGATCGCGTACCAGTCTTCCTCGCCCGGCACGTACCAAACGGGGATCTGATGCCCCCACCACAGCTGGCGCGAGATGCACCACGGCTCGATATTCTCAAGCCAATGGTAATAGGTCTTTTCACCGGATTCCGGCATGATCTTGATCTTGCCCGAGCGCACGACGTCCAGCGCAGGCCCGACGACCTTTTCGGCGTCGACGAACCACTGGTCGGTCAGCATCGGCTCGATCACGACCTTCGACCGGTCGCCAAAGGGCTGCATGATCGGCTTGGCCTCGACCAGCGGGACCAGCTCGGTCTCGTCGGTGCGCATCTCGCCGCCTTCTTCGGGGGCGACGGGTTTCTTGACCGGGGTGCCAAGGCGCGGGTCGGTGGCCTCGGTCATCACGGCGAGGCCTTCGGCGGTGATCTCGGCAATCACGGCTTCGCGCGCCTCGAACCGGTCCAGCCCGCGCAGGTGGTCGGGGACGAGGTTCAGCGCGTCGGCCTCGGCCTCGGTCAGCGTCTGTTCGCCCCGCGACACGGCCAGCGCAATCGCTGCGGCCTCGGCATAAGGCGCCCCATCGGCGCGCATCGCCCCGCGGGTGTCCATCAGGCGGTACATCGGGATGCCGCCGCGCTTGGCCACCTGATAATCGTTGAAGTCATGCGCGCCGGTGATCTTCACCGCGCCCGACCCAAACGTCGGATCGGGGTATTCATCGGTGATGATCGGGATCAGGCGGCGGTGTTCCTTCGGCCCGACGGGGATTTCGCACAGCTGCCCGACGATGGGCGCGTAACGTTCATCCGACGGGTGCACCGCGACCGCGCCATCGCCCAGCATGGTTTCAGGCCGGGTGGTGGCGATCGAGATATAGTCGCGCTCCTCCTCGAACAGAACGTTCCCGTCCTCGTCCTTTTCCACATAGGTATAGCTCGCGCCGCCCGCGAGCGGGTATTTGAAGTGCCACATATGGCCCGCGACCTCGATATTCTCGACCTCCAGATCGGAAATCGCCGTCTCGAAATGCGGGTCCCAGTTCACGAGGCGCTTGCCGCGATAGATCAGGCCCTTTTCGTACATGTCGACGAAGACCTTGATGACCGCATCGTGGAAATTGCCCTGACTGTCGGCCTCGGGCGCACCGGGCGCGCCGGACATGGTGAAGGCGTTGCGATCCCAGTCACACGACGACCCAAGCCGATGCATCTGGCGGATGATCGTGTCGCCTTTTTCCGTCTTCCATTCCCAGACCTTGGACAGGAAGTCCTCGCGCGGCATGTCGCGGCGGCGGATGCCGTCCTCGGCCATCAGTTTCTTTTCGACCTGAAGCTGGGTCGCGATGCCCGCATGGTCCTGACCGGGCTGCCAGAGCGTGTCAAAGCCGCGCATCCGGTGCCAGCGCACCAGAATGTCCATCAAGGTGTGGTTGAAGGCGTGGCCCACATGCAGCGCACCCGTCACGTTCGGCGGCGGCAGCATGATGCAGAAGGACTCGTCGCGGGATTTGTTGGCACCGGCGGCAAAGGCCTGCGCGTCGAGCCACTTGGCGGAAATGCGCGGCTCTGCCTCGGCGGCGTTGAATGTCTTTTCCAGGGGCATCGGGCGATCCTCTTGTTCTCTTGCCTGTCGTCTAGCGAATGGGGGGCCAAAGGGGAAGGGGCGCGGGTGGCGGCAAGGTGTCGTTTTCGGTCTGGCGGGGCGTTTCGCGCTGCGGTAGCGTCCGACTCGTCAGGGTGCCACCCGAAAGGGTGGAGAATTGGGAAGCCGGTGAAAGTCCGGCACTGCCCCCGCAACGGTAAGGATGGGCGTCACGCGGATGCCACTGAGACCAAGGGTCTTGGGAAGGTGCGTGACATAATGGGCCACCGGCCCGCCCGCCAAGTCCGGAAACCAGCCTTGGCACGAATGTCCACCTGCGGCGGGCGGGAGGGGGCTTTGCGTGTCGCTTTGCCTTGCCCTGTGCCGTCGCCCGTAACTCTGCGGGGCGCAGAGGGAAAGGAGCGCGGCAAGATGCCCGCCATGAAGATCGTAGACGGATTGCAAGAGGTCAGTGACATGCGCGCCGAGGTCGCGGCGCGTGAGGGGTTTCTGGAATGGGTGTTCACCCTGCCGACCGGCGCCAGCCCGGCGCGCGCGGCGCGCGATGCGCTGGACGAGGTGCCGGGCGGGTGTCGCCACAGCCGCGCGGCCAAGGCCTTTCTGGTGATGCTGACCGAGGTCGCGTTGGACAGGGTCGTCAGCCCGGTACGGCGGGGTGGTCGCGCGGGTCGCCGATTGCAGTGACGAGGGGGGCGGGCCGATGGTCCGCCCTTCAGCTATTAGGGGGCACGTCTACGGGCAACGCCCCCCAGCCGGTCGCCTGAGCCTCAGCAAAGGCGAAACCCGCAAAGGTCCCCAACGCCCGCACGTCTCGTCAAACGCGGCTGATGGGCGCGAGGTCGCGAACGGTCTCTGCCAAAGGCATGGCCAGATTCTCCTCCCCGTCAAGCAGTAGGCGCGCACCGGTCTCGTCGCGGCGGACGATCATCTGGATATGTGCGGCCTGCATCGCCAGCAGCAGCGCCTGAACCGTATCGACCCCATTGCCTACGCCGGTCCAAGGGGTGTCGGGCCAGTCAACCTCATATCGACACAGGAAATCGCCGCGGTCCGGTTCGGGTTTGAAGAACCGGCAGGGCATCGCCGTGTCGTCGACGGTGTAGGTGCGCTCGATGAAAATCATGGGTGCATTGTCAAGGGCCCGACCTGCCGAATGCAACCCAAGAAAAAACCCCGGCGCATCACGCACCGGGGCCCAAGTTCTCCGATACCCCGGGAGGAGGAGTGGGGCTCGGTATCTTGTGCGACGGGTCCAGGGAGGAGGAGAGGACCCGCCGCGATCATGTGGACCTCAGGGAGGAGGAGAGAGGCCCGACATAGCTGGGGCAGTTGCCCCGGAAACTGGTGCGGCGACCCCAGGGAGGAGGAGAGGGGCCGCCGCTGTCATGCAAGTCCCAGGGAGGAGGAGAGGGACCGACATATCGTGGGGCGCGAGGCCCCGGTAACTGGTGCGACGGTGCCGGGAGGAGGAGTGGCACCGTCGCGATCATGTGGGTCTCAGGGAGGAGGAGAGAGACCCGACATGCTTTTGGGCGCTAGGCCCGTTGTTCTTGTGCGGCGGGTCCAGGGAGGAGGAGAGGACCCGCCGCGATCATGTGGACCTCAGGGAGGAGGAGAGAGGCCCGACATAGCTGGGGCAGTTGCCCCGGAAACTGGTGCGGCGACCCCAGGGAGGAGGAGAGGGGCCGCCGCTGTCATGTTAGCCCCAGGGAGGAGGAGAGGGACCGACATGTCTGAACGCTTGCGCGTCCGTTGTCCTGTGCGCGGCGACCCCGAGGGAGGAGGAGGGGCCGCCGCTTTGATGCAGGTCCTCAAAGGGAGGAGGAGAGGACCTGTATCGGTGTGGGACTGGTGTCCCGTGTAAGTTGGCGTCTCTCAGGGAGGAGAAGAGAGAGGCGCCGGGATCCGGTGGGGCAGGGAGGAGGAGCGCCCCGGTCCGAAACCTTAAACTTCGTAAGCGGCCTGATAGGCCACGCGGCGGATCTCGGACCGGGAAAGACCCAGGTCGCAGAGTTCGCGATTGCTCAACGCCGACAATTCACGGAACGTTTCCTTGTAGACGCGGCGGCGCGCGGAGTGTGCCCGCAATGCAACGATTGCGGCGTTCAGGCGGGCGACCAGCCCGGACTGGGCGGTGGTCTGAATGTTGGTTGCGTATGCCATGTTCGTCTTGCCTCGGTTGGCTGCGTTTCGTCTGGTTGCGCTAAACATGGATGAAATGCTGCACCTGCACAATGGATGGATCGGCAATGCTGCTATGCAGCAATTGCATGAGCGGGGCGGGAACCATTGGTTAACAGCCTGAATAGCGGGCAAAAAACAGGCTGAAAGTTGCCTCGACGCTAGGTAAACACGCGTTCTGCTAGAATATTTACCGCATTTAAACTTTTTGCTCTGCGGCCACGGCAGAGTCGGCCCGTGCTGGCAAATCCAGCGCTTGGGTCTGCGGGGCGGCGAGTCGCGTCGCGCGACTCAGATCGCGCGTTGAAGCTGCAACATCATGTCGGTGACCAGCATCGCGGGGTCGACATTCACGGCACGCGCCTTGCGGGCGCGATCCGTGGCGGTCTGCGCGATGTCCGCCCAGCGGCGGGCGCTGGCGGCATCGGGGCACAGGCGCGACAGGATCTGCGCCTCGCCCTCGGCGGCCTGCCGGTCGGGCGGCTGCCCCAAGGCGCCGGTGCGGGCGAGCCGCGCGGTCAGCTGGTCGGTCAGGGTCAGGGCGAGGTCGAGCCGGTCTTCCTTGCCACGCCCGGCGCAACTGTCGGCCAGTTGCAGCACGCGCGTCCGGTCCAGCGCGGGCAGGCTGGCGAGGATCGCCAGCAGGTCGCGATACAGCGCCAGCCCATCGAGGTTCAGCAACCGCAAGGCGGCGCCCACCGATCCGGCGGCCAGCGCGGTCAGCGCCTCGGCCTCGTCGGGTCTGACATGCGCCTCGGCCTGCGCCAGCGCCTGCGCCATGTGATCGGGATCAAGCGGGGCGCAGCGCAGCTCGCGGCAGCGCGAGCGGATCGTCGGCAAGAGCCGCGCGGGCTGGTGGCAGATCAGCAGCAGCGTCGTGCGCGCGGGCGGTTCCTCGAGCATCTTGAGGATGGCATTCGCGGCCTGCACGTTCAACTCGTCCGCCGCGTCGACGATCACCACGCGCCGCCCGCCATCGGCAGAGGATAGGTGCAAAAAGCCCGACAGCTCGCGGATTTCATCGACGCGGATATTGGCAGAGAACCGGCCCTCGGCGGCGGCCTTTTCGCGATCGCGGTCGCTGCTGCCCATGCCGCCCCGGCGCAGCAGGAACAGGCCCGGATCGGACAGGGCGCGCAGCCTGTGGGCGACCGGGTGGTCGGGCGAGATGTCGAGTGTCTCGGGCGGGGGCGGCGCGCCGAACAGGCCGTCGCCGGTCTCAGGCGGCGTGGCCAACAGAAAGCGCGCGATGCGCCAGGCCAGCGTCGCCTTGCCGACGCCCTGTGGCCCGGTGATCAGCCAACCATGATGCAGACGGCCCGAGCTGTAGGCGGTCAGAAAGGCCTGCTCGGCCTGCGCCTGACCGAACAGCGCCTCGGTCTCGCGCGGGTGCGGCGCGCCGGGGGCGCGGTCGGGTTCGGGCAGACGGTCGTCGGTCATAGGGCGTCCGTGACGGTGTGCAGGACATCGGCGGCCACGGCCTCGGCTGGGCGGTTGCCGTCGATGACCCGGAAGCGGTGCGCATATTCCTGCGCCAGCGCAAGGAACCCCGCGCGCATCTGTTCCTGCAAGGACAGGCCGAAATCCTCGAAGCGTTCCTCGGCGGTGGCGCGGGCCTTGGCCCGGCCAAGCGCGGCGACGGGGTCCATGTCGATCAGGATCGTCAGGTCGGGCTCGGTGGCGATCATGGTGTCGTGCAAGGCGTCGACCTGCGCGCGCAGGCCGGAGCGGCCCTGATACATGCGGGTGCTGTCGGCAAAGCGGTCGCAGATCACCACCTTGCCCGCTGCCAGCGCCGGACGGATCGTGCGCTCCAGATGGTCGCGGCGCGCGGCGGTGAAGAGCAGCAATTCGGTCTCGGGCGACCAGCGGTCCGGGTCGCCTTGCAGCACCAGCGCGCGGATTTCCTCGGCCCCGGGGCTGCCGCCCGGCTCGCGGGTCAGGACCACGTCGCAGCCCGCCGCGCGCAGGGTTTCGGCCAAAAGCCGCGCCTGCGTGGACTTGCCGGAGCCGTCGATGCCCTCGAAGGACAGGAAAAGGCCTTTGCTCACATCCGGTCCCCTGCGCCGTCCTCGCGCAGGCGCTTGACCAGCACCGAGGACACGGTCAGCATCCGGTGCATGAAGCCCGCCGCCTCGACATCGGCCTCGGCCACCAGCGGCACGCGGGTTTCGGGCAGGCCCTCGGGGCGGATGATCAGTTCGGCCAGCTTGTCGCCGCGCCGCACCGGGGCTTCGATCGGGCCGGTATAGACGACCTCGGCCTCGACCCCGTTCGGGGTCATGGTGGGCAGCAGCAGGGTCAGGTCGTCCTCGGCGACGAGGCCCACCGCGTCTTCGGCCCCCATCCAGATATCGGCCTGCGCGATGGCGCTGTCCTTCTTGACGATGGTCTGCTCGGCGAACTGGCGGAAGGCCCAATTGACGATGGCCTCTGATTCCTCGGCCCGCGCAGCGGCTGTGTCGAGCCCGGTGATGGCAAAGACGACGCGGCGCTTGCCATTCGCAGCCGAGCCGACAAGGCCGTATCCCGCCTCTTCGGTATGGCCGGTCTTGAGCCCGTCCGCGCCGATCCCCAAGCCCAGCAGTGGGTTGCGGTTGTTGACGTTGGACGGCGCGCGCCCGTCGAATTCGAAGCGGCGTTCGGCGAACATCTCGTAGAATTCTGGGAAGTCGCGGATGATGTGGCTGCCCAGCAGCACGAGGTCGCGCATCGACATGACATGGCCCGGTGCGGGCCAGCCGGAGGCGTTCTTGAAGGTCGAGGAGGTCATGCCCATCTGCTGCGCGCGCTGGGTCATGAGCCGGGCGAAGCCGGCCTCGGTGCCATCGGGGGACAGGGCCTCGGCGAGAACGGCGCAGGCATCGTTGCCCGACAGCACGATGATGCCGCGCAACAGATCGGAGACCTTCACCCGGTCGGTGGTGTCGAGGAACATGGTCGAGCCGCCATAGCTTTGGGCGTGCTGCGAGACCGGCAGGCGTTCATCCATCGACAGCCGCCCGTCGCGGATCGCCTCGAAGGTGATGTAGAGCGTCATCAGCTTGGACATGGAGGCGGGCGGCAGCGCCTCGTCGGCGCGTTTGGCCAGCAGCACGGTGCCGGTGGTCTGGTCGAGGACGAAGGCGGCCTTGGCACGCGTGTCGAAGGCCGCTGCCTGAGACGCTGCGATGGCGATCGCGGCGGCGGCTGTGAAAAGGCGGGGGAGGAAGCTCATGGCGCGTCTCCTGTCAGGTCGGGGCTGCTCGGTTTGGAGCCATCATGGGGCGGGGTCGGCTGATTTGTCCAGCGCCGCCCGGGCGACATAACGGGGTTTTGCGCGCATGACCACGGGGAGAGGTCGCGGTGGGCGGAAAAAGTCCTGTCCGCTCGGGCGGGCCTTCCGGACGCCCCGACTTCGCCGCCCTTCGGCGGCTCAGCGGCCCGCCCTCCAAGCCACGCCCCGGTTCAGCGCCTGAGATATTTCGACGACATCCAGCCGGTTGTGCCGGTGGCGGTGCGGACCTGCCACCAGACATCGTTCGAACCGCGGCAGGCGGCGATCGACCAGTTGTCGCCGGGGTGCAGGCGCCCGGCCTGCGAGGGTTGGCAGGCAGTGCGACAGGGGCCGGTCTGTATGGCGGTGGCTTTGAAATCATGGCTGAGGGGCGTCACGCGGGCGTCCTTTGGCACCTCGGCCAGCACTTGCGCATCGAAGCCCGGCGCGGCGCGGAGGTTCGAGAAGTTCTGCACGCCCACCACCCTGTAGCTGTGATGCACCGGGGCGCAACTGGCTGCGGGTTTGTCCGCCCGAAGATGCGGTGGCGCGGTGGCAAGGCTGGCCAGCCGCGTGCCGGCAGGCGCGCTCAGCGCCGGGTCGAGGAGGGCGGAGCGCAGCGGGGCACGGGTGATACGGGCCAGCAGCTCTGCCTGCGTCGGGGGCGTGTCGTTGCCATAGTCATAGGTGTTGAAATCGTGCAGCGCGTGGTGGGTTGCCCGCAATTGCGCGCCAGACGCCGCGCCCGGCGGGGTCCATGTCAGCTCGCAGGCGTCCCACATCATCGTGCCTTCGGCGGTGGTGGCAAACAGGTAGGCGTGGCGCTGCTGGCCCGCGCGCTGTGGCGGCAGGTCCTGATGCGCAGTGCGCACGACCGAGGTATATTGGTCGGGATCGGTGTAGGTCTGCGGGTCGAAGGTCTCGAAGACTTGGGCGCAGATCTGTGCTGCGCGCTGTGGCGCGATGCGCGTGGGCAGGTCGGTGATCCCGGTGACGTCGGCCCCCAGCGCAAGGACGCGCGCGGGCGTGTCGATTTCGAGGAAGGTGCCATCGGGCACATCGAAGAAGGCCAGCGCAAAGGCCTGATCGATCTTGAGCGCGTCGAGGCGGCTGAACAACAGCGCGCTGGACCGGATCGCGACGCCGAAGGCTTTCTTGACCTCGGTTTCGTTGAACTGTCCGGGTGGCAGGTCGAGTTGCGGCGCATGGAAGCCGAGCCGCGCGGTGCCATGCAGGCTGCGGTCGACGCTGCGTATGATGCCGTCCTCCAGACCAAGTCGGCTGCCCCCCAGAAACGCCAATGCGCAGGCGCTCAGGCAGGTGGCGCGGGCCGGCACATGGCTGGCGATCCCGGCATAGGCAAGATGTTGCGCCAGCGCCAGACCTTCGAGATAGCTGCCGCCCGGGCTGTCGAGGCAGAGCGTGATCCCGCCATACAGAAAGCGCGTCTGGCTCGGGTCGTCGGGGCTTGCGGTCAGGCGGCGCAAGCGGTCGGTGTCCCCGGCGGCGATCTGGCCCGTCAGGGCGATATTGCAGCCCTCCGGGTGATCGTCGAGGATGCGGAACTCTGCCGCGCCCACCGGGGTCGTGCCCCCTGCAAGGACCAGACCCAAGGCCAGACAAACTGCGATTGCGATGTATTTCATGAGGCGTCCCCAATTGCCATGCGGTCAGGCTGGCACGGCAAAAGGGCGATTTTTGGGCAGGCCTAGTTGGTGACCGCGTAGGCGTCGGAAAATCCTTCACCTTTGATCTTCTTCAGCAGCGTCGCGACCTCGTCGCCGGTCTGGGCCGGGCCCACCACCACGCGCCAGAAGGTCTTGCCCTGCGATTGATGGGTCTTGACCGTGGGCACCATGCCGACCTGCCGCATGGCCGTGGCGGTGTTCTTGGCGTTCTGCTCGACCGAGAAGATACCGATCTGGATGAAGGGCTTGGCCAGTTTCGACGCCGCAGGCTTGGGCTTGGGCTGCGGCTTGGCGACCGGCGCTGGGGTCGCATCGAGCGCGGCGGTCTGAACGGCAGCCGGGGCTGCCACAGGGGCTGCATCGAGCGCCTTAGCTGCGTCGCTCAGGACCGGGTCCAGCGCGCCTTCGCTGACGTCGGCCGCGGCCGGTACGGCGGCGGGCGCAGCCTCGGCCAGTTGGGGCGCGGCATCGTCGACCGAGACCTCCTCGCGGCGCAGGGCCACGACATTCAGGTTGCCCGGCTGACCGGCCAGCAGCCCAAGTGCCGCCGCAGCGTCGGAGGACACCTGAAGGCGCGGGCCGGGCGTCTCGCGCGTCTTGCGGAACAGCGCGCCGATGACGTATTGGCCATTGGCCTCGTTGCGGATGATGGCCCGCTCCGGCTCGGACACG
Organism: Tropicibacter alexandrii; assembly: GCF_003667315.2. Taxonomy (GTDB): domain Bacteria; phylum Pseudomonadota; class Alphaproteobacteria; order Rhodobacterales; family Rhodobacteraceae; genus Tropicibacter; species Tropicibacter alexandrii. Next base: position 446,035 of record NZ_RCTZ02000001.1, on the reverse strand, counting down.
TCGGGATGCGCGACCCAGACCCCCCCGAGCGACGGGCGGCCATCCCAGAGACCGGCCTCGGTCGTCTGGAAGATCTCGGGCGCCTCGACATCCCGCTCGGAGGTCACGACATTGTCACCCACCGCGCCACGGGACACGACATCGCCCCCGTCTTTGGGTGTCAGAAAGCCGGGCATCTGGCCGCTTTCACACGCTGCCAGGGCCATGATTGCCGTACACATCAAAAGGATGCGCACCTTGCGACCGCGATAGGAGAAATCACCGCTCATCTCGTGCCTCTTGCCGTTTGTTGTGGCGCTGTTTTGCGCCGCGCCGGGTTTTCCCGGTCGCTTGATCTGCCTCGGACGGGCTCTTGCGGCCCTTGCTCAGGGCAAGGTATCCGTTCGAAGCGCTTATGAAAAGCCTGCAATCGAGAGATGGGCGGATTTTCCCTGAAGTGGTGACTTTCAGAATCGAACGGAGCGCCTTATGTGTCTTGCGCACCGGAGGTTTGGCAGAGTGGTCGAATGCGGCGGTCTTGAAAACCGTTGGGCGTGAGAGCGTCCCCAGGGTTCGAATCCCTGAGCCTCCGCCATCTGTCCTCGCAAGGCAGTACGAGCCTGTGGGTGGCAGCCGTTCGGACCCTCTTTCCACTGTCGAGATTGCTCAAAACGACCTTCGCTGCTGCGCGCGGCGCGGGTTCGTGTGACGTCTGCGCGTGGGGGCTAGGGCAGTCTCGCTGCTTGGGGACAAGTCAGGGCAAGATGCTCTCGATCCGGCCAAGATAGATCGGCGCGCACAGGCCCGCCGGGTTCGGATCACGTCTGCGACATGGCAGATATCCCCGACCTGCGGAACGATGTCGATCTCTGCGAGGCATTCGCGGGCGAGGCACGCCTGCATGGTCTCGCCGGTTTCGAGCCGCCCGCCCGGCAGGGGCAGGTCGCGTTGGCCATTGGCCCTGCGCTTGACCTGAACCAGCACAAGGGGACCCCTGCGGATCACAGCGCGCACTGTCTGGCGTATGGCAAGATCCTCGGTCATCCGCCCCTTATGAGGGGCGGTTTCGGGCGGGTGCAATGCGAAACCAGACAGGCGAATACACCGGCCATGCCTGCAACGTGTGGTTGTGCGAGGCTCGCTGGTCCGACTCTAAGGAGCGTCACTTTTGACGCCGATCCACGTGATTTTTGGCTATCATATTGTAAATATGCCTCATTTTAATGACGCCAACCAGGGTCATTAAAATTTTCGGAAGACACTTAACAGCCTGACTGCGCTTGCAAAAACCGGGCTGACGGCCATCGGGCAAGCCTTTGCACAGCGGTTGTCTCGGATTTTTCTGAATTCGTTATCATCCGGTTAACGAGCCATCCCTTAGCTTACATCCCAAGTTTTTGAACGGGCAACCACGGGTGGGTACGTGACCGACCAATCCTATCGGCAGCACAAGGGCGTCAGACTGGTCGAGGCGGGGCCTCCGGACCTCGCGCTGTCGCGTGCGATGCTGAGGTCGGACAAGCTGATCGCCGCCACCGAAGCCGCCGATACCGCGCTGTGGAGCGTGTGCCCCGAGACCGGCGAAACGTGGTTCAGCGACATGTGGTACGTCGCCCTCGGCTACGAGGTTGGCGCGTTCGAGCCGTCTTTCGACGTGTTCCTTGAGTTGATGCATCCCGATGACCGGGCGGGCACCATCGCCGCTTTCGAGGACCTGCTGGCCGGGCGCGTCGACAAGTACACGGCGGATTTCCGTTTGCGCTCTTCGGCGGGCGACTGGTGCTGGATCGGGGCCGTCGGAAACAAGGTCGATCGCAGCGCCGAAGGGCTGCCCTTCATCGTGTCCGGGATGCAGATGGACATCACCCGGCGCAAGCAGACCGAAGCCCGGCTTGAGGAGCTGGCCCAGCAGGCGTATGACAGCCACCACCTCTTGGACAGGCTGGCCGAGAACACCCCGGTCTCGCTTTACGAATTCCGCATTTCGGCGCAGGGCAAGGTGTCCGTGCCCTACATGTCGCGCAGTTTCATGCGGCTGGCCGGCGTGACGGAAGAGCAGGCGGTCCACGAGCCCGAGGCGATCTTTGCCGCGATCCATCCCGACGACGTGCCCGTGATCCTCGACAATATCGAATATTCACGCCGCAACCTGACCCATTTCAAGCAACGCTATCGTGTCACCGATCACGAGGGCGGCTGGCTTTGGGTGCAGGCCATTTCCAAGCCGATGCGGTTGGAGGATGGCTCGACCACGTGGCATGGCAGCCTGTACGACGTCACCGCCGAGGTGGCGCGGGAACACGAACTGTCGCGGGCCCGCGACAAGGCCTTGCAATTGCAGGCCGAGATGTCGCGCCTCGCGCTGACCGATGGGCTGACCGGGCTGCCCAATCGCCGCCATTTCGACGCTTGGCTGGACGCGCGCCGCAAGAAGATGATGCGCGGATCGACCGACAGCCCGGCGATCCTGATCCGCAACGATCTCGACCGGTTCAAATATGTGAACGACACGCTGGGCCATGCGGCGGGCGATGCGGTCTTGCGCCATGTCGCCAAGGTGATCGAGCAATGTATCGACCCGTCCGACTTTCCGGCGCGGCTGGGTGGTGACGAATTCGCCATCCTGATCGGCGAACGGCGCAGCATCGAGGATGCCCAGAAGACCGTCGAGGACATCCGCGAACGGCTGTCCGAACCGTTTCTCTTCGAGGGCAAGACCTGTCGCTTTGGCGCCAGCTTCGGCGTGGCCGCCGCGAGCGATGCCGAGACGCTGGCCGGCGATCTGCTGTCTTTTGCCGATGCCGCGCTCTACGAGGCCAAGAGCCTCGGCCGCAACCGGGTCGAGGTCTTCACCACCGAGTTGCACAACGAAATCCTGGAAGCCCGCCACCTTGCCGGCGAGATCGAGTTCGGGCTTGAACAGGAGGAATTCGAGCCGTTCTTCCAGCCACAGGTCTGCGCGCAGACCGGGGCGCTGGTCGGGATCGAGGCGCTCGCACGTTGGCGATCGTCCAAGAACGGGCTGATCCAGCCGATGCGCTTCATCGAGATCGCCGAACAGATCCGCGCGACCGCCGCCATCGACGAGATGATCCTGAGAAAGACCAAGACCATCGTTGCCAACTGGCGCGAGGCGGGGTTCACCCCGCCCAAGATCAGTTTCAACGTCAGCACCGGCCGGTTGCGCGATCCCGGCATCGCCCTGTCGGCGTCGGCCTTGCAGGCGCAAGGCATCCAAGTGGCGTTCGAGTTGCTGGAATCGATCCTTCTGGAAAGCCAAGACGAACTGTCATCCTACACGCTGGACCTTGTCCGCGATGCGGGCATCCTGATCGAGGTCGATGACTTCGGCACCGGCCATGCCTCGATCCTCGGTCTGCAACGGGTGCGGCCCAATGCGCTCAAGATCGATCGCCAGTTGATCAACGGGATCGAGGATGGCGGCGCTGCCCGCGAATTGGTGCAGGCCATCGTCCATATCGCCCGCGCCCTGTCGATCGAAACCATCGTCGAGGGGGTCGAGTCCGAGGCGCAGGCCGCGATCCTGCGCGACATGGGCTGCGACCATCTGCAAGGCTTCCTCTATGCCAAGCCGCTTTGCGCCGACGATCTGCTGGCATGGCATGAGGCGCGCACCGCGAACCAGCGCCAATTTAGCGCCCGACCGGGCGCGTGACCCGAAAGATAGGGTGAAACCGGGGCTTTGGATTCGCCGTGACCCACCCTATATTGAGGCCATGAAACATCTCAGCGCCTCACTCCTCGTCCTTGCCCTTCTGGCCAGCCCTGTCAGCGCGCAGGAAAACAACAGCGGCACCAGCCTGATGGAGGAGGGGGCCAAGCAGTTCTTTCGCGGCCTGATGGACGAGATGGACCCGGCCCTGAAGGAACTCGAGGGGCTGGCGCGCGAGATGGGGCCGTTCCTGAACGACTTCGTCACCGAGATGGGCCCGGCGCTGAAGGACCTGATGGGCAAGGTCGAAGACTGGTCGGTCTACCACCCGCCGGAGATCCTGCCCAACGGCGATATCATCATCCGCCGCAAGACAGAGGATGAACTGGCCGACGACACCGCCGATCAGGAGCCGGTGGACCTGTAATCAGATTTGGACCATGTCGAACCGCTCGGCGCCCATGGCCTGCGCCAGCGAGGCAAAACGCGCCTCGGCCACCTCGCCATACAGGGCCACCGCATCCGCATGCAGCTGCAATTGCAGCTGCTTTTCTGCCGGGTCCCATTGCAGATGCGCGCTGGAACCATCGGCATCCATCGACCACAGCATCGCCCCCAGCCGCATCGCCTTGCCGAGGATTTCCGCCTCTGTCTGATGCACTTGATCGAGCAGGCCATAGAGGTGCTCGAACCGCGTGCCCTCGCGCTTGTTGCGGTAGCGGTGCAGCAGGGCGAGGCCCAGAAACACCCGCTCCCAATGCTTGAGCCCGCCCAGATTGGCGCGGGTGGCGGCGTCGAAACAGGTTTCGGCGCGGTAATCGGGATGGGCGCGCCAGCTGACATCGTGCAACAGGCAGGCGGCCTTGATCAGGCGGCGCATGATCGGCAGCGCATCGGGAAAGACCGGCATGACAAAGTGATACAGCGCGCGGCCATGGCCCGGCATGCGCGCATCCTTGGCCTCGGCAAAGCGGCAGGCCTCGATCAGCGGGTCGCGATTGCGCAACTCCTGCGGCATCTGTTCGTATAGCAGCCCCTCGCGGATGCCATAGCTGGAAATCGCGATGTCCTTCGGCTCGAAGGTCGCCAGAAGCTGTTGCAGAACCTCGGCGGCGATCGGCACCAGCGCCATGCGCGTGCCCGACACACCGCAGGTCTTGCGCAGTTTTTCGGGGTCGTTGGCCTCGACAAAGGCGATGGTCTCGGCCACGGATTTCGCATCCATCCGGTATTCGTGCAGCACGTGCAGCGGATAGCCACGGCGTTCCATGTCGATCTTGGCAATCGCCCGCCAACTGCCGCCAACCAGAAACAGTCGGTCGCGCTGGGTGCCCATGTGATCCGCAAGGATCTTCATCTGTTTGCGGATTTCCTTGTCGCGGGCCTTCTTGCCGCCATCCAGCCCCTGCAGCTTCAGCGGGCCAAGCGGAGAGGTGATGCAGCGCCCGACCTCGCCGCGCTGGATCTCGGCCAGTTCCATGGACGAGCCGCCGATGTCGCAGACCAACCCGTAAGAGGCGGGCCAGCCCAACAGCACGCCCTGCGCCGATAGGCGTGCCTCTTCCGAGCCGTCGATGACGTGGATTTTCAACCCGGTCTCGCGTTCCATCAGCTTGCGGAATTCCGGCCCGTCCTCGGCGTCGCGCATTGCGGCGGTGGCGACGACGGTCAGATGCGGCAGCTTCATGTTGCGCGCCAGCAGGGCAAAGCGGCGCATGGCACGCATGGCGCGCTCGCGGCCTTCGGGGTTCAGGCGGCCAGTCTCGGCCATGCCAGACCCCAGCCCGCACAGGATTTTTTCGTTGAAGAAATAAGCCGGGCTGCGCGCAGCCCCGTCAAAGACCACCATCCGGACGGAGTTCGAGCCGATATCGACAACACCGACATTGCTCAGCGCGCGCGCCTTGGGGTCGTTGAAAAGCGGTTTGCCGAACGGGTCCCAATGCCCGTGGGTGTCATCCTGCGCCGTCATTGGGCCCCCTGCCGTTTGACGGCGTTATGGACCGTGCGCGGCGCCCGGGTCAATGACGACGGGCGATGAATGCCGCAAAGAAAAGCGGGCCGCCCCCGGACCCGCTCATCCTTTGGTCGGGCGGCCCGGCATTACCGGAACAGGCCCAGCAGCGATTGTGGCGAGGAATTTGCAATCGACAGCGATTGCATCGCCAATTGCTGTTGCACCTGCAATGCCTGCAGGCGGGCCGAGGCTTCCTCCATATCGGTGTCTACAAGCGCCCCGATGCCGGATTTCAACGCGTCGGACAGGCCGGTCACGAAGTCCTGCTGCGTGTCCAGACGCCGGGCATCCGACCCGAAGGAGGCCGCCGCGTCGATGCCGACATCGATCAGCCCCTCGATCGCGCCCAGTGCCGCATCCGCGCCGCTGTCGCTGTTGACGTTGATGCTGCGCAGGTCTTCGAGACCGCCGCCGATGGTGTTTCCCGCATCCGCGCCCAGTTCGTTCACCTTGACATCGATCGTGTCCGTGCCGTCCGTCACGCCGGAGGTGATGGTGATCGTGTCACCTGCGGCGCTCATGCTCAGCACGTTGCCGTCCAGACCGTTTTCGGCGGCATAGGTGTTGAACTTGCGCACCAATGCGGCGGCCACGTCCCCGGCGGTGTCTCCGTCGCGGGCCACGTAGGTCATGTCGCCTGCGGCCATCTCGGCTTGGGTCTCGGTTGCGGCGGCGGTGCTTTGGTAATCCGCCTCGACGAAGGAGGAATCGTTGCCGTCGGTCCCGAAGATCGACAGGGAAAAGGCCGCGCCCGCCTCGACGGTCAGACCTGACAAGTCCAGATCGACTTCTTGGGTTGCGTCCAGCGTTCCGGTGACGGCATCGGCATTGTAGGTCCCGCCGGTGGCGGCCACGCTGCTGGCGCTGGTGCTCAGGTCACGCTTGCGGATGGCGATGTCGGAATTGGTGACATCGTTGCCGTTGCGGTCGATGGAGGCCAGCACGTTGGTCGAGCCCGAACCCGCCGTCGCGTCGGTATTCTGCAGCATGTTCAGCCCGTTGAACGAGGCCGAGGACACGATGCTGTCGACCTGATCGACCAAGGCGTCGATATCCGCCTGAATCTTGGATCGGTCTACGTTCTCTTCCTGTGCCGCGACGACCTTGCCCTTGATCTCGGTCATCAGTTCGGTGATCGTCTCGGCCCCTTGGCGCGCCACGCTCATCGTGGATTGCCCCAGAGACAGGCTTTCCGAGACGCCCTTGAAGCCGCGCACGTCGGCCTCCATCGTCTTGGAAATGGCCCAGATGGCGGAATTGTCATCGGGGCGCGCAACGCGCCGCCCGGTGGCGATTTCGGTCTGGACCGTTGAAAGTTCGGTGTTGATCGCTCGAAGCGTCTGCAGGGCCACCGTTGCCCCGTTATTCGTCAGGATGCTCGACATTGCACTCGCCCCTACGCATGAAGGCGCATTTTACGCCAGAAAAAAGCCGGGAGACCCGACCGGACCAAGGTCATTCTGACGATACGCCACCGCGTTCACGGCACGTGCCACCGGAGTTCGGTGCCCCTACAAAGTGACGCAGCGCTGCTTAAGGGGTTTTTAAGGCTTTGCGGCAGTGCAGGGGTCATTCCGTGGCGATTTCGCGGCGGGACAGTGCCGGGCAAGGCTTTTCGAAAAGCCTTGATCCCCGCAAATTCGAATTTGCGGACCAAGCGCCTTCGAAGGCGCTTGTCTCAAGGCGCTTCGAAGCGCCTTGCCCCCCGGTCTCAATCGCCGTGCGTCAGTTTCGGTACATCCGCAGCCCCTGCCGAGCCACGGCCCGAAAGCGACGGGTTCTCCATGAAGAAGCGGTGGCAGTTGAAGGCCGTGCCGTCCTCGGGGATGTCGTGACGCAGGAACCTGCCCGAGGGCTCCATCACCCAGCTTTGCGTCGTGTCTGCCAAATTCGCGGCCATGATCTGGCTGACGATCTGCGCCTTGACCGTCGGGTTGAGGATCTCGACCCCGGTCTCGACCCGCCGGTTCAGGTTGCGCCCCATCCAGTCGGCGGAGCTGATGAACACACGCGCCTTCGAATGCGGCAGCCCGTAGCCATTGCCGAAGCAGGCGATGCGCGAATGTTCCAGAAAGCGGCCCACGATGGACTTGACCCTGATGTTCTCGGACAGGCCTTTGACCCCGGGACGCAGCCCGCAAATGCCGCGAATGACGCAATCGACCATGACCCCGGCTTGGCTGGCCCGGTAGAGCGCGTCGATCATGTCCGGCTCGATCAACGAGTTCATCTTCAGCCAGATCTGCGCCGGACGCCCGGCCCGGGCGTGGCCGATCTCGGCCTCGATCAGCTCCAGCATCGCCGGTTTCAGCGAATGCGGGGAAATCTTGAGGTTCTCCAGCCCCTCGGGGATCGCGTAGCCGCTGAGATAGTTGAAGATCCGCGCCGCATCGCGCCCCAGCGCCGCATCGCAGGTGAAGAAGCTGAGATCGGTATAGATCTTGGCGGTGATCGGGTGATAGTTGCCCGTCCCCCAATGGGTGTAGGTCACCAGCTTGTCGCCCTCGCGCCGGACGACCTGACTGATCTTGGCGTGGGTCTTCCAGTCGAGGAAGCCATAGACCACATGCGCGCCCGACCGTTCCAGCCTGCGCGACTGGCGGATATTGGCGGCTTCGTCGAACCGCGCCTTCAGTTCGACCAGCGCGGTCACCGACTTGCCGTCCTCGGCCGCCTCGCACAGCGCCTCGACGATGGGCGAGCGTTTCGAGGTCCGGTACAGCGTCTGCTTGATCGCGACCACATCCGGATCCTGCGCCGCCTGATTGAGAAAGCGCACCACCATGTCGAAGGTCTCGTAGGGGTGGTGCAGCAGCATGTCCTTCTGCTTGATCGAGTCGAACATGTTGCCGTCATGGTCCTGCACACGTTCCGGCACGCGCGGGGTGAAGACCGGCCAGAGCAGGTCGGGGCGGGCATCGAGCACCAGTTCCTTCATGTCGGCGACGCCGATCATGCCGTCGAGTTCGATCACCTCTTCGGGGCGCACATGCAATTCGCGCATCACGATGTCGCTCAGCGCCTTGGGGGCCTTGGCGCTGATCGTCAGGCGCACCACCTCGCCGCGGCGGCGGCGCTTCAGCGCCACCTCGAATTCGCGGACCAAGTCCTCGGCCTCTTCCTCGACTTCGAGATCGCTGTCGCGCAACACGCGGAACCCGAGATGATCCTTGACCCGGTAGCCGGGAAACAGGCTGTCCATATGCAGCAGCACGAGGTCTTCGAGCAGGATGAAGCGGTGCTGGCCGTCGGGTGCGGGCAGCGCCATGAAACGGTCGATCTGCGCCGGGATCGGCAACAGCGCCTGCCGCGCCTTGCGGTCCTTCATGCGTTCCAGCTGCAGCGCCAGACAGTATCCCATATTCGCGATGAACGGGAAGGGATGCGCCGGGTCGATGGCCAGAGGCGACAGGACCGGGAACACCTGTTCGAGGAATGTCGTTTCGAGGTAGGCCACATCCGCGTCGGTCAGGTTGGCGCGCGATACGACGCTGATGCCTTCGGCCTCCATCATGTCGCGCAGTTCGCCCAGCGTGCGCTGCTGCTCGGCCATCAGGCGCCGCGCGTCCTCGTCGATCAGCACCAGCTGTTCGGCGGGGGTCAGACCGTCGGCGGCGGGCGTGGTATTGCCCGCATGGGACAGCTCGCGCAGACCGGCGACGCGCACGGTGTAGAATTCGTCGAGGTTCCCCGCCGAGATCGACAGGAAGCGTAGCCGCTCCAGAAGCGGCACGCGCGGGTTGCGCGCCTCTTCGAGCACTCGCCAGTTGAAGCCGAGCCAGCTCAGCTCGCGGTTGACGAAGCGCCCCGGCCCCGACAGGTCGAGGTCGGGCAGGTCCATGGGCGCGGGGCGGGCGGATTTGAGAAAGTTCGCTTGGGTCATGGCGGGCTTATGCGGTGCAGTCTGCAAAGGATTTATGACAGTCAGTTCTGCGCGTCGGAGGTCTCTTGTGCAAGGGTCTCCACCACCTGCACGGCGAGCGGGCGGCTGACGCCCTTGGGGCGTCCCAGCGCCTCGGCATCGAGCCGGTCGACGATCTCTTGCGCGGCGCGGTAGCTGCGCGGCATCTGCCGCGTCAGGAACGGGATCACGTCATGCGCGGGCACGATCTGCCGGTCGGCAAAGAGCTTGGCGATCAGCGCCGACAGCAGGTCGTCATCGGGCTGGTGCAGCTGCACGGCCTGAGCCGCCATCATCCGCGATTGCAGGTCGGGCAGGGACAGGCCCCAGTGTGCAGGCGGGCGCCGGGCCGTCAAGAGGAGGTAGTAGCCCTGTTCCATCAACAGGTTGTGCAGGTGAAACAGCGCCTCTTCGCAGGCGCGGTCACCGGCGATGGCCTCGACATCCTCGACGCAGACCGGCCCTTGGGCCAGATCGGGAATATCCGCCTGCGCCAACGAGTTCGCCGCAACGATGCGCGCGCCCGTGAGCCCGGCCCAGACATGCGCCAGATGGGTCTTTCCCGCACCGCCGGGCCCCGACAGGACCAGCTTCTTCGACGGCCAGATCTGCCAGCCCTCGATCTGTGCGACGGCCAGCGCGTTCGCCGTGGTCACGTAAAAATCCTCTCGCCCCTGAGCCGCGCGCGACGGCAGGGGGAGGGCGAGTTGCTTTGGATGGGTCATGTATCGTCCTGTGAAGACAGCCCGCGATACAGGCGGCTGCCCTTGTATTGTTGCGTTGCGAACCGGGCGAACACGCCCAAGGCTGCGGCCAGCGGCACCGCCACCAGCATGCCGACAAAGCCGAACAGCGACCCGAAGACCGACAGCGCCAGCAGCAGCCAGACCGGGTGCAGGCCGACCGACTGGCCCACCAGCTTTGGCGTCAGCAGGTTGCCCTCGATGAACTGTCCCGATTGGAAGATCGCCCAGACCGCGATGATCCACGGCCACTCGCCCCAGAACTGGAAGAAGGCCAGCCCGATCGCCAGCGCGCCGCCGACGATGGCGCCCACGTAAGGAATGAAGGTCAAGAGCCCCGCGACCACGCCCACCACAAGGCCGAATTGCAGACCCACAAGCCAGAGGGCCACGGCGTAATACGTCCCGAGGATCAGGCAGACCGTGCCCATGCCCCGCACGAAACCGGCCAGCACCTTGTCGACGTCGCGGGCCAGCCCGCGCACCGTGTCGCGGTGATCCAAAGGCACCAGCGCGTCGATCCGCGCCACCATGTTGTCCCAGTCGAGCAGCATATAGACGGCGACGACCGGGACGATGACGAACAACAGCGCGATGTTCAAAAGCCCCGCCGCCGAGGTCAGCGCGGTCTGCGCCAGCTCGCCGCCCTTGTCACGGATCGTCTGCCCGATGGAGATCAGCGTATCCTTGACCACCCCGTCCTGCATCAGCACGTCCGGCGCCCGCGCAGCGATGAAAGCTTGAAGGTTTTCAAACAGTTGCGGCGCGGTGTTGAACAGGCTCACGGATTGCTGCACCAGCGACGGAATGACTGCGATGGCAAGGATGACAAAGGCCACCAGCGCGATCACGGTGATGATCCCCGTCGCCGCCGCGCGGGAAAACCCCATGTTTTCAAGCCGGTCCGCAAGCGGGTCGAGGAAATAGGCGATCGCCGCCCCGAGGATGAAGGGCAAGAGCACATCGCCGAGATACCACAGTACCACGGCAAAGACGATCAGGGCGAGGCCCCAGTATTTCAGCTGTGTCCGAACGGGCAGGGCCATGGCGTCTCCTTTCGTCCTAGATCACGTCTGCGCGAACGGAAATCAAGAGCAAACCCCGCGCCCCGGGCACAGACCCGGGGCCTCCCGGCCCCCCACGCCCCGGGCAAAGACCCGGGGCCTCCCGGCTTGCCCTTGTCCCCCCACGCCCCGGGCGCAGACCCGGGGCCTCATGGCTCGGGCTTGGGTGGAGGTGTGTAGGTGTCCGGATCGGCCTGCCACTTGCGCCATTCTTTGTCGAAGCGGTCACCCAATTCCCAATCCGGCCAATGTGCCGGGCGGTCCATGCCATCGGGCAGGTCGGTCACGCTGGCATCGCCGAAGGTTGATTTGACCTGTTCCGGCGAGATCGGGATACTTGCCAGCGATAGGCCCCTAAGCGCCGCACCTTGAAAAGCAGCGCCTCTTAGGGTCCTGACGCCCTCCAACCGCGCCTCGCGGAGGTTCGCCCCCTCCAACCGCGCCTCGGTAAGGACCGCCCCCTCCAACCGCGCCTCGGTAAGGACCGCCCCCTCCAACCGCGCCCGGTGGAGGCCGGCCCCCTCCAACTGCGCCCAGCCGAGGTTAGCTCTCTCCAACTGCGCCCGGTGGAGGACCGCCCTTTCCAACCGCGCCATAATAAGATTCGCCCCTTCCAACCGCCCCTCGAATAGTAACGCCCCCTCCAACTGCGCCCCGCTGAGGTCCGCCCCTTCCAACCGCGCCCAGCTGAGGTCTGCTCCCTCCAACCGCGCCCCGCCGAGATCCGCCCCCTCCAATCGCGCTTCGCGGAGGTCCGCCCCCTCCAACCGCGCCTCGACGAGGTCCGTCCACTCCAATCGCGCCGTGCGGAGGTCCGCCCCCTCCAACCGCGTGCCGTCCAGTCTGGCGCCGCTGAGCACCAGTTTGGATAGGTCGTGGCGTTGCAGGTTGCAGCCGCGCAGATCGGGGCGGTAGCCGGGATAATCGGTCAGACTGTCTTTCCAAGCAGTCAATCGCGTCTTGAAGTCGTCCAAGACGGTTTGGCCCAAGGGCTTGCCATCGGTGCGCTCGGGCAATTCGGGGCAGGGGGTGTCAAAGACCCACTCGGCCTGCGCATGCGTCTCTGGCCCCCAGTGGGCCTCGATCCGACGTTGTTCAGGGGAACGGCGGCCAATGATGGCCATCGCCAGTTGGAGGTCAGCACGGGGCGGGGGCAGGTTTTCTGCCCAAGGCGTTAGTGCGTCGATATCAAGGTAAGCGTCTAGATCTTCATCCTTATGTCGTCCGTGTAGTTCTTTGAACTGGTCCCACGTTGGAAAGGGAAGAGTGTTTTGAGAATCTTCCCACTTCTTTCGGTCGCTGTCCACAGCCGTCGAATCCGGGGCGTTTTCGCGGATATAGGCGCAGAGGATTTCCATGACGCGGACGTGATCCCGGCCCTTGTCGTAGCGGGTGCTGTCCTGCGCGATGCGCTCCAGCGACAACAGCCCGCCAATGCGGACTTCGATATTGGGAAGGGTTTCCGAAAACGCCTGCCAAGGACCCTCTAGACCAACAACTTCCGTTTTCCGTAGGTCAATTTTACCGCCCTGCCATTGAATAACGGTTCTCTCTCTTGGCCAAGTTTCAACTGTGCTTCGATACCCTTCCTCTACATCGTCAGTTTCTTCGTTCCACCATTGTCTCCATTCCTTGGGATATACCCTAGTGCGAGCTTTTCCTTCTAAACTCTCCACGGTTTTTGAGGAGTAAGACACTCTTTCGGGAACCCCTGTCCATATCGTGACGGGCCTCCCTATCCTATCAACTGTCTTTTCCGCGCCCAACTGCTCCACCGCTTTGGAGATGCGGTCGGTGATGTGGCCCTCTTTCTGGAAATCCACGGTCTTTTGCTTGATGATCGTGCCCCAGATCACGATGGGCGCGCTGAGGATGGCGACGATCATCGCGCCAGTGCCGAGATTGGCGACGGGGGCCTCGCTGAAGCCATGCAGGATCGTTCGGCCCAGCAGCGAGAAGGTCGCGATAAGCGCCAGCAGCACAAGCAGCACCACCAGAAAGCCCACGACGCCCCCCAAAGGCCGGGAGACGCGCCAGTTCGGGGCGTTGCTCAGGCCCAGCCAGTCCAGCAGATCGGTCGGTTTGTCCTTGGCCATGATCCCCTCGGGTGATGCGCTGTCGCGTCAGGGTGGGGGGAATGCGGGGCAGGGTCAAGACGGCGGGCGATGCGGTTTGACAGGGCGCGGCCCGCGCCGTAGCGTTTCGGGGTTGCTTGCGATTATGCCGGACCCTTTGATGTTGCGTGTCGACCTAGACCAGATTGACAGGATTGCCCAGATGGGCGCCCCCGATCCGTTTCGGTTGAACCTGCGCGACAGGCTGTGTGCGGATTTTGCCGCCGCGCCGCATTTCCAGCCGCCCGAGATGACCGCGCAGCGCGCCGATGCGCTGTGGCGGCAGGCGCGCGATTACGGCATGCGCACGCAATCGGACATGACGCGCTACAGTTATCTGATGATGGGGTTCTGGGACGGCTGGGCCGACAGCCCCGACCGGCCTTGGATCTCGGTCGTGCTGCTGCGCAAGGATCTGAGCGGCACGGCAAAGCTGGACTTCATCTATGACACGCTGGAGCAGGGCTGATGGCGGGGTATGTGATCAAGCCGGGGGACACGCTGTCGGGGCTGGCGCGGCGCAATGGCACCTCGGTCAAGGCGCTGATGCAGGCGAACCCACAGATCGCAGATCCGAATCTGATCCATGCGGGTGCTTCGATGACGGTGCCGGACGGGCCTGCGGCGCCGACCGACCCCAAGGTCTCGGACGCGGTGGCCAAGGGCAAGGCGGCGGATCAGGACTGCGCGAAGGAGGACACGGGCGGCGCGGTCAAGGGCTGCCCGCTGAAGGCCAAGATCGCCAAGGCCGAGCAGGAGGACCTCGCCGCGCAAAGCGAGGCGGATATGCTGGCCCCGGTCGCGGCGCCGGCCGATCCGGAATTTGCCGCCAAGCTGGCCAAGGCGACCGGCGGCATGACCGCGGCCGAGGTCCAGCAGGGCTATTTCGACAAGACCGGGCGCAACCTGTCGGAAAAGACGCTCAAGACCCTGTTCACCGACCCCTACGCGGCGCGGACCATGACCATGAAGGACCCGACGCTGAACAACGAATTGCGCGATGTGCTCAACAGTCGTGTTCCGAAGAACGTCAGCGAAATCGACCCGGAAAAATGGACGCTGCTGTCCGAGACCGAAAGCTCGTTTCACGATCCGAAGAACAAGTTCAAATATGTCAGCAAGGATGGCGCTCATATGGAGGCGGTGTTTGATCGCGCCACGGGGGAGTTGGACACGACGTCGATGTATAAAGGCACATTCAACTACTTCGGGAAAGACGAGAAGGTTGGCCATACGCTGGCCGATATCGATCCTTGGTGGGTGACGGATGACGGCAAGGCGTGGAAGGCGAAACATGTCGGCGTTGGCAGCCTCGAAGAGGCCAAGTTCGGGGCCACCAAGGGAGTGATAGATGTCTACTCGGGCGGGGCGCGGGGCGTCAAATGGGTGGGGGACAAAATGAACGCCGTGGGCAACGCGATCAGCGATGTCCGGATCTTCGGGGACTAGGGATAGACAGAGATGACCACGCCTGACTTTACCCCCGCCGAACGGCACGCGCTTGGCCAGCTCAACCGCGCGACCGAATGGGTCATCCATTGGGGGCGGTTCGTGATGGCGCGCAAGGGTTTTTTCTTTACCGAAGCCAAGCTTCGGGAACAGACCGGCGCCGATCTGTGGTCCGAGCCGTATCTCGACGCACAGGACAAGATCGCGCTGTTCCAGTTGAAGGCGGGCGGCTATTTCTACGATGTCGAGGCGATCCATGCCGAAGAGATCGACGGTGTGCTTTATGAATACTGGGTCGTACATGTCGAGGCGCTCGAATATGCGACACCCGTGATGGCCTGCCTGTTTTACGTCACCGCCGCGCGCGAAGATCACGAAATGGGTGCATTTGGCGCGCGGCGCGACATCCTGAAAGGCGAGGGGCAGTTCTTTGACGGCTACCGCACCGAAAGCGGAGAGGTCTTTGCCCTGCCGCTGGATGACCTGCGCATCCGGTATGCCTTGCAGGCCTGGGACTATCCGGGCTGTTTCCCCGGCAGTGACCTGCCGCTGACACGGGTGATCGCCGGGCCGGATGGCTCTTTCCGCGCCGAGCCCGTCGCGCCCGCACCGCAGCCCTGACAAAGCGCCCTTGTCCGGGTCCGGGCTTCCCGGTAGAGGGGAGGAAACCTGATATACGAGGCCCTAAATGCGTCTGTCCCGTTACTTCCTGCCCGTCCTCAAGGAAACGCCCGCCGAGGCGCAGATCGTCAGCCACCGCTATATGCTGCGCGCCGGCATGATCAAGCAGGCCAGCGCGGGCATCTATTCCTGGCTGCCCTTGGGCTTCAAGGTGCTCAAGAACATCGAGAATATCGTCCACGAGGAACAGCAGCGCGCGGGCCATATCCCGATGCTGATGCCGACCCTGCAAAGCGCCGATCTGTGGCGCGAAAGCGGACGCTATGACGATTACGGGCAGGAGATGCTGCGCATCACCGACCGGCATGACCGGGACATGCTGTACGGACCGACGAATGAGGAGCTGATCACCGATATCTTCCGCTCCTACGTCAAGTCCTACAAGGACCTGCCGCTGACCCTGTATCACGTCCAGTGGAAGTTCCGCGACGAGATCCGGCCTCGGTTCGGGGTGATGCGTGGGCGTGAGTTCTACATGAAGGATGGCTACAACTTCGACCTGACCAAGGAAGACGCGCTGCACGCTTATAACCGCCATCTGGTGAGCTATCTGCGCACCTATGAGCGGATGGGGCTTCAGGCGATCCCGATGCGGGCCGATGGCGGGCCGATCGGTGGCGATTACACGCATGAATTCCTCGTGCTGGCGGAAACCGGCGAGTCCGAGGTGTTCTATGACAGCGAGATCACCGATCTGAAATTCGGCTCGCGCGAAATCGATTACGACAGCGTCGAACAGTGTCAGGCGGTGCTGGAGGAGTTCACCTCGCGCTACGCCCGCACGGACGAGACCCATGACGAGGCGGTGTTCGCGCAGGTGCCCGATGACCGCCGCCGCACCGCGCGCGGCATCGAGGTGGGGCAGATCTTCTACTTCGGGACGAAGTATTCCGAGGCGATGGGCGCCAATGTGCAAGGTCCCGATGGCAAGCCGGTCCCGGTGCATATGGGCTCGCACGGGATCGGCGTGTCGCGCCTGCTGGGCGCGATCATCGAGGCGTCGCATGATGACAAGGGCATCATCTGGCCCGAAGGCGTGACGCCCTTCCATTGCGGGATCGTCAACCTGAAACAGGGCGACGAGGCGGCGGATGCGGCCTGCGAGGCGCTGTATGCGTCGTTGGCCGCGATGGGCCTTGAGCCGCTCTATGACGACACCAACGAACGGGCCGGGGGCAAGTTCGCGACGATGGACCTGATCGGTCTGCCGTGGCGCATCACGGTGGGGCCGCGCGGGCTGAAGAACGGCGTGGTCGAGCTGACCTGCCGCCGGACCGGGAACAGCGAAGAGCTGTCGCCGGAGGCCGCACTGGAGAAGGTGGGCCGGATCTACGGCAAGGTGCAAGCCTGAAAGGAGGCCGGGGCAGGGCCCCGGCCTACGCCGACAGAGGGCTTGTCTTGATCTGGCGGCGGTGCGGGATCTATGCTGGCGGGGAGGCACGGGCAGGAGGGCCGCCATGATCCTGAGGGCGTTGACCCTTGCGGCTGGATTGACCGGCGCCGCCGGTCTTTCGCAATTTCCCGAGTTTTCACAACAATATGCGCAGCGCCTTGGCGGCGCTGTCGATGAACTCGCGCGCCAAGTGGCGCGCTACGAGGCGGATGCCTCGGCGCAGGATATGGCGCTGGGCGCCTATCTGCAGGCGCTGGCGGCCGAAGGGCCGCTGGCGCGGACGCAATCAGAGAATATCGCCGAGGATGTGGCGCGCCATGCGCGCCTGAGCGAGGCTCTGGCGCAGCTGCAAGGCGCGGGCCCGTTCACACGGGCCCGGCTGGCGGGCTGGATGGGCGATCGGCAGATCGCCGCGCGGGCGTGGCAGGCCTATCGGCCTGCTGCGCCGCTGACCTTCGAGGGCGCGATGTTTGCCGGGGCCGGGTTCCTCATCGGGTGGCTGGGCCTGGGGGCGGTGTTTGCGTTCTGCGCAGGGGGCTGGTCCTTGCTGCGCAGGCCGGTCCGGCGCGCCGGCTGAGGCCGGGGGCAAGGCTGTTCGAACAGCCTTGGACCACGCAAATTCGAATTTGCGTCCAAGCGCCTTCGAAGGCGCTTGGATCAAGGCGCTTCGAAGCGCCTTGCCAGCGCAGGTGGTCAGGCCGGGACAGACACGGCCGTGACCTCGGCCACGATGCCGTCCACGACTTGCGCCAAAAGCGCCTCATCCTCGCATTCCGCCATCACCCGGATCAGCGGCTCGGTGCCCGATTTGCGGATCAGCAGGCGGCCATGGCCCGCCAGCGCCGCCTCGGCCTCGGCGATCGCGGTCTGGACGCTGGCCACATCCAACGGGGCTTCGCCCGCGCCGTAGCGCACGTTCTTCAGCATCTGCGGCACCGGCTCGAAGCAGCGGGTCAGGTCGCTGGCTTGATGGCCGGTGGCCACCATTTCCGCAAGGAATTGCAGCCCCGCCATCAGCCCGTCGCCGGTCGTCGCGTAATCCGTCATCACGATATGGCCCGACTGCTCGCCGCCCAGATTGAAACCGCCTGCGCGCATGCGTTCCACCACGTAGCGGTCGCCCACCTTCGTGCGCTCCAGCCGCAGGCCTTGGGCCTGCATGTGCCGTTCCAGCCCGAGATTGGACATCACCGTCGCCACCAGCGCGCCGCCCTTGAGCCGACCCTCGGAGGCCCACCGCGTCGCCATCAACCCCATCAGCTGATCGCCATCGGCGATCTCGCCGGTCTCGTCGATCAGAATGATCCGGTCGGCATCGCCATCGAGGCAGATGCCCACATCCGCGCCGTGCCGACGCACCATGTCGGCGGCCTTCTGCGGCTTGGTCGAGCCGCAATTGTCGTTGATGTTCAGACCGTTGGGCTCGGTGCCGACGGTCACCACCTCGGCGCCCAGTTCCCACAGGATTTCCGGCGCGGTGCGATAGGCTGCGCCATTGGCGCAATCGATCACCACCTTCAGCCCGTCCAGCCGCAGCCCGGAGGGCAGCGAGGTCTTGACCCGCTCCTGATAGCGCGCGCGGCCATCGTCGATGCGCTTGGCGCGGCCGATATTCTGCGGCTGGGCCGGGGCGACGCCCGCCGTCACCATCGCCTCGATTTCGGCCTCGACATCATCGGACAGCTTGAAGCCGTCAGGGCCGAAGAACTTGATCCCGTTATCCGAGGCCGGGTTGTGGCTGGCCGAGATCATGATCCCCAAATCGGCCCGCATCGAGGTGGTCAGCAGGCCCACCGCAGGCGTCGGCACCGGCCCCAGCAGCAGCACGTTCATGCCCGTGCTGGTCAGCCCGGCGGTCAGAGCATTCTCGAACATGTAGCCCGACAGGCGGGTGTCCTTGCCGATCACCACGCGGTGGACGCCGTGGTGCTCGTTGCGGAAATACCGCCCCACCGCCGCGCCAAGCGCCAAAGCGACCTCGGCGGTCATGGGATACGTGTTGGCCGTGCCGCGCACCCCGTCGGTGCCGAACATCTTACGCGTCATGAAAATCTCCCTTGGAAATGGCTTGCCAAAGCGCCAGCGCCTGCACCGTCTCTGCAACGTCGTGCACCCGCACGATCTGCGCGCCCTGTTGGACGGCGGCCAGCGCCACCGCGACGGAACCGGGCATCCGCGCCGCAGCCGGGTTGGCACCGGAAATCTTGCCGATGAAGCCCTTGCGCGAGGCGCCCAGCAGCACGACACAGCCCAGACCATGGAACAGCGACAGGCCGTTCAGCAGGGTCAAGTTGTGGTGGATGTTCTTGCCGAAGCCGATGCCCGGATCGACGATCATGCGATGGCGCGGCAGGCCCGTCTCTTCGAGCATGACGATCTGCGCTTCGAGAAAGTCGTAGACGTCCAACAGCACGTCCTCGTAGCGCGGATCGAGATGCATGGTCTCGGGGTCGCCCTGCGCATGCATGATGCAGACCGGCAGGTCGTTGGCCTGAGCATAGCGCGCCAGCATCGGGTCGTAGGTAAAGCCGGACACGTCGTTGATCAGCCCCGCGCCCTCACGCACCGCCACCTCGGCGACCGAGGACTTGCGGGTGTCGATCGACACCGGCAGGTCGACCTCGTGGCGCAGGGCGCGGATCACCGGCTCGATCCGGGCGATCTCGGCGGCGACGGGCACGGTTTCGGCACCGGGGCGGGTGCTTTCGCCGCCCACATCGATGATATGCGCGCCCTCGCGCTGCATCTGGCGGGCATGGGCCAGCGCGCGGGCGGCGCCGGAATGCGCGCCGCCATCCGAGAAGCTGTCAGGCGTGACGTTGAGGATGCCCATGACCCGCGGCGCGTCGAAGGTCAGGCCGCAGATCGGCGCGCGCGGTGCCGAAAGGCGGGCCTGCCACTGGTCGGGAATATCGGCCATGCCGACCAGCGCGGTGCCGCCGTCGCGGTCGTGCCGGACGGCTTGGGCGAACCAGCCCGGCCCCCCGGCGAGGTCGAGCGCCTCGGGCGGGCGCGGACGATGGTGACAAACGAGCGGGCGAAAATATGAGGTCATGCCAGTTCAGTGACCGATGCCCGCCAGCTTTTCAAGCCGTCAAAACAGCTTGTCCCCCGGATCGATGCCGCGTTGCGGCACAGGCGCGCTTTCCGGCAGGGTTTCGCCGATCACGACAAGTTCACAGGCATCCATCTCGCCCGCGAACCACGCCGCCAGCGCGACCGAGTCGCGCGGATGGGTCCGGGGGCCTTGGGTCGCATCCAGCACGATCTTGGACGGCGCCCAGACGCAGATCTGGCCGTTCTTCATCGCCCAATCCAGTTCGGTGCGCGTGGCCACCACCTTGCAGCGCAGGTCGGCGGCCGCAAGGCACCAGCCGTTCTGCTCGATCGCCAGCAGGTCGACGCGGCGCTGGGTCATGGCGTGGCCGGTCTGCGGCGCGGGCAGGTCGGGGCGGCCGACGCACAGGATTACCGGATCGCGGCGGCTGGCCAGTTCATCGACCCAAGACGTCAGGCGCGGATCCGCGATGGCGGCATTCGACAGGTAGACGACGCGGGGATGCGGACGTTCCTGCGCGATTTCATGGGCCAGCCGGTCCAGTTCCTCGCCGAAATCGCGTTTCGAGCGGACGATCTCGACGCCCAACGCGCCGGGCCCGCGATCCAGTTTCTCGATCCGGACGAAGGTCCGCAGCGCCTGCGGCTCCAGCAGGATGCGTTCGGCGATGCGCTCGGCCAGCGTTTCCAGCAGGTTCAGCCGCTCGGCGGCCAGTTCATGGGCAATCGCCTCGGTCACGCGGTCATAGGACAGGATGCGGTCGACATCGTCGTCGATCACGCCGGTCTGCGGTGCGACCTCGACCACCACGTTGAAGCAGATGCGCTGCTTGGTGCCGCGCTCGGCCTGAAAGGCGCCGATCTCGACCTCGACCGTGTGGTCGCGCAGGGAAATGCGGTCATGCGGGGCATCGGGGGCGGTGGCAATGGCGCGCTCTGCGGGATGGGCAAAGGCGAGGCGGATTTCATCGGCCATGGCGGGCCTCCTCGGGGACGTCTGGTGTTCGTCCCGGGCTTACAGCCATTCCCGGCCCGTGCCCAGACCCGGACCGGCAGTCTGGTGGCCAAAGGCGACCCGTCAGCGCGACGCGGATTTCCACGTATGGCGATAGAAGACGTGCACGCCGATCTGGGTGATACGGGTATATTTGCGCGCCCATTTCGGGCTGACGGCGGTGGTGTGGTAATGCGTCGCGCCATCGGTCAGGTCGAGCGGTGCCTTGCCGGTCAGCGCGGCGCGGGCGATCTTGCCCACGCGCTCCCAGCTGGAGGGTTCGTGGATCGCCTCGGGGCGACCGTCGCAGGTATAGGTGAACTGGCAGGCGTATTTGCGGCCCGTGCCCTGTTTGACCACGCCGCAGACCGAATTCGGGAAGCGTTTCGATTTCACCCGGTTCAGGATCACCTCGGCCACGGCGAACTGGCCCTTGACCGTCTCGCCGCGCGCCTCGAAATACAGCGCCTCGGCGAGGCATTTCCATTCGTCATTGCCCTTGGCCTTGGGTTGGCCCGACAGCCATGCCTTGGAATACATGCCGGGCGTCGCGTAGGTGGCGGGGGTCAGAAGCGCCTCCAGATGGCGGCCATCGGTGCGGGCCAGCGCCCGCTGTTCGAGCTCGAATAGCCTTTCGGCAGTGCCTTCCGCGAATCCGGGCAAAGCGGTTGCCAGCAGCAAAAATGCTGCGCCAATCATACGACGCATCGGAAAAATCCCTTCGGTGTCCCACATCCATCCGCCCCCCCCGGAAGGCGGCTGGACCCGGGGTTAATAGCTAAAAATTACTCTAGCGTAAAGCCGCAGGGTCTTGCGGTCGATTCGGGCCTCTGCTACAAGGACTGGTTGCGCACCGCCAAATGTGCTGCCGCCAAACGGGCCACCGGGACGCGGAAGGGCGAGCAGCTGACATAGTCCATGCCCACCGCCCGACAAAAGGCAATCGAATCGGGATTGCCGCCATGTTCGCCGCAGATCGACAGGGTGATGTCGGGATGATTTTGCCGGGCGCGCTCGACCCCCGTGGCCACCAATTCGCCCACACCTTCGATGTCGAGCACGTGGAACGGGTCCTCGGCAAAGACACCCTGCTGCACATAGGCCGACATGAAGCGCCCGGCATCGTCGCGCGACAGCCCGTAGGTCATCTGCGTCAGGTCGTTGGTGCCGAAGGACAGAAAGTGCACATGCGGCGCGATGTCATCGGCGCGCAGGCAGGCGCGGGGGGTCTCGGCCATCACACCCAGACGATAGGTGAAATCCGCGCCGCGCTCGGTGCGCACTGCCGCTGCGACGGCCTCGATCCTTGTGCGGATCAGTTCGACCTCACGCTTGGCACTGACCAGTGGCAGCATGATTTCCGGCACCACCGGCTTGCCGTCTTGGCTGGCATCCAAAGTCGCCTCGAAGATGGCGCGCGCCTGCATGTCGTATATTTCCGGCACCGTGACGCCCAGACGCACCCCGCGCAGGCCCAGCATGGGGTTGTATTCCTGCAAAGACTGCACCCGCATCGTCACATCCGACACCGGCAGGTCCAGCGCCTCGGCCAGATCGCGCAGGCCGGCGCGGTCGGTGGGCAGGAATTCGTGCAAAGGCGGGTCAAACAGGCGGATGCAGACCGGCAGCCCTTCCATGATGCGGAACAGCTCGGTGAAGTCCTGCCGCTGCATCGGTAGCAACATCGCCAGCGCCGCCTGACGGTCTTCGGGCGTGTCGGCAAAGATCATCTCGCGCATGGGCGTCAGGCGATCCGCCTCGAAGAACATGTGTTCCGTGCGGCACAGACCGATCCCGTCCGCCTTGAAGGTCCGCGCGGTGGCGGCATCGGCGGGGGTGTCGGCATTGGCGCGGATGCCGATATCGCAGGCTTCCTCGGCCCAGCTCATCAAGGTCTGGAAGCTGTCATCCAGCACCGGCTCGATCATCGCGGGCGCGCCCATCAGGACCTGCCCCTTGGTGCCGTCGATGGTGATGACGTCGCCCTCTTTCAGGGTGCGGCGGTCCTCGGTGGTGATGCGCTTGCGCTTGAGGTCGAATTTCATCCGCGCCGCGCCCACCACGCAAGGCAGGCCAAGGCCTCGGCCAATGACGGCGGCGTGCGAGGTCATGCCGCCACGCTCCGTCAACACGCCGACAGCCGCATGCATGCCGCGAATATCCTCGGGCGAGGTTTCGCGGCGCACCAGAATGCACGGCTCGTTGCGCGCAAGGCTCGCTTGCGCCTCGGCCGCCGAAAACACGATCCGGCCCGTGGCCGCGCCCGGCGAGGCGGCGATGCCATGACCCGCCACGTCGCGCGCCGCATCCTCGGCCACCTGCCGGTGCAAAAGCTCCGACAGGCCGCGCGGTTCCACCCGCAAGAGCGCCTCGTTCTGGTCGATGATCCCGTCCTCGACCAGCCGCACGGCAATGCGCACGGCGGCGCGCGACGACCGGCGCACCCGCACCCCGTCAAGGATATGGACGCGGCCATCCTCCAGCGTGAACTCGATCTGCATCTCGGCGCGCAGGCGCTGGCGCATCAGCTTTGCATGGGCGACCAGCTCGGCAAAGGCCTCCGGCGCGCGGTCTTCCAAGGACGGGCCGCGCGGGTCGCGCGTCAGGTAGATCGCCTTGGCATCCTGCTCCAGCGCCTCGCGGCCTTGCGATTGCGACAGGTAGCGCCCGGTGATCTGCGGCAGGCCCGTCACCGAATCGACCAGCTGCAACACGCCCGAGCCGCATTCGCCGCGCCCCAGACCCAGCGCCATTTCCTGCACCACAAGGCCCAGTCCAGCATCGGCGGGCGCGCCGCGCGCCTGTCGCAACAGACGGGCCGTCGTGCCCTCCCACGCGCGCGCCATGGAGCGCAGCACCTCGGTCAGTTGCACCACCGGGTCCTGTGGAAACGGCTCCTCGGCCTCTTCCTCATAGGCGCGCAGGGCGGCGGACAGACCCGCGCGCCCCTGATCCTCGATGTCGTCGAACGTGTCGGGGTCCAGCCGCGCCACGTGGATCGCGTAGGATTGCACGAAGCGCAGGTAGAGCCCGGCGGCGCTCTCGGGGCCTTCCTTCTCGGACAGGTCCACATAGCGTTCGTCGTTCATGCCGATGTTCAGGATCGCGCCGGGGCCGCCCCAGTCGGGGTCTTCCGACGAGGGGCGCACGCAGAGCAGCGCGCCCTCGGGAAAGCTGGCGATCAGCGCCGCGATATCAGGCATGCGCCCGGCGGCGATGTCATGCACCGTGTCGAAGGACAGCGCCACGGTGCGCGGCACCGGCAGGTCGAGCCGGACAAGGCGTTGCAGGCATTTCGCCCGGCCACCATGGGTCGGCACCTTCATCGGCGAGGTCGGGCTGATGAGGGTGACATCCGGATTGTCCGGGCGGGCGATGGGGTCGTGTTTCTGCACTGCGGCGCCTTTCATTGCGTGCGCAGAATACGACGGATTGGTGACAAGGCAAGAAGGAGTGACGTAGGGTAAGACAGACACCCGTCCCGCGCGAAGACCCGGGACCTCTGGGTGAACCAAGGTGGAGGCCCCGGGTCTTCGCCCGGGGCGTGTGTCGCCTAGCCCTCGACCTTGGTCAGATCGGCCACCTGCAAGCACGTCTGGCGGATGCGGCTCAGCAGGTTGAGCCGGTTGCGGCGCACCACCTGATTGTCGCTGTTCACCTGCACCGCTTCGAAGAACGCATCGATGGGCGCGCGAAGCTGCGCCATGGCGGCCATGGCGGTGTCGTAATCCTCCGCCTCCATCGCCGGTTTGATCCGTGCCTCGGCGGCGTCGAGCGCGGTAAACAACGCCTTTTCCTCTTCCGTCTCGGCGAATTTCGGATCGGCGCCAAACGAGTATTCGACCCCATCCGCCGCCTCGGCCTGCGCGAGGATGTTGTTGGCCCGCTTGAAGCCCTGTAGCAGGTTCGGCCCGTCCTCCGACGACATGAAGCCCTGCAACGCCTCGGCACGCTTGACCAGCCGCGCGAGATCGTCGGAGCCGTCCATGGCGAGACAGGCATCGATCACGTCATGGCGGATGCCCTGATCGCGGAGATAGACTTTCAGGCGGTCGTGGAAGAAGGCGAGGAGGTCTTTAGGACCTTCATTTAGGTGCTCAACATGAGCGTCGTATTCCCGACGCGAATCCTCCAGCGCTTGTTCTATTGTTGGAAGAAGTTGCTCCAATTCCTCGCGCGTACCCGATATAAGCGAGCCTACAAAACTAGGATCTGCCAACTGTTCCTCTATTCGCTTGGCTTCCATCTCACAGTTCCGCCAAGCGCCTTTCAAAGCCATTTTCATGGGCTGAGCGTCAATGCCGAATTTAAAAACGGAAAGCAATTCCGTCCGCAACCCATTCACCAGCACCAACCGGATCACGCCCAAGGCCGCGCGGCGCAGAGCGTAGGGGTCCTTCGACCCCGTGGGTTTCTCGTCGATGGCCCAGAAGCCAGTCAGCGTGTCGATCTTGTCGGCCAGCGCCACGGCGACCGGAACCGGCGCGGTGGGAACGTCGTCGGACGGGCCAAGGGGTGAGTAATGCTCCTGACAGGCGGCGGCGACCTCCGTCGGCAGGCCCGCGGCCTCGGCGTAATACCGCCCCATAAGCCCTTGCAATTCCGGGAATTCATAGACCATCTCGGACGATAGGTCTGCCTTGGCCACCCGTGCCGCCTGTTCCGCCAGATCGGCATCGGCACCGACCAAGGGCGCAATCTCGCGCGCCAAAGCGGCGATACGGTCGATGCGATCCTTTTGGGAGCCGAGCTTGTTGTGGAAAGTCACGTTGGACAGCCGGTCGGTCCAAGCCTCAAGCCCGGTCTGCGCCACGCGCAAATCGTTTTCCCAGAAGAACTTGGCATCCGACAGACGCGCCGCCAGCACCTTTTGATTGCCCGCCAGAATCGTCGCGCCATTATCCGCCGTCTCGCGATTGGCGACGGTGACGAATTTCTCGATCCGGCCCGTGCGCGGGTTCTTCACCGAAAAGAACTTCTGATGCTCCTTCATCGAGGTTTGCAGCACCTCGGGGGGCAGGCCAAGGAATTGATCGTCGATCGACCCCATCAGCACGACCGGCCATTCCACCAGCCCCGCGACCTCGCGCAGAAGCCCTTGATCCTCGACCACCTCAAGCCCTTGGGCGAAGGCCGCGTTGGTGGCGTCGTGCCAGATCGCGTCGGCGCGCTCCCCGGCGTTCAGGATGACGAAGGCGCGCTTCAGCTTGGCCTCGTAATCGGCAAAGCTGGTCACGTCGAACGGGGCAGGGGCCATGAAGCGATGCCCGCGCGTCGCACGGCCCGCCTTGATCCCGTCGATATCCAGATCGACAACCTGCGCGCCGCCCTCATCGGTCAAAAGGCAGATGATCGAATGCAAGGGGCGCACCCAGCGCAGGCTGCCCGCCCCCCAGCGCATGGATTTCGGCCACGGGAACGTGCGGATGGTCTTTTCCAGCACCTCGGCCACGATCGCGTCAGCCTTGCGACCCGGCGTGACCACGGTGGCAAAGTAGAAGGCACCCTTCTTTTCCTCGCGCTCGACCAAGTCCGCGCGGGCGACACCTGCGCCGCGCAGGAAGCCCTCGATGGCCTTGTCGGGCGCGCCCACTTTCGGCCCGCGGCGTTCCTCTTTCAGGGTCGGGCTCTCGGCGGTCAGCCCCTCCAGCGCCAGCGTCAGGCGGCGGGGCGTCGAAAAGGCCGCAGCGCCCGCATAGGTCAGACCCGCCTCGACCAGACCGTCGGTCACAAGCTTCTTGAGGTCCTCTGCGGCGCGCGTCTGCATGCGCGCGGGGATCTCCTCGGAGAACAGTTCGATCAGAAGGTCCGGCATCGTCTCACCACGGGCTTGCGCCCGAGCGGCGCGCGCCCGGGCGGTTTCATTGCTTGCGGTGATTAAAGCGCAGGGCGTCCGGGTGCAACCCGGCTCAGCTGGTCGCTTCGTTCAGCTTGCCCTCGGCCTTGAGCTTGGCCCGGCGGGCAAGGCTCATGACGTCGTCACCGGCACGCGCGGGAATGATGCGATAGGCGGCCTCGACGAAGTTCTCGATGGCAAAGCCGATCAGCCCCAAGGCGATGCCCGCCAGCAGGAACCGGCCAAAGGGCGCCTCGCGGATCTGTTGCAGCGCCTCGCCGGTGCCGCCCGCCTGTTCCGGATTGGTGGTGAGCGCGGCATAGACGATCATCACGCCGATGATGCCGACGACGATGCCTTGTGCGATGCAGCCGATTTTCATCGCCGGGTCGAGCTTGCGGGTGGTGGGGGTGACGCGGATGTCTTCCTTGTACTTCTCGGTCCAGCCCTTGTGGGCATAGTAGATCCCGGCGCCGATGGCCCCCAGCCCGACAAGGCCAACCAGCCATTGGCCGTAAGGCACAGCCATCAGCCGCGCGACAAGGCTTTGCGTGCCTTCGCCCGAACTGCCACCGCCCATGGCGGTGGTTGCGACCGAAATCCCCAGCGCCGCATGGATCGCGCCGGTGACGATCAGACCACCACGGGCAAAGCTGCCCTTCGCGCCGTCGCCGTAATTCTCGAGGTCCATGGCCGCGTCGATGAAGCGCCACAGCATGTAGGCCCAAAGCCCCACGGCAATCACCCAAAGCGCGGCCACGCCCCAGCTTTGACTGCGCAGATCGGCGAGCGCGTTGGTGGTGCCTTGTGCCTGCCCGCCATAGATGGCGGCAGTCAGCGCGAGGCCTCCGACGATCGTATAGACAAGGCCACGGGCGCCATATCCGGCGCGCATGACGGGTTCGACCCAGGCTGGGGCTTTGTTGGACATGATGCTCTCCCTTGGTTAGGGGGACAGCGTTTGGGGACGGGGTTTGGTTCCCGGTCAGTCGCGCGCAGTCTCGCCATAAGATGTCCAGCGGCGGGCGATCTGGTCCTTCGGGACCAGATCGGTCATCCATGCCTCCAGCGCCCTTTGGGTATCGGTCACATAGCGCCCGGCCTTGACGTCCTGTGCCGAGGGCGGGGGGAAATGCCCGCGGGTGGCCTCGATCACGATGACATCCTCACCGTCCCGGCGGCGTCTGATAGTAAAGTCGTATGTGGGATTGCCGCGTGTGGTGCGACAGGTGAACGCCGTGTTTTCCCAGCGCGACACACAGTCCGCCCCCAGCTCTGCGGCCTTCCGTTCGAAGGCCGGGATCAGGGTTTGATAGATGTCCTTGGTCATATAGCCGTCGCGCAGGACCACCCCTGCAGACGTGCGCGACGACGCAATGCCCGTGGCAAAGACGAACAGCCCGCCGAGCAGAAAGACAGGCACCAGCCAGATCAACCGTCTGAGCATGCTGGCTCCTTTCCACCAGTTTGGCCCCATCCCCAGCAGCAAAGCGGCCGTTCTGTCGGGGGCGAATGCCCGCCCAATAAAACCCCCTGCTTCTTTGGTCCGAAAATACCTCGGAGGGGGTTCGGGGGAGGCAGCGCCTCCCCCGAGCGGTCGCCTGAGCGTCAGCGAAGGCGAAACACAAAGGTCCGCAAGACCCGCCTTGCCGTCACTCCCGTTCGGGACAATCCTCGCCCAGAGGCGAGCCGTCATAGGCCTTGTCGCCGCATTCGTTGATTTCCTGCCAAGCGTAGCCCTTGCCATCCGCCGTGATCGCCACAACCCGATCGATCCCGTATTCGATGTTGGTGACGCCTGTGAACACCTGCGCCTGACCAGCCTCGATCTGCGCGCCAAGCGCCTTGGCATCGTAGCACTCGAACCACCCCGGCGCGACGAGCGGCGCGGCGCCCTCATAGGGCTCATATTCGGCGCGGGCTTCGTCCAGCGACAGCGACGTGTCGAAACACGCCCGGAACGCCTTGGGCGAGCTGTCGCGGTCGATGCCCCGGAAATTGTCATATGCGATGGTGACCGGATCGCCGCCCCCCGCGGGCGTCAGAACCACGTCATCGCCCTGCGGCTCGACATCGTAGTAATAAGCATAGACCTGCGCGTAATACATGCCCACGCCCATGGCGAGCGCGGTGCCGACGATCAGCACGATGGCGATCCGGGTCATGTTCACGCGACATACCCCCCGGCATCGGTCTGCACGAAGGCATCGGCGCACATCTTGGCCAAGGCCCGCACGCGCCCGATATAGGCCTGCCGTTCGGTGACGGAAATCACGCCCCGCGCGTCGAGCAGGTTGAAGATATGGCTCGCCTTGATCGTCTGGTCATAGGCTGGATGCGCCATGACGATGCGCTTGCCGGTTTTGGGGTCCTCATGCGGCTCGGCGAGGATGCGGGCGCATTCCGCTTCGGCCTCCTCGAAATGGCGCAAGAGCACCTCGGTGTCGGCCACGTCGAAATTCCAGCGGGAATATTCCTGCTCGGTCTGGCGGAAGACATCGCCATATTTCAGCGCAATCGGCGCTTGCGGGTCGTTATAGGGCATGTCCATCACGTGATCGACCCCCAGCACATACATGGCCAGACGTTCCAGACCATAGGTCAGCTCGCCGGACACGGGCGTGCAGTCATGCCCGCCAACCTGCTGGAAATAGGTGAATTGCGAGACTTCCATGCCGTCGCACCAGACCTCCCAGCCCAGACCCCAAGCGCCCAGCGTCGGGCTTTCCCAGTCATCCTCGACAAAGCGCACGTCATGCAGGGCCATGTCGATGCCGATGGCCTCGAGGCTGCCCAGATACAGCTCTTGCAGATCGGGGGGCGAGGGTTTGATCAGCACTTGGTACTGGTAGTAATGCTGCAGGCGGTTGGGGTTCTCGCCATAGCGCCCGTCGGTGGGGCGGCGCGAGGGCTGAACATAAGCCGCCGCCCAAGATTTCGACCCCAGCGCGCGCAGGGTGGTAGCCGGATGGAACGTGCCCGCGCCGACCTCCATGTCGTAGGGTTGCAGCACCGCACAGCCCTTGGCCGCCCAGTAGCCCTGAAGGCGCAGGATGATTTCCTGGAAACTGCGCGGTTTCGGCAGCGTCTCGGCCATGATGGACCTCCGGTGTCACGTCTCGCGCCTGAATTAGGCGCAGGCGGCGGCAGGGTCAACCTGCCTGTGTCCCTCTGCGGCAACCGGCCAGCGCCCCTTTGCGGCGACCGTCACGGCGGGGGTGCAAGGTCAACGGATTGTCATGTCAAGGCAGGGTAAAAGGGCCTCGCCACGGTCTAACTTTCTGTTAAGAATGGGCCGGATACGTCCAGCAGTACCCTCGAAAAGGTCGCATTTCACACATGAAGAACACGTTCATTGCCCTCACCGCCGCGTTTGTGATTGCCAACAGTGCCTTTGCCCAGACCGAAGACGTCTACATTCAGGTCGAAGCCCGCACCAGTCTGGCCGGTGCGCAGGACAGCGTGCGCACCTTGTCCGAGACCCTCGCCGACGTGAACGGGTTCTCGCTGGGCGGTGGCTGGTACGGCGTGGCGCTTGGGCCCTACAGCCGCGACGAGGCGCAGGAGATGCTCGGCTCGCTGCTGAACCAGCGCCTGATCCCGGCGGACAGCTATATCGAAAGCGGTCAGGCCTATGGACAGCAGTTCTGGCCGGTCGGCGCGCAGGCGGCGCGCGGTGCCGCCGCCGACCCGGAGGCCCCCGACGCCGCCATCGCGCAGGCCGAGCCGGAGCCCGCTCCGCTGCCCGACGCGCCGGTCGTGGCCGAGGTCGCCCCCGAGGCGGTTGCCGAACAACTGGCTCAGGCCCAGACCGTGGCCCCCGCGCCGGAACCCGAACCCGAACCCGAAGAGACCGAGCGCGAGGCGCGCGCCTCCGAGCGCCAGCTGAACCGCGCCGAGCGTGATGAATTGCAGATCGCCCTGCAATGGGCGGGGTTCTATCAGGGCCGCATCGATGGCGCCTTCGGTCCCGGCACCCGGCGTTCGATGGCCGGTTGGCAGGAAGAGAACGGCTTTGAGGTGACGGGCGTGTTGACCACCCGCCAGCGCGCCGAATTGCTGCGCCAATACAACGCCGTCTTCGACGGGATGGAGATGCGCGTGGTCACCGATGCCCGCACCGGCATCGAGATGGAGATACCGACCGGCGCGGTGGCCTTCGACCGCTACGAGGCACCCTTTGCGCTGTTCGACGGCACCGGCGTGGTCGAGGGCGCGCAGCTGCTGCTGATCTCGCAGCCCGGCGACCGCCGCACGATGAACGGCCTCTACGAGATCATGCAGACGCTCAAGATCGTGCCGGTCGAGGGCGAGCGCGACCGCGATGCCAACGGCTTTACCCTGACCGGCAGCAATGACCGCATCGTCAGCCACACGCAGGTCTCGCTGCGCGGCGGCGAGATCAAGGGCTTCACCCTTGTCTGGCCCGCAGGGGACGAGGACCGCCGGACGCGTATCCTTGACCGCATGCAGGAGAGCTTTACCCGGATCGAGGGCGTGCTCGACCCGGCGATGGTCACGGATGAGGGGCAGGCGGTCGATCTTGTCTCGGGGCTGGAAATCCGCACGCCCAAGATCAACGCGTCGGGCTTTTTCGTCGAGGGGCGCGGCACGGTGCTGACCTCGGCCGAGACGGTGGCGCAATGTGACCGGGTCACGCTGAACGGGGCCTATGATGCGCGCGTGCTGGCGACCGAACCGAACCTTGGTCTGGCGATCCTCGTGCCGCAGGACGGCGTTGCGCCGCGCCGCGTGGCGCAGTTCCGCGCCGATGCGCCGCGTCTGCAATCCGAGGTGGCGGTTGCGGGCTATTCCTTTGGCGGCGTTCTGACCGCGCCGACGCTGACCTTCGGCACGCTGGAGGACCTCAAGGGGCTAGGCGGCGAGCCGGAACTGAACCGCCTCGCGCTGGCCTCGCTGCCCGGCGATACCGGCGGTCCGGTCTTCGACGAGGGCGGCACGGTCATGGGGATGCTGCTCCCGCGGCAGGACCCGGCCGGGCGCAGGCTGCCGGAGCAGGTCAGTTTCTCGGTGTCCGGGAAAATGGTTCTGGACTGGCTGCGCGACAACGGCATCCAGCCGGTGGCACGCGGGGCCGGGGGCATCATGGCACCTGAGGACCTGACGGCGTTGGCCTCGGACATGACCGTGCTGGTCAGCTGCTGGGAATAAGCCGGGCCGCACCAATCTGATTTCGATCCGCAAGGGGCGTCGGCGACGGCGCCCCTTTTCCTTTGCCGGGTGGGCGCAGGCTTGACTCAGGGTTGTTTGGACGGTCTCATACAGGCATTGCGATTGAGTGATTTGACCCGAGACACGGTACCTATGACCGATACCCTGTTGAAATATGTTGGTGTTCCGGGGGCGGTCTTGGCCTCTGTGGCTGTCACGTGGCAGAACTTCGTCACGATGGGGCTCACGCCGCGGCTGGTCGCCATGTTGATCCTCGCCATAGTGCTGCAACTGTTGCTGGCGCAGTGGCTGAAGCCTGCGGGCAAGGCGCGACCCGTCGGGTTCGTGCTGTCCAAAGGCTCCCCGCCGGAAGGCAGGGGCAAGCGCAGCCGGGGTCTGCTTGTGCTCCTTCTGGCCGCTGTCGTGTCGGCCGGGCTGGCGGCGATCCTGACCGCGCGCCTCGTGCTCGTGGAAAGCCAGGGCGGCGAGGCGGGGGCACAGATACTGGTGCTGCGAGCCGCATGGGTCGAGGCCGACCAAATCTCGCTGCCCTTGCCTGCCAACCCGGTCACCTGCGACTATGACGGCGAAGGCGTGCAGACCACGGACACCGATTGGGAGCAGCCGGACCGGACCGTGTTGATCCACGGTTTCGTCGCGCCGCAATCGTTCACGATCACCTGTGACGGCGCGGACCCGATCTCGACCCTCGGGCTGACAAGCACCGGGTCGGTCAGCGGGCCGTACACCGAAACCGGGCTGCGCAATCGCTACGTGCTGATTTTCATCATGGGGGTTTTGACATGGCTTATCGGGGTTTTTCGGTTGACGCGCGGCTGACGCGGGCGTTGCGGCTTACGGGCATGGCGGCGCTGGCGCTGGCCTGTGCGGCAGGTGGTGGGCCGGGCGCGGCGTGGGCCGACAACACCCATCCGGGACGTGTCGTCGAGCGGACGAGCCGCGCGCCCGTCTATGCCGAGGTGACGGCGTGGCGACCGGCGAACCAGACATCGTCCGGCGCGGATTGCCCCGAATTCGGGACCTTGCCGCTGGACACGGTGCAATCCGACAGCGCCAGCGGTGAGTTCATCCTTCGGGTGCCCGTGGCCGAGCGCCTGTTCCACGTCGTCTATTGTGCGAACGGGTTCCAGCGCCGGTTGGACCGGCACTTGCCCAATGACGAGGACGGGGTGCCGCTGGTGCCGTATCCGGCGCAACTGCGCGCCCAGACCGACGGGCAGGCGCTACAGGTCGATATCCTGCGCACCACGGTGTTCGCGCTCAACGAACTGACATATCTTTATGAAACCGACGAGGACACCTTCAAATCCGTGCTTGCACGGTATGGCGAGCAGGTCGGGGGGCAAGATGGCGCCGCCGCCGAGATCGTCGGCGGCTTGGTCTCGCTGATCGAGCAATGGGCGCGGACCGGGTTGCCGAACTGATCGGGACCGGCCACGGCGTGCGCAGACGGTCCGTGGCGCGGGTCTGACCCCCGCGCCCCCGTCTTGGATCAGTTCTCGGACCGCGAGGCGATGATCGGGTCGATCGGCGCGCGGTGGCCCGCCGCCATCACCGTCGGCGGATCGGTTTCGGGCAGCAGGTCCACGGGCCGCGCCACTGGACGCAACGAGCGCGACAGCCCCTTGCAATAGTCCTGCTCCTTGACCCAAGCCTTGATGTCGTTGCGCTTGCGCGACGAATGGAACGGGCCCCAATCGGCGGCGACCCCCCGCATCGAGCGGCTGATCACGCCGTCGCGCGGCACCGTCACCGCCATGATCCGCATCGCGCAGGACAGGTTGTCTTCCGGGTCCTTCAACGCGGCCCCGGTGCGCGCCTTGCAGCGGTACAGCTTCGCCGTCGGCGGATAGATTTGGGTCAGGCCGTACCAGCGCCCACCGCCGCCCACCGCCGTCGGACGGTGGGTGCTTTCGTGCCACGCGAGCGAGGACACGAGCCCCACCCAGAACGCCTCGCGATCCTCGCGCGAGGCGGTGGGGTAGGCCGGGCAGTATTCCGCGATATCGCGCGGCACGATATCCGGCAGGCCATGGGCATGGGATCGCAGGCTGGACAGGATCGCAAGGCTCCATCTGGCCTTGTCCTCTCCCCAGCGCGCTTCGGGAATCGTCATCTGCCGCGCCGAGGGGCGAAGCGAGACGGTCACGGCTTGCTCGCTCACGATTGGGGCCTCGGGGGCCGCAGCGGCCTCCTTGGGGGTGGGCACCGGGTTGGCCCAGGCCGTCGTGGCAAGAAGCGTGAATATGGCAGCTACACGCAACATGGCGCGTAACATGACCCGGATCGCGCAAGAATTCAACGCCCCGAATCTGTCTGGCTCGGCGGATTGTCGCGCGCAGGTCAACGCAGCGTTTGCAGTTTGCCGCCGAGCGTCGCGCAATGGTCCGCGAGACGCCCGGGCCTTATCCGTATCCTGCCGCGATTTGGCCGTAAAGCCCCGGCAAATTGGCGGCATGTCGATGTCTGAGCGTCTTCCCGGAATGTCCCGATTTTCCTTTTCCAGAGGGGCCTTGCGCCCCGTCCAGCCGTCCGGCGTGCCGGCGGGCCGCCTGTCGCGGGCCGAGGACCGGACCGCCGTGCCGCCCCTGCGCCCGCGGGTCGAGATCCCGCTATGCGATCCCGCCCCCGAGCAGGAGGCGCGCGACACGTTCCGCGCCCGCGGCCGCTTCCTTGCGCGCCAAGACGCCTGGGACGAGCTCGCGCGCGAGATTCGCGCCGCCGATACCGGGCGCGTCATGACCCCCGGACTGACGCCCGCAGCCAGCTTGCTGGCGGAAGGTGCGCGCGCCGACGTGGTGGGGGCCGCCTCGAACGCGGTGGCGCGGGGCGAACCCGCGACGGCCCGCGCGGTGCTGGCCGCACTGGAGGTGGTGCTCGAAGAGACCCCGGACTGCCCGGCTTTAGCCTATGTGGTGGCGCGCGCCCATGTGGACACCGCGCAGGCGTGGCGCGGTGCCTCGCTGCCCGGCCAGTTGGCACCGCAACGGCGCGATGCGCATGACTGGCACATGTGCGCCGCCACGGCGCTGGTCGACCGCTTCGACCCGTTCGAGCACGATTCGCCGCTTTGGGCGGGGGTGCGCTGCGACGTGCTGGAAACCGATCCGCGCCCCTCGCAGCGCGTGGCCGACGATTACGAGGATTACATCGAGCTCTCGCCCGGCAATCCCGATGCGCTGATGGGGCTGGGCCGTGACCTGCTGCCGTCGCGCTTTGGCACATGGGAGGTGCTGGACAGCCACGCCCGGCGCGTGTCGGGCCTGTGCCGGGACGTCTGGGGCGTGGCGGGCTACGCGCTGGTCTATATCGGCGCGCTCGAACGTGACATCCGCGCGCTGATGCGCATGGATATCGAGCTGTTCGTCGAAGGCCTGCACGAATTGCTGGCCCGCCATCCCGACCAGCATATGGCCAACCGGCTGGCGGCCTTTGCCGGGCTGACCATCGTCCGGGCCGACATGGCGCGCGGGGATTTCGACCGGCTGTCGGACTGCTTTGGCTGGATCGTGCAGGACCACCTGCGGGAACTGCACCCGATGGTCTGGGCCGAGGCGCCCATCCCCGGCACCGCCACCCCCGCTGAACTGAACGAGGCCGACCAGATCAAGCGCGGCAAGGCGCGGGCGATCACCACGCTGGCGCAGTATTACGCCGCCCCGCTGGAAGCCGGGCGTCGGCTGGTCTTCACCGAGGACGGGCTGCGCATCCGCAAGGCGGAGTGAGACCTCAGGTAGGATGGGTGATCACCCATCCTACATGCGCGGCGAGGTCTGGGTAGGATGGGTGATCACCCATCCTACTTCCGGTCATCGCGGGTCTTGCCCCTCATGACCACTGGCATTAGACCAGCGCCAAGCCTGAAACAGGAGCGGCCATGCTGGATCTGACATACGACACCCCCAAGCCCAAGGTCATCGCGGGGGCCAAGCACGACTGGGAACTCGTCATCGGGATGGAGGTGCACGCACAGGTGGCCTCGCAGGCCAAACTCTTCTCCGGGGCCTCCACCAAATTCGGCGCCGAGCCCAATTCCAACGTCTCCTTCGTCGACGCCGCCATGCCCGGCATGCTGCCCGTCATCAACGAATACTGCATCGAACAGGCGGTCCGCACCGGGCTCGGCCTCAAGGCCGAGATCAACCTGACCTCTGCCTTCGACCGCAAGAACTATTTCTACCCCGACCTGCCGCAGGGCTACCAGATCAGCCAGCTCTACCACCCTCTGGTGGGCGAGGGCGAGATCATCGTCGACATGGAACCGGGCATCGCCCGCAAGGTCCGCATCGAGCGCATCCATGTCGAACAGGACGCCGGCAAGTCGATCCACGACATGGACCCGCATATGTCCTTCGTCGATCTCAACCGCACCGGCGTCGCCCTGATGGAGATCGTCAGCCGCCCCGACATCCGTGGCCCCGAAGAGGCCGCCGCCTATATCGCCAAACTCCGCCAGATCCTGCGCTACCTCGGCACCTGCGACGGCAACATGCAGAACGGCAACCTGCGCGCGGACGTGAACGTCTCGATCTGCCGCCCCGGCCAGTATGAAAAATACATGGAGACGCAGGATTTCAGCCATCTCGGCACGCGCTGCGAGATCAAGAACATGAACTCCATGCGCTTCATCCAGATGGCGATTGAATACGAAGCGCGCCGCCAGATCCAGATCGTCGAGGGCGGTGGCAAAGTCGATCAGGAAACCCGCCTCTACGACCCGGACAAGAACGAAACCCGCTCGATGCGCTCCAAGGAAGAGGCGCATGATTACCGCTACTTCCCGTGCCCCGACCTGCTGCCGCTGGAAATCGAACAGGCTTGGGTCGATGATATCGCGGCCTCCCTGCCGGAACTGCCGGATGAGAAGAAGGCGCGCTTCGTCAAGGATTTCGGCCTGTCGGAATACGATGCCAACGTCCTGACCGCCGAGGTGGTGAACGCCGCCTATTTCGAGCAGGTCGTGACGCAAGCCGACGACGGCAAGCTGTCCGCCAACTGGGTCATCAACGAACTCTTCGGTCGTCTGAAAAAGGACGATTGCGACATCACCGACAGCCCCGTCAGCCCTGCGCAACTGGCGGGGATCATCAAGCTGATCAAGGCCGACACCATTTCCGGCAAGATGGCCAAGGACCTCTTCGAGATCGTCTATACGGAGGGCGGCAACCCCGAAGAGATCGCCGAGGCGCGCGGCATGAAGCAGGTCACCGATACCGGCGCGATCGAGACAGCGGTGGACGAGATCATCGCCGCCAACCCCGCGCAGGTCGAAAAGGCCAAGCAGAACCCCAAGCTGGCGGGCTGGTTTGTCGGTCAAGTGATGAAGGCCACGGGCGGCAAGGCCAACCCCAAGGCCGTGAACGACATCGTGGCGGCCAAGCTGGGCCTGTAACCCATGAGCGGCCCCCGCCTGCGCGACACGCTGCTCATCCACAATGAGCGGGTCAAGCTGCTGGCGGGGTTCGCGAACGCGGTGTCCCTGGGCCTGATCGGCTTCGCCATCCTGCGCCCGATGACCGAAGGCACACTCTCTGTTAATGCCCTGACCCTAGGCTGGGGCAGCGCGGGGCTGGCATTGCACCTCGTTTCGCACTATATTCTAGGCATGCTCCGCAAGGAAGACACTCGGGAGGACGCGCATGACCGGCTTTGAAATCGCCATACCGCTGGTGGCCTTGTCCGTCGTGGGCGTCGGAATCCTCTGGCTGAAACGCGACACCCGCCGCATCGACGCGATGCTCGCCAAACGCAATCAGCACCCGGCGGAATAATCCGCCACACGCCAATCCCGTCAATCAGGCCTTCATCCAAGAAGGCCGCCGCGTGGCATCCAGCAACGACACCGCAGGTGCCTTCGGCCCGCCAAGCGCCAGCGTTGCCTTGCGCAGCATCTCGATGCCGTCCTCGGATTTCGCCGGCAAAGCCGACGGAGAAATCGGCTCTCCAACCGTGATCCGATAGGGCTGCCGATCCTTGTTCAACGTCTCGTGGAACAGGGTGATGTCCCGCAAGGTCGGGTGAATCAGGTCGAACAGGTAGAACAGCACCGAATTGCGCGCGCGGATGTTCACCGGGATCACCGGCAGGTCGAACTTGCGCGCGATCATCGCCGCCGAGGCCATCCACGGGCGCTCATGCAGGCTCAGCCCGCGCCGTTTCGCCAACCGCCCAGAGGGGAAGATCACCCCCAACCGGCCCTCTTCCACCGCCTTGCGCGTGTAGCCCATGGTCTCGCGCATCTTCGCGTGCGACCGCTTCTCCTGCCGCCATTCCACCGGCGCGATCATCTGCGCATATTGCGGCAGCACGCGCATGATGTCGTGATTTGCAAAATAATACGTGTCATTGCGCACCGGGCGCAGCATGTGGTGCAGCATCACCCCGTCGGCGATCCCCGTCGGATGGTTCGCCACAATCAGCGCCGCCCCGTGGCTGGGGATGTTCGACAGGCCAGAAATCTGCACATCATGGGCCAGCATCTCGCCCACGGTGCGCATGATCTCGTCGGCGGACAGGTCCTTGACCATGTTGCCGATGGCCATCGTGCGCTCATACCCCAACACCCGGTCCAGCAGTTTGCGCGACAAGCGGGCATGCAGCTGCGGCGCAAAAAGCCAAGGTGCGCGCTCTTCGATCAGAGGGTCGATGCGGTCTTTGATATCCATGCCTGGCCCAGATCACTTTTTCGTATCGTTGTCGTGACAGGCTTCCGCCACATTGTAAATATAGCAGGTTTTTCCGGCCCGCCCAGATGCGGTTAACCCATGGTCAATAAATTGCCGAACCAGCTCCGGCGCGGGCTTGCCAAGGCGTACGGAACCGTTTGTCGACCGTCCCTTGCTTCTTTGGTCCAAAAATACCTCGGAGGGGGTTCGGGGGAGGCAGCGCCTCCCCCGACCGGTCGCCTGAGCGTCAGCGAAGGCGAAACCCCACGCGCGCGCGGTCAAAATGCGGAAAAATGGTGCCGCTCCACCTTGATCCCCTGCGCCGTCAGGGCCTCTTCCAAGGTCGCGCCGTCGGGCAGGCAGGGGGTGGGGATGCGCACCGGCGGCCCCTTGTCGGGATACAGCCGCAGCCGCAAGGACAGGTCGAGCCGCGTGTCGATTCGGGCCCGCGCGATCTGGTCCCGCGGAACCTCGATCCGGGTACCGCCCAGTGTCGCACGCAAGCCCGCCGCGTCGATCTCCAGCCAACAGTCCGGCGGGTGCAGCGCCTCCCACGCGGCGGGCAGGGTCACGACCCAAAGGGGCAGGGCGATCCACCACGCCATGCCCACCCCCGCCGACAGGCCAAGGATCACGACCCAAGCCAGCAGCACGACCAGCGCGGTGCGCCGCCGCCGGTCCGGCTCAAACCGGAAACTCACCGGCCCCCGGCCACGTCGAGGATGGCCCGCGTCACATAAGATGCACGCTCCGACAGCAGCCACAGGATCGCCTCGGCGCATTCCTCGGGCAGGCCGGTGCGCTGCATCGGCACGTTCGGGGCGAGCTTCTGCGCGCGGTCCGGCGCGCCGCCCTTGCCATGGATCGGGGTCTCGATCAGGCCGGGGCGGATGGCGTTGACGCGGATGCCCTCGGGGGCCAACTCATCCGCCAGCCCAAGCGTGAACGTCTCGACCGCGCCCTTGGTCGCGGCATAATCGACATACATATTGGCGCTGCCCAGCCGCGCGGCAGCGGACGAGACATTGACGATCGACCCGCCCTTGCCCCAGCCGCGCATCATCAGCACCGCCTGCCGCGCCACCTCGATCGCGCCCAGCGTGTTGACGGCAAAGACCTGCGCGACGCGGTCGGGGGTCAGATCGGCGATGCTGGCGGTGGGCTGCACCATGCCGGCATTGTTGACCAGCCCGATGCGCCCCGGCTTCAACTCGGCCAGTTTCTGGAACATCTTCTCGATCTGCTTGGGCTTGGCCATGTCCGCCTGAAACAGGTAAGCCTGCCCCCCCATGCTTTCGACCATGGCGCAGGTTTCCTCGGCCCCGGCCTTGTCCTGCCCGTAATGCACGGCGATGCGCTGCCAGCCGTTGAAGACGGCCATGCGCGCGGTTGCCGCGCCAATGCCGGAACTGGCCCCGGTGACGATCAGCAGGTCATTCATGAGATACGGAACGCGTTTTGCACATCTGCCAGCGCCTCTTTCTGTTTCTGGCTCAGCCCTGAACGGCCCGCCTGAGCGGTGGCTTGCACCACCTCAAGCAGGGGTTGAAAGGCGTCAGCCCCCGACATCTTGTATAGCTTGCGCCCGATGCGCGGCACGGCCTGCGCCGGACTGCCGCATTCATTCATGATCCAGCGCCCCAGAACCAGCATCTCCTCGGCCTCCGCATGGGGGACATTGGCGCTGCGGGCGAGGGCGCGGGACAGGGCCTGACGCTGGTCGGCGGTGGGCAGATCGTCGAGCTCGACAAAGGCCGATCCCAGCGCCGCGATGGCGATATTGGGGTCGTCGATGCTGTCGACCGGATGCACATTGGTCCGCCGTTTGAAGCCAAAGCGCCGCGCCGCCAGCCGCACGTCATTTGCGGCGTCCAGCACCTCGGTGGCCATGTGCTGGGCGTTGCGCGCGCGGATCACAAAGAAATAGATGGCGGCGATTGCCCCGATGGCGGCAATGATGAACGGCATGAACGCCTCCTTGTTTACTCGTTAAACAGTGTCCGGTTTTGTGTCAGTCGGCAAGGATGCGCCCCACCATTTCGCCGGTGTCGCGGCTGAGCTTGGGCTTGGCCATGATCCGCTCCATCTGGGCGCGCAGCAGGGCTTGGCGGTCGGCATCGTAGCGCCGCCATGTCTGATACAGCGCGCACATCCGGGCGGTGGTCTGGGGGTTGAGATCGTCGAGCCGGATCAGCCAGTCGGTCAGCAGCCGGTAGCCCGCCCCGTCCTTGCGGTGGAAGGCCGCGTGATGGCCGCCAAGCGCCCCCAAGGTGGCCCGGAAGCGGTTGGGGTTCTTCATGGTAAAGTCTTGATGTTGTGTTAGGTTTTCCGCGCGCTCGACGGCTTCGGCCGGGGGCAGGGCGGCGATCTGAAGGCCGAACCACTTGTCGATCACCAGCCGGTCGTGCTGCCATTGGTCGTAGAATTGCGCCAGCGCGTCGGCGCCTTGCCCGGCGCGGATCAGGTTCGCCAGCGCGCCCAGTTGCAGGGTCATGTTGTCGGCGGTCTCGAACTGCGCGCGGGCGGCCTTGCCACCGTCGAGACGGGTGGTCAGGGACAGCACCGCGCTGCCCAGATCGCGCTTGCCCGACTGTTCGGCATCGGGGCGGTAGGGGGCGGTGACGCGGGTTTCCTCGGCCAGACGCGGCAGCAGATCGACCCAACGCTCGGCCCGGAAGGTGGCCAGCGTTTCCTTGGCGTCGTGGATGGCGTCGGGATCGGGCACATGCCCGCGCTCATGGATCACCTGCGCCAGTTCGGATTCGCCCGGCGTGCCCAGCATCAGGGCGCGGTAGGCCGGGTCCAATTGGTCATCGCGCAGCACCTTTTCCAAGCCGTCGAGCCAGGCTGTGTCGGGCGTAGCGCCGTCGAGGATCATCGCCAGCAGGCAGTCGCGGGCGAGGTCGCGATTGGCCTCCCAGCGGTTGAACGGGTCGGTGTCATGGGCCAGAAGGAAGGCCTTTTCCGCCGCCGATGTCTCGCGGTCCAGCACCACGGGGGCGGAAAATTCGCGCAGGATCGAAGGCGTAGGTTTCGCGGCGAAACCCTTGAAATTAAAGGTTTGTTCAGCTTCGTTAAGCTCAAGGACGGTGGTTTTCAGCACCTCGTCGCCGTTCGGGTTCAGCAGGCCCACCGCCATGGGGATCACTTGGGGCTGTTTGTCGGCCTGACCCGGGGTGGGCGGCGTGTGCTGGCGGAAGGTGAGACTGTAGATACCCCCGTCCCGGGCTTGACCCGGGACCTCCACGTCGACCCCGCCGAGAGGCCCCGGGTCTTCGCCCGGGGCGGGGGTCCAGACCTCTGACACGGACACGCGCGGGGTGCCGGATTGCGAGTACCAGCGCTTGAACTGGGCCAGGTCGCGGCCTGTGGCATCCTCGAACACCTTCAGCCAGTCCTCGATCGTTGCGGCGTCGCCATCGTGGCGGTCGAAATACAGGTCCAAGGCCTTTGCATAGGCCGCGTCGCCGACCAGACGTTTGAGCATGCCGATCACCTCGGCGCCCTTCTCATACACGGTCGCAGTGTAGAAGTTGTTGATTTCCTGAAAGCTTTCAGGCCGGACCGGGTGCGACAGAGGCCCCTGATCCTCCGGGAACTGGCGCGCGCGCAGGTCGATCACGTCGGAGATGCGCTTCACCGGGGCAGAGCGCAGGTCGGAGGTGAATTGCGCGTCGCGGAACACCGTCAGCCCCTCTTTCAAACACAGCTGGAACCAGTCGCGGCAGGTGATGCGGTTGCCCGTCCAGTTGTGGAAATATTCATGGGCGATGATCGCCTCGATCCGTTCGAAATTCGCATCCGTCGAGGTTTCGGGCGAGGCCAGCACACAGGACGAATTGAAGATGTTCAGCCCCTTGTTTTCCATCGCCCCCATGTTGAAATCGTCGACCGCGACGATGTTGAAGACGTCAAGATCATATTCACGTCCGTAAACGTCCTCATCCCACTTCATCGAGGCTTTCAGCGCCTCCATCCCGAAGGCGCATTTGCCCTCGTCGCCCGGGCGCACCCAGATGTTCAGCGCGACCTTTTTCCCCGAAGCGGTGGTGAAGCTGTCGGGGTGATTGACCAGATCGCCCGCGACCAGCGCGAACAGGTAGGCGGGCTTGCGCCACGGGTCGTGCCATTCGGCGAAGCCATCGCCCGTCTCGCCGGGATTGCCGTTGGACAGCTTGACCGGCTCGGTGCCTTCGATGCGCACGGTAAAGACCGACATCACGTCGGGGCGGT
The DNA here is from genome assembly GCF_003667315.2 of Tropicibacter alexandrii. Classification (GTDB taxonomy): domain Bacteria; phylum Pseudomonadota; class Alphaproteobacteria; order Rhodobacterales; family Rhodobacteraceae; genus Tropicibacter; species Tropicibacter alexandrii. The sequence continues at coordinate 403,043 of NZ_RCTZ02000001.1, read as the reverse complement.
CGGGGTAATAGGTGATCTTGCGAAAGCCCTCGGCCTCGCATTGGGTGCAATACATGCCGTTCGACATATAGAGCCCCTCAAGCGCGGTGTTCTGCGCCGGGGCGATCTCGACCTCGGATTCCCACAGGAAGGGACCGGAGGGCACGGCGCAGGTCAGCCCCTTGTCCGTCACCTCGGGCGTGACGGGCGCGCCGTCGATCTTGGCCGCGATCAGGGTCAATTCCTCGCCATGCAGAAAGAAATCCTGAGCGGGCGCGCCGGGATTGGGCGAGAAATGGATGCGCGAGACGACGCGCGTCGCCTCGGGCGCAAGGCGGAACGTCAGATGCACGGAGTCCACCTGCCAGCCGAAGGGTGCGTAATCCTTGAGGTAGACCGTTTCGGGGGTGGCGTCTTTCATCAATGACTCCTGTCGGGAACATGTGCGTTTCCCAAGTGTTATGCCTGCAACGGGTCCGCCGCAAGGATGGCCGGGCCGCAGGTGAAATTTCAGTGAAAGGAGAGGCCATGTCAGCCCCCGACACCAATATCGACAAACAGAAACGCCGCCATATCGGACCCTTGGCCGGGATATTCGGCGGTCTCGCGCTGGCGGGGATCTTGTTTCTCGGCTGGTTGTTCTGGGTGGTTTCGGCCGCAGACGAGCCCGAAGAGGCGAATGTCGTGCCGGGCGCGCCGGTTGTCGAAACCGACGAGGGCCCGGTCGAGGGCAGCGGCGCGACGATCGTGGATTGATTTTGCGCAAAACGCGTTAGGTGAGGGCGTGCCGAAAGGCGCGCCCTTTTGTCATGTGGAGCCGCGATGAAACAGCGCCGCAAATCGGACCTGCCGGTCAAGACCTGCGCCACCTGCGGGCGGCCTTTTGCGTGGCGCAAGAAATGGGCGCGGGTCTGGGACGAGGTCAAGTATTGCTCGGACCGGTGCCGGGGGCAGCGGAGGAAGGCCCCGGCGGCGCGCTAGGGCTGCCGCCGGGATCACGCCTATTCGGCGGCGCGCAGGGTGGGGCGTGCGTCCTCGATGTCTTCGGTCCAGATGATCTCCGGGTGCTTGACCGCCTTGGCGGCGCGCATCAGCGCCCAGTCGCGGGCGACGCGGCTCGACCGGCTGGAGCCCAGCCGCGCCAGCAGGCGGGCGAACCACAGCACATAGGTGGTGGCCCAGACCCGGATCGCCAGCATCGAAGGCGTGAAGACCAGCGTCAGCACCGTCGCGATGCCAAGGCCGAACACCACCGCCGTGGCGAGGTTCTTCCACCACAGCGCGGTGGGGCTGTCGATGGAATAGCCGCCCGCGAAGAAGTCGAGCGAGAGGCCGAACATCATCGGCGCGAGGCCCGCCATGGTGGTGATCGTGGTCAGCAGCACCGGGCGGATGCGGTCCTCGGCGGTGCGGGTGATCGCCTCGATCCTTGGCATGTAGCGGGAATATTCCTGATAGGTGTCGATCAGCACGATGTTGTTGTTCACGACGATGCCGGCGAGCGCCACGATGCCCACGCCGGTCATGATGACCGAGAAATACTGGTCCATGACCAGCATGCCGATCAACACGCCGGTGGTGGACAGGATCACCGCCAGCAGGACGAGGACGGAGTTGTAGAAGCTGTTGAACTGCGCCAGCAGGATGATGAACATCAGCCCCAACGCCCCAGCGAAGGCGGATTGCAGGAAGGCCTGGGATTCGGCCTGATCCTCTTGGTCGCCGGTCCATTCCCAGTCGATGCTGCCTTCGAAGGGCTGGGTTTCCAGCCAAGCGGTCAGCACCGCGATGCGTTCGTTGGCGGTGATCGGGACAGAGACCTTATCGCCGGATTCCAACGCGCGCGACAGGGCGTCGGCGCTGGTGCCCTCGGCCAAGGTGACAACCGCGAAGCGCTTGCCGTTCTTGCCGATCACGTCGGCCTCGATGGCGGGGTCCTCGATCTCGCGCAGGACGGAGAGGGCGGGGGCGGCGGCGAGCGCCTCGGGCGTGCCGGGGGCGACGGTCTTGACCAGCCCGTCGGCCACATCGGCCTTCACGTCGAAATAGCGTTTCTGGTCGATGCGGTCGATCTGCGCCAGCTTGGGTACAGGCGTCCGGGTGATGAAGTTCGACAGCGGGATCAGCCCGTCCTGCGTGCGCACCTTGAGCGTGTCGAGCGTCGACAGCACCCGGTATTCCTCGGGCAGGCGGACGCGGATCTCGATTTCCTCGTCCGAGGTGTCGACCCGCATCGTGTCCAGCAGGATGCCGCGCGTGACAAGCTGCACCATGCCACCGACCGAGGCCACATCGGCCCCAAAACGCCCGGCTTTTTCCACATCGACGTCGATCTGCCAGTCGATGCCGGGCAGGGGGCGGGTGTCCTCGATCAGGGTCAGACCGGGGGTGCTTTCATATTTCTCGCGCGCCAGCGCGGTCGCGGTGGCCAGCTCGTCCCAGCTGTCGGCCTTCAGCCGCAGGTGGACGGGCTTGCCCGAGGCCGGGCCACGGGCCTGCGCGAGGATTTCCACCTCGATGCCGGGAATCTGTTCCAGCTTAGCGGTCAGGCGGTCGATGATGACATCGCCATCCAGTTGCTCCAGCGTGATCTCATCCTCGTGGCTGGCGGCATAGGCGGGGCGGTCCTCCCACGGGATGGTCTCCAGCTGGACTTGCCCGATCGTGTCCTTGGGGGCCTGCGCGCCGCCGGTATTGTTGTTCAACCCGCCCTCGCCAGCAAAGGCAAAGGCGTTCTGGATGCCGGGATCGGCAAGCACGATCTGCTCGGCCCGCCGGACCAGCGCGTCCTTTTCGGCGAGGCTGAGATTGCCGCGCGCGCGGACATAGACGATGGCCTGTTCCGGCTCTGAATCGACGAAGAATTCGACGCCGTTGTTGTTCTCGCCGTAATAGCTGAACACGCTCATCACCAGAAAGATGATCGCGCCCACGGTGACCAGCGGCATGACCGGGTTGCCCGCCACCAGATGGATGAACCCGCCAAAGACGGTGCGGCGGTAGGTGGCGTCGATCTTCTTGGGTTTGCGCCGGATCTCGACCGAGGCCATGACGACCGAGGTGATGACCGAAAACAGCAGGAACAGGACGATGCCGGGGAGGTAGGCGACGAAGCCGGGGCCTGCGGCCGCGCCCAGATAGGCCGGGTTCAGCACCATCATCGCGCCGATGAACAGGCCGAACAGGGCGAGGGGGACAAGCAGCAGGCGGACATACCACGGCAGGGTGCGGCGCAGGGCGTCGCCCGCGCGGCCTACGCTGCGCGAGAACCGCCCCGAGACGCCGCCCATGACAGGCAGATAGACCAGCGCCACGACAAGGCTGGCCGACAGGACGAAGATCAGCGTCACGGGCAGCATGCCCATGAACTGCCCCGCCACGCCGGGCCAGAACAGCATCGGCAGGAAGGCGCAGAGCGTCGTCGCGGTGGAGGACACGACCGGCCAGAACATGCGGTGCGCCGCCTCGACATAGGCATGCATCGGGCCCGTGCCCTCGGAGATGCGTTTGTCGGCATATTCGACGACGACGATGGCGCCGTCCACCAGCATCCCCACGGCGAGGATCAGGCCGAACATGACGATGTTGGAAATCGTCACCCCCATCAGCGCCAGCAGCACGAAGCACAACAGGAACGAGGTCGGGATGGCAAAGCCCACCAGCAAAGCGGGCCGCAGGCCAAGCGAGGCCAGCACCACGATCATCACCAGCGCGATTGCGGTCAGCACCGAGCCTTCGAGCTGCGAGACCATGGATTCGACCTGACGGGACTGGTCGTTGGAGGTGCCCACATCCAGCACCGCCTTCAGGCCCTGCGGCCATGTCTGTTGCGCCTCGGCCAGCACCACCTGCACTTGCGCCACCGTGTCGATGATGTTGAAGCCCTTGCGCTTGACCACCTGCAGCGCAACGGTCTGGTCGCCGTTGAAGCGCGCGGTGCCCTCGCGGTCCTCGAAGGTCAGGTTGATCGTGGCCAGATCGCCCAGCGTCACCACGCGGTCGCCGTTGACCTTGACCGGCAAGTTGTAGACGTCCTGCTCCTCGTCGAAGCTCGACGGGATTTTCACGGCGAAGGTGCCTTGGTCGGTTTCCACCTCGCCTGCGGCGATCAGCTGATTGTTGTTCTGGACGGTGTTGATCAGGTCGAGCGCGGTGACGTTGTAGGATTCGAGCCGCAGGGGGTCGATCACCACCTCCAGCATCTCATCGCGATTGCCCGCGATGCCCGCCTCAAGGACGGAATCGAGCCCCTCGATGCGGTCCTGCAGGTCCTTGGCGACCTGATTGAGCGTGCGTTCCGGCACGGGGCCGGACAGATTGACGATCAGGATCGGGAATTCGGAAAAGTTGATCTCGTTGATGGAATACTGGTCGGCGCCCTCGGGGAACTTGGCCTGCGCATTGTTCATCCCGTCGCGGACATCGGCCATGATCTGGGTCTTGTCCCAGCCGAATTCGAATTCCAGCGCGAGGCCCGCATAGCCTTCGGCGGCGGTGCCGGTCATGGATTTCAGCCCGTCGAGATCGGCCATCTCGGTTTCCATCGGCTTGATCAGCAGGGTCTCGCTGTCGGCGGCGGAAATGCCGGGGAAGTTGACGGAGACGAACAGCGCCGGGATCTCGATATCCGGTTCGCCCTCTTTCGGCAGGGTCGCATAGGCAAAGCCCCCGACCAGCAGGGACAGCGCGATGAAGGCAAGGACCATGCGGGCGCGCGCGGCGGCCCAGTCGATGATGCCGGTCACTGGATGACCTCCTCGAAGCTGGGCGCGACGGGCACGCCATCGGTGACGTATTCCTGACCGACGGTGATCAGGTCGACCGTGTCGGGCAGGCCGGTGACCCAGACGCCGTTGCGCGTGTCGCGCAGGAAGGTGACGGGCATGAATTGCGCCTGCGTGTTCTCGTCGATGGTGCGCACACCCAGCGCGCCCTCGTCGTTCAGCGTCAGGGTGGATTGGGCGATCAGGTGGGCGGGCGCGCCCTCGGCCTCGATGCCGATCTCGACGGTCTGGCCGTCGCGGATCGCCATGTCGGGATTGGGCAGGGTGATTTCCACGCGGAAGGTGCGGGTGACCGGATCGGCCGAGCGCGAGACGAAGGTGACCTTGCCCAGCAGTTCGCGCCCGTCGACCATGCGCGCCCCGGCCTGCGCGCCGGTCTCGACGCGGGCGATTTCGGATTCGGGTGCGTAGGCGACCAGCTTGATCGGGTCGAGCTGGATCACGGTGGCACAGGCGGCACCGGGCTGCATCAGGGCGCCCAGTTCGGCGGTGTCGGTTTCCAGGAGGCCCGCGAAGGGCGCGGTGATGGTGAGGTTCTCGATGTCCTTCTCGGCGGCGGCCACGGCGGCGAGCGCGGATTGCACCCCTGCGCTGGCGTTTTCCTCGCCGGTGGCGGCGGACTGGATCGCGGCCTGCGCGCTTTCGCGTTGCGCCTCGGCAGAGGACAGGCGCGCCTTGGCACCCTCGATGCCGCTTTGGGCGGATTCGATGGCGGCGCGCGCGCCCTCGATGGCGCTTTCAGCGGATTGCACCCCGGCGCGGGCATTGGCGATCTGGGTTTCGGCGGCGTTGACCCCGGCGCGGGCATTGATCACGCCGCTTTCGGCGCTGCGCAGCCCGGCCTGCGCGGACGAGACCTGAGACCGGGCGGTTTCCAGCGCGGCCTTCGCGCCTTCGAGCTGGGATTTCGCGGTCTCGATGGCGGTGGAGGCGGATTTCTGGCCCGACAGCGCGGTTTCCACGGCGGCCTTGGCGGATTCGAAGGCGGCCTCGGCCCCGGCCAGCCGGGTTTGCGCGGCAAAGCCGTCGCGGGCCAGTTCCTGAGACGCTTTGAGGTTGATCTCGGCCTCGCGCACGCGGGCCTCGGCCTCGCGCAGGCGGGCATCGGCGGCGGGCACGGCGGCCTCGGCCTCTTCGACGCGGGCTTGGGCGGCGGGAATGTTGGCCTCGGCCTCGCGCAGGCGGGCTTGGGCTGCGGGAATGGCGGCGCGGGCTTCTTCCAGACGGGCCTCGGCTTCGGGCACGCGCGAGCGCGCCTCGTCAAGACGGGCCTCGACCTCGGGGACACGGGCGCGGGCCTCGACCAGCCGGGACTGGGCGGCGGGCAGGGCGGCGCGGGCCTCGGCCAGTTGGGCTTCGGAGGCGGGAATGGCGGCGCGGGCCTCCAGAATGGCTGCCTCGACCGCCGGAAGCTGCGCCTTTGCCTCGGCCAGCCGGGCGCTGGCCTCGGGCACACCGGCGCGGGCACGGGCCAGCGAGGCGCGGGCCTCGGCCAAGTTGACGGCGCGGGTGCCGGAATCGATCTGGCACAGGGTCTGGCCCTCGTCGACCAGCGCCCCGGCGCGCAGCGGCGGCGACACGATCTTGCCGCTGGTCTCGGCCTTGACCTCGATCTGGCGGATGGCCTGCGTTTCGCCGCGCAGGATCACCGCGCTGTCGATCACCCGGGCGGTCGATCGCTGCGCCATGACGCGGACCACGCCCGTCCCGGCGGCCTCGTCTGTCGGGGCCTCTGCGATTTCGATGGGCGCGTCAGGGGCAGGGGCGGCCTCTGCGGGCTGCGGCGTGACGCCTGCGAATTCCATCAGCCGGTCGCGTTCCAGCACCAGCGCAAAAAGGACCCCCGCGACGACCAGTGCCGTGATGATCGATACAATCCGCATTACTCTGTGCCTTTGTGCTGGGCGCGCCCGGCGCCGTTCATCCGCATGCCTGCCGGGGCCGTGCGACCCTGAACCGATTGGTTCAGTTTTAGGACGCAACGGCAACCGCCGCAAGGTCGCGGTGGGTTTTCCCGCCTTGCTGCGGCATTTTTGCGCCCCTTATGCGAAACAATAAGGCGGTTTCGCGCGTCTGCGCGCGCCTGCGAGGGGGTGCGCATGCTCTTGGCACCGGGGGTTTGTGCGGTTATGAGGGGCAAAACGAGGGTAGGGGGCGCAGGTGAGCGATACCGACAGTTTCATCGACGAGGTGACCGAGGAAGTCCGCCGCGACCGGCTGTTCGCGAAATTCAAGCGCTATGGCTGGATCGGCGTGGTGATCGTGTTGGCCATCGTCGGCGGCACGGCCTACCGGGAGTATTCCAAGGCTCAGGAGGCCGCACAGGCGCAGGCGCTGGGGGACAGCATCCTGAGCGCGCTGGAGACCGAGGATCGCGCGGCGCGGATCGATGCGCTGGCCGGGGTCGACGCCCCCGAGGGCGGCGCGCAATCGGTGCTGACGCTGCTTCTGGCGTCCGAAGAGGGGGCCGAGGGCGATGACGCGGCGGCAGTCGCGCGCCTGCAGGCGCTGGCCAATGACGGCACCCAGCCGCAGATCTACCGCCAGATCGCCAGCTTCAAGGCGCTGACGCGGGGCGCGTCGTTCCTGCCGCTGGACGAACGCCGCGCCGGGTTCGAGGCGCTGGCGGTGCCGGGGCAGCCGTTGCGGCTGCTCGCCGAAGAGCAGTTGGCGCTGATCGAGGTCGAGCAGGGCGCGCGCGATGCGGCGCTGACGCGCCTGCAGGGGATCATTGCCGATGCCGAGGTCACCACGGGCTTGCGCCGCCGCGCATCTCAGTTGATTGTGGCGCTGGGGGGCGAGCTCGAGCAGGGCTGAGCCCTCGGGCAGCCGCGCGCGGGCCGCGCGGGACGAACAGACGGAACAAGAGGGCAAGAGCATGCTGCGCACGGCGACATTCCTGACAACGGTGGCGGTACTCGCGCTTGCGGGGTGCTCCGAGAAGGACCCGGTCCTGACGGGCGATCGGCTGGGCGTGCGCGAAGTGTTGCAGACACGCGGTGCTGTGGACGAGGGCGACCTTGCCAACGGATCGCAGCCGGTGGCTCTGCCGGGGATCAGCGCCAATGCGGACTGGCCGCAGGCGCATGTCTCTCCTTTTGCGCGGGTGCCGCACGCGGCTTTGGCTGCACAGCTGGCGCCTTTGTGGTCGGTGAAGATCGGCGCAGGCGATACGCGCCGCGCGCGCATCATCGCCGATCCGGTGGCGGCGGGCGGGCGCGTCTTTACCATCGACAGCGACAACCGTGTGCAGGCGACCTCGGCTGCGGGCGAGGTGCTGTGGAGCTACGACCTGACGCCCCTGCGCGACGCCAATTATCAGGCGCAGGGCGGCGGGCTCGCCTTTGGCGAGGGCAAGCTGTTCGTGTCCTCGGGTTTTGGCACGCTGACGGCTGTAGACCCGGCCTCGGGTCAGGAGATCTGGACGCAACGGCTGGGCAATACGGCGACCGGCGCACCGACGGTGCGCGACGGGCTGGTCTATATCGTATCGGGCGACACGACCGCTTGGGCCATCGAGACGGGCGATGGCCGGGTGCGCTGGCAGATCGACCTGCCCTCCGATGTGAACAACGTGGCCGGGGCACCGGCCCCTGCGGTGACGGACAAATACGTGACCTTCGCCTTCGGGTCCGGCACGGTGCAGACCGTCTTCCGGCAGGGCGGGTTGCGGATCTGGAACGCCGACATCCTCGGTCGCCGCAACGGCGTCGCCCTGACCGGCGTGACCGATGTGACCGGCGACCCGGTCGTGGTCGGCGACACGGTCTATGCGGGCAACCATTCGGGACGGATGGTGGCGTTCTCGCTGTTCGACGGCGAGCGCAAATGGACGGCGCGGCAGGGCGCGAATGGGCCGGTTTGGGCGGCGGGCGATGCGGTGTTCTTCGTCAACGACCTGAACGAATTGGTGCGGCTGGACGCCGAAACCGGCGCACAGGTCTGGGCGGTGGAACTGCCGGGATACGAGCCGACGCGCCGCCCGCACAAGCGCCGCGATGCCGCGTTTGCCAATCACGGGCCGGTTCTGGCGGGGGGACGTTTGGTTGTGGCCTCCTCGGATGGGCTGATCCGCAGCTTTGCGCCCGAGGATGGGTCGCTGGTCTCGGCGGTCGAGATCCCCGGCGGGGCCACCACGCGGCCGGTCGTGGCGGGCGGCGTAATGTATGTCGTGTCCGGCAAGGGCGTGCTGCACGCGTTCCGCTAGGCGGTCAAATTTCTTCGAAGAAATTTGCAAAGGCCTTCGAAGGCCTTTGTGCCCCGTCTCGCGGTGGGGTGAACCCTCGCGGAGGGCGAACAAGGTCTTTCGAAAGACCTTGTCCAACGGCCTTCGAAGGCCGTTGCCGCCCGTGACGGTGGGGCTTTAACTGTCCGGAAAACTGCGCTACATGGCCAGCTTGACCGCTGGAGCCCGTGATATGTCCTTCACCCTCGCCATCGTCGGCCGTCCCAATGTGGGCAAGTCGACCCTGTTTAACCGCCTCGTGGGCAAGCGCCTTGCGCTGGTCGACGACCAGCCCGGCGTGACGCGCGACCTGCGCGAGGGCGAGGCGCGGCTGGGCGACCTGCGGTTCACCGTGATCGACACCGCCGGTCTCGAGAACGAGACCGACGATTCGCTGCCCGCCCGCATGCGCCGCCTGACCGAGCGCGCAGTGGACATGGCCGATATCTGCCTGTTTCTCGTCGATGCCCGCGCGGGCATCCTGCCCGATGACCGGGTCTTTGCCGAGATCCTGCGCAAGCGCGCCAAGCATGTGTTCGTCGCCGCCAACAAGGCCGAGGGCCGCGCCGCCGATGCGGGGGTCTACGAGGCGTTCGAGTTGGGTCTGGGCGAGCCGATGCGCCTGTCCGCCGAGCATGGCGAGGGCATGAACGAGCTTTACACGGCGCTGCTGCCGCTGGCCGATGAATTCGAGGAGCGCGCCAGCGAGGATGCGCCCGAGATCGAGGTCTCGGTCGGTGAGGAGGACGAGGTTCTGGCGGCGGATGTGCCGATGCCGACCGCGGCCAAGCCGCTTCAGATCGCCATCATCGGGCGGCCCAACGCGGGCAAGTCGACCTTGGTCAACCAGATCCTCGGCGAGGACCGGATGCTGACCGGCCCCGAGGCCGGGATCACCCGCGACGCGATCTCCGTCCAGAAGGAATGGGACGGCGTGCATATGCGCATCTTTGACACCGCGGGCATGCGCAAGCGGGCCAAGGTGCAGGAAAAGCTGGAGAAACTGTCCGTCGCGGATGGTATCCGGGCGATCAAGTTCGCCGAGGTCGTGGTGGTCTTGCTGGATGCCGCGATTCCGTTCGAGACGCAGGATCTGAAGATCGCGGATCTGGCCGAGCGCGAGGGGCGCGCGGTGGTGGTCGCGGTCAACAAATGGGATATCGAGGACGAGAAACAGGACAAGCTCAAATGGCTCAAGGATGAGTTCGAGCATGTGCTGCCGCAGCTGCGCGGCGCGCCGTTGGTGACGATCTCGGCCCGGACCGGGCGGGGCATGGACCGGCTGCAAAAGGCCATCATGCAGGCCTATACCACATGGAACCGGCGCATCCCGACCGGGCAGCTGAACCGCTGGCTGGAGGCGATGATCGCCCGCCACCCGCCGCCCGCGCCGCAGGGCAAGCGCATCAAGCTGCGCTACATGACGCAGGCCAAGACGCGCCCGCCGGGCTTCGTGGTGATGTGTAGCCATCCGGACAAGCTGCCCGAGAGCTATTCGCGGTATCTGGTCAACGGCTTGCGCGAGGATTTCGACATGCCCGGCACGCCGATCCGGCTGTATATGCGCGGGCAGAGCGACCAGAACCCCTTCAAGGGGCGGCGCAAGAAGAATGCGGGCGCGCTGAAGAAGCACAAGGGCAGCTTGCAGTCCAAGCAGGGCGGCGAGCGGTAACCGGTCGGTGCGGGCACTGCCCGCGCTCTGTCCTCTGGGGGTCACACCCCCAGACCCCCGGTTTTTGGGGGTGTAACCCCCTGCGCTGAGGCGCATTCCCCCCAAGGTATTTTGGGCCAGAAGAAGACCGGGTGCAGGTGGGGCGATCACGCCCTTGTTTCAGGGGCTTGCGGCGGTTTTTGCATGGGATATTGATATCGCCGACGACAGTGAGTCGTTGGTTTCGCGAGCGGCATGGGCCCTCGCGTTGGAGTGATCCCGAGAATGAAGCGTGTTTATCTGGCTGCCGTGATGGCGTCCGTGGCCTTTGGTGTGTCTGCGCAGGAACTGGTCGATGCCGATGAGAACGGCGTCTATTCCTATGAGGAAATGCTGGCCGCCTATCCCGAGCTGAGCGAAGAGCAGTTCGTGATGATCGACACCGATGGCGACGAATCCGTGTCGATGGACGAGTTCAATGCCGCCGTCGAGGCCGGTATCCTGAACTGAGACCGAGCGGGGCAGGGCGCGTTCCAGCGCCTTGCCCTCTGCCCAGGTGCCATAGAGGGCGCCGTTTGGCATGACGACATAGATCACCGGCGCGGCGCCCGGTTGCCAGTGCAGCGTCAGGATGCGACCTTCGAGCGGGCCTGCGCCGCGATAGCTGTCGGCTCCGATGCGCCATTCGCCCACCACGTCCATGCCGTTTTGCGTCAGCTGCAGCGTGCCGGAATAGGCGCTGCCATCCGCGTTGCGGCCCTCGACGGTGTAGCTGCCGGTGAGGTTGGTCGAGGGGGCGGAGCCTTGTTCGAGGTTCTGCGCCAGCGCCGGGGTGGCGAAGACGATCAGGGCGGCGGCAAGGCGGCGGCGGGTGAGCATGGCGTGATCCTTTCCGCGTCAGATTAGCGGGTGGGCGGGACCGCGCAAGGGTTACTCGGTATCGGTGCCGCGCAGGCCGAGGATGATCAGGATGCCCAGCACCGCCAGCCCGCTGACCGCGGCGTTGAGGGGGGCGGCATTGGCGACGATCACGGCGATCAGGGCCCAGATCACGGTGATGCCGTATTCGGGCGCGCGGTGCAGGCGGTATTGCGCGGTGACGGCGATGCCGACCGCGACCAGAAGGCACAGCAGTGCGGCCGGGGTGGGGGCGAGCCAGCCATAGCCGCCGATCACCACGCCGGTGCCGACACAGGCGGCGGCGCTCAGCCAGCCTGCATAGATCGCCACCGGGGCCTGTTGCAGCCAGCGGTCGGTGTCGCCGACGCGGAACAGGGCCGCCAGCGCCGTGGCCAGCATGCCCCAGATCAGCACCACCGCCAGCAGGGGCGAGAGTTGCGCCGCCGGAATCCACGTGATGCCGATGGCAAGGCTGGCCAGCAGCGGCTTGCGCATCGGTTGCCAGTCCGGATCATCGGCGCGGCGCAGCAGGCCAAAGCCGGTGCCGACGATCAGCCAGGCATAGATCAGCCCCCAGATGGCAAAGGCGTAGCCCGCCGGTTGCACCGGGGGCTCCTCGATCACCACGGGGAATTGCTCGGGCGCAAAGCCTGCGAACCCGGGGAAGACCACGGGGGAGGCGGCAAACAGCACCGCCGCGACAAAGCAGAGAAGCGCCCAGAGTTTCGTCACGCGAGCTGTCCCTCGGCCGTCAGGGTGGTCTTGCCGCCCAAGTAAGGGTGCAGCGCCTCGGGCAGGATCACCGAGCCATCCGCCTGCTGGCCATTTTCCAGCACGGCGATCAGGCAGCGGCCCACGGCCACGCCCGATCCGTTCAGCGTGTGTACGAATTCGGGCTTGCCATTCGGGGCCTTGAAGCGGGCGTTCATGCGCCGCGCCTGAAAATCGCCGCAGACCGAGACCGAGCTGATCTCGCGATAGGTGTTCTGACCGGGCAGCCAGACCTCGATATCGTGGGTCTTGCGCGCGCCAAAGCCCATATCGCCGGTGCACAGCACGATGGTGCGATAGGCAAGGCCAAGCTTTTGCAGCACCGCCTCGGCGCAACCCGTCATGCGCTCATGTTCGGCCAGCGAGGTGTCGGGGGTGGTGATCGAGACCATCTCGACCTTCTCGAACTGGTGCTGGCGCAGCATTCCGGCGGTGTCCTTGCCCGCGCTGCCCGCCTCGGAGCGGAAGCACAGCGTGTGCGAGGTCATGCGGGTCGGCAGCGCCGCCTCGTCGACGATTTCACCCGCGACGGTGTTGGTCAGCGTGACCTCGGATGTCGGGATCAGCCACCAGCCATTGGTGGTCTGATAGCTGTCCTCGGCGAATTTCGGCAATTGCCCTGTGCCGTACATGGCCTCGTCACGGACCAGAACCGGGGTCATGGTCTCGGTCAGGCCGTGTTCCGTCGTGTGCAGGTCCAGCATGAATTGCGCCAGCGCCCTGTGGATGCGGGCGACCGCGCCGCGCAGCAGGACGAAGCGCGAGCCCGACAGTTTGGCGGCGGTCTCGAAATCCATGCCGGGCTTGACGCCCGCGAGATCGAAATGCTCGACCGGCTGGAAATCGAGCGTGGGCGGCGTGCCCCAGCGGCGCAGCTCGACATTGTCATCCTCGTCGGCGCCATCGGGCACATCATCCAGCGGCAGGTTGGGGATGCCGGCCAAAGCGGCCTCCAGCGCCTTGTCCAACTCCTTGGCCTTGTCCTGCATCGCGGCCACTTCGGCCTTCTTCTCGGCCACCAGCGCGCGCAGGCGTTCGAATTCGGCCTCGTCACCCTGCGCCTTGGCGGCGCCCACGGATTTCGAGGCCTTGTTCTGCTCGGCCTGCGCGGTTTCGGCGGCGTGGATCGCGGCGCGGCGTTCCTCGTCCAGCTTCAGGATGCTCGACGACGCATCCACAACCCCGCGGCGGGACAGGGCCGCATCGAAGGCGGCGGGGTTTTCGCGAATGGCGCGGATGTCGTGCATCGGATCCTCCAATGGTCTTTGAGTCGCGTGTGTTATGCCCCATTCCGATCCGGTACGGTAGGGGCGGGAAATTGTTCACGATGCCGCAACGGTTTGTCCCCCACGCGACTGACACAATTTGCGCCAATACTGGTTATCAATGGACCGGACGAGGCATTTTTCAAGGTTCGGGGACGCAACATGACCGCCATATTGCTGGTTTTGCTGGGGGCTTTCGGCATTGGGTCGTTGGTGGTGGGCGCGGTCGAGGATGAAATCCGCGACGAAGTCGACGCGGCGCGCGGCTCCGCCGAGGACGAGGACGGTGTCGCGCCGCTCGAGGACATCATCGGCACCGACCGGGCCGATGGGCTGGAAGGCACCGACGGGGCCGAGACCATTCGCGGCGAAGGCGGCGACGATTTCATCGTGGCGCAGGACGGGGATGACTTCGTGCGCGGCGGCGATGGCAATGACACCATTCAGGACGATTACGACATCGACGATGTGAGCGAAATGCCGTCGGGCGATGACACCTTCTATGGCGGGGATGGCAATGATGACGTCCTGTCGGATGACGGGTCCGACCAGCTTTTTGGCGGGCTGGGGGCGGATTACCTTTATGCCTTGGACGCGCCCGGCACCGATGCGCCCGACACGCTGAACGGCGGGTTCGGCGCGGATCTTCTGGACGGCGACGATGGGGATGTCCTGTCGGGCGGAGGCGGGCCGGACATGTTCCGGTCGTGGATCGGACAGGAGACCGACCAAGCGGTGACGATCACCGATTACGAGGAAGGCGAGACCGTGGTGCTGGTCAATCAGGACCCGGATTTCCTTGGCGATGATCCCGACATCCGGCAAACGCGCGACGGTGACGAGGTGCGGCTGAAGGCCAATGGCACGCTGCTGGCGACGGTGAGCGGGCCGGGCATCGATGCGCTGGACTTCGAGCTTATCGACCTGACGCGCTGAGCGCGTCCCGCAGCCAACCATCCACCGGAACGGCGAGCGCCTGTTCCTCTTGCACGGCGCTGATGATGGCGACGACTTCGCCCGCCTCGTTCAGGACCGGGCCGCCGGACTGGCCCGGCTCGACCCGGCAGGCGATGCGCCACAGCCCGTAATCGGGCGCGCCGTAGCAATAGGGCGTAATGGCCTGCCGGTGCGGGGCCGACCGTTGATAGCCAATCAGGGTCAGCGGGCCGGGCAGGGCGCCCGTGCCGATGGGCAGCGGGGAAATGTCCAGCGGCTGGTCCAGCGTGACCAGCGCGAGATCGTTCTCGATCATGAAACGCGCATTGGAAAAGGCACCGGGATGGATGTCGACATGGGCGATGCGGGCCGCGCCCTTGTGGCTCTCGCCGTTCCAGTCGGCGACGAAGACCATGTCGCCCAAGGGCTTGGCATAGCCGTCGATCACCGAAATCACGCAATGCGCGGCGGTCAGGACCTTGTCCGGGGCCACGAGCGTGCCTGAGCACATCTCGCGGTGTTTGTAGCCTGCGAGGTTCAGCCGCCCGACCGCCTCCTCGGCGATCAGCGGCAGGGGAAGAAGCAGCAGCACGATGCGCCACATGGAGGGGCCCTTTCGATTGGGGCCTGTTCGCGAACGGGACGGTAGCGGGGGAGCGGCGGCAAGGCAATCCGTCTGGCTTGTGCGCCAAGGGAGCAAGGCCGCAGGCCGCCGCGCATCGACGGGCCGCCCCCACGGCCCGTCGATTTGGTGAAGCTTGTGCAATGTGATGGAGTCTTTCGGATGTGGCCGGGATAAATCGACAGGCTCGACGGGCAGATCGACAGACCGCGGCCCGTTCGATGCGCGGCTTCCCGAATGCCTCCAACGCCCGCCATCCGGACCGTCATGCCCCCGAAGCGCGCCTTATCGCCACGGGCCGCGTCGATTCCACACCTGCCCCGCTTGCGCTTGGCCTGCGCAAACCATAGGTTCCGCGCGAACAGGCGGGGATGCCCCGCGCGCCATAAAAACAAGGAGCATCCCGATGGACGCAAACGGTATTGCAGGTTTTCTGCCGATCATCCTGATCTTTGCGATCATGTATTTCATGCTGATCCGACCCCAGCAGAAAAAGATGAAAGAACATCAGGCCATGGTCGAGGCCGTCCGCAAAGGCGACAAGATCGTCACTCAGGGCGGCATCGTCGGCAAGGTGGCCCGCGTGCCCGAAGGCGCCGAAATCGAGGTGGAAATCGCCGATGGCGTCAAGGTCAAGGTGATCAAGTCCACCATCGCGCAGGTGCTGTCCAAGACCGAGCCGGCGCAGGGCTAATCCTTCATGTTGCAGATCGATCTCTGGAAACGCGTGCTGATCTGGGGCGTCGTTGCGCTCGGTCTGCTCTTCGCGATGCCGAACGGGTTCTATACCCGTGTCGAGCAACATAACGACGCTGTCAAAGCCATCGAGGCCGGGGCGGATACGTCGGAAAACCGCGAGGCGGCCAGTGTCTGGCCGTCCTACCTGCCATCCGGTCTGGTCAATCTTGGCCTCGACCTGCGCGGCGGGGCGCATCTGCTGGCCGAGGTTCGGACCGGCGATGTCTATGCCTCGCGCATGGAGGCGCTCTGGCCGGACGTGCGCGACGTGCTGCGCCCCGAGCGGGACACGGTCGGCACCATCCGCCTCGTCCCGTCCGAGCCGTGGGAATTGCGGGTGCGCATATCCGAGCCGTCGGGCATCGACCGGGCGCTGGAACTGGTGCGCGGTCTGGCGCGGCCTGTCGTGTCGCTGACCGGGGCCGGGTCCACCGACCTTGAGGTCCGCGCCGAGGACAACGTCATCATCGTCACCCTGTCCGAGGCCGAAATGCAGGCCACGGATGAGCGCACGATGCAGCAATCGCTGGAAATCATCCGCCGCCGCATCGACGAGGTCGGCACGCGCGAACCGACGATCCAGCGTCAGGGGTCGGACCGGATCCTGATTCAGGTGCCCGGTCTGGGATCGGCGCAGGAGTTGAAGGACATCATCGGCACCACCGCCCAGCTGACATTCCAGCCGGTCGTGGGCCGCGCCGCCAGCGCCGACGACCCGGCCGGGGTCGGCAATGAGATCCTGCCCTCGCTCGACGATGAGGGCGTGTTCTACATTCTCGAACAAGCACCCGTCGTCACCGGCGAGGAACTGACCAACGCGCAGCCGTCCTTCGACCAGAACGGGCGGCCCGCCGTCAGCTTTACCTTCGACGCCACGGGCGCGCGGAAATTCGGCGACTACACGGCGCAGAATATCGGCTCGCCCTTTGCCATCGTGCTCGATGACGAGGTCATCAGCGCGCCGGTCATCCAAAGCCACATCCCCGGCGGGTCGGGCATCATCACCGGCAACTTCACCGTCGAGGAATCGACGCAACTGGCCGTGCTGCTGCGCGCGGGCGCGCTGCCTGCGGGTCTGGATTTCCTTGAGGAACGGACCATCGGGCCGGAACTGGGGCAGGACAGCATCGACGCCGGGAAAATCGCGACCATCGTCGCCTTTGCCGCCGTTTTGATCTTCATGTTTGCGTCCTACGGCCTGTTTGGCGTGTTCGCCAACATCGCGCTGGTCGTCAATATCGTGCTGCTCTTTGCCGTGCTCAGCATGTTGGGGGCGACCTTGACCCTGCCGGGCATCGCCGGGATCGTGCTGACGGTCGGCATGGCGGTCGACGCCAACGTGCTGGTCTTCGAACGCATCCGCGAGGAACTCAAGACCGCGCGCGGCCCGGCTCGGGCCATCGAACTGGGCTATGAAAAGGCGCTGAGCGCCATCGTCGACGCCAACATCACCACCTTCATCACGGCGGTGATCCTGTATGTCATGGGCTCTGGCCCGGTGCGCGGCTTTGCCGTGACGCTGGGGATCGGCATCCTGACATCCGTCTTCACGGCGCTTTTCCTGACCCGCGTGCTGATCGTCATGTGGTTCGAGCGTCGCCGCCCGAAAACGCTGGAGGTGTGAGATGAGACTGAGACTGGTTCCCCAAAACACCAACTGGGACTTCTTCTCGCGCCCGACGCTGTGGCTGGGCATTTCGGCGGTCATGATCGTGCTGGCGTTGGTCAGCTTCGGCGTGCGCGGGCTGAACTACGGCATCGACTTCAAGGGCGGCACGACGATCCGGACCGAGTCGGCGCAGGCGGTCGATGTCGGCGCATATCGCGATGCGATGGTCACCTTGGGGCTGGGCGACGTGGTGATCACCGAGGTCTTCGACCCGAATTTCCGCGACGACCAGAACGTGGCGATGATCCGGATCGAGGCGCAAGAGGGGCAGGAATCCGTGACCCCCGAGGTGATCGAACAGACCCGCACCGCGCTGCAAGGGGTCAGCCCCGACATCAAGTTCGTCTCGGTCGAATCGGTGGGGCCGAAGGTCTCGGGCGAGCTGATCCAGACGGCGGCGATTGCGGTGGTCTTGGCCATCGGGGCGGTGCTGATCTATATCTGGCTGCGCTTCGAATGGCAGTTCGCGCTGGGGGCGGTGATCGCGCTGGTGCATGACGTGGTGCTGACCATCGGGGTGTTTTCCGAGGTCGGCATCCGCTTTGACCTGACCACCATCGCGGCGCTTTTGACCATCGTCGGCTATTCGCTGAACGACACGGTGGTGGTCTTCGACCGCGTCCGCGAGAACCTGATCAAGTACAAGTCCAAGGACCTCAAGGAGGTGCTCAACATCTCGATCAACGAGACGCTGAGCCGGACCTTCATGACCTCGTTCACCACGCTTCTGGCGCTGATCGCGCTGTTCGTGCTGGGCGGCGACGTGATCCGGGGCTTTGTCTTTGCGATGATCTGGGGCGTGATCGTGGGGACCTATTCCTCGATCTTCGTGGCCTCGGCGATCCTGCTGCGGCTGGGCGTGAAGCGCGACTGGACCAAGCCCACCGACACCACGGGCAACCAGTTCGGCAACGTCGATGCCTGAGGTCCTGGCCGCGGCGTTTGCAACGCCGGGGCTGATCTGGGTGGTCTTTGCCGCAGCCCTGTCGGGCTGTGTGCGGGGCTTTGCGGGCTTTGGCACGGCGATGGTTTTCCTGCCCATCGCCGGCCAGCATCTGGGGCCGGTCGCGGCGCTGGTGGCGCTGGCGATCATGGACGGGTTCGGGCCGATCCCGAACCTGCCGCGCGCTTGGCGCGATGGCCAGCCACACGACGTGGCGCGGCTGATCGCCGGGCTGGTGGTGACACTGCCGGTGGGGGTGTACCTTCTGGGCCTGCTCGACCCGCAGGCCTTCCGCTACATCGTGTCCTGCGTGGCGCTGGCGCTGCTGGCCTGCCTTGTGCTGGGCTTGCGCTATCAGGGGCAGGTGCGCCCGCCCATGGTCTATGGCATCGGCGGCGTGTCGGGCATCCTTGGCGGCGTGTCGGGCATTCCCGGCCCGCCGGTGATCCTGTTCTACATGGCCAGCCCGTTGCCCGCAGCGGCGATCCGCGCCAACAACATGCTGTTCCTGTTTGCCTTCGACTGGCTGTTTCTTGGCATGCTGGCGCTGCGCGGGTCCCTGACGCTGGAGGCGGTGCTGGTCGGCGCGCTGATCGTGGTGCCCAATGCGCTTGGCAATATCTTCGGGGCTGCGCTGTTTCGCCCCGGCCACGCGCGATCCTATCGCGGCGTGGCCTATGTCATCATCGCGGCGTCGGCCTTGTCCGGCCTGCCCATTTGGGGATAGGAAAGCGACATGAGACTGAACGAGATGCAATTTCCCGATGCGGTGCCGGTCGATGGCTACGGGCCGGGGTTTTTCCGGGTCGGCGGCCAGCCCTTCGAGGGCGCGATGATCGTCGCGGGCGGCAAGCCCATGGCTTGGGGCGGCCTGTCGGATGTGGACGCGCTGCGCGCGCTGGTCGGTCAGGTCGACGTGCTGTTTGTCGGCATGGGGGCCGAGATCGCGCATTTGCCCGCCGCGCTGCGGGCCGAGCTGGAAGAGGCGGGTCTGGGTGTCGAGGTCATGGCCTCGCCCGCCGCATGCCGCACCTATAACGTGCTTTTGAGCGAGGGCCGCCGCGTGGCCATCGCCGTTTTGCCGGTCTGACGTGCTGCGCGTCTCCGACCTGACCGTCGCACGGGGCGGCGTGCCGGTGCTGGAGGGCGTTTCATTTTCGGTGGCCGATGGTCGCGCGCTGGTGCTGCGCGGGCCGAACGGATCGGGCAAGACGACGCTTCTGCGCACGGTGGCGGGCTTGCAGCCCGCGCTCGACGGCACGGTGGACGGCGCGGGAGAGCGCATCGCCTATGCGGCGCATTCCGACGGGCTGAAATCGATGCTGTCGGTGGCCGAGAATTTGTCGTTCTGGGCCAGCGTGTTCGGGCAGGCCGACATCATGCGCGCGATGACCGCCTTCGATCTGGTCGCGTTGGAGGACCGGCTGGCCGGGACGCTCTCGGCGGGGCAAAAACGGCGGCTGGGATTGGCACGGCTGATGGTGACGGGCCGCCCGGTCTGGGTGCTGGACGAGCCGACGGTGTCGCTGGACGCGGCCTCTGTCGCGTTGTTCGCCGAGGCGGTGCGGGCGCATCTGGCGCAAGGGGGATCGGCGCTGATGGCGACGCATATCGACCTTGGGCTGGCCGAGGCGGAGGTGTTCGACGTGACGCCGTTTCGCGCAAAGCCGGGTGTGTCGCGGCAGGACGAGGCCTTTCTATGATCGCGTTGTTGATGCGGGATTTGCAACTGGCGGTGCGCGCAGGAGGCGGGTTTGGCCTTGGGCTGGCGTTTTTCCTGATCGTGACGGTGCTGGTGCCGTTCGGCGTGGGGCCGGAGACGGGCTTGCTGTCGCGGATCGCGCCGGGGGTGTTGTGGATCGGGGCCTTGCTGGCCTGCCTTTTGTCGCTGGACCGGATTTTGGCGCTGGATTGGGAGGATGGCTCGCTCGACCTGCTGGCCACCGCGCCCCTGCCGATGGAAGGCATCGTCAGCGTCAAGGCGCTGGCGCATTGGATCACGACGGGTCTGCCGCTGGTGCTGGCCGCGCCCGCCTTGGGCGTGCTGCTGAGCCTGCCGGTCGAGGGTTACCTGTGGGTGGTCGTCAGTCTGGCCGTCGGCACGCCTGCGCTGTCGGTGATCGGGACATTCGGCGCGGCGCTGACGGTGGGATTGAAACGCGGCGGGCTGCTGCTGTCGCTGCTGGTTCTGCCGCTCTACGTGCCGACGCTGATTTTCGGGGCAGAGGTGGCGCGGCGCGGGGCCGAGGGGTTGGCGGTGCAGACGCCGCTGTTGATGCTGGCGGGGATCAGTTTCGGGGCGGTGGCCCTGTTGCCGTTTGCCAGCGCCGCCGTGTTGCGAGTGAACCTGAGGTAGAGAGCACTTTAAAGCAGGATGGGTGATCACCCATCCTACTTCAGGGAACGTGAACGACGGTCGCATTGCCAAGACCGCATATTTCGGGTGTAACCCAACCTGACGCAGGGAAGAGGACCAAGGCGCTTATGTCGATCTGGGAATACGCCAATCCGGTGAAATTCATCCGCACCACGGACAAGTTGATGCCGTGGTTGTCCGTCGCGGCCATCGTCTGTCTGGTGGGCGGCTTGATCTGGGGCTTTTTCTTCACCCCTGACGATTACCGCCAAGGCTCGACCGTCAAGATCATCTACCTGCATGTGCCTTCGGCGCTGATGGCGATCAATGCGTGGCTGATGATGCTTCTGGCCTCGCTGATCTGGATCGTCCGGCGCCACCATGTCAGCGCCTTGGCCGCGCGCGCCGCCGCGCCGGTGGGCGCGACGATGACGGTGATCGCCTTGGCCACCGGCGCGATCTGGGGCCAGCCCATGTGGGGCACATGGTGGGCCTGGGACCCGCGCCTGACCTCGTTCCTGATCCTGTTCCTGTTCTATCTGGGCTACATGGCGCTGTGGTCGGCCATCGAGAATGACGACACCGCCGCCGACCTGACCTCGATCCTCTGCCTCGTCGGCTCGGTCTTTGCCTTGCTCAGCCGCTATGCTGTGAACTTCTGGAACCAAGGGCTGCATCAGGGCGCGTCCCTGTCGCTCGATGCCGAGGAAAACGTGGCCGATGTGTTCTGGTTCCCGCTTCTGGTCTGCATCGCGGGCTTCGTTTTGCTGTTCATCGCGCTGGTCTTCTTGCGCACGCAGACGGAAATCCGGGCGCGCCGGGCGCGCGCCCTTTTGGCACGGGAGCGTTCGACATGATGCCGGACCTTGGGAAATACGCGGGCGCGGTTTTGTCATCCTACGCGGTGTCCATCGCGCTGATCGTCATCCTCGTCGCGTCGTCCGTCCTGCGCGCGCGCAAGGTGCGGGCCGAGCTGGAGCGGATCGAGGAAAGGCAGCGCCATGGCAAAAGGTAGGATCTCGCCCCTGATGTTCGTGCCGCCGGTGGTCTTTGCGATCTTCGGCGCGCTGTTCTTTTTCGGGCTGGGGCGCGAGGGCGCGGACCGGCTGGAAAGCGTCTTCGAGGGCAAGCCGCATCCGGTCATGACCGAGGTGGCCCTGCGCGGCTACGATCCGATCACGCCGGACATGCTGGCGGACGGGCAGGTGACGCTGGTCAATTTCTGGGCCAGCTGGTGCCCGCCCTGCCGGTTGGAACACCCCAAGCTGCTGGAGATGGCCGAACAGGGCATCAAGATCGTCGGCGTGAACTTCAAGGATCAGGAGGCGCAAGCGCTGTCCTATCTGGAGGATGACGGCAACCCGTTCGCGGCGGTTGCCTTCGATCCGGCGGGGCGGACGGCGATCGAATGGGGGGTGACCGGCCCGCCCGAGACTTTCATTCTGGATGGCAACGGCGTGGTGCTGTTCAAGTTCGTCGGCCCGCTGGTCGGCACCGATTACGAACTGCGCTTTGTCCCGGCCTTGGAAGCGGCGCTGAAATAAGCGCCGCGCCCGCCCGTCACAGCGCGCAATCGTCCTGTGACAGGGCTGGCACGCACAGCTTGGGCGGCGTGGTCGGGTTTTCATGGGCGCTGGCATAGGCCCCGAACATCGCCAGAAGAAGAAGCGCGCCAGCCTGGATCACGGTAATCAATTTCATCGTCGTCTGCTTTCTTGTGTCAGGCATAACCTGTGGCCCCAAACTGATTTTTAAACCCCTGACGCGCCTCTGGCGAAGCCGGGACTTTCCGTGAATGTTCAAGACTTGCGCAGCTTTGCGCCGAGTGGCGCGCATTTGCGCAAGTTGTTGCCGCAAATCGGCGGCGAGCGTCATGTCGATGGGGAAAAGCTAGCCGGTCTTCCCGGCGTCGTCAGGTGGGGAATACCTGCCTCTGGCGCGCGTTGGCGCCTCAGCGCTCGTTCGCGCCCTTGCCCGCGAGGATCCTGTCGCGGCTGCGCGCGATTCGGGCGTGACGCGTGGCGCTGGTCTTGGCCGAGGACAGCAGGATCACGTAGCTGCGCTGGCGGCCGGGGGTCAGAGCGTCGAAGGCTGCGGACAGCTCCGGTTCGTCGGACAGGGCCTCGACCAGTTCGTCGGGCCATGCGACATCCGGCGCGGATCGTTTCGGTGGCTTGCCCGTGGCGGCCTGCGCCTTGGCCTGCGCCAGCAGGGCGCGCAGGGCAGGCAGACGACCCGCGACCTGTGCGCTGTCGGCAAAGCGGATCACGTTGGCGATCCGGCTGTTCGGTCCGGCGCGTGTCAACAGGCCCTCTGGGTCGTCAAGGTCCGCGCAATTCATCAGGGTCAGGCGGAAATCGCCGCGAAAGGCGCCGATCAACGCGGTGTTGCGCCCCTCGTGCATGAAGCAAGGGTGTCCCCATTTCACGGTCTCTGTCAGCCCTTCGCTCAGGCAGAGCGCGCGCAGCGCGGCCAGCCCCTCGGCCCACTGCAGGGCCGAGCAGGCGGGCGTGTCAAAGCGGTCGCACCGCCCGCAGCCCTTGGTGAAATAGTGGTCGGCGTCCGAGATCATGCCCGGAGGCTATTGCGTGGCGGACAGGAAATCCAGCGGGCCCGGCTCATCTGGGAACCGGGGCAGCGCCTCCGTGGCCAGACACCGGTCCGGTGCGCAAAGGCCGGTCAGGTGCAGCGCCCCTGTGGCGAAGCCGAGCACGCCGAGGTTGACGGGAGCGCGGCACAAGGCCTGTCCGCACCCTTCCGACCGGAGGGCAAAAGAAGACCCCGCCTGCGAAGGCGGGGGTCTCGGTCTTGTCCACCATGACGTAGGTCGGGATTAACCCCGACCTACTTTAGGTCCATTCAAGCAGCGGCCAGATTGCGCAGCACGTAGTGCAGCACGCCGCCATGCTCGATGTATTCCACCTCGATCGCCGTATCGATGCGGCACTTGAGGGTGATTTCCTTCACCGAGCCATCGCCATAGGTGATGGTGCAGGGCACTTCCTGAAGCGGCTTGATGGTGTCCAGACCCTTGATGTCGACGCTCTCGTCGCCCTTCAGGCCCAGCGACTTGCGGGTGTCACCGCCGGTGAACTCGAACGGGATGACGCCCATGCCGACAAGGTTCGAGCGGTGGATACGCTCGAAGTTCTCGGCGATAACAGCCTTGACGCCCAACAGCGCCGTGCCCTTGGCGGCCCAGTCGCGCGAGGAGCCCGCGCCATACTGTTCACCGCCAAAGATCACCAGCGGGGTGCCTTGGTCCTGATAGGCCATGGCTGCGTCGTAGATCGCCATCTGTTCGCCGTTCGGGCCCTTGGTATAGCCACCCTCGACGCCGTCCAGCATCTCGTTCTTGATGCGGATATTGGCGAAGGTGCCGCGCATCATGACTTCGTGGTTGCCGCGACGCGACCCGTAGGAGTTGAACTCGCGCACCGGCACCTGACGCTCGATCAGGTACTTGCCCGCGGGCGTCGTGTCTTTGAACGAGCCAGCCGGAGAGATGTGGTCGGTGGTGACCATGTCGCCCAGAACCGCCAGAACGCGCGCGCCCTCGATGTTCGAGATGGTGCCCGGCTCCTTGGACATGCCTTGGAAATAGGGCGGGTTCTGCACGTAGGTCGACGCGGCCGGCCAATCATAGGTCTCGCCGCCATTCACCTCGACGCCCTGCCACTTTTCGTCGCCCTTGAAGACGTCGGCATATTTGGACTGGAAGCTTTCGCGCGTCACGGTCTTTTCGACCAGCTCGGCGATCTCGGCATTCGACGGCCAGATGTCCTTCAGGTAGACGTCGTTGCCGTCCTTGTCCTGACCGATCACATCCGTCGCGATGTTGACGTTCATGTCACCGACCAGCGCATAGGCCACGACAAGCGGCGGCGAGGCGAGGTAGTTGGCGCGGACGTCGGGCGAAATGCGGCCTTCGAAGTTGCGGTTGCCGGACAGGACCGAGGTCGCGACCAGATCGTACTTGTTGATGGCAGCCGAGATCGGGGCGTCCAGCGGGCCGGAGTTGCCGATACAGGTGGTGCAGCCATAGCCCACAAGGTTGAAGCCGATGGCATCCAGATGTTCCTGCAGGCCCGCGGCCTCAAGGTATTCGGACACGACCTGCGAGCCCGGCGCCAGCGAGGTTTTCACCCAAGGCTTGCGGGTCAGGCCCAGCTCATGCGCCTTTTTCGCCACCAGACCCGCGCCGATCATCACGTAGGGGTTCGAGGTGTTGGTGCACGACGTGATCGAGGCGATCACGATCGAGCCGTCATGCAGCTGGTAGTTGCCATCGGCGGTCTCGACATAGCCGCGCTTGTGGCTGCCGGTATCGCCGGGGATGTCGCGGGGCTCGGGCTTGCCGCCTTCGCCTTCCCAGCGGACCTCGTCCTTGGCCGGGACGTCCTGACCGTTGCGCACGCCCTTGATGTAGTCGGCAAAGGCCGGGGCGGCCTTGTCCAGCGCGATGTAATCCTGCGGGCGCTTGGGGCCGGAGATCGCAGGCACGATGGTGCCCATGTCCAGTTCCAGCGTCGAGGAATAGACCGGATCGTAATCCGTGCCACGCCAAAAGCCGTTTTCCTTGGCATAGGCTTCGACCAGCGCGATGCGGTCCTCTTCGCGGCCCGAGACGCGCAGGTAGCGCAGGGTCTCGTCGTCGATCGGGAAGAAGCCACAGGTCGCGCCGTATTCCGGCGCCATGTTGGCGATGGTCGCGCGCTGTGCCAGCGGCAGATTGTCCAGACCCGAGCCATAGAATTCGACGAATTTGCCGACGACGCCATGGGCGCGCAGCATTTCCACGACCTTCAGGACAAGGTCGGTGCCGGTGGTGCCTTCGATCATCTCGCCGGTCAGCTTGAAGCCGACGACCTCGGGGATCAGCATCGAAATCGGCTGACCCAGCATCGCGGCCTCGGCCTCGATCCCGCCGACGCCCCAGCCCAGAACGGCCGCGCCGTTGACCATGGTGGTGTGGCTGTCGGTGCCGACCAGCGTATCCGGGTAGGCCACGGTCTCGCCGTTCTGATCGGTGTCGGTCCAGACGGTCTGGGCGAGATATTCGAGGTTCACCTGATGGCAGATGCCGGTGCCCGGGGGCACGACGCGGAAGTTCTGGAACGCGGTCTGACCCCATTTCAGGAACTCGTAGCGCTCCATGTTGCGCTCATACTCGCGGTCGACGTTCATCTGGAACGCGCGCGGGTTGCCGAATTCGTCGATCATGACCGAGTGGTCGATGACCAGATCGACCGGGTTCAGCGGGTTGATCTTTTGCACGTCGCCACCCAGCGCCTTGATGCCGTCGCGCATCGCGGCAAGGTCGACCACGGCGGGAACGCCGGTGAAGTCCTGCATCAGCACGCGCGCGGGGCGGTAGGCCAGTTCACGATCGCCCTTGCCGCCATTGGTGGCCCAGTCCGAGAACGCCTTGATGTCGTCTTGGGTGACGGTCTTGCCGTCCTCGAAACGCAGCATGTTCTCCAGCACGACCTTCAGCGCGGCGGGCAGCTTGGAGAAATCGCCAAGCCCTGCGGCCTCTGCGGCGGCAATCGAGTAATAAGAGACGGACTGGCCGCCGACGGAAAGCGTCTTGCGCGTGCCCGCGCTGTCATGGCCGACTGTGATGGTCATGGAAAACCTCCGGATGGGGTTACGGAAAATGGAATGCCTCGCGCGTTACATGCCCCAACGCCCAGAGTCGTTCAAGGGGGGTGCGGCGTTTTAGTATACCATTGTATGCGAAAAATTTGCCGTTTCGGGGCCGGGTCCTGCGGCATCCCTGTCACGGGTGGGTCTCAAATGATTGATTGGCATGTTGCAAAGCCATTCTTTATCTCGGCAAGGTAGCCTTTGAAAATGATGGACCGCATGCGCACGCTTCTCCTTGGAACAGCTTTCTGTTTGACCGCAATGGCCGGTTGGGCCCAGTCCCAGACCAATCCCGTCGTGGTTGAGCTGTTCACCTCGCAGGGCTGCTCCTCCTGTCCTGCCGCCGACGCGCTGCTGGCAGAGCTGGGCGGGCGCGAGGATGTGATCCCCTTGGCGCTGCATGTGGATTACTGGGATTATATCGGCTGGGAGGATGCCTTTGCCGATCCGCGCTTCACCAAACGGCAAAAGGGCTATGCCCGCGCCGGGGGGTGGAAGATGATCTACACTCCGCAGATCATCATCAACGGCGAGCATGACGTGGTCGGCAATCGCCCGATGAAGGTGGCCGACGGCATCCTGCACGAGGCGCAGGAGCAGGCGCAGGTCTCGCTGGACATTCGGCGCGAGGGCGATGCGCTGCATATCGCCGTGACCCCCATGGCGCCCGTCAAACCCTGCGATATTCACCTTGTCCGCTATGTCGACGGTGCCGAGGTCGACATCCTGCGCGGTGAAAACGCGGGCCGGTCCCTGACCTATACCCATATCGTGCGCGGCTGGGACGTGGTGGGCCAATGGGACGGGCAGGGGACCTATGAGGCCACGGTGCCTGTGACAGGCAGCGATCCCATCGTCGTTCTGGTGCAGGGCAAACGCTACGGGTCCATCGTCGCGGCGGCGCGCTTGCGCTGAAGCTTGGCCTGCCGTTTCGGTTTCCACCGGCGGTGAATCCACATCCATTGACCGGGATCGTCCTTGATCCGCGCCTCCAGCCGACGGGTGGCCTCGCGCATCATCTCGACCGGATCGCCGTGCGGGATCGGCTCTTCGAAGATGGCGTCAAAGCCATAGCGGTCGGGGTGGCGGATGCCGAAGAAGGGCACGACCAGCGCCCCGGTCTTCAGCGCGATATCGGCAATCGAGGTGACGGTGGGCGCGGGCTGGCCGAGGAAGTCGATGCGCACGCCGCCGCTGTCATAAATGTCGAACAGCAGCACCGCCATGCCGCCGGACTTGATATGCTTGATCAGGCCCATCGTGCCACGGCGACCCTGTTCAAAGACCGGCTCGCAGATGTCGTGCATGTTCTGCACGTAATGTGCGTTGAAGAACGGGTTCGACATGGGCCGGATCAGCCCGCCGATCTGGTAGCCGCGCGCGACCATGGCGCAGCGCGCGCATTCGGCGCTGCCATAATGCCCCGAGACGAACAGCACGGGCGTGCCGTCGCGTTTCGCCTGTTCGACGATGGGCAGGCCCGGGCCGCCGACCTCGTAGCGCGCGCCGCGCGCGAGCATTTCGGGGACGTCGTAATTCTCGATGAAGGCACGCCCGACATTGTCGAGCACCTGCGCGGTGATCTGGTTCACCTGCGCCTCTGACGTGTCGGGCCAGACATGGTTCAGGTTGGCGCGCACCCGCTTGTCCCAGCCCACCAGCGGCCCGATCACCCGGCGCACCAGCCCGCCGACCAGCGTCAGGCGCGTGCGCACCGGCAGGCGCAGGGCCAGCCAGATCAGGCCGCGCAGGATGCGGTCTGCCCAACGGTCCTGCCAACCGCCATGGTCGCGCTGCTTTTTCTTCGATGTCGCCAAGCCGGGAGGCCCCCTGTCTTTGGCCCCTGTTTACGCAGCGGGGCGGGGGGCGTCCAGCCTCACTCCTCGTCCGGGTTGAGCAGTTCGATCTCGCCCACGTTGACGAGGTCGCGGATCGCGGCGACCACGGCGCCCATGGCCTTTTCCCCGACCTTGGGTTTGACGGTGCCCTTGGCGTCGGACTCCTCGCGGATGGCCTCGGCCAGACGTTTCGACATGTTGGCCAGCAGGAAGTCGGCGGTGGCGCGCTCGGCCTCGGTGTCGGCGGCGGCGATGGCGGTGGCAAGAACGTCCGCCTCGATGTCGCGGGTGATCTTGGGCACGTCGATGGCATTGAGCCGTTCGGGGATGTTGGCGAAGGTGAAGATCGAGCGGCGGACGGCCTCGGCGAAGTCCTTGTCATCCTCTTCGAGCTGCGAGAGCAGCTCGTCGCGCACGGCGGAATTGGAATAGTTGAGGATCGCGCCAAGGCGTTCGTCCGGGCGGGCCTTGAAGGCCTTGGGCGGTTCTGCATCGATCTGCGCGGCAAGGCTGAGCCCGATGCGGTCGACCGCATCCGGCGTCACGCCGGAGGTCATCGAGACGGCGTAGGAGATCCGCCGGGCCTTGTCGCCGGGCAGCTTGGCCAGCACGAGCGCGGCCTTGGTCACGTCGATCTTGGACATCATGACGGCGGCGACCTCGATCGATTCGCCCTGAACAAGCTGCTCGATCCGGTCCGGGTCCAGCGCGTTGATGCGGTCCCATGGGTTGCCGGTCTGGCGCACCCCGGCCTCCTTGCGCAGGCGCATGGCGGTGCGGGCACTGATCTTGCCATCCAGCGCGTTGAGCGCACCGGCGATGTCGCCGGGGAAGGACAGGCCGACCGATTCCAACTCGTCGGCGAATTCGTTGACCACAAGGTTCAACGTCTCGCGGTCGACATACCGCATGTTTCCCATGAGCAGGGTCAGTTCGGCCTGCGTGTCCTCGGACAGGGACGACAGCGGCACATCGGAGCCCTCGTTGAGCAGGAACTGCACGATGATCGCAGCCTTGGCCTTGCGCGAGAGGGGGCCCATGCCGGCACGGGCGACCGGACCGGGCAAATGTGCAAGAGCGGGAAGATCGGGCATGGCGCGCACCTTTGGGGACGGATCGGACTTGTCCCGGTCAGGGGTAGCGCGTCGAGGTTTCCGGGCCGTTAAGGCGCAAGCGACAATTGTCGGTTTTTTCGGTGCCTTTGCGTGCCGACGGGCGGCCCCGGCGGGGACCGCCCGTCAGGACCGACACGGGGATCGGTCAGCCGGATACCACGGTGCAGGTGTTGGTTTCGGCGTCATATACGGAGCCGTCCGTGCAGGACATCACCTGCTTTTCGTGCCCGGCACAGGAGGCAAAGGCCAAGGCCGGAGCAAAGGCGAGTACCGTGCCGACAATCAAGGTCTTGAGCGTCATTGGAACGTCCTTTTCGTGCTTGAACGCGACAACGGTAACACGGAAGGCGATTCCGTCAAAACGCGCAGCGGTCAGGCTACACGACCGCGTGAGCCTTTGGCACGGACAGGACGGTCAGCGCGCAAGGCGCTTCGAAGCGCCTTGAACCAAGCGCCTTCGAAGGCGCTTGTCCCGCGTGCCGGACGGCGCGGGGTCCAAGGCTTTTCGAAAAGCCTTGCCCGCGCCGGTCGACGATCTCAGTCTTCGCCAAAAACCCGGGCAAAGATCGTGTCGACATGCTTGGTGTGGTAGCCAAGGTCGAACTTCTCGTTGATCTCCTCCTCGGACAGGGCCGCACGCACCTCGTCATCCGCCAGCAGTTCTTCGCGGAAGTCGGTGCGGTGGTCCCAGACCTTCATCGCGTTGCGCTGCACCAGCCGGTACGCATCCTCACGCGACACGCCCGCCTGCGTCAGCGCCAGCAGCACGCGCTGCGACATGACCAGACCGGGGAACTTGTTCATGTTGTCGAGCATGTTCTGCGGGTAGACCAGCAGCTTGTCGATCACCCCGGTCAGGCGCGACAGGGCAAAGTCCAGCGTAATCGTGGTGTCGGGTCCGATGTTGCGTTCGACCGACGAATGCGAAATGTCGCGCTCGTGCCACAGCGCCACGTTCTCCATCGCCGGGATCACGGCCATGCGCACGAGGCGGGCAAGGCCGGTCAGGTTCTCGGTCAGCACCGGGTTCTTCTTGTGCGGCATCGCCGAAGAGCCCTTTTGCCCCATCGAGAAGAACTCCGCCGCTTCCAGAACCTCGGTGCGCTGCATGTGGCGGATTTCGATGGCGATGTTCTCGATACTGGAGGCGATCACGCCCAGTGTCGCAAAGAACGCCGCATGGCGGTCGCGCGGAATGACCTGCGTGCTGATCGGCTCGGGGACGAGGCCCAGCTTATCGCAGACATGCTCCTCCACATGCGGATCGATATTGGCGAAGGTGCCCACCGCGCCGGAAATTGCCCCGGTGGCGATCTCGGCACGGGCGTCGCGCATACGGCTGAGGTTGCGGTCCATTTCCGCGTAGAAGCGCGCAAAGGTCAGGCCCATCGTGGTGGGCTCGGCGTGGATGCCGTGCGAGCGACCGATGCGGATCGTGTCCTTGTGTTCATAGGCGCGCTTTTTCAGCGCCGCCAGCAGCCCTTCGATATCCTTGATCAGGATATCGGAGGCGCGCACCAGCTGCACGTTGAAACAGGTGTCGAGCACGTCCGACGAGGTCATGCCCTGATGCACGAAGCGCGCCTCTTCCGAGCCCACATGCTCGGCCAGATGCGTCAGGAAGGCGATGACGTCATGCTTGGTCACGGCCTCGATTTCATCGATGCGGGCGACGTCGAATTCCACGTCCTTGGCCTTCCATACGGCCTCGGCGTTTTCCTTGGGGATCACACCCAGCTCTGCCATGGCGTCGCAGGCATGCGCCTCGATCTCGTACCAGATCCTGAACTTGGTCTCGGGCGACCAGATGGCGACCATGTCGGGGCGGGAATAACGGGGGATCATGGGCAGCGTCCTTGGCAAAGCGTAACGGTTGCGCGCCGTTTAGCGCCCTGCGGCGTCGGCCTCAAGCATACGTTGCGCCCTGTGCGGTTTTGCGGCATGCGAGGGCCATGCGCAGCTTGACCGACTTCCTTGGCGACTGGACCCTGACCCGGACCATCCTTCAATCGGATGGGACCGAGGGGCGTTTCGAAGGGCGCGCCCGGTGGGAGGCGACCGACGAGGGCGCAGAGTATCACGAGACCGGGCACCTGATCTTGCCGCAAGGGCGCTTTGCCGCGGAGCGGCGCTATCGCTGGACCGAGACGCTGCACGTGTTTTTCGAGGATGGCAGGTTTTTCCATTCGGTTCCGGCGCAGGGCGGGGAAACCGGGCATTGGTGTGACCCTGACCAGTACGATGTGACCTACGCGTTCGGCGCATGGCCCGAATGGTCGTGTCGGTGGCATGTCGTCGGGCCAAGGAAAAACTACACGATGACAAGCGTTTATCGGCGCGGTTGAGGGGATTTTACGACGGTATACCGTTGCATCCCTCTAACATGTTGAAAATCAACATTTTTCCTGTTTACTTTGATCTGACGTCGCGGCATGGTGCGCGAACCCGACCGGAGCCGCGCCATGCCCCCCATTCCCGATCATCCCTTGCGCTACCGCCTCGCCAACGAGCTGCATGCGCGCCCTTTTCCGGCGCTGACGCCGCCGGTGCGGGCGGTCTACCTTGCGATCAAGCAGCCGGTCGATGCGGCCTCGCGCGACCGGGGGCAGGATCTGGCGCATCTGATCGATCTGCTCGACCGCTACGGCACCCAGCATCCGCAGCCGGGTGCCACGCATTTTTCCGGGCAGATCGGGCGGCACATGCTCAAATGGGAGCAGCATACGGAATTCGTGACCTATACGGTCTTTCTCGACGGGCTGGGCGTGCGGCCCTTCGACCCGAACGATTTCGAGGTCTTCCCCGAGGACTGGCTGGACGCGGCCCCGGGCGTTCGGGTCACCTCGGCGCTGCTGCGGGTGGCCGTGCGCCCCGACGACACGGAGATCACCGATCAGGTCGATGACTGGCTGGTGGCCGAAAGCGTCGCCGTGTCCGAGGTGCTGGACGGCGATGCCATCGTCGCGGGCGATTTCCGCATCGATCCCGCCGGGCATCAGCGCTTTGCCGTCTTCGTCAAGGACGGGGTGGGGGAGCGGCGTGTGGGCCGGATCGTCCAGCGCCTGTGCGAGATCGAGACCTACAAGGCCATGTCGATGCTGGGCTTCACCCGGATGCGGCAGATCGGGCCGGACCTGAACCGGATCGACACGGAACTGACCGGGCTGATGCAGCGCATGACCGTCTCGGATGGCGACGAAGAGGCGCGCCTGAAGGCGCTGCTGAGCGTCTCGGCAGAGCTGGAACGGCTCTCGGCGGAAAGCTCGTTCCGGCTGGGCGCGACCGGGGCCTACGAGGCGATTGTTACGCAACGGATTTCGGTCCTGCGCGAGGAGCGGTTTCTGGGGCGGCAGACGTTTTCGGAATTCATGATGCGCCGCTATGATCCGGCCATGCGGACGGTCAACAGCTCGGCGGCGCGGCTGGACAGCATGATCGCGCGGGCTGCGCGCGCGGCGGATCTGTTGCGCACGCGGGTCGAGGTTGGTCGGTCGGCGCAGAACCAGCAATTGCTGGAAAGCATGGACCGGCGGGCAGAGTTGCAGCTGCGGCTGCAAGAGACCGTCGAGGGGCTGTCGGTGGTGGCGATCAGTTACTACGCGGTGTCGCTGGCCGGCTACCTTCTGTATCCGCTGGCCGAGGCATTCGGCCTGTCCAAGGGCACGCTGACCGCGCTGACGGTGGTGCCGGTGGTGGCGTTGGTCTGGTGGATGATCCGCCGCATCAAGACCCAGCACAAGGGGCCAGATCTGTAGGGGGCAAGGCGCTTCGAAGCGCCTTGGATCAAGCGCCTTCGAAGGCGCTTGGACGCAAATTGCAATTTGCGTGGTTCAAGGCTTTTCGAAAAGCCTTGCGCGTCATTCGGCCGGGTGCAGGGCGCCCTGAAGGGCGCCTTTCAGCGCGGCTTGGGTGGCAAGGGCGCCCGCCGCGATGGAAAGGATCGCGAGAACCGGTGCAATGGCCAGCGTCGGCACGCCTGACAGGCCCGCACCCACGGTGCAGCCCCCCGCCAGCACACCACCCACGCCCATCAACACGGCGCCGGTCATATAGCGCCCGGTCTCGCGCGGCGAGGTGAAGCTGGTCCATGCCAGCCGCCGCGCAGCGAGCGCCGAGACGAAGCTGCCGACCAGCACGCCGCCGATCAGTCCCGCGCCGAAGCCCGCCGGGATCGAGGTCGAGGCGATCAGGTAGAACAGCGTATCGGACCAGGTCGAGGTGAAGGCGAGGCTCTCCATCGCGACCGGATCGAAGTCATCATACAGCACGAACCCCGTAGCAACCCAGCCCAGCGGCACCAGCGCGCCCAGCAGGGCTGCCCCCAGCAGGGGCAGGGGGCGGTTGCCGGACCGCGCCGCATAGGCCAGTGCCAGCACAGCAATCGCCGCCGTCCAGACCATCGCGCTGCCCGGCAGCGCGGCGCTGTCCAGCGACACGGTCCAGCTGCCCAAGCCGGTACGAACCGGCGCCAGAACGCCCTTGAGCATCGCATGTGCGGCGATTGCGAACACCGCCAGCACGGTCCAGGCGCGCAGGTTGCCGGTTGCCGCCAGCACGGTCAGGCGCGACGCGCAGCCGCGCGTCAGCACCATGCCCGCGCCGAACAAGGCTCCGCCGATCACCAGTGCCGCAACCGGCAGGTCGGTGGCGAGGTAGCGGTGATCCTCGAAGCTGATCCATTCCATTGCAACGGCCCCTTGGGTCCCCAGCACCGCCACGGCCAGCGCCGTCAGCCAGATCCCCATCGCTTGGCGGCGATCCTCGCCGACCAGAGCGCGGCGGAAACAGAATTTGGTCCGTTCGGCAAGGATGCCGAACAGCGCGCCCAGTGCGAGGGCAAAGAACACCGCAGCCTGCGGCGCGGTGAGGGTCTCGAAGCCGAATGTCTCGAACATGTCTGTCTCCGGGGTTCTGGAATTCTGTCCCAGATGGAGCCCTTTGTGTCGCCTGACAAGACCGCTTGCACCGGGGAGCGGATCACAAATCGGAACACTGTTCCGATTTCCACCAAGGGTCATGGAACGCCTGTTCCATGCTGGACGGATCGCGATGCAGGGATGTTTTGCCGCCGGGCGGGCAGGCTTGAAGCCTGTCCTTATTTGCGCAAGCGGGCCGCCCCACGTGGTGAGGCGGCCCTGTGCCGGTCAGCGCCCGCGCGTGCGCGGGTCAAGGGCGTCGCGCAGACCGTCGCCGAGATAGTTCACCGACAGAACCGTCAGCGAGATCGCGATGCCGGGCAGCATGACGCGCTCCGGAAAGCGTTCCATCCGTACGACCGCATCGGCCAGCATCTTGCCCCATGTCGGGTAATCGGACGGGAAGCCGACACCGAGGAAGGACAGGGCGGATTCCGTGATGATCGCCGTGGCGAGGCCCAAGGCGGCGGACACCATGATCGGTGACAGCACATTGGGCAGCAGGTGGCGACGGATGATCTTGCCATTGGTCGTGCCGATTGACCGCGCCGCGAGGACGAATTCACGCTCCTTGATGGCAAGGATATCGCCGCGCACGATGCGCGCCGTGGGCATCCACGAGGTGATCGCGATGATCGTCACGATCAGGATGAACATGCCGCCTTCGGGGCTGCCTGCGAATTCCCGCAAGGGCTGGCGGAACAGGGTCACGGCCAGCAGCAGCAGCGGCAGGATCGGCAGGGCGAGGAACAGGTCGGTGGTGCGCATCAGCAGCCCGTCGACCCGTTTGAAATAGCCCGCCAGAACCCCGATCGACGTGCCGATGAACAGCGACAGAAGCATCGCCGCCCAGCCCACGGCCAGCGACACGCGGCCGCCTGCGATCATCTGGGCGAGGTTGTCGCGCCCCAACTGGTCCGAGCCCAGCGGCTTGGCCCAGCTGGTCTTGGCGCTGCTGTCCCAGATGGCGGTGTAGATCGGGCGCATGTCCTTGTTGCGGATGTCGAGCTTTTGCGGGTCGACCGTCCAGAGCCACGGCCCGATCACCACGGCGAGCGTGATGAAGACCAGAAAGCCAAGGCCCAGCATGGCGCCCTTGTGTTTGCGAAACTGGTCCCAGATGTCGCGCGCCCGCGAGGTGGGCGGCGATTGCGGAACCGTGTCGGTGAGCGCGCCGATGGCGATCAGGTCGTCCTGGGGGCTGTCAGTCATAGCGGATCCGCGGGTCGAGGACGCCGTAAAGGATATCGGCGACGAGATTGAAGAGCACGATGAGCACCGCAAAGATGAAGGTCAGCGTCATCACCATCGGCAGGTCGTTGGCGAAGAGCGCGGTCAGCAGCAGCTGGCCGATTCCGTTCACCTTGAAGACGTTCTCGGTGATGATGGCGCCACCGAAGATGGCGGGGATGCCGAGGGCGATCACCGTGACCACCGGGATCATCGAGTTGCGCAGCACGTGGACATTGACGACCACCGCCTCGGACAGGCCCTTTGCGCGGGCGGTGCGGACATAGTCCTGCCGCAGGTTGTCGAGCATCGAGGCGCGCATGTAGCGGCTGAGCTGCGCGGTGATCTGCAGCGCCAGCACCATGACCGGCATGATCATCTGCTGCAGCTGGATCTTGAAGCTGGCCCAGTCGTTGACGACATGGGTGGTGTCATAGATCGAGGGGAACCACCCAAGCTGCACGGAAAAGATCACGATCAGCAGGGGGCCGGTGAAGAAGGGCGGGATGGAAAAGCCCACCATCGACACGAAGGTGCCCGCCTGATCGAAGACGGAATACTGCCGATAGGCGGAATAGACGCCGATCGGCAGGGCAATGAGGATCGCGACCACGTAGGCAACACCGACGACCCAGAGGGTCTGCGGGATGCGCTGGATGATGATGTCCATCACCGGCGAGCGGGTCTGCCATGAGATCACGCGCAGATCACCGGCGGAGAAGGCGGTGCCGAAGATGTGGTCGATCAGGACTTGGGGTTCGATCCAGAAGACCTGAACCAGCCATTTCCAATACTGCACGAGCGGGGGCTGGCCGAGGCCGAGGGCTTCGCGCATCTTCTGTTTCACTTCCGGCGGCACGGTCAGCGGGACCTGTGCCATCGGGTCGCCGGGGGCGAGCTGAAGCAGCATGAAGATGACGAAACTGATGAACAGAAGCGTCGGGATCGAAAGGATCAACCGTCGCACGGCATATGTGAGCATCTGGCGCCTCGGTTCGCGGTCTTGTTCTTATGTGAAAGTAGGATGGGTGATCACCCATCCTACCCAAGGGCTGGCAAAGTAGGATGGGTGATCACCCATCCTACCTCAACGATCACTCGTCGATGCGGTACCAGTCAGCGACGTTCCACAGCTCGCTGTCCCAGACGTTCAGGTCGACACCGCCAAGGCTGTTGGCATGGGCCGACAGACGGCCACGGTGCACCAGCGGGATCATCATGCCACGCTCGAACGCCATCTTGGACAGTTCACGCCCGATGCGCTGACGCTCGGCCATGTCGGCGGTCTGGGTCAGCTCCAGGTGCAGCGCGTCGTATTCCTCGTCGCAGAAGCGGCTGATGTTCTCGCCCTGCCACTGGGTTTCCGGACGCGGGGCCTTGTCGCACAGACCGTTGCCCAGATAGGCCTGCGGATCGGTGCCGTTGAAGGTGTTGGCGTACATTTCCACATCGGCATAGAACTTCTGGAAGGTGTCGGGCGAGCCCGGGTCACCGCCGAAGAAGACCGACGAATCGACGTTGCGCAGTTCGGATTCGATGCCGATCTCGCTCCACCATTCCTTGATCAGCGCCTGGAAGTCCTGACGCACGGCGTTGGTCGAGGTCTGGTAGACGATCGACAGCGGCACGCCGTCCTTCTCGCGGATGCCGTCGCCATCGGTGTCGACGATGCCCGCATCGTCCAGCATCTTCTTGGCGCCTTCGATGTCCTGCACGTCGCAGCCCGGCACGTCGGAATAGGCGAAGGCCTCGGGCGCGGGGACCCAGGAACAGGTGGGCTTGCCCGCCTGACCATAGCCGACCTCGACCAGCAGCGGGCGGTCGATGGCCATCGACATCGCCTTGTAGACCGCCGGATCACCCAGGAACGGATGCGGGCGCACGACCGAGCGCTCATCCGGGCCGAGGTTCGGATCGGGGTTGGTGTTGTTCAGCATGATGCGTTCCATCAGCGGGCCAAAGCCCGCGACCGGCACGCCCTTGCCGCCCGCTTCCATCTCGGAGATCACGTCGGGGGCCAGCTGCAGGTTCCACGCATAGTCGAACTCGCCGGTTTCCATGACGGCGGTGCCCGCCGCCGCCGCATCGCCGCCGCCCTTGAAGGTCACGGTGGCAAAGGCGGGCTTGGCCGGGTCACGGTAGTTCTCGTTCGCCTTCATGGTGATCACGTCGTTCGGCTTGAACTCGGTGACGACGAACGGGCCGGTGCCGATCGGATTGAAGTTCTCTTCGGTGCAGGTCGAGGCCGCGGCACCCATGCAGTTCTCGAACTGGGCCTTTTGCAGGATCGGGCTTTCGCCACCCACGAACGGGCCATAGGGGTTGGGCGTCGCTTCCTCGAAGTTCACGATCACGGTCAGCGGATCGGGAGTTTCGACGCTGGTCACGCCGCCGAACTTGGTCAGCTGCGCGCAGCCGCCTTCGGGATGGGTGCAGTATTCATAGGTGAATTTCACGTCTTCCGAGGTGAAATCGCTGCCATCGGACCACTTCAGGCCCGGGGTGATCTTCCACGTGATCGACTTCAGGTCTTCGGAAACGCCGCCATTGTTCACGGTGGGCACGTCTTCGACCAGCCACGGCACCAGTTCACCGGCAGAGTTGTAGCGCGCCAGCGGCTCGATGATCATCGACGCCGATTCCACGTCTTTCGTGCCGCCCGACAGGAACGGGTTCAGGATCGAAGGCGCCTGCCAGTAGATGATTCTGACTTCGCCATCCGAGGCGCGCTCGGCAAAGGCGGCGGGGGCAAGCGCAGCGGTGGCCACGGCCCCAAGCATCAGCGACTTGAGTCTCATTCGTCTCTCCTTGTTGGTCGGGAGGGCCTCATGGACCTTCCCTGTTTTTTGACTTCTTGGTAGGAAATTCATCGACCAAAGCGCCTTCGGTATGCAACCGTCAAACGCATCTGACACGAAATTTACCCACCCTGACCCCATCGAAAACGGAAGATGATCAAAATGCAAGCATTGCCTAAGGTCAGGGCAGTCCAACCCTTTACACCGCTGATGGGCTGAGCCTAGCCTTTCGCCACAAGACAAGACAGGGAACGCCAATATGCTGGATGCCTCACCGGCCGCACCGATTGCCCGTATCGAAAAGCTGCGGGTCGAGTTCGAAACCAAGGGCGGCACGGTCGTGGGGGTCGAAGATGTCTCGTTCGAGATCGCGGCGGGCGAAACCGTCTGCGTGGTGGGCGAATCGGGTTCGGGCAAGTCGGTCTCTTCGCTGTCGCTGATGCGGCTGGTGGAATATGGCGGCGGCAAGATCGCCGGCGGGCGGCTTCTGTTCGACCGCAAGGAGGGCGGCGAGATCGACCTTGCCACCGCCGAACAGTCGCTGATGCGCACCATTCGCGGCAACGAGATCGGCATGATCTTCCAAGAGCCGATGACCGCCCTGAACCCGGTCTTCACCGTCGGGCGGCAGCTGACCGAGGGATTGCGCGTCCACCGTGGCCTGTCCAAGAAGGAGGCCACCGCCGAGGCGCTCAAGCTGTTGAAAGAGGTGCGTATTCCCGAGCCGGAGCGGCGCCTGACGCAATACCCGCACGAATTGTCGGGCGGCATGCGGCAGCGCGTGGTCATCGCCATGGCACTGGCCTGCAAACCGCGCCTGCTGATCGCGGATGAGCCCACAACGGCGCTGGACGTGACCATTCAGGCGGAAATCCTCGCCCTGATGGACCGCCTCAAGCGCGAGACCGGCACGGCGGTGATGTTCATCACCCATGACATGGCCGTGGTCGCGCAGATGGCCGACCGCGTGGTGGTGATGTTCCGGGGCAACAAGGTCGAGGAAGGCACCGCCGAGGAAATCTTCGAACGCCCGCAACACCCCTATACCCGTGCGCTCTTGGCCGCTGTGCCCAAGCTG
This sequence comes from Tropicibacter alexandrii, assembly GCF_003667315.2. GTDB lineage: Bacteria > Pseudomonadota > Alphaproteobacteria > Rhodobacterales > Rhodobacteraceae > Tropicibacter > Tropicibacter alexandrii. The sequence goes on along the minus strand of NZ_RCTZ02000001.1, from coordinate 363,580 downwards.
GGCGAGATGACCGGCAAGGACCTGCCCGAGCCGATGAAGCTGGTGGGCCAGACCGACCACAAGACCGACCCGATTCCCGGCACCAACGAGCCGCTCTTGACCGTCGAGGGGCTGACCACGCGCTTTCCGGTCAAGGGCGGATTCTTTCGCCGCACGGTGGCCAATGTCCACGCGGTCGAGGATCTGAGCTTTACCCTCAACAAGGGGCAGACGCTGAGCCTTGTGGGGGAATCGGGCTGCGGCAAGTCCTCGGCGGGGCGCTCTGTGCTGCGTCTGGTCGAGCCGATGAAGGGCAAGGTCATGCTGGACGGCGTCGACGTGATCGGCCTGTCGCCCAACCAATTGCGCGACGCGCGGCGCGAGATGCAGATGATCTTTCAGGATCCGTTCGCCTCGCTGAACCCGCAACTGCCGCTGGCCGATCAGGTGGCCGAACCGATCCACAACTACCGCACCGAACGCGGCAGCGCGGTGATGGACAAGGTCGCCAACCTGTTCGACCGGGTCGAACTGCCGCGCAGCTTCATGCGCCGCTTTCCGCACGAATTGTCGGGCGGCCAGCGTCAGCGCATCGCCATCGCCCGCGCGTTGGCCCTGAACCCCAAGCTGATCGTCGCCGACGAGGCGGTGTCGGCGCTGGACGTGTCGGTGCAGGCGCAGGTCTTGAACCTGATGATGGAATTGCAGGCGGAACTGGGCCTCGGCTACCTGTTCATCAGCCACGACATGGCGGTGGTCGAGCGCGTCAGCCACCATGTGGGCGTGATGTATCTGGGCCGCATCGTCGAAATCGGCCCGCGCCGCGCGGTCTTCGAGGACCCGCAGCACCCCTATACGCAGGCCCTGATGAAGGCGGTTCCCGTGGCGGACCCGCGTCGGCGCAAGTCGGAAAAGGACCTGAATTTCAAGCCGATCCCGTCGCCGATTCATCCGGTGGGGCATGAACCCGCGCCCTCGGAATATCGCGAAGTGTCGCCGGGGCATCATGTTCTGACGACCGATAGCGGATACTGAGCGGGTCGGGAGGGGCGCTGCCCCTCGGCCCTTCGGGCCTCACCCCGAGGTATTTTGAGACCAAAGAAGCCATGAAAAGGTATCGTATGGCCGACCGGCTGACCCCGAGACAGATCCTAGAAACGCTGGTGGGGTTTCCCACCGTCAGCCGTGACACCAACCTGCCGTTGATCGACTGGGTGCAGGATTATCTCGCGTCGCATGGGATCGAGGCCGAGCGGCATGTCAAACCGGACCAGCCGCACAAGGCGGCGCTGTTTGCGCATGTCGGTCCTTGGGACGCGGGCGGGGTGGTGCTGTCCGGTCATACGGATGTGGTGCCGGTGGATGGGCAGGACTGGTCCACCGACCCTTGGGTCGTGACCGAGAAGGACGGCAAGCTGTTCGGGCGCGGCACCTGCGACATGAAGGGGTTCGATGCGCTCGCCATCTGGGCGCTGGTCGAAGCGCGGCATCGGGGCATCAAACGCCCCTTGCAGATCGCGCTGTCCTATGACGAGGAAATCGGCTGCGCCGGGGCACCGCCCTTGATCGAGGCGATGTCCGGCCTGCCGCGCGCCCGCGACGCCATCATCGGCGAACCCACGATGATGAAAGCCGTCACCGGCCACAAGGGTGGCGTCACGTGGTGGGTGCATGTGCACGGGTTCGAGGTGCATTCCTCGCTTCTGCACACCGGCGTGTCCGCGATCATGTGGGGGGCAAAACTGATCGACTGGGCCAACCACCTCAACGCCTCGCTGCAAGCGGCCGCGCCCGCTGGCATGGCCGCGCTTTTCGACCCGCCCTATACCAATGCACATGTCGGCCAGATCTCGGGCGGCACCGCGCATAACATCGCGGCCAAGGATTGCGAATTCGGCTTCGGCTTTCGCGTCGTTCCGGGCGAAAGCCTTGATGAGTGGCGCGCGCTCTTCCGGGAGCAGGTCGACAAACTCACCACCGAGATGCAGAAAATCCGCCCCGAGGCGTGGATCGAGGTGACCGAGAAATTCTCGCTGCCGCCGCTGGCGCCGGAAGAGGCCAACACCGCCGAGGAACTGGTGCGTCAGATCACCGGCGACAACAGCGAAAACTTCGTCAGCTACGGCACCGAGGCCAGCCATTTCCAGCGCGCAGGCTACAAAGCCGCCGTCTGCGGCCCGGGCTCGATCACCGTCGCGCACCAGCCCGACGAATACCTGACGCTCGCGCAATTTGCAGATGGCCAGCGCTTCATGGAACGGCTGCTGGATACGCTTCAGGTTTCTTCTTGGTAAAAATACCCAAAATCCCACGGTTCCACGCGCCATGACCTTTCCTTTCACGCTCCCACAGCAGCCGGAACACGCCGCGCCGCTTCCCTCAAAGGCCGACCTCGTGGTCATTGGTGGCGGCGTCATTGGCACCTGCACCGCGCTCTACGCGGCGCGGGCCGGGGCGCGCGTCGTCCTTCTGGAAAAGGGCCGCATCGCCGCCGAACAATCCAGCCGCAACTGGGGCTGGATTCGCGTGCAGGGACGCGACATGGCCGAGATTCCCGTGGCGTTGGAGTCGCAGCGTCTTTGGGCGGATCTCGACGCCGAGTGTCAGGGGCGCCTTGGGTTGAAGACCGTGGGCATCTCGTACCTCGCCACCTCCGAGCCCGAGATGGCCGGGTACGAGGCATGGGCCAATCAGGCCAACGCGCTTGGCGCCGGGGCGCGGCTGTTGTCCCGGACCGAGGTTGACCAGATGCATGGCGCGCAGGCCAGCGGCTGGGTCGGGGCGTTGCACACGCCCTCGGACATGAAAGCCGAGCCGTGGGTCGCGGTGCCCGAACTGGCGCGGCTGGCGCGCGAAAGCGGCGTGACCATCGTCGAGCAATGCGCGGTGCGCGGTCTGGACCTGAGCGCGGGGCGCGTCTCGGGGGTCGTCACTGAACAAGGGCGCATTGCCTGTGACAGCGCCGTTTTGGCGGGCGGCGCGTGGTCGGGGCTGTTCCTGCGCCGCCACGGGATCGACATCCCGCAGCTGTCCGTGCGCTCGACGGTGCTGGCCACCGGCCCCTTGCCGCAACGCGTCAGCGGGGCGGGGGTGGACGGCTCCATCGCGTTTCGGCCCCGCGCCGATGGTGGCTACACGCTGGCGCCCGCCGCCTTTGCCGAGCTGATGATCGGCCCCGACGCCATCCGTCACCTGCCGCGCTATCTGAAACTCGCCTTGTCCGGCGAATTCGAGGTCAAGCTGCGCAGCCCCGCGCCCAAGGGCTACCCGGATGCCTTCGGCACGGCGCGCAAATGGGCCGACGATCAGGAAACCCCGTTCGAGCGGATGCGAATCCTGTCGCCCAAGCCCAACCATGCCCGCGCCGCGCAATTGCCGAAACGCTTTGCCGAGCTGTTCCCCGAGATGGGCGAGATCGCGGTTCAGGCGACATGGGCCGGCATGATCGATGTCTTGCCGGACGTGGTGCCGGTGGTGGATCGGGCCGACCAGATTCCCGGTCTGACGATCTGTACCGGCATGTGCGGGCACGGCTTTGGCGCAGGGCCGGGATTTGGCAGGATCACCGCCGATCTGGCGCTGGGGCGCGATCCCGGCATCGACATGTCGCGCTTTCGGGTGCAGCGCTTCTTTGACGGGTCCACGCTGGTGCCCGGGCCGAACCTCTGAAAGCTGACCGCGGGGTCAAATTTTCCGCCCGGGATACTTGCGTCGGTCATGTATCTGACTAGGCTCTCGGCTAGAGACACGCACACGGCCCGCGCCTGCGGGGCGCGCCGACCTGACACAGGAGACCAAAATGCCCGTCAAGAATCGCTTTGCCGAGTTGCAGGACGAGATCACCGCCTGGCGCCGGGATCTGCATGAAAATCCGGAAATCCTGTTCGACACGCACCGCACCGCTGCCATCGTGGCCGAAAAGCTCACGGAATTCGGCTGTGACGAGGTCGTGACCGGAATTGGCCGCACCGGCGTCGTGGGCGTCATCAAGGGGCGCGCGAACGGGTCCGGCAAGGTGATCGGCCTGCGCGCCGATATGGACGCGCTGCCGATCCACGAACAGACGGGCCTCGACTATGCGTCGAAGACCGATGGCGCCATGCATGCCTGTGGCCATGACGGCCATACGGCGATGCTGCTGGGCGCGGCCAAATACCTGTCCGAGACGCGCAATTTCGATGGCACGGTGGTGGTGATCTTCCAACCGGCAGAGGAAGGCGGCGGTGGCGGCAAGGAGATGTGCGATGACGGCATGATGGACCGCTGGGGTATTCAGGAGGTCTATGGCATGCACAACTGGCCGGGCCGCCCCGTGGGCAGTTTCGCAATCCGCGAGGGCGCCTTCTTTGCGGCGACCGACCAGTTCGAGCTGAAGCTCGAAGGGCTGGGCGGCCACGCGGCCAAGCCGCATGAGACGGTGGATACGACGGTGATGGCGGCGCAACTGGTACTGGCGTTGCAGACGATCTCGTCGCGCAGCGCCGATCCGGTGGACCCGGTTGTCGTGTCAGTGACATCGTTCGAAACCTCGTCCAAGGCGTTCAACGTCATCCCGCAGCGTGTCCATATCAAGGGTACCGTGCGGACCCAGACCAATGACATGCGCGCCTTGGCCGAAAAGCGCATCCGCGACATCAGCGCCGGTGTCGCGGCGACGTTTGGCGGGCAGATCGAGGTGGTCTATCACCACGGCTACCCGGTCATGGTGAACCATGGTGAGCAGACCGATTTCGCCCGCGAGATCGCGACCAGCATCTCGGGCGGCTGCGACGAGGCGCCAATCGTCATGGGCGGCGAGGACTTTGCCTTCATGCTGGAGGAGCGTCCGGGGGCCTATATCCTTGTCGGCAATGGCGACACGGCGATGGTGCACCACCCGGAATACAACTTCAACGATGACGCGATCCCGGCGGGTTGTTCCTGGTGGGCCGAAGTGGTCGAAAAGCGGATGCCGATATCGGCGTGAAACAGAAAGTAGGATGGGTGATCACCCATCCTACCTTGAACTGGCCTAGCGGATCGGTTTGCCGGACCGCCCCTTGATCCGCTTGGCTTCCTTCACGACCTTGCCGAACCGCTTCGCCTTGGCGCGCGTCTCGGAGAGGGTTTCGGAATTGCGCGCATCCTCGGCCCGCAGCGCCTGCCAGCGCGCCAGCCGCTCAGCGTCCATCGTCCCGGCCTCGATGGCGGCGCGCACGGCACAGCCCGGCTCCGTCTCATGCGCGCAATCGCGAAAACGGCAGTGCTCAGCCAGATCTTCTAGATCGTCGAACAATTGCGACAGGCCCTCGTCCGCGCCGGTGATGGCAAGTTCGCGCATCCCCGGCGTGTCGATCAGCCAGCCGCCGGCCCGGGTGGGCAGCAGTTCGCGGAAGGTCGTGGTGTGCCGCCCCTTGGCATCGTCCTCGCGGATGGCCGCCGTGGCGGCTTGGCTCAGAGACAGGGCGTTGCGCAGGGTCGTCTTACCAACCCCGGACGAGCCCACCAAGGCCAAGGTCTGGCCGTCCCTGCACCAGGCTTCGAGCCTCTGCGCATCCTCCGGGTCCTTGGCGTTCAGCGCCAGCGCCGTGACCAGCGGCGAAAGCCGTTCGGCCTGTTTCTCGAACAGGCGCGGGTCGTCGACCTGATCGGCGCGGGTCAAAACGATCAGCGGCAGCGCGCCCGAGGCCAGCACCAGCGCCAAATAGCGTTCCAGCCGGGCCGGGTTGAAATCGGCATTGCAGCTGGTGACGATGGCGATCGTCTGCATGTTGGCGGCGATGCGTTGTTTCGCCACCGTCTCGCCAGCCGCGCGGCGCGACAGGTCGGTCTGTGCGGGCAGCAGGTGGCGGGCGATGTCGCCATCCCTGAGCACCCAGTCGCCGACCGCGTAGACCGAGGTCCGTTGGACCGGAACAAGCGATTGGCTGCCATCCGGAAAAAGCACCTCGATCCGGTCGCGATGCACGGCGCTGACCCGCGCAGGCGGCAGGGTCGGGTCAACGTCGGCGGCGGCGCGTGCGAAGAAATCCGACCATCCAAGGTCGGCCAATGTGAAATCCGTCAATGCGGGAAACTCCGATAGAGCATTCGTTTAGGCCCGCCTTGCTTGGCAAGGCGGCGGTCAGGTGTCACGGGTGGGGGTAACCCCAAGTCCCGGTCAGGGGCGCACAAGCTCCAAACAACCTCCATCGGATTTGTGGCACCAACCTAGCCGTCCGAGAGGGCGCGCGCAAGCGCTGGCCTTGCGGCGCGTGCCTTGATAAGGGCTGCAAAAGGCAGACGGAGCGGCGAATGACCCCGGTCAACATCATGTGCATCAAGTGGGGCACCCTCTTTGGCCCCGAATATGTTAACCGGCTGTATTCGGGGGTGCGACGCAACATGTCGTGCCCGGTGCGGTTCCTGTGCATGACCGAACATAGCGAAGGGCTACACCCGGATATCGAGGTGCTCGATCTGCCGGTGGAACCCTTTGCCGAGCCGATGGCGCAGGCCTTGGCCGTGGCGAACCGGCAGGGCGCGATGCGCAAGGTGTCGCTGTTCCGCCCCGGGCTTGTGCCCGACTTGCAGGGGCCGGTGCTGGGCTTCGATCTGGACGTGGTGATCACCGGATCGCTGGACGAGATCCACGACCTTGCGCCGGGCACCATCGCCATGCGGCATGACTGGACCGAGGCGCGCAAGGGCCGCCCCACCGGGCATGGCTCGGTCTTTCGGTTCGATCCGGCGCTGCATGGGTTCCTGTACGAAAACCTTGCCGCCAACCCCTATGCAGAGGTCGAGAAGGCGCGCGGCTCCGAGCAGCGCTATACCTCGCACAAGGCGATGGATAACGGTGTTTTCACCTATATTCCGGGCGATTGGGTCGTGTCCTTCAAGTATGACTGCAACCCGTTTCCCGGCAACTGGCTGCACGCGCCGCGCCTGCCAGAGGCGGCGAAGGTGGTGTGCTTCCATGGTCGTCCGAAAATGACCGATGCGCTGGAGGGCTGGAACGGGTCCTTCATCCGGCATTCCAAACCCTGCGACTGGTTGCGCGATCACTGGATCGACCGGGCGCGGGCGGATCTGGGGGCGGACTGGGCATAGGTCCGCACGTTTTGCAAAGGCGGATGCGAGAGGGCTGTCTGCCCTCTCGCGCTCTCCCGAAGGTATTTGCGGACCAAAGAAGCAGGGGCCGGGCGTGATTTCGCCGGGCATGTGCTTGCCCATCGGGGGGCAGGCGCGGTAAGAGCGGATTCAACAGATATTATGAGAGGGCAGAGCCATGGCACGTCGCGTTGTGGTCACAGGGCTTGGACTGGTGACGCCGCTGGCAAGCGGGGTCGAGGAAACATGGTCGCGTCTGCTGGACGGCCAGTCGGGGGCGGGGCCGATCACCAAGTTCGATGCCTCGGGCTTGGCGACGACCTATGCCTGCGAGGTTCCCTACGGCGACGGCACCGACGGGACGTTCAATCCCGACGACTACATGGACAAGAAAGAGCAGCGCAAAGTGGATGAGTTCATCCGCTTCGGCATCGCCGCCGCCGATCAGGCTGTGCGGGACGCGGGCTGGGCGCCGACCGATACCGAAAGCCTCGAGCGCACTGGTGTGATGATCGGCTCTGGCATCGGCGGTTTGGACGCGATTGCGCAGACCGCTTACCTGATCCGGGACAAGGGGCCGCGGCGCGTGTCGCCCTTCTTTATTCCGGGTGCGCTGATCAACCTGATTTCCGGGAACGTGTCGATCCGTCATGGCTTCAAGGGGCCGAACCATTCGGTCGTGACCGCCTGTTCGACCGGCGCGCATGCGATTGGCGATGCGGCGCGTCTGATCAAGTATGGCGATGCGGACGTGATGGTTGCGGGCGGTGCGGAAATGGCGATCTGCGAGATCGGCATCGCGGGCTTTAACGCCTGCAAGGCGCTGTCCACAAAGCGCGCCGATGACCCGACCAAGGCGTCGCGTCCCTATGATGCCGACCGCGACGGGTTCGTCATGGGCGAGGGCGCGGGCGTCGTCGTGCTGGAGGAATACGAGCACGCCAAGGCGCGCGGCGCCAAGATCTATGCCGAGGTTTGCGGCTACGGCCTGTCGGGCGACGCCTATCACATCACCGCGCCCTCCGAGACGGGCGAGGGCGGCGAGCGGTCCATGCGCGCGGCGCTGCGCGATGCCGGGCTGGAACCGTCGGCCATCGACTATATCAACGCGCATGGCACCTCGACCATGGCGGATACGATCGAACTGGGTGCGGTGGAACGCCTGTTGGGCGATGCGGCGACGAAGGCGACCATGTCCTCGACCAAATCCGCCACCGGCCACCTGCTGGGGGCTGCGGGCGCGATCGAGGCGATCTTTTCGATCCTTGCGATCCGCGATCAGGTCGCCCCGCCGACGATCAACCTCGACAATCCGGCGGTCGACACCCCCATCGACCTCGCCCCGAATGCCAAGCGTGAGCGCGAAATTGCCTATGCGCTGTCGAACAGCTTTGGTTTTGGCGGCACCAACGCATCCGTGATCTTCGGCAAGCTGGACTGACCGGGACGGCCGGGCCATAAGGCCCGGACCTGACACGGGTTTTGACGGACGGAGACGGCCCATGTGGCGCAATATCGCATCCAATGCGCTGACTTTCCTTGTCGTGATCTTCTTCCTTCTGGGGGGCGTTCTGCTGTGGGCGCAGAACGAATACAGCGCCGAAGGGCCGCTGGATCAGGCGATCTGCCTGCAGGTGCCGCGCGGCACCAATATGCGCGCCGTCAGTCAGGATCTGGAACAGCAGGGCGCGATTTCCGCCGGATGGATGTTCCGCGCGGGCGCGGATTATGCCGACAAGACGCAGGCCCTGAAGGCGGGCAGCTATCTGGTTCCCGAGCGCGCCTCGATGGCCGAGATCACCGATATCGTGACCAAGGGCGGGGCGTCGACCTGCGGCACCGAGGTGGTCTATCGCATCGGCATCACCCGCGCCACCGCCGAGGTGCGCGAGCTGGACCCGGCTACTGGGCGCTATGTGGAACGCGTGCAGTTCAACCTCGATGAAGAAGAGCCAGAGGATTACACCCGCGTGCGCGCCGCGTCCGACACGCGCTATCGCGTGGCGCTGGCCGAGGGCGTGACCTCTTGGCAGGTGGTCGAAGAGCTGAAGCAGATCGATGCGCTTGAGGGGGAGGCCGAGGTGCCCGCCGAGGGCAGCCTCGCGCCCGACAGCTACGAGATCGTGCCCGGCGATACGCTGGCCTCGGTGATCGAACGGATGCAGGCTGCGCAGGAGCGTATCCTGGCGGAGGCCTGGGCCAACCGTGTCGAGGGGCTGCCGCTGCGCTCGCCGGAAGAGGCGCTGATCCTCGCCTCGATCGTCGAGAAGGAAACCGGGAACGCGCAGGAACGGTTCGATGTGGCGTCGGTTTTCGTCAACCGCCTGAACGAGGGCATCCGCCTGCAGACGGACCCGACGGTGATCTACGGCATCACCAAGGGTGAAGGCGTGTTGGGCCGCGGCCTGCGCCGGTCCGAACTGGACCGCGAGACTCCGTGGAACACCTATCGCATCAATGGTTTGCCGCCGACCCCGATTGCCAATCCGGGCCGTGCCGCGATCGAGGCGGCGCTGAATCCTTCCGAGACGAATTACATCTACTTCGTGGCCAAGACTTTGGACCCCGCCGATGGCCATCTGTTCGCCGAGACGCTGGACGAGCATAACCGCAACGTGGCCGCTTATCGGGCGCTGGAGGCGGCGCGCGACAATTGAGGCTTGGGGGCAAGGCGCTTCGAAGCGCCTTGGGCACGCGTCTTCGAAGACGCGTCATTAACCGCTTTCGAAAGCGGTTGGATCAAGGCCCTTCGAAGGGCCTTGCAGGCTTCGAATCCATCCCGCGCGACAGAACCCGATGCAGGGTTGCATAATGGCCAAGTCCCGCATGCCGGATCAGCTCCGCATGGGGCAGGGCCGCCGCCAGCGCCTCGGCCATGGCGGGCGGCGTCCACCGATCTTCGGAGCCGTGATGCAGCGTCACCGGACAGCCCACATGGGCGACATGACGGGCCCAAGGCCTCACATAGGCCGTGATCTCGCGCAGATAGGCCGCCTGACCCGGTCCCAGCCCGTATTGCATGATCTGCCGCAGCAGCGCCGTCTCTCGCCGGAACAGGGCGGCATCCGACGCGTCCGTGCCGCGCATCAGCAGCTTCAGGAACAGGCCGGGCGAAACCCGCGCCAGCGCCGACTGCACGCTGGTCAGCGCCGCCATGCGCGCGGCCCCCTGCGCCATGCGGAACACCGGCGCGCCAGCCATGCGTGGCAGGAAATCCCCCATCTCCAACGGCGCCGCCGCCGAGATCAGCGTCAACCGCGCGACCTTTTCCGGTGCCAGTGCCGCCAGCCGAAGCGCGCAGGCCGCACCCAGTGAAAACCCCACCAGATGCAACGGCCCCTCGGGCAGTCGCAGCGCCAGTTGCGCGAAGCTGGGCGCATCGCGGTCCAGCACCGCCATGGCACGCCCGGCCAAGGCCAGTTCGGCCCCGCTGCCGGGCAGCCCGTGCAGGTACAGCGCGGTCACCCGGCGATCTCGCGCTGCGCCTTCCGTGTCAGGCCGGAAAAGATGATCCGGTAGGACGTTTCGATCCGGTCCCGCAACTCATCCTCGGGCACCAAGCCCCACGGGATGAACAGCCATGAGCGGTGGAAGTAGGGGGCTTTCTCGCCGCGGCCCATCTCGATCAGGAACTGCGCCTGTTCGATGCTCTCGGTCTTGACGCTGACGCCGGCTTGGGCCGCGCCGATGCAGGCGAACATCTTGCCACCGACTTTCCACGCGTCGTGGCCCCCGCCCCAGGGGTCGCTGCATTCGGCACCCGGCAATGGCGCGCATATCGTATCGACCAGATCGCGGCTCATGCGCCGAGGCTAGCCGCTTGGCGGGAAAAACGCTAGGCAGATCCGCCGCGCCATGCTATGCGCTGGCCCATGAAGACCAACGCAACCCTCACCATCATTTGCATTATCCGCTGACATCGTTGGCGGGCCGGTCTTCTATTCCATCTTGTGACATGACTTGATAAGCCCGCCGCGAGCATTCGCGAAGGAACGGGCCATGGAACTGCGCTTTACCAATTCCCGCACGCGGACAAAGGAAACCTTTGTCCCGATCGACCCCAAGAACGTGCGCATGTATGTCTGCGGGCCGACGGTCTATGATCGCGCGCATCTGGGCAATGCGCGGCCCGTGATCGTGTTCGACACGCTGTTCCGCCTGCTGCGCGCGGTCTATGGGCCGGATCACGTGACCTATGTGCGCAACTTCACTGACGTGGATGACAAGATCAACGCGCGCGCAGCAGAGTCTGGGCGCACGATTGCCGAGATCACCGAAGAGACCACCCGCTGGTATCTCGACGACATGGCCGCCGTGGGCGCGCTGGAGCCGTCGCACATGCCGCGCGCGACGCAATTCATCCCGCAGATGGTGGCGATGATCGCGGACCTGATCGCCAAGGGCCACGCCTACGCGGCCGAGGGCCATGTGCTGTTCGCAGTCGAAAGCTATACGGGCTATGGCGCGCTATCGGGGCGGTCGGTCGATGACATGATCGCCGGCGCGCGGGTCGAAGTGGCACCGTATAAACGCAACCCGATGGATTTCGTGCTGTGGAAGCCCTCGTCGGACGATCTGCCCGGCTGGGACAGCCCGTGGGGCCGGGGTCGCCCGGGCTGGCATATCGAATGCTCGGCCATGAGCTATGACCTGCTGGGCGAGAGCTTTGACATCCACGGGGGCGGCAATGACCTGCTGTTCCCGCACCACGAAAACGAGGTGGCGCAAAGCTGCTGCGCCCATCCCGAGGGTGGGTTTGCCAATGTCTGGCTGCACAACGAGATGTTGCAGGTCGAGGGTAAGAAGATGTCCAAGTCGCTTGGCAACTTCTTCACGGTGCGCGACCTGTTGGATCAGGGCGTTCCGGGCGAGGTGATCCGCTTCGTTATGCTGTCCACCCATTACCGCAAGCCGATGGACTGGACGGCGGAGAAGGCGGGCGCAGCGGAGCGTAAGTTGCAGGGGTATCTGGGCCGCATAGCCGGAACGGATATGGAGGCCGCAAAGGCACAGGCCCCGGACGAACAGATCCTGTCGGCGCTGGCCGACGATTTGAACAGCCATGCCGCACTGGCACGGTTGGATCAGATCGAGGATGCGGGCGTCTTGGCAGCGAACCTCGTGTTTCTCGGCCTGTGGACATGGGATGGTATGGAAGCGGCTTTGAAAGGGCTGGATGCTCGGGGCGATGCGCTGCGACCGCTGGCCGACCTGTTGGCACAGACCCGTGCGAACGCAATGCAGACGAAGGACTTCTCCGAGGTGGACCGGCTGAAATCGGCATTGGTCGCAGCGGGAGTCGAGGTGCGCATGTCAAAGGCGGGCGTCGAACTGGTGCCGGGGCCGGAGTTCGACGCGAGCAAGTTGGAGGGATTGCTGTGACCTTTGACCTTTGTGCTTTTGTTGCCCGCAGGAGTGGGGGCCAGCCCCCACACCCCCGGGGTATTTTGACCAAGAAGAAGCACGGGGCGGTGGCATGAAAGAGAAGCTGTATCTCTATGACACCACCTTGCGTGACGGGCAGCAGACGCAGGGCGTGCAGTTTTCCACCGCTGAAAAGCTGCGCATCGTCGAGGCGCTCGACACGCTGGGCGTCGATCATATCGAAGGCGGCTGGCCGGGGGCGAACCCGACGGACAGCGCCTTTTTCGAGGAGGTGCCGCATACCCGCGCGACCATGACCGCCTTTGGCATGACCAAGCGCGCGGGGCGGTCGGCCGAGAATGATGACGTGCTGGCGGCGGTGCTGAACGCGGGCACATCGGCGGTGTGCCTCGTGGGCAAGACGCATGATTTCCACGTCACCAAGGCGCTGGGGATCACGCTGGAGGAGAATGTCGAGAGCATTCGGGCTTCGGTGGCGCATATCCGCGCGCAGAAGCGCGAGGCGTTGTTCGATGCGGAGCATTTCTTTGACGGGTACAAGGCGAACCCGGACTATGCGTTGGAGTGTCTGAAAGCCGCGCAAGACGCGGGCGCGCGTTGGATCGTGCTGTGCGACACCAATGGTGGGACTTTGCCGCATGAAATCGGGCAGATCGTGCGCGATGTGATCGCGGCGGGCATCCCCGGCGATCATCTGGGCATCCACACGCATAACGACACGGAAATGGCCGTGGCCGGGTCGCTGGCCGCCGTGGATGCGGGGGCGCGACAAATCCAGGGCACGCTGAACGGGCTTGGCGAGCGCTGTGGCAATGCCAATCTGACGGCGCTGATCCCGACCCTGAAGCTGAAGGAACCCTATGCCAGCCGCTTCGAAATCGGCGTGTCGGATGCGGCGCTGGAGGGGCTGACCTATACCTCTCGGATGCTGGACGACATCCTGAACCGGGTGCCTGCGAAACAGGTGGCCTATGTGGGGGCCTCGGCCTTTGCTCACAAGGCGGGGCTGCATGCCAGCGCTATCCTCAAGGACCCGTCCACCTATGAACATGTCGATCCCGGTCTGGTCGGCAATCGCCGCGTCGTGCCGATGTCGAACCAGGCGGGGCAGTCGAACCTGCGCGAGCGTCTGACCGCCGCCGGGCTGGTGGTCGACAAGGGCGACCCGGCGCTGGCGCGCATCCTCGATCGGGTGAAGGCGCGCGAGGCCGAGGGCTATAGCTATGACACCGCGCAGGCGTCCTTTGAATTGCTGGCGCGGGACGAGTTGGGGCAGATGCCGGACTTCTTCGAGGTCAAACGCTATCGGGTCACGGTCGAGCGCCGCAAGAACAAGTATAACCGCATGGTCAGCCTGTCCGAGGCGGTGGTCGTGGTGAAGGTCGATGGCGAAAAGAAGCTGTCGGTCTCCGAGTCCATGGATGAGATCGGCAATGATCGCGGTCCGGTGAACGCGCTGGCCAAGGCGCTGGCCAAGGATCTGGGCCCGTATCAGGCGGTGATCGACGACATGCGGCTGGTGGATTTCAAGGTGCGCATCACCCAAGGCGGCACCGAGGCCGTGACCCGTGTCATCATCGACAGCGAGGACGGGCAGGGGCGCCGCTGGGCGACCGTGGGCGTCAGCGCGAATATCGTCGATGCGTCCTTCGAGGCGCTGCTGGATGCGGTGCGCTGGAAGTTGATCCGCGACGGCGCGGCATGAGCATCGCGCCCGGCACCGACCTGTTCCAATGTGCGCAGAACGTCGAGCGCGGCGACCCGGAACGCTTTGCCAGTGTCATGGCGGCGCCGGTGCCCGCGCGTGAGGTTCTGTTTCCGCTTTATGCCTTCAACATCGAGGTCAGCCGCGCGCCTTGGGTGACGTCCGAGCCGATGATTGCGCAGATGCGCCTGCAATGGTGGTGGGACTCGCTGGAGGAAATCCGCGCGGGCGAGGTGGTCCGGCGCCACGAGGTGGTGACACCGCTGGCGGCGTTGCTGGATGCGGCAGACGCGGCCATCCTGCAGGAGCTTGTCGATGCGCGCCGTCTGGATGTCGAACCCGCGCCCTTCGACGACGAGGCGGCGCTGTGGACCTATCTGGAGCAGACCTCGGGCGGTCTGGTGCAGGTCGCGGCACGCGGCCTTGGCGGACGCTGCGATGCGGCGGCGCGGCACTTTGGGCGCGCAGCGGGGCTGGCGGCCTATCTGCGCGCGGTCCCGGAACTGGTGTCACGTGGCAGGCATCCTTTGCCGGATGGCCGGCCCGAGACGTTGCGCAGGCTGGCGCGCGCGGGGCTTAAGGATTTGGACACGGCCCGCCGACTTGCGGATCGGCGCGCGCGTCCTGCCTTTGCGGCGGCGCCTGCGACGCGGTGGGTCCTGAACCGGGTGGCGGCAGATCCGGGCCGGGTCGCGGCGGGCGAGTTGGAACCGCCCGAGGCGGTGCTGCGCCTGCGCCGGGTCTGGACCAGCCTGACCGGGCGCTGGTAAGCCCGGTCGCTATTCCGCCGCGCGGGTTTCGGGGCGCAGCATCAGCCAGATCAGCGCGCCGCCCGCCAGCGCGAGGAAGGGCACCATGGCGATGTTCACCGCCATCCAGCCATCCTGCGGTGTCCCGCCCGAACAGTTCATCAACCCGCCCGAGGCCAGCGAGGCAAAGGTCACGCCGCCAAAGACCAAGAGGTCGTTGAGGCCCTGCATACGGCCGCGCTCATGCGGTTCATGGGCACCGGCCAGCATCGTGGTGGCGCCGATGAAACCGAAATTCCAGCCCAGCCCCAGCAGGATCAGCGCGACGAAGAAATGCTCCAGCTCGACCCCGGACAGGGCGACGGCACCGGCACCGGCAAGGATCAGCAGGCCCGTGGCCATGATCTTTTCGACACCGAAGCGCGCGATCAGGTGGCCGGTGAAGAACGACGGCAGGAACATCGCCACCACATGGGCCGAGACCACATCGGCGGCGTTGTTCTGCTCGAATCCGCAGCCGACCACCGCCAGCGGTGTCGAGGTCATCACGAGGTTCATCAGCGCGTACGAGACCATGGCGCAGATCACCGCCACCGCGATGCGCGGGGTCTTGAGCAAACCCATGCGCGAGCGTCCGACGGGCGCGTCCTCGGCGGGGATCGGGGGCTTGGGGATGTCGAGGAACAGGAACAGGGCCGAGCCGATCACGTTCAGCACCACGACGAACACGTAGATCCCGGCAAAGGACGAAACGATGGCCGAGGGGCTGTCGATCATGCCGCCCGCAACCTTGACCAGTTGCGGCCCCAGCAGCGCCGAGGCCAGCCCGCCCGCCATGACATAGGAAATCGCCTTGGGGCGGAAATCGTCAGAGGCGGTGTCGGCGGCGGCGAAGCGATAGAACCCCTGCGCCGACATGTAGACGCCGGTACAGAGCGAGCCCAGCAGGAAGACCGGGAAGGAGGCCATGTAGAGCCCGGCGATGCAGATCAGCCCGCCGATGGCACCGCCCATGGCACCCACCCAGAACCCGGCGCGGCGGCCAAAGCGCTGCATGATCGCCGAAAGCGGCGTGGCCGACAGCATCGAACCCAGCACGATCAGCGAGATCGGCAAGGTGGCAAAGCAGGCATTGGCCGCAAGGCTCTGCCCGGCGAGGCCGCCGATTGTGAAGATCATCGGCATTTGCGCGCCGAGGATGGCCTGGGCCATCACCAGCACGGTCACGTTGCGCTTTGCGCGGGCGTCGGAAGTCTGGGTCATGGCGAAATGCCTAGGCGCGCGCGCAAGGTATCGCAAGAGGGGAATGTGTGTTCCGGGCATGTTTTTCCACTCGGGCCGGTTCGCCCGTGGCGGCGGCGGAATTCGGGTATTTGGAAAGAGAAGAAGACAGGGGATGCGCAAGGTTCGGGTTGACCTGCGCGCGGACCGGAGGCAGGGCAGGGGCATGGAAGAACGTGTGATCCTTTCCGACGCATGCGTGGCCGAGGGCGCGACGTGGCTGGCAGCGCAGGATGCGCGCTGGGGGCGGGCGCTGGAGGTCACCGGGCCTTTGCCGCTGCGGTTGCGCCCCGACGGGTTCGACCAGCTCTTGTCGGCGATCCTGAGCCAGCAGGTCAGCGTGGCCTCGGCGCGGGCGATCATGGCGCGGATGGTTGCGGCAGGCATGACGTCTGAGACGGCGATCCGGGCGTCGGACGAGGACAGCCTGCGCGCGCTTGGGCTAAGCCGTCAGAAGGCGTCCTATGCCTTGGCGCTGGCGCAGGCGCGCATCGACTATGCCGCCTTGCGGGACATGCCGACTGCGGAGGTGGTCAAGACGCTGGTGGCGGTCAAGGGGATCGGCGTCTGGACGGCCGAGATCTATGCCATGTTCAGCCTTGGTCGGGCCGATGTCTTTGCCCCCGGCGATCTGGCCTTGCAGGAAGGGGCGCGGTTGCTGTTCGACCTGCCCGAGCGCCCGAAGGAGCGCCCGCTTCGCACCATGGCAGAGGCGTGGTCGCCGTGGAGATCGGTTGCGGCGCGCATCCTGTGGGCGTACTACCATGTGTGCAAACAGCGAGAGGGCATCGCATGACACGGGTTCTGACCACTGGCCGCAAGGCGCCTCGATCCGGAGAGACGCGGTCTTGCGTCGTCTTCCTGCACGGCTATGGCGCGAATGGCGCCGACCTGTTGGGGCTGGCCGATCCTTTGGGCGAGCATCTGCCGGACACGTTGTTCGTGGCGCCTGACGCGCCCGAAAGCTGCGCGGGTGCGCCCTTTGGGTTCCAGTGGTTCCCGATCCCGTGGATCGACAATTCCTCCGAAGAAGAGGCGCAGGCGGGCATGGCGCGTGCGGTCGACGATCTGAACGCGTTTCTGGATGCCCTGATGGTGGACGAGGACCTGATGCCGGAACAGGTGGCGCTGGTCGGGTTCAGCCAAGGCACGATGATGAGCCTGCATGTCGGCCCCCGGCGCGAGGATGAACTGGCCGGCATCGTCGGTTTCTCGGGCCGTTTGCTGGCGCCGGAACTGCTGGAGGACGAGGTGGTCAGCAAGCCGCCCGTCCTGCTGATCCATGGCGATCAGGATGACGTGGTACCGGTGCAATCGCTGCCCGAGGCCGCCGAGGCCCTGCAAAAGGCCGGATGGAAAGAGGTCTATGCCCATATCATGAAGGGCACCGCCCATGGCATCGCGCCCGATGGCCTATCCGTCGCGCTGGCCTTCCTGCGGGACAAGTGCAAGTTCTGAAGACGCAAGCCACGTTTGCCCCTTGATCGCCTCGTCACGACAGCCGGTCGTGAAATCGGGGGGATCAGCTTTGCCCGTCACATAGGCGTTACGCCCCCGCGCTACAGCCTTGGGCGCGTACTCTATGTCGTGGGGCTTGCCAGAAAGGCAACACGAGATATAGTCGAACTTAGCTGGGGCGGGGTGTCCCGCTCTGGTGCTTTAGGACGAGCAGACAGGGCGAAGGACGAGTCCCGCAATGGATGGCGATTTCAGAACCAATTTCGTGCGATCTCCGGGCGCGTTGAAGCAGTTCCCGGCGCTTGTGCTGAACGCGGATTACAGGCCGCTTTCCTACTACCCCTTGTCGCTGTGGCCGTGGCAAGAGGCGATCAAGGCGGCGTTTCTCGACAGGGTCGACATCATCGCCGAATATGACGAGGTGGTGCGCAGTCCCAGTATGGAGCTGAAGATCCCCTCGGTGGTGGTCCTCAAGGATTTCGTCAAACCTAGGAAGCGCGTGGCCTTCACGCGCTTCAATCTTTTTCTGCGGGACGAATTTCGCTGCCAATATTGCGGGACCAAGTCCGAACTGACCTTCGACCACGTGGTGCCACGGGCTGCGGGCGGGATCACCAGTTGGGAAAACGTCGTTGCCGCTTGCGCTCCGTGCAATTTGCGCAAGGGGTCGAAGAGCCTGCGCACCTCCGGCTTGACCCTGCGCAAGCCGCCGCGCCGCCCGACAGCCGGTGAGTTGATGAACATGGGCCGCAAATTCCCGCCCAACCATCTGCATGACAGCTGGATGGACTTTCTCTACTGGGATGCCGAACTGCAGGCCTGACCGCTGGCCGGTGTTTGGTTCGCTGGGCCTGATTTGCCGAATGCAGGCGCGGGGCCGGGGCCGCGCGCCTGCCTCGGGTCAGGCGGCCACTGACACGCGCGCGGCGGGCAGGTTGCGATCCTCCCACGCGCCGTCGCGGTAGCGGCGTCCGATGGTCCCGGCGTCATCCAAGGCCACGAGCGTCAGCCAGCCATTGTCGAACAGCGCCCTGACCTTGGGATGTTTGTCCAGAACCCGCAGGATCATCTCTTCGGGCGCGTCGACCGCCACGACCAGCCGGCTTGGCACGTGGCCCAGCTGCTCGCCGTCATGCACGGATTGCCATGGCAGGCCGGGCCGCAGCGTGCCGCCATTGCCTTCGAGCACGCCGATCCCGCCGACGACGTTGTGCAACAGCTTGTTGCCTGCGCCAAAGCTGTCAGGTGCGACGGCGGACCCGTGATATTGCAGCGCGATCCAGCTGGCGACCACGACCGGGGCGGTCAGGATCAGTTCCAGCGTCGCGGCGTCGCGATCCTGCCGCCAGTCGTAGTCATGTAGGAAAACACGCCCCCCAAGGTCGCGCCCCGTCGTGCGCGCGCGGGGCGCGGCGATGAAGCCACTGCACCCGGCAAGCCCCCATTCCGGCCTGAGTTCGGACCAGTCCCGGCCCCGCTGCGCCAGACTGTCCGCCGCCCCGCGCGGCAGCGCGCGGGCGCGCTCGGTGCGGGTCAGGGCGGCGGCCTGCGCAAGGGCGGTGCGCAGCCGGACCAGCTCTGGCCGGTGGCTGTCGGGCAGGGCGTCGTCGAACAACCGCACCTCGTCCGAGACC
This sequence comes from Tropicibacter alexandrii, assembly GCF_003667315.2. Lineage (GTDB taxonomy): Bacteria > Pseudomonadota > Alphaproteobacteria > Rhodobacterales > Rhodobacteraceae > Tropicibacter > Tropicibacter alexandrii. Next base: position 344,318 of record NZ_RCTZ02000001.1, on the reverse strand, counting down.
GTGTCGTGCAGCCCCGCCACGAACCGCGTGTCGGTGGGGATGGTGATGCCCTTGTCGCCAAGGCCCGCGCGCACTGCGTCCTCGTTCAGCAGCGCCGCCAGCAGCCGCGCATTCACGTCGCCAGCAAAGCCGCCACAGGCCCCGCATTGCAGGGCACTGGCATGGGGGGCGTTCGTGACCGAGGCCCCGTGCCCGCACACCAGCACCAGCCGGGAAAACCCGTCGGTGAGGGACATCGCCCGCAAGATGCCTTCGGCTGAACCGATGCGCTGCGCCAACGGCATGTCCAGCGACGGGGCCGCTTCGTCGCCGCTAGCCCCTGCGAACCCGAGGGCGTCACGCAGCAGCTTGCCGACGTAGACCGGACCCGCCGCCTCGACGAAGGCAAAGGCCGAGACCGCCGCCCGCTTGAACCGGCCCCAGGCGCGGATCGTCCGCAGGCGGACGCGCGCGCTGGTGTCCTCCCGGACGGAGGTGCTCGACCGGGTGTCGATGCCCGGCGACAGCAGCACGGGCGCGCGCGCCTCGACGGTGTCGGAGGCATGGGCGCGGTGCCGGATCGGCAGGCCGAAGAAGCCCGCAAAGCCGATGGTGGCGATCGCGGGGTCGACGGTTTCCAGCGACCGGCGCAGCCGCTCGGACCGCACATCGATGCAGAGGGCCGCCTGTATCGCGGGTTGCTCCGCCGGAGCGGGCGCGGTGCCGTCCGACAGGGTGTCGGCGAGGCGCCGTTCGCCGCTGCGGTCGACCGCCTCTTGCAAGGCGAGGTCGAGCAGCAGATCGGCGTCGGGCTCGACCGGGCGCGCATAGTCGTCCATCAATGCGGCCCAAGCCCGCCGCCGGGCCGCGCCGCCCTGATCCATCAGCGCGGCCTCCCATTGCAAGCGGATGGTCAGCAGTTCGAACAGGGTCGTGTCGCGCCCGCCGTCACGTTCGGCGGTCCAAGACAGGTGGCGGGCATATTGCGCCCAGCCCGACAGGGTCACCAGCAGCCGGTGAAAATACAGCGGCGCGGCCCGGTCGGACAGGTCGAGCGCGGCGCAGGCCTCGGCAAAGGCGGCGCGCGCATCGGTGGGCAGGGCTTGCACACGTTCGGCAAAGCCAGACAGGCCCGCCAGCCCCGATGTCAGGTCCCGGCTGGCATAGGCCCGCCACGAGACCCACGCGCCGGTGGCGGGTGCGGGCCAAAAGGCCTGCCCCCGGTCGAATTGCGCAGCCGCCCAATGGCTGATCCGTTCCTCGACAAAGGCTGGCCAATCCACGCCTGTCTCGTCCTGCGCAAGCTCCGCGACGGTCCAAAGCGCGGGCCGCGGCGATGCGGGCTGCGTCGCGGCGCGCCGCAGATCGGCAGCCGACAGGCCGTGCGCGGCTGCGGCGTCGGACAGGTCGGCTTGGGTCACCTCGCCGGTTTCGATCATCGCGGCGACTGTGTCGCGCGGCAGGACCATCCGTCCGCCGCCCGCCCGCGCCATGCGCGCGGCGGCGATGACGCGGTCTTCTTCGACCTGTCCGAGCCAAGGGTTCACGGCGACGGTTGCCTCCAGCGGGAAGGCAGGCGGCACCTGCCGCATGGCCTGTTCCGCCGCCGCGAAAAGTTCGAGGACCTGACCGTTCCAAGAGATATGCCCGTTCATTGCTCTGCTCCGGTTTTGGGGGTCCAGCGGCCCATGAGCCGATCCGAGACCGCGTTGATGTAGAGGCCGTTCATCAGGTGGACGCGCAGTCCGGCCGTCGCCGGATGCCCGGCCCAGAGCGGGAAGGTGGTCTGCGCCACCGCCGCAAGGGCAAAGCTGCCAAGCGCAAGAACGATCGTGGCCCAGATCAACCCGTCCGGTGGCGGCGGAGCGGGCAAGGTGCCTGCGGCGGCCAGCGTGGCGCCCTGCTGCAGGGCGAAATAGGCGATGGTGGCCATGATCGACAGGCCGACCGTGCGCCATGTCAGCGCGCGGGGCGCAAGATCGGCGAGGCCCTGCGCGATCAGGTAGACCACGCCGAAGATCAGGATCGCGCCAAGCGCGATCGTCTGCGGCGGTTTCGAGGTGATCCCGAAGGCCAGCCCGACGACGAAATACAGCGCAAGGGCCAGACCGAAGGACCGCGCCACCGCCAGCAGGTTCGGCACCGCCACGGGGCCGGGCCGCCGGATCTTGGCCACTTCGCGCACCGCGTCGCCCGAGGCGAGGAAGGCATGTGCCTTGTACAGCGAATGCGCCACGATATGCAGCAGCGCCAGCGGGAATAGCGCCAGCCCGCATTGCAGCACCATGAAGCCCATCTGCGCGCAGGTGGACCATGCCAATGCCGTCTTGACCGCCGGTTGGGTCAGCGCCACGGCGGCTCCGAGCAGCGCGCTGAAGCCGCCGACCAGCGCCAACACCGCCAGCACGCCCGGCGCGGCGACCAGAACATCGGCAAAGCGGATCAGCAGGAAGCCGCCCGCATTCACCACGCCCGCATGCAGCAAGGCGGAAACCGGGGTCGGGGCCTCCATCACTTCGGTCAGCCAGCCATGCGTCGGGACCAGCGCCGACTTGAAGATCGCGGCCAGCGCCAGCATCAGTGCCACCAGCCAGAGCAGACCGGGCCCATCACCCGCCTGCGCCATGGCGTTGATCGTCGCGATGTCCGAGGTGCCCATGCCGCCGACCAGCAGGCCGACCGCGATCAGCAGCGCGGCGCTTGCCACGAGGCCGCTGAGCGCCTTTTTCCGGGCCGCGCGACGCGCGCGGGGACGGTCGGGATAGAACAGCAACAGACGATGTAGGGTCGCGCCGGTGGCCACCCAGCCCACCGCCAGTTGCACGGCATTGCCCGCGCCGACCAGCAGCAGAACACCGGCAATCGTCGCCGCCATCCAGCCCATGAAGGCGGGCTGGCGCGTCTCGCCATCCAGCGCCACCCGCGAGAAGCGCAGCACCACCCAGCCGACAAAGGCCACGGTCAGCGTCATGGCAACGCTGACGAGGTCGATCCGCGCCGAGACCCCGATCGGGCCCACCCCGAGCAGCGCGCCGGTCGACGGCCCCGACACGACAAGATCGAGCGCGGCCAGCGCGCCGGCGGCCAGCGCCACGAGGGACGCAAGCTCGGGCAGGCGCAGGTGCCAATGCGCACGGGCAGGGGGATGCAGGTGCATCGCAAGCGCCGAGACGGCCATCACGAGCGGACCGAGCAGGAGCAGCAGGGACATGGAAAACCTCCGGATGTTGATCTCCGGTGGACTTAGAGAGGTCTATTCATAAAGAGAAATACATTGTATGGATCGTATTGTTCTAGAAAAGAGAATGATATGAGGCTGAACTACCATCACCTTCGCTATTTTCAGGAGGTCGCCCACGAGGGCAACCTGACCCGGGCTGCGTCGCGGCTGAACCTGTCGCAATCGGCGCTGTCGACCCAGATTCGTCAACTGGAAGAGCGGCTGGGCCATGCCTTGTTCGACCGCAGCGGCCGCGCCATGACCCTGACCGAAGCAGGGCGGATCGCCTTGGATCACGCCGAACGGATCTTTGAAACGGGGGATGACCTCGTGGCGACACTGACCGGGGCGGGCGCGGCTCAGGCGCCGCTTCGGGTCGGGGCGCTGTCGACCCTGTCGCGGAACTTTCAGTTGCGCTTCCTGCGTCCGGCGCTTGCCGAGGGGGCCGAACTGGTGCTGTCCTCGGGCAACAGCCAGACCCTGTTGCGCGCGCTCGAAAGCCTCGCGCTGGACGTGGTTCTGTTGACCGACCCGCCGCCCCGCGACCAGTTCCCCGATCTCATCGCCCACCGCATTGCCGAGCAGTCAGTCGGGTTGCACGGACGGCCGCATCGGCTGGCGCATGGCTCGTTGACGGAGCTGCTGCGCGCGGAGCCGGTGCTTTTGCCGACCGAAAGCTCGATCCGGACGGGGTTTGACAGTCTCGTGGCGCGGCTGGGTGTGACGCCAAGGATCGCGGCGACGGTCGACGACATGGCGATGATCCGCCTTCTCGCCCGCGAGGATCTGGGTCTGGCCGTGGCGCCTGCGGTCGTTTTGGCGGACGAGTTGGCGCAGGGCATTCTTGTCACCGCGCCCTTCGAACTCGACGTCGTCGAGAGCATCTATGCGGTGACGGTGCCAAGGACCTTTCCGCATCCGCTGCTCAACCGGCTGTCCGAGCGGATGACGGACCGGGGCGACCTGTCCAGTCCGGCAAGCTGATCAGCTTGCAATCCGGCCTGTGCCCGCCCGGCGCCCACAAAAAAACCGCCCCGAGGGGCGGTCTTGCGTGTCGCGATTGCCTGTCGGCTCAGCCGTCTTGCGGCGCCGGAGCGGCTGCGGGGGCCCCGGGGGCGGCGGCTTGTGCGCGCGTCTTGCCGCCGTTCAGCGGGTCGTCCTGACGCTGCACCGAGCCCTCGAAATGAGCGCCGGATTCGATCGCGATGGTCTTGTGGATGATGTCACCCTCGACGCGCGCGGTGGCGGTCAGGCGGACCTTCAGACCACGGACGCGACCGACGATTCGGCCGTTGACGACGACGTCATCGGCGATGACTTCGCCCTTGATCGTGGCGCTTTCGCCAATGGTCAGCAGGTGAGCGCGAATGTCCCCCTCGACGGTGCCTTCGACCTGAATATCGCCGGTGGTCTTGATGTTGCCGGTGACGTGCAGGTCCGCGGACAGGACAGACGCGGGCGGCTTTGCCTTGGGCGCAGCGGGCTTGAATTCGTTAGTCGATGCCTTCGGCATCTCGGGGGCGGCGGGCTTGGCGGAATCGTCTGCCTTGGGGCCCGGCTCGTTGATTTTGCTCTTAGAAAACATCGTTCGCAGCCTTGATATATATCATTGGGTTGACGGGTTCTCCGCCGACGCGGACTTCGTAATGAAGATGTGTCCCAGTCGACCGTCCGGTGTTTCCCATATCACCGATACGCTCCCCGCGCGAGACCCTTTGGCCGGTCTTCACGCGAATTTTCGACATGTGGGCATAGCGCGTCTCGATGCCGAACTCGTGCTGGATCTTGACCAGACGGCCATAGCCCGAGGACCAGTCGGCATGGGTCACGACGCCATCCGCGGTGGAGTAGATCGGCGTGCCGTGCGGCGCGGCAAAATCGGTGCCCGCATGCAGGCGGCCCCAGCGATACCCAAAGCCCGAGGTGAAGCGGAACGGATCCTTGAGCGGCGAGGCGAACGGCGCCTTCTGCGCGGCGATCCGGTAAAGGTTCAGGCGGTCCATCTCGCCAAGGATCTTGTTGGCGCGGTTGGTATCCTCGGGGGAAATATCCGCCCCCTTGGTCGAGAAGGACAGCGGCGTCAGCGGGCCGCCCTGACCGGAATAGCCCTTGCGGACCTGACCCAGAATGCGGTCCGGGTCCATGCCGGCCTTTTCGAACATCTTGTCGAGCGGCTTGACCGAGACGGTCATCGCCTCTTCGAGCTGGCGGAAGATGCGGTCGTTCTGATCCTGCATCATCTCGATCTCGGCTTCCATCTCAGAGGCGCGGATCAGCGCCTGCTGGGCGTCGGCGATGACCTTGTCGCGCTCGGCGGCGGTGCGTGCCAGCGCCTCGTTCAGGAAGTCGACGGTGCTGTCATCCTGCGCGAGGCCAGCGACGGCGGTGCCGCCATTCAGCTGCGTTTCGAGCGCGGCCAGCCGGTCGCCGATCTGCTCGCGCGTCTTCATGGTGTCGCGCAGGGTGGTCTGGATGACGTCGATCCCGGTTTCCAGCTCGCGGCGGCGGGCCTCGGAATCGAGCAGTTCGGATTGCATCAGGGAGATCTGCCGGAGGGCGGCGTTGAAGCGTTCCTGCGCTGCGACCGCCTCGGCGGCGCGGCTGTCACGCTCGGACGAGAGGGCGTTGAGGCGCTGCTGGTAGGTGATCTGTTCGCGTTTGGCTTGTTCGCGGAAATTCCCGGCGCCGATGGAGTCCATCAGCAGGATCGCGGTGGCGATGGTGGTCCAGCCGATCACCAGAACCCCGCCGACGAAGGCGATTGCCTGCGTTTCGGATTTCAGGCGGATGAAGCGCGTATCGCTGTCAGACCGCAGAAACAGGCGGCGTTCCGGAAAGAAGCGCTCAAGGAGCGCGTGTGTCTTGATGGCCAGACGTGTTCTCACCTGACTGTCCCTTGTCCCGTCCCAATGTCTGGTGCTCGGCTCCCCAACCTGCACCCCAGTCGGGCTTAAAGGCAGGTTGCGTCCGGCGCAACAATTTTGGGCGGATGATTCGCCGCAGGTGGCGGGATGTGGCCTAAATGGCAAAAATCCGCCGATTCAAGACCTTCCGCTTTTGGGTGTGTCGGCGAGCGGCCAGTAAAAGTCGGGCGCAAGCCCGGCCTCGGCGCGCTTTTCCTCGTTGAAGGGCGGTTTCAAGGCCCCGTGGAAATATTTCCGGACGAGTGTGTGAAACACGTCCTTGGGGTCCAGATCATGGCGCCCGCACAGGAAATGGAACCATTTCGAGCCGTAGGCGACATGGCCGACCTCCTCGCCGTAGATGGTTTCCAGCGCCGCGACGGCGCTGTCTGCCTTGGCCTTGCGGAAGATCTCGATCATGCCGGGGGTGACATCGAGGCCGCGGGCCTCGAGCACCATGGGCACCACGGCGAGGCGCCCCATGAGGTCATCGACCGTGTCCTCTGCGGCGCGCCACATGCCCGCATGGGCGGGCAGGGCGCCGTAGAAACTGCCCATCTCTTCGAGGCAGTCACAGACGAGGTTGAAATGCTTGGCCTCTTCCTCGGCGGATTTGACCCAGTCATCGTAGAAGCCCAGCGGCATGGAGGTGGATGTGAACCGCGGGATGATGTCCCAATGCAGATCGACGGCGTTCAGTTCGATATGGGCAACGGCGTGCAGCAGGGCGATGCGGCCTTGCGGGCTGCCGGGCTTGCGTTTCGGGACGTCGCGCGGGTCGCGCAGCTCGGGCTGCGCGGGCCGGGCCGGGCGCAACGGGGGCGTTGCCGATCCGACCGGCAGCGGGTGCCCCGCCGCGCGGGCCGCGAACCATGCGCGCGCATGGTTCCTCGACTTCTCCGTCTTCTCGCGGCCATCGGAGGTGGTCAGCACGTCCACCGCCATTTCGCTCAGGCTCATCATTGCTCCGCGTCCTTTCCACCTGCGGTGGCAAGGTCCTTCGAAGGACCTTGCAAGGCTTTTCCAAAAGCCTTCCTCCGCAAATTCGAATTTGCGGCTAAAGCGCCTTGCAAGGCGCTTGATCAAGGCGCTTCGAAGCGCCTTGCCCCCTCACAGCCCTTTCGCGGCTTCCAGAACCTCTTCGGCATGTCCGGGGACCTTGACTTTGCGCCATGCCTTCACGACCGTGCCCTCCGCGTCGAACAGGAAGGTCGAGCGCTCGATGCCCATGAACGTCTTGCCGTACATGCTCTTTTCCTTCCACACGCCCATCTGTTCGCACAGGTCCGTGGCCTCGTCCGACAACAGCGGCACGGTCAGCGATTTCTTCGCCATGAATTTCTCATGGCTGGCAATGCTGTCCTTCGAGACACCATAGACCTTCACGCCGAGCGCCTCGAACTCCGGCTGCAGCGCCGTGAACGCCTCGTTTTCCTTGGTGCAGCCCGACGTGTCGTCGCGCGGGTAGAAGAACAGGACGAACGGCGCGCCCTTCAGCGCGCTCAGCGAAACATCGCCGGAGGTGCCGGGCAACGTGATATCGGGGGCCTTCTCGGACATGCGTATCTCCTTTACTTGGGTTACTGTGGCCTTCATGAGCCAGATGCAACCCAAGAATAAACCGGCAGGGCGTGGCTTCCAGTGAGCGGGCGCGAAGAACAGGATACGGTCGTGAAAAGTTCCCGACGCCGCCGCAAAGGCGGCGTTGCGGCGCTTGTCACGCTGGTCACGGTGATCGCCGCGGCGGCGATCGCCGCGCTTGTCATGGTCGGGCGGCCGGTCGACGCGCCGGACTGGCTGCGCGACCGCATCGAGAGCCGCATTGCGCAGGCGGTCCCGGGTCTCGACGTGCGCTTTGGCCGGATGAGCCTGCTGATCCAGCGCACCGGGCTGGCGCGCTTCATTCTGTGGGATGTCAGCATCGCCAATGCGCGCGGCGAGATGGTGGCCGAACTGTCGGACATCGAAGCGGGCCTGTCACCCGGCGCCCTGCTGCGCGGTCGGCTCGAACTGCGCGAGGCCGAGGTCTCGGGTGCCTTCGTCACCTTGCAGCGGGACAAGGACGGGCGCTTCGGGCTGGCCTTGGGCGACGCATTTTCCGAGGGCACGCGGGCGCCCGATCTCAACGCCATCATCGCTCAGGTCGACCGTGCCTTTGCCGATCCCCGGCTGGCGCGGTTTACCCTTTTCGAGGCCGATGCGCTGACCGTGCGCTACGAGGACCAGCGCGCGCATCGCGGCTGGACGGCGGATGGCGGCCGCCTGCGGCTGGAGCGCGAGGGTGAAAGCCTGCGGCTTTCGGGCGACGTGGCGCTGCTGTCCGGGGGCGCCGATGTCTCGACCGTCGAGGTCAACGCGCAAAGCCGTCTGGGCGAGACTGCGATGGAATTCGGGCTGGTGCTCAAGGACCTGCCCGCCGCCGACATTGCCACGCAAAGCCCGGCGCTGGCATGGCTCGACGGGTTGGACGCGCCGATTTCCGGCGCGTTGCGGTCCGGGCTGAACAATGAGGGCCTGCTGCACAAGCTCAGTGCCACGCTCCAGATCGGCGCGGGCGTGCTGCAACCCAACAGCGCCACCAAGGCACTGCCCTTTGACGGGGCGCGGACCTATTTCAGCTACGATCCCGCCGAGGCCCTGCTGACCTTCGACGAAATCCGCGTGCGCTCGGCGCAGGCCGAGGTGACCGCCAGCGGGCAGGCGCAGTTGCAAGGGCTGGAGACCGGCTGGCCCGAGGGCTTGACCGGCCAGTTCGCCCTGTCCGGTCTCCGCCTTGCCGAAGGGGTGATGCTGGACCGCGACCTCGAAGTGTCCGGCGCGCGGGTGGAATTCAAACTGTCGCTGGCGCCCTTCACCCTTCAGGTCGGGCGGCTGCGCGTGACCGATCCGAAATTCCCGTTGCGCGCCAGCGGGGCGCTGCGCGCGGCGCGGGACGGCTGGCATCTTGCGTTGGACGCCACCGCCGAAGCCACGGATGTGGCGCAGGTCATGTCCTACTGGCCGCATGGCTTTCGCGCGCAGACCCGCAACTGGGTCACCGAGAACATCCTCGAAGGCCGTCTGCATGACATCGTCTTTGCCTTGCGCCTTGCCCCCGGGACGCGCCCGGAAACCTATCTCGATCTCGGATTCGACGGTGGGCGCGTGACCTACAACCGCAACCTGCCCGACATCCGCGAGGGGGCCGGACGGCTGACCATGTATGACGGGCGGCTGGGCGTGCGTGTCGATGCCGGCATGATCGAACCGGGGCAGGGCGGCGGCATCGACATCTCCGGCAGCGAATTCGTCATCCCCGACCTGATGACCCGCCCTGCACCGGGCGAGGTCCGCCTGAAGGCGCGTGGCTCGGCCACCGCCGCGCTGTCCTATATCGACAACGAGGCGTGGCGCGTGCTGGAGCGCGCCGGGCGCGGCCCTGATCTGGCCACCGGGCAGGCCGAGGTCACGGGGCGGTTGGCGATGGACCTGCGCGAGGGTCTGACGCTGGACGATATCTTCATCGACCTGACGGGGGATCTGCGCGACGTGGCCAGCGACACGCTGGTGCCCGGACGCCGCCTTGCGGCGGATCGCCTGTCCCTGTCCCTGACGCGTGACCGGGTTGCCGTCGAGGGCGCGGTCAGCGTGGAAGGCGTGCCTGCCACCGGGCGCTGGACCCAGCCCTTGAACGGCGCGCCGGGCGCGGTCGAGGCCAGTCTGGACATCACGCCCGCCGGTCTGGACGCGCTTGGCATCGCGCTGCCCGATGGCATGCTCTTTGGCCGGGGGCGGGGGCAATTGGCGCTCGACCTCGGCGACGGGCGCGCGCCGAGGTTCAGCCTGACCAGCGACCTTGCGGGACTGGGCGTGGCGATCCCGCAACTGGGCTGGCAGTTGCCGCCCGGGGCGCAGGGGCGCTTTGCGATCTCGGGGCAGTTGGGCGAACCGATGCGAATCGATGGGCTGAGCTTGTCGGGCGCGGGGATCGAGGCCGAGGCCGACCTGTCGCTGACCGGCTCGGGCGGCATGGACACGCTGACCCTGCGGCGGCTGTCCCTGTCCGACTGGCTGGACGTGGCGGGCCGGGTGCGGGCGCGCGGCGGCGGGCAGGCCCCGGCGATCGAAATCGCCTCGGGGCGGATCGACATGCGCAAGGCGACCTTCGGGGGCACGGGCGGCGGCGGCAGTGCTGGCAGCAGCAGCCCGGTGGCCCTGACGCTCGACACGCTCCAGATCACCGACAGCATCGCGATCCGCAATTTTCGCGGCAATTTCGAGACCGGCGGCGGCTTGCGCGGGCGTTTCGACGGGCTGCTGGGCGGGCGTGCCCCGATCGACGGCACGGTCGTGCCGCGCAATGGTGGCACCGCGTTCCGGGTGACGGGCGAGGATGCGGGCGACGTGCTGAAAGGCGCGGGGTTGCTGCGCACCGTGCAGAACGGCACTTTCCAACTGGATATGGAGCCGGTCGCGGGCCAAAGCGGCACCTATGACGGCACCATGCGCATCGAAGGCCCGCGCCTGCGCGATGCCCCCGCCATCGGCGCGCTGCTCGATGCGGTCAGCGTCGTCGGCCTGATCGACCAGCTCAATGGGCCGGGGATCTTCTTTTCCGAGGTCGAGGCCAATTTCCGCCTGACGCCCAGCCGGGTGATCCTGACACGCTCCAGCGCGGTCGGCCCGTCCATGGGGATTTCGCTGGATGGCTATTACGACCTTGCCTCCGGCAATATGGACATGCAGGGCGTGCTGTCGCCGGTCTACTTCCTGAACGGGATAGGGCAGATATTCTCGCGCAAGGGCGAGGGGCTGATCGGTTTCAACTTCAATCTCAAGGGCGCGGTGAGCGCGCCGAGGGTTGCGGTCAATCCGCTTTCGGTGTTCACCCCCGGCATGTTCCGCGACATCTTTCGGCGCCCGCCGCCGCAGGTGACGCAATAATCCGCGAGGCGCCATGCACCTGTCCGATTTCGACTTCGACCTGCCCGACGGGCTGATCGCCACCCGACCCGCGCGGCCCCGGTCCTCGGCCCGGTTGCTGGTGGCCGAGGGCGACCAGATCACCGATGCGCAGGTGTTTGACATCACCCGCTGGCTGCGCGCGGGTGACCGGCTGGTGCTGAACGACACCAAGGTCATTCCGGCGCGGCTGTCCGGCACGCGGGCGCGCGACGGGGCGCAGGGACGAACCGAGGCGCAGATCGAAGTGACCCTGCTGGAGCCGCGCGCTGATGGCACTTGGCAGGCGCTGGTCAAACCCCTGAAGAAGGTCAGGGATGGCGAGGAAATCCGCTTTTCCAACGACTTGTCCGCCGTTCTTGAGGCGCGCAGCGACGGGCAGGCGCAGCTGCGCTTCAACCTTGCCGGCGACGATTTCGACGCGGCCCTGAACGCCGCCGGGGCGATGCCCCTGCCGCCCTATATCGCCGCCAAGCGTCCGGCGGATGCGCAGGACAAGCAGGACTACCAGACCGTCTGGGCCCGCAATACCGGTGCCGTGGCCGCGCCCACCGCCTCGCTGCATTTCGACCAGCCGCTGCTGGACCGGCTGGCCGAAATGGGTGTGTTGTTCACCCATGTGACGCTGCATGTCGGCGCGGGGACCTTTCTGCCGGTCAAGGTCGAGGACGTGACCACCCACAAGATGCATGGCGAATGGGGTGAGGTGTCGCCGCAGGCCGCCTCCCAGATCGCCGCGACCAAGGCCGCCGGGGGGCGCGTGATCCCCGTGGGCACCACCGCGCTGCGGCTGATCGAGACGGCTGGGCGGGGCGGGCAGATCGCGCCGTTCGAAGGGGTGACCGACATCTTCATCTATCCCGGCTTCACCTTCACCGTGACCGATGCGCTGATGACCAACTTCCACCTGCCGAAATCGACGCTGATGATGCTGGTTTCGGCCCTGATGGGCCAAGACCGCATCCGCCGCATCTACGGACATGCAGTGGCGGAGGGCTATCGGTTCTTCTCTTACGGGGATGCATCGCTTTTGATTCCGAACAAGGTCGGTTAGGCTGGCCGGAGTCATGAAGTTTTCATGACTTTACGGGTATTTGCTGTGCCTGTCGCCGCGACGGCATTGCATGTCGCGCGGGGCTGGGTGACGTTGGCCCCCACCGCGAAACACCACACGACACATCTGAGACCGAAATGAGGGCGACATGCTGAACGTGCTGCGAAATTCCTGGGCGCTGCTGCTGGGCATGCTGCTGTTGATGCTGGGCAATGGCTTGCAGGGGTCGCTCTTGGGTGTGCGCGGGGCGCAGGCGGGGTTCTCGGCCGGGACCATGTCGGTCGTCATGTCGGGCTATTTCGCCGGTTTCCTGATCGCGTCGCGGGTGGCGCCGAACATGATCCGACGGGTCGGCCATGTCCGCGTCTTTGCCGCGCTCGGCTCGATGATCTCGGCGGTCATCATCCTGTTCCCGGCGGTGCAGGACCCGATCGCCTGGACGGTGGGCCGGGTGATCCTCGGCTTTTGTTTCTGCGGGGTCTACGTGACGGCGGAAAGCTGGCTGAACAACACCGCCACCAACGAGACGCGCGGCCAGACCCTGTCGGCCTACATGATCGTGCAGATGGTGGGCATCATCGCGGCGCAGGCGCTGCTTGTGGTGCCGGACGCGAGCGGCTTTTTGCTGTTCGTGATCCCGTCGGTGCTGGTCTCCATCGCCTTCGCGCCGATCCTGCTATCGATTTCGCCGACGCCGGCCTTCGATTCCACCAAGCCGATGACACTGCGTGAACTCTACAACGTGTCGCCGCTGGGCATCGTGGGGATGTTCCTGCTGGGCGGCGTGTTTGCCGCGCAATTCGGCATGGCGGCGGTCTATGGCACCGAGGCCGGGCTGGGCCTTGGCCAGATTTCGATGTTCGTGGCCTCGTTCTATGTCGGCGCGGTGGTGATGCAATACCCGCTGGGCTGGATGTCGGACCGCATGGACCGGCGCGTGCTGATCATGGTGGTGGCCCTTGCCGGCGGCGGCGCGGCGGTGGTGGCCTTGGTGCTGGGCGGTATCTTTCCGATCCTGCTTGCCTCTGCCTTTGTCATCGGTGGCTGCTCCAACCCCTTGTATTCGCTGCTGATCGCCTACACGACCGACTTCCTCCAGGCCGAGGATATGGCGGCGGCGTCTGCCGGTCTGCTGTTCATCAACGGCCTCGGGGCGATCGCCGGGCCGATCGTCATCGGTTACACGATGGAGGCGGTCGGCGCGCGCGGCTTCTTTGCGCTGATTGCCGGTCTTCTGTTGTTGCTGGGGGCCTATGCGCTTTATCGGATGACGCAGCGCAAGAGCGTGCCGGTGGACGAGACGGGCACCTATGCGCCGATCATGCCGTCGGCCACGCCGGTCGCGCTGGAGGCTGCACAGGAATACGCCATCGAGGCCGCTGAAGAGGATGAATGACCGGGTTGTTAACTTCTGACAGAAATTGTGACTGGTCCCCAACGCGCTGACGTGGTTACGATTCGGTCAATGGTAACGGGTGCGATGGAGGACGATATGGTCACGCCCGACGACATCCTGGCCTTTTGGCTGGACGAAGTTGGCCCCGAGGGGTGGTACAAGCAGGACGAGGCGCTGGATGCTCAGATCCGCGAGCGCTTCCTGCCCGCCTGGGAGGGATTGATGCAGGGCCGCTACGGCCTGTGGCTGACCTATCCGAGCGGGGTTCTGGCCTATATCATCCTCGCCGATCAGTTTTCGCGCAACATGTTCCGCGGGCAGGGCAAGGCCTTTGCCTCGGACCGTGTGGCCCTGACCGCCGCCAAACAGGCGATCCATCGCGGCTGGGACATGAAGATCGACGAACCCGCGCGGCAATTCTTCTACATGCCCCTGATGCATTCCGAGAACCTCTGCGATCAGGACCGCTGCGTGCGCCTGATGAAGGAACGCATGCCGGAAACCGGCGCGCCCAACCTGCTGCATGCCAAGGTGCATCGCGAGGTCATCCGGCAATTCGGACGGTTCCCCTATCGCAATGACGCGCTTGACCGGCGCTTTACGGATGCCGAACGCAGCTACGTGGACGAGGGCGGCTATGGCCGCACGCTGCGCGAGATCGAAGCCGTCGCAGCGTGATCCCGGACAGGGGCGGGGCATGGCCCCGTCCCCCGACCTTTGACGTCTGTCCAGACCGAGTTGCCGGGCGGATGGGCTTGGGCTAGCGTCTGTCCCGAGGACAGTCGGGAGGACGCAATGAGCTTTGACATGGTGGTGATCGGTGCCGGGCCCGGGGGCTACGTGGCCGCCATTCGCGGTGCGCAGCTTGGCCTAAAGGTCGCGGTTGTCGAGCGCGAGCATCTGGGCGGCATCTGTCTGAATTGGGGCTGCATTCCGACCAAGGCGCTGCTGCGGTCGGCGGAGGTGTTTCACCTCATGCACCGCGCCGCTGAATTCGGGCTGAAGGCCGAGGGGCTGGGCTTCGATCTGGACGCGGTGGTCAAGCGGTCGCGGGGCGTGGCCAAGCAGTTGACCTCTGGCGTCGGGCATTTGCTGAAAAAGAACAAGGTCGCCGTCGTGATGGGCGCGGCGCGTCTGGAGGCGCCCGGTCGCGTGGTCGTGCAGACCGACACGGGCGAAGAGGTGCTGGAGGCTGCACATGTCGTGCTCGCGACGGGCGCGCGGGCACGCGAGCTGCCGGGGCTTGAGGCGGACGGGGACCGGGTCTGGTCCTACAAGCATGCGTTGCAGCCGAAACGGATGCCGAAGCGGCTCTTGGTGATCGGCTCTGGCGCGATTGGGATCGAGTTCGCCAGCTTTTACAACGCGCTTGGCGCCGAGGTTACGGTGGTCGAGGTGATGGACCGCATCCTGCCGGTCGAGGATGCCGAGATCAGCGCATTCGCCAAAAAGCAATTCGTCAAGCAAGGCATGGTGATCCGTGAGGGCACGCAGGTGGCGCAGTTGGAGCGCCGCAAGGATGGCGTCACGGCGCATCTGTCGCAAGGCGGGAAGACCACGAAGGACGCGTTCGACACCGTGATCTCCGCCGTCGGGATTGTCGGCAATGTCGAGGGATTGGGGTTGGAGGCCTTGGGGGTCAAGGTCGAGCGCACCCATGTGGTGACCGATCCGATGTGCCGCACCGGCGTGCCCGGCCTTTTTGCAATTGGCGACGTGGCGGGTGCGCCTTGGCTGGCGCACAAGGCCAGCCACGAGGGCGTCATGGTGGCCGAGATGATTGCCGGGGGCCATCCCCACGTGGTCGATCCCGACAGCATCGCGGGCTGCACCTATTGTCACCCTCAGGTGGCAAGCGTCGGCCTGACCGAGGCGCAGGCCAAGGAACAGGGCTTTGACGTGAAGGTCGGGCGGTTCCCCTTTGTCGGCAACGGCAAGGCGATTGCGCTGGGGGAGCCGGAGGGCATGGTGAAGACCGTGTTCGACGCGACGACCGGCGCGCTTTTGGGGGCGCATATGGTGGGCGCCGAGGTGACCGAACTGATCCAAGGCTATGTCGTCGGGCGACAGTTGGAGACGACCGAGGCCGACCTGATGGCGACGGTCTTCCCGCATCCGACCCTGTCCGAGATGATGCATGAAAGCGTGCTGGACGCGTGGGGCCGGGCGATCCATTTCTGAGGCGTGGCTCCGGGCGCCCCGACTGGCGGGCCTGAGGCCCACCAGCGGCCCACCCTCCAAGCCACGCTCCGGTCGGGAGGTGATCATGGCGCAGAACAAGACACAGCCGGGCAGCGCATCCGTTGCGGCTTATCTGGAGGCGGTTGACCATCCGCGCCGGCGGGAGGACGCGATGGTGTTGGACCGGCTCTTTCAAGAGGTGACCGGATTTCAACCGCGCATGTGGGGCGACACGATCATCGGCTACGGGCGCTATGACTATACCTATGAAAGCGGGCGCAGCGGGTCGTTTCTGGCGACCGGATTTGCCCCGCGCAAGGCCAATATGGTGGTCTATGTCATGCCGGGCTATGCGGATTTCTCGGAGATCCTCGACCGGCTGGGGCCGCATCGATTGGGCAAGTCCTGCCTGTATCTGGGGGCCTTGTCCAAGGTCGATCTCGATGTTCTGGCGGAGTTGATCCGGGCCGGGCTGGCCGATTTGGGCCAGCGTTGGCCGGTTTTTCCGGAGTGAGGCGGCGCGGGGCAGAGCCCCGCGCTACGGCAGGTCAGAGCTTGTTCAGACGTTGGAACATGGCCTTGGCGCGCGGGGCAAGCCAGTCCCACAGGGCGGGCGCGCCACGGGCGATCTTTGCGCCGATCGTGCGTTCGAACGTGGCGTGATCGACATCGTAATCCACCCAGGACCCGCCGCCATTGGCGATGTTCAGATTGGGCGGCACAAACCGGTCGAGGGATTTGGCAAAGCGCGCCTCGGGCGTCTCATTGGCCTCGAATTCATCCCAGAGCGCGCGGAACTGCGCGGCCTGATCGGCGGGCAGCAGGCCAAAGATGCGGTCGGCGGCCTGCGCCTCGGCCCTCGCCAGCGCGGCGCTGTCATGGGTGCCAAAGACCGGCGCGTCGCCTGCGTCGATCTCGACCAGATCGTGCAGCACGAGCATGGCAATGACCTTGGCCCGGTCGACGCCCTCGGGCGCGTGTTCCGACAAGGTCAGGGCGAACAGCGCCAGTTGCCAGCTGTGCTCTGCCGAGTTCTCGAAGCGAGAACCATCCGCAAGCCGCGTGGCGCGGGTCACGGATTTCAGCTGGTCGGCCTCCATCAAGAAGGCCATCTGGGCGGTCAGCCGGTCCTCAGAGGTTTTCATTGTCGGAGGTCGGCGCAATGGCCTGCGGGATGGCCTTGCCAGCCTTTTTCGCCTCGAGCGCGGCCTTGACGTGTTCGTTCAGGAAGGTCCGCGCCCGCCGTTCCGCAAGACGGATGCGGACGGCGGCGCGGAAGACTTCTTCGGAGGAGGGCGACGAGGCCCCCAGAACGTTGGCGACCTGATCGGCGAGGTTTTCATCGCCAAGCGCGTCCATCGCCTTGATCACGTCCTGGGCCAACCGGTCGGCCAGATCGTCGACGACGCCCATGGCTCAGCGCGTGGTCTCGGTCAGGCGGCGTTTGACGTAGCCGGAAACCGAGTTGATCATCGTGTCCATATGCGGCTCTTCGAAGAAGTGGCCGGAGCCCTCGATTTCCTCGTGGGTGATGGTGATGCCCTTCTGCTCGTGCAGCTTGTTCACCAAGGCGCGCGTATCGGCGGGCGGGGCCACGCGGTCGGCGGTGCCGTTGATGATCAGGCCGGACGAGGGGCAGGGGGCGAGGAACGAGAAATCGTACATGTTGGCGGGCGGGCTGACCGAGACGAAGCCGGTGATCTCGGGCCTGCGCATCAGAAGCTGCATGCCGATCCACGCACCAAAGGAGAAGCCCGCGACCCAGCAATGTTTCGAGTTCTGGTTCATCGATTGCAGGTAATCGAGCGCCGATGCCGCATCGCTAAGCTCGCCCACGCCCTGATCGTATTCGCCCTGGCTTCGGCCGACGCCGCGGAAATTGAACCGCAACACGGTGAAACCCATGTTGTAGAACGCGTAATGCAGGTTGTAGACGACCTTTTGATTCATCGTCCCGCCGAACTGCGGATGCGGGTGGAGCACGATGGCAATCGGCGCGTCGCGGTCCTTTTGCGGGTGGTAGCGGCCTTCGAGGCGGCCTTCGGGTCCGGGAAAAATGACCTCGGGCATGGGGTGGTCTTGCTCCTGACTGGCCCGGACAGGAATTCTTGACGAATTCCCTTGGGCAACTTAGAACGGTTCTAAACCGGCAATGTTGCCGGAAACGGGTTGATTGCAGATAGGCAATCGGCGCGGCAAGGTCAATTGTTCGCGTGGGTTAGGGAGGACGGGACGTGAAGCTGAGTACAAAGGGACGCTATGCGATGGTCGCGCTGACCGATATCGCGATGCAATCCTCGGAAGGCTTGGTGACGTTGGGGGATATCTCCCGGCGGCAGGATATCTCGTTGCCCTATCTGGAGCAGTTGTTCGTCAAGCTGCGCCGGAGCGGGCTGGTCGAGTCGGTGCGCGGCCCGGGCGGCGGTTACCGGCTGGCGAAACCGGCGAGTGAGATCCGGGTGGTCGATGTGCTGGCGGCGGTCGACGAGACGGTCGATGCGATGCACAAGGGGGCGGGGGCGTCGGGGGCGGCGTCGGGATCGAAGGCGCAGTCGCTGACCAACCGTTTGTGGCAAAGTCTGTCGGCGCAGGTCTACGTGTTTCTGCACCAAACGCGGTTGTCGGATGTGGTGGACAATACGCTGGCGCCGTGCCCTGCGGTGCCCAATATCTTTGCGGTGGTTGATGATGAGAAGTGAGGCCAAGGGGCTTTGCCCCTCTGCGCTGGCGCGCATTCACCCCAAGGTATTTGGGGACCAAAGAAGCTGGGGGCGGGTTTGAGCCGGGTCTATCTGGATTGGAACGCGACCGCGCCTTTGCGGACCGAGGCGCGCGACGCGATGATCGCCGCGATGGAGGTGGTGGGCAACCCGTCTTCGGTGCATGCCGAGGGGCGCGCGGCGAAGTCGTTGGTCGAGAAGGCGCGCGGACAGGTGGCCGCGGCGTTTGGCGCGGACGGCGCGGACGTGGTCTTCGTTTCGGGCGCGACCGAGGCGGCGGCGCTGGCCTGTGCTGGATTGGACCTCGTTGGGGCGGATGTCGAGCATGACGCGGTCGTGTCGTGGCTGCGGCCCGAATTGGCGGTCGACGGACAGGGGGCCGTCACGGTGGTCGATCCGGCGCGGACGGCGTTGCAACTGGCGAATTCCGAAACCGGCGTGGTGCAACAGCTTCCCCATGGTGTGCGGGTCGTCGATGCGACGCAGGCTTTTGGCAAGCTGCCGGTGGCGTTCAACTGGCTGGGCTGCGAGCGGGCTTTGGTTTCTGCCCATAAACTGGGCGGGCCGAAAGGCATCGGGGCTTTGGTCATCAAGCGCGGCACCGATCTGGCGGCTCAGATCAAGGGCGGCGGGCAGGAGATGGGGCGCCGCTCCGGCACCGAAAACCTGATTGGAATCGCGGGGTTCGGGGCGGCGGCAGAGGCTGCGGCGCGCGATCTTGACGCGGGTGTCTGGGCCGGGGTGGAAAAACTTAGAAACATTCTAGAATCCTCTATTGAGGATATCGCTAAAGAGACTATTTTTGTCGGGAAAGACGCGCCGCGACTCCCCAACACGTCCTGCTTTGCGATGCCCGGATGGAAGGGTGAGACGCAGGTCATGCAGATGGACCTCGCGGGCTTTGCGGTGAGTGCGGGCAGCGCCTGTTCCAGCGGCAAGGTCAAGGCCAGCCGGGTGCTGGCTGCTATGGGATACGACGATGTGGTGGCCAGTTCCGCGATCCGCGTGAGCCTTGGCCCCACAACGACCGAAGATGAGGTCCTGCGCTTTGCTGAGGCGTGGGGGACGAAATACAAACGGTTCCGGGATCGGGCCGCGTGAGGAAAGGAAGGGCTGATGTCTGTGACGGATGAGGTTCAGGTCAAGGACGGCGTCGATCAGGGCACCGTCGATGCGGTGAAATCCGCTGGCCAATACAAGCACGGCTGGAACACCGATATCGAGATGGAATACGCCCCGAAAGGGCTGACCCCGGATATCGTGCGGCTGATTTCCGAGAAGAACGAAGAGCCCGAATGGATGACCGAATGGCGCCTCGCGGCCTATGAGCGTTGGTTGCAGAAGGAAGAGCCGACTTGGGCGATGGTCGACTATCCCAAGATCGACTTTCAGGAGCAGTATTACTACGCGCGCCCCAAATCGATGACGGAGAAGCCGAAATCGCTGGATGACGTGGACCCGAAGCTGCTGGAAACCTATGCGAAATTGGGCATTCCGCTGAAGGAACAGATGATCCTTGCGGGTGTCGAGGGGGCGGACGCGACCCCGGCTGAGGCCAAGGAAGGCGAGCGCCGGGTGGCCGTGGATGCGGTCTTCGATTCCGTGTCGGTGGGCACGACCTTCAAGAAGGAACTGGCCAAGGCGGGCGTGATCTTTTGCTCGATCTCCGAGGCGATCCGCGAGCATCCGGAACTGGTGAAGAAGTATCTGGGCTCGGTCGTGCCGGTGTCGGACAACTTCTATGCGACGCTGAACAGCGCTGTGTTCAGCGACGGGTCGTTTGTCTACGTGCCGCCGGGCGTGCGCTGCCCGATGGAACTGTCGACCTATTTCCGCATCAACGCGGAAAATACCGGCCAGTTCGAGCGGACTTTGATTATCGCCGACAAAGGGTCTTATGTCTCCTATCTGGAGGGTTGCACGGCACCTCAGCGCGACACGGCACAGCTGCACGCGGCTGTGGTGGAGATCATCGTCGAGGAAGACGCCGAGGTGAAATACTCGACCGTTCAGAACTGGTTCCCCGGCGATGAGAACGGCAAGGGCGGCATCTACAACTTCGTCACCAAGCGCGCCGATTGCCGGGGCGACCGGGCCAAGGTGATGTGGACGCAGGTGGAAACCGGCTCTGCCGTGACGTGGAAATATCCCAGCTGCATCCTGCGCGGGAATGAATCGCAGGGCGAGTTCTACTCGATCGCTATCGCGAACAATCACCAGCAGGCCGATACCGGCACCAAGATGATCCATCTGGGTCGCGATACCAAGTCGCGCATCGTGTCCAAGGGGATCAGCGCGGGGGTAGCCCAGAACACCTATCGTGGACTGGTATCGATGCATCCGAAGGCGAAGAATTCGCGCAACTACACGCAATGCGACTCGCTCTTGATCGGTGACAAATGCGGCGCGCATACGGTGCCGTATATCGAGGTCAAGAACAACAGCAGCCGTTGTGAGCACGAGGCGACCACGTCCAAGGTCGACGACGATCAGCTTTTCTATTGCCGCCAGCGTGGCATGGATGAGGAAGAGGCTGTCGCCTTGGTGGTCAACGGGTTCTGCCGCGAGGTGCTGCAGGCGCTGCCGATGGAATTTGCCATGGAAGCACAACAGCTTGTGGCGATTTCGCTCGAAGGCTCCGTTGGGTGATCTTGAGTAGGATGGGTGATCACCCATCCTACCTTTGAAAGGCGCGGATATGTTGGCCGAAGCAGTAAACCAGACCGTCGGTGTAGGCCTTGGCGTGTTCATCGGCACATTGATCGGGGTTGGCCTGCGCGCCCGCAAGGGCCAGCGCAGCGGCCTTGTGCAGGACTCCGTCTGGAAGACCGCTGTGCTGGCGGGCATGGCGGCATGGGCGGTCTCGGCCGTGGTCGCGCTGTTTGTTGTATGAAGACTGCGGGCCTCATATCCTGGCTGGGCGCGGAACTGCGCCCGGATCGCCTGCACATCGTCGATGTGGGGGCGAACCCTTTGGGCGAGCCGCCTTACAAGACGCTGGTCGAAGCCGGTTTTGCGCATGTCTGGGGCTTCGAGCCCAACCCGGAGGCCTGCGCGCGTCTGCGGGCCGAGGCCGGGACAGGTGTCACGGTTCTGGACAAGGCGATTGGTCAACCGGGATCTGCCGTGTTCAACGCATACCCCGCCTCGGAAATGTCTTCGATCTTCAAGCTTTGCGTGAAGAGCATCGGCTATATCGGCCATTTCAAAAGACATTTGGGCGCCGAGACCGAAATGCCGACAGTGCTCCACGCGCTGGATGATCTGGAAGAGGTGCCAGCCTTTGACCTGCTCAAGATCGATGCACAGGGCGCGGAACGCGATGTCATTCTCGGTGCGCAATCAAAGCTGGGGCAGGCCGTTGCGGTTGTGGCCGAGATGCGCTTTTACCGTCTGTACGAGGGCGAACCCGCGCTGTGGGAACTGGACAAGGCCCTGCGGGATCAGGGGTTTGCGCTTCACCGCTTCCTGCATCAGAAATCGCGGATGCTGGGCCATTCACAGCGCAATCGCGTGCGCCCAAACGCCATCGGCAGCCAGTTGATCGACGGCGATGCCGCCTATATCCGCCTGCTCGAAGACCGCGCTTCCGTCACCGACATGCAGCTGAAGAAGCTGGCGATGATCGCGGCGGGGGTGTTTGGCAGCCATGACCTCGTCCTGTGGTGTCTCGACGAGTTGACCGCGCGTGGCGCGTGCGAGCGGGGTCTGGCGAAGGAATATGTCGACCGGCTTCCGGCGCATCTGCGACAGGGCGAGGTGTTGGCATGAGCGCGTCACCCCGTTCCGCACCAAAGATTTGAATTTGCCCCAACCGAGGGGCGCACGACACGAAGGGAAGAAACATGCTTGAAATCAAGAACCTGCACGTCAAACTTGAAGAAGAGGACAAGCAGATCCTCAAAGGCGTCGACCTGACCGTCGAGGCGGGCAAGGTGCACGCGATCATGGGGCCGAACGGCTCTGGCAAGTCGACCCTGTCCTATGTCCTGTCCGGCAAGGATGGGTACGAGGTCACCGACGGCTCTGCCGAATTGCTGGGCGAGGACCTGCTGGAGATGGAAACCGAGGAACGCGCCGCCGCTGGCCTGTTCCTTGCCTTCCAGTACCCGGTGGAAATCCCCGGCGTCGGCAATATGACCTTCCTGCGCACGGCTGTGAACGCGCAGCGAAAGGCGCGCGGGCAAGAGGAAATGTCCTCTGCCGAGTTCCTCAAGGTGATCCGTGAAAAGGCCAAGAGCCTCAAGATCGACGCCGAGATGCTCAAGCGCCCGGTCAATGTCGGCTTCTCCGGTGGTGAGAAGAAGCGCAACGAAATCCTGCAGATGGCCATGCTGGAACCCAAGATGTGCATCTTGGACGAGACCGACTCGGGTCTTGACGTCGACGCGATGAAGCTAGTGGCCGATGGCGTGAACGCGCTGCGCGACGAGGGGCGCGGCTTCCTTGTCATCACCCACTACCAGCGTCTGCTGGACCACATCAAACCGGACGTCGTCCACATCATGGCCAATGGCCGCATCATCAAGACTGGCGGCCCCGAACTGGCACTGGAAGTCGAGCAGAATGGCTATGCCGACCTGCTCGAGGAGGCGCAGTGATGGCATTGCCGCAGGCGAAACAAACCGCAACCGAGGCGCGGCTGTCCGCGCTGACCCTGCCCACCGGCGGCTGGCCTGACGCGGCCCGCCGCGACGCGCTGTCCCGCGTGCAGGCCATGGGCCTGCCCGGTGCGCGGGACGAGTATTGGAAATACACCCCACCGTCGACGCTGGTGCAGGTGGATGCGCCGCAGGCGCAGGCGCTTGATCATGGCGACGAGGCCCCGCTCTTCGAGGGCCGCGACCGGCTGAAAATTGTCTTTGTCGACGGAGTCTTCGACGCCGAGGCGTCCGACGATCTGGCGCTGGAGGGCGTGCAGATCGACCGTCTGGCTGAGGTGAAAGATATCCATTGGGCCAAGGACTTGTACGGCGTTCTTGAAGCAAGAGGTCAAAAGCCGGTGGACCGCCCGCTTGCGGCGCTGAACACCGCCTTTGCCACCGACGGCCTGCTGATCCACGTCACGCAGACCCCGTCCAAGCCGATCCATATCAGCTATGTCCACAGCGACTCTGCCTCGGATGCGATCCTGCATCACGTGGTCAAGGTCGATGCGGGGGCCGAGGCGACGATCCTTGAAAACGGCCCCGCTGCCGCGCGCTTCAACAAGGTGATGGAGGTCGATCTGGCCGACACCGCCAAGCTGCACCACATCCGCGCGCAGGGCCGCGACCACGAACGCCGCGCCGCCACGCATATCTTTGCGCGACTGGGCACGGAAAGCGTGTTCAAGACCTTCACCCTGACGGTCAACGGCGTGCTGACGCGCAACGAATGCGTGGTCGAGCTGACCGGCGACGACGCGGTCGCGCATATCGCAGGGGCCTGCATGGGCGACGGCGATTTCCACCACGACGACACCGTCTTCGTCACCCATGACGCGGTGGGCTGCGAAAGCCGTCAGGTGTTCAAGAAGGTGCTGCGCAACGGCGCGACCGGTGTTTTCCAAGGCAAGATCCTTGTGAAACCCGACGCGCAAAAGACCGATGGCTACCAGATTTCCCAGTCCTTGCTTCTGGACGAGGACAGCCAGTTCCTCGCCAAGCCGGAACTGGAAATCTACGCAGATGACGTCGCGTGCTCGCACGGTTCGACCTCTGGCGCGATCGACGAGGACGGGTTGTTCTACCTGCGTGCCCGTGGCCTGCCGCGCGGTACGGCGGAGGACCTGCTAACCATCGCCTTCATCGCCGAAGCGGTGCAGGAGGTCGAGGACACCTCGCTCCAAGAGGAACTGGTCGAGCGCGTCGCTGGCTGGCTGGAGCGTCGGCGCGGCTGATGGCGATCTCGCGCGATATCGCGGCCACCTATCGGGGGCCGGGGGCGGTTGTGCGCCGCCTTCTGGCGCTCGGTCCGCGCGAGGACCGGGCACTGGCCTTCGTCATGGGGGCCTGCGCGCTGATGTTCGTGGCGCGCTTGCCCGCCTTGTCGCGGCAAGCGCATCTGCAAGAGACCGAGTTGAACCCGCTGATGGGCGGGGCGTTGCTGGGCACGGTCTTCATCCTGCCGCTCATCCTGTATGTGTTGGCGGCGGTGGTGCATCTTGTGCTGGGCACGGTGACCAAACGCGGCTCGGGCTTTGGATCGCGTCTGGCGCTGTTCTGGGCCTTGCTGGCGGCGGTGCCGATGGCGCTGCTCAATGGCTTGACCGCTGGCTTCGTCGGCCCCGGTCCGGCGCTGGCGCTGACCGGTGTCTTGTGGGCGGCGGTGTTTTTCTGGTTTTGGATCAGCGGCTTGCGGGTCGTTTATGAGGCATCGAAATGACCCCGGCTGCGTTCCTGTCCCTTGCCTTGCAGACGATTGCGGCCCCGCGCGATGTAGCACGCCTGTTGATGTCTGCGAACCTGTCGCGCGAGGCGCTGCTGACGGCTTTCGGCCTTGTCATCATCGCCAGCGGGCTGGTCTTTCACGTCTCGAACCTGCTGTCGCCCGGCCCGGTGCCGGTGATGCTGGCGGACCCGATCCGCTTTGTCATCTTGCAGGCGGTGGTCCAAGGCGCGACAATCGCGGCGCTGACCGGCATGGGCCGTATCTTGGGCGGCACCGCGCGGCTGTCCGACATCGCTGTCCTGATGATCTGGCTGAACGCGATCCGCGTGGTCGTGCTGGTGCTGTTGTCGGTGCTGATGATGGTCTCGGGCCTGTTGAGCATGTTGGTGATCTTTGCCATGACGGCCTTGGGATTCTGGATCACGCTGAATTTCATCGACGAGGCGCACGGGTTCGTAAACCTGTTCAAGGCCTTCGGCACGCTGGTGCTGGGCCTTCTGGCCATGGCCTTTGCCTTGTCTTTCCTCCTGACCCTGGCGGGGGTCTCACCCGAAGGGATGTTGCCCGATGTATGATGTCCAAGAGATCCGCAAGGACTTTCCCATTCTCGCCCGCGAGGTGAACGGCAAGCCGCTGGTCTATCTCGACAATGGCGCGTCGGCGCAAAAGCCTCGGGCCGTGATCGACGCGGTCACGCGCGGCTATGCCGAGGAATATGCCAATGTCCACAGGGGCTTGCACTACCTCAGCAACCTCGCGACCGAGAAATACGAGGGCGTGCGCGAGATCATCGCGCGGTTTCTGGGCGCGCCCGATCCCGAGGAAATCGTCTACACAACCGGCACCACGATGGGGATCAACCTCGTGGCCTATGGTTGGGCGATGGAGCATCTGAAGGCGGGCGACGAAATCCTGCTGTCGGTGATGGAGCATCACGCCAATATCGTGCCGTGGCATTTCCTGCGGGAGCGCATGGGCGTCGTGCTGAAATGGGTCGATGTGGATGAAACCGGCGCGCTGGACCCGCAAAAGGTGATCGACGCCATCGGTCCCAAGACGAAACTGCTGGCGATCACCCAGATGTCGAACGTGCTGGGCACTGTGGTCGATGTGAAAACCATCTGCCACGCGGCGCGCGAAAAGGGCGTGCCGGTTCTGGTCGACGGCTCTCAGGCCGCGGTGCACATGCCGGTCAACGTGGCCGAGATCGGCTGCGATTTCTATGCCATCACCGGGCACAAGCTGTATGGTCCATCCGCCTCCGGCGCGATCTGGATTGCCAAGAACCGCATGGCCGAGATGCGCCCCTTCATGGGCGGCGGCGATATGATCCGCGAGGTCAGCAAGGACGAGGTCACCTATAACGATCCGCCGATGAAGTTCGAGGCGGGCACGCCCGGCATCGTCCAGCAGATCGGACTGGGTGTGGCGCTGGATTACATGATGGGCGTCGGCATGGACCGGATCGCCGCGCATGAGGCGTCGCTGCGCGACTATGCGCAGTCGCGGCTGACCGGGCTGAACTGGTTGCAGGTGCAGGGCCATGCACCCGGCAAAGGTGCGATCTTTTCCTTTACCATGGACGGGGCTGGGCATGCGCATGACATCTCGACCATCCTCGACAAGAAGGGGGTCGCGGTGCGTGCGGGCCACCATTGCGCCGGGCCGTTGATGGATCATCTGGGTGTGACGGCGACCTGCCGGGCGTCTTTTGCGATGTACAATACGGTTGAAGAAGTGGATGCGCTGGTGGATGCGCTCGAACTGGCGCACGACCTGTTCGGTTGAGCCTCACGAGGCGCGCAGCGCCGCGGCCAATGCTTGGCGCGAGACGGGTTTCGACAGGAACCCGTCCATCCCGGCCTCTTGGCAGCGGCGCATGTCCTCTTCCAGCACGCTGGCCGTCAGGGCGATGATCCGGGTTCGGGCGCGCAAGCCGGTCAGCGAACGGATGTGGCGGGTCGCCTCCAGCCCGTCCATCTCGGGCATGTGCATGTCCATCAGCACGATATCGAACCGCTCGCTCATGATCATGTTCAAGGCCTGCGCGCCATCGCAGGCCTTTTCGGTCCGGTAGCCCAGCCGCCGCAGCATCGCCGCGATGATCTTGCGATTGGTCGCGTTGTCATCGACCACAAGCGCGCGCCCGTTTGCCAGATCGGAGTCCAGCACCGTCTCAGACGCGACCTGTTGCGGGATGTCGGTGGCCAGATTCAGCGGGAGCATGGCATCGAAGCGGCTGCCGCTGCCTTCCTCGCTGGTCAGCCGGATCTGACCGCCATGCGCCTCGATCAGGCTGCGCGCGATGGCAAGCCCCAGCCCGCTGCCGCCGAACCGTCGGTTGCGCCCGCCCTCGGCCTGTTCGAACCGCTCGAAGATGCGGGCATGGTCCTTTTCCGCGATGCCGATGCCAGTGTCGATGACCGAAATGCACAGCCCCTCGCGCGCGGTGTCGCAGATCGTCCGCGCCACCTTGATGCAGACAGAGCCGGTGCGGGTGAATTTGACCGCGTTGCCGGTCAGGTTGATCAGGACTTGTCGCAGGCGGTCGCTGTCGCCGATCAGGTAGACCCCCAGCAAGTCCGGCGCGATGTCGACCTCCAGCCGCAATCCCTTGGATTCGGCGGTGACGCGCAGGATTCGCACCACGCCGTTCACGAGATCGGACAGGTTGTACGGGGCCGGGTTGAGTTCCAGCCGCCCTTCTTCGAATTTCGACAGGTCGAGAATATCGTCGACGATGGACAGCAGCGCCGTCCCGGCCTCGCGTATGGTGTCGACGTGATCGGCCTGCTCGTCGGTCAGGTGGGTGTCGGCCAGCAGCTCGGCCACCGGAATGACACCGTTGAGCGGTGTCCGGATCTCGTGGCTCATCCGGGCGAGGAATTGCGACTTGGCGGTCAGCGCGGTCTCGGCCTCGATCCGGGCGCTCTGCAGCGCATCGGTCTGCCGCCGGATCTGCCGGCGCATGGCATCGAAGCTGAGTGTCAGGCGCCCCAGTTCGTCAGGATGCGGATCGGGCAAGCGCGCCTCGAAATCCCCGTTCTTCATGCGATCGGCGGCTGCGGCCAAGACCGAGACGCGGCGCGTCACGAGGCGGTCGATGGCGACGGTCAACAGCGCCATGATGATGATGACCGCCACGCTGGTGAACAGGCCCAGCCGCCGGGTTTCGGCCTGAACGCGGTCAAGCGTGGTGGTCAGGTCGATCACCGCCTTGAGACTGCCGAATTGCGAGCCACGCAGGGCGATCGACTGGTCGATCATGATGCGGGAGCCCCCCATGGCGATCACGCGCTCTTCGAGCGGAAACAGCCGCCGACCGGTCTGGTCGTGCAATTCGATGCCGATCCAGTTCGCGTTGCGCGTCTCGATGCTGGACAGGGTTTCGGTGATGGCCCCGAACTGGCGCGACAACAGGAATGGCAGGATGGCGTCGATGATGACATCGAGTTCGCGTTGCAGTTCCTCCGTATGGCTGGTGATGACGACGCGTGTGACCCGAGGCACCCAAAGCACCTGGAACACCACGAGCCACGCGAGGGAAACCCCCAGCAACAGCAGCAGCACGGTGCGCCGTATGGTCCAGACCGGTCGCATGTGTTCGCCCCGGCCTATCGCTGCCCGCTCGCGGGCTTGATGTAGTAGTGCGACAGGCGCAGCTCGCGCAGCGTGTCGTAATCGTGTTCGCGGGCTTCGACCGCGCTTCGGATCGGGACCTGAGCCAGCAGGGCCGCGCCGCTCTGAGTGGCGGCCATTTCGACAAAGGCGGCCTGGACGGCGGTGATCACGTCCTCGGGCACACGCGGATGCGCGGTGACCGGATGCGGCGGCATGCGGGTCGTCTCGTAAAGAATGCGCAATTGCGCGCGCGCCGCCGGGGACAGCGCCTCCAGCGTGGACATGACGCCACCGGCGGCGGCGGCCTCTCCGAACACGACGTTGAGATAGGCAGAGCTGTGGGTGGCGACATAGCTGGCGCGGTAATCGAGGGCGAATTGGCGGTCGAGATCGGCCCGCATCAGCAGCGCCGCGCCGAGAGCGTTGGGGGCGGGAAAGGCGATGGTCTGTCCGGCCAGTTCCGAGACGTTTTGGTAGGGGGAATCCTCTCGCACCACGAGCACGCCGAACAGGTCGCGGGCACCATCGCGGACGATCGGGCGATACCCTTGCAGTTCGTTGGCGATCAGGGCGTGGTAGGGGTTCATATAGGCGAAATCGAACAGGCCATGCATGAAGTCATCCTCGAAATCGGGGATGCGTGGCGAGCCGATCATGCGAAACCTGTGCCCGGTCCGGCGTTCGAGTTCATCGAGGATGGGAGACCAGATCGACATCAGCCGCCGCGCCTCGAATTGCGGGACGACGCCGAAGGTATATTCCCCGGCCCGCGTCTGCGCGGGCAGGGTCAGCGCAACGGTCAGCAAGGCCGACCAGATCACGAAACGTGCGCGTCGGAGCAGGGGCAGGAAACGGGTCATCGGGGCATCCCTTCGGAGGAAACGGCGGATCGGCGCATCGCCGGGCGGCGGCGCGGCCACCCTAGACCCCGAGCCTTGCAAATCTGCTAATGCGGCCCGGAAATCGCGCGCTCAATTGCGCTTGCAGACCGGCAGGGGCGCAGGTATAGACCGGCTCAGGCACCCGTAGCTCAGCTGGATAGAGCGCTGCCCTCCGAAGGCAGAGGCCATAGGTTCGAATCCTATCGGGTGCGCCATTTCCCTTTTTCGATGATCCAAAGCCGGGCGCGATCTTGCGGGTCGCTTGAATTTGGCTACATCCTGCATCCGGGACTTGCCGAAGGGAGAGCCTGGATGATCACCGTGGATTATTGCGTGACCATGGCGCGTTACAACGCGTGGCAGAACCGCCAGTTGAAGCTGGCCTTTGCAAGACTGGACGAAACCGCGCTGCACGCAGATCGCGGGGCGTTCTTCGGCTCGATCTTCGGCACCGCCAACCACCTGTTGTGGGGAGATTCCCGCTGGCTGTCGCTGTTGACGGGATCGCCCGGGCCGGAACTGCCCGGGTCGGACAGCGTGCGCATGACCCGGACGCTCGGCGATTGGGAGATCGCCCGCTTTCGCACCGACGCCGCGCTGCTGGACTGGGCAAACCGCCTGCGCAGCGTGGATCTGACCGGCCCGCTCAGCTGGCATTCCGGCATTCTCGGGCGCGAGGTCAGCAAGCCGCGCGGGCTGTGCATTGCCCACATGTTCAACCACCAGACCCATCACCGTGGCCAGATTCACGCCATGCTGACCGCCGCGGGCGTCGAGGCGCCGGTCACCGACGTGATCTTCATGCCCGACGACGGCCCGTGGCTTTGATGCTTGGTTACGACACGCCGCGTCGTTTTCTTAACATATTGCGCCGCGCCGGGTGGACCCGGGGGGCGCAAGGCCTCTAGTCTGGACCTGTGAAAGGCCTGACCTAGGTTATTTCACATCCCCAGGTAACGGGGATGTGTTTCAGAAGATGAAAAAGCTTCGGTTCACATGGTCCCCGTGCCGCAAGGAAAGAGAGGACACATGTTCAAACGCATCATGGTGCCGGTCGATCTGGCACATGTTGACCGCCTGTCGCGCGCACTGACCTGCGCTGCCGACTTGGCCAAGACCTATGGCGCGTCGGTCGTCTATGTCGGGGTCTCGGCGGCAACGCCGAGCTCGGTCGCCCATTCGCCGCAGGAATTCGCCACAAAGCTGGCCGAGTTCGCCGAGGCGCAGGGCAAGGACGCGGGGATCGAGACCGAAGCCCATGCCATGACCAGCCATGACCCGTCGACCGATCTGGATCCGACGCTTCTGAAGGCGGTGGACGAAACGAAGGCCGATCTGGTGGTGATGGCCAGCCATATTCCCAACGTGACCGACTATATCTGGCCGTCCAATGGCGGAACGGTTGCGGGGCACGCCAAGGTCTCGGTTCTGGTGGTGCGATGACCTCCATCCTCGACCGGGCGGAGGGCGCCCGGGTCGAACGACACGCTACCCCAAAGACAACAAACGAAACGCGCAGAGGAGGGACGGCATATGGCCGATACCGACGTTGACGAAACGAGCCAGGGCATACCAGAGCCCGAGGGCGCGTCAGAAATAATCCAGACCGATTACGAGATCGGGCAGGACAATATCGAAACCCAGATCGGGCCGTTCGGCCTGGACATCCACAACCCGGTCTTTCTGATCTCGGGTCTCAGCGTCATCCTGTTCGTGTTCTACACGCTGGCCCTGCCAGAGCAGGCGGGCGGGGCGTTCACCTGGATGTTCGACGCGGTGACGAAGGGCTTCGACTGGTTCTTCATCGGGGCGGCGAACATCTTTGTGCTGTTCTGCCTGCTGCTGATCGTGCTGCCGGTGGGCAGTGTGCGGCTGGGCGGCGCGGATGCGACGCCGGACTACACCTATTTGGGCTGGTTCGCGATGCTGTTCGCCGCCGGCATGGGCATTGGCCTGATGTTCTACGGCGTGTCCGAGCCGATGAGCCATTTCTCGTCCTCCGCAGGCGGCACCGCCTTGGGCGAAAACGGCATCCGGTCGGACTGGGCCCCGTTGGGCGCCGCCGCAACTGAGGAAGAGGCCGTTCGTCTGGCCTTTGCCGCGACGATCTTTCACTGGGGTCTGCACCCTTGGGCGATCTACGCGGTGGTGGCTCTGGCCTTGGCCTTGTTCAGCTATAACAAGGGCCTGCCGCTGACGATCCGCTCGGCCTTCTATCCGATCCTCGGGGACCGGGTCTGGGGCTGGCCGGGGCATATCATCGACGTTCTGGCGGTGTTTGCCACGTTGTTCGGCCTTGCCACCTCGCTGGGCTTTGGCGCGACACAGGCCAATGCGGGCCTGAACGAGCTGTTCGGGGTGCCCGTCGGATCGACCACCGAAGTCATCTTGATCTCGGCGATCACCGCCGTGGCGCTGGTCTCGGTGCTGCGCGGCCTCGACGGCGGGGTGAAGGTGCTGTCCGAAATCAACATGGGCCTTGCGGCGCTCTTGCTGCTGTTCGTGCTGTTCACCGGACCCACGATTGTCCTGCTGACGGGCTTCGTCGACTACCTTGGCGCCTACCTGCAATACCTGCCCGCGCTATCGAACCCGGTTGGCCGTGAAGACGTGAACTTCTCGCAGGGCTGGACCTCGTTCTACTGGGCGTGGTGGATCAGCTGGTCGCCGTTCGTGGGCATGTTCATCGCGCGCGTGTCGCGTGGCCGCACCGTGCGTGAATTCATCATCTGCGTGCTGCTGATCCCCTCGCTGGTCTGCGTGCTATGGATGAGCGTCTTTGGCGGCACGGCTGTCTACCAAGTGGTCAATGACGGCTACACCGCCGCGCAGGACGCGTCGCTGGAACTCAAGCTGTTCAAGATGCTGGACGTGCTGCCGCTGGCATCGATCACCAGCTTCATCGGCATCGTTCTGGTGATCGTCTTCTTCGTCACCTCGTCGGATTCCGGCTCGCTCGTGATCGACACGATCACCGCGGGCGGCAAGGTCGACGCGCCGGTGCCGCAGCGCGTGTTCTGGTGCGTCTTCGAAGGCGCGGTGGCCATCGTGCTGCTGCTGTCGGCGGGCGGGTTGCAATCGCTGCAATCCATGGTGATCTCGACCGGTCTGCCGTTTACGGTGGTGCTGCTGGTCATGTGCTGGGCGATCTGGAAAGGCCTTCAGGCCGAGCGCAAGCATAGCTGATCCCAGCGATACGAACCTTGGAAAGCCCCGCCACCCCGGCGGGGCTTTTCTTTTGCGCGCGCGGCGTTAGGTCTGCCTGAGTTAACAGGAGCCGCCGATGTCCGATACCCGTCCCACCCTCGTTTGGATCCGCCGCGACCTGCGGCTGAGCGACCATGCCGCCCTGTCCGAGGCGGTGGCGCGGGGTGGTCCGGTCGTGCCGATCTTCATCCGCGACGGGCTGGTCGATGCCTTGGGCGCCGCGCCGAAATGGCGGCTTGGGCTGGGGTTGGAGCATTACGCGGAGGCATTGCGCGACAAGGGCTCGCGGCTGATCCTGCGATCCGGCAAGGCCCGTGATGTGCTTCTGGACCTGGCAAAGGCGCTTGGGGCAGGGGCCGTCTACTGGCAACGCGCCTACGATCCGGACAGCGTCGACCGTGACACCGAGGTCAAGAGCGCGCTCAAGGAGGCCGGGCTGGAGGCTGAAAGCTTTGCCGGGCATGTCATGTTCGAACCTTGGACGGTCGAGACCAAGCAGGGCGGCTATTACAAGGTCTACACCCCCTATTGGCGCGCGGTGAAGGATGTCGATGTCGCCGCGCCCTTGCCCGCGCCCGCGCGGCTGCCCGCGCCCGACAGCTGGCCCGACAGCGAGGCGCTGGAGGACTGGGCCCTTGGCGCTGCAATGCGGCGCGGTGCGGATGTCGTGCGCCCCTATGTGCAACTGGGCGAAGAGGCCGCGCAGGGGCGCTTGGGGGCCTTCATGGGCGGCAAGGTGGCCGATTACAACGACACCCGCGACCGGCCTGCCGTCGACGGCACCTCGTGCCTGTCGGAGAACCTGTCGCTGGGCGAGATCAGCCCGCAGCAATGCTGGCACGCGGGCCGTCGCGCCATGGAAGAGGGCAAGCCGGGTGCCGAGACCTTCCTCAAGGAACTGGTCTGGCGCGAGTTCGCCTATCACCTGATGTGGCACAGTCCGCGCCTGCTGACGGACAACTGGCGCGAGGAATGGGATGCCTTCCCGTGGCGCGACGATGAACGCCTGCGCGAGGTCAAGGCGTGGAAGCAGGCGCGCACCGGCATTCCGTTTGTCGATGCGGGGCTGCGCGAGATGTACGTGACGGGCCGCATGCACAACCGCGTGCGGATGATCGTCGGCTCTTACCTGTGCAAGCATCTGCTCATGCATTGGAAGATCGGCATGCGCTGGTTCGAGGATTGTCTGATCGACTGGGACCCGGCCTCGAACGCGATGGGCTGGCAATGGGTGGCGGGGTCGGGCCCGGATGCAACGCCCTATTTCCGGGTCTTCAACCCGGTGACCCAGCGCGAGAAATTCGACCCCGACCGCGCCTATATCGACCGCTGGATTGCCGAAGGCCGCCGCAATCCCTCCGCCGAGGCATTGGCGTATTTCGACGCCGTTCCGGTCAGTTGGGGCCTGTCGCCGGACGATGCCTATCCGGACCCGGTCATCGGCGTGAAAGAGGGGCGCGAAAAGGCGTTGAACGCCTACGAGAATAAGGGATTTTGACACACATGAGAAATTTTGCGGAAATTTTGCATCCGCCTCGGCGTCATGTGCGTAAATCAAGAAAGGCCCAATTGCACAGAACGGGCGCAACGACCATGCCCGGGAGGCAAAATGACTCTGACTGATACCCGCACCACCGATACCACCGACGCGCCGCAGCCGCGCTACTTTCGACGCGTGCTCGACATCGCCGGGCAGATGGAGGTGGGGCAACTGGATTTCGTGCTGCCGGACGGTCAGTCCTTTCGGGCACAGGGCCACCGTCCCGGACCGACGGCGATGCTGGAAATCCATGACGAGGATCTGTTCGCGCGGCTGATCCGCGACGGCGATCTAGGGTTCTGCGAAGCCTATCTCGATCGGGGTTGGACGACGCCGGACCTGATGGGGTTCATGGATCTCGTGCATGCCAACGAGGAAATGTTCGACGGCTATCCCGGCATGGGGCTGGTGCGGGCGTTCGAAAAGGCGCGGTTCTGGTTCCAGCGCAATTCGAAAAGCCAAGCGAGGAAGAACATCGCCCATCACTATGATCTGGGCAACGATTTCTACGGGCTGTGGCTGGACCCGACGATGACCTATTCCAGCGCCCTGTTCGAAACCGGCGACGAGACGCTGGAACAGGCACAGATCGCCAAATATGCCAGCATGGTCGACCAGATGGGCGCGCAACCGGGCGATCACGTTCTGGAAATCGGCTGCGGCTGGGGTGGCTTTGCCGAATACGCGGCGCGCGAACGCGGCCTGCGGGTGACCGGCCTGACCATCAGCCAAGCGCAATACGACTATGCCGTGGCGCGCATGGCCAAGGCGGGCTTGAGCGACCGGGTGACCATCAAGCTTCAGGATTACCGCGACGAGACCGGGCAATATGACGGGGTCGCCTCGATCGAGATGTTCGAGGCGGTCGGTGAAAGATACTGGCCCGTCTATTTCCAGAAGCTGCGGAATTGTCTCAAGCCCGGTGCCAATGCCACGCTGCAGATCATCACCGTCCAGCACCGCCGCTGGGACATCTACCGGCGTGGCGTGGATTTCATCCAGAAATACATCTTCCCCGGCGGCATGTTGCCCAGCGATGTCGTCTTGCGCGAACAGGTGGCCAAGGCCGGCTTGCAGGAGGTCCGCTCGGTCGAGTTCGGGCAGAGCTATTCCCAGACCTTGCGCCGCTGGTATGACACGTTCAACGCGAGATGGCCGGATGTGGCACAGCTTGGGTTCGATGAACGGTTTCGGCGGATGTGGAATATCTATCTCACCTCTTGCGCGGCGACGTTTCAAAGCGGTAACTGTGATGTGACACAGATAACGATTACGAGGCCCTGACGCCTGATGCCCACTGCCGCGAAACTCTTTGCCGGGATTTGTCTGGCAGTCTTGGGCTATGCCGTATCCGAAATCATCAAGACGAATATGCCGGCCAGCACGCGCTTTGGCATATTCTCCGAGGTCAACGCGGTGATCGGTTTCCTGTGCGGCTGGCTGATCGTGGGCAGCCGTGCGGGGCGTGGGCAATCGGCGGCCATCGCGAATGGCTTTACCGGCACCGTTGCCTTGGTGCTGTGGGCGCTGTTCATCCATTCCGCCAACCTCATGGTGGAGAACTCGCTCGACCGGAAATACCGGACCGTCATGGAAGCGATCATGGGCATTTTCGAGAGCGCCGTGAAATACGCGCAGGAATTGCAGGACGTGACCGTGATCACCGCCTTGCTCGTTGGCGCGATCATCACGGGCTTCGTGGCCGAGGTCGTGTCGCGCCACTGGAGATGACCGCTGGCTGATCTGTTCTTCTATGGCTCGTTGCGGCATGCGCCGCTGCTGGAACGCGTGCTTGGGCGCGTCCCTTCGGTTCATCCGGCGGTTCTGCCCGGGCACGCCGTTCGCTGGGCCGAGGGGCAGGCCTTTCCGATGCTGGTGGCCGAGCCGGGCGCCGAGGCGCAGGGGGTGCTGGTGCCGGGGCTCGACGCCGACGACCTCGCGCGGCTGGATTTCTACGAGGGTGGATTTGCCTTCGTGACGCGCGAACTGGGGGTGACGACGGCCGAGGGCGAGCGGCCCGCGCAGGTCTATTTCCCCGCCGATCGCCGCTGGGTGCCGGGCGCGGCGTGGTCCTTCGACGACTGGCTGCGCGACTGGGCCGAGATCTCGGTCCGCGCGGCGGAGGAGGTCATGGCGCGGCGGGGCAACTGGCCGCCCGAGGCCGTTGCGCAGGTGCTGCCCTTCTTCCGGGCGCGCGCTTGGGCGCAGCAGATCGCCGCGCAGCCCGCGCCGCAGACCTTGCGCAACCCGATGACCACCGATCAGGTCGAGATCACCGGGCGGCGCGAGGGCTGGCACGGGTTTTTCACCATGAATGCCTTCAACCTGCGCTATCGGCGGTTCGACGGGTCATGGTCGGCGGAGCTGGGGCGCGAATGCTTCATGTCCTTCGACGTGGCGCTGGTGCTGCCTTATGACCCGGTCAACGACACGGTGCTTCTGGTCGAACAGCTGCGCTTTGGCCCGATCAATCGCGGCGATCCGGCGCCTTGGGTGCTGGAACCCATTGCCGGTCTGGTCGATGCCCGCGAGGCGCCCGAAGAGGCGGCGCGTCGCGAGGCCGTCGAAGAGGCGCATTTGCAGGTGGACGAGTTGATCAAGATGGTCGGCGGCTATGCCTCGCCGGGCTATTCGACGGAATTCTATCACTGTTTCCTCGGGCTGGCCGACCTGTCCGGACGGGGTCAGAGCCAAGGCGGGCTGGAATCCGAAAACGAGGATATCCGCAACCACGTCATCCCCTTCGACCGGGCCATGGCGCTGCTCGACAGTGGCGAGATCAACGCGGCCCCCTTGGCGATGATGCTGCTGTGGCTGGCCAACAAGCGCGCCGACCTGCGCCGCTGATCCCAAAGGCGCCGGGGCAGGCCCCGGACAACCGGGCGTCGGCCCTTGAGTTCCGGTGTTCGCGGACCTACACATTTCCACAGGACGACAAGAAAAGGACGCCGCCCATGCGCATCGCGACGGATCTGGCACAGGCCATCGGGCAGACGCCCCTGATCAAGCTGAAGAAGGCCTCTGAGATGACGGGGTGCACCATCCTCGGCAAGGCCGAATTCATGAATCCGGGCCAGTCGGTCAAGGATCGCGCGGCGCTGTATATCATCAAGGATGCGGTCGAAAAGGGCCTGCTGGCCCCCGGTGGCACCATCGTCGAGGGCACGGCGGGCAATACCGGCATCGGCCTTGCGCTGGTGGGTGCGTCGATGGGGTTCAAGACGGTGATCGTGATCCCCGAAACGCAGAGCCAGGAAAAGAAGGACATGCTGCGTCTGGCGGGGGCCGAGCTGGTGCAGGTGCCCGCCGCGCCCTATGCCAACCCCAACAATTACGTGCGCTATTCCGGCCGTCTGGCCGAGGAACTGGCCAAGACCGAGTCCAAGGGCGCGATCTGGGCCAACCAGTTCGACAACGTGGCCAACCGTCAGGCCCATATCGAAACCACAGGCCCGGAAATCTGGGATCAGACCGGCGGGAAGGTCGACGGTTTCATCTGCGCGGTGGGCTCGGGCGGCACGCTCGCGGGCGTGGCCGAGGCGCTGCAACCCAAGGGCGTCAAGATCGGTCTTGCCGATCCCGAGGGCGCGGGCCTGTTCAAGATCTATACCGGCGCGGAAAACCCCGGCAACTCGATCACCGAAGGCATCGGGCAGGGGCGCATCACCGCCAATCTCGAAGGCTTCACCCCCGATTTCACCTGTCGCATCCCCGATGCAGAGGCGCTGCCGGTGGTCTTTGACATGCTGTCCGAAGAGGGGCTGTGTCTGGGCGGATCGTCCGGTGTCAACGTCGCGGGCGCGATGCGGATGGCCAAGGAGATGGGGCCGGGTCACACCATCGTGACTATCCTTTGCGATTACGGCACCAGATATCAATCGAAACTGTTCAACCCGAGTTTCCTCAAGGAAAAGGGGCTGCCGGTTCCGGGCTGGATGACCCAGGCGCCTGCCAGCATCCCCGGCGTGTTCGAGGACGTATGAGACTGATACACCGCTGGCTTCTGGCCATGTTCGTGACCCTCACCCTGACGGTGGGGGCGTTTGCACAAGACGCAAGTTCGCTGCCCGATTACGCGGGCTGGGCGACCACCGCCTCCAACGCAGAGGAGGTGCTGGCCGCCGGGCAGGCCTCCGATGACGCGCTGGAGCGGCTGAGGGCCTCGATCGCCGATTGGCGCGAGCGGTTCCTCGCGGCGCAGGATATCAACGCGGCCCGCATCACGACGATCGAAAGCCAGATCGACGCGTTGGGCGCCGCCCCCGCCGAGGGCGAGACCGAAGACCCGGAAATCGCCAAGCGGCGCGAAGAGTTGAACGGCCAGTTGACCGAATTGCGCGCTCCGATCCTGCGCGCAGAAGAGGCCTATACCCGCGCCAACGGCCTGATCGCGGAGATCGACCGGGTCATTCGCGAACGGCAAGCGGATGCGTTGCTGGAACTGGGGCCGACACCGCTGAATCCCACCTACTGGCCCCGGGCGCTGAACGACGTTCTGGACTCGCTGCACAAATCGTGGATCGAGGTCAAAACCAACGCGACCTCATCTTTCCGGCAGGACGTGGCGCGGCAGAACCTGCCGGTGATCGTCGTGCTGACGGTCGTTGGTTTCCTGCTGTTGTCACACGGTCAAAGCTGGGCGCGGGCCGCGGTGCAATACCTCCGGGGCAAGGCGCCGCGCGGCACGGGTGTGTTCCGCTTTCTGGTGTCGCTGGGACAGGTGGCCTTGCCGCTGATCGGCATTTACGCGCTGGTTCAGGCGGCGCTGGCCACCGGCTTCGTCGGGACGCGCTGGCTGTTGCTTCTGGAACAGGTCCCGCTTTGGGCGACCTTGCTGCTGGGCATCCACTGGCTGGCCGATGAAAGCTTTCACGAGAATGACGAGATCGCGACCCTGCCTTTGGAGCCGTCCGAGCGGGTCCGGGCGGGGCGGTATGCCGACCTTCTGGCATGGGCCTATGTCCTGAAGGAAATCCTCGATTCCATCGGGCAATTCGACGATTACAGCGCCGAGACTCACGCCGTTCTCGATTTCCCGCTTCTGGTGATTTCGGGGCTGGTCCTGTTCCGCCTCGGGCGCGTGCGCAACGACGTGGCCATGGCTGGCAGCGCCGCCGCGCGCGAGGGCGAGACCAGCTTCTTCCGCCTGCGCTTTGCCCGGCTCATGGGCCGCGCGGCGATGATCATCGGGGTTGTCGGCCCGGTCATGGCCGCGATCGGCTATTCCCGCGTGGGCGAGGCGATGGTCTATCCGTTCATCGCCTCGCTGGCGCTGGTCGGTCTGCTGCTGGTGCTGCAACGCTTCATCAACGACCTGTACGAACTGGCCACCGGGCGCCGCGCCGATGCGCAGGACAGCCTTTTGCCGGTGCTGGGCGGCTTTGCCTTGACGCTGATCTTCATCCCCTTCGTGGCGTTGATCTGGGGCGCTCGGGTCGCCGACCTGACGGAAATCTGGGCCCGCTTCCAAGAGGGGTTCACGCTGGGCGACACGCGGATTTCGCCCACGGATTTCCTGATCGTCATCATCGTCTTCGTGCTGGGCTACATGGTGACGCGCCTGCTTCAGGGGGCGTTCCGCACCTCGATCCTGCCCAAGACCAAGATCGACCAAGGCGGGCAGAACGCCATCGTGTCGGGCATGGGCTATGTCGGCATCTTCGTTGCCGCCATCGTCGCGATCACCGCCGGGGGGCTCGACCTGTCCTCGCTGGCCATCGTCGCCGGTGCGCTGTCCGTGGGCATCGGTTTCGGCCTTCAGAACATCGTGTCGAACTTCGTCTCGGGGATCATCCTGCTGATCGAACGCCCGATCACCGAGGGCGACTGGATCGAGGTCAACGGCACACACGGCATCGTCAAGGACATCTCTGTCCGCTCGACCCGACTGGAGACCTTCGACAAGTACGACTTGATCATCCCCAACGCCGATTTCGTGTCAGGCACCGTGGCGAACTACACGCGCGGCAACAGCCTTGGCCGGATTATCGTCAGCGTCGGCGTGGCCTATGGCAGCGACACGCGCAAGGTGGAAAAGATCCTGCTGGATATCGCCCGGCACCACGACATGGTGCTGATGAACCCCGAACCCTTCGTGTTCTTCAAGGGGTTCGGCGCGGACAGTCTGGATTTCGAAATCCGCTGCATCTTGCGCGATGTGGGCGCGGGGCTCGTGGTGCGCACAGAGATGCACCACCAGATCTATGAGAAGTTCAAGGAAGAGGGCATCGAGATCCCCTATGCGCAGCGCGACGTGTGGATTCGCAATCCCGAGGCGCTTGGCGGCGAAAAGCCCGCCTCCTCGGCGCCCGCCGTCGAAAGCAAACCCGAGGTCGAACCGCCTCCGGCCGGACCGGGCAGTTCCGCGGGTGTCGAGCCCGAAGCAGGAGATCGGTGATGAGTAACGCGTTGCTGTATCGCGAGGACGCCTATCGGCGCGAGGCCCCGGGCCGCGTGCTGGGCCATACCGAAGAGGGCGGGGTGATCGTTTCCCCGTCCCTGTTCTATCCGACCGGCGGCGGCCAGCCCGGCGACAGCGGTTGGCTGGAATGGGACGGTGCCCGCCTGCCCATCGCCACGGCG
Source organism: Tropicibacter alexandrii (assembly GCF_003667315.2). Classification (GTDB taxonomy): domain Bacteria; phylum Pseudomonadota; class Alphaproteobacteria; order Rhodobacterales; family Rhodobacteraceae; genus Tropicibacter; species Tropicibacter alexandrii. The sequence goes on along the minus strand of NZ_RCTZ02000001.1, from coordinate 303,721 downwards.
GTCAAGGGCGAGGACGGCCTGTCCGTTCTGGTGCCCGCCGAACCGGCGGCCCTGCCGCCCAAGGGCGCGCATGTCGTGCAGGTGATCGACTGGGAACGCCGCCACAGGCACATGCGGGTGCATACGGCCCTGCATCTGCTGAGCGTCGTCATCCCGCTGCCGGTGACCGGCGGCAAGATCGGTACGGAAACGGGGCGGCTTGATTTCATGATGCCCGACCCGCCCGAAGACCGCGACGCGCTGGAGGCGGCGCTGAACGACCTCGTCGACCGCGATCTGGAGGTCAGCGAGGACTGGATCACCGAAGACGAATTGGCCGCGCGCCCCGAACTGGTCAAGACGCTGTCGGTCAAGCCGCCGCGTGGTGCCGGACAGGTGCGTCTGGTGCGGATCGGGCGCGGCGCGGGGCAGGTGGACCTTCAACCCTGTGGTGGCACGCATGTGGCGCGTACGGGTGAAATTGGCGCCCTGCGCCTCGGCCGGGTCGAGAACAAGGGCAAGCAGAACCGGCGGGTGAACATCGCCCTAGAGTAAACCGGGTCCCGGTGGCGAACGGTCTTGCGAGGCCCTCGCCATGGCATCGCGGCCCCAAGAAACCGGGCAGGGACCCGTTAGCACCCGTCCTGGCTTCTTCTGGCGACAAATACCGCGGGGAGCACGAGGGGCTGGCCCCTCGTTCCAGACGGTCGGATCACTCGTCGTCGTTTGAGGGGATGGGAACCCCGTAAAGCTCCATCCGGTGCCCCTGCAACCGATACCCCAGCTTCCGCGCGATCTTTTCCTGCAAGGCTTCGATCTCGGGGTCGAAGAATTCGATGACCTTGCCGGTGGTCACGTCGATCAGGTGGTCATGATGGGCGCGTTCGGCATCTTCATAACGCGCGCGCCCGTCGCCAAAGTCGACCTTGTCGAGAATACCGTTCTCTTCCAAAAGCTTGACCGTGCGATAGACGGTCGCGATCGAGATGCCGGGATCGCGCGCGACGGCGCGGGCGTGCAGTTCCTCGGCATCGGGATGATCGGTCGAATCCTCGAGGACCTGCGTGATCGTGCGGCGCTGGCCGGTCATGCGCAATCCGGCGGCGGCGGCGCGGTCTGAAATCGTTTCGGTCATGGTCTTACCCGGCTGTCGTCGGGGTGTTTTAGGCGAGGATGGCCGCGGGGCCAAGCCTCGCCTGAAGGTCAGGCATAAAGCGGCGCGATCCCCATCTGGGCATGCAGCATGTTGACGGTGGGTTCGTCGATCTTCAGCGCCTTGGCGAGCCTGTCGAGATACTGCGCCTCGGCCTGCGTATCCACGCGGATCGTCATCAAAGAGGCGGAATAGACCTGCATCCGCTGCGGCTCTGGCGTGTCGGCGGCCAGCGCCTCGGGGTCGACGGGGGCGGCCAGTTGCGCTTGGACAAAGGCCATGTCCTCGGGGTCAGCATCCGGGCCGACCGTCTCCAGCAGCTTGGCCTTTTCGGATTCGTCGATTGCACCGTCGGACTTGGCGGCCATGATCATCGCGCGAAGCATCAGGCCTGCGGCCTCTTCTGCCCCGGGGGCGGTCTGTTTCGTGTTCAAGGCATCGAGCAGTCCGGCAGTGCCCTTGCCCTGTGCGGCTGCCGCCGTGCCGCCGAGCGCGGCCAGCATGCCAGCCATGCCCGTGCCCCCGGTGCCCAGTTGCGACAGCAAGCCGCTGCCGCCCGTGCTGCCGGCCATCGACTTCAACTGGTCCATGAGCCCGGTCATCGGGTTTCCGGCGGCAGAGGCGCCCATGGTGCCAAGGCCGTTTTGCTGGAACATGTCGAGCATCCCCTTGAGCGGATTGCCCTCGCCACCGGGCTGCCCGCCGGACAACATCTGTGCCTGCGCCGCCGCGTTGGGATCCGACGCCTTGACCTGCGCGCCGCCGCCCAGAAGCCCGCCAAGGCCCTGACCGCCCGACAGCTTGTCGACGCCGCGTGCGGCGGCATATCCGATGGCGACCTTTGCCAGAGTGCCCATGAGTCCCATGATACCAATCCTCCCTGATGTTCCTTGTCCCGACTGTGGCACGTTTCGCCCGGTGCGGAAAGGCAAAGCCGGGATTGACCGCGCGGTCAAATCAGTGTCCTTGAAGGCATGACACGCAAGGATTCCATGGATTTCGCCGGGGCGTCCGGCATGGTGGCCTTTGCCGCCGTGCTGGCCTTCAATCAAGTGGTGGTCAAGGTCACGAATGACGGGCTGGCGCCGGTCTTTGGCGCCGGGCTGCGTTCGGTTCTGGCGCTGGCCGTGCTGATGCTGTGGTGCGTGGTGACGGGGCGACGGATCACCGGATTGCGGCGCACATTTTGGCCGGGGATCATGCTGGGCCTGTTGTTTAGCGTCGAATTCATCTTCCTTTTCAATGCGCTGGACATGACGACCGTGAGCCGGGCCTCGATCCTGTTCTATTCGATGCCGATCTGGCTGGCGATCGTGGCGCATGTGGCCTTGCCGGGGGAGCGCCTGTCGCAACGGCGCGTGCTGGGGCTGGTGCTGGCGATGGCAGGGGTGGTCTGGGCGTTGGCCGACCCTGACAGCCGTGGCGCGGGTGACCTGCGCGGCGATGCGTTGGCGCTGCTGGGGGCATTGTCATGGGGCGGCATCGCGCTGACCGTGCGCCTGACCAAGGTGTCGGACCTGCCTGCCGAGAGCCAGCTGTTCTGGCAGTTGGGCGTCAGCGCGGTGGTGCTGAGCGCGGTTGCCCCCTTGTTCGGGGACCTGTGGCGCGCACCGGAGCTGATCCATTGGGTCGGGATGGGCTATCAGGTGGTGCTCGTGGCGTCGCTGGGCTTTCTGTATTGGCTGCGGCTGATGTCGATCTACCCCGCCTCGGATATTGCGTCGTTCTCGTTTCTGTCACCGGTGCTGGCGGTGGGCTTTGGCTGGGCGGTGTTCGGCGAACCGGTGGGCCCCGGTTTCCTCGGCGCGCTCGCGCTGGTCGCGGTCGGGATCGTGCTGATCAACAAGCGCCGGAAGCGGCCCGTGCCCGTCGAGGCGGGATGAAAGACAAAGTAGGATGGGTCCCGACCCATCCTACCTCAGGTTCCGCAAAAGGTCGCGCGGACGCGTTCATCGGGCAAGGGCGGACGGCGCAGATCCTCATCCGCATCGGGGGCGTCGAAGGGATTGGCCAGCGCGGCGTTCAAGCGATGAAACAGCGTATCGTCCCCCTGTTCGGCGGCGGCGATCATCTGTTCGATCCGGTGATTGCGCGGGATGATCGCCGGGTTGACCGTCAGCATCAACGCCGCCGGGTCGTGCGTTTCCTGCTCCAGCCGGGTCTTCCACCGGCTCTCCCACGCATCGAACGCGGCGCGGTCGGTGAACTGGTCGCGGGCATCGCCGCGTCCCAAGGCACGGAAGGTATTGGTGAAATCCGCCTGTCCTGCGTCCATCAACTGCATCAGCTCGCCGATCAGGGCGGCATCCTCGGCACGGGGCTCGGCAATGCCGATCTTGGCACAAAAGCGTTTCAGCCAAGCCGCGCGCAGCAGGTCGCCCATGCCGTGCACGACTTCCGTCATGGCCTTGATCGCGGCATCGGTGTCAGGCAGCAGCGGCACAAGGGCGGTGGCCAGTTGCGCCATGTTCCAGACGATCACATCGGCCTGCGCCGCATAGGCGTAGCGCCCGCGCCGGTCGATCGAGGAGAACACCATTTCGGGGTTGTATTGGTCCATGAAAGCACAGGGGCCATAGTCGATGGTCTCGCCCGACAGCGCGCAATTGTCGGTGTTCATCACGCCATGGATGAAGCCGACGGACAGCCACTGCGCGACCAGCTCGGCTTGACGTTCGGTGACGCGGGCCAGCAGGTCGACCGGGTCTTTGACATCGGGATAGTGGCGGTCGACCGTATGCGCGTACAGGGCGGACAGGGCCTCGTCCTGCTGGCGCGCGGCCAGCACCTGAAAGGTGCCGACGCGGATATGGCTCGACGCCACCCGGGTCAGCACCGCGCCGGGCAGGGGGCGCTCGCGGATGACCTCTTCGCCGCTGCGCACGGCGGCCAGCGCGCGGGTCGTCGGAATGCCAAGCGCGTGCATTGCCTCGGATACCACGTATTCGCGCAAGACGGGTCCAAGCGCCGCGCGCCCGTCGCCCATACGCGAATAGGGCGTCGGGCCCGAGCCCTTGAGCTGGATGTCGCGGCGGTGGCCATCGCGGTCCACGACCTCGCCCAGCAGTAGGGCGCGCCCGTCGCCGAGCTGCGGGTTCCATTGGCCGAACTGGTGCCCGGCATAGAGCTGGGCCAAGGGCGCGGCGCCCTCGGGCGTGGCGTTCCCGGCATAGACCATCGGATCGGGATCGCCGGTGATGCCAAGCTCGGCGGCCAGCGGCGCGTTCCACGCGATCAGGCTCGGGGCCTTGACCGGGGTGGCGGATTGGCGGTGAAACAGGCCCTCGGGAAGGCGGGCATAGCTGTTGTCGAAGGGGATATGCTGCTGGGTCATGCCCCCTAGATAAGCGTTCTGCGCGCAAAGGGAAGCGTTGCGCACAGGCTCCGCGCGCGAATGCCCAATAGGTCTTGGCGGCGGCTGCGCTAGATTGCAGGCAGGTGAGACCAGAGGAGAAACGCCATGAGCTGGAACCCCGCTTTGGACCCGCATTGCCCGACGGGCGACGAGGTGGACGCGATCGACACGCTGATCATCCCGCGCGCCCGCGATCTCGGGAATTTCGAGGTGCGCCGTGCCTTGCCCGCGCCGCGTCGGCAGATGGTGGGTCCGTTCATCTTTTTCGACCAGATGGGACCGGCAGAGCTGTTGCCGAGCCGGGGGCTGGACGTGCGCCCGCATCCGCATATCGGGCTGGCCACGATTTCCTACCTGTATCGCGGCCGGATGCATCATCGCGACGGTCTGGGCACTGATGCGTGGATCGAGCCGGGCGCGGTGAACTGGATGGTCGCGGGCCATGGCATCACCCATTCGGAGCGCACCGATGATGCGACGCAGCGCGACCCGATGCCGTTCTTCGGCATCCAAACATGGGTTGCCTTGCCCAAGGATCACGAAGACCGCGCGCCCCTGTTCCAGCATGCGGCGGCGGAGGACCTGCCGTTCCTGCAAGGCGAGGGCAAGGAGGTTCGGCTGATCCTCGGCTCTGCCTATGGCGAACGCGCGCCGGTCGAGACCGCGTCGGAGATGTTCTATGCCGACGCCGTCTTGCAGCCGGGGGCGGCGATCCCCTTGCCCGACGATCACGAGGATCGCGGCGTCTACGTGGCCGAAGGCTCGGTCGCGCAGGCGGGGCAGGTCTTCGAGGCGGGGCAGATGATGGTGTTCCGGCCCGGCGACCGGGTCAGCCTGAAGGCCGGGCCGCAAGGTGCGCGGGTGATGCTGCTGGGGGGCGAGACGCTGGAAGGGTCGCGCTATATCTGGTGGAACTTCGTCGCCTCTTCGCAGGAGCGCATCGAGGAGGCGAAGGAAGCGTGGCGCAAGGGCGATTGGGCCTCTGGCCGGTTTCACCTGCCGCCGGGGGATGATGCGGAGTTCATCCCGCTCCCCGATTAAAGCACGCGCGACATATAGTGGTAACTTTCGCGCAGGCGGAACTTGGCGCGGGCATAAAGGCGCTGTGTGGCCTCGTCCGAGGCGTCGACTTCGAGGTGCAGCGCCTTGACGCCTGCATCCTTGAGCGCCTTGCAGATGCCCGACAGCGCCTCGGAGCCCATGCCGCGGTTGCGCACGGCGGGGCGGATGTAGAGCTCGTCGACGATGGCGTCCAGCCCGCCGAACTCGATCGACCAGCCGAAGGTCACGGCGATATAGCCCACCGGCGCGCGTCGTGGCCCGATCAGCCAGATCGCCCCGTGGGGCGAGCCGTCGAGCAGCGGCAGGATGGCACCCTCGCGGTGGGCGTCGTCGGTGTCGAAGCCCTGCTCGGCGTGGAAACCGGCGACGAGGGCCAGCAGTTTGCCGGCATCGTCCGGGCCGGCAAGGTGAAGCGCTTTCATGGGTCTGGCCTTTTGTCGGAGGGGCGCGGGGCGCACGGGGCCCCGCGCTGCGGTCTGATGCGTCTAGAGACGTGCGAGGCGTTCGGTCAGCAGGGCAAAGAAGTGGTCTGCGTCGATCTCGCGGATAAACGTGGCGTTGGGTTTGCGATCCGTGACGCGCCACCAGTCGGCGACGGTCATGCCCAGCGTCAGGGGGGACTGGGTCTCGATCTCGACATTGATGAAGCGACCGGAGAAGAGGTGCGGCGCGATCAGGTAGGCGGTGACGCAGGGATCGTGCAGAGGCGCGCCCTGACTGCCGTATTTCTCGATATCGAACCGCTCGAAGAAGTCGGTCATCTGCGCGACGGCGGTGCCGACCTTTGTGCCGAGCGCGCGGAACGCGTCGTTGCGGGCGCTGGTGACCAGCGCCTGATGGGTGACGTCGAGCGGCAGGACAGTGATCGCGATGCCGGATTTGAACACGATGTCAGCGGCTTCGGGATCGACATAGATGTTGAACTCGGCGGTGGGGGTGATGTTGCCCACCTCAAAATAGGCGCCGCCCATCAGGACGATTTCCTGCACGCGCGCGCCGATGTCGGGGGCGCGTTGCAGGGCGGTGGCGATGTTGGTCAGCGGGCCGAGCGGGCAAAGCGTGATCGTGCCCTCGGGTTCGCTGCGCAGGGTGTCGATGATGAAATCGACCGCGTGCTGGTCCTGCAATGGCATGGTCGGTTCGGGCAGCACCGGACCGTCGAGGCCGGTCTTGCCGTGCACATGCTCGGCTGTGATCAACTTGCGCTGCAAGGGGGCGTCGCAGCCCGCAAAGACGCGGGTGTCGGGCTTGCCCGCCAGTTCGCAGACGATGCGGGCGTTGCGGGTGGTCAGATCGAGCGGCACGTTGCCGGCGACACAGGTCAGGCCCAGCACGTCGAGATCCTCGGGCGAGGCGAGGGCAAGGAGGATCGCAACGGCGTCGTCCTGGCCCGGATCGGTATCGATGATGATCTTGCGTGCGGTCATGGCGCTCTCCCTTGGCTGGCGAGTTGGTTGCATGTCATGCGGCAGGGATCAAGCGGCATCGCCGGGCCGGTCGGCAACAGGCTGCCTGTCAGGGGTGCGCTGCGCGTCGGGCAGGGGGCCGACCGGCATGGCATGCGCAAGCGTGGCCAAAGAATTTCCGCCCTGCCATTGTGATGCATGAATTGGGTGTTAGACTCTGTGCCAGTTATGGGTTAAGCGGACGTCGTTAGCGCTAACGACCCTATGAAAGGCAGGTGCCCAATGGTTTCTCGCGTCATTCCGGTGGACCCATTCGATCTGGTAATCTTTGGCGGCACGGGCGATCTGGCCCGGCGCAAGATCCTGCCCGGCCTGTTCCGGCGCTTTTGTTCGGGGCAGATGCCCGAAGAGGCCCAGATCATTGGCGCGGCCCGGTCTGAGATGGACGATGCGGGCTTTCGCGACATGGTCCGCGAGGCGGTTGTGGAATTCGGCGGCGGACAGGCGGCCGAGGAGATGCTGGAGCAATTCCTGGAACGGGTGAGCTACGAGGCGGTGGATGCCAAGGGCTCGGGCGGCTGGGAGGCGCTGAAGGGGCGGCTGCGCGCGGGGCGTGTGCGGGCGTTCTATTTCTCGGTCGCGCCTGCACTGTTCGGGGACATCGCCGAGCGGTTGCGGAGCTTCGGCTTGGCCGATGATGACAGCCGCGTGGTGGTCGAAAAGCCCTTTGGCAAGGATCTGGAGAGCGCGCGTGCGCTGAACGCCACCCTGGCGCGGCATTTCGACGAAACGCAGATTTACCGCATCGACCACTATCTGGGCAAGGAAACGGTCCAGAACCTGATGGCCGTGCGCTTTGGCAACATGCTGTTCGAGCCGCTGTGGAATGCACAATATGTCGATCACATTCAGATCACCGTGGCGGAAACGGTGGATGTGTCCGGACGTGGGGGGTACTACGACACGTCCGGCGCGATGCGGGACATGGTGCAGAACCACCTGATGCAGCTGTTGTGCCTGATCGCGATGGAACCCCCCGCGCGGTTCGAACCGGACGCGGTGCGCGACGAAAAGCTCAAGGTCATCCGCGCGCTCGACCCGGTGGATTGGCATCATATCGTGCGCGGGCAATACGCGGCGGATGACAACCAGCCTGGCTACCGCGCGCATGTGGGCGATCCGCGCTCGACCACCGAAAGCTTTGTCGCGATGAAGGTGAACGTGTCGAACTGGCGCTGGGCGGGAACGCCGTTTTACCTTCGCACCGGCAAGGCGCTGAAGGCGCGGTCGTCGGAAATCGCGGTGATCTTCAAGGATGCGCCGCATTCGATCTTTGGCCCGGAGGCGGGCAAGCATGCCAACGTGCTGGCGATCCGCCTGCAACCCAACGAGGGCATGACGCTGAAGGTCACGATCAAGGAACCGGGACCGGGGGGCATGCGTCTGGTTGATGTGCCGCTCGACATGAGCTTTGCCGAGGCGCTGGGCCCGGACGCCGAAGAGGTGCCCGATGCCTATGAACGCCTCATCATGGACGTGATCCGGGGCAACCAGACGCTGTTCATGCGCGGTGACGAGGTCGAGGCCGCCTGGGCCTGGACCGATCCGATCATCGAGGGCTGGCAGCAGCGCGGTGACGTGCCCAAACCCTACGAGGCCGGGTCGAACGGCCCGGAAGATGCGGCGATGATGCTGCACCGGCAGGGCCGAAAATGGCGGGAGATCAAGGCTTGACCTACGAGTTCATCGAATACCCCGATCGCGAGATGCTGGCGATGCACTTGGCCGACCGCTTGGCCAGCGATCTGCGCGCCGCGTTGAAGCACGAGGACCGGGTGGCATTGTCGGTACCGGGGGGAACCTCCCCGGGGCCGGTCTTTGACACGCTCTGCGCGGCGGATTTGGACTGGGAGCGGGTCGATGTGCTGCTGAATGACGAACGCTGGGTGCCGGAGGATCATGAGCGGTCCAATACGCGCCTTCTGCGGCAGCGACTATTGGTCGATCGTGCGGCAAAGGCCCGATATCTGCCCCTGTACGCCCCGCATCCCGAACCCGACGATGCCCTTGCCGAACTGGCAAAGCCCATCGAGGCGGTCTTGCCGCTGGCGGTGCTGTTGCTGGGCATGGGGGCGGACAGGCACACGGCCTCGCTGTTTCCCGGCGCTGACCGGCTGACCGACGCCTTGGCCCATGACGCGCCGACGCTGCTGCCGATGCGCGCCTCGGGCGCGCCCGAGCCGCGGATCACGCTCAGCGCGCCTGTGCTTGACGGGGCGCTACGCAAACATGTGCTGATCTTTGGCGCCGAGAAACGCGCGGCTTTGGAAGGCGCAAAGGGATTGCCCGTCGAAGAGGCGCCGATCAACGCGGTGCTCGACGAGGCCTATATACACTGGGCGGAGTAAGACTGATGTGGAATGATCTCAAGGCCATGGCCGAGGCTTGCGAGGGCCGCCGGATCGAGGACCTGTTCGCAGACGAGACCCGCGCGCAGGATTTCTCGCTGACCGCGTGCGGGATGCTGTTCGATTTCTCCAAGACGCAGCTCGATGAGGGCATCTGGGAGGCGCTTCTGGAGATGGCCGACAAGGCCGCCGTACCGGCAAAGCGTGATGCCATGTTCGCTGGCGAAAAGATCAACGAGACCGAGGGGCGCGCGGTGCTGCACACCGCCTTGCGCAATCTCGACGCGCGGCCGGTGCTGGTGGATGGCCATGATGTGATGCCCGCCGTGCTGGACACGCTCGACCGGATGGAGCGGCTGGCGCGCGACATCCGCGACAGCGACGTGACCGATGTGGTCAATATCGGCATCGGCGGCTCGGACCTTGGTCCGGCGATGGCCTATCTGGCGCTGGCGCCCTATGCGGACGGGCCGCGCTGCCATTTCGTGTCGAACGTGGACGGGGCAGATATCGCCGATACGCTGAAAGGCTGCGATCCGGAACGCACCGTGTTCATCGTCGCGTCGAAGACCTTTACCACCATCGAAACCATGACCAATGCCCAGACCGCCAAGGGCTGGCTGGCGCGGCACGGGGTCGATGATTCGGGCAAGTTCATCGCGCTGTCCTCGAACGTGGAAAAGGCCGGGGCGTTTGGCATCCCCGAGGACCGGGTTCTTGGCTTCGAGGATTGGGTCGGCGGGCGCTATTCGATGTGGGGGCCGATTGGCCTGTCGCTGATGATCGCCATCGGGCCCGAGGATTTCCGCGCCTTCCTGCAAGGTGGACAGGAGATGGACCGGCACTTCGTCGAGGCACCGCTGGCGGAAAACCTGCCGGTTGCGCTGGCGCTGGTGGGGATGTGGCACAATCAGGTGCTGGGCTACGCTACCCGCGCCGTGCTGCCCTATGACAACCGTCTGGCGCGGCTGCCCGCCTATCTCCAACAGCTGGAGATGGAGAGCAATGGCAAGGGCGTGCGGATGGACGGCATCTCGCTGTCCTACGATTCGGGGCCCATCGTCTGGGGGGAACCGGGCACAAATGGCCAGCACGCCTTCTATCAGCTGATCCATCAGGGCACGCGGGTCGTGCCTTGCGAGTTCCTGATTGCCGCGCGCGGGCATGAGCCCGAATTGCAGCATCACCATGACCTGTTGATCGCCAATTGCCTCGCGCAGTCCGAAGCCCTGATGCGCGGGCGCGATCTCGAAGAAGCGCGCGACAGGATGGCGGGCAAGTTCGAGGGCGAAGAGCTGGAACGTCAGGCGCGGCACCGGGTGTTTCCCGGCAACCGGCCCTCGACCACGCTGATCTATCCGTTGCTCGATCCGGCGACCTTGGGGCGGATCATCGCGCTTTATGAACACCGGGTGTTCGTCGAAGGGGTGATCCTTGGGATCAACTCGTATGACCAATGGGGCGTCGAGCTGGGCAAGGAGCTGGCGACGGCGCTGGGCCCATTGGTCAGCGGCGATCAGCCGGTCGATGGCAAGGACGGATCGACGGCCCAACTCTTGCGGTTCGTTCATACGCAAAAGGCGGGCTGAAGTTCCCGGCGCAACGAAAAATATAGTCAGGAACTCGTTACTCATCGGCACGTTGCATGGGCAGTTAGAACGCGAAAGGATATCGCTATGAACCGTCTCATGATGACAGTTGCCGTTGCCGCCCTGATCCCCGCCTTCGCCCTCGCCGAGAGCCACTCCTCCGGTGACATGGACGAAGAAGCGATGAAGCCGAAGACCGAACAACAGGCAGAAACCGCCGATCCGATGGCCGAGGACGCAGACGCGACCGAAATGGCCGAAGATGACGACCCGATGAACCCGGAAGGCGGGGAAACCGACATGGCCGAAGGTGACGACGCCATGATGCCCGCCGCCGACGAAACCGACATGGCAGCGGACGACGCCGCGACCGGTGGCAAGCTGGGCCTGACCGGCATGATCGCTCTGTCCGAAGTCGAGGGCGGCGCCGTCTACACCCTGTCGTCGAACGAAGCGTCCGACTGGGATGTGAACATGACCTTCGACGCCGTGGGCGACAACTGGGAGCGCATCGGCTCGATCGAGGATGTCGTTCTTGACGAAACCGGCAAGATCCACGGCATCGTCACCGAGGTCGGCGGCTTTCTCGGCATTGGCGACAAGCTCGTGATGCTGCCGCTGAACGAGATGAAGTTGGTCAAGGTCGATGATGACGACTACGCCGTCGTCACGCCGTTCACCTCGGATCAGTTGACCGATATGCAGGGCTACGAAGACGCCATGATGGACTGAACGATCCAGTTCGACTGAACAGGCCCGGTGGGAGAAATCCCGCCGGGCTTTTCTTGTCTGTGCTGCAGGCGCAGGTCAGGGAATGTCGAAACCGGGCGTGGCAAGGGTAAACCCTTCGAACTCGAACCCCGGGGAGACGGTACACCCGACCAACGCCCAGCCATCGGGGGCGTGGGCCGCTTGCCAGTGATGCGGCGGGACGAGGATCTGGGGCCGCTGACCGCCGGCAAGGTCCGGGCCAAGCGTGAAATCTTGGCGCGGGCCTTGCGACGTTTCCGCGATCGACAAGGTCAGCGGCGTTCCCGCGTAGAAATGCCAGATCTCGGCGGCGTCCACATGGTGCCAATGGCTGCGCTCGCCCGACCTCAGCAGGAAGTAGATGCAGGTGCCCGACGCACGCGGGCCGTCCTCGGCCTGCCAGGTTTGCCGATAATGGCCGCCCTCGGGGTGCGGGGAAAGATCCAGCATCTCGATGATCCGGTCGGCGGTCAGGGGGGTGTCCGTCATGGGTACCGTACGCAGCTCCCAACAAGCGTTAACAAAGATGCCGGATTCCTGATGCCACCGAAAACCGCTTCGAGCAGGAGGCAGACATGGCGGCAACAGGCAAGGTTCGGCAGATGGCCGAAGAAATCGTCGCCCGCGAGGGTGGCTATGTCAACGACCCGGACGATCCGGGCGGCGCAACGAATTTTGGCGTCACGATCCACACCATGCGCAGGCTGGGGCTGGATCTGGACGGGGATGGCGATATCGACGCCGAGGACGTGCGGCGCCTGTCGCGCAAGCAGGCGGTCGAGATCTTCTTGCAGCATTATTTCGTCAAGCCGCGCATCGCGGAATTGCCCGCGATGCTGCACGAGACGGTGTTCGACATGTATGTAAATGCCGGGGCCAATGCGGTGAAGATCCTGCAACGGCTACTGGGCGAGATGGGCGAACCCGTGGGCGTTGATGGTGCCATCGGCCCGCAGACCATCGCGGCGGCGGCCCGCGCGGCGGCGAAGGCCCCTGACCATATCGTCGATGCCTATGGCATCGCCCGGCGCAATTACTACTTCGGCATCGCCGACCGGCGCCCGGCATCGCGCAAATACGCGCGGACGCGGGCAGGCGGCAAAGGCGGCTGGATCAAGCGCGCCGAAGAGTTCATTTCGCCCCGCTACCACATGACGGAGGCCGAGTTCGACGCCCGGGTGCGCGCATGGGGCTGATCGGGCAATTGTTCACGGCGCTGTTCGGCAATGGGCGCAACGTGGTGGCGGAGACGGCCGAGGTCTTTCGCGTCAACGCCGAGGCTCAGGCGGCGCGTGCGCATGACGCGCAATCTGCGGCGCTTCAGCAGTTCGGCGGCGAATTCCGGCTGGCGCGGCGCGGCTGGTTCGACCGCCTGATGGACGCCCTGAACCGCGTGCCACGCCCGGCGATGGCGCTGGGCACCTTGGGCCTGTTCATCGCGGCGATGGTGGACCCGGTCTGGTTCGCGGCGCGCATGGCGGGAATCGCTTTGGTGCCAGAGCCGCTGTGGTGGCTCTTGGCGGCGATCGTGTCGTTCTATTTCGGCGCGCGGCATCAGGCTAAGGGGCAGGATTTCCAGCGCGAACTGGCCGAGACCATGGCGGCGGTCCCGCAGGTGGTGCGCACGGTGCGCGAGGTCGAGGGCCTGCGCGACATCACCCCCGAAGACGAGGCGCCACCTTCGGACAATCCAGCTTTGGCGGATTGGCGCGCCGGTCGCAGCTAAAGGGCAGGGCGGGGGGGGAGACCCCGCCCTTTTTGCATTTCGGGTCCGGCGATGTATTGAGTGGCAGGAATGTGATGACCTGACGCAGGCGATTCCGATTGGCCGAAGACGAAGGCGCATCTATAACTCATCTCATGATTACAGAATTCGGCCACTTCGCCCTGATCCTCGCCTTTCTGGTCTCACTGGTCCAGATGACCGTTCCGTTGATCGGGGCGCACAAGCGTTGGCCCGGCTGGATGGCCGTGGCGGAACCGGCGGCGAGCGCGCAATTCATCTTGGTCGCGGCGTCGTTTCTGGCTCTGACATGGGCCTTCGTCACCTCGGATTTCTCGCTGCAACTTGTCTACCTGAACAGCCATTCGGCCAAACCGATGATCTACAAGATCTCGGGCGTGTGGGGCAACCACGAGGGGTCGATGCTGCTTTGGGTGCTGATCCTCGCCTTGTTCGGTGCGATGGCGGCGTGGTTCGGGGGCAACCTGCCACCGACGTTGAAGTCGCGGGTTCTGGCGGTGCAGGCGTCGATCGGCGCGGCGTTCTACGCCTTTATCCTGTGGACCTCGAACCCGTTCACCCGCATGGATGTGGCGCCGTTCGACGGCCAAGACCTGAACCCGCTGCTTCAGGACCCCGGTTTGGCCTTTCACCCGCCCTTCCTGTATCTGGGCTATGTCGGCCTCAGCATCTGCTTCAGCTTTGCCTTGGCGGCGCTGATCGAGGGTCGCGTGGATGCGGCATGGGGGCGCTGGGTGCGCCCTTGGACGCTGGCGGCTTGGGTGTTTCTGACCATCGGCATCGCGCTGGGATCGTGGTGGGCCTATTACGAACTGGGCTGGGGCGGGTTCTGGTTCTGGGACCCGGTGGAAAACGCATCCTTCATGCCGTGGCTTTTCGCTGCTGCGCTGCTGCACTCGGCCATCGTGGTGGAAAAGCGCGAGGCGCTGAAAAGCTGGACCGTGCTGCTGGCGATCATGGCCTTCGGGTTCTCGCTGATCGGGACGTTCATCGTGCGGTCTGGCGTCATCACCTCGGTGCACGCCTTTGCCAATGACCCCGAACGCGGGGTGTTCATCCTTGCCATCCTCGTCGTGTTCACCGGCGGCGCGCTGACCTTGTTTGCCGCGCGCGCGGCGGCGATGGAGGCCAAGGGAGTCTTTGGCGTGGTCAGCCGCGAAAGCGCGCTGGTGGCGAACAACATCCTTCTGGCGGTGTCGTCCTTCGTCGTGTTCATCGGCACGATCTGGCCGCTGATCGCCGAGATGATCTGGGACAAGAAGCTGTCGGTCGGTCCGCCCTTCTTCAACATGGCGTTCACGCCGTTCATGGTCGTGCTTGGTCTGATCCTGCCGATCGGTGCGATGATCGGATGGAAGCGGGGCAAACTGCCGCGTGTCTTCCGCACGCTGGTCCCGGCCTTCGTGCTGGCCCTCGCGATTGCTGGATTGGTCTGGGCCATGCAGACGGGCCGCAGCCTGTTGGGTCCTGTGGGCGTGTTCCTTGGCGTCTGGCTGGTGGCTGGGTCGGCCACCGACCTGTGGTCGCGCACCGGCCAGAACCGCGACATTTCCCGTCTGTGGCGCCTGCCGCGCGCCGATTGGGGCAAGGCCGTGGCCCATGCGGGGCTGGGTGTGACAATGATCGGAGTTGCCGGGCTGATGGCTTGGGATGAGGAAGACATCCGCGCCGTTCAGATCGGCGAGCCGTGGACCGTCGGGCAATTCGAGTTCGAATTGCAGGGGGTCGAGCGGGTGCAGGGGCCGAATTATGTTTCGCAGATGGGTGAGGTCAGCGTGCGCCGCGACGGCGTTGAGATCGCGCATCTGTACCCGGAAAAGCGCAACTACCCGGTGGCGCGGATGCCCACGACCGAGGCCTCGATCGACTACCGGTTCCTGCGCGACATCTACGTCGTGATCGGCGATCCGCAGGCGGATGGTGGCCATGTCATGCGGATCTATATCAAGCCGCTGGCGAACTGGATCTGGGCCGGGTGCATCCTGATGGCCTTGGGTGGCGGGCTGAGCCTGTCGGACCGGCGCTATCGCGTGGCGGCGGGGGCCCGCAAATCGGCCAGCGGCGCAGGCGCGGTACCGGCGGAATGAGGGCTGCCATGACTGTGCTCAAACGCTTTGCCGTGATCCTTATTCTGGCGTTCGGCGGCATGGCCCAGCCGGTGCTGGCCGTGCAACCGGACGAAATGCTGGACGATCCCGCCGAAGAAGCGCGTGCGCGCGAGATTTCCGCCGGGCTGCGCTGCCTTGTCTGCCAGAACGAAAGTATCGACGAAAGCAATGCCTCGCTGGCGCGTGACCTGCGCTTGCTGGTGCGCGAGCGCATTCTGGCGGGCGACAGCAACGAGGAAGTCGTCGAATATATCGTGGCGCGCTACGGCGAATTCGTTCTGCTGAAGCCCACGACCGGTGGCTGGAACAGCTTGCTCTGGGCGGCGGGGCCGCTGATGTTCGTCATCGCGCTCGGCCTCGGGATCGCCTATGTGCGCCGCCGTTCGACCGCCGAGGCCCCGACAGAGGCCGGTCTCAGCGACGATGAACGCAAGCGGCTCGACGAAATCCTCAAGGGCCAGTGACGCCGCGTTTGGCTTTGCCTTTCCCCGGCGGGCGGTGTTTGATGCGCGCAGGAACGGACCGGAGGCCCCATGATTTACGAGACGATCACCTATACGCTGGACAATGACATCGCCACGGTCACGCTGAACCGGCCCGAGGTGATGAATGCCCTGAACACCCAGATGCGCGCCGAGATCACCGATGCGGTGGCGCGTGCAGGGCGAGAGGCGCGCGTGGTGGTCTTGACCGGCGTGGGCAAGGCTTTCTGCTCGGGTCAGGACCTCGGCGATGGGGCCTCGGCGGCAAAGCTCGATCTGGAACGGGTGCTGCGCGACGAATACGTGCCGATGCTCAAGGCGATGTATGACTGCCCGGTGCCGATCATCGCCGCCGTCAACGGTGCCGCTGCCGGGGCCGGGGCCAATCTTGCTTTGGCCGCCGACGTGGTGATCGCCACGCAAAGCGCCTTTTTCATGCAGGCTTTCACCAAGATCGGCTTGATTCCCGATGCAGGCGGGACGTGGTTCCTGCCCCGTCAGATCGGTCTGGCCAAGGCGATGGGGGCTGCGCTGTTTGCGGAAAAGATCACGGCAGATGATGCCAGCGCCATGGGCCTGATCTGGGAAGCGGTCCCCGACACCGCGTTCGAGGCACATGTGGCGCGCCGGGCCGACTATCTGGCCAAGGGGCCGACCGCAGCATATGCCCGTGTCAAACAGGCGATGATGGCCTCGTTCGACAACGACCTCGAAGCGCAACTGACGCTGGAGGCCCAGCTGCAAGGGCAATGCGGCAAGACCCGCGATTTCAAGGAAGGCGTCGTCGCCTTCATGCAAAAGCGCCCGGCTGAATTCGAGGGCCGCTAAGAGCCTCGACCCGGTCGACCGCCCCGATGGGCGGTCGCTGCCGGAACCCGGTCTGGGGTGGTCAGAACAAGAATTCCGGCAGCTCCGCCATCTCGTCCGCCACTTCTCCGGCTTCGGTGAGTTCTGCCAGTTCGTCCGGTGTGGCATCGACCAGCGGAAGGTCGTGATCCGCGGACTCGTCGCGCGGATCGGCGGCGTTCGACGGGGTTCCGTTACCTGCGCCCGCGGTATCGTCGTCCGGATCAGTGTCGTCATCCCCGGCCTCGACCACGTCGGTCAGAACGACGGGGCCCTCGTCGTCGTCGTCGTCGTCGTCGTCCTTGGGGTCGTCGATATCGGGTTTGTCGACCTCGGGGAATTCACCGACCAGTTTCAGCGACCCTTCGCGGTCATCGCCGACCGAAGTCAGACGCAGGCCGAAATCCATGCCGTCGAGATCGTCGAGCGTCAGGGCGACCTCGTCGTGCGACAGGGTAAAGCTGACCTCCTGCAGGTCGTCGCCCTTGGCCATGCCGGGCCGACCAAAGGACACGCCGCCATCGAATTCCGAGTCGCTGCCATGATTGCCCTTCATGTTGCAGCCCTTGCCGAGGCTCGCGACCTTCCCGGCGCCGAACCGGCTGCCCGTGACATCGTCCCCGGTCACGGACAGGCCGTCTGCCAAGGTCGGATCGTCAAGGTCGAAGAAGAAACCGCGCAGGTCGGCAATCTCGCCGCTGTCCTGAACCCGGAGCGTGAACGTCAGCGAACCATCGGCATTCGCAACCACGTCGATCTGGGTCTCTGTGGTGTCTGCAAGGATAAAGGACATCGACTGAAGGGCCATTACACGTTCTTTCGTATATCAGGCCCCCACCTGATTGAGCGTGTTTTTACCCGAGTTTGTGGCGAAATCTGGGCAAATTTGATTGAATATGGCGCAAAATGGGGAAACGCATTGTTTCCCGTACCAATTCCGCCTTTATTAACCATGATTTCACCCATTTCGCGGCCATTTATGGGTGGCAGCTTTGAATGCCAATCGCCTCGGGCTTGGCCAAGGTGCAATAAATGCGTTCTCGAAATCACTGGTGCTGTAATGCGCGATTGCTTTCCGCCGAGGCAATCCCGGCGAAAAGCGTGCCCTTCACGTGCCATTGCGGAGGACGCGCGCCAGACGGGCCGGCGCCGCGTCGCAAGCGATCAGACGCCCATCAGGGCCTCGTCGTTGTCGGCCTCATCGGTCTGTCCGAACATGGCGTCGACTTCTTCTTCGGTCAGCTGCGCGTTCATCAACTCGTCATAGACGATGTCGTACTGCCCGCAATTCGGATCGGTGCCGTCATCCTCGGTGTCGTCGGTGACATTGGAGATCGTCAGATTGTCGAAGAAAACCTCTTCGTTGCTGCTGGAGATGTCCGAATACATGTAAAGCTGGACGCTGTCCGCATCCGCCAGCAGGCCGCCGTCCCAAGACAGGGTGGTGCTCTCGGCGGTGATCGCCTGACCGGTCTCGTTGCCAACCAGCGCGGTGCCTTCGCCGTTCACCGTGAAGGTGTCGAGATGCTGCCACGTGGTGCCATCGACCAGCGCCCAGACATCCAGGCTGTCACCGTAGCAGCCGCCGCTCTCGAAATACTCGGTATGCGGCGCGCGGGCATCGATGGAGATCTGGGTTTCGCCGTTGGTCTGGACCTCTTCGAACCAGATTTGGCCGTCGTCGCAACCGTCGGTCTGCAACTCGCCATCCCGGATGTCCCAGCGGGTGTAGTAATTGGCGACAAGGTCGGCATCGCTGGCGTGGTAGCCGCTGTCGAAGCCCTCTTCGGCGATCACCTCGTCGGAGGTCTCTTCGTCGACCAGCACGGTGTCGGTGATCTCGACATTGTCGACATAGATCTGCTCGTCCGAGGCGGTGAAATGCGCGCCCAAAACCAGCTGGACCGTGTCCGCATCGGCCAGTTCCCCGCCCGAATAGGTCAAGGTCTGGCTGTCTGCGCCGATGGTCTGGCCGGTCGTGTTACCAACCAGCGCGGTGCCGTCGTCATTGACCGTGAACACATCCAGCAGTTGCCAATCCGAGCCGTCGACCAGCGCCCAGACCTCGAAACTGTCGCCGTAATAGCCGCCATCCTCGAAGTTCTCGGCATGGGGCACGCGGGCGTCGAAGGACAGGGTGGTTTCGCCCTCGACCGCGACCTGATCGAAGTAGATGTAGCCGTCATTGCAGCCGTTGGCGGCAAGCTCGCCATTGCGGACCTGCCAGTGACCGCCCCAGGACACGATGTCGGACTGGTTGGCATAGGACAGGCCGTCGAAATCGTCGGCCAGCACGGTGTTGGTCTCGTAGACGGTGGTCGGATCGTCGCCGCCATTGCCCAGCCCGCCGGTCAGCGCCATGCCACCGCCATTGTCGGTGTTGATCACGGCGGTCATGCTGGTCAGGTCGAGGCTTTCGGCGGTGAGGTTCGACGCGCCGCCATCGATGTAGAAGGTCAGCGCCGCCTGATCGACATCGCCCATCGTGGTGTAGGGCACGGTGCCGAATTCGAGGCGCACGTCATGGGTGTCCTGAATCTGCGCGCCATTGTTCATCTGGTTGAGCGCGCCGGTCGAGAAGTCGAAGCCGGTGACGTTTTCGCCGTTCGAGCCGATCGCCTCGTCGAAACCGGGATAGATCGTCAGGCCGGTGGCGTCGAACCCGTCTGCAAAGGAAAAGAACAGCGCGTCGATATCGACCGCCGCCGGGTCCTCGGCAAAGACCTGAAGGACAAGATTGCCCTCATCCTCGATGATGACGACGCGGACCTGCGGGTCGCAGCCCAGAAGAAGTTCGGTGTTCAGACCAGTGCTCATAATCGTGTACCTCGGGAATTGCGGCGGGATTGGGACGTTTCGCAAAAGTTAATGACACAATTTCGCCGCGGGACGCTCTGGTTTCGCAGAAACACATCGTTTCCGCCGCATTTCGGCCCAATTCGGGCTTGACCGGCGCTGGATTGAAAACAATGCCTCAGGTTCTGAAATTGTTGTTCGGGAAACTCTACCGGGTAAGTGTCGCAATTAACCCATAATTTGGGGCCAAGCGGGGGCCGGAAACGAAGGCGCGATTCGCATTGGTATAGAAAAAGGGCGATCCGGATAGGTCCGGACCGCCCTTTTGAATTTCTGTAGCTTCGGGATCAGCGGTTTTCGATATCGACGTAGTCGCGGAAGGTTTCGCCTTGGTACAGCTGGCGCGGGCGACCGATCTTCATCTGCGGATCGGCCAGCTGTTCCTTCCACTGGCTGACCCAGCCGACGGTGCGCGACAGCGCAAAGATCGGGGTGAACATCGAGGTCGGGAAGCCCATCGCCTCGAGGATGACACCGGAATAGAAGTCGACATTCGGGAACAGCTTCTTGTCGGCGAAGTAGTCGTCGGCGAGCGCCGCCTTTTCCAGTTCCTTCGCGGTGGCGAGGATCGGGTTGTTCTCGACGCCCAGCAGGTCAAGCACTTCGTCGGCGGACTGTTTCATCACGGTCGCGCGCGGGTCGAAGTTCTTGTAGACGCGGTGGCCAAAGCCCATCAGGCGGAACGGATCGTTCTTGTCCTTGGCGCGGGCGATGAATTCGGGAATGCGATCCGGGGTGCCGATTTCCTTGAGCATTTCGAGGCAGGCTTGGTTGGCGCCACCATGCGCCGGACCCCAGAGGCAGGCAATGCCGGCGGCGATGCAGGCGAACGGGTTCGCACCCGAGCTCGAAGCCAGACGCACGGTCGAGGTCGAGGCGTTCTGTTCGTGATCCGCGTGCAGGGTAAAGATGCGGTCCATGGCGCGGGACAGGATCGGGTCGACCTTGTATTCCTCCGCCGGGACGGCAAAGCACATATGCAGGAAGTTCTCTGAATATGTCAGGTCGTTGCGCGGATAGACGAAGGGCTGACCGACCGAATACTTGTAGGCCCATGCGGCGATGGTCGGCATCTTGGCGATCAGGCGATGCGAAGCGATCTCGCGCTGGCGCTCGTCGGAGATGTCGGTCGAGTCGTGGTAGAACGCCGCCATTGCGCCGACCACGCCCACCATGATCGCCATCGGGTGCGCGTCGCGGCGGAACCCGCGGAAGAAATACTGCATCTGTTCATGCAGCATGGTGTGCCGGGTGATCGTGTTCTCGAACTCTTCGAGTTCCTCGGCCTTGGGCAGGTAGCCGTAGAGCAGCAGGAAGCAGACTTCGAGATAGTGCGACTTTTCCGCCAGCTGGTCGATCGGGTAGCCGCGGTGCAGCAGCTCGCCCTTGTCGCCATCGATGAAGGTAATGGTCGAGTCGCAGGACGCGGTGGAGGTGAAACCGGGATCATAGGTAAACACGCCCGCTTGGCCGTACAGCTTGCGGATGTCGATCACGTCGGGGCCTGCGGTCGGCGAGTGCATCGGCAGCTCGAATTCCTTGCCGTCGATCGTCAGTTTGGCGCTTTTGTCAGCCATGCTTGTCATCCCTCTTTGTCGCGTGAGGCCGGGCCGTGGTCGGCCCTGCCGGTTGAAGTCACATGGCCCCGGACGGTTCTAAGCCGTCGCCCCGGCCGCGGCGTGGGCCAGACGGGAAATGGTTTCCTCGCGGCCCAGTACCAGCATCATGTCAAAGACCGAGGGCGTCGCTGCGCGGCCCGCTAGGGCGGCGCGCATCGGTCCGGCCAGCTTGCCGAACTTGGTGCCCTGATCCTCGGCAAAGCGGTTCAAAACCGCCTCCAATTCATCTCGCGTCCAGCTAGCATTTTGCAAGTGCGGCGTCAACGATCCCAGTATACCACGGGATACCGTATCAAGGTTCTTCGCGGCCTTCTCTTCCGGCTCGATGGGCGTGTCGGTCAGGATAAAGTGAGCCTTGTCAAGCAGTTCCGGGAAGGTCTTGGCGCGTTCCTTGAGGCAATACATGCCCTCCAGCAGCATGGCGCGCTGCTCGGGGCGCAAGGTCGCACCATCCGACGCGTCAAGATAAGCCTCGATTTCTTGCAGCAACGCAGCATCCTTAGCCTGCGCGATGTGCAAACCGCACAGGTGTTCCAGTTTCTTGAAGTCCAGCCGGGCGGGCGCCTTGCCGATTCCATCAAGGTCGAACCACTCCTTTGCCTGAGAATCCGTAAAGAATTCGTCATCGCCATGGCTCCAGCCCAGCCGCGCGAGGTAGTTGCGCATGCCGGCGGCGGGGTAGCCCATGGCCTGATATTCCTCGACCCCCAACGCGCCGTGACGCTTCGACAGCTTCTTGCCATCGGGGCCGTGGATCAGCGGGATATGGGCGTAGACGGGCAGGGGCCAGCCCATCGCCGTGTAGATGCCCATCTGGCGCGCCGCGTTGTTGAGGTGGTCGTCGCCCCGGATCACATGGGTCACGCCCATGTCGTGGTCGTCGACCACCACGGCCAGCATGTAGACCGGCGTGCCGTCCGAGCGCAGCAGGATCATGTCGTCGAGCTGGTCGTTCTGGATGCGGACGGTGCCTTGCACCTGATCCTCGATCACCGTCTCACCTTCCATCGGGGTCTTCAGGCGGATGGCGTAGGGCGCATCGGGATGCGTCGCGGGGTCCGCATCGCGCCACGGGCTTTGGAACAGGGTCGAGCGTTTCTCCTCTCGGGCGGCCTCGCGGAAGGCCTCGATCTCCTCCTGCGTGGAAAAGCACTTGTAGGCCTTGCCCTCGGCCAGCATCTGCAATGCCACCTCGGCATGGCGCTCGGCGCGCGCCGCTTGGCTTATCGCCTCGCCGTCATGGTCCAGACCCAGCCAGTCGAGCCCCTTGAGGATCGCCGCCGTCGCCTCGGGGGTGGAGCGCGCGCGGTCCGTGTCCTCGATCCGCAGCAGGAACTTGCCGCCGCGTCCCCGCGCATACAGCCAGTTGAACAGCGCCGTGCGCGCGCCACCGATATGCAGGTAGCCGGTGGGGGACGGGGCGAAACGGGTCACGACGTCGGTCATCTTGGTTAACCTTTTCCTTACGGGTCTGGGGCAAAGCTTGACGCGTTCCTAACGAGCCACTGTGACCGGGGCAAGCATGGGCCTGAAGCTGACTTCGCCAGCGGCGCTGCTGCTGAGCCAGAGGGGACACCTGTTCCCTTGGACCCCGGTGTTTCTGGCACTCGGTATCGGCGCCTATTTCGAGATCCGGTGGGAGCCGGCGATCTGGCTGTTGCTGCTGATGGGCCTTGGCGGCTTGTCGGCCTTCCGCATGGTGCCCTTTGGCGCGGTGTTCGGGCCTTTGGTGGTCGCTGTCGGCTTGATCTGCCTTGGCTTCGGCTGGGCGGGGCTGCGCGCGCATTGGGTGGCCGGCCCGGTGCTGGATTTCCGCTATTACGGCGCGATCGAGGGCCGGATCGTGGATATCGACCGGTCGTCTTCGGACGCGGTGCGGCTGACGCTGGACCGCGTGGTGCTGGAGCGCATGGACCCGGCCGAGACCCCGCGCCGCGTGCGGGTGTCGCTGCATGGCCAACAGGGCTTTGCCGACCCGGAGCCCGGCGCGCTCGTGATCCTGACCGGGCATCTGGGCGCACCGGGCGGCGCGGTCGAGCCGGGGGGCTTCGATTTCCGCCGCCACGCGTGGTTTCTGGGCTTGGGCGCGGTGGGCTATACCCGCAACCCGCTTTTGCTGCTCGACCCACCGGACGAGGGGCTGTGGGTGTTCAAGGCGCGGATGTGGCTGTCTGCACGGGTGCAAAAGACACTGACCGGCGATACCGGTGCATTTGCCGCGGCGATCATGACCGGCGAGCGGTCGGGGCTGGATCAGGCCACGTTGAAGGCCCTGCGCGACACCAATCTCGCCCACCTGATCGCGATTTCCGGTCTGCATATGGGGCTGTTGGCGGGCTTCGTCTACGCGGCGCTGCGGCTGGGACTGCTGCTGATCCCCGCGACACGCCATTCAGGAGGCTTGCGGAAATGGGCGGCGGCGGGGGCGCTGCTGGCGGCTGCAGGGTATCTGGCCCTGTCGGGCGGGGCAATTGCGACGCAGCGTGCCTTCATCATGGCGGCGGTCGGACTGACGGCCCTGATGCTGGACCGGCGGGTGCTGTCGCTGCGCTCCGTCGCCATCGCGGCGGTGGTGGTGCTGACGATCCGGCCCGAGGCGCTGCTGTCGCCGGGGTTCCAGATGTCCTTTGCCGCGACCACGGCCTTGGTGGCGGTGTTCGAGCTGCTCTCGCGATCCCAGCGCCGCTTGCCGAAATGGGTCAACGCGGTGTTGGGCGTCGCGCTGTCCTCGGCGGTGGCGGGGGCGGCGACGGGGCCGGTGGGCATGGCGCATTTCAACCAGATCGCCAGCTACGGCCTGCTGGCCAATCTCGTCTCGGTGCCGGTCATGGGCCTTGTGGTGGTGCCCGCAGGGGTGCTGTCGGCGCTGCTGATGCCGTTCGGGCTGGACTGGATCGGGTTGTGGATCATGGGGCTGGGGTTGGATTGGATCCTGTGGGTCGCGCATACGGTCATGGACTGGCCCGGCGCGGTGCGGCCCGTGGTGGCGCCTGCCCCGTGGGTGCTGCCGGTGATAGCTATGGGCGGGTTGATCCTGTGCCTGTGGCGGGGGCCGGGGCGGCTGGCGGGGCTGGCTCCGCTGGCCTTTGCGCTGATGGGCTGGGCCGGGACCGAGCGCCCAGACGTGCTGATCTCGGACAGTGGCACTTTGGTCGGGCTGATGACCGACCGTGGCCGGGCCTTGTCGCGCGACAGCGGCGCGGGCTTCGTCGCCTCGACTTGGTTGGAGAATGACGGCCTGCTTGTCGATCAATCCGGCGCCGCTGAACTGTGGCCCGAACCGGTCAGGGACCGGCTGGCGTGGGCCGCGATGCCGGGCGGCGCGTTGATCCATGTGCAAGGCAAGCGCGCCGCGCGCAGCGTCGAGGGCTGTACTCCCGGCGACATCCTTGTGTCGAGCACGGATCTGGTGGTGGAGGGGGGCTGCCTGATCCTCGATCCGAAACGTCTGAAACGCACCGGTTCAGTGGCCGTCTATTTCGACGAGAGCGGGCCGCGTCTTGTCACGGACGTGGCCCAAAGCGGCAAAAGGCTTTGGCATGGCAGGCCGGAAACAGGTCCGACCCGCCTCGCCGTTGCTCAATAAGTGCGGATCAGCCCGACGAGACGCCCTTGGACGGCGACTGCCCCCTTGGGCAGGATGCGCGGTTCGTATGCGGGGTTGGCCGCCTCCAGCACGACGCTGTCACCGCGCTCGCGGAAATATTTCAGCGTGGCCTCGTAGCCTTCGACCTGCGCGACGACGATATCGCCGTCCGATGCACTCGACGTCTCGCGGATCACCACGACGTCGCCATCGTTGATCCCGGCCTCAATCATCGAGTCGCCCTTGACCTCCAGCGCGTAGTGCCGCCCACGTCCCGAAAGCATGGCGCCGGGCACGGCGATTTCCGGGGGCGAGTCGTTGATCGCCTCGATCGGCACACCGGCGGCAATCCGGCCAAGGATCGGCAGTTCGGCCACATCGGCGCGGCTGACCTGTTGGGCCGCTTGGGGCAGGCTGTCGGGGCGGTCGCCATCGATCACCTTCGGGGTGAAACCGGCGGGCTTGCCACCAAGGCTGTCGGGCAGCTTGACGATCTCGATGGCGCGGGCGCGATGCGCCAGACGGCGGATGAATCCGCGTTCCTCGAGCGCCGTGATCAGCCGGTGAATGCCCGATTTCGATTTCAGATCGAGCGCCTCCTTCATCTCGTCAAAGCTGGGTGGCACACCGTCACGCGCCACACGCTTGTTGATGAAATCCAGCAGGTCGAGTTGTTTCTTCGTCAGCATTGCCCGGGCCTCTCCGCTTTCGTTAACTTTTGTTCTACTCACGTTCCCGTTTTGTGTCAACAAAAGTCGAATTTAATCCACAGTGTGCGGAGCAGTCCCTAATGATTGGTTAACTTGTGGTTAGAGCGGTAAATATTCGACGATTTCACCCGCTCTGCGCGCATCGTCGCCAGCCGGGCGCACCAATAGCGCGTTTGCGGCCCCCAGAACGCTCAGCAGGCTCGAATCCTGCCGTTCAAAGCTGGTCAGCCCTGACTCGTCCAATTGCGCGCGCATGTAATGCTCGCGCGGTCCGTTCCCGGCGACCGGGGCAGCCAGTGGTGCGGTGCGTCGTGGCGCGGGCGCGGCGCCCAACCCCATCATCGCCCGGATCACCGGCGCGACGAAGACATGGCCGCAGACCATGGCCGAGACCGGATTGCCGGGCAGGCCGATCATCATCGCCTTGTTCAGACGCCCGGACATGAGAGGCTTGCCGGGGCGCATCGCCACCTTGTGGAACGCCCGCTCCATGCCCAGGTCCGCCGCCACCGGCGCGACAAGGTCGTGATCCCCGACCGAGGCCCCGCCGATGGTGATCGCCAGATCCGCGTCGCCGATCAGGGAAAACGCGGTCTTCAAGGAGGCGGCATTGTCCCGCGCGATCGGCAGCAGGCGCGGCTCGGCGCCCAGATTTTGCAGCAAGGCATACAAGCCGAAAGTGTTGGAGGCGATGATCTGGTCGGGGCCGGGCGTCTCGCCGGGCATCACCAACTCGTCGCCGGTCGAGATCAAGGCCACCTTGGGCCGCCGCGCCACGGGCACCCGCGCGATGTTCATGCTGGCCATCAGCGCGATGTCGTTGGGGCCGAGCCGGCGCGGCGCGGAGATTTCCGTGCCGGTGACGAAATCCGTCCCGGCGGGGCGGATATTGGTGCCGCCTTCGGCCTCATTCACCGTGATCGTGTCGCCGGTGCGGGTCACGTCTTCCTGTATGACGACTCGCGTCGCCCCCTCGGGCACTGGCGCGCCGGTAAAGATGCGCACGGCCTGTCCGGCACCAACCATGCCGTCGAACCGATGCCCGGCCGCGCTTTCGCCGATGACTGTCAGGGTCTCGCCCGGAGTTGCCGCGTGCACGGCGTACCCATCCATGGCCGAGGCCGGAAAGGGCGGCTGGTCGCGCCGCGCGGTGACGGTCTGCGTCAACCAGCGGCCGTTGGCCTGCAGCAGCGGCACCTCTTCGGTGCCAAGCGGTTGGGCCAGCGCGAACAGGCGGTCGAGCGCGTCGCTGACGGTGATCATGCCTCGTAGCGCCCCGACTTGCCGCCATCCTTGAGGATCACCCGGATGCCGCCAATTTCCATCGCCTTGTCGACCGCCTTGACCATGTCATAGACGGTCAGCGCGCAGGTCGAGACCGCTGTCAGCGCCTCCATCTCGACGCCGGTCTGGCCGGTGGTCTTGACGGTGGCGGTGATGCGCAGGCCGGGCAGGTCGGGATCCTGTGTCAGATCGACGGTGACCTTGGTGACGGGCAGGGGGTGGCATAGCGGGATCAGCTCGGGCGTCTTTTTTGCGCCCATGATGCCCGCCAGCCGCGCGACGCCGATCACGTCGCCCTTCTTGGCGCGGCCTTCGGTGATCAGGGCAAAGGTCTCGGGCGCCATCTTCACATAGCCCTCGGCGGTGGCGATGCGCGAGGTCACGGCCTTGTCCGAGACATCGACCATATGGGCGTTGCCGTGGGCGTCGAAATGGGTCAGGTCGCTCATGCGGGCACCGGGTTTTTCAGCAAGGTTTCGGTCGCTTCGCGCACGTTTTCCTGCCGCATGAGGCTTTCGCCGATCAAAAACGCGCGTGCGCCATGGGCGGCCATGTCGGCCAGATCGGATGGCGTGTTCAGCCCCGACTCCGAGATCAGGAAGCGCCCCTCGGGGATACCCTTCGACAGCTCGCGCGTGGTGTCGAGCGTGGTTTCGAAGGTCTTGAGGTTGCGGTTGTTCACACCGATCAGCGGGCTTTTCAGCGCCAGCGCGCGGTCGAGTTCGGCGCGGTCATGCACCTCGATCAGCGCGTCCATGCCCCAGTGATAGGCCGCGTCTTCCAGTTCCGCTGCCTGCGCGTCGGACACGGAGGCCATGATGATCAGGATGCAATCGGCGTGCAGCGCGCGCGCCTCGGCCACCTGATAGGTGTCATACATGAAGTCTTTGCGCAGCGCGGGCATGTTGGTGGCTTGGCGCGCGGCGGTCAGAAAGGGTTTCGCGCCCTGAAAGCTGGGGGTGTCGGTCAGCACCGACAGGCAGGTCGCACCGCCGTCCTCATAGGCCTTGGCCAGCGTTGCGGGGTCGAAGTCGGCGCGGATCAACCCCTTGGAGGGCGAGGCTTTCTTGACCTCGGAGATCAGCCCGTAGCCGGTCTTGGCCGCGTCGAACAGCGCCTGCGCAAAGGGGCGGATGGCGGGGGCCTCGCGCGCTTCGGCCTCGATGGTGCTGAGCGGTTTGGCGGCCTTGTCGGCGGCGACTTCCTCCAGCTTGTAGGCCTTGATCTTGTCGAGGATCGTGGTGGTCATGGGGCCTCCGGCGTGGTCCAGTTGATCGGCGTGTCGCCCCTTGCTTTAAGCCAGTCGTTGATGCGGGAAAAGGGGCGGGAGCCGAAAAAGCCCTTGCGCGCCGACAGGGGCGAGGGATGGGCCGAGCGCAGGATCAGGTGGTCGGGATGGGTCAGATGCTTGGCAAAGCCCTGCGCGTGGTTGCCCCACAGGACAAAGGCGCGGGGGCTGTCATCGAGTTTCGTCAGCACCTGTTCGGTCAGGGTGGACCATCCGAGTTTCGCATGCGCGCCCGCCTGTCCCGGCAGGACGGTCAGCGCGGTGTTGAGCAAAAGAACTCCCTGATTGGCCCAGAAATGCAGGTCGCCATCGGGGGGACAGGCCCCAAGGTCGTCCTGAAGTTCCTTGTATATGTTGGTCAGCGAGCGCGGCAGGGGCCTGACATCGGGTTCCACCGAAAACGCGAGGCCATGGGCATGGCCGGGTTTGGGGTAGGGATCCTGCCCGAGGATCACAACACGGGTCGTTTCCGGCGGGCACGCTGACAAAGCGGCAAAGACCTGATGGGCAGGTGGCAGATGATTTTGGGCGTTTTGCGCAAGATGCGCTTCGATGGCGGGCAGTTCCTGCACGAAAAAGGGCAGTTCCTGCCAAGTCGCTGGGGGTGTCAGGTATGGCATGTCTTGGGCGGCGTCCCCTGTGGTCGAAGCGACGGTATTTGAGCGACGAATGCGGGCGTTTTGTGCATGATTACCGCCTGACGCGGGCATTTGAAGCATGAAAACCGGCGTTTTGCGCATGATGCCACTGGCAGGCCCTTGTGTTCAGATCGCTTCATCCATCAGCGGGGCAGTCAAGGCACGAAATCAGGCGTTTCATGCATGATTGCGCCAAACGGCGGCGCTCCCGACCGTTCAATGCCAGACAGGTCGGGCGCGCAGGAACGTCTTGCAGTCGGTATCAGCCCTTCGGACGGGTCGCTTTTGCCAAGGCCTCGACTTTGGCCAGCGCCGCCCCGCTGTCGATGCTTTCACGCCCCATGGCCACACCCTCGCGAAGGTCACCAGCCTTGCCCGCGATGGTCAAAGCGGCGGCGGTGTTCAGCAGCACCGCATCGCGATAGGCCGACGCCTCGCCCGCCAGAAGCGCGCGGAACGCCGCGCCGTTCTGCTCGGGCGTGCCGCCGACGATGGCTTCGAACGGGTGAACCGGCAGGCCCGCATCCTCGGGGTGCAGCTCGACATCGCGGATCGCGCCATCCTCCTCCAGCGCCGCAACCCAACTGACACCCGTGATCGTCAACTCATCGGTGCCGTCCGAGCCGTGGACCAGCCACGCGCGCTCGGACCCCAACTGGCCCAAGGTTTCGGCCATGGGCCGGATCAGGTCGCGGGTGAAGGCACCGGTCAGTTGCCGCCGCACCCCGGCCGGATTGGTCAAGGGACCGAGAATGTTGAAGATCGTGCGCGTGCCCAATTCGGCCCGAACAGGGCCAACATGCGCCATGGCGGGGTGGTGCATCGGCGCCATCATGAAGCAGATGCCGACCTCTGCCAGCGCCTTTTCCACCACATCCGGCCCGACCATCACGTCGATGCCCATCTGACCAAGCGCATCCGCCGCGCCGGATTTCGAGCTGAGATTGCGATTGCCATGCTTGGCCACCGGCACGCCAGCCCCCGCCACGACAAAGGCCGTCGCGGTCGAGATGTTCAGCGTGCCCTTGCCGTCGCCGCCCGTCCCGACGATATCCATGGCGCCACTGGGGGCCGCGACCTTGTTGCACTTGGCGCGCATCACGCTGGCGGCGGCGGAATACTCATCCACCGTCTCGCCCCGGGTGCGCATCGCCATCAACAACCCGCCGATCTGCGCGGGCGTCGCCGCCCCTTCGAACAGCGCGGTAAAGGCGGTCTCGGCCTCGGCGCGGGACAGGGGGCGGTCTGCGGCTTGGCCGATCAGCGGCTTCAGGTCGTCACTCATGCGGGGATTTTCACCTCGTTCAGGAAGTTTTGCAGCATGTCATGCCCGTGTTCCGAGGCGATGCTTTCGGGGTGGAACTGCACCCCATGAATGGGCAGCGTGCGATGCGACAGGCCCATGATCGTGCCGTCGGGCAGGGTGGCAGTGACGTCGAGGCATTCGGGCAGATCGTCGCGCTGCACCACCAGACTGTGATAGCGGGTCATCTGCAGGGGCGAGGGCAAGCCCTTGAAAACGCCACCATCCTTATGGTGGATTTCGCCCATCTTGCCATGCACGATCTCGGAATGGCGCACCACGGTGCCGCCAAAGGCCTGCCCGATGGTCTGGTGGCCAAGGCAGACGCCCAGCAGCGGAATGCCGGTCTCGGCGGCGGCCTCGACCATGGCGAGGCAAATGCCCGATTGCGACGGCGTGCCCGGCCCGGGCGACAGCACGATCCCCGACGGGTTCATCGCCATGGCATCCTGCACCGTCAGCGCGTCGTTGCGGCGGACAACCGCCTCGGCCCCCAAATCCCCGAGAAAGTGCACGAGATTGTAGGTAAAGCTGTCATAATTGTCGATCAGGAGAAGCATGGGCGGTCCCGTTGTCTTGGGGCTGGCACGAGGGCCAAAACTCGCGGTATACATGCGCAGGCGGGCGGCATGGCGTCAAGGCCCGCCGGGGAGAACACGCCGCCCGAGGCCCGGGTACACGGGGCCGGGCCGGCAAAGGTCAAAGGGGCAGGCGCGATGGCACGCGGATTTCTGACAGGCGTAATCTGGGGTACGGTCGTGGCCGGAATCGGGGCCGGGACCTTGTCGCAACTGAGCGAGATGCCGGTGCAGGCGGTGGCACCGTCCGAGACCGCGCCCTATCCTGCGCCCACGGGCGAACGGCCCGAAGCCGCAGCGCCAGCGCCACAGGACCCGGCAAAGCCGGGCCGTCTGCCTGCCCCCGAAGTCGCCGTCGACGCGCCCGAGGGCGAGCCCGAAGCGCCGCCCGTGCCGCCCCGCCCGGTGGAAAGCGGAGTCGACACCGCCCCGCCCAAGGCGCCGGAAATCGGTGCGGCGCCGGATGCCCCCGAGGGTGCAGCGCCCGCGGACGAGGGCGCAGGGATTGCCGTGGCCACGGATGCGCCGGTCTTGCCGGTCGATCAGGGGCAGGCGCCCGACGCCCCCGAACCGGAAGCCGAACCCGATATCTCCTTGGACCCGGCCCAGCCGCCGCTGCCGCCGGTGCCGGATGGGGACAGCGCGCTCGCCCCTGAAATCGCGCCCGAGGGGGTCGAACCTGCGGAGCAGCCCGAGATCGCGCCAGCCGAGCCGGACCGCGTGGCCGAAGCCGATGCCGAACCAGAGCCCGAACCCAACGCCGAGCCCGAACCCGAACCCCGGGTAACGGTCAGACCCGGCGTTACCGAACCGGAGGACGCACCGGCAGAGGACGGCGTGCGTATCGGTCGTCCAGCAGGGTCCTTGCTGGATCGCACGCCCGCCGTTCCCGAGGGCCGCTTGCCGCGCATCGGGGCCGAAGAACCGGACGCGGAGCCCGTCGCCGAGCCGACCCCGGACAGCCCGCTCTTGCGCTTTGCCGCGCCGGTCGAGGTGGCCGCCGATGTCCCGCGCATGGCGATCGTGTTGGTCGATGACGGCACGCAGGTCATGGGTCCGGATGCGTTCGATGCCTTCCCGTTCCCGGTCAGCTTTGCCATCACGCCGGATCATCCCGATCCTGCGGGCGCGCAGGCGGCCTATCGTGACATGGGCTTCGAAGTGCTGGCCATGGCCAGCCTGCCAGCCGGGGCGCGTCCTTCGGATGTCGAGGTCACCTTGTCCGGAACGCTGGCACAGCTGTCCGAGGCGGTCGCGGTGATCGAAGACCCGGAGGCCAGCCTGCAACCCAGCAAGGAGGTCTCTGACCAAGTGACGTCCGTTCTCTCCGAAAGCGGACATGGCGTGGTCATGATGCCGAAAGGTCTGAACACGGCGCAAAAGCTGGCGCTGAAGGCCGGCGTACCCTCGGCGACCTTGTTCCGGGACCTCGATTCCGAAGGGCAGGACAGCACCGTCATCCGTCGCACGCTGGATCAGGCGGCGTTTCGTGCGCGTCAGGAAGGGGCTGTGATCATGTTGGGGCGGCTGCGGCCCGACACGATCTCGGCGCTGTTGCTTTGGGGATTGCAGGACCGCAGCGGGGCGATTGCGCTGGTCCCGGTTTCCACTGTCCTGATCGAGTCCGCAGGGCAATAGCGGGTAGGATGGGTCTCGACCCATCCTCCCTCAGATCAACGGTCTGCCCAGTGCGACAGGGTGGTCGCGAGATCGCCGTAGCCGGTCATCCGACGTTCGAAGCGCAGCCCCAACCGCGCCGCCTGCGCCTCTGCCTTGGCGGTCAGTTCGGGGTCGTCGGTCTGCGCGAGATAGACCAACGTCTCATAATGTCCGAAATACATGTCGCGCAGTTGCGGGTGCCGGTCGAGACCGAGCGGCTTCCACACGAAGGCATCGAATTGCCGGACAAGGAAATCCGTCAGGTAGAAGGCGGTGATTTCGTCCCGTGCGGCGAATCGGTCGATCCCGTCGAAGAATGCATAACAATGCGGACCCGGCACCAGCGCGACACCCATCTCGGCGCAGGCTGCCTCCAGCAGGCCGCCAGTGCCGCAATCGGCGTAAACCACGCAAATCCGCGCGTAGTCGTCGCGATGCTTGTCCACGGCGGTTCGCACCGCGTCGGTGATCTTTTCCGGATGGTTGTGCAGGATCGCGGGCAGGCAGGTCAGGTCGAGGTGGTCCCACCCGTTGCGATCGCGCAGCGCAAGGATTTCCCGCGCCAGCGCGCCGCAGGCGATCAGCAGAACACGGCCTTCGCCACGCGGGGCAAGTCCGTCGCGCGTCAGCGTTACATCATCGGGCAGGGGGGCTGCGTCAGGTTCGGTGGTCATCGTAAGGTACGTGCGCAAGCGCCCATCGGGCAACCAGCACAGCCAGAAGGAGAACCGGAAGCATGGTCAGCAAACCCCACGATGCGACGGCCCAGACGGTCAGCGCCGCTGCGGCGATCACGAGAAAGACAAGCATGGCAAAGGATGTGACGGGCATTCGGACCTCCTATACCTCTTATATGTGGCAAATGGGTGAAAAGAAAAAGGCTGGATTGGAGATTTTCGCGGATATCCGCTGCTCAACCCAGACGGACGGCGGTTCCATAGGCGACGATCTCGGACGCGCCCTTGGCAATGGCCGAAGTCTGGATCCGCATGCCGACGATGGCGTCGGCGCCCATCTTCTCGGCCTCGGCGATCATCCGGTCGATGGCCTGTTCCCGCGCACCCGCCATCAAGGACGAATAGCCGGACAATTCGCCGCCGACGATGGATTTCAGCGCGGCCACGATGTCGGTGCCGACATGCTTGGACCGCACGGTCGCGCCGCGGACCAGCCCAAGCGACAGGGTCACGGTGTGGCCCGCAAGCGTATCCGTGGTGGCGATCAGCATCAGTGTTTCATCCCGTCATAGTGGTCGTCTTCGGCATTGCCGACGCGTTCGGCGATCACCCGGTAGATCACGTATCCCACCAGCGCCGCGGGAAACAGGGCAAGCCACGCAAAAGGCACCGCAAAGGCCGCCAGTACGAGCATGCTCAACCACGTCGTGACCGCGAACCCGGCGAGGACGCAGACGGTGATCAATACAAGTGTATCAAGTTTCATGCGGTGCTCCCGTGGCGAGCATGGACAGATCCGCCGCAAAAGAAAAGGCCCCACCGTCCGGAGGGGCCTTCAGATCGTTCAGGGACGCAAGGCTCAGCCCGCGCTCATCTGGTTGTGCTTGCGCGAAATATAGTCCTTTGCGGTTTCCACGGCGACGGCCGCGTCCCGGCAATAGGCGTCGGCGCCGATGGCCTTGCCGAATTCCTCGTTCAGGGGCGCGCCACCGACCAGAACGATGTAATCGTCGCGGATGCCTTTTTCGACCATCGCGTCGATCACCACCTTCATGTAGGGCATGGTGGTGGTCAGCAGGGCGGACATGCCGAGGATGTCGGCCTGCTCACGCTCGATCGCCTCGAGGTAGTTTTCGACCGGGTTGTTGATGCCCAGATCGACGACTTCGAACCCGGCGCCTTCCATCATCATCGAAACGAGGTTCTTGCCGATGTCGTGGATGTCGCCCTTGACCGTGCCGATCACCATCTTGCCCTGACGCGGTGCGCCGGTTTCGACCAGCAGCGGCTTGAGGATGGCCATGCCGCCCTTCATCGCGTTGGCGGCCAGCAGGACCTCGGGCACGAACAGGATGCCGTCGCGGAAGTCCTTGCCGACGATGGTCATGCCGCCGACCAGTGCCTCGGTCAGGATCTTGTAGGGGCTCCAGCCGCGCTCCAGCAGGATGTTCACGCCCTCTTCGATCTCTTCCTTGAGACCGTCGTAAAGGTCGTCGAACATCTGTTGGACAAGCTCCTCGTCGTCGAGTTCGGAGAGGATGATGTCGTCTTCTTGGTCGGACATGTCAGTATTCCTTGGATCGGGGGGCCGGGGAGGTCCCGTATTGTTGCGACTATCTGTCAGGTTTTTGCGCAGGCAATTGGCGGATTGCGACATGCGGTAAGGCGCTTCCGACCTGAGTGGCCAAGAATGCCTCCGGCTTGTCAATGTTCTTGCTGTGTTCTAGTTTGGGGGCATGGATGACGTGCCCATCATCATCGACAAATCGTTGCGTCCGGGGCGCGGCGCGGCGAGTTCCGCGACCGGCCGGTTCGAGCGTTTCAGCCACGTGCCGGTGGATGACGGCTGGGACCTGCCCGAAGAGACGGCTGCGTGGCGCACAGTCGTCACCGAGGAACGCCCGCGCAGTATCATCAACTACGTCAAGTCCCCGGATCTGCCCTTTGACCGGTCGCTCAACCCCTACCGGGGGTGCGAGCATGGCTGCATCTATTGTTTCGCCCGCCCGACCCATGCCTATCTGGGGCTGTCGCCGGGCTTGGATTTCGAGACCCGGCTGATTGCGCGCCCCGACGCGCCCGAGGTGCTGGCGCGCGAATTGTCGGCGAAACGCTACGCGGTGGCGCCGTTGGCCATCGGCACCAACACCGACCCCTATCAGCCGGTCGAGCGCGATCGCGGCATCATGCGCGCCTGTCTCGAGGTGCTGCGCGACTTTCGCCACCCGGTGGCCATCGTCACCAAAGGCACGTTGATCGAACGGGATATCGACATTCTGTCGGATATGGCCGGGCAGGGATTGGCGCGGGTGGGCCTGTCGGTCACCTCGCTGGACGCAGCCCTGTCGCGCAAGATGGAGCCGCGCTGTCCCGCGCCCCTGCGCCGTCTTGCGGTGATCCGCCGCTTGACCGACGCCGGGGTTCCGGTGCGCGTCATGGCCTCGCCGATGATCCCGGCGCTGACCGATCCGGAGCTGGAACATATCCTCGAAGCCGGGCGCGATGCGGGCGCCACCTCGGCCAGCTGGATCATGTTGCGGCTGCCGCTGGAGGTTGCCGAGCTGTGGCAGGACTGGCTGGCCGAGCATTACCCGGACCGCGCGGCGCGGATCATGGGCCACCTGCGCGCCATGCATGGCGGCGCGGTCTACTCGCCGAAATGGCATGTACGGATGCGTGGGGAAGGACCCTATGCCGACTTGATCGCGCAGCGGTTCAGGCGCGCGACGCGTGCGTTGGGCCTCGATGAAGCCCAGCCACCCTTGCGATGCGACCTTTTTCGCGTCCCCCCGAAGGCGGGCGACCAACTGTCGTTGTTCTGACCGCCCGCACGCGGCGGGCCTGATGCAGGCGGTCGTCATGGCTCAATCTGCCTTGCTGCGGCGGCGGCTGCCACGGCGGGCGCGGCCCTCGGTCGCGTCGTCGCCCGTGCCGTCGCTGTCGGACGAGAAGCCGCCCAGTGTCGCGGCGATTTCTTCAAGCGTGGGGCGCGGACCCGGCTCGCGGGTTTCCAGCGCCGCACGCATGGCGCGCAGGTGGTCGGGCATGGTGCCGCAGCAGCCGCCGATGATCTTGGCCCCACAAGCCCGTGCCATCACGGCATATTCGCCCATCAGCTCGGGCGTGCCGTCATAGTGGATGTGGCCATCGACATATTTCGGGATGCCCGCATTGCCCTTGGCGATGATCGGGCGTTCGGTGCCGGTGGCGGCAAAGCCCAGCACAGTGCGCAGCAGGTCAGAAGCGCCGACGCCGCAATTGGCGCCAAAACCGATGGGCGGATTGGGCAGGTCTTCGACCATCTTGACCATCGCCTCGGAGGTCAGACCCATCATGGTGCGCCCGGCGGTGTCGAAGCTCATGGTGCCGCACCATGGCGCGTTCAGATTGGCAAAGGCTTCGGCGGCGGCCTTGTATTCCTCGGGGGCGGAGATGGTTTCGACCCAGAGCACATCCGCGCCGCCATCCAGCAGGCCGCGCCCGGTTTCCTCGAACATGGCGACGGCGCTTTCGTGGGTGAGCGTGCCCGCCGCGCCCATGATCTCGCCGGTGGGGCCGACGGAGCCGGCAACGATGATCTCACGACCCGAGGCGTCGGCAACCTCGCGGCCAAGTTCCGCGGCGAGTTTCGAGAATTCATAGGCCTTGTCTGCGGCATCGTGCAGTTTCAAGCGCGAGGCATTGGCGCCGAAGCTGTTGGTCAGGAACAGATCG
This sequence comes from Tropicibacter alexandrii, assembly GCF_003667315.2. Lineage (GTDB taxonomy): Bacteria > Pseudomonadota > Alphaproteobacteria > Rhodobacterales > Rhodobacteraceae > Tropicibacter > Tropicibacter alexandrii. Next base: position 266,927 of record NZ_RCTZ02000001.1, on the reverse strand, counting down.
GACCCGGCCTCGACCGCGTTGCGATACAGGGTGCGGATTTTCTCGGGTTCGTCACGGTTCCAGAATTCCGGCGCGTCACCGGACTGGAGCCCCATGTTGAACAGGTTTGTGCCGGTGGCGCCGTCGGCGAGAATCCAGTCGCGCGAGGCGAGGGCGCGGGTCAGTGCGTCGGTCATGAAGGGAACCTTTGTTTGCATGCACTGGCTGTGTTTCACAGCCCGCAAGGCAAGGCAAATTCATAATACGCATGTTTTATATGAGGAGGATGGTGGGACGACGCTGTTCTCGCTTCGCTCGAAGGCGCCCCGCCCACCATCCCTTTGGGTCACTCCAGCTCGATCGTGCCGGGCGGTTTGGACGTGCAATCGTAGAAGACGCGGTTGACGCCCTTTACCTCGTTGATGATCCGGGTCGAGGTCTCGCCGAGGAAGTCATGCGTGAACGGATAATAATCCGCCGTCATGCCATCGACCGACGTCACCGCGCGCAGGGCGAGGGCGTAATCGTATGTACGCCCGTCCCCCATCACGCCCACGGTGCGCATTGGCAGGATCGCGGCGAAGGCCTGCCAGATCTCGTCATACAAACCGTGCTTGCGGATCTGGTCGATATAGATCGCGTCGGCCTTGCGCAGAATCTCCAGCTTGTCGCGGGTGATCTCGCCGGGGCAGCGGATCGCCAGACCCGGCCCGGGGAAGGGATGGCGGCCGATGAACGACGCGGGCAGGCCGAGTTCGTGACCCAGTGCACGCACCTCGTCCTTGAACAACTCGCGCAGCGGTTCGACCAGCTTGAGCCCCATCTTTTCCGGAAGGCCACCGACATTGTGGTGCGATTTGATCGTCACCGACGGGCCGCCGCTGAAGCTGACGCTTTCGATCACGTCGGGGTAGAGCGTGCCTTGCGCGAGGAATTCGGCGCCCTCGATCTGGTCGGCGTATTTCTGGAACACGTCGATGAACAGCTTGCCGATGGTCTTGCGTTTGACCTCGGGATCGCTGACGCCCTCAAGCGCGCCGAGGAACAGGTCGGCCTCGTCCGCATGGATCAGGTTGAGATTGTAGTTGTCGCGGAACATGGCGACGACCTGCTCCGCTTCGTTCAGGCGCAAGAGGCCATGATCGACGAAGACGCAGGTCAGCTGGTCGCCAATCGCCTCGTGCAGAAGGATGCCGGTGACGGAGCTGTCGACGCCGCCGGACAGCGCGCAGATGACCTTCTTGTCGCCGACCTGCTCGCGGATTTTCGCAATCATTTCCTCGCGATAGGCGTTCATCGTCCAGTCGCCGGTGAAACCCGCCAGCTTGATGAAATTCTCGTATAGAGTCTTGCCGTTGGGCGTGTGATGGACCTCGGGGTGGAACTGCACCGCGTAAAAGCGGCGGTCGAGGTCGGCGGTCATCGCGAAGGGCGCGCCGGGCGAGGTGCCGTAGACCTCGAACCCCGGGGCCAGTTCGGCGACGTGGTCACCGTGGCTCATCCAGACCTGCTCGCGCCCCGTGCCGTCCATGAACCAGCCGTTGAAGAAATCGGTGGTCCGCTCGGTCGGCGAAACGTAGGCGCGCCCGAATTCGGCGGTGGCGTGTTCGCCCGCTTCGACCCGGCCGCCGAGGTCATGCATCATCACCTGCTGGCCATAGCAGATGCCGAGAATCGGCACGCCCAGCTCATAGGCCGCCTTGGGCGGGCGGGGGCTGCCCTCGCGCATCACCGAATCCGGGCCGCCGGAAAAGATGATGGCCTTGGGGGCAAATTCCCTCAGACTGTCATCGGTGACGTTCTGGTAGGGATGGATTTCGCAATAGACATTCAGCTCGCGCAGGCGACGCGCGATCAGCTGCGTTACCTGGCTGCCAAAGTCGATGATCAGAAGGCGGTCATGCTGGGCTTGGGTCATGTCTCCCTGTAGGCAGGGGGTGGGAAAAAGGCAATATGAGGAAGGGCTGCGCGATGCGCATATTGACGGAATTCGGAATGGGGACCTCCCTACGGCGCGGCGATTATACCGAAGCGGCGGCACGGGCGGTGCGCAATGCGCTGTGGCGCAACTCGATCAACGCGGCGGAGGTGTTCGGGTTCGACAAGGCGGACATGCGCCTGACGGTCGAGATCGGGGTGGCACGGCCCGAGCGGGTGGATGTCGAAAAGGTTGCGCAGGTGTTTCCCTATGGCGAGGTCGATATCCGGGTCACCGAAGGGGGGCTGGACGTGCCACGCCCCGAGGGGACGGGAGAGGCGACGGTGATCGCGATCGTGGCGATTTCGGTCGGGTTCGACATGGAGCGCGCAGCATGAGGCGGTTGATCATCGAGATGGGCATGGGCGTGGACCTGCGCGGCGGCGATCTCACCAAGGCCGCCGAACGCGGCATCCGGTCCTGCCTTGGCCATGTCGCCTTGCCCGTGTTGGAGCAGATCGACGGGGCAGAGACTCGCGTCACCATCGGCGTCGCCGATCCGTCGAGCGTGGATGCAGACAGGTTGCGGGCGCTGTTTCCACTGGGCGATGTCAGCATCACCGTCCGTCAGGGCGGCCTAGTTTCGGCCGATCACGTCGTTGCCGCGGTCGCCATAGAGGTGTTCGTGCCCGAGCAGTCCGGATGGCAACTGACGACCGGCCCGTCAGTCGATCGGAGCCAGCAACTCGGGTGAGGTCACGAGTTGACGCACGCCGTGGCTGTGATCCTCTTCGAAGACGTTGCCCTCGACCGCCCACGCGTCAAGCGACGAGATGTCGAGCCGTGCACAGCGCGGGCGCACGGACCATGTGACCTGAAGCGGCGAACAGGTGGTCTGGTCGTAGCTGGGCCCGGTGGTCGATCCCAGAAAGGTCACCGGGGCGCCGGTGCCGGTGGGCAGTGTGCGGGGCTGGTGTAACCCGTTCCGCATCGTGCCGCGATAGGCAAAATCGATGAAGTTCAAGGCGTTCGGGTCGTTCACCACGAGAAAGACCTGGCTTTCCACGCGCAATTGCGGATTGGAGCACCCTTCGGACAGGCAGGCGCCCAGCCCCTTGCCGGGGGTGACGTTGCACGAGGAATAGACCCAGTGCACCTCGATCGTGTCGCCCGGTTCGACACCGTGAAACCCGCCATGAGCGCCATGCGGGCGGGTGCGCTCGGCCTCGGTCAGGGTATGCGAGCCGGTGCATTTGAAGCCGCCATGTTCGCCATTCCCGGCAAAGATCGAAAAGCCTGGCCCCATATGTTCGGCATTGGTGTGGGTATGGATGTTGCACAGGTTCATTTCGGTCGAGGGCGGCGCCGGGGTGAAGCGTACCGGGTTGCGCCCGTAGGTGTTCGAGATGTCCCTCGGCGTTTGTGGGCCGAATCCGGTGCAGATCGCGGACGCGGGACCGGCCAGCAGCGTCAGGAGCAGCGCAAGCCAAAGTTCAGGACGAAGCGATTTCATGAGGCGTCTCCGGTCAGGTCGAATGCCGGTCTGTCTCGCACAGTCAGTTGAACACCGGTTTAAGGCGGCAGACGGAATTGCCAAAATTTTCGACTAAACCGTCGAAACACGGCGTTGCAGAGGGTCGGGATGTCGTTTTCCCCCCGCAAGTGACGCTACGGGCAATCGAGCCCCGGTCGCGGCACGATAAATCAGGGTCCAATTCGGGGTCATCAAGGCCCCGTCCCAGTCGTGAGGACTCATCACATGGCAGAAGCGACAGCACGCAAACGGGCGCGGGGCGGCGGCGGGGCAGCCCGTCGGGCCGAACGGACCACCCTTCAGGTCGAGACCGCGAAATATATCGAGCGGAACATTCCGAACCTCGAGATCCTCAACGAAGAGGCGCTTGAAATCATCGAGGCCAACGCCGAAACCGTGCTGGCCGAGATCGGTGTGAACTTCGTCAACAACCCCGGCGCGCTGCAGCGCTGGCGGGATGCCGGGGCCGAGGTTGACGGCGAGCGCGTGCGCATCCCCCGCGGCCTCGCCCGTGAGTTGTGCAAGACCGCGCCCTCGCAATTCACCCAGCATGCCCGCAACTCGGCCAAGAGCGTCGAGATCGGCGGCAAGAACCTCGTCCTCGCGCCGGTCTACGGCCCGCCCTTCGTGCGCGATGCCGATGGCGGTCGTCGCTATGCCACGATCGAGGATTTCCGCACCTTCGTGAAGCTGGGCCACATGTCCAAGTGGCTGCACCATTCGGGCGGCACCGTGTGCGAACCCACGGATATCGCGGTGAACAAGCGTCACCTCGACATGCTGATGGCGCATATGACCCTGACCGACAAACCCTTCATGGGCTCGGTGACCGAGGCCAGCCGCGCGCAGGATACCGTCGACATGTGCGGCATCCTGTTCGGCGAGGAGTTCGTCAAGGACAACGCCGTCACCACCTCGCTGATCAACATCAACTCGCCGTTGACCTTCGACGACGTGATGATGGGCGCGCTCGAAGTCTATGCCGCCAACCATCAGGCCTGCATCATCTCGCCGTTCATCGTGGGCGGGGCGATGGCGCCGGTATCCGTCGCGGGCACGCTGACGCAGGTTCTGGCCGAAGTCATGGCGGGCGTGGCGTACAGCCAGCTGATCCGCAAGGGGGCGCCGGTGATCTTCGGGGCGTTTGTGACCTCGATCGACATGAACTCGGGTGCGCCGACCTTTGGCACGCCCGAAGCGGCGCATATCACCTATGGTGCCGGCCAGCTGGCGCGCCGCATGGGCCTGCCGTTCCGCTCGTCCGGGTCGTTCAACGGCTCGAAACTGCCCGATGCGCAGGCCGCCTATGAAACCGCGAACAGCCTCAATATGGGCCTCCTGTCCGGCGTGAACTTCATGCTGCACGCGTGTGGCTGGCTCGAAGGGGGCCTCGTGTCCAGCTTTGAGAAGTTCGTCATGGATGCCGACCAGTTGGGCACGCTGCATCACCTCGCCAAGGGCGTCGCGATCGACGAGAACGCACAGGCGATGGACGCGATTCGCGAGGTCGGGCCCGGCGGGCACTACCTTGGCTGCGCCCACACCCAGGCCAATTTCAAGACCGCCTTCTGGCGCTCGGAATTGCTGGATTACAAACCTTACGAGACCTGGGCCGATGAGGGCGCGCGTGACACGGTTGCCTTGGCGCGTGCCCGCATGCAGGTGTTGCTGGACAACTACCAGCAACCGCACATGGACCCGGCCATCCATGAGGCTCTGACCAGCTACGTGGCCAAGAAGAAGGAATCGATGCCGGACAGCTTCACCTGATCTGTTCCGCGCTGCGGCTCACAGGGCGCGTCTCCGCCGGGGACGCGCCCGTTTTCATGTCTGGTCATAGCGTTGCAGCCGCAATTGCCGCGCCTCGCCCATCATGGCGACCAGCAGTTCGACATGACGCCGGACGGTATAGGTCGCGTCTTCGCGGCGGCGGGCTTCATCGAATTCGGCCTCCAGCTCCATCAGCTTGATCAGCGCAGGGCCGGGTCGCAGCATCGCCCCGCCTCCAAGGATGCGCGGCAGGTGCATGTCGCGGTCGTAATCCTCGACCCCGGCGCGGGCGGCCCGGATCAGCAGGCGCGGGCGGCGAAGGTCGTTCAACAGTCCTAGCAAGTCCTTCATGGTGACATCCCCAATGGTCAACCTTTGCGATAGCCAGAACGATACACAGGTTCCACAGGTGTTGCGCAAACCCGCGAAAAGGCGTGCGCAGGGGTCAGAAGTTTTTGTCAATTCATTGAAAACCTTGTTTTTGCCTCTTTTCGTTAACCGCAGAGTAACTAACACAACGGATGGTTGCGATTGACGGTTTTGGGGATAACTCTGTGGAAAAGGCCCCGCAAAACAGGACGCCGGAATGACTGATGCAAGGACCAGACACGCGCAAGGAGGGTTGCCCAGATGGGTGCCCGATGCCGCGCGCATCTACCTTGCGCATGTGGAAGAGGGTCATTCCATTCGCGAACTGGCGCGGCAGGCCGGATGTCATGCCTCGACCGTCCTACGTCAGGTGCGTCGCATTGAAACAAGACGGGATGACCCGCTGATCGACGCCGCTTTACTAAGCCTGGGGGCTACGAGGGTCCAGTTGGGGGCCATTCATTCAAGGAAGGATGAAGATCCTATGAACGCTGCCGTGAATACACCGACGCCGCCCGACGGGGCGACGCTGGCGCGCGAGGCGCGCCGCGTTCTGCGTCGACTTTGCGAAAGCGGGGCGGTTCTGGCCGTCGCCGCAGAAATGGACAAGGCCGTTGTCGTGCGCGACACCGGAGATGGTGGAAGCACCCGCACCGCCGTCGTGGATTCACCCATCGCGCAAGCCATGGCGCTGAAGGAGTGGATCGCTTGCGACGAGCCGGGCCGCATCTCGCGCTATCGAATCACCGCTGCCGGTCGGCAAGAGCTGCAACGTCTTGTTGCACAACAGGAAAACAAAGTGCGCGGATTTGCAGAGGCGCAGGCCGGGTTCGATACGGGCCGCGCCGCAGAGGCCGCTCTGGAAGAGGTCGAGGCCGATCCACGCGCCCGCAAGGCGCGCTACCTGCTGGCGGAAAGCCCGCTTGTGGCGCTGGGTCGGCGCAAGGACAAGGATGGCCAGCCCTTCCTGACCGATGCGCTGATCGCCGCTGGCGAACGCCTGCGCGAAGATTTCGAGCTAAGCCAGATGGGCCCGCGCACCACGCAGAACTGGGACCAGTTCCTGACCGCCGGGATCGACGTTCAGGGCAATGGCGGCGGCACGCCGACCGACGCGCAGGGCCGCGTTCAGGCTGCGCTGCGTGACCTTGGTCCCGGCCTCGGCGATGTGGCGCTGCGCTGCTGCTGCTTCCTCGAAGGGTTGGAGACCACCGAGAAACGTCTTGGCTGGTCGGCCCGGTCCGGCAAGATCGTGCTGCGCATCGCGCTGCAACGGCTCAAGCGCCATTACGAAGAACGCGCCCGTCAGGGCGGAGACCTCATGGGCTGACCCAGTCGGTCCCAAACCTGTCACCCATGAGCAGGGCGGCCCCGATGCGGGTCGCCCTTTTCGTTTTGCCGAGTCGTGATAAGTTCTGGCTATGAAAGTCACTCTGCGCCAGTTGTCCTATTTCAAGGCCCTTGCCGAACAGCAGAATTTTCGGCGCGCGGCCGAGGTCAGTCACGTCAGCCAACCGGCGCTGTCCGTCCAGATTCAGGAACTCGAACGGGCCTTGGGCGGCACCTTGGTCGAGCGTCAGGCGCGCAGCGTCACGCTGACCCCGCTGGGGCGCCGCACGCTGGAGGTGGCGACCCGCGTGCTTGCCGAGATCGCCCAGCTTGAGCAAGCCGTACAGACCGGCCCCGGTGTGACGTTGCGGCTGGGGGTGATTCCAACGATCGCGCCGTATTTTCTGCCCGAGGCGCTGGCCGCGATCCGGGCGACCGACATTTCGCTGGGCGTGGATGTCACCGAGGGCAAGACCGACCGTATTCTCGACATGCTCGGCGATGGTGCGCTGGATGCCTGCATCCTCGCGCTGCCAACCGAGCGCGCCGGGTTGACCGAGGTACCTCTGTTCGAGGACCGCTTTCTGCTGGCAGGATCGGCGGCGCGACTGGCCGAACTTGGGCCGGTGCCGCGTCCCGAAGGACTGGCCGAAAGCCAGTTGCTGCTGCTCGAGGATGGGCATTGCCTGACGGAGCAGGCGCTGGCGGTATGTGGCCGGGGCAGGGGGCATGGACGGATCAACACGGGCGCATCGTCCCTGCCGACCCTGTCCCGCCTCGTCGAGGCGGGATTCGGGTATACGCTGATGCCGGAACTCGCGGCGGGCACGGAATGCGCCGCGGCGCCGGGTCTGGTCCTGCGCCGCTTCGACGCGCCCGAGCCCTCTCGCCGGATCGGCATGGTGCACCGGGCGGCCACCAGTGGCGCTTGGCTCGATGGAATCATCGCGACCCTGCGCGGCGTGGGGCAGCGATTTGTCAGCCGGGCCGACGAAACCTGGTGAGCATTAACTCTCTGTAAACAGTTTGTTTCCATAATCGAAACAAAGGTTAAGGCGAATCAACCGTCGAGCAGAATTGAGAGGGGGGAAGGCGGCAGTCTTCCACCCCGATCTTCTATCAACATAGGCAAAATACGCCGTAGCGACAGGGGGCTTTGCGGCGTTTGCCGCTGCAACAGCTTGCCCACTGGTACTTTCCCGCGCGTTTCCGTATGACTGCATGCATATCCCGACCGTGAGGGGAACCCACATGCGTGATCTCAAACTTCCGCAAGAGCGCCATCCCGAAAAGGCGCACCGTCCCGACAATGCCCAGCCGAAGAAGCCCGACTGGATCCGGGTCAAGGCGCCGTCGGGCAAGGGCTACAACGACACCCGTCGGATCATGCGAGAGAACAAGCTGGTCACGGTGTGCGAAGAGGCGGGCTGCCCCAATGCCGGCGAATGCTGGAACCAAGGCCACGCCACCATGATGATCATGGGCGAGATTTGTACCCGCGGCTGCACCTTCTGCAACGTCGCCACCGGCAAGCCGCAGACGCTGGATGCCTTCGAGCCGGGCCGCGTGGCTGACGCCGTGCAGAAGCTGGGGTTGAACCACGTGGTGGTGACCAGCGTGGACCGCGACGATCTGGACGATGGTGGGGCCGAGCATTTCGCCCAGACCATCCGCGCCATCCGCCACCGCGCGCCCGGAACCACGATCGAAATCCTGACGCCGGATTTCCTGAAATGCGACGCGCAGGCGCTGGAAGTGGTCGTCGCGGCCAAGCCGGACGTCTTCAACCACAATCTCGAAACCGTGCCGGGCCTCTATCCCACGGTGCGCCCCGGCGCGCGCTATTTCCACTCGCTTCGGTTGCTGCAACGGGTCAAGGAACTGGACCCGCATATCTTTACCAAGTCCGGCATCATGGTCGGCCTCGGCGAGGATCGCCAGTCCGTCACGCAGGTGATGGATGACATGCGCGCGGCGGATGTGGATTTCCTGACCATCGGGCAATATCTGCAACCGACGCCGAAACACCACGCGGTCGACCGCTTCGTCCATCCCGATGAATTCGCCGCTTACGAGAAAGCCGCCTATGGCAAGGGCTTCCTCATGGTGTCGGCAACGCCCCTGACCCGGTCCAGCTATCACGCGGGCGACGACTTTGCCCGCCTGCGGGACGCCCGCGAGGCAAAGCTGGCCAACGTCTGACCTCGGCCAGCCCCGTTCGTCAGTTGTAGTCCAATTCGCAGACCGACATCCGGCCCTGCACGGTGGTCCACCATTGGCCCGTCCATTTGGCGCGCTCCGCACCGGCGATGGCGGGGCATTTCCGTTGCGCGTCTTGCTGGTTCCAGATCGGTCCGACCTCGACGGCCTTCTTCGGGATCTTGACGATCTGGCAGACCGACATCTTGCCCTGAACGGTGGTCCACCACTGGCCGGTCCATTTGCCTTTCCAATGGGCGGCGATGGCGGGGCATTTGACCTGCGCATCCTGTTGGTTCCAGATCGGCCCGGCCTCGATGGAGCGGGCCTGAGCGGGGACCGCCGCGGCTGAAAACGCAAGGGCGGTGCAAAGGGAAAGAAGTACGCGCATGGAAGAAATCCTTTGGGTTGAGGGGCAATGAATTCGCGGCTGTACGGGTATGACGCGCCTCGACGGCGCTTCCTTGGCCGGACATGTGATAAATCGCAAAAAAGGCCGGATCACCGTGCGATCCGGCCTTTTTCTGGTCGTTGCCCGCTCATTGTCCGAGCGCGGGCAGGGCCTTGATATACTGCGCCACGGCGAGCCTGTCCTCGGCGCTGAGCTTGCTGAAGTTGTCGACCACCTCGGCCATATGCCCACCCACCGAGTCGTATTCGGGCGTGAATCCGCTTTCGAGGTAATAGGCAATGTCCTCGGCCGACCATGTCAGCTTGTCCGGGGTCAGGCGCGGGATCGTGCCTTGACCCGAGGGGTTCGGCGCGCCGCCCATCCACATGGCCTTGTCGAGCCCGCCCAAGGGGTTCCTCGGCGTGTGGCATTCGGCGCAATGGGCCAGGGTTTCCACGAGGTAACGACCGCGCGCGCCGCCTGCCTCGTCGGAGGCCTCCATCACGTAGTCATCGCTGAAGAACAACAGCTTCCATCCGCCAAGGCTGCGACGGATGTTGAAGGGAAAGCCCACGTCATGCGGTTTCGATGCCACGTCCGAGGCGGGCAATGTCTGCATGTAGGCATGCAGATCGGCCACGTCCTGTGGTTCCATCTTGGCGTAGGAGGTATAAGGAAAGGCCGGGTAATAGTGCTGCCCGTCCGGAGAGACGCCCTGCGTCAACGCCCCGGCAAGATCCGCAACGGTCCACCCACCGATGCCTGCGTCCGAAGGCGAGATGTTGGGCGCGTAGAATGTACCGAAATCGGAAGCAAAGGGTTGGCCACCCGCCAGAACCAGCTTGTCCTCTGACTGGGGCGCATGGTGACAAGAGGCGCATCCGGCAGCGGTGAACACGGTTTCACCCGCCTCGGCATTTCCGGTCACACCGTCATAGCGCGCCGCGTCGACAGAGCCGGGCGCGGTCACCACCCATCCAACCCCGGCGGCGATGACCGCCACCGGGATCAGGTATTTCAGAATGCCCATCGCTTACTCGGGGGCGCGATAGGTGTCATGGCAGGCCTTGCACGCGCCGCCGATCTTGCCAAGCGCCGGGCCGATCGCTTCCTTGCCGGTTGCCGCCGCAGTCTGCATTTCGGCCGCCGCAGTTCCGAGGTCGCCCCACTTGGATGCGAAATCGTCCATGTTCTCCCAGATGGCGGGCATGGCGCGGGTGCCGTCGATCGACATGGAATCGGTGCCCTCGGTGAACAGCGTCGCCTGATGCACCATGCTGACCCCGACGATGGAATCGGCGGCGGCGGTTGCGGTGGCCTCGTCATATTCGATGGCGCCCTTGGCAATGCCACCAAGCACACCGAGGTTCAGAGCCAAGATCTGGAACTGGCCCTGGCGTGCCTTGACCTCCTTGGGCATATCCTGCGCGAAAGCTGCGCTGCCCAGAACGGCCAATGCGGCCAGTGCGGCAAAAGACTTTTTCATCGGTATCTCCCTGTTTCGCAATGCGTCCAGCATATCCGTGCTGTGTGTTGTGGCAATGACAATTACCACGCGACAGCTTAGGGCGATTGTGCGGAAATGCAGGGCAAGGAATACCAGACCCTTGGGGGATTTGGCCCAATTGGCCCCACAGGCCCGCCTTGGATCAAGATATGTTGAACGCCACGCGACAGGGGATGCGCAAATTCTGCGCGCAGTCAGTCGGTAAAGCGGACCTTGCCGATGAATCCGAGGTTGCGGTTGCGTTGCGCGTAGTCGATGCCATAGCCCACCACGAATTCGTCGGGAATCTCGAAGCCGGTCCAGTCCGCCTTGAAGTCCACCTCGCGGCGCGCCGGTTTGTCGAGCAAAGCGATGCTTTTCATCCGGGCGGGTTTGCGCGAGGTCAGTAGGCTGACCACGTGGCTCAGCGTGTGGCCGGTATCGACGATATCCTCGACCACCAGCACATCGCGCCCCTCGATACCGGACCGGAGGTCTTTGAGGATGCGCACCTCGCGCGAGCTTTCCATGCCGTCGCCATAGGACGAGGCCTCGAGGAAATCGACCTCGACCGGCAGGTCCAACTCGCGCACCAGATCGGCGATAAAGATGAACGAGCCGCGCAGCAGACCGACCACCACCAGTTTCTGGGTGTCTTCGAACTCGTCATGGATTTCGCGGCACAACGCCTCGATCCGCGCGGCGATCGCCTTGGCCGAGATCATCTCGTCTACGACATAAGGACGCTGTGTCATGGTGAATTCCCGTCAAACCCTTGATTTCCGCGCGCCTGTATACGACATCGTGGGCTTATCGACAGCCCTGAATGACGTAAAATGCCGACCCACGCCGAAACCAAGACCCTGCCTTACACCGCGCAGCAGATGTACGATCTGGTGGCCGACGTGGCGGATTATCCGAAATTCCTGCCGTGGACGGCGGCGGCCCGCATCCGCTCGCGCGAGGATTGCGGCGATCACGAGGTGATGCTCGCCGACTTGGTGATCTCGTTCAAAGTGTTCCGCGAAAAGTTCGGCAGCCGCGTGACGCTGTGGCCGGAGCGGTCGCAGATCGATACCGAATATCTCGACGGGCCGTTTCATCACCTGAAATCCAACTGGGCGTTCAAGGATGTCGAGGCTGGCTGCGAGGTCTCGTTCTACGTCGATTTCGAGTTCAAGAACAGGCTGTTGCAAGGTGCGGCGGGGATGTTCTTCTACGAGGCGATGCAACGGATCGTCCGGGCGTTCGAGCGCCGCGCGGCGGAATTGTACGGCTGAAGCAGGCGTTAACCACGCGATCAGGTTAATCGGGCCTTGCCGCATTGCCGACAATTTTCACGATCATGCAGATGGGAAACCCGTTCAGGAGTCCGTCCATGCAGATCACTGGAGTATCCCCGCCTATACGCGCCCTCAGGCCACGCCGAAAGAGCAGGCCCCAACCGCCGAGCAAGAGATCAAGCGCCTCGTCACCCGCGTCAAGGTGGCCGAGGTCGGGGCCCGCGTGGCCCCCGAGACGCGCGCCGAGGCGGCCGCTCAAGAAATCCGGCGCATCGCGACGATGGTCACCGCTGCCATGGCCGGTGCGCCTGTCGATCCGGGCCGAAGCGCTGCGGACCGCGCCAGTCTCGGCTATTCCGCGTCCGCACAGACAACCTCGGAACCGCAGACCGCGCGGCTGATGATGAGCGCATGACAAACGGGCCCCGAAGGGCCCGTTTTCGTGCATCATCTGCCGCTTAGGAGGCGTGATCGTACGCCCGCTCCCCATGAGCGGTGATATCCAGACCCTGATATTCGGTCTCTTCGTCGACGCGCATCGGAGTGATGGCCTTGACGATGAAGATCAGCACCACCGTCACGACCACGGTAAACACGCCGACGATGACCAGCGATCCAAGCTGCGCGGCCCATGTTCCGGCCCCAAAGACCGCGATCATGATCGTGCCGAAAATGCCGCCCACGCCATGCACCGCGAAGACGTCCAGCGTGTCGTCGATCTTCAGCGTGTTGCGGATCAGGTTGACCGCTTCTTGGCACAGGATACCAGCGACTGCGCCGATCACCAGCGCCTCGATCGGCCCGACGAAACCCGATGCCGGGGTGATCGAGGCCAACCCCGCGATGGTCCCGGTGACGATACCCACCAGCGAGGCGCGGCCGAACTTGATCTTTTCCCACAGCGCCCAGCTCAGCGATGCGGTCGCCGCCGAGATATGCGTCACGGTCAGCGCCATCGCCGCGCCACCGTCCGCTGCCAGTTGCGAGCCACCGTTGAAGCCGAACCAGCCGACCCAAAGCATCGCCGCGCCGATCATGACGTAGCCCGGATTGTGCGGCGGATGTTTCGCATCCTTGCGGGGCCCGAGGAAAACCGCGATCAGCAAGGCGGCAAGCCCGGCGGTCTCATGCACCACGATGCCACCGGCAAAGTCCCGCACCCCGGTCTCGCCAAAGATCCCGCCATCCGCAAGGAAACCGCCGCCCCAGATCCAATGGGTCACCGGCGCGTAGCACAGCAGCATCCACAGACCCGAGAACAGCAGAACGAAGCCAAAGCCCACGCGCTCCACATAGGCGCCGACGATCAGCGCGGGGGTGATGATCGCAAAGGTCATCTGGAAGGCAAAGAACAAGACCTCGGGCAGGGTGCCCGACACGCTGTCCGCATCGACGCCGTTGAGGAACATCTTGCCGAGTCCGCCCCAATAGGCGCCGCCGTCACCGAAGGCGATGGAATAGCCGAAAGCCAGCCACAAAACGCTCATGAGGCAGGCAATGGCGTAACAATGCATGAAGACGCTCAGCACATTGCGCGCCCGCACGAGGCCGCCGTAGAACAGCGCAAGCCCCGGCAACGTCATGAACAGGACCAGCGCCGTGGCGACGATGATCCACGCGGTATCCGCTCCGACCATTGGTGTTTTCCTTCCTTTGTCCCTTGGTTGGCGGGCTCAATGCAGGATTCGGATGCGGAAAAAACCATCTTTTGGCCGTGGGGGCGGTCAATAATGGGGCAGTTTGCGAAATGCCCTAAAAATGGGCTGAAAATTCAGCCAATGGCGACAATTTGAGCGTTAAAGGGATTTCCGGGCTGTCATTCGGAAATTGGTGACGAAGTTTACCGGCCTGACGGCGACAAGGCGTCTAGGATCAGCTGCAAGGCATGGTCGGTCGCGGCGTCGCGAACCTTGTCGCGACCAAGGGCGCCATGTTCCACTGTTTCCGTGCGCACAACCTGCGCGGTGGCAATGGCGTAACAGACGCGGCCTTCGGGCTTGAATTCGGACCCGCCCGGCCCGGCAATGCCAGAGATCGCCACGGCCACATCGGCGCCTGCCGCCTGCAGGGCCCCGAGCGCCATTTCGCCAGCGACCTCCTCTGATACGGCGCCGTGCGCATCGAGCGTCGCTTGACGGACCCCGAGCATGTCGATCTTGGCATCGTTGGAATAGGTGACGAAGCCGCGCTGGAAGATCGCGGACGACCCCGGAAGATCCGTCAGCGCCGCGCAGACCTTGCCTCCCGTACAGCTTTCCGCTGCGGTGACGGTTGCCCCTTGGGACAGGGCGGTTTCAAGAATGTCGCTGGCGCGTGTCATCACATCAACACCCCGTGCGCGAAACCTGCAAGGGCAATGCTGACCACCGCCGCGAACACGCCAGCCCAGACATCGTCCAGCATGACGCCTAGCGCATCGCCGCGCCTGTCGGCCTTACCCACGAGCCACGGTTTCCAGATGTCGAAGAGGCGAAACAGGATAAAGCCGCTGATCCATCCCGGATACAAGGCAAGGTAATCGACGCCCATCATGGCGGCGCCGTAGCCCACCGGGAACAGCGCGATCCACTGTCCGACCACCTCGTCGATCACCACCCAGCTGGGATCGTGATCGCCTTCGTGTGTGACTTGAGAAGTCGTGTACAAGCCAATGAAAAACAAAACGAAAGTAAGGGGGAGGAGAAGCCAGAACCCACCGGCCGTCAGGACCAGCCAAGCCAGTGGCAGGGCGGCGAGCGACCCCCACGTGCCCGGCGCCGGGCGCAGGAAGCCGATGTAGAACAGCGACGCGATGGCTCTCATGACCGCACCAGCGTCGCGGTGGCAATGGCCGCGATCCCTTCTTCGCGCCCGGTGAAGCCGAGCCGTTCCGATGTCGTCGCCTTGATCGAGACGCGATCCTTGTCGATGCCAAGAAAGAACGCCATTTTTTCCATCATATCAGAGGCATGTGGGCCGATCTTCGGGCGTTCGCAGATCAAGGTGCAATCGATGTTCGAGATCGTGAACCCCTTTTCGGCGGCGAGGTCGCGGGCATGCCGCAGGAAAATCTCGCTAGCGGCGCCCTTCCATTGCGGCTCGGAGGGCGGGAAATGGCGCCCGATATCGCCTTCGGCCATCGCGCCGTAAATGGCGTCCGTCACCGCGTGCATCCCGACATCGGCGTCAGAATGCCCCTTCAACGCCTTGTCATGCGGGATCTTGACCCCGCAGAGGATGACGTGATCGCCATCCTCGAACGCATGCACGTCAAACCCGTTGCCCAGTCGAATGTCCATCTGCGCCTCCAGCAGGTTGGCCGCCCGGGTGAAATCCTCCGGGTGGGTGATCTTGAGATTGGCCTCCGAGCCTTCGATGATCGCGACATCGATGCCTGTGGCGCGCGCCACGGCCACATCGTCCGCCGCCCCGCCGGGATGCGCACGATGCGCGGCAAGGATCGCGTCGAATTTGAAGCCTTGGGGCGTCTGAGCGCGATATAGGCCGCTGCGCTCGCGGGTCCCGCCCACTCGTCCGTTTTCGCCGACCCACAGCGCATCGGTCACCGGCAGAGCGGGGGCCGCGCCGTCATGTTCGATCAACGCATCGAGCACGCGCGACACAACCTCGGGCGGAGTGGCGCAGCGCGCGACGTCATGGATCAGCACACGATCCGGCGCGTCGGGTCCGGCCAGAGATTCCAGCCCGGCGCGCACCGATGCGTCGCGTTCGGCGCCGCCTTCGACGATCCGAACGGTTAACCCTTGGGCGGCGGCATGGGCCAGATGCATATCCTCGCGCCGGACCACAAGCACCAGTTGCCCGAACGGCGCCATGCGCTCCAGCGTCCAGCGTGCCACCGGTTTGCCCGCAAGGCTTTGCCATTGCTTGGGTATTTCGCCGCCAGCCCGCAATCCGCGCCCGGCAGCCACGATCACGATCGCGTCGCGCATGTAATGTCCTCGCTACTGACCCGTGTCATAGGCAGAGGCGGGCCGCTTTTCAATCCGGTGGTAACTGCCCAAAAATTGTGCGACACGCCCGATCTGCCCGCAATATTACCGTGATTTTATTGAACCCTAACGGGGCGAGAGGTACGTCGGAATGGACTGCACAAGGAATAAGCACTTGGGCCTGACCCTTGGAACCAGAGAAATCGTGCCGCCTGTCTTGCTGGCACCGCTTGCGGGAATCACCGACTTGCCGTTCCGCAGCCTCGTGAGCCGCTTCGGCGCGGGGCTGGTCGTGTCCGAAATGATTGCCAGCGGCGAGTTCCTGACAGCCCGCCCCGGCACGCGCGAAAAGGCCGAACTGGGCGCGCAGATCGAGAACACCTCGGTCCAGATCGCCGGACGCGAGGCCGCACCGATGGCCGAGGCCGCGCGGCAGGTCGTCGACATGGGCGCGCGGGTGGTCGACATCAACATGGGCTGTCCGGCAAAGAAGGTGACGGGCGGCTGGTCCGGCTCGGCGCTGATGCAGGTGCCCGACCACGCGCTGCGGTTGATCGAGGCGGTGGTGGAGGCGGTCGATGTGCCGGTCACTCTCAAGACCCGGCTTGGCTGGAATGACGCGACGCTGAACGCGCCGGATCTTGCGCGGCGCGCCGAAGGGGCGGGTGTGCGGATGATCGTCATCCACGGGCGCACGCGCTGCCAGTTTTACAAGGGCCGCGCCGACTGGGCGGCGATTCGCGCCGTCAAAAATGCGGTGACCATCCCGGTTGTGGCCAATGGCGACATCGTGGACGCCCCCACGGCGCGGACCGCGCTGGAACAGTCCGACGCGGATGGCGTGATGATCGGGCGCGGGGCGCAGGGCGCCCCTTGGGTGCTGGCGCAGATCGCCGCCGACCTCTTTGGCACGCCACAGCCCGACATCCCGCAGGGGCGGGCGCTGACCGACATGGTGTGCGAACACTACGAGGCCATGCTGAGCTTTTACGGGGAAACCTTGGGCAACCGGGTCGCCCGCAAGCATTTGGGCTGGTATATGGACCGCGCCGGCACCGATACCGCGCTGCGCCAGACCCTCCTGACTGAAAAGACGCCCGCGAACGTGCTGCGGCTCTTGCCGGATGCGCTCAACATGACGGAGGCCGCATGACGGACGTCACGGATATGCAGATCTGGTCGTCTTTGCCCGTTCCCGCGATTCTCATCGACGAGAATGAGCGGATCGCCGATCTGAACCCCGCCGCCGAGGGCTTTTTGAACAACTCGGCCAAGTGGCTGACGGGCCAGCCGATCTGGGATCGGCTCGCCGTCGATGCGCCGCTGGAGGAAAGCCTCGCTCGTGCGCGCGAGCACGGCACGCCGCTTTTCGTCAACGATGTGGATGTGGGCACCGGCAGCCGCGCACCGCTGGTCTGCAACCTTCAGATCGCGCCGGTCATGGGCAAACCCGGCTGGATGGTCATGCTGATTTCGCCGCGCGAACTGGCCGGGCGGATGACCCAAAGCCACAGCGTGAAATCTGCCGCCAAATCCGCCATCGGCATGGCCGAGATGCTGGCGCATGAGATCAAGAACCCGCTGGCGGGCATCACCGGCGCGGCGCAATTGCTGAGCATGGGCCTGCCCAAGGAAGACCTCGAATTCACCGATCTGATCGTGGCCGAGACGCGCCGCATCGTGAAACTGCTCGAACAGGTCGAGCAATTTGGCAACCTGTCGCCGCCCGAACGGCGCGAGGTCAACATCCACGACGTGCTGGACCGCGCCCGCCGGTCGGCCGCGCTGGGATTCGGCGCGCATATGAAGATCATCGAGGATTACGATCCCTCGCTGCCGATGGCGTTGGGCGACCCGGACCAGCTGCTTCAGGTGGTGCTGAACCTGATCAAGAACGCCTCCGAGGCGGCCGACCCGATCCGCGGCGGCACGATCCGCCTGCACACCTATTACGAGCACAGCTTCCGCCTGCGCCGCGCCGATGGCAGCGGGCAGACCCTGCCGCTTCAGATCGAGGTGATCGA
The DNA here is from genome assembly GCF_003667315.2 of Tropicibacter alexandrii. Lineage (GTDB taxonomy): Bacteria > Pseudomonadota > Alphaproteobacteria > Rhodobacterales > Rhodobacteraceae > Tropicibacter > Tropicibacter alexandrii. The sequence continues at coordinate 248,713 of NZ_RCTZ02000001.1, read as the reverse complement.
TGACGGCCCCGGCCTTCCGGACGCGATCAAGGGCGACATCTTTGACCCGTTCGTGTCGGGCCGGGAAAACGGCACGGGGCTGGGGCTCGCGCTGGTGAGCAAGATCATTTCCGACCATGACGGCTGGATATCCGTGGATTCTGTCCCGGGCCGCACCGTCTTTCGCATTTCGCTGCCGCGTTCCACCGGCGAGACCCCCGAGCAGAGCTAGGGGCAGACCAAGGAGAGAACTCAAATGGATGGCACTGTACTGGTCGCAGATGACGACCGCACGATCCGCACCGTTCTGACGCAGGCGCTGACCCGAGCCGGGTGCAAGGTGCATGCGACGTCGAGCCTGACGACGCTCATGCGCTGGGTGGGCGAGGGGAAGGGCGACGTGGTGATTTCCGACGTGGTCATGCCCGATGGCAATGGCTTGGAAATGCTGCCCAAGATCCATCAGGACCGGCCCGAATTGCCGGTGATCGTGATCTCGGCCCAGAACACGATCATGACCGCCATTCAGGCCGCCGAGGCCGAGGCTTATGATTACCTGCCCAAGCCCTTCGACCTGCCGGACCTGATGAAGCGCACGGCCAAGGCGCTGGACAACCGCAAGCGCGCCGCGCCCCGGTCACAGGAAACGGTGGTGGGTGCCGATGCGCCCGATGAACTGCCGCTGGTGGGCAAGACCCCCGCGATGCAGGCGTTGTACCGGCTGGTCGCGCGGGTGATGAACACCGATCTGCCGGTGCTGATCACCGGCGAAAGCGGCACGGGGAAGTCCCTGATCGCCAAGGCCTTGCACGATTTTTCCGACCGGCGGACCTTGCCCTTCGTCACCGTGACGGGCAGCGACCTGCGGGAACTCGACGGCCCTGCGCGGGTGTTGGCGCGGGTCAAGGGCGGGACGTTGCTGATCGACGAGATCGCCGATGTGGACGATGAAATCCAAGGCCGCATCGTGCGCATGATGGATGTGCCGGGCGATCACGTGCCGCGCTTTCTGGCCTCGTCGCAATATGATCCGCAATCGCTGGTGGACAGCGGCAAGGTGCGGCAGGACCTGTTCTACCGTCTCGACGGGGCGGCGATTGCCGTGCCGTCCTTGCGCGAGCGGGTCGAGGACATTCCGCTGCTGACCGAGCATTTCCTCAACCGGGCCGAGCGCGAGGGGATGCCGAAACGCTGGCTGTCCAACGGCGCGTCCGAGTTGTTCCGCGTCTATTCATGGCCCGGCAACGTGCGGCAGCTGGAAAACGCCGTGCGCCGTCTGAGCCTGACCAGCCGGGCCGAGGAAATCACCCGCGCCGAGGTCGAGGCCGTTCTGGGCAACCAGCCCGAAACCAGCGCCGTGCTGCGCGGTGGCGACAGCGACAAGCTGGCCGACAGCGTCGCGCGCCACCTGCGGCGCTATTTCGACCTGCACGGGGCGATGCTGCCGCCGCCCGGTCTGTATGGCCGCATTCTGAAAGAGGTCGAAGGCCCGCTGATCGAGATCGCGCTGGAGGCCACGGGGGGAAATCAGGCGAAATGCGCCGACCTTCTGGGAATCAATCGCAATACTTTGCGCAAGAAGATCACCGACCTTGATATTCGCGTGACACGCCGCCGGAAGTTGATGTAAAAAGACCACATAACTGTGGCCCCGCCGCATCGCGCGGTTGAGAAGGTCACAATATATGGCGGTCGTCAGGCCTTGCTGATGCAGGACTGACACATCTTATCGGGGGTTGGCTGTGGCCACGCGGGCACGCTCCATCACACCTGCCGGGGTTTCCTCCGGCACATGGGCCCGGCTTATGCGCTTGCGCAGGCAACGTCGGGTGCAGAATTTCATAGCCCTCGCACTGGTGTTGCTGGGGCCGCTTCTGGCCTTTGCCACGTTCAGCGTGCTGGGCCCGTTGAACCAAGGCGCAAGCGCCTTGTCGCTGCGCCTCGTGCTGCTGGCGGACCTTGTCTATGTCCTGCTGCTGGCGGCGATGGTGCTGGCGCGGGTGGCGCGCATGGTGGCGGAGCGCCGCGCACAATCCGCCGGATCGCGGCTGCACCTGCGGCTGACGGCGGCCTTTGCGCTGATGGCGCTGCTGCCCACGGTGACCGTTGCGGTCTTTGCCGTGTTGACCATCAATATCGGGCTTGAGACGTGGTTTTCCAGCCGTGTGCAGAACGTCGTGGGCGCCTCCCTTGCCGCCGCCGAGGCCTATGAGGCCGAGCAGCGCGCAGGCCTCGAACAGGACGCGCGCAGCCTTGCCAACTATCTCGACGCCAACCGCCGCGTGCCCTTGCAGGACCCGACGATCACCCTGCGTGACATTCTGGCCGACGGTCAGGCTCGCATCCAGCGCGGCCTGCGCGAGGCTTTCGTGATCGACGGTCAAGGCACGATCGAAGCCCGCGGCGAGCGGTCCTACCTCTTTGATTTCGAACAGCCCGCACCCGAGGCCATGCAGCGCGCCACCGCCGACGGCGTGGCCCTGATCCCCGATTGGGACATCAACGAATTGCGCGCGCTGGTGCCCTTGCAGGCCTATGCGGACCGGTATCTGTATGTCACCCGCGACGTCGACGGGCAGATCCTGAACCTGCTGGACGAGACGCAGGAAACCGCGCGTTTCTACCAGCAGCAGGAAAAGGAACGCGGGCGGCGGCTGTTCGACTTTGCCGTGCTGTATCTGGGTTTTGCGCTGCTGTTGATCCTTGCGGCGACATGGGCGGGCCTGTGGTTCGCCGAACGTCTGGCGCGGCCCGTGGGCCGTCTGGCCGGGGCGGCGCAGCGCGTCGGCGCGGGCGATCTGGACGTGCAGGTCATCGAGGAAGAGGGCGATGACGAGATCTCGATGCTCGGGCGCTACTTCAACCAGATGACCCGACAGTTGAAGGGCCAACGCGAGACGCTCTTGGAAAACACCCGCCAGATCGAGCGCCGCCAGCGGCTGTTCGATTCCGTGCTGTCCTCGGTCACGTCCGGCGTCGTGGGGCTGGATGCGACGGGCAAGGTGGCCTTCGTCAACCGCTCGGCCGAACGGCTGTTGGGGTGGCACGAGACGCAGCGCGAAATCCCGCTGCCCGTGGCGGTGCCGGAATTCGGACCGTTGTTCGACCGCCTGCGCGCCGAGGGTCTTGAGACCGCGCAGGAAGAGGTCAAGGTGGGCCGCGAGGGCCGTCTCGAACACTTGCTGGTGCGTCTGTCGACGCGTCGCCGTCAGGATCGCAGCCTCGAAGGCTTCGTGATCGCCTTTGACGACGTGACTGATCTGGTCAGCGCACAGCGCATGGCGGCATGGGGCGACGTGGCCCGCCGCATCGCGCATGAGATCAAGAACCCGCTGACGCCCATTCGCCTCTCTGCCGAGCGCATCAAGCGCAAGTTCGGCCGCCAACTGGCGGAAAACGACGCCGAGCAGCTGGAAAACATGACCGAGGTCATCGTCCGCCAGACCGAGGACCTGCGCCGCATCGTCGACGAATTCTCGAAATTCGCGCGCATGCCGGAACCCGAGCGCAAGCCCGAGGATCTGGGGGACCTGCTGCGCGGCGCGGTGCTGTTGCAGGAAACCGGCCAGCCCGGCGTGCGCTTTGTCAGCGACATCCCCGCGCAGGCGATGCCGTCGGAACTGGACGCGACGATGATCGGTCAGGCCTTGACCAACCTGATCAAGAACGCTGGGGAAGCGATTGAAACGCTTCAGGAAAAGGGCGCACCCGACGGGCATGTGCCGGAAATCCGGGTCTCGGCGGGAATCGAGGACGGCAAGGGCACGATCCGCATCATGGACAATGGCATCGGCCTGCCCGAGGACCGCGCGCGGCTGTTCGAGCCGTATGTGACGACGCGCGACAAGGGAACGGGCCTTGGCCTGCCGATCGTCAAGAAGATCATCGAGGAACACGGTGGAACGCTGGTGCTGGACGACGCACCGGCCTTCGCCGAGGGGGCACATCGCGGCGCCATGGCGGTCATCCGCCTGCCGCTGACCCCCGCCGCACAGCCCGAGGGCGACGCGGCCTTGGAAGCAGTTTGAGAACGCAGGAAACAGAGGGCAGCAGACACATGAGTGACATCCTGATTGTCGACGACGAACGCGACATCCGCGAACTCATCGGGGATATCCTCGAAGACGAAGGCTACACGACCCGGCTTGCGGGCAATTCCTCGGACGCGATGACCGAGATCAACGCCGAGCCGCCCGCGCTTCTGATCCTCGACATCTGGCTGAAGGACAGCAAGATGGACGGGATCGATATCCTCAAGACGGTCAAGCGCGACAACCCCGACATTCCCGTGGTGATCATTTCCGGCCATGGCAATATCGAGATCGCCGTGGCCGCGATCAAGCAAGGGGCCTATGACTTCATCGAGAAGCCCTTCAATATCGACCAGTTGCTGGTTGTGATCCGGCGTGCGATGGAAACCTCGCAACTGCGCCGCGAGAACCAGCAACTCAAGCGCGGCGATGTGAAAGCGGCCGAGATGATCGGCGAAAGCGCCTCGTACCGCGCGCTGCTCAGCCAGCTCGACAAGGTCACGAAATCCAATGGCCGGGTCATGCTGACCGGGCCTGCGGGCTGCGGCAAGGAAGTGGCGGCGCGCTACATCCACGGCAAGTCGGGCCGGGCCAATGCGCCCTTCGTCACCGTCAACTGCGCGGGCGTCGAGCCCGAGATGATGGAGGCGATGCTGTTCGGCAAGGAAAGCGCGCAGCGCGGCGTCGAACCAGGCCTGCTGGAACAGGCGCATGGCGGCGTGATCTATTTCGACGAGGTCGCCGACATGCCCGTCGGCACCCAGTCCAAGATCCTGCGCGTGCTGGTCGACCAGCAATTCACCCGCGTCGGCGGCAATGACAAGGTGCGCGTCGATCTGCGCGTGATCTCCTCGACCAATCGCGACCTTCAGGAAGAAATCCAGATGGGCCGCTTCCGCGAGGAGTTGTATCACCGGCTGAACGTGGTGCCGATTGCCGTGCCCTCGCTGGCGGAACGGCGCGAGGACATCCCGGTTCTGGCGCAGCATTTCATCGAGGCGTGCAATGCCTCGCAGGGGCTGCCTTTGCGGGAATTGTCCGAGGATGCGATCGCCCTGATGCAGACCATGACATGGCCGGGCAATGTGCGTCAGCTCAAGAACCTGATCGAGCGTGTGCTGATCCTTGGCGACGGCACCGGCCCGATCGAGGCGCGCGAACTGCCCACCGACAGCGGTCCGGCAGATGAGGGCGACGGGCGCGTGGTGCTGTCCGGCACGCTGGCGACGCTGCCCCTGCGCGAGGCGCGCGAGGCGTTCGAACGCGAATACCTGCTGACGCAGATCAACCGCTTTGGCGGGAATATCTCGCGCACCGCGTCCTTTGTCGGGATGGAGCGCTCGGCCCTGCACCGCAAGCTGAAATCGCTGGGTGTCGTCACCAGCCAGAAATCCGGTGGCCGCATCGCCCGGCTCGAAGACGAGGTCGAAGAGGCGTCATAAGCAGGCCTCGCAAGACCCGGGGCGAGTCCTGTGCGGCCCGGTCATGCGCGACCTGCAAGAGCAGGCCGTTGACCACCGCCCTTGGGCGTGCCATGCCAAGACCTGCAAAATAAAGAGGGCGGGCCATGAAGGTCATCATTTGCGGCGCGGGTCAGGTTGGCTGGCAGATCGCGCGGCATCTCTCGGGCGAGCGTAACGACGTCACGGTCGTCGACAGCAACCCCGATCTGGTGCGGCGCGCCACGGATTCGCTGGATGTGCAGGGGATCGCGGGCTTTGCCTCTTATCCGGATGTGCTGGATCGGGCAGGGGCGCGCGACGCCGACATGATCATCGCCGCGACCTATTCCGACGAGGTCAACATGGTCACCTGTCAGGTGGCCCATTCGGTCTTTGCCGTGCCGCGCAAGATCGCGCGCCTGCGCGCGCAATCCTATCTGACCGCGATCTATTCCGATCTCTACCGCCGCGACCACCTGCCCATCGACGTGGTCATCAGCCCCGAACGCGAGGTCGCAGAGGCGGCGATGCAGCGGCTCTCGGCGCCGTCGACCTTCGACACCGAAAGCTTCCTCGATGGCGAGGCGCAGCTGCTGGGCATTTCGCTGGACGATGACTGCCCGGTGGTGAACACGCCCCTGAGGCAACTGTCGGACCTGTTTTCCACGCTGCGGGCGGTGGTTGTGGGCGTGCGTCGCGACGGCGTGCTGTTCGCCCCCGAAAGCGGCGACCAGTTGTTTGTCGGCGACAGCATCTACGTGATGGTCCATCGCGACGATATCAGCCGCACGATGGAAATCTTCGGCAAGACCCACCGCAAGCAGGAACGAGTCGTCGTCGTGGGCGGCGGCAATGTCGGCCTCTCCGTGGCCCGCAGCCTCGAAGGCCGCACCGAACGCATCCGCGCCAAGGTGATCGAACGCGACCGCAAGCGCGCCGAGATCGCCGCCGAGGCGCTGGAACGCACCATCGTCCTGCATGGCGACGGGCTGGATCAGGTGCTTTTGTCCGAGGCAGGGGTGGAACGCGCCGACGCGACGCTCTGCGTGACCGACGATGACAAGACCAACATGCTGGCCGCCGTGCGCGCCAAGGCGGCTGGCTGCCCGATGGTGATCGCGCTGATCAACGACCCGACGCTGGTGCCGCTGATGGAGCCGCTCGGGATCGACGCCTATATCAACCCGCGCGCCACCACCGTGTCGTCGATCCTGCGCCACATCCGCCATGGCCGCGTGCATTCGGTCTATTCCATCGGCGATGCCGAGGCCGAGGTGATCGAGGCCGAGGTGCTCTCGACCTCGCCCATCGCAGGCTCGCGCATCCGCGAGATCGACTTCCCCGAAGGCGTGCTGGTCGGCGCGGTGCGCAAGGGCGAGAAGGTGGTCAAGCTGTCGGGCGATCTGCGCGTCGACGAGGGCGACATGATCGTGATCTTCGCACTGGCCAAGGACGTGCCGGAGGTCGAGCGCCTCTTGCAGGTTTCGATCGACTTCTTCTGATGCTGGCCCGGGTCGCGCAACTGCCGCTGTTCCTGCTGCTTTTGGGCATTTCTTCGGCGTCGATGGTGGTGCCTGCGGTGATCGCGCGGGTCACCCGGGATTATCACGATGCGCGGGCGTTCTTCTATGCGGCGGTTATCGGCCTGCTGGTGACGGTCCTCGTGGGCATCGCCATGTCCGGGCGCAGGCACAATACCAGCGCGCTGCGGCAACTGGTGGCCTTGGCCGCCGGGTTCGTCTTTCTGCCGCTGTTCTTTGCCGTGCCCTTCCACGAGGCCGTGCGCACCACCAGTTTCGAGAACGCCTACTTCGAGATGGTCTCGGCGCTGACCACGACCGGAGCGACCCTGTTCGATCCCGCGCGCCTGTCGGTGCCGGAACATTTCTGGCGCGCGCAGGTGGGCTGGATGGGCGGCTTGTTGATGTGGGTTGCGGCCTCGGGCATCCTTGCGCCGCTGGCGCTGGGGGGCTTCGAAGTGACGGCCACCGGCGAGCCGGGGCAGGCGGTGCTGCCCGGTCTTGCCCGGTCTGTCGTCAACGATCCGGCACAGCGGCTGTGGCGCAGCGTGCGCCTGCTCTTGCCGGTCTATACCGGGTTGACCGTGGCGCTGGCGATCATGCTGCTGGTGGCGGGCGACCCGCCGCTGATCGCGGTCAGCCACGCGATGTCGGCCATGGCAACCTCGGGGATTTCGCCCATCGGCAACGTGGCGGGCGCGCCCAGCGGCATGGCGGGCGAGATCGTCCTGTTTTGCTTCCTGTTCTTCGCCCTGTCGCGCCTGACCTTTTCCACCGATACCCGCAACGGTCGCGGGCTTTGGTACGACCCGGAATTCCGGCTCGGCGTGATCATCGTCGTCGCCGTGCCGGTTCTGTTGTTCCTGCGTCATTGGTGGGCCGCCTTCGATATCGGGGACGAGCGTGACCTGACCGCCGGGTTGCGCGCCCTGTGGGGGGCGCTGTTCACCGGCCTGTCCTTCCTGTCGACCACCGGATTCGTCAGCGCCGACTGGGCGACCGCGCAGGGCTGGTCGGGCCTGTCGACGCCCGGCATCATCCTGATGGGGCTGGCGCTGCTGGGGGGCGGAGTTGCCACCACGGCGGGCGGGGTCAAGCTGCTGCGGGTCTTTGCGCTGTACCTCAATGGCAAGCGCGAGCTTGAACGTCTGATCCACCCCCATTCGGTCGGGCGCAAGGGGCTGGCCGGCGGGCGCATCCGCCGCGAGGGGGCGTTCATCGCCTGGGTGTCGTTCATGCTGTTCGCCATCACCATCGCCGCCCTGACCATGCTCTTGGGCCTGTTCGGTGTCGGTCTGGAACCGGCCATCGTGCTGACCATCGCCACCCTGTCGAATACCGGACCGCTGATCGCGACGGCTGGATCCGAACCGGTGATGGTCGCCGCGATGGGCTGGGATCTCAAGGTGATCCTGAGCCTCGCCATGGTGCTGGGGCGGCTTGAATTGCTGGCCGTGATCGTCATGCTGACCCCGGATGTGTGGCGCAATTGACGGCACTTGTCCCATGCTGCGTGTTCGCGCGTTGTTTTTCCACTGGAAACTCCGGAACGGGCGCGACATACTCCCCCGAGACGAGGGGGCCCTTATTCCGGGCTGACAAGAACAAAAGGCAAGTCAATGGCTTCGGACAGACAGAATTTGCAGGACGCATTTCTCAACCACGTGCGCAAGACGAAGGTGCCCGTGACGGTCTTCCTGATCAACGGTGTGAAACTGCAGGGCGTCATCACGTGGTTCGACAATTTCTGCGTGCTGCTGCGCCGCGACGGGCAATCCCAGCTGGTCTACAAACACGCGATCAGCACGATCATGCCGTCGCAGCCGATCAACCTGTATGACGGCGAAGACAATTCTTGAACGAACATGACCCGCATGTGACCCGCGCCTGGGTCCTGCACCCCGATATCAAGAGCGACCGGGACCGGCGCGATGCCCAGATGGCCTTGGAAGAGGCTGTCTCGCTTGCGCATGCGCTGCCGGAACTGGAGGTCGTGGGGCAGACCGTCGTGCCGTTGCCGCGCCCGCATGCGGGCATGCTGTTCGGCTCGGGCAAGATCGCCGAGCTGAAAGAGCGGTTCAAGGCCGAAGAGGTCGAACTGGTGCTGGTCGACGGCCCGGTCTCGCCCGTGCAGCAGCGCAACCTCGAAAAGGAATGGAAGGTCAAGCTGCTCGACCGGACCGGCCTGATCCTTGAGATCTTCAGCGACCGCGCCGCCACGCGCGAGGGCGTTTTGCAGGTCGAGATGGCGCATCTGTCCTACCAGCGCACCCGTCTTGTCCGCGCCTGGACCCACCTCGAACGGCAGCGCGGCGGGCTTGGCTTCGTCGGCGGCCCCGGCGAAACCCAGATCGAGGCCGACAGGCGCGCCATCGACGAACAACTGGTGCGCCTGCGCCGTCAGCTCGACAAGGTTGTCAAAACGCGCGAACTGCACCGCAAGGCCCGCGCCAAGGTGCCTTACCCGATTGTCGCCCTCGTGGGCTACACCAACGCCGGGAAATCCACGCTGTTCAACCGCCTGACCGGGGCCGAGGTCATGGCCAAGGACATGCTCTTTGCCACGCTCGACCCGACCATGCGCCGCGTCGAACTGCCCACCGGCGCCGATGTCATCCTGTCGGACACGGTGGGCTTCATCTCGGACCTGCCCACCGAACTGGTCGCCGCCTTCCGCGCCACGCTGGAGGAAGTGCTGGCCGCCGATGTCATCGTCCATGTGCGCGACATTTCCCACCCCGAGACCGAGGAACAGGCCCGCGACGTGCGCACCATCCTCGACAGTCTCGGCGTGGCCGAGGACACCGCGCAGATCGAATTGTGGAACAAGCTCGACCGGCTCGACGCCGATCAGGCCGACGCGTTGCGCCAGCGCGCCTCGCGCGAGGATGGCACCTATGCGGTCTCGGCCCTGAGCGGCGAGGGGCTCGACGCCTTCCTCGAAGACGTGACCCGCAAGCTGGGCGAGGAAAAGCGCCGCGAAGTGCTGGTGCTGGGCTATGATCAGGGCCGCCAGCGCGCATGGCTGTTCGAAAAGGGCCTCGTGGAACAGGAAATCCCCGAGGAAGACGGCTATCACCTGACCGTGCACTGGTCCGCCAGCGACCGCGCCCGCTTCGACAGTCTTTGACCGCGTCCAGCTTCTTTGGTCTCAAAATACCTCGGGGGAGGCCGAAGGCCGGGGGCAGCGCCCCCAACCCCGGCGCCCCCACCCCCGCCGGCCTCAGATCAGGGGCTTCCGGGCGTGCAGCAACCGTTCCGCCACTTCCAGGCGATGGAATTGCCGGTCCGAGGGTGTCAGCGGCGTGTTCGCCCAGACCCACAGGCAAAAGCACCGTTGCAGGAACAGCCGGACCTGCGGGTCCGTGTCCGTATCCGCATAGCCGCGCCGCAGCTCCGCCACCGCCGCGTCGCCGTTGCTGCCTTCACTCAGGAAATCCAGCGCCAGCGTGAACACATCGCGCAACGGTTCATCCTCGCGGTCGTTTTCGAAATCGATCCCCCAAAGCGTCCCGTCCGCATCCAGCAGCAGGTTCGACAGGGTCATGTCGCGATGGGTGACGGCGCGAAAGGCGGGCCTTTTGCGCAGGGGATCGGCCATCGCCTGCACGCTGCGGGCCACATGGGCAAAGCTCTCCGCATCCTGGATGACACGGCTGCCTTCGGCACTGGCCTCGATCAAGCGCGCAAGCCAATTCACTTGCCCAGCAGGTCGAAATCCCACCGGGCGTCGGGTCAGATCATGAAAGGCCCGCAGCCAGCGCCCGGCGGCCAGCCCCAGTTCGGGATCATTGTCGTGCCCCCAAGCGCTGCGCAGATCGTCGCCCGCCACCGCCTGCATCCCCAATGCCAGCGTGTCAGGATCGAAGAAGATCAGCCCCGGCACGCGGAACGGACCGCTGTCCATGGCCTCGGCCAAGGCCATCTGGCGCGTGACCTGCCGGACGGCACGCTCGGCCACCTCGGGCGCCCAGAGCTTGACCATGATGCGCCCCTTGGGGCCGTAGCCGGTGAACAGATGGGCCTGCCGATTGCCTTCGGCGGTCACGGGCACGGGAACGACCGCGTCCCAATGCCGAGCCAGCGCCCGCGCCGCCCGGTCCTGTGCCTCCCACGGGGTCAAGGCTTGAGCAGGCGGGTTATCCCGACCGAGGCGGCGCGCGCCAGATCCACGTCCAGCGACATAGGGATATATTCGCCGCGCCGCCAAAGCTGGCCCAGATCGTCATAATGCCGCGACAGGAAATGCCCCGATTGACCGGTGGCCGAGACAAAGACCGAACTGTCCGGATCGGCAAAGTCATAGACCCCGCGATACCCCGCGCCATGGACGTTGTGGAAGGGGGTCGGCTCCTTGCCAGACACCCGCCCGCGCATCAGGGTCTGGTCCCCTCCGGAGGTGTTCTGGCGGATGTTGACGAAATGGTTCAGCAGCGGCACATCGCCCAGAACGGGGTGTTTGTGCACCGCGACATGGGCATCGCCCCAGCGCAGCGCCTCCAGCGCGTGGCCGTGGTTTTCGTCGATCCAGACCAGCGCATCGTCCAGCGCAAGGCGGGCGATGTCGGAACAGCTTTCGACGCGGGCCGAACGGATCACGTCGCACCATGTGCTGGCGCCGTTCACATTGCGATAGACCCGCTCGATGAACAGGGGCTCGACGCGGGGGAATTCATCGGCCAGCGGGCCAAGGTCGTCGCGGATCAGCCTGTCTTGCAGCGCGCGCACCCAAGCGGCGTAGATCAGCGGCTCTGGCATGTGCTCGTTCATCTCGCCGTTCCAGTCGGCGAGCAGACGCAGGGCGGTCTGGCGGCGGCGTTCCGGCGTGCCCTCGGCGGCGGCCTCGCCCGTGTACCACAAATCGCGCCCGATCAGCGGCAGCAGGGTCCGCGCGGCGGTTGACACGGTGTCTAGCTGCGCCTCGATGAAGCTGTCGCGGGTATGGACCTTGCGCCCCATCATCAGGGTCTGCCAGCGTTGCACGCGCTGGCTGTCACCCCAGTCATAGGACATGTGGTTGGGGAAGGGGCGGTCGACGAGCTTGTTGTTGGTGTTGCCGACGATGCCGCCTTGCGGGGCGAGGAATTCGGGATTGGCCGAAAAGGGCATCGCGCCCTGCCAGCGATTGGCGGCGATCCAGCCGGGGCTGGGCAGACGCCCGCGCGACTGGTGGTTCGGGTCGCGGCGCGGCATCCGCCCCACGGTCTTCAGCGCGACGGTGTCGCGATCGGCCAAGGTCAGGTTCTGGCTGGGGGCGACATAGGCGCGCGAGGACTCGATCGCGGTCTCGACACTGTCGGCCATCATCAGGCCCACCGCGGCACTGATCGAGGTGTCCTCGGGCGTGAGCGCCGTCCATGCGAGCGAGGCCACGTGCCCCGGCGGGGTGATGGTTTTCAGATCGAACAGGGTGCCGGGCAGCACGGGGCCGTTTTCCGTCCAGCGCAGGGTCAAGGTGACCGGTTCGGCATCCTTGATCTGGATGATGGACTTCTTGGTGGTGAAGCGCGCCCAACCGTCCGGCGTGCGATACTGCTCGGGGTCGTCGGCGTTCAGTTCCTCGATATAAAGGTCCTGATCGTCCATATAGGACGAGGTCAGCGCCCATCCCAGCTTATCTGAGCGGCCCACCATGATCGCGGGAATGCCGGGGATCGAGCCGCCGATCACCGGGCCGGTTTGCAGGTTCATCCGGGCCAGATACCATGTCGAGGGCGCGGTGAAGCCCAGATGCGGATCGTTCGCCATCAAAGTGCCGCGCGCGGCGGAGCGGTCCGGCGCTGCGGCCCATGCATTGGACGCCCCCGCCAACCCGCGCGGTTGCACCCAAGGCAGGAAATCCAAATGCGGGTCGGCCTGCGCGAAACGGGGCAACGGCGCATCGAACAGGCTGGCATAGGCGGGCAGGGCGGCCACGCCATCGCCGGGCATGTCGGGCAGGATGTCGGACAGGCGGTCCTCGTCATCCAGCGCCAGCGAGGTCCGGGCGCGCAGCACCTCTTCGGTCAGATGGCCCGTCAGTTGCAGCGCCATGAGCTTGACCAAGGCGATGGAATCGGCGGGCTGCCAAGGCGCGATTGCGGCGTCGAACAGGAAGAATTCCGGCGCGCCCCGGCCCAAGGACCGGGCGTTGATCTCTTCGATCCTTGCGTTCACGCCTGCGGCATAGGCTTCGAGCGCGTCGAGCGTGCGGGCATCCTGATGCGGCACCGACTGGCGGGCCAATTCGTAGATGTCGAGGCGCCGCAACAGCGTGTCCGTCTCCACCGTGCGGGTGCCGAAGAGCTCGGACAAGCGCCCCTGCGCGGTGCGCCGCAGCAGGGTCATCTGCCACAGCCGGTCCTGCGCATGTACGTAACCCAACCCGAAAAACGCGTCGCGGTCGGACAGGGCAAGGATATGCGGCACGCCGGCATTGTCGCGCACGATCTCGATATCGGCGGTGGTCCCGGCGACGGGCAGGTCCTTGTCATACTCGGGCAGCGAGCGCGAGGCGAGGTAATAGGCCAGCGCCACGCCGATCACCGCCAGCGCGAGGGCGAGGCTGGTCAGGCGAAGGAGCCATCGGAACACGAGCGCCATTTCCCTTCCCTTCGTCCTGGTGTACCTCGGTTCACAGCGATTTAAACGGACAGCCCCTGAATGCCAAGTGGAGCCGGGGCACGAATTCGGGAGAAAGACATGGCGAAAGTGACGTTCCTCGGGCTGGGTGTGATGGGCTATCCGATGGCGGGCCACCTTGCAAAGGCCGGGCATGAGGTGACGGTCTACAACCGCACCACCGCCAAGGCGGAGAAATGGGTCGCCGAGTTCGGCGGTGCCATGGCCGCAACGCCGCGCGCGGCGGCCGAGGGGGCGGATTTCGTGATGTCCTGTGTCGGCAATGACGACGACCTGCGCGGCGTGTGTCTGGGCGAGGACGGGGCCTTTGCCGGGATGGGCGCGGGCGCGATCTTTGTCGATCACACGACGGTGTCGGCGCAGGTCACGCGCGAGCTGGCCGACGTGGCGGGCGAGACGGGCGTGGCCTTTGTCGATGCGCCGGTCTCGGGCGGGCAGGCGGGGGCCGAGAACGGCCAGCTTGTGGTGATGTGCGGCGGCTCGGAAGAGGCCTATGGCAAGGCCGAGCCGGTGATCGACGCCTATGCCAAGCTGTGCAAGCGTTTGGGCGACACCGGGGCCGGTCAGATGTGCAAGATGGTCAACCAGATCTGCATCGCCGGGCTTGTGCAGGCGCTGAGCGAAGGTCTGCACTTTGCCGAGAAGGCCGGGTTGGACGGGCGCGCGGTGGTCGAGGTGATCGGCGGCGGGGCGGCGGGCAGCTGGCAGATGGTCAACCGCTACGAGACGATGCTGGATGGCAAGTTCGACCACGGCTTTGCCACCAACTGGATGCGCAAGGATCTGGGCATCTGTCTGCAGACGGCGGACGAGGTTGGCGCGAGCCTGCCGGTGACGGCGCTGGTCGACCAGTTCTACAAGGATGTGCAGAAGATGGGCGGCGGGCGCTGGGATACCTCGTCGCTGTTCGCACGGCTGCGCAAGCTCGATCAGGCGTGATCCAAATGAGGCGCTGACGCGCCGCAGGGTCCTTTGTCCCCCTCCCTGACCCTCCCCCATTTCATTGGGGGAGGGGACCGCTTGTCAGGCCGACCCCGGAACAGGGCTGTTCCGCCTGTGGATAACCATTCCCGCCAAACGCCGAGAAGATACGCCGTGTGACAACTTTGGGCATTGTCATGACAGCCCTTCTGCCCTTATGTTGGCGGTTAGGCCGTATGCGCGGGGAACCGCGCGGCCCAGAGAGTTTCGCTGGACGTGGGCTGGCAGCACATGCCCCCCGGACAGACCGATCCGACCCCAAGGGGTCAAAGAACCGACCCGGACCGCTAACCAAGCGACGGGTTTCATGAATGGGCGCGTTCCCGGGGGTTTCATGCGAACCGCATATGACCCGGTACGACGCGTCGGAGAAGAACCGCGATGAAGCGCGCGACACAGATGAGGCATAGGGCAGGACGCAACCGCGCCCCCTTGGCCTGCGCGCCGTCCCTCGCCCTGACAAGACACGCGACATCCGCCTCGGCCCCGCCAGGGGTGCGGGGCGCTTTCGTGTGCAAACGGATACAATGGCAAAGAAAATGCTCATCGACGCCACCCACACGGAAGAGACCCGTGTGGTTGTGGTGGACGGAAACAAGGTCGAGGAATTCGACTTTGAATCGGAAAACAAGCGCCAGCTCGCTGGCAATATCTATCTAGCAAAGGTAACACGGGTCGAACCGTCGCTTCAGGCGGCCTTCGTCGATTACGGCGGCAACCGGCACGGCTTCCTTGCCTTCTCGGAAATCCATCCGGATTACTACCAGATCCCGGTCGCGGATCGTCAGGCCCTTCTGGAAGAAGAGGCCGCCTTGGCGGCTGCCGAGGACGAGGACGAGAAGCCCAAGAAGACCTCTCGTTCGTCGCGTTCGCGGTCGCGCTCCAAGCCGAAGAAGACGTCGGACGACAAGACGGACGAGACAGCGGCGAAATCCTCGGACGAGATCAAGGGGATGGAGACGATCGACCTTGGCGATGATTCCGAGGCGGGCGAACCCGGCGAGGGGCTGTCGCCGATGGAAACGGTGCATGAAACGCCCGTTGCGGAGCCGGTCGAGGTGGCCGACGAGCCCGAGTTGAACGTCGCCGCCCCCTCTGAGCTGGCGGAGAGCCAGGCCGAGATCGTCGCGCAGGACAGCGTTGCGGAAATCGAAGAGGTGGCGCAGGCCGAGGTCGCGCTGTCCGATGACGATGAAGCAGCCGCGCCCGAGGCTGAAACCGCCGAGGCAGAAGCTCCGGCCGAGGCAGCGCAGGATGCGCCGGACGCCGAGGCAGAGACCGCGGACGAGGCGGATGAAAAGCCGTCGCGCCCGATGGCCGAATCCACCGGCGACGAGGATGCGGTGGTGACCGCCGACCCGTCTGAGGCGGCGGGTGATGGCGATGCCGCCCCCGAATCGAACGAGGACAAGCCGAAGCCGCGCACACGCTCCAGCCGCTCGCGCGCGAAGAAGCCTGCGAAGGACGATGTCGAGGACGAGGCCCAGCCCGAGGAGGCCGACCGCGCCGACGAGATCGAGAACGTCGCAGACGATGATGCGCCTGAGGACATCCGCCCGGCCCGCAAGCCGCGCCCGCGCCGCTACAAGATCCAAGAGGTCATCAAGGTCCGCCAGATCATGCTGGTGCAGGTCGTCAAGGAAGAGCGCGGCAACAAGGGCGCCGCGCTGACCACCTACCTGTCGCTGGCGGGCCGTTACTGCGTGCTGATGCCGAACACCGCCCGTGGCGGCGGCATCTCGCGCAAGATCACCAATGCGGCGGACCGGTCCAAGCTGAAGGCGATCGCGAACGAGATCGACGTGCCCAAGGGCGCGGGCCTGATCATCCGCACCGCGGGCGCAAAACGCACCAAGACCGAGATCAAGCGCGACTACGAATACCTTCAGCGCCTGTGGGAGCAGATCCGCGAGCTGACGCTGAAATCCATCGCGCCGGCGAAGATCTATGAAGAGGGCGACCTGATCAAACGCTCGATCCGCGACCTCTATAACCGCGACATCGACGAGGTTCTGGTCGAGGGCGAGGGCGGCTATCGCATCGCCAAGGACTTCATGAAGATGATCATGCCGTCCCACGCCAAGAACGTGAAGCATTACACCGAACAGATGCCGCTTTTTGCGCGCTATCAGGTGGAAAGCTATCTGGGCGGGATGTTCAACCCCACCGTGCAGCTGAAATCCGGCGGCTATATCGTGATCGGCGTGACCGAGGCGCTGGTGGCCATCGATGTGAACTCTGGCCGCGCTACCAAGGAAGGCTCGATCGAGGAAACCGCGCTCAAGACCAACCTTGAGGCCGCCGAAGAGGTGGCCCGCCAGTTGCGCCTGCGCGACTTGGCCGGTCTGATCGTCATCGACTTCATCGATATGGACGAGCGCAAGAACAACGCCGCCGTCGAGAAGAAGCTGAAAGACAAGCTGAAGACCGACCGCGCGCGTATCCAGGTGGGCCGCATCTCGGGCTTTGGCCTGCTCGAAATGTCGCGCCAGCGTCTGCGCCCCGGCATGATCGAGGCGACGACCCAGCCTTGTGCCGCCTGCCACGGCACGGGCCTGATCCGCTCGGACGACAATATGGCGCTGCAGATCCTGCGCCAGATCGAGGAAGAGGGCGTGCGCCGCCGCTCGCGCGAGGTGCTGGTCAAGGTGCCCGTGGGCATCGCCAACTACCTGATGAATGCCAAGCGCGAACATATCGCCATGATCGAGGCGCGCTACGGCATGGCCGTGCGCATCGAGGGCGACACGCATCTGATCGCGCCGGACTTCTCGCTTGAGAAGTTCAAGACGGCGACGCGCGCCGTGCCCGAGGCGACCGCGCCGGTCGTGTCGGTGGACAGCAAGTTGATGGAGAAACTCGACGAGGAGGCGGCCGCCGAAGCCGAAGCCGAAGAGGCCGAGGCAGAAACCGAAGCCGAAGTGCAGGAGACGCCCGAGGTCGAGTCCGACGACGACAAGCCCAAGAAGAAGCGCCGCCGCCGGTCGCGCTCGCGCTCGCGCTCGAAGTCGAAGGATGACGAAAACCGCCAGGACGACGATTCGGACAAGGACGACGCGCCGAAATCCGACGAGCCCGCCGAGGCGGAGGCCGCAGCAGAAACTGCGCCCGAGACCGAAGAGGCCAAGGACGAGCAGCCGAAGAAGCCGTCGCGCTCCCGTTCCAGCCGCTCGCGGTCCTCGGCGAAGAAGTCCGATGAGACGGCCGATGCGCCCGCTCCGGCCGAAGCGACTGCCCCCGAGGCCGAAGCGCAGCCCGCGCCGGTGACCGAGGCAGAGGCTCAGCCCGCGCCGGTGACCGAGGACGCAGATCAACCTGCGCCCGAGGCGGAGGTTCAGGAGGAGAAGCCCAAGCGCACCCGCGTGAAGGCGTCCGACATCATCGCCAAGGCGATGGGCACGGTCGAGGCGGAGCCGGAGGCGGCTGCGGACGACACAGCGGCTGAAGCCGAAGCCCAGCCCGAGGCCGCGCCGGAACCGGACGCGCCGCAAGAGACCGCCGAGGAGGACTCCAAGCCGAAGAAACGCGGCTGGTGGTCCTTGGGCCGCTAAGCCCGCAGCCTGACGAAACGACAAGGCCCCGCCGATGGCGGGGCCTTTTTCCTATGGGGGTCTACACCGACCCAAACGTCCCGGACCGTCGCCCGGCCCGGCGTCACGCCTTTTCGATCACCCAGATTATGGTCGCGCCGTCTTCCTCGCTGGAGACCAGCGTATGTCCGGCTTCCTTGCAGAAATGCGGCATGTCGATCACGGCGGCCGGATCATCGGTCACCACGCGCAGCCGGTCGCCGCTGGCCAGCGGCGCCAGACGCTTGCGCGCCTTGAGAACGGGCAGGGGGCACAGCAGCCCCAAAGCATCGAGTTCATGGTCCATGATCCCCAGATAGTCGCGATATTTCAGCGCGTCCACAGCGATGTGAGCCAAAGCGAGGTGACGCCGCCCGCGCCATGGCGTAAGCCGAGGACATGTTCGGAATCGAGATCATCGACGCGTCGCTTTTGCCCGCCATGCTGGTAGCCCTGCTGGCCGGGCTGATATCCTTTTTGTCGCCCTGTGTGCTGCCGGTGGTGCCGCCCTATCTGGCCTATATGTCCGGCGTCAGCATGTCCGATCTGGGCCAGTCGCAGCGCAAGGCGCTGTTGGCGGCTTTGTTCTTTGTCATGGGGCTGTCGACGGTCTTCCTGCTGCTGGGCATCGCGGCCTCGGCGGCGGGGCGGGCCCTGCTGCAATACCAAGGGTATTTCAACACCATTGCGGGTGTGATCGTGATGGTCTTTGGCGCGCATTTCGTCGGCGTCTACCGCATCGCCTTTCTCGACCGCGAGGCGCGACTGGACGCCGGCGACCGGGGCGGCAGCGCGTTCGGCGCCTATGTGCTGGGCCTCGCCTTTGCCTTCGGCTGGACCCCATGCATCGGCCCGCAACTGGGCGCGATCCTGTCGCTTGCCGCTTCCGAGGCCAGCGTCGCGCGCGGCACGATTCTGCTCGCCGTCTATGCGCTGGGTCTGGGCGTACCCTTCCTGCTGGTCGCCGCCTTCCTGCCGCGCCTGACCGGCACGATGAACTGGATGAAGCGCCACATGGAACGCATCGAACGCGCCATGGGCCTGCTGCTCTGGACCATCGGCCTGCTCATGCTCACTGGCGGCTTCTCGGCGCTCAGCTTTTGGCTGCTCGAAACCTTCCCGGCCTTGGGCGCGCTTGGATAAGCCCGGCTTCTTTGGTCCTGAAATACCTTGGGGGGAGGCTCGAAGAGCCGGGGGGCAAAGCCCCCGGACGCGCCGCAGCGGGGCCTTACTCTTGCCGAAAATGCACGCTACCCTGATGCAAACAAGGGGCGGGTCATGGTCGAGCAAGGAACCGCAGACAATCAGGTCAAACGCCGTCGGGTCTTCTACATTCCCGGCTACGATCCGATTCACCCCCGCCGCTACCGCGAGCTTTACCGCAAGGAAGGCGCCGAGCAGGCGCGCATTTCCGGCTACCAGATCGGCCTGAAGCCCAAGCAGCAAGGCGGGCTCTACGGTTGGCACGTGGAAAGCGTGATCGGCGAGGCCGAGACCAGCGCCGATATCGAGGTTCTGGTCTGGTCCGACATCGTGCGCGACAGCATGTCGAACACGATCCCCGCGACCTACGCGCAACTGGTCCGCACGGCATGGGAATATATCGCCACCGGCGCGCTTTTCCGCCTGATGAAGCTGCGCAAAGGCCCGGTGATTGCGGCGCTTTATCCCATTGGCATGCTTTTGGCGCAGGCTTTGGTGGCACTGGCGGCGGTCTGGATGGCGGCGTCCTTGGGTGGCCTGATCGCGCCTTGGGGCGCGTGGCTGGGCGCGGCGGTCGGGGCGGGCGCAGGCTATGCGCTGCTGCGCTGGTTCAAGAAGAAGGATGGCAAGTTCTTCGCCTATTACCTGATGCACGACTACGCCTTTTCCGCGCGTTATCGCGGGGCCAATCCCCCCGCGTTGGAGGCGCGGATGGCCGTTTTTGGCGACATCATCGCCGCCGCCCTGCAAGAGGACTGGGACGAGGTGCTGGTGGTTGGCCATTCCTCTGGCGCGCATCTGTCGGTGTCGATCCTCGCCGACCTGATCCGCGCGGGCCGTGTGCCGGAGGGGCGCAAGCTGGGCTTCCTCAGCCTGGGGCAGGTCGTGCCGATGGTGTCTTTCCTGCGCGATGCGTGGCGTTTGAGGGCCGATCTGGCCTTTTTGGGGGCATCTGATGCGCTGTTCTGGGCGGACGTGACCGCGCCCGGCGACGGCTGTGCCTTTGCGCTGTGCGATCCCGTCTCCGTTTCGGGCGTGGCACCAAAGGACAAGCGTTGGCCCCTCGTCTTTTCCGCGCAATTCACCAAATCGCTCAGCCCCGCGCGCTGGAAGGAATTGCGCTGGCGCTTTTTCCGACTGCATTTCCAGTATCTCTGCGCCTTCGACCGGCCCTTGGATTACGACTATTTCCAGATCACCGCCGGGCCCGTGACGCTGGCGGATCGCTACCGCGACCGGCCCCCTTCGGCCAGCCGCATCGACAAGGCCGTGTCGAAATACACGAGCACCGCGCCATGATGCCGCCGAAACCCCCAGCGCGGCCCGAAAAGGTCTCGCTGTGGAAATACGTCAAACTGTTCCGGCAAGACATCCTGTCGGCCCAGCCCGCGCGGCTCTATCGCGCATGGATGGCGGAATTCAAAACCCCCTTCTTCCGCAGCTACCTTGTCAACCAGCCCGAACTGGTGAAATGCGTGCTCAAGGACCGGCCCATGGATTTCCCCAAATCCGACCGGATCGGCGCCGGGCTGCGGCCCTTGCTGGGCGAGTCGGTGTTTTTGACCAATGGCGAAACATGGTTAAGGCAGCGCCGCATCATCGACCCCGCGTTCGAGGGCGGACGCCTGCGCGAGACCTTTCCAGCCATGTGGGACGCGGCAGAGGCGGCCCTGACCCGGCTCAAGACCCGCACCGCCGAACAGGTCGAGATCGAGGAAGTCTCCAGCCATTTCGCCGCCGACGTGATCTTTCGCACGCTCTTCAGCATCCCGATCGAGGATGAGGTCGCTAGCGCCGTCTTCCACGAATTCCGCGCCTATCAGCGCACCCAGCCGATCCTGAACCTTGCCGCCTTCATCCCCGGCCCGCGCTGGATGCCGCGTTTCTTCAAGCGCGAGACGAAGGCATCGGCGAAACGCATCCGCAGCCTGATCACGCAACTGACCGAAGCCCGCATGGCCCAGATCAAGGCCGGGACCGCGCCAGAAGATCTGGCGACCAAGATCATGACGACGGTCGATCCGGTCACGGGCCAGACCTTCACCACCGAGGAAATGGTCGATCAGGTGGCGATCTTCTTCCTCGCCGGGCACGAGACCAGCGCCAGTGCCCTTGGCTGGGCGCTGTATCTGCTGGCGACCCACCCGGATTGGCAGGACAAGCTGGCCGCCGAGGCGCAGGGGCTGGAGCAGGATTTCAGCTCCGTCGCCCGGATGCGCGTCAGCCGCGACGTTTTTCGCGAGGCGCTGCGGCTTTACCCGCCAGTGCCCATGATGGTGCGCGAAACGACCTGTCCCGAGACATTTCGAGACCGAAAACTCCCGATTTCGTCGCAAATCGTCCTCTCGCCCTGGCACCTTCACCGGCACGAGCGGCTGTGGGACAACCCAGATGGCTTCGATCCCGGACGATGGCAGACCGAGAATGGCAAGCAATGCGGGCGCGACGCCTATATCCCGTTCAGTGCCGGGCCGCGGGTCTGCACCGGGGCGGGCTTTGCCATGCTGGAAGGGCCGTTGATGCTGTCGATGATCCTGCGCGACCTGCGGGTCAGCCCGGTTGCGGGCAAGACACCGATGCCCGAGGCGCATCTGACGGTGCGATCCCGTGACGGCATCTGGCTGCGCATCGACCCGCGTGACAGGGTTTGACACGAAGCGCCCGAGTTTAGCGATAACAGCACCTTGCGCCTCTATACCGCCGCGCGGGCTTGGGGTATCGAAGGCGCAACGCATTTCATTTCGCAGGCGGGGGACCCCATGGCAAATTCCGATTTCGACAAGCAAAAGGCGCAGATGGCGTCGGGCAAGGGCTTCATCGCGGCGCTGGACCAGTCCGGCGGCTCGACGCCCAAGGCGCTGGGGCTCTATGGTGTGACCGAGGACATGTATGACGGCGAGGACGCCATGTTCGACATGATCCACCAGATGCGCACGCGCATCATCACCGCGCCCGATTTCACCGGCGAAAAGGTGATCGGCGCGATCTTGTTCGAAAAGACGATGCGCGGTCAGGTCAACGGCAAGCCGACTTCGCTGGCGCTGTGGGACGATCTGGGCGTCGTACCCTTCCTCAAGATCGACAAGGGGCTGGAGGATCAGGCCAACGGCGTCCAGATGATGAAGCCGATCCCGGGCCTTGAGGAGCTTCTGGCCGAAGCCGCCGATATGAAGGTGTTCGGCACCAAGGAACGCAGCGTGATCCACGAGGCCAATGCCGAGGGCATCGACGCCGTCGTCGCGCAGCAATTCGAACTGGGCAAACGCGTTCTGGCCTGCGGCCTCGTGCCGATCCTCGAACCCGAGGTGAACATTCATTCCGAGACCAAGGAAGCCGCCGAGGATATGCTCAAGGCCTCGATCCTGTCGCATCTCGATGCGCTGGCCGAGGGCGATGACGTGATGCTGAAGCTGACGATCCCGACCAAGGCGGGGCTGTATGACGATCTGGCCGACCATCCGCGCGTGATCCGCGTCGTGGCGCTGTCGGGTGGCTACACCACCGATGATGCCTGCGAAAAGCTGGCACAGCAGCCCAAGATGATCGCCTCCTTCAGCCGTGCGCTGGCGGAAGGTCTGACCTATCAGCAATCGGACGCGGATTTCAACGCGGCGCTTGGGTCGAACATCGACAAGATCTATCAGGCCTCGCTCTAAGCCGGACCTGAACCGCCACAATAGCCCCGCTTCCGGTGACGGAGGCGGGGTTTTCCGTACCCGGTGATTGGCGTTCTTACCCTGCCGATGATAAATTTACGGAAAATTCCCGATAGAAATCAGTTCCTTAAAAGAAAACTCCGAAATACATGACCTGCGGGCCAAGGAATTTGCGCGCAGGATCGTCTCAATACTGAAGCTCGGAAGAAGACGCCGGGCGGACCACGACAGACCAGACGATCCTACAAACACCAAACCCTTTGATTTCGGAGATAGACCCATGACCAAGTTTGCAAAAATCGCCCTGACCGCCCTGTCCCTCGCCGTTGCCGGTGCAGGCACCGCCCAAGCCCAGCAGGTGGAACTGATCACCGCCATCGGATTTGGCCAGACCAAGGCCCACGCCCAGATGACCGCCGTCAAGCAGTGGGTCATGGAAGGCAGCCGCATGTATGGCTGGGCCGATTGGAACACCGCCCTGCGCGGCGAGATGGAGTGCTTCAAGACCGATCCCAGCGGCGCGCAGTATTCCACCAAGTCGATCGTGGTCGGCGGTGACGTCACCCAGCCGTGGTCGTGCAGCGTGACCGGCCTGCCGCTGAGCGCCATTTCCGGCTGATCCCTGTCCCTGCCTGCGGGTCGCTCCCGCCCGCGCCATGCCCCCTCGGATGTCCCGCCGAGGGGGCTTTTTCATGGCTTGTCGCGCGCGCGCCAATCGCCCAGCGTCTTGCCCGGCTCGTCGACGAACAGGCCGGGCAGGGGGGTCATGTCCTCCACCCGGTCGATGCGGAAGGACAGGAAGGTGCCGGTCGACTCGTCCCACGCCACGCAGCTCCAGACCCGTCCCCAGAAATCGATATGGAGGGGGCGGATGTCATGCACGCCATCGGCCAGCGTCACCCGCAGCTTCTGCCGCGCCCGGATCGCGGCGCGGATCGCGGGCATGTGGGTGAAACCGCGCGCCGCCTCGGCAAAGGCCCCGGCGGCAAAGCCGAAAGGCGCGCGCGGCGCATCGGCGTCCTCGGGCAGAACGGCCTCGATCTTGGCCGACAGGGCGCGGGCCGCGTCGGCAAGGTCGGGCAGGTCCGACTGCCCCAGGGCGGCGAGCGCCACATGCAGCGCCTCCAGCTCGGTCTCGGTCAGGTTCAGCGGCGGCAAGGTAATCGCGGCGGCGATGGAATAGCCATAGCCCCGCGCGCCTTCGACCGGGACGCCCGATTCTGCCAGCAGTTCCATGTCGCGATAGATCGTGCGCACCGAGACGCCGTGATCCTGTGCCATCGCCTCTGCGGTGTGCAAATGCCCGTCGCGCAGGCGCTGCATCAGCGCGTATAGCCTGTCCTTGCGGTTCATCGCGTCCCCTCGGTGGGCCCGCATTCGGGCCTGCTCCTGACAAAATCCTGACAACTGACAATCTCATGACACACGACGCGGTGAAAGCGGACAGTTTGCCGCTTTTCCAAGGGCGGGAATGCCGATAGAACCGGGCCTCGACATCCCACACTTGGTGCCGCGCGCACCCCCCGCTTTAGGAGAAATATCATGGGTATCGGGAATATCGGTCTTCCGGGTCTTCTGCTGATCGCCGTCGTCGTTCTGGTCCTGTTTGGACGCGGCAAGATCTCGTCGCTGATGGGCGAAGTCGGCAAGGGCATCACCGCCTTCAAGAAGGGCGTCAGCGAAGGCGGTCAGGAACTCGAAGACCAGAAGGCCGAAGAGGCCAAGGACGTCACCCCGTCCGAGGACAAGGACAAGGTGTAATCGCCAATGTTCGATCTTGGGTTTGCCGAGCTTCTCGTCATCGGCATCGTTGCATTGATCGTGGTCGGTCCAAAGGACCTGCCGGTTCTGTTCCGCAAGGCGGGCCAGTTCATGGGCAAGGCGCGTGGCATGGCCCGCGAATTCAGCCGCGCCATGAACGAGGCCGCCGATGATGCGGGCGTGAAGGACATCCAGAAGACCTTCAAGACCGCGACGAACCCGGTGGGCAGCGCCATGGACGGGGTCAAGGATGCCGCGCGCTCGATGACCGACATCAACCCGAACAGCGAGACGGGCAAGCTGGCGAAGGAACGCGAGGACGCCAAGCGCAAGATCGAGGCGAACGCCGCCCGCAAGGCGGCCGAGCGCAAGGCCCGCGAGGCGCAAGAGGCGCTGCAACGCGCCGACGCGCTGGAGAAGGCCGCGAACGAGCCGGTCGAGGACACGCCGGCCGACAAGAAGGATGGCGAGGCATGAATGACGACACGATCGAGGACAGCTCCGCCCCGCTGATCGAACACCTCGCCGAGCTGCGCACGCGCCTGATCCGTTCGGTGATCGCGCTGTTCATCGGCATCTGCGTGCTGTTCATCCCGTGGCAGGGGGATTTCCTTGCCGAACACGTGCTGCGCTTCCTGCTGGGTCCGATCGAGCAAAGCCTGCGCGCGCTTGGCGACCCCTCGCCGACGCTGCAATATACCAGCCCGCAGGAATACCTGTTCGTGCTGTTCCGGATTTCTCTGGTGTTCGGCTTTGGCCTCGCCTTCCCGGTGATCGCCCACCAGATGTGGCGCTTCATCGCGCCGGGCCTGTATAAATCCGAGAAAAACGCGTTTTTGCCCTTCATCATCGCCTCGCCGGTGATGTTCCTTCTTGGCGCAAGCTTTGCGCATTTCGTCGTCACGCCGCTGGCGATGGCGTTCTTCCTTGGCTTCACCGATGCGCCGTCGCTCTTTGCCAACATGTTGCAGAACTCGGTCGACGTCGACCCGACCGCCGTGATCCCGACCACCACCGAAGGGTTGCAGATCACCTTCTTCGGCAAGGTAAACGAATCCCTGCACACCTCTTTGATGTTCATCATGGCCTTTGGCCTGTGCTTCCAGCTGCCGGTGCTGCTGACGCTGATGGGCAAGGCGGGGATGGTGTCGTCCGAGGGGTTGGGCTCGGTTCGCAAATACGCCATGGTCGCGATTCTCGTGCTGGCCGCCGTGGTGACCCCGCCGGATGTCGTGACGCAACTGATCCTGTTCACGGTGGTCTACGGGCTTTACGAGATATCCATCTTCCTCGTGAAAATGACCGAGACGAAACGTGAAAAAGAGCTGCGTGCCCAAGGCCTGTGGTTCGAGGATGAGCCGGACACGGAGAACGATCCGCTGCTCAAGGAATTCGACGAGGACAAGGGCAAGTGAGTGATCAGACGCTGACCCGCATTGCCGAGGCGCTGGAGCGGATGGCTCCGGCGCCGATGGCCGCCCCGGATTTCGACGCGGCCGAGGCCTTTGTCTGGCATGTCGGCCCCGACCGTCTCGCCTCGGTGGCCAAGGTCTCGCGCGTCGAACTGGAATTGCTGGTCGGCATCGACCGCTCCCGCGACACGTTGCTGGCCAATACACGGCAATTCGCTCGTGGCTTGCCCGCGAACAACGCGCTCTTGTGGGGCGCGCGCGGCATGGGCAAGTCGTCCATCGTGAAGGCGGTGCATGCCACGATCCGCGAAGAGGGGCATGACCTCAAGCTTGTCGAACTCCAGCGCGAGGACCTGCCAAGCGTCGCCCGCCTGCTGAATATCCTGCGCGACGCGGCCTATCGCTTCGTCCTGTTCTGCGACGACCTGTCCTTCAGCCATGACGATCAGCACTACAAGTCGCTCAAGGCGGTGCTGGATGGCGGCGTCGAGGGGCGCCCGGACAATGTGGTCTTCTATGCCACGTCGAACCGCCGTCACCTGATGCCGCGCGACATGATCGAAAACGAACGCTCCAGCGCGATCAACCCCGCCGAAGCGGTGGAGGAAAAGGTATCGCTGTCGGATCGCTTTGGCCTGTGGCTGGGCTTCCACCCCTGTTCGCAAGACGACTACCTTGCGATGATCCGTGGATATTGCTCTGCCTATGGCGTCGAAATCGACGCCGACACGCTACGCGCCGAGGCCATCGAATGGCAGGCCACACGCGGCGCCCGCTCTGGCCGGGTTGCGTGGCAGTATTTCACGGACCTCGCAGGCCGCAAGGGCGTCGCGCTCGCCTGACCTGCGCGTTCGGTCCCGGTTTTCTTCTGGCCTCAAATACCGTGGGGTGAATTCGCCGCCGGCGAAGAGGGGCAATGCCCCTGTGCCCGCCATAAAACAAACCCAGCGCTCTCCCGAATGAACAGGCCGCGCGCAGGCGTCAGCCTGCGCGTGGCCCCGGTCGACGCGCAAAGCGCGGCGAAACCTACTGGATATACGGCATCGGGTCCGTCGATTCGAACCCCTTGCGGACTTCGAAATGCAGGAAGGACGGGGTGGAGGACCGCACTCGCGCAATCGTCTGACCCCGGCTGACCGCATCGCCCTTGGCGACGCTGATATCGTCCACATGGGTGTAGACCGTGATCAGGTCGCCGGGATGCCGGATCAGCAGGAATTTCACCCCTTCGGCGGTGGTCGAGATCGAGGCAACCTGACCCGAGGCAGCCGCCTTGACCGGCGTGCCAGCCGCGGCCGAGATGTCGATCCCCTCGTTCCGACCCTTGGCATATTCGCGGATGATCGAGCCGGAGACCGGCATCAGCATCGGCGCATCGGTGTTCTTCGCCTTGTCCTGACCGATATCGGCCACGGGCGCGGCGGGCTTCGCTGCGGGCGCGTCGGCTTTGGGCAAGGCGGCGGTTTCGACGGCGGCGGGGGCTGGCGTCTCATCCACCGGCAAGGGCTGGGCGGCGGATGGCGGCGGCGGTGTCGGCGATCCGTTTCCGGGCTGCGCCACCGGCGCTGCCGCTGCGACGGCGGTCGGATCGGCGGGTGGGATCAGCAGGAACTGCCCCTCGCGCAGGGTAAAGGCGCTGTCCAGCCCGTTCCATTCCGCCAGTGCGCGCGGCGAGATCGAATAGGTCCGGGCGATGGTAAAGGCGGTTTCGCCGCGTGCCACTTTGTGGCGGATCGGCTCGACCCCGGCACCGGTCTTGCCCTGCGCGGCGGGTGTCGGCGCGGCACGGTCCAGCGCATTGCCAGCGAGCGTCGCCACGTCGACTTGGGATGCCGGCCGGATCGGCCCGGTCTGCGCGGCGCCGGTGGCGGGCGAAGGTTCGGCCACGCGCCGGGGCAGGGCGACGAGTTCGCCGGTCCGCAGCGGGTCCTCCGGCTTGATCCCGTTGTAGCGCCCGAGTTCGGCAGGATCGAGCCCGAGGCGGGTGGCCAGATCGGCCAGCGTGTCACCGCGCTTGGCCACGGCGACTTGGTAATTCGGGTAGGAGATCACCCCGCGATTGTCGGGGCTAGGCCGGTCGATCGTGGCCTTGATCGCGGCCTCGGAGGTGTCGACTTGGCCGCCCATGCGACCGCGCATGTCGAAATCCATGGTGCTGCCGCAGGCCGCCAGCGTCAGGGCCATACCCATGGCGGGGATCAATCGTGGCGAAAGGGTCATCTGGCTGTCCTACTCGATTTCCTCGTATGCGCCCCTTGTGTCAGGGCGTCACGGCACTGTCCTGCCGGATCGGTCAGTCGCGGCCCAGCCCCTCGACGAGGGGCACGAAGCGCACCGGGCGCAGCTCGTCATAATCGAACCCGTTTTCATGCCGGGTCACGCGGATCAACTGCTGCACCGTGTCGGACTGGCCCACCGGCACGACCATGATACCGCCAATCTTCAACTGCGCCAAGAGCGGCCCGGGCGGGTCTTCGGCGGCAGCGGTGACAATGATGCGATCAAAGGGCGCCTGATCGGGCAAACCGTGCGATCCATCGGTGGTGAAGGCGGTGATGTTGACCAGTTCCAGCGCGTCAAAGACCTGCCGGGCGGCGGCCACCAACCGTTTGTGCCGGTCGACGGTATAGACCCGGCGCGCCAGCAGCGACAGGATCGCGGCCTGATAGCCCGAGCCGGTCCCGACCTCCAGCACCTTGTCGCGCGGGCCGACCTGCAACGCCTGCGTCATCAGGCCGACCACCGAGGGCTGGCTGATGGTCTGGCCGCAAGGGATCGGCAGCGGCGTGTCCTCATAGGCGCGGTCGTTGAAGTAGCCTTGGACGAACAGTCCCCGGTCGATGCGCTCCATCGCGTTCAGCACGGTGCTGTCTGTCACGCCCTTTGATCGGAGCGCGAACAGGAACTGCATCTTGGCTTCGGCGTCAAAGCTCATGTCAGCGCGTCTTTCAGCCGCGCAAGACTGTCATGGCAGGTCAGGTCGGCGCGCATCGGGGTGACGGTGATGTAATCCTGCAGGTTCATCGCCGCGTCCGTCCCCGGCGCGGTGGGGATGCGCTGGTTGCCGCCCGAGGCCCAGAGGAAACGCCGCCCGGAGGGCGCGGTGTGCGGCTCGACCTTGAAGGAGGGCTCGGGCCGGATGCCTTGCGGCGTAGCCACGGTGCCGACCACGTCCACGGCGGCGCAGGGCGGGAAATTCACATTGTAGAACAAGCGGTAGCCGGTCTGGTCCTTTGGATCCGCATCGAGGATCTGGCGGATGATCCGTGCGCCGTGGGCGGCGGCGCATTCAAAGGGGTTGTCCAGCCCGTGGGTCTTTGGCCCGAGATATTGCGACAGGGCGATGGCGGGCAGCCCTTGCAGCGCGCCTTCCATGGCGCCGCCGAGCGTGCCGGAATACAGCGCGTTCTCGGCCGAATTATTGCCCCGGTTCACGCCGGACAGGACGAGGTCGGGGGGCGTGTCCTTCAGGACGTCGTGGATGCCGGCAAGGACGCAATCGGCGGGGCTGCCTTCGGCGGCAAAGCGGCGCGCGCCCATCTCGGCGATCATCGTCGGATGGGTGTAGGAAATGCAGTGCCCGACGCCCGATTGCTCGAAGGCCGGCGCGACGGTCCAGACCTCGCCATCGGCCCCTGCGAGCTCGGTCGCGATGTCGTGCAGGACGGAAAGCCCCGGAGCGTTGATGCCGTCGTCGTTGGTGATGAGAATGCGCATGGTCCCGCCTGTCTTTGCCCGTTGGAGTTTCATTAGGCCAAGGGGGGGCGTGGGGCAAGCGGGCCGGGCGTACAAGGCTTTTCGAAAAGCCTTGGATCAAGCAAATTCCAATTTGCTTGGACAAGCGCCTTCGAAGGCGCTTGTGTCAAGGCGCTTCGAAGCGCCTTGCGCCCCGATCCTGTCAGAGCGCGAGGTCGGACACGATCCGCGCGGCTTCGTCGAGGGGTTTGGCGAGGACGTCCTTGTTCTCGCCGGGATGGAACCGGGCGCGGGTATGCGTCGCCATGGGGCGGGGCGTCACGATATGGACTTTTGGACCGTGCTTCGCCGTCTCGGCCTGCCAACTGCGGGCAAGGGCGATCTGCCCGGCCTTCGTCGTGCCGTAATGGCCGTAGAACTTCTCGCCGCCCTGCGGGTCGTCGAAGAACACGGCCTGACCTGCCTCGCCCAGCAAGGCACCGACAAACGGCACGAGGTGCCCCATCGCGTTCAGATTGGTGGCAACGGACTTGTCCCAATCCTTCTGGTCCATGTGATGGGCCGGTGTCAGCGGCGCGGCATGGATCGCCGTATGCACCCACAGTGCCGCGCTGCCCCAGCGGTCATGGACCTGTCGGCACAGATGCGCCATGGCGTCGCGGTTGCAGATGTCCATCGGCGCCAGCGTCGCCTCGCCGCCCTGCGCCTTGATCTGGTCGTCGAGCTCTTCGAGCCCGCCGATCGTGCGTGCGACGGCGACGACATGGTATTTCGGGGCAAGGGTCAGCGCCATGGCGGCCCCAAGACCGCGCGAGGCGCCCGTGATGAGGGCAATCTGTGTCATGCGCCGCTTCTGAGCGCCTTTTGCGCCAAGGTCAAGCGGGGTCAGGGCAGGGTCAGCTTGCGGGCCTGTCCGCTGACGTTCAGCGTCACCGCCTCGGCGGTGATGGCCAGCACGGGGTAGCTGGCGACGCGGCTGCCTTTTTCGACGCGCGCGATC
Organism: Tropicibacter alexandrii; assembly: GCF_003667315.2. Classification (GTDB taxonomy): domain Bacteria; phylum Pseudomonadota; class Alphaproteobacteria; order Rhodobacterales; family Rhodobacteraceae; genus Tropicibacter; species Tropicibacter alexandrii. The sequence goes on along the minus strand of NZ_RCTZ02000001.1, from coordinate 217,842 downwards.
TTGCCCGAGGGCATGCGGATCAGCGCATGTGGCGCGTCTTCCCGGCCAAAGATGCCGATCAGCAGCAGCGCATTGTCCGGCGGCAGCTTGACCTGACGCGTGGCCATTTTCTCTGGTTGGGTCTGTGGCTCCTTCGCCTGCTGCGAGATGCGGTGGACGAGGGTTTGCGGGCGCGCCTGAGGGCGCAGGGAACGGTAAAGCATCGTACGATTTCCAGCCTTTTCTGCATCGCAGCGCAGATAAGACAGGTCCTTGATGCATGATAGAGGGCGTTTCGCGCATGGGCGTGCCGCTGCCGATCCGTCTTTGGGATCGGCGGAATGACGCATGGCGCCAAGGCATGCGCGGCGATAGGGCGCAGACCATCGCGCGGAAAACCGGTCTGCCCCGCACCGATGCGGTTGCGCCGTCAGCGCAGGACGCGCTGGGTCAGCCCAAGATGCCGGGCCAGTTGGCCTTTCCCTTGGCAATGTTGCCGGGAATGTCGCGCAGCCAAAGCTCGCGCGCCCGCAGGCTGGCATTCAGGTACAGCCTGCCGTCATGCAGATACCATGCCTCGGGGATGGTGGGGGCAAGATAGCCGCGCGAGGCAGCATAGGCACAGTACCCGCCGAATTGCGGCGCGTAGGCCGTCGGATCGGCCTGAAAGGCCGCAGCGGTGTCGGCGGAGGCAAACAGCCAAACCGCGCCGTTCCAGTCGACGGTGTAGTCCTGCGACCCGGCGACGGGACCATTGCCGTCGAAATAGGCAACGGCGTCGGCGCCATCGATGGCGATGCCCGCTTCCGCGTAGATTTCAGGCTCGCGGGCCAGTGCGGGGCGGGCGAGCCACAGCACGGGCGCGGCAAGGGCGGCGGTCAGGATCAGGCGGCGGGTTGGATCGGGCATGGCGGGTCTCCTTTGCGATGCCTTCAATCTGCCCGCGCGGAGTTGCCTAAGAAAGAGGCCTGACAGGGATGTCATCCCCGTCAGGCCTTTTGTGAACCGGTGTAACAGGCGCTTATTCGGCGGCCTTCAGCTTGAAGCCCTTCTCGATCATGTCGGCGGGTTTCACCGGGTATTCGCCCGAGAAACACGCATCGCAATATTGCGGGCTTTTGGCATCGCGGCCCCCGGCCTCGCCCACGGCACGATATAGACCGTCGAGCGAGATGAATTTCAGCGAATCCACACCCAGATGATCGCGCATCTCGTCCTCGGACATGGTCGCGGCCAGCAGCTTTTCACGCTGCGGCGTGTCCACCCCGTAAAAGCACGGCCAAGATGTGGGCGGCGAGGCGATGCGGAAGTGGACCTCGGCGGCGCCCGCATCAAGGATCATCTCCTTGATCTTGCGGCTGGTGGTGCCGCGCACCACCGAGTCGTCCACCAGCACCACCCGCTTGCCTTGGATCAGCGCGCGGTTGACGTTCAGCTTCAGACGCACACCCATGTTGCGGATCTGCTCGGTCGGCTCGATGAAGGTGCGGCCCATATATTGGTTGCGGATGATCCCCATGCCGTAGGGGATGCCGGATTCGTGGGCATAGCCGATCGCGGCGGGCGTGCCGCTGTCGGGCACAGGACAGACCAGATCGGCCTCCACCGGCGTTTCGCGCGCCAGCTCCACGCCGATCTGGCGGCGGGTCTCATAGACCGACCGGCCACCGATGATCGAATCGGGACGCGAGAAATAGACATGTTCAAAGATGCAGAAGCGCGACTTGGTCGGGCGGAAGGGATGGCTGCTTTCGACGCCGCCCTCGGCGGTGATGACGACCATTTCGCCCGGCTCGATCTCGCGCACGAAATCGGCGCCGATGATGTCCAGCGCGCAGGTCTCAGACGACAGGGCCCAGCCACTGTCCCCGACCTTGCCCAGCACCAGCGGGCGCACGCCCAGCGGGTCGCGCACGCCGATCAGCTTGGTCCGCGTCATGGCGACGACCGAAAACGCCCCTTCGACGCGGCGCAGCGCGTCTTCCATCCGCGAGGGGATGTCACGCTGCAAGGATCGCGCCATCAGATGGATGATGCATTCGCTGTCGGACGAGGACTGGAAGATCGAGCCACGCTCGATCAGTTCCTTGCGCAGGGCATCGGCATTGGTGATGTTGCCGTTATGGGCAATCGCCGCGCCGCCCATCGAGAATTCGCCAAAGAAGGGCTGCACGTCGCGAATGGCCGTCTGGCCCTTGGACCCGGCGGTCGAATAGCGCACATGCCCGATGGACAGCTGCCCCGGCAGCGTTTCCATCAACGACTGCTTGGTGAAGTTGTCGCGCACATATCCAAACCGGCGGGCCGAGTTGAAGCCGTGTTCGGGCGCGTAGGAGACGATGCCACCCGCCTCTTGACCACGATGCTGCAGGGCGTGCAGGCCAAGGGCGACGAAGTTCGCCGCATCGGTGACGCCGACCACGCCGAAGATACCGCACTCCTCCTTCAGCTTGTCATCGTCGAAGGGGTGGGCGGGGGGAAAGTGGGCCTCTGACAAGGGCACGCTCCGATTCCTGTGGGATGTTGGCGCCCTACATAGTGGGCTTGCAGGCCCGTGTCACGGAATCATCACACGGAAATGCTGTGGTGGTCGGTCACAGGTGCGTGCTGATGTCCGATAACGCAAAACGCCCGCGCAACGGGCGCGGGCGGCGTGTGTTCTGGTGATTGCGCGCGGTTCAGATGTCGCTGCCCGGTGCGTCGCAGGCGCCCATCAGGCCGTTATATTGCGCATAGACCCAGCCCTGCGCCGCTTCCGGGTCCTGACCGGCCACCTGATCGGAGAAGCGCGACAGGATCGCCGCCGTGCGGGAATCGTCCACCATGGGAAGATCCTGCGAGGTGATCACCGTCTCGTAGACAAAGAAGGCCACAACCGCCAAAAGGATGCCGCGCGCCGCGCCGAACAGGAAGCCAAGCGCCTGATCGATCCCGCCCAGCACCGAGCGCTGGATCAGCGAGGAAAACAGCGGCGTGAACAGCGACATCACCACAAGGCCGATCGTCAGCACCACGAAGAACGATGCCACCATCGAGAATTCGCAGCTTTCCGCAAAGAACTTGCCGACCACCGGGGCTTCCTTGACCAGCGGCTGCAATTGCGGCGCGAACATATAGGCCATGATGCCCGACACGATCCACCCGCCGATGGCCAGCACCTCGCGCACCAGACCGCGCGAATAGGCCAGAATCGCCGAGAGGAAGATCACCCCCGCGACCACGCCATCTACGATCGTGAAACCTTCCATGCGGCCCGTTCCTTTCGTTTACCCTGCGCCGAACACGTCGCCGACAAAGGAGGTCAATTCTCCCATCTGCGACAGCGCCATGCCACCGGTCCCGGCGGCCTTGCCCCCCGACGGCAGGATCGCCGTGGAGAAACCAAGTTTTCGCGCCTCTTTCAACCGATTTTCGGTCTGGCTGACGGGGCGTAGCGCCCCTGACAGGCTGATCTCGCCGAAAACAACGGTTTCCGGGGGAAGTGCCGCATCTTCGCGCGCGGAAAGCAGCGCAGCGGCGACGGCCAGATCGGCAGCCGGTTCGTTGACCCGCATGCCGCCCGCGACGTTGAGATAGACGTCGAGCCCGGCAAAGGGGATGCCACAGCGCGATTCGAGCACGGCGAGGATCATCGCCAGCCGCCCGCCATCCCAGCCGACGACGCTGCGCCGGGGTTGGGAATGCGGCGAGGGTGCGACCAGCGCCTGAAACTCGACCAGAACGGGGCGGGTGCCTTCGATGCCTGCAAACACCGCCGATCCGGGCGCGGGCTGGCCGCGATCCTGCAGGAACAGCGCCGAGGGGTTCGGCACCTCGGCCAGACCGCCGCCGGTCATCTCGAACACGCCGATTTCATCCGCCGGGCCAAAGCGGTTCTTCACCGAGCGCAGGATGCGGAACTGGTGGCCGCGCTCGCCCTCGAAATACAAAACGGTGTCGACCATGTGCTCGACCACGCGCGGACCGGCGATCTGACCGTCCTTGGTGACATGGCCGACCATCATCACGGCGCTGCCGCGCGATTTGGCAAAGGTGGTCAGCTCATGCGCGGCGGCGCGCACTTGGCTGACCGATCCGGGCGCGCTGTCGACATTGTCCGCCCACATGGTCTGGATCGAATCGACGATGGCAAGATCGGGCTTGTGTTCCTCCAGCGTGGTGAGGATGTCGCGCAGGTTGGTTTCGGTGGCCAGTTTCACCGGCGCATCGGCCAGACCCAGACGCTGCGCGCGCAGCCGCACCTGCGCCGAGGCTTCCTCGCCCGAGATATAGATGACCTTCAGCCCCGCGCGGGCAAAGCTCGCCGCCGCCTGCAACAGCAGCGTGGATTTGCCGATGCCCGGATCGCCGCCGACCAGAACCGCCGAGGCTGGCACCAGCCCGCCACCCAGCACCCGGTCGAATTCCTCCATGCCGGAGGCGTCGCGCGGCGGCGGAGGCTCCTTCGACGACAGGTCCGACAAGGGCACCGCGCGGCCCTTCATCGCGCCGAGCGATTTCTTGGCCGGGCCGGTCGAGAGCGGCTTTTCTTCCTGGATGGTGTTCCACTCGCCGCACGCGTCGCAGCGGCCCGACCACTTGTTGTAGGACGCGCCGCAGGACTGACAGACAAATGTGGTTTGGGCTTTGGCCATGGTTACGCTGCTCGGTTTTGTGTTCTTATGGCCCAAACCGGCCCGCGCGCCAATGGGCGGATTGCCACCCTAGTCCGCGTTTGGTTTACGGCGGCTTTCAAGTGCCCCGAACGTGATCGACGCAAGGATGCAGGCGGTGAACAGGTACAGGCCCCATGCGGTTTCGACCCGGCCCACGCCCATGCCCTTGGACAGGGTGATGTAAAGCGCGATGAGAAAGACATCGGCCATGGCGAGCTTGCCCAACAGGTTGAGCGCGGGCAGGGCGCGGCGGTCGAGCATGTGGAACTGGACGAGGGCAAGGCCCAGCGTCTTGAGCATGGGGGCAAAGAGCGCGAAGAGCGTGACCAGCAGCGCAAGGAAGATGTCGGTCTCCCACAGCGACTGGAGGCCTGAGATCACGCTGATTTCCGACAGGCCGAACAGGGGAAGCAGGCCGGCCTTCAACAGCGGCGCGAACCAGGACACCGGGTAGAGGACGAACAGGACAAGGTTGAGCCAGCGCATGATCTTTGCCGTAGGATGGGTGATCACCCATCCTACCCTCAAGAGGTGTACCACCAGAGGCCCAGAAGCCCCAGCAACAGCAAGATATGCACGACGTCGATCCAGCGCCAGCGCGCCCGTGGCGTCAGGCTGCACAAAAGGAACACGGCGGATGGCACCAGCAGCGCCGACAGCCCGCCTTGCCCGGCCATGGCCTGCGCGGCGCGCGCATAGACCGGGCCCTCGTTTAGTCCCAGCGCCGGGGCAAATGTCGTCGCGATGCCGCCAAGGCTCAGCAACAGGGCGATCAGCGCGGGCCATCGCGCCAGACCGCGCCCAAGGATGATGCGCATCAGCGCAAGCAGTGCCAGAAGCTCAAGATAGACGAATTTCTTGACGAAAAGGAAGACAATCAGTTCGGGGGCGGGCTGAAAGGCTGTCATCGCACCGCCTCGATCGGGCCTTCGGCGCGGCCAAAGATGAACTGGTCGACATAAGGATCGCCGGAGGCATCCATCTGCGACACAGGCCCGGTCCATTGGATGACCCCGCCATGCAGCATCGCCACGTTGTCGGCGATGGCGCGCACGCTGGTCATGTCATGGGTGATGGTCATGGCCGTCGCCCCCATCTCGGTCACGATCTCGCGGATCAGATCGTTGATGACACCCGCCATGATCGGGTCTAGCCCCGTGGTCGGCTCGTCGAAGAAGATGATCTCGGGCTCGGCGGCAATGGCCCGGGCAAGGCCCACACGTTTCTGCATCCCGCCCGAGAGTTCCGCAGGCAAGCGGTCTGCCACATCGGGCGTCAGCCCCACGCGGCGGAGTTTCTCGATGGCGATCTCTCGCGCCTCGGCCTTGGGGCGCTTCAGCCGCCCGCGCAGCAGGCGGAAGGCGACGTTCTGCCAGACCGGCAAGCTGTCGAACAGCGCCGCGCCCTGAAACAGCATGCCGAAGCGGGCCAGAAACGCGTCGCGGTCGCCCTTGGTCACGTCCTGACCGTCCAGCGTGATCACCCCGGAATCGGGCGTGACCAGACCGAGGATGCATTTCAACAGCACCGACTTGCCCGTGCCCGACCCGCCGATGATGACCATGGACGTGCCCTTGGGGATGGACAGGTCGACGCCGCGCAAAACGTGGTTGGGGCCAAACGCCTTCGACACGCGGGAAAGTTCAATCATGCGTCACCTCCGCGGGCCACGGGCGCAAGCGCGTTCGAACGCGCTTGCCAAGCGTCTTCGAAGACGATTGCCCGCGCAGATCCGAAAGGGCCCGAATATGTCATAGCGAGAAAAACGCCCCCGTCAGCAGGAAGTTCGCGGCAAGGATCAGCACGGCGGCGGCCTCGACGCTGCCCTTGGTGGCGCGGCCCACGCCCTGCGCGCCGCGGCCCGACATCATGCCGAAATAGCAGCCCATCGTGGCCGCGATGCCGCCAAAGGCGCAGCCCTTGACGAGGCTGGAAATCACGTCGAGCGGTTCGAGGAAATCCACGGTGTTCTTCAGGTAGGCGGCGGCGTTGAAGCCAAGCGACCCGGTCGCCACCGCATAGCCGCCAAATATCCCGATCACGTCGCCGACGCCCACCAAGGCGGGCACGACCAGAAGCGCCGCCAGAACGCGCGGCGCGACGAGGTATTTCATCGGGTTCGTGGACAAGGTCACCAGCGCGTCGATCTGTTCGGTCACCTTCATCGTGGCAATCTCGGCGGCGATCGACGAGGTCACGCGCGCGGCGATCATCAGGCCGACCAGCACAGGCCCCAGTTCGCGCACCATGCCGATGGCGACGATCTGCGGCACCACCGCTTCGGCGTTGAACCGCGCCCCGCCCGAATAGATCTGAAGCGCCAGCGCCGCCCCGGTGAAGATCGCCGTCAAGCCCACGACCGGCAGCGACAGCCAGCCGATATTCACCAACGCCACGCCCAGTTCGCGCGCATAAAAAGGCGGTCGGACCATGTGCGACACGGCGGAGAACGCAAACAGCGCAACCCGCCCCACAGCCGCCATCAGCGCCAGCACGGCCCGCCCCAGCGCGCCCAGAGGCGAGAGCAGGATCATGCGGGCAGGTAGGTGCGATGATAGCGCAGGCCAAGCGAGGTCAGGATTTCATATCCGATGCTCCCCGCCCAATCGGCCAGCGTGTCGACCGACTGGTGTTGGCCCAAGAGTTCGAGCCGGTCGGGGATGTCCTTCAGCCCGGTCACGTCGACGCCGATCAGATCCATGGAAATCCGTCCCAGCACCTTGCACTTGTCCTCGCCCGCCCACAGGGAGGCCTCCGGACCCATGGCGCGCAGGATGCCATCCGCATAGCCGCCCGCGATGGTGGCCACCCGGGTCGGCCTGTCCGCCGTCCAGCTGTTGCCATACCCCACGGTCTCGCCCGGTTGCACCTCGCGGGTCTGGATCACCGGAATGGTCAACTGCACGACGGGGCGCGCCTCGACGAAGGGCAGGCCGCCATACATCCCCACACCGGGCCGGGTGACGTCGAAGTGATAGTCTTCGCCCAGCAGGATGCCCCCCGTCGCCGAAAGCGAGCGGGGCACGTCGATCCCGTCCGTCATCGCGCGGAAGGCGTGCAATTGCTGGCGGTTCATCGGGTGATCGGGCTCATCCGCGCAGGCCAAATGGCTCATGACCAGAACCGGGTTCTGCGCAAGGGCGATGTCGCGCAGGGCGCGCCATTCGCTGTCCTCCATCCCCAGCCGGTTCATCCCGCTGTCGAGTTGCAGGCCAAACGGATGGCCCGGCAAGCCCTCGACATGGCGCAGCATCTGGTCGATCGAGTTGATCATCGGCACGAGGTTGCCCGCGCGGATCATGTCGGCATCGCCGTCCATATGCCCGGAGAACACGCAGATTTCCGGGCCGGGGCCAAGGATGCGCCTGAGCGCCGCGCCTTCCTCTGCGACAGCGACGAAGAAGCGCCGCGCCCCTGCGTCTGCCAGCGCGGGCGCCACACGGTCGGCGCCCAGCCCATAAGCGTTGGCCTTCACCACGGCGCCTGCCTCGGCCCGGCCGGAGGCATCGCGCAGGGCGCGCCAATTGGCGCAAAGCGCCGCGAGATCGATGGTCAATTCTGCCTGTGCCATGCGCCCGTGTCTTGTCCTCTTGACCGCAAGGGTCAAGGGGAAATCAACGATATCGCTATTGTTGCGAAATATCCTGCCTGTATTCTGAGGGTCCACGCGCCGGGAAAGGGTGACGATGAAAGAGAGCCTGCGGCTCGAATCCCTGATGTTCCTGATGGCATTGCGTTATCTCACGCGCGTGCCCGTGACCGCCGATTTGCCGCAATCGGACGATTTGATGACCCGCTCGACCAAGTATCACCCGGCGGTCGGCGCTTGTGTCGGCGCCGCCGGTGCGCTGGTGCTGTGGCTGGGCGAGACGGTCTGGTCGGCACCGGTCGCGGTCCTGCTTTCGGTGGTGGCGACGCTGGTGCTGACCGGGGCGTTCCATGAACAGGGACTGGCACGGTCCGCCGAGGCGCTGTCAGAAGAGGGCGGACGCGCCTCGGTTCTGCGCAGTTTCCAATCAAAGCCCTTTGGCCGGGTGGGCACGATGACGCTGGGCCTCGTGATGGCGCTAAAGGTGGCTTTGCTGATGGACATGAGCCAAGGGCTGGCTGCGGTGGCGCTGATCGCGGCGCATGGAATCGGGCGCATGGCGGCCGTGCACGTGGTCGCCACAACCCATTACGCAAAGGAAGAGGGCTTGCGCGCAGTGGTCCCCAAGACCACCAAGGACGGCTACCGTATCGCCTTGGCCACGACCATCGCGCTGCTGGCGTTGGTCACGGCGGCAGCCGGTTTGTGGGCGGCGATTCTGGCATTTCTGGGGTCCATCGCCTTGGGGCAGGTCTGGCGGATGCGCGCGATCAACCGGATGGGCGGATATACCCGCGACTGTCTTGGCGGGGTCGAGCAACTGGCCGAACTGGGTGTCCTGCTGGGCCTCTCGATGGCGCTGTGATCCAGCGGAGCGGCTGCGCCGCGCTTGATATCTCGGCGCCGGGCTGCGCCCTATGCCTCGTGCGGGCGCCCGTGGCATCCGGGCACGCACCCACACACACGTTGGCTTCTTTGGTCCCGAAATACCTCGGGGGGAGCCGAAGGCGGGGGGCAGCGCCCCCAACCCCGTCAAAACTCGCCGCCGCCCTGACCGTTCTGCCATGGCTTCACAAGGTTTCCGAACCTCGTGAACTGGCTTTCGAAGGACAGTTCCACCGTGCCGATCGGGCCGTGACGCTGCTTGCCAATGATCACCTCGGCCTTGCCGTGCAACCGGCTCATGCGTTCCTGCCAAGCCGCCATCTCGTCCAGCCGGTCGTCCGAGGGCTTTTCCCGTTCCACGTAATATTCCTCGCGGAACACGAACATGACCACGTCGGCATCTTGCTCGATCGAGCCCGATTCCCGCAGGTCGGACAGCTGCGGGCGCTTGTCGTCGCGGCTTTCGACCTGACGCGACAGCTGTGACAGGGCGATCACCGGGATGTTCAGTTCCTTCGCGATGGCCTTCAGGCCCATCGAGATTTCGGCGATTTCCTGCACCCGGTTGTCGGCGGTGCCGCGCAGAAGTTGCAGGTAGTCGACGATGATCAGGTCCAGCCCGTGCGTCCGTTTCAGCCGTCGCGACCGCGCGGCGACCTGCGAAATCGGCAGGGCGGGCGTGTCGTCGATGTAGAGCGGGCAGGCCTCCAACTCCTTGGCGGCCTCGACGAAACGGCGGAATTCGCGTTCGTCCATGTCGCCCTGACGGATCTTGTGGCTGGAGATTTCGGACGCCTCGGCGAGGATACGGCTCGCCAGCTGCTCGGCGCTCATTTCGAGGCTGAAGAAGCCCACCACGCCGCCCTCGACCGCGCCCTTGGACCCGTCCGGCAAATCGCCCTTGCGGTAGGCCTTGGCGATATTGAAGGCGAGGTTGGTCGCCAGCGAGGTCTTGCCCATCGACGGACGCCCGGCAAGGATCAGAAGGTCGGATTTGTGCAACCCGCCCAGCTTGGCATCCATGTCGATCAGGCCGGTGGAAATGCCCGCAAGGCCGCCCTCGCGCTGATAGGCCGCGTTGGCGACGTTCACGGCCTGCGTTGCGGCGGCGAGGAAGGATTTGAAGCCCGAATCCGCCTGACCCTGTTCGGCCATCTTGTAAAGCGCCTGTTCGGCGGCGACGATCTGTTCCTTGGGCTCTTCGCGCACGTCCATCTTGGCGGCGCGGTCGGCGATGTCGCGGCCCAGACGGATCAGGTCGCGGCGCACCGACAGATCATAGATCATCTGCGCATAGTCGCGCACCGCAAAGGTCGACACGGCAGAGCCCGCCAGCCGCACCAGATAGGCCGGACCGCCCAGTTCCTTCAGCCCATCATCATCCTCCATAAAGGCCTTGAGCGTCACGGGCGAGGCGAGGTTGTTCTTGGAAATCCGTGCGGCGGCGATTTCATAGATTCGCTGGTGGACCGGGTCGTAGAAATGCTTGGAATTGATGATCGCGGCGACGCGGTCATAGATCTCGTTATCGGTGAGGATCGCCCCCAGAAGCTGTTGTTCCGCCTCGATGGAATGGGGCATCGTGTCGGCGGCCTCGACTTGGACGCCTGTCGGATTGATGGTCGTGATCTCGTTCATGTTTGTCCCCCAACTGCTCAGGTGGGCTGACTACTGCGTCCCGCGGGGCGGGCGCAAATTGTATATCTCGGTGGATAACTCAGCTGGTCACGTGCCCCAGCATCTTGGCATCTTTGTCATCCTGCCGTCAACATCTGGTGGCTGTGGACGACTCTCGTGGCCCGAAGGCCACAAGTCAAAGCTCAAATCCCCTGCCTATCCTTCGGGATAGGCGGCAGGCCTTGTCAGGCCCGCGCGGCCCGCCAAGCGTGCGGGTCCTTGAGGAACGACTCGACCTCGCCCAGCACGCCCTTGTGCTTTTCGGGGGCCTCGGCCAGCACCTCCCACCACGTGCACAGATGGTGCAGCGACACGCTGTGATCGCCCAGCGTTTTGATCGTCTCGGGGAAGATGCCATAGTAAAAGATCACCGCCGTATGCGCGCAGGTCGCGCCGGTGTCGCGGATCGCATCGACGAAGGACAATTTCGACCCGCCATCGGTGGTCAGATCCTCGACCAGCAGCACGCGCTGGCCCTCGGTCATGGCGCCTTCGATGCGGGCATTCTTGCCATAGCCCTTGGGCTTCTTGCGCACATAGGTCATGGGCAGGCCCATGCGCTCGGCCACCAGCGCGGCAAAGGGGATGCCCGCCGTTTCGCCCCCGGCGATGTTGTCGAACGCCTCGAAGCCCGCATTGCGCATAACCGTGATGGTCAGGAAATCCATCAGAGTCGATCGGATGCGTGGATAGGAGATCAGCTTGCGGCAGTCGATATAGACCGGGCTCAGCTGGCCCGAGGCCAGCTTGAAGGGCTCGTCGCCCATGAAGTTCACCGCCTCGATCTCCCACAACATGCGCGCGGTCAGACGGGCCATTTCTTCGGCGGTGGGGTAGGTGGACGGGATCATCGGCAACTCTCCTATATGCATCAGCGCCGCTTTACCCGCTTGCGGCGCATTGGGAAACAGCGATTTCCAACCGTGCCAAGGATCACCTATCCGAAAGGATGACCCGGCCTATCCTCCTGCGATGAGGATAGGCCCTTTGCGCGGGTTTCCTCCGGTACCGAACGCGATACATCGGAAATCGCGAACTTGTTAATCAAGTATTAACGGACAGGCGCGCCAAATGGCGCGCATCAGGAAGACGCAGGAGGCGTCATGACAGATAACAAGGCCGAAGGGTCGGGAACGGAAGACGAGGCAGACCGGCTACAGTTGGCGCAACAGTTGAAGATCGCCTCGCATGCCGTTGAATTGGCGGGATTTAGTGCGGCGGGATTGTTGGACAAGGGATCGGTGACCAGCCTGTTCTTGATGGCACACGCGCTAGAGCAGATGTCCGATCGGGCGATTGGGGGCCTCGGTCGCGGGCCGCAGCATCTGGCATAGAGTGCGGCCCGGACATCACGTTAGTGCATAGGGTCATCGACCCTCATCTGTCTAATGGCTACCCGCCCAGTGAGGCCAGCCGGGCCGGTCAGTCCACCCGCCAGTGCAGCGGCATCATCGGGTCGAAGACCGTCACGGCGCCGTCCTCGGTCTCGATCTTGGCGGGGTAGGTGACGGGGTCGCCCTTGGTCAGGGTCAGCGTGCCCTCGTTCACAGGCAGGCCATAGAAACGCGGGCCGTTGAGGCTGGTAAACGCCTCCAGCCGATCCAGCGCGCCTTCCTGCTCGAACACCTCGGCAAGGATCGACATCGTGTTGGTCGCGGTGAAACAGCCCGCGCAGCCGCAGGCGTTTTCCTTGAGCGGGTCGACATGCGGGGCGCTGTCGGTGCCAAGGAAAAAGCTGGCATCGCCCGAGGTCGCCGCCGCGCGCAGCGCCAGCCGGTGTTCTTCGCGCTTGGCGACGGGCAGGCAGTAGTAATGCGGCTTGATCCCGCCCACGAGGATCGCGTTGCGGTTGATGACAAGGTGATGCGTGGTGATCGTCGCGCCCAGATCATCGCCACCTGCGCGGGCGTAGTCCGCGCCCTGTTTCGTGGTGATGTGTTCCATGACCACGCGCAGGCCGGGGGTGGCGCGCCGCAGCGGGTCCAGCACCGTGTCGATGAAGACCGCCTCGCGGTCGAAGATATCGACATCGTGGGTCACGACCTCGCCATGCACGCACAGCGGCAGGCCGATCTCGGCCATCTTTTCCAGCACCGGGCGCACCTTGTCGAAGTCGCGCACGCCGGAGGCCGAGTTCGTCGTGGCCCCGGCCGGGTACAGCTTGACCGCCTTGACCAGACCGCTGGCATGGGCGGCGGCCACGTCATTCGGATCGGTCTCCTCGGTCAGGTAAAGCGTCATCAGCGGCTCGAAATCACCATCGGGCAGCGCGGCGAGGATACGCTCGCGGTACGCGGCGGCTTGATCGCCGGTGACCACCGGCGGCACGAGGTTCGGCATGATGATGGCGCGGGCGAAATGGCGCGCGGTTTCAGGGGCGACAGCCCGCAGCATCGCGCCATCGCGCAGGTGCAGGTGCCAATCGTCGGGGCGTCGAAGCGTGATCTGGTCCATGGACGTCGCGTTAGCATGGCGCCGCGCGCCGCGCCAGTGCCCTAGCTGCCGGGCGCGGGCGGTGCGTCCATCTCTGCCTCGAGCTCGGCCAGACGGCGGCGAAAGCGCGGCGCCTTCATCCGGTTGACCACGTTCTGGCACAGCAGCCGCGACAGGCCAAAGCGTTCCTCTTGATCGAGCCGCATCAATAGCTTGCGCAGGTAGGGCGCATGGTTGCGTCGCGCGCGCAGCAATTGCGCAAAGGTGCGGGTGTCCAGCCGGTCCTCGGCCACCGCAGACAGCAAGCTGGGCATCAGGTCGAGCACCCGCAGGTCCGCTTGCAACGCCCCGCCCATGAAGGGCGCGCGGTGGCGCTGGACATTGCGGCGCTCGAACAGGGCGGAATGCATCGCGTCCAGCCGCTCTTGCGGGTCGTAGATGACATGCGCCTGCTGCGCGGCGTCGATCATGTCGGGCGCAAACCCGTAGCGCGAGGTAAAGTCGCGGCGGCGTTGCTCGGTGAACCGGTCATCCCATTCGGTGACGCGCGGGTCCAGCGTCGCCTGCGGCTGCAACAGCAGCACGCGCGCGCCGGGGGCGGCGACGGAATAGGCGGCTGCGGCATAGCCACAAGGACCGGCACCATAGAACACGACGGTTTCGAATTCGTCGAAAAAGCCGTCATCCAGCAACTGGTCGAAGAACCCGTAGACGCGCGGATCGCGGAACCATGTCTCGCCATGGCTCAGGATCGACAGCGACGACCAGCCATGGCTTTGCACCATGTCCCAGCCCAGCGGCGTCTTGGTTTCGGACAGCGCCTCGATCCCCGACATGGTCTCGAAACTGACCAGCAGCGTATCGCCTTCCTCGACGAAAACACCGGCATGCACCTTGCCCAACGGTTCGGCAAAGCCACGCGCCTGCCCGATCTTGCGCAGGGCTCCCAGCCACTCGCTGCGCGAGAGACGACTGAAATCCGGCGGGAAGGAGTGATCGTTACGCTGCATGCCCAATTCCTCTGACCGCACGTATTTGCGGCTTACTCAGGAAACAATGAACGGGGGATTGGGCGAGATTGTGGTAAATGCGTGGAAATTCGGCGGAGTCAGCCCTCGGCCTGTCGCGCGCGCGTCGCGTGCCCGGCCAGAAATTGCGCCGCCTCGCGCGTGATCGGGCGCGCTGGCGGTGTCATCAGCAGCCGTGCAAAGAGGGCGCGATAGGGTTCCTGCGCCAGCAACGCGTCGAACCTCGCCTTGCGCCACGCCACCGCGCGTTCGTGCAAGGGACCGAGCACCGGATCGGAGGCAAGCTCTGCGCGTAGCGCGGCGACCCCCTCCAGCTGCAGGATCGTCGCGTCCTCGACCTCGCACCAGTTGCGCTCGACCCAGTAATCCATGCCCAGCACATGATCCGAATGCACGGCGCGCCCCCGATCCGCCTTGAGCAGATAGCTTTCCATCGCGCCAAGGGGATAGTGATTCAGCTGCGCCAAACCGTACATCTCTTTACCGTAATTGGAAAAGATCCGCCGCGTCCGGAACTGGTCATCCAGCGGCACGCCATTGCCATCGACCCAGCGCGCTTGCCCCACGCGCGCCGGATCGGGGTTGCGCGGGCGGTGTACACCAAGTTTCCAGTAGATTCCGGTGTTGCGATAGAGCGTCTTGAACATCGCCGCGCGCCATGGCCAGAACATCACCTCCGGCGCGGCCGATCTGAACTGCTCCGTCACCGGCCTGTCCTCGTAGCGGACCACGCCGGCATTGCCGAACAAGCGCCAGGTCAGCGTGATCGCGTCGGCTTGGGTTGCGTCGATCAAGGCCGGCAGGGTCCGATCCCCCACATGCACATTGACGAACTCATCGATATCCAGCGCCAGCAACCAATCGGCCCGCTTCACCGCCCGCGCCTTATCTGCCAGCTTCAACCCGGTGAACTGGATACCGCCTTTGTCATAGGGACCGTCATTGCGGATATGGGTTACATGGCCCATCTCGGCGAGCCGATCCAGCATCAGATCGGTCCCGTCCTGACAGTCATTGGACAGCGACACCACGTGGCTCACGCCCACGCGCAGATGATGCGCCACCCAATCGAGCAGGAACGCGCCCTCGTTGCGGACGCAAAGAACGGCGGTGATGTTCGGTGCGGTCATGTCTTCTTCTGGCCCGAAATACCGCGGGGGAGGCCGCAGGCCGGGGGCAGAGCCCCCATCGCCCTTACCATCCGCGCCGGAAGGTGACGACTTTCGCTTCCGACGCCTTCGGGAAATAGGTCAGCCCGGCCTTGTGCATGGCGTCGAACACAGCCTGCACACCGGCCTGGCCAATCCATTGCGGATGCAGTTCGATGATCGCCGCGCGCAGGCCGGACCAGTCGCCTGCGGGCAAAAGATGCGCCTCGGCGCCTTCGATATCACAGACCAGCACGTCGGGCTTCAGATCCTCCAGCACCGGGCCGATCGGGTGCTGCGCGATCCGCACCTCTTCGATGATGGTGTCCGGATCGGCGTCGCGATCCATGGACGAGCCGAGAAAGTTCTTGCGCACGTAGAACGGCACCGGGTCGCCGGCTTCGGGTGACAGCAGGGCATTGCGCAGATCGACATTCGAGACGTCATTCGCCGCATGCACGGACTTGATATAAGGGATAAGCGAGGGATTGGCCTCGTAGCTGACGACCTTTTCCACCTGTTTCTTCACAGACAGCAGGGTCGACATATAGCCGATGCCGCCGCCCAATTCCAGAACCCGGTCGCCTTTCTGGACGACGCGCATCACCGCGTCGCATTCCTTGCGCTCATACAGGTTGTCGCGCAAGGCGCCACGCACGCGCCCCGTCGTCAATTGCGGATGCTTCGGGATTTTCAGTCCGCGCGAATTGATGAAGGGCGAGCGTTGCTTGAGTTCGGTCCCGTCGGCCATGTCAGTTCTCCATGTCGAGGGCAAGCGCATAGGCCACCCGTTCCGTTTCGGTCAGTTTCAGGGTCAGAGCCTGCTGGAACAGGTCCTCGAATTCCGGCATGTCATGCAATTCGGCGGCCTTGGCATGGTGCCACACAAGCCCTTTTGCATGCCAGTCCGCCAATACCGGATCAGCCAGCAATCGCGCGTATTCTTCGCGTACGCGCGGAATGTTGCGTTTGATGGTGATATCGCGGCTGGCGGACCAATCCATGCGGATCCAGTAATTGATGCCGATATTGCGGTCCACATGCAGCGCTCGGCCGCGCTGGCGCTTGATCAGGAAACTCTCGGCCGAGCGCAGCGCGTAATGGTTCAGCTGCAACAGGTCATAACCGATTGATTTCTTGGAATTCCGCCAGCCGTTCTTGATCGCTTCCGAGGTCATGTCCTGGCCCGAACCATTGACCCATTTCACCTTATCCTCAAAGCCGTCGACCAGCTTGTTGGGGCGATGGCAGGAGATCTTCTTATACGCGCCGATATTGCGGAACATGGTTTTGAATCCCCAGACGGTGTGGGGTTTGGGGCAATATTTCGGCGCGCATGCATCGAATTGTTCGATCACCAGCCTGTCTTCGAGCTTGACCACGTCATTATGCCCGAACAGCCGCCATGTCATGGCAACATTCGTCGCGTCGGGCACACGGGCAAAGAAATCGTCCAGCGTGCCATTACCACAGCGGATATTGACGAACTCATCCACGTCAATATGCGCAATCCATTGGGCATTCTGGATTACCGGCTCCGTCAAGGAGTTGTCCAAGGCATGTTGTTGCGGCGAATTTCCCGACCAATTGTTGTTGTCGCGGTGCTGGAGGATACCCAGTTCCTGCAAACGATCGAGGATCTCGGTCGTTCCGTCTTCGCAGCCATTTGTATAGATGAGGAAATTGTCAAAGCCGACGGCACGGTGATAGGCGACCCATTCGAGGATATAGGGCGCCTCGTTCTTCATGCAGCCGACGATGACATTGCCGCTGCTGCCGGGGGGCAATTGGCGTGGCGGCATCGGTGTATATGCGGCGGCCAGTTCTTCCTCGTTGACGCGGCCCAGCCGGTTGTGCGGTGCAAAGGGCGAGCTTTGCAATTTGACGAAGTTCTGCTTGGCCAACGGTGGCATGACCTTGCGCGCCGTGGGCGTGAGGATCTGATCGACCTCGTCTCCGGGGGCTGTCACAGGCGTATCGGGCTGTACGGTATCCAGCTTGGCCAGATCGGCAGCCTTGTTCGCCAACTCTTCCTTGGTGGCCTGATTGATGCGCCAGCGGAAGGCCATCAGGTATTGCGTGGCGCGGAAACCGCGTGTCGGATCGGCTTCCGACCAGTCCGGCAGCTTGCGGTCGCGCTTCATCTTCTCTGCGTCCAGCGCCGGATGCGCCTTGCACAAGGCCTTGATATCTTTTTCGAAATGCAGCGACAGGGCAGACAGGCTACCAGGTGCGATCGGGTCGCCATGCACCTTGATTTCTCCAAGGAACTTTCGCCACAACTGGCGCGGCAGGATCACCTCCTTTTGGGCCAACAAGCGCCCGACCGCGTCGTTGAACAGGCGACACCGGGTCAGCCACGCGGCTGAGGGCTGCTCGGCAAAGGTGATCGGGTCCGCTTTGCCCATGGTCTCGGGAATGGCGAAGGCCGCGCGCAGTTCCTCGGTCACGGTTTCGGATGCGAAGGTGGCGTAATCCAGTGTTCGGAAGTCGACCGTTCCGGGGCCAAACACAGCCTCCCATTCGTCTTGCAACCGTTTGAAATCGATCCAGAAACAAGCGCCCTGAACCTCGCCGAACTGGCCTGCTTGCGGGTCGGGGGCGGGGCGGGTCGCCATGGCTGCGTCCCAGAAACGGTCCGCGCCAAGGCAATCCAGCTCCGCTTGCAGGCTGGAGGACCTGCCCTCCATCATTTGCGCGGCATAGCGGCGGATCAGCATGCGCGCCGGGTCATCCAGATGCGCGACGATGCGGATATCGTCCGAAATCGGCAACAGCAGCGCGCGCAGGCGCTCCAACTCGGACCGCGAAACCAACCCCGAGCCAAGCTGATGGGCCGACAGGATCAGCACGTCGGCATTGGTGCGTGTCACCTCGGCCAGCAGTTGCTTGGCCACGTCTTCGCGCAGAACCTGTTGTTTTTCCGGCGCAATATAGCCGCGATTGAAGCGCAGTGAGTCGACGTTTTCCGGATCCGTCACCGCAAGGAACAGCCGGGTATGATTGCGCGCGCCGGGCGAGCGGGCATAGAGCACGCCCTTGCCGATCAGTTGATCGCGCTTGTCGCTCAGCACCCGCTGCAAGCGATCAGAAGAGGCCCCGTCCGGCCCGATATGCACATAAATCCGCGTCACGCCGCCCCCGCCGCCGGCCCCTTGGCCGGGTTCTCGTTCATGCGCCCCCACCAAGGCAGTTCGATCCCGACATGGGCCTCCAGACGCGTGCGCGCATCCGCAGCCCCCACGGGCAGTTCCAAAAAGCGTGGATCGTCGCCAAACACGTCGCGCAGCATGTCATGATGCCCCTCGATCCAGCGGATCAGCTCGGCATCCGTACGGCCATAACCGCGCGGCAGACCGGGCACCCAGCCATGCGGCAAGCGGTCCGTGCCAAGGTTCGTCCAGCGCCGCATCGAATCCGCGACCTCGACCGGATCGCGCCACGTGGCGACAAACAGCATCTCGGGGCGGGCGAGGCGCATCGCCTTGAGCAGCGCGTAGTCGCATTGCGGCCAGAGCGAGGTCTCGGCCTGCAGCACGCTGATCTCTGTCAGCGCGTCATACAGGTCGACGCGGGCAAACGGGTCCTCACCGGCGAAATAGGCGTCATAGATCTGCCGCGCGACAAAGGTGCCGCCAAGCGCGGGGTTCTTGGTATGCACCCGCCGGATCTTGTGATCCGCCGCCAGCCAGCCGCCCTGCGTCAACGCATGGGCCAGCGTCGTCGTGCCGGATTTCGGCAGGCCGAGATTGACCAATTTCACGCTCATGACAGCCCCAACTCCTCCATCAACTCGACCTCGCCCGGAGGATAAGGCGGAAGGGCTTTCAGATGCGCAAACATCTCGGCATAGGCGGGCTGCGCCATCAAGTCGTCGCGTTTCGCCCGGTGCGCCGCGCAGCAGGCGTCATGCAGGCGGGCGATCTCGGCGTCGGATTTCATAACCTCCAGCGCGGTCTGCAGCGCCGGAAGGTAGCGCAGGATCGAGCGGTCCTCATAGGCGCGGTCATTGCGCTCGCGCCAATATGTGTCGTCAAAGGCGCGGTTCTCGCGGTTCACATCGCCGCGGTCGTTCTTGACCAGATAGCTGTCGAGCGAGCGCAGCGCGTAATGGTTCAGCGTCGCAAATTCGCGCGCGCCGGCAGCCGGAAACTTGCGGATGCGGCGCGGGTTGGCGGCAACGTGGAACTTGTGCTGGACCTTGCGCCCCGAGCCATCCGTCCATTTCGGCCGTTTCGCCTCTGGCAGCTTGTCCTTGAAGAAGGGCCGGTGCGCGCCGTAATAATGCAGCGGAAAGTCCTTTCGCGTCAGGGTCTTGACCTCGATCGCGCTCTCAGAGCACCACAGGTCGGGATTGTGGGAGCGGGTGAATTGTTCGATCACGGGGCGGTCCTCGAACGCCTCCACCCCGTCATTGGCAAAGAACTGGAAGGTCACGGAAATTGCCTGCGGGTTGCCGCAAGCCGCGATCAACGCGGGGATCGTGTGATCGCCCACATGGATGTTCAGGAACTCGTCGACATCCGCCACCCAGACCCAATCGGCATTGCGCACCACCGCTTGCCGCTGCGCGTCCTTCAATGCCTCCATCTGGTAGTTGCGCCCCTTGGCGGGGTTGGGCAGGTGAACGACTCCGTCGCGCTCTGCCAAGGCATCCAGCAGCGCATCGGTGCCGTCGGTGCAATCGTTGGAATAAAACAGGAAATCCGTCACCCCCAACAAGCGGTTGAAGGCGATCCATTCCAGCAGGAAGGGCCCCTCGTTCTTCACGCATGTGACGGCGGTGATACGCATGGCTGCGCCTTCCGCGTTTTTACCTGGCATCTGCTCGTCCCCCGGGGTTTGCCCCGATTTTTATGAGGTGAATCATACAGGCCCGGGCCAACACGTCAATCTAGGGCGCCCAATTGCCCGGCATGTGCGACCTTGGCGCTATTGACCGCGCCTTGGGGGCTTGGGACACAGGGGGCCAAGGAGGACGTTCATGCCCATTCCAAGCTCCATCGACGAGGTGCAACAGCGCCTGTCCGAGACCGGTTACGTCTGCGGGCGCGCACTGGCGACCGTGGTGTTCCTGTCGCTGAAACTCGGTCGGCCCTTGTTTCTCGAAGGCGAGGCCGGTGTCGGCAAGACCGAGATCGCCAAGGCGCTGGCCGCCTGCCTCGGTCGCCGCCTGATCCGGCTGCAATGCTACGAGGGGCTGGATGCGTCCTCGGCGGTCTACGAATGGAACTTCCCGGCGCAGATGATCGCCATCCGGACCGCCGAGGCGCAGGGCGGCGCAGACCGCGCAGCGCTGAACACCGAACTCTTCGGCCCGGATTTCCTGATCGAACGCCCCTTGTTGCAGGCCATGCGCCCGGATGAGAACGGCGCGCCGATCCTGTTGATCGACGAACTCGACCGCACCGATGAGCCGTTCGAGGCCTTCCTGCTGGAGGCGCTGAGCGACTTTCAGGTCACCATTCCCGAGATCGGCACGATCAAGGCGCCAGAGCCGCCCATCGTCATCCTGACCTCGAACCGCACGCGCGAGGTGCATGACGCGCTCAAGCGCCGCTGCCTCTATCACTGGGTCGACTACCCCGATTTCGCCCGCGAGGTCGAAATCCTGAACGCCCGCGCCCCCGAGGTGCCCGAAAACCTCAGCCGCGAAATCATCGCCTTCGTGCAGGCCCTGCGCACCGAGGACATCTTCAAGAAACCGGGCGTTGCGGAAACCATCGACTGGGCAAAATGCCTGCTTGCGCTCGATGTGGTCGACCTGTCGCCCGAAGTCATATCCGACACGCTCGGCGCGATCCTCAAATATCAGGACGACATCGCCAAGATCGAAGGCGGCGAGGCCAAACGCCTGCTGGACGAGGCCAAGGCCGGGCTGGAAACAGCGTAGTGCTTCTTTGGTCCAAAAATACCTCACGGGGGTCCGGGGGTGTGAAACCCCCGGCGCGTGCCGAAAGAAACCGCGCCCATGGCTGAGTACATCCCGCTCGAATTGCCGGAAAACCCGCGCCTTGCGCAAAACATCATGCATTTCGCGCGCGCGCTGCGCCGCGCCGGGCTGCCGGTGGGGCCGGGCCGCGTGATCGACGCGGTGCGCGCGGTCGAGGCGGCGGGCTTCACCGACCGGATGGATTTCTACTGGACGCTGCACGCCTGCTTCGTGAACCGGCCCGAGCATCGCGTGGTCTTTGCCCAGATCTTTCGCCTCTATTGGCGCGATCCGCGCTATCTCGAACACATGATGTCGCTCATGCTGCCCGCCGTCCGCGGTGTGCAGGAGGAAAAGCTGGCATTGGCGGCGGAAAAGCGCGCCGCGCAGGCCCTGCTGGGCGACAACATGCCCGAAATGCCGCAAGGTGAGGACAAGGAAGAGACGACGAAGATCGAGATCGACGCCTCGATGACCATCTCGACCGAGGAAAAGCTGAAGAAGCTGGACTTCGAACAGATGTCGACCGAAGAAATCGCGCAAGCAAAACGCATGATCGCGCGCCTGAAACTGCCCGTCAAACCGATCAAATCGCGCCGGTCGATGGCCACCGCCTTGGGCGAGCGCATGGACCGCCGCCGCACCCTGCGCGAGGCGCTGCGCAAGGGCGGCGAGATCCGCACAATCGCGCAGGCCAAACCGCGCCCGCGCTGGCCCAACCTCGTGGTGCTCTGCGACATATCCGGCTCCATGAGCCAATACAGCCGCATGGTGCTGCATTTCCTGCATGCGGTCGCCAATGAAAAGGGCGCGGGCTGGGCGAAGGTGCACGCCTTCACCTTTGGCACCCGCCTGACCAACATCACCCGCCACCTTGCCACCCGCGACGTGGACGCCGCGCTCAAGGCCGCCGGGGCCGAAGCGCAGGATTGGGAGGGCGGCACGCGCATCGGCCAGTGCCTGCACGCCTTCAACCGCGACTGGTCGCGCCGCGTGATGGGGCAGGGCGCGGTTGTGCTGCTGATCACCGACGGGCTCGACCGCGACGACCCGGGGGAGTTGGAAAAGGAGATGGAGCGCCTGCACCTTTCCTCGCGCCGTCTGATCTGGCTCAATCCCCTGCTGCGGTGGGATGGGTTTGCCCCCAAGGCCACCGGCATCCGCGCCATGCTGCCCCATGTCCACAGTTTCCGCGCCGGCCACTCCATCGCCTCGCTCGAAGACCTCGCGCAGGCGATTTCCCGCCCCGACGATGCGGGCGAAAAGGCGCGCCTAATGGCCCTCCTGTAAAAACCATCCTTTTCAGGGGCTTGCCCCTGATCTCGGGACCCTTGCCATCCGATAACAACCGGATGGTTTTGCCTGACAGCCCTCTATTGCCCTTTCCTGCCCCGCAGGCGCGCCCGTTTTCGCATGCAACCGAACCCTCGGTTGCGACGTTGGGGCGCAAACGCCCGAAATCGGGCAGAAAAGGATGATGAAGATGAAGACGACGCTTCTTGCCACCGTGTCCGCCAGCGTGATCGCGCTTGCGGCCCCGCAGCTTGCGCAGGCCCAGAACCAGTCCGCGCGAGGCTTGCTGAATGCCGATCCCATGGCGCTGGTCCAAGGCCGCAGCGCAGCCGAGATCACCGAAATCTTCACCCAGCTGTCGACCCTGTGCAATGGCGGCGCGCCGACGCCCGACGGGTTGGATTGCGCCCTGATCGATCGGATCGCTCAGACCCCCGAACTTCAGGCTGCACTGGCACAGGACCCGAGCGTTCTTCGGGAGTTGATGGCCGGGGATGAGCCCGATACGGCGAATGCCGACGCCGAGGTGACCGAGCCCGCGCAAGAACCCGCGCCCGCGCAGGATGTCCCGGCCGATGAGCAGGCCGCCGAAGCGCCCGCCGCCGAAGCCCCCGCAGATGCCCCCGCTCCCGAACCGGTCGAAGAGGTCCCCGCACAAGCAGCCGAGGCCCCGGCCGATCCGGCCCCTCAGCAGGCGGACGAGGCCCCCGCGCAAACCGCCGAGGAGGCCAATGTGGGTCCGGCCGACGCGGACGAGGTGGACGCCCTGCGCGATGAACTCGCAGAGCAGGCGCCCGACGAGGCTCCTCAGGACGACGCGCAGGCCGAGGCACCGGCGCCCGAACCCGAAGCCCAGCCCGAGGACGCCGCGCCCGCGCAGGCCGCCGAAGAGGTCCCCCCGCAGCAGACCGCCGAAGAGCAGGCCGAAGCCGTGGCTGAACGCGACGCCCAAGCCGCGAACTCCGCCGCCGCCCGGCGCGACGGCAACGAGGCCGATGCCGAGGTCGTCGAGGAAACCGTCGACGAGAACGACGTGCGCCGATCCTCCGAGGATTTCACCACGCGCCTCTTCGACCAGACCGGCCAAAATGCCGATGCGGATGATGACAACGACAACCTGCGCAAATTCGGCACCGCAGCACTTCTCGGGCTTGGGGCTGTTGCACTGAACGAAATCCTGTCCGATGACGAAGAGGTCGTGTCCGACAGTGGCGACCGGATCGTCATCCAGCAGGGCGACGGCTCCTACCGCGTGCTGCGCAACGATGACGTGCTGTTGCGCCGCCCCGGCGCGGATGTGCAGACCCAGCGCTACGACGATGGCTCGACCCGGACGGTGATCGCCTATGACGATGGCACGCAGGTCGAAACCATCCGCGCGGCGGATGGGCGTGTGCTGCGCCGCACCCGCATCCTGCAGGACGGGTCCGAGGTCGTCCTGTTCGATGACACCCGCGCGCAGGAGGATGTCGCGGTCAACGAACTGCCGCAGACCACCGACAGACGGACCGTCGATTACCGCCGGGTCGAGGCCGAGGATCTGGCCACCGCGCTGGCCGCGCAGCAAAGCGGTGTCAGCCGCAGCTTCTCGCTCAACCAGATCCGCAACATCGACGCGGTGCGCCAACTGGTGCCCGCGCTGTCCGTGGACACGATCAACTTCGAGACCAACTCGGCGGCGATCCGTCCCGACGAGGCCGAGGAACTGGCCGCCCTTGGCAACGCCATGCGCGAGCTGATCGCGCGCAATCCGGGCGAGGTCTTTCTGATCGAAGGTCACACCGACGCGGTCGGGCGCTACAGCTACAACCTTGCCCTGTCGGACCGCCGGGCGGAATCCGTGGCGCTTGCCCTGACCGAGTATTTCAACGTGCCGCCGGAAAACATGGTGCTGCAAGGCTATGGCGAAAGCGACCTGCTGGTGCAGACGCCGACCGCCGAACGGGCCAACCGCCGCGCGGCCGTGCGCCGGATCACGCCGCTGCTGAACGGCGGCTGATCATCGGGCCTAGCCCTTCCCTCGTTGACGCGGCGCATCGATCTTGCGCCGCGTCTTCGTTTCTTCTGGCTCAAAATACCGCAGGCGCGCGCAGAGGGGGCCGCGTCAGCGGGCCGAAACCACGATCAGACCAGCATCTCTTTCGTCGCGCTCAGCGTCACATCCGGGTAATCCCGAACCACCCGGTCGATGTCCCATTGCAGGCGCGTCAGATAGACCACGTCCCCGTCGTGATCGTAGCTGATATGCTGCTTGTTCGCGTTCACGAACTTCTCGACCGCATCTTTCGCGCCATGCACCCAGCGCGCCGAGGTGAACTGAGACCCCTCGAACCGCACCGGCAAGCCGTATTCCAGCTCGATCCGCGACCCCAGCACCTCGAATTGCAGCGCGCCCACGACGCCGACGATAAAGCCCGAACCGATCATCGGTTTGAACACTTTCGCAGCGCCTTCCTCGGCGAATTGCATCAGTGCCTTTTCCAGATGCTTGGCCTTCATCGGGTCGCCCGCGCGCACATTCTGCAACAGCTCCGGCGCAAAGGACGGGATGCCCGTCACCTTCAGCGCCTCGCCCTCGGTCAGCGTGTCGCCGATGCGCAATTGCCCGTGGTTGGGAATGCCGATGATGTCCCCGGCCCATGCCTCTTCGGCCAGTTCGCGGTCCGAGGCGAGGAACAGCACCGGGTTGGAAATCGCCATGGGCTTTTTCGTGCGCACATGGGTCAGCTTCATGCCGCGCTGGAAATGCCCCGAGGCCAGCCGGACAAAGGCCACGCGGTCGCGGTGCTTGGGGTCCATGTTGGCCTGCACCTTGAAGACGAAGCCCGCGACCTTGGTTTCCTCCGGCGCGATTTCGCGCGGGGTGGCTTTCTGGATCTGCGGTTCGGGCCCGTAGGTGCCGATGCCGTTCATCAGCTCCTGCACGCCGAACGAGTTGATCGCCGAGCCAAACCAGATCGGGGTCATGTGACCTTCAAGAACCGATTGCGGGTCGAGCATGGGCAGCAACTCGCGCGCCATCTCGACCTCTTCGCGCAGTTTCTCCAGCATATCCGCCGGAATGTGCTCCGCCATGCGCGGATCATCCAGACCCTCCAGCCGGATCGATTCCGCCACCTTGTTGCGGTCGGCGCGGTCCATCAGCTCCAGCCGGTCGTTGAGCATGTCGTAGCAGCCGAGGAAATCGCGCCCCTGACCGATGGGCCAGCTTGCGGGCGTCACGTCGATCGCAAGGTTTTCCTGAATTTCGTCGATGATCTCGAACGTGTCGCGCGCCTCGCGGTCCATCTTGTTGCAAAAGGTCAGGATCGGCAGGTCGCGCAACCGGCAGACCTCGAACAGCTTCTGCGTCTGGCTTTCCACGCCCTTCGCCCCGTCGATCACCATCACCGCCGCATCCACCGCCGTCAGCGTGCGATAGGTGTCCTCGGAAAAGTCCGAGTGGCCGGGCGTGTCGACGAGGTTGAACCGGAAATCCTTGTCGCCGGTCTTGAAATCAAAGGACATGGCCGAGGCGGACACGGAAATCCCGCGATCCTTTTCCATCTGCATGAAGTCCGACCGCGTCCGCCGTGCCTCGCCCTTGGCGCGCACCTGACCGGCCATCTGGATGGCGCCCCCATACAGAAGGAATTTTTCGGTCAGGGTCGTCTTGCCCGCATCCGGGTGCGAGATGATCGCGAATGTCCGGCGGCGGGCGATTTCGGCGGGGAGGGCGGGGCGATTGGTCATGGCGCTCCGTTACCGTGAAACGAAACGGCGCACAATCCACCTCGCGGGAACCTGAGCCTGCCTCACGCGCTGTTATATAAAGGAGTGTGACCATGACCAAGGACCACGGCAACCAGATCAAGGATGACAAACTGTACGAGGACCTGCGCGACGAGGGCATGTCCAAGTCCAAGGCCGCGCGTATCGCCAATGCGCAGGCCAATGACAACATGCACCCGTCGAAAAAGGGCGGCGAACAGCCCCCCTACGAGGACTGGACCAAGGACGATCTGTACGAGCGCGCGCAAGAGCTTGAGATCGAGGGCCGGTCAGACATGACCAAGGACGAGTTGATCGACGCGCTTCGCGGCTGAGACCCGCCAAAACAGCGCCAAACCCCGGTGAATCACGCTTGCACCGGGCGCTTTCGGACAATAGAAGGTGCCAAATTCGTATTCAGCGCCTCGGATCCCCCGGGGCGCTCCGCAATTCCGAGGGAAGATACATGCAGGTCACCGAGACGCTGAACGAAGGCCTCAAGCGCGGCTACGCCATCACTCTGACGGCGGCCGAGCTGGACGAGAAGGTCAATGAAAAGCTGAAAGAAGCGCAGCCGGAAATCGAGATGAAGGGTTTCCGCAAGGGCAAGGTCCCGATGGCGCTGCTGAAGAAGCAGTTCGGTCAGCGTATTCTGGGCGAGTCGATGCAGGAGGCCATCGACGGCGCGATGAACAAGCATTTCGAGGAGTCGGGCGACCGCCCGGCGCTCCAGCCCGAGGTCAAGATGACCAATGGCGAAGAGTGGAAAGAGGGTGACGACGTCACCGTCGAGATGACCTACGAGGCGCTGCCCGACGTGCCCGAAGTCGACCTGTCCGGCATCGAAGTCGAAAAGCTGGTCGTGAAGGCCGAGGACGAAGCCGTCGAGGAAACGCTGGGTTCGCTGGCCGAGACCGCCAAGGAATTCGAAACCAAGGACGGCGCGGCCGAGGATGGCGATCAGGTCGTGATCGATTTCGTCGGCAAGATCGACGGCGAGGCCTTTGACGGTGGCGCCGCCGAGGACTACCCGCTGGCGCTTGGCTCGGGCTCGTTCATCCCCGGTTTCGAAGAGCAGCTGGTCGGCGTGAAGGCCGGTGACGAGAAGGCCGTAGAGGTTAAGTTCCCCGAGGAATACGGCGCGGAAAACCTCGCTGGCAAGGACGCCGTGTTTGACGTGACCGTCAAGGAAGTGAAGGCGCCCAAGGCCGCAGAGATCGACGACGAGCTGGCCAAGAAATTCGGCGCCGAGGATCTCGAAAGCCTCAAGGGCCAGATCCGCGAGCGTCTCGAAGCCGAGTATTCCGGTGCCGCCCGTCAGGTGATGAAGCGTGACCTGCTCGACAAGCTTGATGCGCTGGTGTCCTTCGACCTGCCGCCGACGCTCGTCGATGCCGAGGCCAAGCAGATCGCGCATCAGCTGTGGCACGAGGAAAACCCCGAGGTTCACGATCACAACCACGGTGAGATCGAGACCACCGACGAGCATGTGAAACTGGCCGAGCGCCGCGTCCGTCTGGGCCTGCTGCTGGCCGAGCTGGGCCAAAAGGCCGAGGTTCAGGTGACCGAAGCCGAGATGACTCAGGCGATCATGAACCAGGCGCGTCAGTATCCGGGCCAGGAACGCGCGTTCTTCGACTATATCCGCCAGAACCCGCAGATGCAGCAGCAGCTGCGCGCGCCGATCTTCGAAGACAAGGTCATCGACCATATCGTCGAGCAGGCGAAAGTGTCGGAAAAGGAAGTCTCGAAAGACGATCTGCAAAAGGCCGTCGAGGCGCTGGACGACGAATAAGTCGCGCCGCTATATCGGATCAAGGGCCGCTCGATCGAGCGGCCCTTTTTCGTTTGGGTGTGGGGGGGCGTCAGCCGGTGGCGGACAGACCGAACCCACCGGCGCTTTCGGGAACATGCCAGCCGTCGGATTTGCTGGTGCGGAATCGCGAAACCTCATCCGCCAGCGCCTTCGAATTTCGGGCGAGCAGACTGGTATTCTGATTGGTTTCCATCACCATGGACGCGTTCGACTGGGTCACGCGATCCAGTTCGGAAATGGCGGTATTGATCTCGTTGAGGGTGCTGGACTGCTCTGACAACCCCGAAGAGATCGAGCGGATATTGTCGGAAATCGTGCCGACCCCGTCGAAGATATGGGACAATTCCACGCTGGCCTTGTTGACCAGCGACACGCCGTTGCCGACGAAGTCCGTGCTTTCGGCGATCAGCGTCTTGATCTCGCGCGCGGATTCGGCGGTGCGTTGGGCAAGGCTGCGCACCTCGGAGGCGACGACGGCAAAGCCACGCCCAGCTTCGCCCGCGCGGGCAGCCTCGACCCCGGCATTCAGCGACAGAAGATTGGTCTGGAAGGCGATGTCGTCGATCACGGTGATGATCTGCGAAATCTCGTCCGAGGACTGTTCGATCTGGCCCATGGCATTGATCACGCTGTCGACCACCTGACTGCTGTCGCGCGCCGCCCCGCGGGTTTCGTTGGCCGACGAGTCGACATCCACCGCATTGCGCGCCGCGGCGGTCGCGTTCGCGGTCAACTCCTCGACCGCGGCGGCGGTCTGTTCCAGCGTAGCCGCTTGGTTTTCGGTCCGGGCAGACAGGTTTTCCGACAGGCTTCGGATCGCCTCGGCCGCCGAATAGATCGTGGCCGATGCGCCTTGCACCTGCTGGATCAGCGCATCGAGATTGCCGACCGCGTGATTATAGGCATCCACAACCTCCATCAGGTCGCTGCCGGTCTCATCGGTGATCCGATGGGCGAGGTTTCCAGCGCTCAACTCGGCCAGCCCCTTTGACAGCGCGTCGATGCAGCGTTGCCGCGCGGTGATGTCGGTGGCGATCTTGATGACGCGGGTCGCCTTGCCCTCGCCGTTCACAACGGCGGAATAGGTGGCCTGTATCCAGATCACGCTGCCATCCTTGCGGAGCCTCGCGAACTGGTCGGTAAAGTACTTGCCGCTACGCAACTCCTCCCAAAAGACGCGGTATTCGTGCGATTTGGCAAAGCCGGGATCGACGAAGATCGCGTGGTTCTTCCCGACGATCTCGTCCAGTTCATAGCCCATCGCCGCAAGAAAGTTGTCGTTGGCCTTGATGATGGTGCCGTCAGGCTCGAAAGAGATGACGGCCTGCGAGCGTTCGATCATTTGCAACAAGGCAGTGTCGGATTCGGAAAGAGCCGGCTGCGGTGGGGGTCTGCGTTTGAAAAGGCTCATTCGATCCTCCAGAATATCGGGTTGGACCGAGAGCTAGCGGAAATTCACTGACAATTTCCTAAAAGGTGCCGCGAAGATGTCGCAGTTAAAAAAACCGCGCGAGGACTGGTCCACGCGCGGTCATGTCTTGTGTCATCCGGTGAAGGATCAGTCGTCCGAACCCTCGTCGTCGGACGCTGCGCTGCCCAGATCGTCGAACAGTTCGGACACTTCGAATTCGGCCTGTGCCTCTTCCTCGGCGGCCAGTTCCTGGATCGACTTGCCGGAGGCCTGAACCTCGGCCTCTTCCGGCGAACGGGCGACGTTCAGGGTGATGAGGCACATGACTTCGGGGTGCAGGTGCACCTCGACTTCGTGCAGGCCCAGAACCTTGATCGGGGTGCGGATGATGACCTGCTTGCGGTCGATCGAGAAGCCCTCTTCGGTGGCCTTGTCAGCCGCGTCACGGGTGGTGACGGAGCCGTACAGGTTGCCGCCATCGGAAGCAGAGCGAATCACGATGAACTGCTGACCATCCAGACGCGCGGCCAGAGCCTCTGCTTCTTTCTTGGTCTCAAGGTTGCGTGCTTCGAGCTGCGCTTTCTGCTCTTCGAAATGAGCGATGTTCTCTTTCGAGGCGGTCAGCGCCTTGCCCTGCAGCAGCAGGTAGTTGCGTGCGAAGCCCGGCTTGACGTCGACGACGTCGCCCATCTGGCCCAGCTTGGCCACGCGTTCGAGAAGGATAACTTGCATGTCAGTCGCTCCTTATTTCACGGCGTAGGGCAGCAGGGCGAGGAAGCGGGCGCGCTTGATGGCGCGGGCCAGTTCACGCTGCTTCTTTGCCGAGACGGCGGTGATGCGCGAGGGCACGATCTTGCCACGCTCGGAGATGTAGCGTTGCAGCAGACGGGTGTCCTTGTAGTCGATCTTGGGCGCGTTCTCACCGGAGAACGGGCAGACCTTCCGGCGGCGGAAAAACGGTTTTGCAGCCATGGTTTAGCTCCTTGTTCTCTGGGATCAGTCGCGCGGGCGGCGCTCGCGGCGGTCGCCACGCTCGTCACGCTTTTGCATCTGGACCGAGGGGCCTTCCTCGTGGGCGTCGACCTTGATGGTCAGAATGCGCATGACGTCGTCATGCAGACCCATCAGGCGCTCCATTTCCTGCACGGCGGCCGAGGGCGCGTCGGTGCGCAGGTAGGCGTAATGGCCCTTGCGGTTCTTGTTGATCTTGTAGGCCATGGTCTTCACGCCCCAGTACTCGGAATCGACGACCTTGCCGCCATTGTCCGCCAGAACGGTGCTGAAGTGTTCCACCAGGCCTTCGGCCTGCGCGTTGGACAAGTCCTGACGCGAGATGAATACATGCTCATACAGGGGCATGTGCTCTCCATTTCTATCGAGGCGCATTTCAAAGGGCCGGGTCATGCCTTCCGCCCCGAACCCACGAGAGACTGCGCGATTCACATGATGTGTCGCGGAAGGTCCGCGCGGTATACACGCTTTGGCCCAATGCGCAAGGCTCGGAACCGGTTTTCGCAAAGCTGCCGCGTTGTCGCCTGATTTGAAGGATACATTAACCTTGATCTTGAAAGGTATGTGTCATGTCGGACGTTTTTCATCATGGCCCGGTGCGGCGGGTGCGCTTGCGGTATTTCCCGGTGAGTGTGCTGGTCGTGGCGGCGCTGGGGCTTTGGCTGATGCCGGGGCTGGCGGGGCGGCCGGGGGTTGCGCTGATCCGGTTGGGAGTGTCGCTGGGCCTGCTGGCTGCGGCCGTGGGTGCCTATAGCGCGCTGCGCCGCTGATCCACAGAAATGCGCAGGGTCTGTTAGTTTTCGCCGAGTTGCCGCAATGCGGCGATTGCCCCATCTGTTGGCGCATATGTGACAACCGAAAAATGGTGCAAAATGAAAAACTTGACCCTTGCCGCGCTGCTTTCCGTGGCGCCCCTTGCCGCCTTCGCAGAAGCAGAAACCTACGTGCTGGATGCCAGCCACAGCCAAGTGGTGTTCACCTACAACCACCTTGGCTATTCGACCACCTATGGCATGTTCTCGGGCTTCGACGGCACGATCCAGTTCGATCAGGAAGACCCCGCCGCGTCCTCGGTCGAGGTGTCCTTTCCCGTCAAATCCATGCTGACCGGCTGGGAAGCGCGCTTTGACCACTTCATGTCCGGCGATTTCTTCGACGCCGCCGATGATGAGATGGTGACCTTCACCTCGACCGGCATCGAAGTGACCGGCGAAAACACCGCCAACATCACCGGCGACCTGACCCTGAACGGCGTGACCAAGTCGGTCGTGCTGGACGCCACGCTGAACCAGCAGGGCGACCACCCGATGGAGGGCAAGCCGTGGGCGGGCTTCGACGCCACTACCACGCTGGTGCGCTCCGACTACAACCTCGGCATGTTCGCGCCCTATGTCAGCGACGAGGTTCAGGTGATGATCTCGATCGAGGCGATGAAGGCCGACTGATCCCTTCGGACATCGCGACAACCCAGACCCCCGGTTCCGCAGGAGCCGGGGATTTTTCGTGTGCTCGGGGCTGGTTTTTGGCCGTCTCGGGCGGGCGGACAAGCAAACGGCCCGTCACGCAGGGCGACGGGCCGCAATTTGGATGGCTGGGGGCAAAGCTGCGCCCCCTAAGCTTTCGGCGCTCAGGCGCCCAGATCCTGCTTGGCGGCGCGCGTCGCGGTCAGGCTCAGGTCAAGCTGCACGTCGTGACCCAGCTGGCCCGGATCGTCCATCTGGCTGCCGATGCCGAAATCCCGCCGGTCCAGCGTCAGTTGCCCGGTCATCCGCGCGGTCTCACCTTCGATGGTTAGGTCAAAGGGCAGGGACAGCGGCACGCTTTGGTCGCGGATCATCAAGCTGCCTTCAGCGATCAGGCCGTCATCGGTGCGCAGGATATCGGCGTCGAAAACGGCCGTCGGGTGGGTCTCGGCGTCGAAGAAATCCGGGCCCATCGCCTGATCCGTGACCGAGCCCAGCGTCAGCGACGGGATCGAGACTGTCACGCGCACGGTGCCCTTCGTCCCCGGTTCGGGCGTGTCCTCGTAGCTGATCTCGGTGGTGAAGTCGCTGAACTGGCCGGACACCTCCTTGCCGAACTGGCGGATCGTCAGGGCGATCTGGCCGTCCTGCTTTTCCCAGTCCGATTGCACCTGCGCCAGTTGCGGCGCGCTTGCGCCGGTTTCCGTCAGCGGTGCGCCCGTCGCAAAGCCGATGCCAAGCGCCAGCGCGATCACCGCCACCGCCCCGCCAAACGGCGCGAGCACGGCGTGGGGCGCAGGCGTCCCGGCCTCGGTCCGGCCCGGCAGCATCCGGCGCAGCGTGGCGTCGCGGTCGATCACGTGATGCTTCAACGCGCCCGCGATGTGCAGGATCAGCGTGACGATCAGCACCTTCTCAAAGATCGAATGCACGGCGGACGCGGCGGCGGACAGGGTTTCGTCCTTGGGCACAAACGGCAGGTCCTGTCCGATCAGCCAGATCGGCGCAAAGCCATCGGTCGCGGCGTGGTGTACCCAGCCCGACAGCGGCATGATGACGAGCGAGGCATAAAGCAGCCAGTGGACCGTCTCGGCGGCAAAGGTTTCCAGCTTGCGCTCGGGATGCAGCGGCGCGGGTTTGGGCTGGCTCAGCGCCCAGAGGATGCGCGCCACGGCGATGGCAAAGATCGCGATGCCCAGCGTCTTGTGGATCGAGAACAGCGTGGCCTTGCGCGCCAGCTGCGCCGAGGTATCGGCCGCCATGTCCGTGGCGATGATGCCCAGCGGGATCAGCGTCAGGATGCCAAGCGCGATGGACCAATGAAAGAACTTCGACAGGCTGCCGTAGCGGCGGGATGTATTGGCGAGGGTCATGGGTGACTCCGTAAAGGCTTTGGCATCGACCTAGCCATGCCGCGTCGCAGCGCAATCTGTATGCATGCACAGCAATGGTGCGCGGGGCGTTGCGCGTTTGCGCGTGGGGCGCTAAGGGCTTGGGTCAAACAGAATACGAGAGGAGAGGGGCATGGCCCGCGCATTCATCTTCCCCGGTCAGGGCGCTCAGACCATCGGCATGGGGCGCGATCTGGCAGACAGCTACCCGGCGGCGCGCGCCGTCTTCGACGAGGTCGACGAGGCCTTGGGCGAAAAGCTGTCGACGCTGATCTGGGAAGGCGATGCGGACGAGCTGACCCTGACGGCCAATGCGCAACCGGCGCTGATGGCGACGTCACTGGCCGCGATGCGCGCGCTGGAGGCAGAGGGCGTGTCGGTCACGCAGGCGGATTTCGTCGCGGGGCATAGCTTGGGCGAGTATTCGGCGCTGACGGCGGCGGGCGCGTTGAGCGTGGCGGATGCGGCGCGGCTGCTGCGCAAGCGGGGGGCTGCGATGCAGGCGGCGGTGCCGGTCGGGCAGGGGGCCATGGCGGCGGTGCTGGGCCTCGATCTGGAGGCGGTGCGCAAGGTCGCTGACGAGGCCGCGCAGGGCGAGGTCTGTCAGGCGGCCAATGACAATGACCCGGCACAGGTGGTGATCTCGGGGGCGAAGGCCGCCGTGGAACGCGCCGTGGACATTGCCAAGGCGGCAGGCGCGAAACGCGCGTTGCTGTTGCCGGTCTCTGCGCCTTTCCATTGTGCGCTGATGCAGCCTGCGGCAGACGCGATGGCCGAGGCGCTGGCCGAGGTGACGATCAAGACGCCGGTGGTGCCGCTTGTGGCCAATGTGCGCGCCGAGGCGGTCAATGACCCCGACACGATCCGCGCGCTTCTGGTCGAGCAGGTCTGTGGTGCTGTGCGCTGGCGCGAGTCGGTGGAATGGATGGTGGCGCAGGGCGCGGACGAGTTCTGGGAAATCGGCGCGGGCAAGGCCTTGTCCGGCATGGTCCGCCGGATTCACAAACCCGCCACGGTGCGCAATGTCGGCGCGGCCGCCGACGTGACCGCCGCAGTCGACAGCCTGAAGGGCTGAGGGAAAAGCCCCGGCCTGAACGGCCAAGGGCAACAGAGGAAGGAAGAGAGACATGTTCGATCTGACGGGCAAGAATGCATTGATCACCGGCGCATCCGGGGGCATCGGCGGTGCGATCGCCAAGGCGTTGCATGGCGCAGGCGCAACCGTGGGCCTGTCCGGCACCCGCGTGGAGCCGCTGGAGGCGCTTGCGGCGGAATTGGGCGAGCGCGCCCATGTGCTGCCCTGCAACCTGTCCGATGCGGAGGCCGTGACCGCCCTGCCGAAACAGGCCGCCGAGGCGATGGGCTCTGTCGACATTCTGGTGAACAATGCGGGCATCACCCGCGACAACCTGTTCATGCGCATGTCCGACGACGAATGGCAAAGCGTGCTGGACGTGAACCTGACCTCGACCTTCCGCCTGTGCAAGGGCGTGCTGCGCGGCATGATGAAGGCCCGCTGGGGCCGGATCGTCAATATCTCGTCCGTCGTGGGGGCCACCGGCAACCCCGGTCAGGGCAACTATGCCGCCGCCAAGGCGGGCATGGTCGGCATGTCCAAGTCGCTCGCCTACGAGGTCGCCAGCCGCGGCATCACCGTGAACGCGGTCGCGCCGGGCTTCATCGAGACGGCGATGACCGACAAGCTGACCGACGACCAGAAATCCGCCATCCTGACCCAGATCCCCACGGGGCGGATGGGCACGCCCGAGGAAATCGCCGCAAGCGTGCTTTTTCTGGCCAGTGCAGAGGCTGCCTACCTGACGGGCACCACGCTGCACGTCAATGGTGGCATGGCTATGCTCTGATGAGCTTTGCACCGGCAGCTACGGAAAGCATTTGCCATCCCCGTTGCCTGTGCTATAGCCGCCCCTGATTTCAGCCGTTGGGGATTCACCCTTCGGCGCGCCCCGGCCCGCCGGGATAATCAGCCGCCCGAATTCGGGCAACCCAGACGCCACCCGATCGGGCAGGGCAAACAGGGCGACAGCCCGAACAGACTGTGAGGACAAGACATGAGCGACATCGCAGATCGCGTGAAGAAGATTGTGGTCGAGCACCTGAGCGTTGAAGAGGACAAGGTGACCGAGTCCGCTTCGTTCATCGACGACCTGGGCGCAGACAGCCTCGACACCGTCGAGCTGGTCATGGCTTTCGAAGAAGAGTTCGGCATCGAGATCCCGGACGACGCCGCCGAAACCATCCAGACCTTCGGCGACGCGGTGAAGTTCATCTCGGAAGCCCAGTAAGCTTTCGACGGACATTCCGGTACCGATGCGGCGTCCCTTGGGGGCGCCGTTTTCGTTTGTATGGGATGGGGTCGGACGCTCGTGCTGCGCACATCGCCCCGCCCACCATCCCTTTGACGACCGCTGCTGGTGGAGGCAGCGAAGACCTGCGGGTGCGATGACTGACGGCGACGCGCGGTGACTGGCCGGCGGGCGGTGTGACGCGCGGCTCTTGCTGATTGGACCGGGGCTGAGAGGGGCGCAGGACCTGCGCCCGGTCATCCGAGGCAGGCTGAACCACGCCTGAGCGCAGTCGGGAATGCAGGTGTTCAGAATTAGGCTATGAGATTGCGGCGAGTGCGGCCACGCCACATGCCCATATCGACGTGTGAGCAGGCGTCCGACGGCGCAACGGTCTGGCCGCAAAGAGCGGCGCAACGGCGTCTGTCATGAATGTGACAAAGCGCCCTCGAAAGGGCGCTTTGAAGGGGAGGCCCCGGGTCAAGCCCGGGGCGTGTTGCGCGCTCTGTCAGCCGTCGAAATCGACCGTTTCGACCAGACGCAGCGCCTGTGCGCGGTAGCCCGCGATGTCCATCAGGTTCAGGTCGTCCGCTTCGAACTCCCCCCACGCCTGCACGGTGTCGATGGCCTCGGTGCCCGGTGCGATCGGGTATTCATAATTCGCGGCGGCGTAGATTTCCTGCGCCTTGGGCGAGGCGAGGAATTCCATCATCTTCAGCGCGTTTTCCTTGTTCGGCGCCGACGCCGTCATCGCCACGCCCGAGATGTTCACATGCGTGCCGCCATCCTCGAATTCCGGGAACAGCACGTTGACCGAGTTGGCCCATTCGGTCTGTTCCTCGTCTTCCAGCATCTTGCCCATGTAATAGGTGTTGCCCAGCGAGATGTCGCATTCGCCGGCCCAGATCGCCTTGACCTGTGCGCGGTCGTTGCCCTGCGGCTTGCGGGCGAG
The DNA here is from genome assembly GCF_003667315.2 of Tropicibacter alexandrii. Taxonomy (GTDB): domain Bacteria; phylum Pseudomonadota; class Alphaproteobacteria; order Rhodobacterales; family Rhodobacteraceae; genus Tropicibacter; species Tropicibacter alexandrii. The sequence goes on along the minus strand of NZ_RCTZ02000001.1, from coordinate 181,123 downwards.
GTTGGATTTCACGCCTTCGAGCCAAGTCTTGGTGTAGTCTTCGCCGTGATGCGCGATCATCGCCGCGACAAGGCCGATGGTGTAGACATGGGTGCCGGAGCGGGTGCAGATGCGGCCTTCCCATTTCGGGTCGGCGAGATCCTCGTAGGTGGTGACCTCACCGGGATCGACACGGTCCTTGGACGCATAGACGATGCGCGCGCGGGTCGTCAGACCCCACCAGTTGCCATCGGGGTCGTGATACTGGGCGGGGACGTTTTCGCGCAGAGCTTCGCTGTCGACCGGCTGGGTCACGCCCGCCTCGACGGCGGCGGCCAGACGCGAGATGTCGACGGTAAAGATCAGGTCGGCGGGAGAGCGACGGCCCTCTGCCTTGAGGCGCTCGACCATGCCCTTTTCAAGGAAGGCGACATTAACCTTGATCCCGGTCTCTTCGGTAAAGGCGTCGGTCAACGGCGCCAGCAATTCGGGCTGGCGATAGGAATACAGATTGACCTCCTGAGCCAGCGCAGGGGCTGCGGCAAGGGTCAGGGCGGTTGTTAGGCGCAGGAACATGAATGCCTCCGGATGTTGCGTCCTCGATTGGGCGCAGATAACCCGAGTAAAATGGTCGGGTCAATACCTGAGTAGAAAGTTCAGGTTATTTTTTGGGCGTCGCAAGGCCCGTCCTGACCACCTGCGCGCCGGTTGATCCGCGGTGTCCCGTGCCACGGGCGCCAAGCGGCGGCCGAAGGCCGCTCCCCTGTGCGCGTCAGCGCGCCTTTGGATCACTCCACGCCACGCTCTGCCGCTTTGGCCTGATCCCAAAGCGCGTCCATCTCGGCCAGATCGCTGTCTGCGGGCGTGCGCCCCTGCGCGGCCAGCGCCGCCTCGATGGACTGGAACCGCCGGGTGAACTTGGCATTGGCCGCGCGCAGGGCAGCTTCCGGGTCGATCTTCATATGCCGGGCGAGGTTCGCCATGACGAACAGCAGATCGCCGAATTCCTCGAAGCGGTGGTCTTCGTCCTCGGCCTCGCGCAGTTCAGCCATTTCCTCGGCGACCTTGTCCAGCACCTCGTCGGTCGACGGCCAGTCGAACCCCACGCGGGCCGCGCGATTTTGCAGCTTCACCGCCCGCAGCAGCGCGGGCAAACCCAGCGCCACCCCGGCCAGAACGCCCTTCTCGGCCTTGGCCGCGCGCTCGGCGGCCTTGATCGTCTCCCAGTCGCGGGTCTGTTGTTCCGCGCTCTTTTCGCGCGATTCCCCGCCAAAGACATGCGGATGGCGGGCGACCATCTTGTCGCTCATCGTGTCGGCCACTTCGTCGAATGTGAACAACCCCCGCTCGGATGCCATCTGCGCATGGAACACCGACTGGAACAGCAGATCGCCCAACTCGCCCTTCAACTCGCCCCATGCCTCGCGGTCGATGGCATCGGCCACCTCATAGGCCTCTTCGATCGTGTAGGGCGCGATGGTGGCAAAATCCTGCTCCAGATCCCACGGGCAGCCGGTCTCCGGGTCGCGCAGGCGGCGCATGATCTCGACAAGGCGCGGCATGCCGCCATTGGGATTGTGGATCAGATCGTCGATCATTGCATGTCCCCCGGATTTCGCGTCAGGTCAGGGATGGGGCATCAAGGCACGGGAGTCCAGCACATGGCCGTCATCAACCGCATCGCGGGCTTCGCCGAGGAAATGGCGGGCTGGCGCAGGCATTTGCACATGCATCCCGAACTGTGTCTGGAGTGTCATGAGACGGCGGCCTTCGTCGTCGACCGGCTGCGGGAATTTGGTGTGGACAGAATCGAAACCGGCATTGCCACCTCTGGCGTAGTGGCGGTGATCGAAGGGCGCGGGCCGGGGCCGGTCACGGGCCTGCGCGCCGATATGGATGCCCTGCCGATGGAGGAGGCCTCGGGCGCGATCTGGGCCTCCAAGGTGCCGGGGCGGATGCATGCCTGCGGCCATGACGGGCATACGGCGATGCTGCTGGGCGCGGCGAAATACCTGTGCGAGACGCGCAATTTCTCGGGCCGTGTCGTGCTGATCTTTCAACCCGCAGAAGAGACGATCGGCGGTGGCCGGATCATGGTCGAAGAGGGGATCATGGACCGGTTCGGCATCGAGGAAGTCTATGCCCTGCACACCGATCCCTTTGGCGATGCGGGCGAGTTCCGCACCTGCGCCGGGCCAATCATGGCGGCCGCGGACGAGTTCACCATCACGGTGCGCGGCAAGGGCGGACACGCCGCCTATCCCCACGACTGCGCCGACCCGATCCCCTGCGCGCTGGCCATCGGGCAGGCGCTTCAGACCATCGTGGCGCGCAATGTCGACCCTTTGGGCGCGCTGGTGGTGTCCTTGACGATGGTGCAGGGCGGATCGGCCTATAACGTCATCCCGGGCGAGGTCAGCTTGGGCGGGACGGTGCGCAGTTTCACGCCTGAGGTGCGCGACATGGCCGAACGGCGGATCACAGAGATCGTCGCCGGGCAGGCTGCGGCTTACGGTGTTGCGGCTGATCTCGACTATCGCCGCAACTACCCCGCGACGGTGAACCATGACGTGCCGACAGCCTTTGCCGTCGACGTTGCACGCGCGGTGTCCGGGCAGGTCGTCGACGATCTGCCACCCGAGATGGGGGCCGAGGATTTTTCCTACATGCTCGAAGCGCGGCCCGGTGCCTTCCTGTTTCTGGGGCAGGGCAAGGGGCCGTCGGTGCACCACCCGGCCTTTGACTTCAACGACGCGGTCGCGCCCGTCGGGGCCAGCTTTTTCGCCCGGGTGATCGAGAAGCGGCACGGGTGACGCCGCGACAGGGGGCTTTTCTTTGCGGTTCGCCCGCGCCACTGTGCGCCATAAAAGGAGTCGCCCATGCCCATCGTCAATTCCATCGCCGCGCTGTCCGACGAGATGACCGGCTGGCGCCGTCACCTGCACCAGTATCCCGAACTTGGGCTGGACTGTCACCAGACCGCCGCCTTCGTCGTCGAACGCCTCAAGGAGTTCGGCATCACGGATATCCACGAGGGCATCGCCCGCACCGGCGTCGTGGCCATCATCGAAGGCCGCGCACCGGGCCGCACCATCGGTCTGCGCGCCGATATGGACGCCTTGCCGATGCAGGACCTCTCGGGGGCGGAGCACGCATCGAAAGTGCCGGGCATGGCGCATACCTGCGGCCATGACGGCCACACGACGATGCTGCTGGGAGCGGCGAAATATCTGGCCGAGACACGCAATTTCGCAGGCCGCGTGGCGCTGATCTTTCAACCGGCCGAGGAAAACGAGGGCGGTGGGCGGATCATGGTCGAGGAGGGCATGATGGACCGCTTCGGGATCGACGAGGTCTATGGCATCCACAACTCGCCCGGCACGCCCGAGGGGCATCTGGTCACCAATCGCGGCGCGCTGCTGGCGGGGGTGGATGAGTTCACCATCACCTTGACCGGCGTGGGCGGGCATGGGGCGCAACCGGCCCGGACGCGCGATCCGGTGGTCGCGGCGGCGTCTTTGGTGATGGCCCTTCAGACGATTGTCAGCCGCAATATTGACGCGCTGGATCAAGTGGTGGTCAGCGTGACGCAGATCCACACGGGCAGCGCGATGAACATCGTGCCGGATCAGGCGATGCTGAACGGCACGGTGCGCTACTACGACAAGGCGGCGCAGGCCGAGGTCAAGGCCCGCATGGCGGATCTGGCAGAATTTCAGGCTCGTAGCTTTGGGATGACGGCGGAGCTGGTCTATGACGAGGGCTATCCGCCGACGATCAACCATCCGGCGCAGGCGGAATTTGCAGCCGGGGTCGCGCGCGAGGTGGTCGGCGCCGAGGCGGTGGACCTCGATACGCCGCCGATCATGCCGGGCGAGGATTTCGCCTATATGCTGGAGGCGCGCCCGGGGGCCTATCTGTTTCTGGGGCAGGGGGACACGCCCAGTTGTCACCACCCGAAATACGATTTCCGCGACGAGATCGCGCCGATCGGAGCGAGCTTCTTTGCCCGGTTGGTCGAGAAGGCGCTGCCGCTGGCCTGAGCCGGGGTAGGATGGGTGATCACCCATCCTACTTTGCCACAACGACCCTGTGTAGGATGGGTGATCACCCATCCTACCCTTAAAAGGACACGAGACATTGAGCCTCGAAGACGCGCAGAAACAGATCGACCACGCCTTTACCCGAGACGACCTCAAGGGGCCGTCCTTTGAAAACGTCTTTGCCGGCGCCACCAGTTTCCTGCGCCGAAAATACACCAAGGACCTGACCGGCGTGGACATCGCCGTCACCGGGCTGCCCTTCGATCAGGCGGTCACCAACCGCCCCGGCACCCGGCTTGGTCCACGGGCGATCCGCGAGGCCTCGCTCCTGCAACCCTGCGATGCGCCCTACGGCTGGGGCTACGATGTGCTGTCCGAGTTTGCGATTGCCGATTATGGCGACATGGCCTTCGACTACGCCATGCCCTCGGACGTGCCCGCCCGGATCGAGGCCCATGTGGCCGCTATCCTGTCGCAGGGCGCCGCCTGCGTCGCCCTTGGGGGCGACCATTCCGTCACCCATGGCTGCCTGCGCGCCCATGCGGCCAAACACGGCCCCCTCAGTGTCATCCAGTTCGATGCGCATACCGACACATGGGCCGATGACGACCCCAAACGGGTCGATCACGGCACCTTCATGGGCAAGGCCGCGAAGGAGGGGATCGTGATCCCCGAACGCTCGGTCCAGATCGGCATCCGCACCGACAATCCCGACACGATGGGCTTCAACATCCTCGACGCACGGCAAGTGCATGCCGAAGGCCCCGAAGCCATCGCGCAGCGCATCCGGCAGATCGTCGGCGACGCGCCCTGCTACCTGACCTTCGACATCGACGCGCTCGACCCGGCCTTTGCGCCCGGCACCGGCACGCCGGTCTGGGGCGGGCTGAGCAGCCATCAGGCGGCGGTGATCTTGCGGCAGATCGCGGGCGTGACCCTCGTCGGCGGCGACGTGGTCGAGGTCTCGCCGCCCTTCGACACCACCGGGGCGACGGCGGTCGCGGCGGCGCATGTCGCGACGGAAATCCTCTGCCTTTGGGGGTGGACGCGGCGGTAATCCACAGGGTTCTGCTTGGGCGGGTCGCGCCCCTGCGATACCCTGACGCTGCCGAATCTGCGCGGCCTGCCGACCGGCTGTCCGGGGGCAGGCGGGTTTTCACCGACCCCGTCGCGGCGATCGGCAGGAAATTGACGGTTGGCCAAAGCGCCTCTTTCAGATCACGATGGAACGTGGCACCGAAAAAGAGGCGGGACAAAGAGCAGGAGCGGCCCATATCATGCGTATGGTTTTCTATGCACTCTTGATTCTCGTGATTGGCGGCTTGGCGTGGATACGCCTGGCCCCGTCCGACCCGCAGGTCTGGCACGTAGACCCGCATGTCACCGCCGACCAGGATCTGGCAGGCGGCGTCCGGCGAAAGCTGGCCGCCGACAGCAGCACCTTGGCCGAGCTCGATACGATCATTCGCCAGACCCCGCGCACCCAGCGTCTTGCCGGGTCTGTCGAAGACGGGCACGTCACCTATGTCAGCCGCTCGCGCTGGATGGGCTTTCCCGACTACACCACCGTCATGCTCAATGGCGACCGGTTGGAAATCTGGGGGCGGCTGCGCTTTGGCCAATCCGACATGGGCGTGAACAAGGCCCGCGTCGATGGCTGGCTGGAACAGCTGCGCACCGTCGCGCAACGTTCGTAACCGCTTGACGACCCGCGCGCGATGGGCAATGCCATCGGCATGATCCCGATAGACCGCATCCGGCAAATCAAGGAACGCCTCGAATATGTCGAGGCGCGCATGTCCTCGGGCACGGGGGACATTGCCGCGCTTGGACGGGAATACGCGGAATTGCGCCCGGTGGTGGCGGTGATCGCGGATTGGGAACAGCTGCAATCCGATCTGGCCGAGGCTCAGGCGATGCTGTCGGACCCGGAGATGCGCGAACTGGCAGAGGAAGAACTGCCCGCGCTCAAGGCCCGTCTGCCGCAGGTCGAGCACGCGGTGCAGTTGGCTTTGCTGCCCAAGGATTCCGCCGATGCCCGCGCTGCCATGCTGGAAATCCGTCCCGGTACCGGCGGCGAGGAGGCGGCGCTGTTCGCCGGTGACCTCGCGCGGATGTATCAGCGATATGCCGAGGCGCGGGGCTGGCGCTGGGAAGTGATCGAGGACCAGCCTTCGGACCTTGGCGGGCTGAAGGAACTGGTGGTGCGCATCGCAGGCGAAGGCGTCTTTGCCCGGCTGAAGTTCGAATCCGGCGTGCACCGTGTCCAGCGCGTGCCCGAAACGGAATCCGGTGGGCGCATCCACACCTCGGCCGCCACGGTCGCCGTGCTGCCCGAGGCCGAAGAGGTCGATATCCGCATCGATCCCAACGACATCCGCATCGATACGATGCGCTCGTCCGGGGCCGGAGGGCAGCATGTGAACACGACCGACTCGGCGGTGCGCATCACCCATATTCCCACCGGCATCGTCGTGACCAGTTCCGAGAAATCCCAGCACCGCAACCGCGAGATCGCCATGCAGGTGCTGCGCGCCCGGCTGTTCGATCTTGAGCGGTCGAAGGCGGACGAGGCGCGCTCGGCCGATCGCAAAAGCCAGGTCGGTTCCGGCGACCGGTCAGAGCGCATTCGTACTTACAATTTCCCGCAGGGGCGCATGACCGATCATCGCATCGGCCTGACGCTATACAAGCTCGACCAGATCATGCAGGGCGACCTTGACGAGATCGTCGACGCGTTGATCACGGAACATCAGGCCGGGCTGCTGGCCGAGTTGCAGGCCTGATGCGCGGCGCGGACCTGTTGGCGCGGGCCACCGCAGAGCTGGTGGCAGCCGGGGTGCCCGATGGCGGGCGCGATGCGCGGCGCCTGTTGGCGCATGTGCTCAAGGTACCGCCCGGTCGGCTGACCTTGTTCCTGCCCGAACCCGTGGCCCCCGAATTGACGGTGATCTACAACGCCCTCGTGGCGCGCCGGGCCGAGCGCGTGCCGGTCAGCCACCTGACGGGACGGCGGCTGTTCTACGGGCGCGAATTCCTTGTCACGCCAGAGGTGCTCGACCCGCGCCCGGAAACCGAAACCCTGATCGAGGCCGCGCTGGCAGAGCCGTTCGGCTCGGTGCTGGATCTCGGCACGGGGTCGGGCTGCATCCTGCTGACGCTGCTGGCCGAACGCGAGGCCGCCATCGGCGTCGGCACCGATCTGTCGGAGGCGGCGCTGAACGTCGCCTTCTGGAACCGCAACGCGCTGAAGCTGGAACCGCGCGCGGCGTTGGAAACGGGCAGTTGGTACGAGCCGCTGGCCGGCATGAACGAGCAATTCGACCTGATCGTCTCGAACCCGCCCTATATCGCGCTGGACGAAATGCCGGGCCTTGCACCGGAGGTGCGCGATCATGAGCCCCGCATGGCGTTGACCGACGAGGGCGACGGTCTGTCATGCTACCGCACCATCGTCGCGGGGCACGCGCCATGGCTCGCGCCCGGTGGGCGGCTGATGGTCGAGATCGGCCCAAGCCAAGGCGCGGCGGTGTCGGAATTGATGACCCGGGCGGGCCTGCGCGATGTCCGCGTGATTTCCGACCTCGATGGTCGGGATCGTGTGGTCTCGGCCACGGCTCCGGCGGAATCCGGCCAGTAGTTGCGTCAAATTGGCCGGAATCTGGTCATTTGCCCTTGTCACCTTGGGCCCTGTATGCATATGTCAGGTCAGTCGGGACAGCGGACGGTGTTGACCCTCCCTCTCGACGCCAAGCCATAAATCAAGGTGATCACGGTTTGGGGCGCACGCTGCGCCCGGTGGGTCACCAAGCTGCCGAAGAACAGGCTGGATATCAACTTATGCGTTCCTCCAAATCCCGCTCGCGGAATAAGAACAACCGCAACAACAATCGCAATTCGCTGGCCAATGTCGTCAACCGCGTGTTCGACAGCAATGGTCCCGAAGGCAAGGTGCGCGGGACGCCGCAGCAGATCATCGACAAGTACAACCAGCTGGCCCGCGATGCGGCGCTTGGCAATGACCGCGTCGCGACGGAGAACTTCCAGCAGCACGCGGAACATTACCTGCGCCTGCTGAGCGAGGCTCAGAAGGAGCAGGATGCGCGGCGCGAGCAGCAGGATCGCGAGAACCGCGAACGTCAGGCGCAGCGCGACCGCGAGCGGTCCGAACGCGACAAGCCGCAGGGCGACCAGCCGCAGGACAAGCAGCCGGAGCAGGCCGAGCAGCAGCAGTCCAAGCGGGCTGAGCGCGACCTGTCCGAGGCACCGCAGCCGGATGTGATGGATTTTGGTGGCGACGAGGAAAGCGGTCTGGTCGAGACCCCGGAATCGCGCTCCGAGACGCAGCCCGAAGCCAAGCCCAAGAAGCCGCGCGCGCCGCGCAAGCCCAAAGCCGAAACAACCGCCGACGCGCCGAAGGCCGAAGAAGGCGAAAAACCGAAGCGGCCCCGCGCGCCCCGCAAGCCCAAGCCCAAGCCCGAAGAGACCTCTGGTGGCGATGCAGAGGCCCCCAAGGACACGTCGCAGGACGCGGCAGAATGACAAAACGGCCCCAAGCGGGGCCGTTTTTCGTCGCGCGCCTGATGGAGGATGGGTGATCACCCATCCTACCGCAAATCACGCCTCCATCACCCGGGCCAAGGCGCAGAACTGTTCCAGAGACACCTGCTCGGCCCGGTCCGTGGGCTGGATTCCGGCGCTCAGAAGCCGGTCCTCGATGTCGGGCGCCTCGCCTTTCAGCGCCGCCCGCAGCATCTTGCGCCGCTGGTTGAAGGCCCGTGCCACGACCCGTTCCAAGACCTTGGGATCGGCCGGGTAACGCGGTTCCGGCAGGGCGGTCAGATGCACCACCGCCGATGAGACCTTCGGGGGCGGGGTGAACGCGCCCGGCGGCAAGGTCAACGATATCCGCGCATCGGTGCGCCACTGGGAGAGGATCGCAAGGCGGCCATAGGTCTTGGACCCGGGCTGCGCGACGATCCGCTCGGCGACCTCCTTCTGGAACATCAGCGTCAGCGACGACCAGAAGGGCGGCCAGTCCTTCGGTGTCAACCAGCGCACCAGCAACTCGGTGCCGACATTGTAGGGCAGGTTGGCGCAGATCGCGATGGGCGGGGTCAGATGCGCCAGCGGGTCGACCTCCAGCGCGTCGCCCTCGATCACCTGCAGGCGATCGGGGTAGGCCTCGGCGATTTCGGCCAACGGGGCCATGCAGCGGTGATCCTTTTCGATGGCCAGCACCCGGCGCGCGCCTTCGGACAAGAGCCCCCGGGTCAGCCCGCCCGGGCCCGGCCCGACTTCGAGCACGTCCATGCCGGACAGGTCGCCGGGGATGCGCGCGATCCGCGCGGTCAGGTTCAGGTCGAGCAGGAAATTCTGCCCCAGCGATTTGCGGGCCTGTAGGCCATGGGTGGCGATCACGTCGCGCAGCGGGGGCAACCCGTCGATCCGGCTCATGCTTGGGTCCTTGCGAGGCGGGCAGCGAGGCGAAGCGCCTCGATGGTCGAACTGGGATTGGCAAGACCCGTCCCGGCGATGTCGAAGGCGGTGCCGTGATCCGGCGAGGTCCGGATGAAGGGCAGGCCCAGCGTGACATTCACGCCCCGGTCGAAATCCAGCGTCTTGATCGGGATCAGCGCCTGATCGTGATACATGCAGACCGCCACGTCATACCGCGCGCGGGCGGCGGCGTGGAACATGGTGTCACCCGGCAGCGGCCCCGCGATCTCCATCCCCTCGGCGCGCAGACGGTCCAGCACCGGCGCGATCAGGGTCTGTTCCTCGGTGCCCATGCGCCCGCCTTCGCCCGCATGCGGGTTCAGCCCAGCGACGGCGATGCGCGGCGCAGGCAGGCCGAATTTGCGGACCAGCGCGTCATGGGTGATGCGGATGCGGCGTTCCAGAAGGTCGGGCGTCAGCGCGGCGGGCACATCGGCGACGGCGATATGGATCGTCACCGGCACCACGCGCAACTGGTCCGAGGCCAGCATCATGACCACCTCGTCGACGCCCCCAAGGGCGCAGAGAAACTCCGTATGGCCGGGATAGGCAAAGCCTGCCCCCTCGGCCAGCGCCTGCTTGTGGATCGGTAGGGTACACAGCGCCGAAGCCTGCCCGGCCTGCACCAGATCGACCCCGCGCATGATGCTGTCGATCACGCCCTGCGCCTGCGCCGGTTGTGGCTGGCCGGGTGTGCGTGGCCCGGCACAGGGCACAGGCCAAACCGGCAGGGCCGTGGCGCAGACATGCAGGGCCTCGTCCGGATTGGTCACGACCTGAGCCGGCACGGTCCCGGGCAAATGCGCTGGATCGCCCAGCCAGACAAAAGGCAGATCGGTGCGTAGCGCGGACCATGCGGCTTCGGCCAGTTCCGGGCCAATCCCGGCAGGTTCGCCGCAGGTCAGGGCGATGGGCAAGTCAGCCATTGGCTCTCCGGTCAAACAAGCGCGGCGCCGGTCGCCCCGACGCCGCAGGTCAAAGGGGCAGGCCCAAGGCCTTACTTTTCGATGATCCGCGCATCGGCGCGCAGCTGCGCCAGATAGCCTTCGGCCAGCGCGGTCAGGCGCTGGTTGCGCAGCCCCAGCGCCACCTGATCGCGATCCGCGTCCTCGGCGATGGCATTGGTGCGCCCGCAGAGCATCAAGAAGACCAGCGTCTGGCCGTTGGCGCGGGTCAGGGCTGTCGAAACCTCACCGGGGTCCAGCTTGGACAGTTCAAAGGCGATATCCGTCGGGATGTCAGAGGGCGGCAGGGTGCCGCGTTCCAGCACCTCGGCGGGCTGGCCCTTGGCCACGCCGTAGAGGTCGTCGCAGCGATCCACCTTCGAGGCCAGCACGCGGGCCTTGGCCAGCGTCTCGTCCGAGCGCCCGCCGGGCATGTAATAAGCGGCATATTCGACTGCGGCCACCTCGGGCGGCGTGTAGCCGGTTTCCTCGATGTCGCGCAGCTGGAACAGCGCGATCGCGCCTTGCAAGGGCAGCGGGTCAGACACCTCGCCCGGGCGCAGGCCCAGGACGATGGGCTGCAAGGCAGGCGGCAGTTCGGTCAGGTCCTGCCAGGGCAAGCGCCCACCGGAGCCCCGGGTCGCGGTGGCGGAATAGCGCCGCGCCTGTGCCGAGAAGGCCGAGATATCCTCGAGTTCGGCGATCCGCTGCGCGCGGGCGCGTACGGTGTCCTCGGTCGCAGGGGTCATGGGCATGATGATCTCGGACAGCAGGACGCGCACGCCCGAGCCGCTGCCGCCAGTGTCGGACAGGGCGCGGTCGATCTCGGATTCGGACACGCTGGACCGTCCGGCAAAGCGCTGCCGCACCAGCATCCGCCACGCCACGCCAGCGGCGACGAAATCGCGGAAGGTCTGTTCGGCGACGCCACTGGCCTCCAGCGCCTGCGTGAACTCCTCGCGCGTCAGGTTCGCACGACCGGCGAATTCGTCCATCCCGTCTAGCACGTCCTGTTCCGAAGGCCGGATGCCCGCGGCGGCGGCGGCCTGCGCGCGCAGACGGTCGTCGACCAGCTGTTCGCGGGCCACCTTGAGCGGATCACCGGGGGCGCGCAGCAGCTTGAGCATCTCGGCGCGCTGATTCAGTTCGTATCCGGTGATGACCCCGTCATTGACGAGGATGGCCGGGGCGAACAGGCCCTGCGCGGGGGCCATGACCGGGGCAAGGGCCAGCGACAGGGCAAGGGCGGCAGGGGCCGCCAGACGGGTCAATGTGCGCATGTGCGTCGATACTCCTTGGCGCTGCCGCCGGTGCTGAAGCCTTTCAGCGCGACGGACAGGTCGAAATCGGTAGACGGTTCCAGATTGGTGGCAGAGGCGAATTTGCGGCTTGCCGAGATGTCCACCAGAACGCATTCGTTCTGGTATTGCAGTCCGAGGCCCGTGCGGTCAAGCCGCCGATCCGCAAGGTCATAACGGGCCTCGACCGAGGTCGACCAATGGCGGTTGATGCGATAGCTGCCGTCCAGCGTCCATTCGGATTGCGCCTTGGGGCGATCCTCGGCGAGGTCGGTGGTCAACAGCAGGTAGGACGCGCTGACATCGAAACGGTCATTGGTGAACCCGGCGCGGGCCTCGGCCTTGGACAGGCGGTTTTCGGTGTCCAGCAGGCCGCGCGCCGACAGCGATAGGCCCGCCGGGTGCATGAAGGCCCCGGCTATCAGCCAATCGGACCGGTTGCCTTCCAGCCCGGACGAACGGGAAAACGCGGGATCGGTCGTTTCTCGCCAGACCCGCCCCAGCGACAGCTGCGCCGTCCAGCCGCTTGGCGCCTGATGCAGCCAGCGCAGACCGGCCACGCCGGTCAGCCCGTGCTCACGCCGGTCCGGTGCCGGAAAGCGCGACAGCGACAGCAGGTTGCCCTGATCGAACTCGACCCGGGTGCTTTCGTCATTGGGGTTTTGCAGGCGGTCGCCGCCAGTATAGCCCGCCATTAGGATCGGTTCCAGCAGGCTGCGCCCGCCTAATGCGCCGCGCCGCGCCAACGGCAGGCGCAGTTCGACCGCGAGGCCGGGTATGGCGCGGCTTACGCTGGGTGCGGCGGTGGCATCCTGCGCGGTGCTGTAATGGTCCAGCCACAGATGCCCCGAGACACCGGCGCGCAAACCGCCCGCCAGCGTCCAGCGGTTGCGCCAGCTGAGTTCCGCATTGACCCGCGTCACGTCGCGCCCGTCCACATCCAGATCGGGATCGGGACCGTCGACCGGGCGCGAGGACCAGCGCAAATGGCCCTGCGCCTGAATGCTGGTGCGGAATTCGCCGCCCAGCCCGCGCGGGAACATCCGCCGCTCATACGACCCGCGCGCCAAGACCGTCGGCTGCGTGTCGTCGTTTTCCGCCGCGCGCAGCGACTGGTAATGGATGACGCTTGCCTCGATCAGCGAATTCCACCGGGTCCGGGTCAAACTCAGCTTGCTGTCGAGCCGGTCGCCGCCCGGAATGCCGTAATCGTTGAGATAGGCGATGTCGGACACGGCCTTGACCGCGAATTCCAGCTTGAAATCGTTGCGCAGGTCGAAATTGCCCTCGGCAAAGAGATAACCGCGCAGGGTGTCCTGCATCAGGTTGTCCGAGGACAGCGCCCCCTCGACCAGAAGGTCGCCGTTATGGAAGGCCCGGCGGTACCGGTATTCCAGCGTGCGGGTGCGCGGCGCAAGGTAGGGCGTCAGCGTGATGTCCTGATGATCGCCCAGCGGGATGAAATACGGCGTCTTGATGCCGAAGCCAAGGATCGACGAAGAGCGTATCACCGGGATCAGGAAGCCACGCGCGCGTTCCAGCGTGGGGTCGGGCAGGCGCATGCGCGGCAGATAGAAGATCGGCACGTCGAGCACGCGCAGTTGCGCCTCGTCGAAATACAGTTGCCGTTCCTGTTCGTCATGGATCACGCGGCGCGCGCGGATTTGCCATAGCGGGGTGCGGCTGTGTTCGCAGACCTGACAGGAGGTCACCGCCACCTTGGACAGCTGGGTATAGCGCCCCTCGACCCGGCGCGCCTCGACGGCGGCCAGCTGCAATTGCTGGTCCAGCACCATGCGCGCGCCGGTCAGAAGGCCGTTCATCAGGTCGCGGTCCAGCTCGGCCGCGTCGGCAACGACGATGTTGCCGGTCCCGTCGACCAGACGGATCGGCCCTTCGATCTGCAGATCGCCGGTGGTGTCGTCATAGCGGATCGCGGTCGCGGTCATGCGGATGTCGCCTTGCAACACCTCGACATTGCCGGTGGCGACCAGCAGGCTTTCCCCCTCGACAAAGACGCTGTCGGCCACCAGAAGCGCGGGCTGCGCGTCGCCCTCGTCCTGAGCGAGGGCAGGCAGGGCCAGCGCGACGAGGATCAGGGCGAGACGAAGAAGACGCATCATCCGTCCTCCATATGCAGAACCAGACCCAGCGCCAACAGCATCGAGGCCACCGGAGGCACCCAAGCGGCCACGATCGGCGAAAGCTGGCCGCTTTCCCCAAGGATCTGTGCGAAATTGCGGATGTAATACAGGCCAAACCCCAGAAGGATCGCTGACAGCACGGCCAGCCCTGTGCGGCCTAGCCGCGCCGGTCGCATGGTGAAGGCCGCGCCCAGCAGAACCATCGACGCCAGAAACAACGGTCGCGCCAGTTCGATATTGTACCAGACCAGATGGCGTCGTGCCGAAAAGCCCGCCTCTTCGAGCCCGGCGATGAAGTCCGGCAGGTCCCAGATCGGCACGGAGTTCGGCTTGCCGAACCGGTCGCGGATGCTGTCACGGGTCAGGGTCGAGGGGATCGACAGGCTGTCATGTTCGCGCGCGCCGACCTCGGGGTTCAGCCCGGCGGTCAGGTCCCATGTCTTGACCCGGCGCAGCTGCCATTCGCCATCGATCAATTCGGCCTCGTCGGCCACGTAGCGGGTCTGCGGCCCGCCTTCGGGCCGGTAGGAGACGATAGAGACATCATAAAGCACGGTCGCCTCGGCATTGGCACGGCTGGCGCGGATCACCGCCTGACCCGTCTCGCCGCCTTGCCGCAGCCAAAGGCCCTCGGGGCCGATGGACACGGCCGCGGCGCTGCCGGTGTCGTAGGTCTCGGTCAGGGTGACGTACCGCTTGGAGGTCGACGCGACGATCGGGTTGACCATGGCCACGATCAGCCCACCCAGCGCCAGCGCAACCGCCAGCGGCGCGGCAAGGGTGGTCAGGCCCGACCGCCCCGAGGCCCGCGAGACGACCAGTTCCGAGGATCGCGCCAGCCCGAGAAACATGGCGATGGTCGACAGGATCATCACCAGCGGCAGAATGCCGTACAGCGCCTCGGGTAGGCGCAGCAAGGTCAGCCGAAGCGCGCGGCCAAAGGTCGATTGATCGCCGAGATTGCGCAATTCCTCGATCAGGTCGAGCAGGCCTTGCAACAGCGCAAAGATCGCCAGAACGGCGAGGAAGATCAGCAGGAACCGCTTGGCGAAGTACAGATGCAGCGTCACGGTGCGACCTCCGCCGCGCGCCGCCTCGGGCGATAGCCGCGCCCGGCCTGCCACAACAGGCCCGCGGTCAGGCCGAGGCCCACGACCGATGGCAGGTAGACGAGCGGCCAGAGCGCGGCATTGCTGCGCACCGGATCGGTCACCATGCCTTCGACCAGCTTGACTGACACCATGAGGAAGATCGCCAGCACCACCTGCCGCATCGCCCCCAGCCGCGAAAATCCGCCGACCATCATCGCCGAGAAGCCGATCAATGCGGCCACCGTGCACAGGATCGCAGATTGAAAGCGCATATGCGCCTCTTCGAAGACCTCGCCCAGCGATTCCCGGGCCTCGGTCGACACGATCTGCGGCGAGGTCAGCAATTCGAGCGTCGGGATGTATTCCAGCTTGCGGCTTTTTGCGCGGGGCGGGCTCAGCACAGCCGTGATGTCGAAGACGAGGTCCGAGAAATTGGTCGTCGACAGACGGTTGTCCTTGATGTCGAGGGTCTGCGCCATCCCCGCCAGCATCACCAGTTTCGTGCCCTCGTCGTCGCGCAGCAGGTAGGCGCGTTCGGCGGTATAGTTCACCGCGCGGTTTTCGAGCCGCCGATCCGAGAGCAGGACATCCTTCAACTCGCCCTCGGCGGTGATCTCGCGGATGTAGAAGGTGATGCCCTTCGACGGGTGCTGGAACGTGCCCTCGCGCAGCAGCCGGGCGGTGACCGAGGTGGCGATTTCCTGCTCGCGCAGGCGCAATTGCTGCAGCGATTGCGGCACCAGCAAATGCGCGAGAATGGTCATCATCACAGCGATCATCAGGCCGAAGACCAGCACCGGGCGGGCCAAGCGCCAAGGCGAGTAGCCAAAGGACTTGGCGACGATCAACTCGGAATCCGAGCTGAGCCGGTTGGCGACATAGACCGCGGCGGCAAAGCTCGCCATGGGCAGGACCTTGGCGATGACGGCGGGCAGCCACAGGGCGGAAAATTCCAGAAACACGCTGGCCGAATGGCCATCGGCGATCAACTGGTCAAACAGGATCACTGCCCGGTTCACCCAATAGACAGCCACAAGGACTAGGGCGAAAAAGCCGAACAGCACCATAAGTTGCGACAGCACATATCTGTCGAATCGTTGCAACCGCGCGTTCCCCCCAGAACATCGTCTTTGGCGCAGCCTAACGGATCGTGCGCGCGGGGGAAAGGTGGGACTGGTCATCGGCGCGGCCTGCCGCTAGGTCTGGGGGAGGGATTAATCGAGGTATGACATGACCGAATTGCGCACCGTCGAATTTGCCGACGTCGATCTGGACACGCTTGCCGGGGCGGCTGGACGTCTGGTCCTTTTCGTACCGGGGGCCGGCACGATCGGCACTGCCGCCCGGCGCGTCAATCGCCTGACCAAGGGCGCCGTTGCCCGCGCGGTCGAAAGCGAGGCCTTCGGCAAGCTTTCCGAGGGCGAGGCGCTGGTTCTGGGTTGGCCTGCGGGCCTTGCCGCCGAGGCGGTCGAGATCGTCAAGCTGGAGCGCCGCGCCGACACGGTGAGCCTGCGCAAGGCCGGGGCCGGCATCGCCAAGCGCGCCGCCGGGGCCACGCTCACGGTGCTGGCCGAGGGCCAGAAGGCGCCCGAAGAGATCGCGCTGGGGCTGGTCCTGCGCAGCTGGGCCTTTACCAAGCGCAAGGAGACGCCCTCGGACACGCCCGGCAAGGCGGTGTTCATGGTCAAGGAAGTCGCGGCGGCGCAGGCGGCTTGGGTCGATGCGGGGGCGCTGGCGGCGGGCGTGTGCTTTACCCGCGACCTCGTGTCGGAACCGGCCAATGTGCTGACCACGACGGAATTCGCCGCCCAACTGGAGGCGCTGCGGGACCTTGGCGTCGAGGTCGAGGTGCTGGACGAGCCGGAGATGGAGAAGCTGGGCATGCGCGCGCTGCTGGGCGTGGGCCAAGGCTCGGAAAGCCCGTCCAAGGTCGTCACCATGCGCTGGAAGGGCGGCGAGGGCGCGCCTTTGGCGCTGATCGGCAAGGGCGTGGTGTTCGACACCGGCGGCATCAGCCTGAAACCCGGCGCGGGCATGGAAGACATGACCATGGACATGGGCGGCGCGGGTGTCGTCGCGGGCGTGATGAAGGCGCTGGCGCTGCGCAAGGCCAAGGCCAATGTGACCGGCATGGTGGGTCTTGTGGAAAACATGCCCGACGGGCGCGCGCAACGTCCGGGCGACATCGTCGCCTCGATGAAGGGTGACACGATCGAGGTCATCAACACCGATGCCGAGGGGCGCTTGGTTCTGGCCGATGTGCTGTGGCACGCGCAACAGGCCGAACAGCCCGCCGCGATGGTCGATCTGGCGACCTTGACCGGGGCCTGCATCATCGCGCTTGGACACGAGAACGCGGCGGTGTTTGCCAATGACGATGGATTCGCGAAGGACTTTCTCAAGGCGGCGGAGACCGAGGGCGAAGGCGCGTGGCGGATGCCGCTGGGCAAGGCCTATGACGATCTGATCAAGAGCATGAAGGCCGATATCAAGAACACCGGCGGGCGGCCCGCCGGGTCGATCACCGCCGCCGCGTTCCTGCAGAAATTCGTGGCCGAGGACATGCCGTGGATCCATCTTGACATCGCGGGGGTGGCCCAGACCCCGGGTGAGACCGCGCTGGCCCCGAAAGGTGCGACCGGCTGGGGCGTGCTGGCGCTGGACCGCTTGGTTCGGATGAAGTTCGAGGGATAAGCGCCTGTGGGAGCGGCCTTTTTCTATCACCTGACGCGCCGCCCGCTGGAGGCGACCTTGCCCGTGCTCTTGGAGAAATCCTTGGGCGTGGGCTGGCGGGTCGCCGTGCGCGGGCGCGATCCGGGGCGGTTGGAATGGCTGGACCAGCAGTTGTGGCTTGGGCCGGAAGAGGGCTTCTTGCCGCATGGATTGGCGGGGGGCGAACACGATGCGCTGCAACCGATCTTGCTGACGACCGGGCAGGCTGAAAACGATCCGACCTGCCTGATGAGCGTCGACGGGGCAGAGGTCAGCCCCGACGAGGTCAACGCGATGGAGCGGGTCTGCATCCTGTTCGACGGGCATGACATGGACGCGGTGGGCTTTGCCCGCACGCAATGGAAGGCGCTGACCGGGGCGGGCTGCAAGGCGCAATACTGGTCCGAGGAGTCGGGCCGCTGGGAGATGAAGGCCGAGGCCTGAGCACGAGGTCCCGGGTCAAGCCCGGGACGGGGTCAGCGTTCCAGCCGCATCTTGCCGCCAGATATTTCCAAGCGATTGAAACGGTTGAGATATTCCATGCCCAGCAGCGAGGTGTCCATCTCGCCCTCGTTCACATAGGCGCGCAGGTTGCGGTCTACGACAGGGCCAAGCGCGACCTCGTCCAGCCGGACGGGCGCGGTGCGGACCGGGCCGTTCGCCGTCATCGCCTCGCCCAGAAAAACGAGGTCTTCGGGGTGCAGACCGGCGCGGGCGGCGTCGGATTTCGTCAGGACCATCGCGCTGGCCCCGGTATCGACGACGAAGCGCACCGGCGCGCCGTTGATGTCGAGCGTCATGTAATAGTGCCCGTCACGCTCGCGCGGGAGTTCGATCAGACCTTGTTCGGCAAAGACCGATTGCTGCGGGCGTATCGTGCCTTGCAGGTCCTCCCACAACCCGTAGACGGCGACGACCCCGATGAAGATCAGCGCCCAGAGCGCGGCATATTGCAGGCTCTTGTTCAACTGCGTGCGCTGGTTGACGAGATACCAACCGGCAATCGCCCCGCCGAGCAGGCTGAGATATATCAGGTTGCCGATCTGGTCTTCGGTCATGGGCGTGCCTCCTGAGGGTAATCTAGGGGCGCGCGGGGCGGATTACAAAGCGCCGATGCCAAAAGCCCGCAGACCGTCCAGCACGAATTGCACCGACAGCGCCGCCAGCAGCATGCCCAGCAGGCGGGTGACGACGTTGATGCCGGTGCGCCCAAGCCCGCGTTCGATGATGCCGCCCAACAGGAACAGGACCAGCACGAGCAGCAGCACCGACAGCATGACGCCAAGGACCGAGGCGATGCCGATGGGGCCGGGGGCCTGACCCACCAGCAGGATCATGGTGGCGATGGCACCGGGGCCGGCGATCAACGGAATGGCGAGGGGAAAGACGCTTGGATCGGGGTGTTCCTCGTCATGCTCCTCGGCCTTGTCCTCGCGCCGCTTGGTGCGGCGTTCGAACAGCATGTCGAGCGCGGTGATGAACAGCAGGATGCCGCCCGCGATGCGGAAGGCGGGCATGGAGATGCCGATGAAGCCCAGCACCGCCTCGCCGAAAAAGGCGAACAGGGTCAGCAGGATAAAGGCGATTGTTACGGCACGCAGGGCCACCGTGCGGCGGTGCCTCGCATCCGTTCCTTGGGTCAGCGCGATGAAGATGGGCGCAAGGCCGATCGGGTCGATCACCACGAAGAGTGTGGCGAAGGCAGAGATGAGAAACGCGCTGTCCATGGCTCAGGGGTAGCCGGTCGGACTGCCCCTGTCCAGCGGTCAGGGCGCCAGCGCCGCCAAGGGGGTCGCGGGATCGAAGAAGGTGATGTCGGGCACGTCATAGCGGAACATGCGCCACTGGCTGTCGCGCCCGCCGCGTTCGAAATCGCAGGGCAAGCCGTTGGACAATTCCAGGCTCGTGCCGCGCAGGGTCGCGCCGGGGATGCCGTCTTCGTAGAGGTATGACCCGAATCCTTCGCCCCAACCCATGGCGTTGGCGCAGGCCCGGATCAGGGTTCGATCGTCAGGCGCTGACGGCGGATTGGCGATCGGGCCGATGTCGATCCTGTAGCGACCGGCCTTTTCGACCGTGTCGGTATAGAACATCGTGTCATGCGGTGTGGCGATCATGCGGGCGAACAGATCCGGGTCCCAAGCCACGGTTTCGCTTTCATAATCGCTGGGCTGCATCAGCTGTGACGTGAATTCCGACAGGCCCAGAAGGGCGATGTCATAGGCGCGCTGAACGGTGGCCTCGTCATATTGCCCGGCGGGAACGGTCAGGCGCGGCGCGTGAAAGCCCAGACGCGCCGTTGGGTGCATCGTGCGCCACGGTTGCAGACCCAGAAGCCACTCTTCCTCCTCAGTCATGCCATAGGGTTGCAAGGCGTAGCGTGGGCTGTCCGAGACGTAGCTTCCGGACATGAAGATCAGCGCGCAAGCGCTTTCGCAGATTGCATTTTCCTCCAGCCGGGTGCCGATCCCGGCATCCCGGATAAAGGCGCCAATCTGCACCCCTGCACGGAACGCTCCGCCGGGGCTGTCGAGGCACAGCACCACCTGCGGATCGGTCGGGATGGCCTGCACCTTGGCCAGATCATCGGCCTCGATCTGGCCGGTCAGGCGATGGGTACAGCCCGCGCGGGGCTTGGGATGGCTGTCGTCATAGGGCAAGGGGCCGACCGGGTTGAGTTCGGCAGCGCCGAGGGCCGTGGGCAGGGCGAGGGCGAGAAGAAAGGCACGCATGGGAAATCCTGTGGCTGAATGCCGTCAGGGTTTCCTGCGCGTGGGCCGGGTGTCAAGCGGTCAGGCGCTTTCGGCGGCGTCCAGCTTTTCCGCAGCCTTTTCCCACAGCGCTTCGGCCTTGTGCAGACCGTCCATGACCTCGGCGTATTTCTTGTTCCAGACTTCCAGCTCGCCAACCTTGTCGTTTTCGTAGAGCGCAGGATCGGCCAGCTTTTTCGCCAGCTTGTCGCGCATGTCTTCGAGCTTGGCGATGCGGTCCTCGCATTTGCGGACCTCGGCGCGCAGGTCGAGGATCTGGTCGCGCGAGGGGCGCTTGGGTTTTTCTTTCGGCTTTTCGGGTTTGGCGGGCGTGTCGCGGGCGAGCAGCATGGCGCGATAGGCGTCGAGGTCTTCCTCATAGGGTTTGACCGTGCCGTTCGAGACCAGCCAGAGCCGGTCGGCCACCATCGACAGCAGGTGCATGTCGTGGCTGACAAGGATCACGGCGCCGGAATAGGCGGTCAGCGCCTCCATCAGCGCCTCGCGGGATTCGATGTCGAGGTGGTTGGTCGGCTCGTCGAGGATCAGCATATGCGGCGCGTCGAGCGTGGCAAGCAGCAACGACAGGCGGGCCTTTTGACCGCCCGACAGGCGCCCGACCTCGGTTTCGGCCTGAACGGCGTGCAGGCCAAAGCCCGCAAGCCGCGCGCGCAATTGCGCGGGCTGGGTGTCGGGGCGTTCGCGTTGCAGATGTTGCAGGGGCGTTTCGTCCAGATGCAGTTCGTCCACCTGATGCTGGGCGAAATAGCCGACGCGCAGCTTGGCGGATTTCGTCAGGTTGCCCTCGATCAAGGGCAGCCGGTCGGCGAGCAGTTTCGACAGGGTGGACTTGCCCTGACCGTTCTTGCCCAAGAGCGCGATGCGGTCGTCCTGATCGATGCGCAGGTTGAGTTTGCGCAGGATCACCGTTTCGCCATAACCCGTTGAGCCGCCTTCGATATTGACGATGGGCGGGGACAGCTCATCAGGCTGCGGGAAGGTGAAGACACGCTTAGCCGCCTCTTCGGGGGCGCTGACCATGTCCATCCGTTCGATCATCTTGAGGCGGGCTTGGGCCTGTTTCGCCTTGGTCGCCTTGGCGCGGAAGCGGTCGACGAAGCTTTGCAGATGGGCGCGGCGGTCTTGTTGCTTCTTGGCGAGCGAGGCCTGCTGCGCGCGCTTTTCGGCGCGCTGCTTGACGAAGCCGTCATAGGGCACGCCGTAATAGGTCAGCTTGCGGTCTTCGAGGTGCAGGATGCTGCCGACCGCACGGTTCAATAGCCCGCGATCGTGGGAGATGACGATGACCGTGTGGGGGTATTTCGCGAGGTAGCTTTCCAGCCACAGCGCCCCTTCGAGGTCGAGATAGTTGGTCGGTTCGTCCAGCAGCAGCACGTCGGGCTGGGCGAACAGGATACCCGCCAGCGCGACACGCATCCGCCAGCCGCCGGAAAAGGCCGAGCAGGGCATGAGCTGCTGTTCGGGGTCAAAGCCAAGGCCGCGCAGGATGGTCGAGGCGCGTGCCTCGGCGGACCATGCGTCGATATCGGCGAGGCGGGTCTGCACCTCGGCGATGCGGTGGCTGTCGGTGGCGGTCTCGGCCTCGGCCATCAGGGCGTGGCGCTCGGTGTCGGCTTCGACCACGGTGTCGATCAGCGAGGTCTCTGAGGAGGGCACCTCTTGGCTGACGCCGCCGATGCGGGCGCGCGAGGGCAGAGAGATCTCTCCGCCATCCAGCGTGAGCTCGCCCCGGATCAGGCGGAACAGCGTGGTCTTGCCCGCACCATTGGGCCCGACAAGGCCAACCTTGTGGCCCTCGGGAATGGTGGCGGAGGCTTCTTCGAAGAGCGGACGGCCCTCGATGGAGAAATTGATGGATGAGATGCGCAACATGGCGTAGCGGGTGGCAGAGCGCCGCGAGGTTGTCAATCGGGAGAAGCGGGTATGCGGGTTATCCTTGCGCAAGGCGGGCTGGACTGTCGCGGGGCAGTGGTCGAAGGGGTTCGGGTCTTTGAGTGGATCGATGATTTAAGCGTCGGGCCAGTGTCGGACTGGCGCGATGTGGAAGCGTTCCGACGGCAGCGGGCGCGATTCCAACTGGCATGCAGCTTTGACGAGGTCACGCAGGATTGGGATGAGGAGGTGCTTCTTGATCCATGGCATCCGACCTATCCGGTGCAAACGCTCGACTGGCTGACGGTCAGCACCGCAGAGGCCGAGGCGTTCTTTGAGAGTTGGGAGGCGCAGGAGCCTTGGGAAGAGGTCGTGACCAAGGCTGAACGTGTCGTGATCGCCTATGGTGACAGCGTCCAAGGGACTCTGTTCGCGGCCTATCTATTGACCGCGGTGCAAAGGTCGGGGGTCGGGCGGCTCGCCGCGATCCAGCATGACGGTCTTCCGCAGTTGGATGAGGTGCTGGCCGCGCCTGCGAGAGTCCTGCGCGAGGCGGAGATTGCGCGGTTCACGGCCCTTTGGACGTCTTGGGTGGACGGGGATGTCGAGGCGCTGGCCCAGTTAGATGGTGACGTTTGCACCGCCCTGATGCGGCGGAGGGCCGGGGCGGATGGACTGACCGAGTTGGAGCGGGACCTATTGCGCGTAACGCAACCCGCGTGGCGCAAGATGACACGCATCGTCGCCGAGGTCATGGCCGGGCCGCGGGATGGACCAAAGGACTATCCACGCGATGGCTTTTTGCAAAAGCTGTTGGAAGACATGGCGCGGCGTGATCCCGCACTGGTGGAAATCCGTGGCGATGGCGCGGCAATGCGGCGTCGCGAGGTCCGGTTGACCGAGGCGGGACAGGCGGTGCCGATGCCCTGACGGGTCTTTTCAAACGATGCCACCCGTGCTACCGCGCCGCGCAGGATATTCGGTCGGGCGTGGTGCCCGGCTTTTTACTTATGGAGAGACCCATGGCTCTTGAGCGCACCTTCTCGATCATCAAGCCCGACGCAACCCGCCGCAACCTGACCGGCAAGATCAATGCCAAGTTCGAGGAAGCGGGCCTGCGCATCGTCGCACAAAAGCGCATCCACCTGACCAAGGCGCAGGCGGGCGAGTTCTACAAGGTCCACGCCGAGCGTCCCTTCTATGACGAGCTGTGCGAATTCATGGCGTCGGCTCCGATCGTTGCTCAGGTGCTGGAAGGCGAGAACGCCATCGCGAAGAACCGCGAAGTGATGGGCGCGACCAACCCCGCCGACGCGGCACCGGGCACCATCCGTGCTGAATTCGCCGAATCGGTTGGCGAGAACTCGGTCCACGGCTCCGACGCACCGGAAACCGCCGCGGTCGAAATCGCCTACTTCTTCTCGGGTCTGGAACTGGTCGGCTAAGCCGATCCTTCAGATTTGACCATAACGCCCGTCGGACATCCGGCGGGCGTTTTCATTTGGGGCGGGCGATCACGCCGATTTCGTCCAGCGCGCGCATCAGGGCGCTGTCGGTCTTGGGCTGCTCGGCCGCTTTGAGCGTGTCGAATTGCTTGCGCAGAGCGTCCTTTTCCGCGCCCTTGCAGTCATTCCACGGGCGGCCTTGCAGGGCCATGTGCAGCACGTAATAGCCGATGAAATGCGGCTTCGTTCCGGCAGAGAGCATTCGTTTATACGCTTCATGCGCGCCAAGGCTACGCAGGGTTTCCGCGTCGGGGATGCCTGCCGCCTCGGCTTCGCGTTCGAAGGCGGGGCCAAGGTTGCGGATGGTCGAGATCGGGGTGCTCATCGCAAGAGCTTGTCGATCTCTGCGCCGGGGATCGAGTGGCCGAGCGGGGTGAAGTCGCCCGTGTCGAACATGGCGCGCGCGGCGTCGTGAATGGCTCGGTGCGTGACGCGGGCGAGCGCCGAGCCCAGCGACAGCCGTGCGACGCCCGCATCGGCAAAGGCGGCGCGGGAATGCAGGGTCATCGGTCCGGCCACCAGCGCGTTGACCGGGACGCTGACGGATGTGCAGATGCGTTGAAGCGCCGCGAAATCCGGGGGCACGGGGATGTAGACGCAATCGGCGCCGGCGTCCTCATAGCCTTGAATGCGGGCGATGGCCTCGTCCATGTCGTAGGCCGCAGTCATGACCCCGTCGGCGCGCGCACACAGCACGAAATCGCCCGGCAAGGCGCGGGCCGCAGCGGTGGCGGCGCGGATACGTTCGATGGCCAGATCACGGGGATAGGCGGTGTCGCTTGGCAGGGCGGTGTCCTCGATACAGATGCCCGCAAGGCCCACCTCAGCCGACAGGCGCACGGTTTCGGCGCAGGTCTCTGGTGCGTCGCCAAAGCCGTTCTCGAAATCGCCGGAGACGGGGACGTCGACGGCCGAGATCAGGTCTTGGGCATGGGCCAGCGCCTCGTCTCGGGTGATCGTGCCGCCATCGGGCCGACCAAGAGTAAAGGCATGTGCGGCAGACGAGGTGGCGATGGCCTGCGCGCCGAGTGCTGCCAGCATCTTTGCGCTGCCCCGGTCCCATGCATTGGCAAGGATGAAGGGATTGCCGGGCTGGTGAAGGTCACGGAAGCTCATGGGATCAGGCTTTCTGCATGGTGGCACAGGGTTGTCAGGGCTTGGGCGAGGGCGTCGTCATCCACGGTCAGGGCGACGCGCAGATGGCCCGCCGACGAGGTGCCAAAGCTTTCGCCCGGCATGGTCGCGATGTGATGGGCGTCAAGCAGGCTTTCGGCGAAGGCGCGGCCCGACAGCCCGGTCTTTCGGATGTCGAGCATCACGTACATCGCCCCTTGGGATGGGATCGCCGTCACGGTGTCCTGCTTCGACAGGATGTCCAGCGCCAGCGCGCGGCGGCGTTTGAAGGGGGCGGCGACGGTGTCTTCGAGCGGGGCGCCCTGTTGCAGGGCATATAGCGCCGCGTCCTGAATATAGCCGGGCACGCCGTAGGTGGTGACGGTGGCAAGGTCGATCAGGGCTGGGATGGCGGCTTCGGGGGCGCAAATCCAGCCGATGCGCGAGCCTGTCATGGCGTGGCTTTTGGACATGGAGCCGACGACGAAGGTGCGCTCGGCCATGCCGGGCAGGCTGCGGGGGGAGAGGTGCGCGCCCTCCCAGATCTGGGTGTCGTAGACCTCGTCCGAGATCAGCCAGAGGTCTTCCTCGATGCAGACCTGCGCGATGGCTTGCAGGATTTCGGGGGGATAGACCGTGCCGGTCGGGTTGTTGGGCGTATTGATCAGCAGGGTTTTCGCGCCGTGCTGCCGGGCGGCGGCGCGAATCTGCTCGGCATCGGGGTAGAACGCGTCGCGGGCGCGGGTCGGGACGGCCACGGCGATCCCCGACGCCGCGCGGATGGTGCCCGGATAGGTTGCGTAGTACGGATCGATATACAGCGCCGTCTCGCCCGGTTGCAGCAGGGCGATATGCGCGGCGAACAGCGCGGCCTGCCCGCCGGGCGTGATCAGGATGTTGTCAGAGGTGGTCGGCGTGCCGGTGCGGTCCGTGATCCGCTGCGCGACCTCGGCCCGCAGGGGGGCGATCCCAGGGACCATGGCATAGCCCGTATGGCCGGCCTTTGCGGCACGGTCCATGGCGTCGAGGATGCTGGGATCGGTGCGGATGTCGTGTTCGCCGATGGTCAACTCGGTCACGGGCGTGCCTGCGGCGATCATCTGGCGCGCGCGGTAGAAGACCTCCCACCCGTCGGAGCCGCCGTCGTTGAGGGATGTGATGCGCCGGGACAGATGTGGCATGGGCGAACTCCTTTTTGGGCGCACGGTGCCAGAGCGCGCGAGCCGCGGCAAGCAGGTTGCCAAAAGGTTAATGATCCGTCCAGTTGTGTGAATGAAGTCAATGGCTTGCGCGCGGTGCCCGGCTTGACCGATCGAACGGTCCCGAGTAGTGTTTGTGACATGCTGGACGAGGTACGGCAAAGGCCCGTCGGGGGTGACCCCGGTCGGGCTTTTTTCGTGCCTTGCCTCTGGAGGGGCATCCTTACAGGCAAGAAAGGTGTCGAGCATGAGCAGCAACGACAACAAAACCGCGGCCCTTCTGGTCGCGAAACTGACCGACAACCAGCGTTTGGAGGAACAGCGACAAGAGATCGCCGAGACGCTGGATGAACTGGTCGCGGACATTCGGTTTGTCCAAGGCCAATTGCGACAGGGGGAGGTCGAGAGGAAAGCCGAGACCGGCAAATTGTTGAGTGATCTCAGATACTGGCTGAAAGCGGTCAGGGAAACGGAGGCCGAACTTGAAAACATCCGACGCAAGGAACTGGGGCTCGAAGGGGCGTGGGGGCTTGACCTCGACGCTGCCCGATCTGAGGTCTGGTGCCGTCTCAATCGCATCCGCGAGTGCTGCGGAGAGGGAGAGGTTTCTGAATGAATTATCGGTGGGGGGGCGCATGGCGCTCCCCTATCTTTTCGATTTCTGGGCACATGCGCACCAGTTGCCCCCCGAGGGGGACTGGCGGACATGGGTCATCCTGGGCGGGCGCGGCGCGGGCAAGACGCGCGCCGGGTCCGAATGGGTGCGCTCGATGGTCGAGGGGGCAAAGCCTTTGGACCGTGGACGCGCGCGGCGGCTGGCGCTGATCGGCGAGACGTTCGACCAGACGCGCGAGGTGATGGTGTTCGGCGAAAGCGGCATCATGGCCTGTTCGCCGCCCGACCGCCGCCCGGAATGGAAGGCCACGCGGCGCTGTCTGGTCTGGCCCAATGGCGCCGAGGCGATGGTGTTTTCCGCGCAGGAACCCGAGGCGTTGCGCGGGCCGCAATTTGATGGCGCTTGGGTGGACGAGTTCGCCAAGTGGAAGAAAGCGCAGGATACGTGGGACATGCTGCAATTCGGCTTGCGTCTGGGCGATCATCCGCAGGTCTGCGTGACGACGACCCCGCGCAATGTGCCGGTGTTGAAAGAACTGATGGCGGCGCCCTCGACCGTGGTGACGAAGGCAAAAACCGAGACGAACCGGGCCTATCTGGCGAAGAGTTTCCTCGAAGAGGTGCGCAGCCGGTATCACGGCGCGCTGGCGCTGCAGGAACTGGACGGCGAGCTGGTCGAGGATATCGAGGGCGCGCTCTGGACGCACGAGGTGCTGGATCGGCAATCGGTGGGGCGCTTGCCCGAGATGGGGCGCGTGGTGGTTGCGGTCGATCCCCCAGCCAGCGAAGGCGCCCGCGCCGATACCTGTGGGATCGTCGTGGTGGGGGCGGTGATGGACGGACCTCCGCAGCAGTGGAAGGCCTATGTGCTGGAGGATGCCAGCGTGCAGGGGCTGACGCCGCTCGGCTGGGCCGAGGCGGCGGTGGCCGCCGCCCGGCGCTGGGAGGCAGGCCGTGTAGTAGCCGAGGCGAACCAGGGCGGAGCCATGGTGCGCACGGTCCTGCAGCAGGTCGACCCGGTTCTGCCGGTCAAGATGGTGCATGCGTCCAAAGGCAAGTCTGCCAGGGCGGAACCGGTCGCGGCCCTGTATGAGGCGGGCCGGGTCTACCACGGGCGCGGGTTGGAGCGGCTCGAAGAGCAGATGTGCCTGATGACCGTGCAGGGCTATCAGGGGCAGGGCAGCCCGGACCGCGTCGATGCGCTGGTCTGGGGGGTGACGGAGGCGTTGAACAGTGACGGAACCAATCCGCGTTTCCGGTCGCTGTAGGGGCGCGGTGCAAGGCCCTTCGAAGGGCCTTGGCAGACGCAAATTCGAATTTGCGTGACCAAGCGCCTTCGAAGGCGCTTGTCCAAGGCGCTTCGAAGCGCCCTTCCCCCGAGTTTTGATGTGGAATCAATGCATTGGGGGCACCGTACGGTGGTGTGAAAAGCCTTTAACTTCTCATTCGTAGGGTGCTTCTCAACGGATGAAGGGACAGCCTTTCGACCTGATCCGAACAGCGATGACAGGCCCGGACGGGGAAAGCGCGCTTTCCCTGAACGGCGCGGGTTTGGCCCCCGGGGCCGGGAAAAGGAGCGAGCGATGGTATTCGATTTTCTGCGGCGCAGCACGACGGAGGCAGCAGCGCCCGAGGCCAAGGCCTCGGCCACGGGGCGCGTCGTCGCCCATATGAGCGCGGGCCGCGTGGCCTGGTCGCCGCGTGATACGGTGTCGCTGACCAAGCAGGCCTTTACCGGCAACCCGGTGGGCTTTCGTGCGGTCAAGCTGATTGCGGAGGCTGCCGCGGCGCTGCCGGTGGTTCTGCAGGATGCGACGATGCGTTATGCGGACCACCCGATGCTCAAGCTGATCACCCAGCCCAATCCGGGCCAGGGCCGCGCCGAGCTGTTCGAGGCGCTGTATGGTCAGATGCTGCTGTCGGGCGACGGCTATGTCGAGGCGGTCAGCGGCGAGACGGGACTGCCCTTCGAACTGCATGTCCTGCGCTCGGATCGCATGGCGGTCGTGCCGGGCGCCGATGGCTGGCCCATCGCCTATGAATACAGCGTCGGCGCGCGCAAGCATCGTTTCGACGTCACCGGGCCGGTCAGCCAGATCTGCCATATCAAGTCCTTCCACCCGCAGGACGACCATTACGGCCTGTCGCCCTTGCAGGCGGCGGCGCAGGCGGTCGACGTGCACAACAGCGCGTCACGCTGGTCCAAGGGCCTGCTCGACAATGCCGCGCGTCCGTCAGGTGCGATTGTCTGGAAGGGCGCAGAGGGGCAGGGCCACCTGACCCCAGAACAATATGACCGGCTGGTCTCGGAGATGGAGAGCCATCATCAGGGTGCGCGCAATGCGGGCCGTCCGATGCTGCTGGAAGGCGGTCTGGACTGGAAACCGATGGGCTTCTCGCCCTCGGACATGGAATTCCAGAAGACCAAGGAAGCGGCGGCGCGCGAGATCGCCGTGGCCTTTGGTGTGCCGCCGATGCTGCTTGGCATTCCGGGCGAGGCGACATTCGCCAACTACGCCGAGGCGCACCGGGCGTTCTATCGCCAGACGGTGCTGCCGCTGGCCTCGAAGGTGACGGCGCAGATCGGGCGTTGGTTGTCGGATCATCTGGGCGAAGAGATGCAGCTGAAGCCTGATCTCGATCAGGTTCCCGCGCTGGCCGGGGAACGCGATGCGCAGTGGTCGCGCGTGGCCAAGGCCGATTTCCTGACCACCGCGGAAAAACGCGCGATGCTGGGTCTGCCCGCGCTGGAGAGCGACGATGACTGATCGGCTGAGGCGCGAGGCGTTTGCCTGCGCTCCCGCGATGCGGCTGGAGGCCCATGAGCGCGTATCAAAGCTGCATATCGAGCGGCTCGAAGCCCAGCTGACGCGGCTCGAAGGCTTGATGGAGCGGCTGGAGCGGCGGCTTTGGCTGACGGTTTACGGCGTCGTCGGGGTGATCCTGGCGCAGGCCTTTCAGGGGATCGTGGCTGCGGCCCCGTGAACGAGGAGACGATTGATGGATCTGGAACACAAGTTCTGTCGGCTGGGCACGGATGTGGCCGTGACCGAAGCCAAGGATGGCACGGTGATCGAAGGCTATGCCAGCCTGTTCGGTGCCTGCGATCAAGGTGGCGATGTGGTGGCCAAGGGCGCCTATGCGCGGTCCCTGCAAAAGCTCGCCGCAGAAAATCGCGGCGTCAAGATGCTGTGGCAGCACGATCCGGCGCAGCCGATCGGCATCTGGGACGAGGTGCGCGAGGATGAGCGCGGTCTGTACGTGAAGGGCCGCATTCTGGCCAGCGTGGAAAAGGGCCGCGAGGCCGCTGCGCTGATCGAGGCGGGCGCGATCGACGGGCTGTCGATCGGCTATCGCACCGTCAAGGCGGCAAAGAATGACAAGGGGCAGCGGCTCCTTTCGGAACTGGAGCTTTGGGAGGTGTCCTTGGTGACCTTCCCGATGCTGCCCAGTGCGCGGGTCGGGGCCAAGGGCGATGCGCCCGATGCCAGCGACTGGCGTGAATTGGCGGAGGTCCTTGAGGACATGCGCCGCAACCTGGCGGGCGGCTGACGCGCGCCACTCATCGCCGTTGCCGGGCAACCGGGCGGCAGGGCAACCGATCTGCCCGCGTATCGCGAAAGCGGCGGGGCAAGTGAAAGGTAAATCAGGATGAGCACAACCGAGACCAAGTCTCGGACCGGGGAAGACGTGTCCCCGGTCGCCCGGGTGAGTGCCGCGATGGCGGGACTGATCGGGGATTTCAAGGCCCTTCAGGCCGACCTCTCAGAGAAGCTTAACAAACAGGAAGAGCGACTGACCATGCTTGATCAAAAATCCGCCCGTCTGGGCCGCCCGGCACTGTCCACCGCAAGCGCGGAACTGGACGGCACCCATCAGAAGGCCTTCGATGCCTACCTGCGTTCGGGTGACGATGACGCGCTGCGCGGTCTCGTGCTGGAAGGCAAGTCGATGAACACCGCGGTGAACTCGGATGGCGGCTATCTGGTCGATCCGCAGACCGCCGAGACCATCAAGGGCGTGCTGTCCTCGACCGCGTCGATCCGTGCCATCGCCAATGTCGTCAATGTCGAGGCCTCGTCCTTTGACGTGCTGGTCGACCAGAACGACACCGGCGCAGGTTGGGCGAACGAGACCTCCTCGACCGCCGAGACCGGCACGCCGACCATCGAGCGCATCTCGATCCCGCTCTACGAGCTGAACGCCCTGCCGAAGATCTCGCAGCGCCTGCTGGATGACGCAGCGTTCGATATCGAGGGCTGGCTGGCCAAGCGCATCGCCGACAAGTTCGCCCGCGCCGAAGCGTCCGCCTTCATCAATGGCGACGGCGTCGACAAGCCGCGCGGCATCCTCGACCATACCCAGGTCGAAGACAGCACCTGGGCCTGGGGTTCGCTGGGCTATGTCTTTACCGGCGTGGCAGACAATATCGGCGACGGCGACAAGCTGATCGATCTGGTCTATGCGCTGGGGGCCCAATACCGCGCG
Organism: Tropicibacter alexandrii; assembly: GCF_003667315.2. Classification (GTDB taxonomy): domain Bacteria; phylum Pseudomonadota; class Alphaproteobacteria; order Rhodobacterales; family Rhodobacteraceae; genus Tropicibacter; species Tropicibacter alexandrii. The sequence goes on along the minus strand of NZ_RCTZ02000001.1, from coordinate 149,850 downwards.
GGTGCGTCCTTTGTCATGAACTCCAAGACCGCGGGCGCGCTGCGCAAGCTGAAGGACAATGACGGTCGTCACCTGTGGGCCGATGGCTTTGCCCAGGCTGAACCGGCGCGTCTGCTGGGCTACCCGGTGCTGATCGCCGAGGATATGCCCGATATCGGCACCGGCACCGTTCCGATCGCGTTTGGCGATTTCGGTGCAGGCTACACCATCGCCGAGCGTCCCGATCTGCGCGTCCTGCGCGACCCGTTCTCGGCCAAGCCGCACGTGCTGTTCTATGCCACCAAGCGCGTGGGCGGCGACGTGAGCGACTTTGCCGCGATCAAGCTTCTGAAGTGCGCGACCTCGTAAGAGGCGCCTGAGACGAGGGGTGGGGGCAGGTTTCCACCCCTCCGAGGGCGCGCGCGCCTTGGCTGTCCAGCTGTCCCTCCGCCCGTGCAGCGTGGGGAGCGCGCGCCCGACCCGCCATCCGGCGGGGCGGTGCGGACCTGGGATTTCGGAGAAGAGACATGATGTTGGTGGAAGAAACACAAGTGCCCGAGGTGGCCCTTCCGGTGGCGGAGCTGAAGCGGCACCTGAGGCTGGGCACGGGTTTTGCCGAGGATGACGTGCAGAATTCCGTTCTCGGGTCGTTCTTGCGGGCCGCCATGGCGGCAATCGAGGCCCGCACCGGCAAGGCGCTGATCGAACGCGGCTTTGTCATTACCTTGGCGGATTGGCGCGCGACCGATGCGCAGGTTCTGCCGGTCTCGCCGGTGACGGCGATCACGGAGCTGGCCGTCATCGATGCCTATGGCGTGGCCACCGTGATCGATGCGGGGCGTTACCGCTTGGTCAAGGATGCCTTTGAACCGAAGCTGGCGCCGATGGGCGCAATGCTTCCGACCATTCCGACCGGTGGCGCGGCAGAAATCCGATTGACGGCGGGGTTCGGGGCCGCCTTTGCCAACATCCCGGCCGACCTGCAACAGGCGGTTTTGCTGCTGGCGGCGCACTATTACGAATACCGCGATGAGACGGCGCTGAGCCAGGGCTGCATGCCTTTTGGTGTCACCTCGCTGATTGCGCGTTTCCGTCCCGTACGGCTGGGGCTGGGCGCATGAGTTCCCCGCGTCTGAACATGGAACTGCTGCTGGAGACGCCCGAGCGGATCGCCGACGGGGCCGGTGGCTTCATCGAGACCTGGGCGCCCTTGGGCACGGTCTGGGGCGAGGTCACGGCGCGGACGGGGCGGCTTGTCTCGGGCGAGGCAGTGGCGGTGTCGGCGACGGGCCACCGGATTACCCTGCGCGCGGCGCCAGTCGGGCACAGCAACCGTCCTCGTCCGGGGCAGCGGTTCCGCATGGGGCCACGGGTCTTTCGCGTCGACGCGGTGAGCGAGGCGGACGAACGCGGCCTGTACCTGACCTGTCAATGTGAAGAGGAGCTGGCGGTATGACTTACGCGGTTTCCGCACCGCTGCAGGCGGCGGTTTACCAAGCACTGGTCGCGGATGCGGCTTTGCAGGGGCTGGTCGGCAGCAACGTCTTCGACGCGCCCCCACCCGGGCCTTTGCCCGACACCTACGTGGCGCTTGGTCCTGAGACGGTGACCGGCGCGAACCATTCGACCGGCTGCGGCGCGGTGCATGACTTCGTCGTCAGCGTCGTGACCGAAGTGGCGGGCTTTCAGGCGGCCAAGGAAGCGGCGGGCGCGATCAGCGATGCGCTGGACGGAGCTACGCTGACACTGTCGCGGGGGTCCTTGGCGGGGCTGTGGTTCATCAAGGCCAAGGCCGCGCGCGAGCGTGACGGCCTGCGGCGCATCGACCTGACCTTCCGCGCGAGCGTGGAAGACAACTGACCTTTTATCGAAGGAGTGAGACGATGGGTGCTCAGAACGGCAAGGATCTTCTGATCAAGGTGGATCTGACCGGGGACGGTCAGTTCGAGACGATGGCGGGGCTGCGTGCGACGCGCGTCAGCTTCAACGCGGAACAGGTCGATGTGACGACGCTGGACTCCGCTGGCGGCTGGCGCGAATTGCTGGCCGGTGCAGGCGTGAAATCCGCCTCGATCAGCGGCTCGGGCGTGTTCAAGGACGCCAATACCGACGAACGCGCGCGGCAGATTTTCTTCGATGGTGAGACGCCGGAGTTTCAGGTGATCATCCCCGATTTCGGCACGGTGCGCGGCAAGTTTCAGGTGACCAGCATCGAATATGCGGGCTCGCACAATGGCGAGGCGACCTACGAGGTCGCACTGGCCTCGGCGGGCGAACTGGCCTTCACCGCGCAGCCGGTGACGTGATGGGCAATCCGTGGCGGGGGGAGGTGGAGCTGGTCATCGATGGCCAGCCCCACGTGATGCGGCTGACGCTGGGCGCGTTGGCCGAGCTGGAGGCATCATTGGACGGCGACACGCTGGTCGCGCTGGTTCAGCGCTTCGAGGCGGGCGGGTTCAGCACACGCGACGTGCTGGCGCTGATCGTGGCGGGCTTGCGCGGCGGCGGCTGGCAGGGGCGCGCAGGCGACCTTATGCAGGCCGAGATTGCGGGCGGCCCGATGGCGGCGGCGCGGGCGGCGGCGGAATTGCTGGCGCGTGCCTTCATGTTGCCGGAGCAGGCAAATGGGCCGGTTTGACTGGCCTGCCCTGATGCAGGCCGGGATGCGCGGCCTCGGCCTGACGCCCGGCGAATTCTGGGCCCTGACGCCGGCAGAGCTGCGGCTGATGCTGGGCGAAGAGGGCGGAGCAAGATCCATGGGGCGGTCGCGGCTCGACGAGCTGATGGCGGCCTTCCCCGATGCAAGCAAAGGTGATGACGATGGCCGGAACAGTGGATGACTTGGGCGCACAGGTCGAGGCGTTGGAAGCCTCGCTTGGTGGCGCGGTGAGCATGGCGGCAGAATTCGATGCCGAACTCAAACGCATCAACGAGACGTTCTCGGCCACCGGCAAGGGCGCCGAGCGGCTGGAATCCACCCTGACACGGGGTGTGACGCGGGCGATCGATGGCGTGGTGATGGACGGCATGAAGCTGTCCGATGCTCTGCGCACGGTGGCCAACTCGATGATCGACGCGGCTTGGAAGGCCGCGGTGCAGCCGGTTGCTGGCCATATCGGCGGAATGCTGGCCAGCGGTGTGTCGTCCATGTTCGGCGCCTATTCGCCCTTTGCCAATGGTGGCAGCTTTAGCCAAGGGCGTGTCATGCCCTTCGCCAATGGCGGCGTTGTGTCCGGCCCGACGACCTTCCCTATGCGCGGTGGCACAGGGCTGATGGGCGAGGCGGGGCCAGAGGCGATCATGCCGCTGACCCGTGGCCCGGACGGCAAGCTGGGCGTGCGCTCGGCCGGGGGCGGGCAGGGTGTGACCGTGGTGATGAACATCCAGACGCCCGACGCGCGCAGTTTCGAGCGCAGCCAAAGCCAGATCGCCGCCCGCATGAGCCAAGCACTCAGCCGCGGCGCGCGCAATCGCTGACACAAGTGAAAGGAGGGACAGATGTCGTTTCACGAGGTGAGATTTCCCGCCGATCTGAGCTTTGGCTCGATTGGCGGCCCCGAGCGGCGCACGGATATCGTGACGCTGACCAGCGGCCACGAAGAGCGCAACACACCTTGGGCGCATTCGCGCAGGCGCTATGACGCGGGTCTCGGTCTGCGATCGCTCGATGATGTCGAGGCGCTGATCTCGTTCTTCGAGGCGCGGCAGGGACAGCTGTTCGGCTTTCGCTGGAAAGACTGGGCCGACTACAAGTCATGCCCGCCGTCGAAACAGGTCCAGCCGGGCGATCAGGTGATCGCGCGCGGCGATGGCGCCACAAAGAGCTTTCAGCTGATCAAGACCTACCGGTCCGGTGCGCAAAGCTATGCCCGACCGATCAAGAAGCCCGTGCAGGGTACGATCCTCGCGGCGGTTCAAGACGTGGAAATGCTGCAAGGCGTCCATTTCGAAATCGATGTCGAGACCGGTGTCATCACCTTCGTCGAGGCGCCTCTGAAGGATGCCGAGATCAGCGTGGGTTTCGAATTCGACGTGCCGGTGCGCTTCGACACGGATCGCATCAATGTCAGCGTCGCCAGTTTCCGCGCAGGCCAAGTGCCTGACGTACCGGTGGTCGAGGTGCGGGTCTGATGGGCGCCGAGGCACTTCATGCGCACCTGGCCGACGGTATCGGCACGGTGGCGCGCGCTTGGGCGGTTACGCGGCGTGACGGAACGGTCTACGGCTTTACCGATCACGATCTCGACCTGCAATTCGACGGCATCGTCTTCAAGGCAGAGACCGGCCTCACGGCCAAAGCCCTGAGCCAGTCGACGGGCTTGTCCATCGACAACACCGAAGCGATGGGCGCGCTGTCCGATGCGGCGATCCGCGAAGAGGATATCGCGGCGGGTCGCTTTGACGGGGCCGAGGTTGTGGCTTGGCTGGTCAACTGGGCCGATGTCACCGCGCGGCGCGTTATGTTTCGCGGCCATATTGGCGAGATCCGGCGCGGTGCAGGCGCCTTTCATGCGGAACTGCGCGGTCTGACCGAAGCCCTGAACCGCCCCGTCGGGCGGGTCTATCAAAAACCCTGTTCGGCCGTGCTGGGCGATGCGGCCTGTGGCTTTGATCTGGCGGCCAATGGCTTTGTCTTCGAAGGGCCGCTGACCTCGGTTCTGGACAATCGCGCCTTTGGCATTGGCAAGCAGACCGGTTTCGAGCCGGATTGGTTCACGCGCGGTCGGGTCGAAATCCTCGACGGCGCGGCTCAGGGGCTGACGGCCATGGTAAAGCGTGACCGGTTCGACGAGACGGGCCTGCGCCATATCGATATCTGGGAGCCGCTCAGGGCCAAGCCGGTGATCGGCGACACGATCCGGATCACTGCAGGCTGTGACAAGCGGTTTGAAACCTGTCGGCTGAAATTCAACAACGTGCTGAACTTTCAGGGATTTCCGGACATCCCCGAAGAGGACTGGATGACCATCCACCCCACACAGTCCAAGCGCACAGGCGGCGGTAGCCGCCGATGACTCGCGCGGTCGACGTGGCACGGGGCTGGATCGGTACGCCCTATGTGCATCAGGCCTCGGTCAAGGGCGCGGGCTGCGATTGCCTTGGCCTGCTGCGGGGTGTCTGGCGCGAGGTGCTGGGGGCAGAGCCGGAACCCGTTCCGGCCTACAGCATGGACTGGTCCGAACCCCAGGGTGACGAGCGGCTCTGGCAAGCCGCCAAACGGCACCTTCTGGTCAAACCGGTTGCACTTGCTGCGCGGGGCGATGTCCTGCTGTTCCGGATGCGCGACGGGTCGGTTGCGAAACATGTGGGGCTGCAGGCGCGGACCGGGCGCGACGCCTCTTTCATCCATGCCTATTCGGGGCATGGGGTGGTCGAAAGCGCGCTGAGCGCGCCTTGGGCGCGGCGGGTCGTGGCCCGCTTTGCCTTTCCAAACGGAGATTGAGTGATGGCGACGATCCTTCTTTCCGCCGCAGGCGCGGCAATCGGCAGTTCCATCGGCGGGTCCGTTCTGGGCCTGTCGATGACCGCCGTCGGGCGGTTCATCGGGGCCTCGATGGGGCGGATGCTGGATCAGCGGCTTATGGGGCAAGGCGCGGAGACCGTCGAGACGGGCCGGATCGAGCGGTTCCGCCTGACCGGCGCCGGTGAAGGCGCGCCCATCGCGCAGGTCTATGGCCGGATGCGCGTCGGTGGCCATGTGATCTGGTCGACCGAGTTTCAGGAACACGTCTCGACCAAGGGTGGCGGCGGTGGCAAGGGCGCTCCGCCTCAGCCCAAGATCAAGCAATACAGCTACTCGATCAGCCTCGCCATCGCGCTGTGCGAGGGCGAGATCACATCCGTCAATCGCATCTGGGCCGACGGCGCCGAAATCCCCGTCAAGGACCTGAACATGCGGGTCTATCGCGGCACAAGCGACCAGTTGCCCGACCCCAAGATCGAGGCGGTCGAGGGCACAGGCCTTGTGCCCGCCTATCGCGGCACCGCCTATGTGGTGATCGAGGACATGTATCTCGAACGGTTCGGCAACCGTGTCCCGCAGTTTAGTTTCGAAGTTACCCGCCCCGAGGCCGCTTCTGACGACGTGCCGCAAGCGGTGCAGGGCGTCGCGATGATCCCCGGCACGGGCGAATACGCGCTGGCAACCCAGCCGGTCTACATGACCTACAGCGCCGATCCGAACGGGATCTTTGGCGCGGGCAAGAACGGCAAGGCCGTGGTCAACGTCAACTCACCCTCCGAAGAGCCGGATTTCAACACCTCGCTCGACCAACTGGTCGAAGAGGCCCCGAACTGCCGTTCCGCGTCGCTTGTGGTCAGCTGGTTCGGCGATGACCTGCGCTGTGGCGAATGCACCATCCAACCCAAGGTCGAGCAGACCCAGTATGAGGCGCAGACCATGCCGTGGTCGGTCTCGGGCCTGTCGCGCGCGCAGGCGCAGATGGTCCCGACCGAAAACCAGCGCCCGGTCTATGGCGGCACGCCCACCGACCAGTCCGTGATTCAGTCGATCCGCCGCATGCAGGATCAGGGTCTCGCGGTGATGTATTACCCGTTCATCCTGATGGACCAGATGCCCGGCAATGGCCTCACCGATCCTTGGAGCGGGTTTGGCGAACAGGCCAAGCTGCCATGGCGCGGCCGCATCACGCTGTCGCTCGCCCCCGGTGTCGAAGGCAGCCCGGACCGGACCGCAGACGCGGAAACAGAAGTCGCGGCCTTCTTCGGCACGGCGTCTGCTGCAGATTTCGCAATCTCCGGCGACAATGTCACCTATTCCGGCCCCGCCGAATGGTCCTATCGTCGGTTCATCCTGCATCAGGCCGCGCTCTGTGCAGCCGCGGGCGGTGTCGACAGCTTTTGCATTGGTTCAGAGATGCGCGGCCTGACCCAGATCAGGGGCACAAACGGCTTCCCTGCCGTCGACGCGCTCAAGGCGCTCGCTGCAGAGTGCCGCGCCCTGCTGGGGCCGTCGGTCAAGATCGGCTATGCCGCCGACTGGTCCGAGTATTTCGGATACCACCCGCAGGATGGCTCCGGCGATCTGTATTTCCACCTCGACCCGCTCTGGGCCGATGTCGAGATCGACTTCGTCGGGATCGACAACTACATGCCGCTCGCCGATTGGCGCGATGGCCATACCCACGCCGATGCCGATTGGAAAAGCACGTATGACATCGGCTATCTGCAATCGAATATTGAGGGCGGCGAGGGCTACGACTGGTACTACAACTCGCCCGAGGCGCGCGATGCCCAGCGGCGCACGCCAATCACCGATGGCGAACATGACGAGCCTTGGGTCTGGCGCTACAAGGACATCCGCAACTGGTGGCAGAACCGCCATTTCGAACGTGTGAGCGGTCAGCGCAACGACCAGCCCACCGATTGGCAGCCGCGCTCCAAGCCGATCTGGTTCACCGAACTGGGCTGTGCCGCGCTCGACAAGGGGGCCAACCAGCCCAACAAGTTCCTCGATCCGAAATCGTCCGAAAGCCAGCTGCCGCATTACTCCAACGGGACCCGTGACGAGGAGATGCAGCGCGCCTATCTGCGCGCCATGCTGGGCTACTGGGGCGATCCGCAGAACAACCCGCAATCGGACCTCTATGGCGGACCGATGCTGGACATGACGCGCGCCTTCGTCTGGGCTTGGGATGCGCGGCCTTACCCGTGGTTCCCGGGCAATGCCGACCTGTGGTCGGACGGGGCGAATTACCGTCGCGGGCACTGGCTGAACGGGCGTATCTCGGGGCGCAGCCTTGCCTCGGTCGTGACCGAGATCTGCAACCGCGTTGGCCTCACCCGGATCGACACATCGGGCCTGCACGGGTTCGTGCGCGGCTATGTCGTGCCGCAGGTGGGCGATGCGCGCCGCGCGCTGCAACCCTTGATGCTGGCCTATGGCTTTGACGCCATTGAACGCGACGGGCGCGTGGTCTTCCGCATGCGCGACGGGCAGATGCCGACCGACCTGACCCTCGCCGACCTTGCCCTGTCCGACGAGATCGAAGGCGATCTGAGCGAAACCCGCGCCGCCGAGGCCGAGATGGCGGGCCGTGTCCGCGTTGGCTTTGTCCTTGCCGACAGCGATCATCAACTGGCCTCCGAGGAAACCGTGCTGCCCGACGAGCAGACCCATGCGGTGGCCGAAACCGAACTCAGCCTTGCGCTGACCCGCGCCGAAGGCCGCATGACCACCGAGCGCTGGCTGACCGAGGGCCGCGTCTCGCGCGATACCCTGCGCTTTGCGCTGCCGCCCTCGCATCTGGAGCTCGGGGCAGGGGATATCGTGCGCCTGCCGTCGAAATCCGGCCCGACGCTGGCGCGGATCGACCGGGTCGAGGTGATGGAGCATCAGGTCATCGATGCCGTCCGGATCGAGCCTGACGTCTACAAGCCCAGCAGCTATGGCGAGGATGGCGCCACCCTGCGGCCCTTTACACCCGCCGTGCCGGTCACGCCGTTCTTCCTCGACCTGCCGTTGGTCACCGGCAGCGAGGTCGAGCACGCCCCGCATCTGGCCCTGACCGCCGAGCCGTGGCCCGGCTCTGTCGCCGTCTATGATGCCGCGCAGGATGCGGACTACGCGCTGAACAGCGTCTTTGCGGCGCGCTCCGTCATCGGCGTCACCGAAACGCCCCTTCTGCCGGGGCGCTCCGGCATGATCGACCGGGGTGCGCCGCTGCAACTGCGCCTCGCCAGCGGCACGCTGCAAAGCATCCCCGACGCGGACCTGCTGGCGGGCGGCAACCTCTTTGCCATCGGCGACGGCAGCCCCAACAATTGGGAACTGTTCCAGTTCCGCGATGTCACCCTACTGTCCGAGGATCGCTGGCTGGTCTCGCACCGTCTGCGCGGGCAGTTGGGCAGCGACGCGCTGATGCAGCCGGTTTGGCCTGCGGGCTCCATCGTCGTTGCGCTTGACGGTGCTCCCGCCCAGATCGCGCTGGCGCAGGCACATCGCCGGATCAACCGTCACTTCCGCATCGGCCCGGCCAAGCGCGGCTATGACGACCCGACCTATACCCATGTGAACCACGCCTTCGACGGCAACGGCTTGCGCCCCTATCGCCCCGTGCACCTGCGCGCGCGCGACACGGGCAGCGATATCGAGGTCCGCTGGACGCGCCGCACCCGCATCGACGGCGACAGTTGGGACCTGTACGACGTGCCCCTTGGCGAGGATCAGGAAACCTATCTGGTCCGCGTCCAGCAGGGCGACACGGTGATCCGCGAGACCGCCGTCACCACGCCCGACTGGACCTACCCGGCCAGCCAGCGCAGCGCCGATAGCCTGACCGGCGCCTTCCAGATCGCCGTGGCGCAGATCTCTGGCCGCTACGGGCCCGGACCATTCGCGATCACCCAGATCGCCTGAGCCCATGACGCCGCCGGTCGCCCCGGCGGCGTTTTTCTTGCGCGGCTCCGATCAGTTTTCGCAATTTGCACCATCACGCATTTGCGTTTCGCGTCAAACCGCCTATCTGCTAGACTCGACCCGTGAACGGAGGGACCGATGGCAGAAACCCGCGCAAAACTGGCAGAACTCGACCCGGTCTGGGCGCGCATCATGCGCGAGGCCGAAGAGGCTGTCACCCATGAACCGCTCCTTGGCGGCATGATCCACTATTCCATCCTGCACCATCCGACGCTTGCACGCGCGCTCAGCTATCGCGTCTCGCTCAAGCTCGCCAATGGCGAGATGTCGGAACAGATCCTGCGGGAAATCTGCGACGAGGCCTATGGCGCCGAACCGGCGCTGGCGCTGGCCGCCCGAGCCGACATCGCCGCCACCTATGAGCGCGACCCCGCCTGCCACCGCTTCCTCCAGCCGCTCTTGTTCTTCAAGGGCTTCCAAGCTGTTCAGGCCTATCGCGTCGCCCATTGGCTGTGGAAGCAGGGCCGTAAGGACCTCGCGTATTTCTTCCAGATGCGCACCTCCGAGGTGTTCGGGATCGACATCCATCCCGCCGCCCGCATCGGGCAGGGCATCATGATCGACCACGCCCATGCCATCGTGATCGGCGAAACCGCCGTTGTCGGCAACAACGTCTCGATGCTGCATTCCGTGACGCTCGGCGGCACCGGCAAGGAAGAAGAGGACCGCCACCCCAAGATCGGCGACGGCGTGCTGATCGGCGCGGGCGCCAAGGTTCTGGGCAATATCAAGGTCGGCCACTGCTCGCGCATCGCCGCAGGCTCGGTCGTGCTGAAAGAAGTCCCGCCCTGCACCACCGTCGCAGGCGTCCCCGCCAAGGTCGTGGGCGAAGCGGGCTGTGACCAACCCTCGATCAACATGGACCACGCGTTCTCGGCGGTCATCCCGGACTGAGCATTTGGGTTTGTGACAGGAAAAGGCCCCCGGATGGGGGCTTTTTTTGTATTAACTCGTGGCAATTTCTAGATAAATATGAAGTGGCGTCCGCGATTTGGGACAAAGCGTCGCTTATTGTTTTTGGACGAACGGAGTTTCCACCCCTTCCGAGATATTCATGCGTGGTGCTGTAAGAGTAGGCGCGCCGTCGCGAAAGGTGGAATCAGCCCATGGCAAGTTGCAGTTCCCTCGCGTGAGCGGTAAAGTGTGGATCGATTGGAGGAGGGAGGAACCGTTCTAGGATGAATTGACTGAAGGCTAAGACCAAATCTGGTGGTATCCATGGAGCACGCATATTCTTTTTTGATTGTAACGGTCGGCATTGCTTGGTTTCTTCTGCACTTTGTTTGGACCTTTAGATTTTTCAGGTGGCTATTTGCATGGCGATACGACTCGCCATTTGCCATTTTTGTATCACGAGCATGGTGGGCCGTGGGTTGGGTCGTCTTACCGATCTGGCTCTTTGTGCACCTTTGGGAGGGGTGAAAATGCCGGTAGCTTCTATCGTGGACTGGTATGGCCCATACAGATCTTACAAGCGATTTACTTCATAAGCGCGCGTGATGACGACAAATCGTTGTGTTTACATGGGCGTAGGCGGTGACGCAGGCAACCTTCGAGTCGTCTACATTGGCTTGTCCACACGACCCAATACTCGCTTCGCCAACCATCATGCGCTAACCAATCCGATTATAAAGCAATTCTTCATTGGGGAAATTACTACTTCAGGTCTTGCAGGGCGTCGGCGCAAGAAGGTTCCCACCGACTTGGATGCTACGGAACACGCACTTATTGCGTATCTCGCCCCTGAATTAAACGTTCGCCGAAAAAATACCCTCCCAGAAGATTGCGTGTCTGTGTTCTCTAGGTTTTTTGGCAAAAATAACTGGGAAAAACCAAAGCCGACTCCATTCTTCTTCCCTCCAATTGTTAGTTTTAACACCTACTCTGGAGAATGGTACCCAGAGCAACAGCCCTTAAAGGCCGCAGTCGCTCCAGCGCCGGGTCTGCCGTGAAAGGTTGAGATACTTTTCCGCTTTGCGTGAAGCAAGACTTGCGCTTGGCAGTCTTTCGACCATAACGCAGCTTCGCTGGAAGACGGCTCTGACTGCCATTCGAGCCATTTCTGATTTCCGGGACCCAATCAGACCTGACCCGCCCCACACCAAACCTTCTTAACAAACCCTTACCCCACCGAACGCCCCCTCAGGCCAGCATGGCCATCGGGTTCTCGAGGTTGTCCTTGATCGCGGCCAGCAGCTCGGCCCCCAAGGCCCCGTCGATGACCCGGTGGTCGACGCTCAGGGTCACGCTCATCACCGTCGCCACGGTGATCTGATCGTCGGCGCCCACGACGGGCTTCTTCACCCCGGCACCTACCGCCAGAATGGCCCCGTGGGGCGGGTTGATGACCGCGTCGAAATTCTCGATCCCCATCATGCCCAGATTGGAAATCGCAAAGCTGCCGCCTTGGTATTCCTCGGGGGCCAACTTGCGGTCGCGGGCGCGGGTGGCGAGGTCTTTCATCTCGGCACTCAGCGCCGAGAGGGTCTTGGTCTCGGCATCCTTCAGGACCGGGGTGAACAGCCCGCCCTCGATGGCGACGGCGACCGCCACGTCCGACGGCGTCAGTTGCAGGATGCGGTCGCCCGCCCAGACGGCATTGGCGGCGGGGACCTGTTGGAGGGCCAGGGCGCAGGCCTTGATGATGAAGTCATTGACCGACAGCTTGACCCCGCGGGCGCTGAGCTGGGCGTTCAGTTGCGACCGGAAATCCAGCAGCTTGTCCAAGTGGATATCCCGGCGCAGGTAGAAATGCGGGATGGTCTGCTTGGCCTCGGTAAGGCGTGCGGCGATGGTCTTGCGCATGCCGTCCAGCGGCACCTCGGTATAGGCGCGGCCCTCGTAGAGCTTGGCGATGGCATCGGCGGAGACCGGCTTGGGGGCAGGGGCAGGAGCGCTGGCCGTGACCGGCGGCGGCGGCGCTTTGGGCGTGGCGGGGGCAGAGCTCCCCTCGACATCCGCCTTGACGATGCGGCCACGCGGACCCGAGCCGGTGATCTGCGACAGGTCGAGGCCCTTTTGCTCGGCGATCCGACGGGCCAGAGGCGAGGCGAAGATGCGTTCACCGTCTCGCGCCACAGGCGCCGCCGGGGCGGGCTGAGCCGGAGGCTCCGGCGCAGCAGTCGGAGCAGGTTTCGCGGCGGAACCGGTGGTCTCCGGCACGGCCTCGCCCTCTTCGACCAGCAAGGCGATGGGGGTGTTGACCTTGACCTCGGACGTGCCCTCGGGGATCAGGATGCGGCCCACCACGCCCTCATCCACCGCCTCGAATTCCATCGTCGCCTTGTCGGTTTCGATCTCGGCGAGGATGTCGCCGGACTGGACGGTGTCGCCCTCCTTGACCAGCCATTTGGCCAGCGTTCCTTCCTCCATCGTGGGGCTGAGGGCGGGCATCAGGATTTCCGTGGCCATGGTTCAGCCCTCCGTCACCAGTTGCAACCCGTCGAAGGGCGCGGGCGGGCTTTCGCCCTTGATCAGCTTGGTCATGGCGACTTCCAGTTCGGATTTCTGCGCGGCGGCCCATTCGGCGGCGCCCTCCTCCGTCACGTTGGACATCTCGCGTTCCAGCAGCGACATGGGGGCCAGCGCGGTTTCCGGGCCCAGCCCGATATGCAGCCCGTGGGTCGTCAGGCCAAGGATTTCGATCTCGTCTGCCATGGGGCGCTCCTCAGCGGTAGGTGACTTTTTTCACGGCGGCGATCACGTCGTCGGGCGTGACCAGCGCGTGGCGTTCGAGGTTGGCGGCATAGGGCATGGGCACGTCCTTGCCGGTGACGTTGATCACCGGGGCGTCGAGCCAGTCAAAGGCCTGCTCCATCAGCACCGCCGTGATGTGGTTGCCGATCGAGGCGACGGGGAAGCCCTCCTCAACCGTCACGCAGCGGTTGGTTTTCTGCACCGACGCGATGACCGTGGCGGTGTCCATCGGGCGGAGCGTGCGCAGGTCGATGACCTCGGCGCTGATCCCTTCGGCGGCCAGCTTTTCGGCGGCGGCCAAAGTGTGGCTCATGCCGATGCCGAAGGAGACGAGGGTGACATCCGTGCCCTCCTGCCAGATGCGGGCCTTGCCGAAGGGGACGGTGAAATCGTCCATGACCGGCACGTCGAAGCTGCGGCCATACAGAATTTCATTCTCAAGGAAGATCACCGGGTTGGGGTCGCGGATCGCGGATTTCAGCAGGCCCTTGGCGTCGGAGGCACTGTACGGCATGCAGACCTTCAGCCCGGGAATGTGGCTGTACCATGCGGCGTAGTCCTGGCTGTGCTGCGCGCCCACGCGGGCGGCGGCGCCGTTGGGGCCACGGAAGACGATGGGGCAGCCCATCTGCCCGCCAGACATATAGAGCGTCTTGGCGGCGGAGTTGATGATCTGGTCGATGGCCTGCATGGCAAAGTTGAAGGTCATGAATTCGACGATGGGCTTGAGGCCGCCAAAGGCCGCCCCCACGGCGATCCCGGCAAAGCCGTGCTCGGTGATGGGCGTGTCGATCACGCGTTTGGAGCCGAATTCGTCCAGCAGGCCTTGGGAAATCTTGTAGGCGCCTTGGTACTCGGCGACCTCCTCACCCATCAGGAAGACGTCGCCGTCGCCGCGCATTTCCTCGGCCATGGCATCGCGCAGGGCCTCGCGGACGGTCTGGGATTTGACCTTGGTGCCCTCGGGCCAGTCCGGTTCGGGTTTCGCAGGGGTTTCGTCGCGAAACGGTTGCGTAGATCGCGTTTCTGCGCGCGCAGGGGTTGTATTTTCTTCAGGTTTTTCAGCAGGGACCGGAGCAGGCGCACCCGCGTCCCGGACTTGATCCGGGACCTCCTCGCCAGCTTCGACCAGAACGGCGATGGGGGTGTTCACCTTCACATCCGCCGTGCCCTCGGGGATCAGGATCTTGCCCATGATGCCCTCGTCCACAGCCTCGAACTCCATCGTGGCCTTGTCGGTCTCGATCTCGGCGATGATGTCGCCCGAGGACACGGTGTCGCCCTCTTTGACCAGCCATTTGGCGAGCGTGCCTTCCTCCATCGTCGGAGACAAAGCGGGCATGAGAATTTCCGTGGCCATTATTGCGCCCCCTCTGCGATCTGGGACAGGAAGCCCACGATATTCCCCTCGCCATCCTCGACATAGGCGAAACGGCCAATGCCGGGCATGGTTTCGGGCGGCATCGCCTCGGCCCCGCCATTGGCCAGCGCCCAGGCATAGCGTTCGTCGCAATCGTCCACGTCAAAGGTCAGGGTGCCGCCGCGTATGGGCGAGCCGGGAGGTGCGGATGGCCCCATGCGCAGCATCATGCCGCCCGTCAGACCGCCATTTGGGTCATCGGGCGCGACGAATCCGGGGCCGGTGATGATCTGGTACTGCATTTCCTCGCCCATGGGGGCGGGGGTGATCGTCCAGCCGAAGAGGCCGGAATAGAAAGCCTTGGCGCGGGGGACGTCGTTCACATGGATTTCGAAATGCGGCATCACTCGGCCCCTTCTTTGATCGGCTCGGCATAGATATCCGTCCAAAGCTCATCCAAGCTGGGTTCCGGGCTTTCGCGCGCAAAGTCGGCGCTGTCCGAGACGATGGCCTTGATCTCCTTGTCGATGGTCTTCAGGTCATCCTCGGTGGCGTGTTTGCCAGTCAGCAGCAGGTCGCGCACATGGTCGATGGGATCGCGTTCCTCGCGCATCTTCTGCACCTCTTCGCGGGTGCGGTATTTCGCCGGATCGGACATGGAGTGGCCGCGATAGCGGTAGGTCTTGACCTCAAGGATGTAGGGGCCCTTGCCCGCGCGGCAGTGTTTCACCGCCTTTTCACCGGCGGTTTTCACCGCCAGCACATCCATGCCGTCGACGATCTCGCCGGGGATGCCAAAGGCCGCGCCCCGGGTGTATAGGTCAGGGGTGGAGGTCGAGCGCGCCTGCGCGGTGCCCATGGCGTACTGGTTGTTTTCAATGACAAAAACCACCGGAAGCTGCCAGAGCGCGGCCATGTTGAAGGTCTCGTAGACCTGTCCTTGGTTCGCCGCGCCATCGCCGAAATAGGTGAAGGTGACGTTGTCATTGCCACGATACTTGTCGGAGAAGGCGAGGCCTGCGCCCAGCGGCACCTGCGCGCCGACGATGCCATGCCCGCCGTAGAAATGTTTCTCGCGGCTGAACATGTGCATGGAGCCGCCCTTGCCCTTGGAATAGCCGCCCTCGCGGCCCGTCAGCTCGGCCATGACGCCTTTCGGGTCCATGCCGCAGGCCAGCATGTGGCCATGGTCGCGATAGGAGGTGATGCGCTTGTCGCCCTCCTTGGTGGCGGCCTCAAGGCCGACGACGACGGCCTCTTGCCCGATATACAGGTGACAAAACCCGCCGATCAGCCCCATGCCGTAAAGCTGGCCTGCCTTTTCCTCGAACCGGCGGATCAAGAGCATGTCGCGGTAATAGGCCGTAAGGTCCTCGGCGGATATGTTCGCCGGGCCGGGGGTCTTGGCCGCGACAGTATCCTGAGCCGCTGCTTTGCGCGGGGCCATGGGCGCTCCTCCCTGAAAGTTTAGTGTTAAACTTCTTTTGGGGAAGCGTAGCAAGGCCGCTTGCGCGCGTAAAGAGTGCGCAAGATTGTTTCGCCGTGAATTGTCGCGATGGCCTAGTTGACGACGATCTCGTCGGTGCGGATCAGGCCCAGCACGTCGCGCACCTGCTGGTCGAGCAGGTCGGTGTCGAGGAATTCGTTGCTGAGGCGCGTGGTGAGGTTCTCCATCCGCCCGACCTCGGCGCGCAGCGTGTCAAGCTCGGCGGTCAGCTTGCGGCTTTCGACCATGATCTCGGCGCGGCGGAACAGGCCGAAATCGCCCTGCACGGCGGCAAAGGTGAAATAGGCCGTGAGGCTGAGCGTCACGGTGAAGAAGATCAGGGCCCCGAAGGACGGGCGCGCGGAGCGGTTGGTCATGCCGATATGCCTCATGCATCTCTTGGGTGGATGCGTTGGGAGAGTGTGCCCGACCGGCCCGGCCCGGAAAAGGGGGGCTTTGGTTAACGCGGCGGTTGCGGGGCCAAGCGTTGCATTCCTGCCGCGCGGGGCGCGCGTGATGCTTCTGGTGCTTTAACGAATCCGCGCTTAGGTTGCGCGCATGATGCGCTATCTGGTCCTGATCTGCCTGTGTTTCGTTGCCTCCTGCGCCCCGCGCGGGGCGTTTGTCATGGCCTCGGGGGATGCGGGCACGGTGCAGGCCGTGTTCGTCGCGACGAACCGTTATGCGCCGGACGGCGCGGGACAGGCCGGGCTGGGGGTGACGCGCGATGCGCGGCTGCGCTTCGGGCGGGTCGATATCTCGATCCCGCCGGGGCACAAGATGGGCCGGATCGAATGGCCGGGGCAGGGCGCGCCGGACCCCGCGCGGCATTTCGTGGCGGTGGGCGAGGCGGAGTATGGCTCCGAGGTGGCGCTGCTGGAGGCGTTCGGCCCGGCGCCAGAGGTGGTGCTGTTCGTGCATGGCTACAACGTCAACCATGCCGAGGCGGTCTACCGGCTGGCGCAGATCGCGCATGACTTCGACGCGGACCTGCCGGTGATCGCCTATAGCTGGCCCTCGGCGGGGAATCCGCGCGGTTATGTGCATGACCGCGACAGCGTGATCTTCTCACGCGACGGGCTGGAGCGGCTGCTGGAGGCGCTGACCGGGGACGGGCGGCGGGTGCTGCTGGTGGGGCATTCCATGGGCAGCCAGCTGGTGATGGAGGTGCTGCGGCAGCTGTCGATTTCCGGCCGGGGCGCGGTGCTGGACGGCTTGTCGGGCGTGGCGCTGATCAGCCCGGATATCGACAACGAGGTGTTCGTTCAGCAGGCGCGGCGAATCCGCCCCTTCCCCGAGCCGTTCATGCTGGTGACCTCGGCGCGGGACCGGATTCTGGGCCTGTCGGCGTGGCTGTCGGTTTCGCCGGTACGTCTTGGGGCAATCCGTGACACGGAAGGGCTGGGCGGGCTGCCCGTGTCGATCGTCGACCTGTCCGAGATCGAGGGGGGCGATGCCGGTGGCCACAGCACCGCCTTCACCGCGCCCGCCGCGATCCGGTTGTTGCAGGGGCTTGGAGGCTGAGCGGTGGCAAGGCTGTTCGAACAGCCTTGGACCACGCAAATTCGAATTTGCGTATGAAGCGCCTTCGAAGGCGCTTGATCCAAGGCGCTTCGAAGCGCCTTGCACGCGCGTTTACCCGAGGGCTGCGACGCCGGGCAGGGTCTTGCCCTCCATCCATTCGAGGAAGGCCCCCCCGGCGGTGGAGATATAGGTGAAATCGGTGGCCGCGCCGGACTTGTTCAGCGCCGCCACCGTGTCGCCGCCCCCGGCGACCGAGACCAGCTTGCCCGCCTCGCTCTGTTCGGCAGCAAACAGCGCCGCCGCGTTCGTCGCCGTGTCGAAGGGCGCGATCTCGAACGCGCCCAAGGGGCCGTTCCAGATCAGTGTCTTCGCCTCGGCAATCGCCGCCTTGACCGCCTCGACCGCCTCGGGACCCGCATCGAGGATCATCGCATCCTCGGGGCAGGCATGGGCGGCGACGGTTTCATGCGCGGCACCTTCCTTGAATTCGCGGGCGACGACGACGTCCTCGGGCAGCAGGATCTTGCATCCTGCCGCTTCGGCCTTGGACAGGATCTCGCGCGCGGTCTGCGCCATTTCGTGCTCGCAGAGCGACGCACCAACAGCGTGGCCTTGCGCGGCGAGGAAGGTGTTGGCCATGCCGCCGCCAATCACCAGCATGTCGACCTTTTCCACGAGGTTGCCCAGCAGGTCGAGCTTGGTCGAGACCTTGGCCCCGCCGACCACCGCCAGCACGGGCCGGTCGGGCGAGCCAAGCGCGCCTTCCAGCGCCGAAAGCTCCGCCTGCATCAGACGGCCCGCGCAGGCGGGCAGCAGATGCGCCAGACCTTCGGTCGAGGCATGCGCCCGGTGGGCGGCGGAAAACGCGTCGTTGCAATAGACATCGCCAAGCGCGGCCATGGCCTGCGCCAGTTCGGGGGCGTTCTTTTCCTCGCCCGGATGAAAGCGGGTGTTTTCCAGCAGCGCCACCTGACCGTCCTGAAGGCTGTCGACGACAGCCGCCGCCGCCGGGCCCACGCAATCGGCGGCAAAGATCACCTGCACGCCCAGCACAGATTCCAGCGCCGGGATCAGCACCTGCAGGCTCATGTCGTCGCGGCGTTCGCCCTTGGGGCGGCCGAAATGCGCCAGCAGCACCGGCTTGCCGCCGCGATCGAGGATGTCCTGCACGGTGGCAGCGATGCGTTCGATGCGGGTGGTGTCGGTCACCTCGCCGTCCTTGACCGGCACGTTGATGTCGACGCGCGTCAGCACGCGCTTGCCGTCAAGATCCATCTCGTCGAGGGTTTTCCAGGCCATGGTCTCACTCCGATCCAATTTGCCTTTCACTGCCTTGTCCGGCGGCAGAGGTCAACGCTGACTTGGCATCGCGCGCGCGGCAGGCTACATCGGCAACAATGTTTTGACAGTGGAGAGACCCATGGCCGAGATCAAGGATCCGGAAAACACCATCCTGATGGAACTCAAGGACGGCACCGTCATCATCGAGCTTTTGCCCGATGTGGCGCCCAAACATGCGGAACGCATGAAGGAGCTGGCGCGCGCGGGCAAGTATGACGGCGTGGTGTTTCACCGCGTGATCGACGGGTTCATGGCGCAGTCGGGCGATGTCGAGCATGGCAACGCGGACAGCGACAGCTTCAACATCCGTCGCGCGGGCACGGGCGGCTCGGACCTGCCGGATCTGCCGGCGGAGTTCTCCAAGCTGCCGCATGACCGGGGCACGCTGGGCGCGGCGCGCTCGCAGAACCCGAATTCGGCGAATTCGCAGTTCTTCATCAATTTCAAGGACAACCATTTCCTGAACGGGCAATACACGGTCTATGGCCGGGTGATTTCCGGCATGGAGCACGTGGATGCCATCACCCGGGGCGAGCCTGCGCCGAACCCGGACAAGATGATCTCGGTCAAGGTGGCCGCCGATGCATAAGCTGGCAGTGGCGTTCACGCTTCTGGCCGCGCCGGCCTTTGCCACGGGGATCGACATCACCGTGGCGGGCCCTGACGGCGAGAAGGGCGTGGTGAAGATCGACCTGCTCGAAGACGTGGCCCCCGGCCATGTCGCGCAGATCACCGCGCTGGCGGAAAGCGGTGCCTATGATGGCGTCGTCTTTCACCGGGTGATCGACGGGTTCATGGCGCAGACCGGCGATGTGCAGTTCGGCCAGATGGGCGGCGACGGTTTCTCGATGCAGATGGCGGGGATGGGTGGCTCGGAGCGGCCCGACCTGAAGGCGGAATTCTCGGATGTGCCCTTTGACCGGGGGGTCGTGGGCATGGCGCGGTCGCAGGACCCGGATTCGGGCAATTCGCAATTCTTCATCATGTTTGCCGAAGGCCATTTCCTGAACGGGCAATACACGGTCGTGGGCCGCGTGACCGAAGGCATGGATGTGGTCGACGCGATCAAGCGCGGCGAGGGCCGCAACGGCGCGGTTCTGGGCGAACCGGATCGGATGGAGACGGTCACCGTGACCGAGTGATCGGGGTGGGGTGATCCAGCGGTGACGCTTTCGCGTCGCAGGCTGCTTCGGCCCCCTCCCTGTCCCTCCCCCGTTTCACCGGGGGAGGGGACCGCGTGGCGGGCCGACCCAGAATAACGGATTTGTCGCTGGTTCGAGAGCGGCGTTTGGCGCAGAATGCATCCGGGGAGGATGTGTCATGCGCTTTTTCTTTGTCTGTCTTATGGTCTGGGCCTCCGCGGCGGCGGCAGACCCGGCGTTCTGGAAGCACGAATGGCCGGAGACCGATTTCGAGACGACTTCGGTGGACAACTGGGTCGAGATCATTTCTGGCGGGCCGCCGAAGGATGGCATTCCGGCGCTGAGCGATCCGTCTTTTGTTGCGGTGGATGCGGTGACCGGGATCGCGGGCAATGAGCCGGTGATTGCCGTCGAGATCGACGGAGAGGTGCCGCGCGCCTATCCGATCCGCTACCTGACATGGCATGAAATCGTGAACGATGTGGTGGGCGGTGTGCCGGTGGCGGTGACGTTCTGCCCACTGTGCAATTCGGCGCTGACCTTTGACCGGCGGGTGGACGGGCAGGTGCTGAGTTTTGGCGTGTCGGGCAAGCTGCGCCATTCCGACATGATCATGTATGACCGCGAGACGCAAAGCTGGTGGCAGCAGGCCATCGGCGAGGGGATCGTCGGCGAGATGACCGGGGTCGAGTTGGCGCAGGTCCCGAGTTGGATGGAGGGGTTCGATGTGTTCCGTGCCCGCAACCCAGATGGGCTGGTCATGGCGGAACCATCGTGGAACCGGCCGTATGGGCAGAACCCGTATCGTCAGTATGACTCGTCGCATCGGCCCTTCCTGTATAGCGGCGAGATGCCGCCGCACGGGATCGCGCCTTTGGCGCGGGTGGTGCGGGTGGGCGACCGGGCGTGGCCCTTGGAGCGGCTGCGCAAGGCGGGCCGGATCGCGGAGGCGGGCGTGGTGCTGGATTGGAGTGCGGGGCAGGCCTCGGCGCTGGATGCGGCGGTGATTGCTGACGGGCGCGATGTGGGCAATGTGCGGGTCTATGCGCAGGGGGAGCCCGTGGCGCATGACCTGATGTTCGCCTTTGCCTTTCACGCGTTCTGGCCCGACGGGGCTTGGATGCTGGAGTGAGGCTTTGGACCTTCGCCTTTGGGCGAAGGTGCGAGAGGCGCTGCCTCTCGCGCTCTCCGGGATATTTGGGGCCCAAAGAAAGGGGGATTTGGGCCGATCCGGTCGGGGTCTAGGCCGCAAGCGCCCGTGGCAGGCGGCGGGCGAAGGGCGCCAGCGCCCCTTGATGCAGCCATGTGCCGCCCAGCCGATGCGCAACCGCGCCGGTGCCCAGCTTGAAATGCGCAAGGCCCGGCGCGTCCTGCTGGTTGATCGTGCCGAGGTCGAGCACCGTGTGGCCTTGATCGGCGAGCCAACCCATCGCCTCCCACAACAGCCGGTTCATGGCGTTCAAACGGCGGCCTTCCTCGTTCGAATGACCGATCTGCCACGTGGCCATCGGGCCGTGGCGCAGCATCAATGCGGCGGCCACTGGGCGGCCCTTGTTGCGGGCCTCGAACAGGACGGCCTGACCGGGGTTGGCGCTGGCGAAGGCGAGGCAGACCGCCGGGGGCAGACCGCGATAGCGCCGGGTGCGCATCTGGGTCTTCTCGGCCTCGAACAGCCAGTGGTTGGAGGTCACGCCGTGGCGCGTGACCCGCAGCCCGGCATTTTCCGCGCGGACCAGACGGTTGCGCCATTTCGGCTGCAGCGCCGCGCGCAGGGTCGCGCGATCCGCCAGCGGCAGCAGGGCCAGCGTGGCGGGCGTGATGAGCGGCCAGAACCCGGCATCGCGCAGGGCTTCGGTGGCGATGCCGTCGGCATTCAGCAGCAGCGGGCGGTTGTCATGCCAGCGCAGCCAGCCCGACAGCCAGTCGTCGAGATCGGCAGGGCTGCGCGCCACCGGCCCGCGCGAGATCAGGTCGACACGGCCAAGGAGCGGCAGCCTGCGCGACTGCACCTGCCACCAGACATGCGCCTGCCCGCCGCTTTCGCGTTTGCACTGGCGGATCGGCAGCCCGAGCAGGTCGCAGGTGCGTGCGAATTCGGGCGATTGGGGCAGGGGCAGAACCAGGGATTCATCCATGGCCGGAGTTAACCACCTGGAAAGTTTCCATGTGGTTAACTTGACCGCATGAGACACGATTCCCTGCGCCGTGCTGCGCCCCGCCCCAAAATGATTGCCGCCGCGCGGCCGCGTCCGACCGCAGCGGCGGCCTTGCTGCTGGCCAGCGTGCTGTCGCTGCCATTTCTGGCGCTGGCGGTGGTGCAACTGGCGCTTTAGTCGGCCAGTTTGACCAGCGCGTGACGCTTCTTGCCCGCCGACAGCTTGACCGGCTGTGCCAGCGCATCGGCGTCCAGCACGAGCCCGGCATTGGTCAGCGGCGCGTCGTCCAGACGTGCGCCATCCTCGGCGATCAGGCGTTTCGCGTCCTTGCCGGATTTCGCCAGACCCGAGCGCACCAGCGCCTGCACGATGGACAGCCCGTCGCCCAGTTCCGCGCGGGTGAGTTCCAGCGTCGGCAGGTCGTCGCCCACGCCGCCCTTTTCGAACACTTCGCGCGCGGTCTGTTCCGCCGTCGCCGCCGCCTCGGCGCCGTGGCACAGCGTCGTGACCTCGTTGGCGAGGATGATCTTGGCCTGATTGATCTCGGACCCTTCCAGCGCGCCAAGACGCTCGCATTCCTCCAAAGGCAGCTCGGTATAGAGCTTGAGGAAGCGCCCCACATCCGCGTCGGTCGTGTTGCGCCAGAACTGCCAGAACTCGTAAGGTGACAGCATGTCGGCGTTCAGCCACATGGCGCCGCCTTGGCTCTTGCCCATCTTCTTGCCGTCCGAGGTGGTCAGCAGCGGCGAGGTCAGGCCAAAGATCTCATGATCCAGCACGCGGCGCGTCAGGTCGATGCCGTTGACGATATTGCCCCATTGGTCGCTGCCGCCGAACTGCACGAGGCAGCCATAACGGCGGTTCAGCTCAAGGAAATCATAGGCTTGCAGGATCATGTAGTTGAATTCGAGGAAGCTGAGCGACTGTTCCCGGTCGAGCCGGGACTTGACGGATTCGAATGAAAGCATCCGGTTGACGGAGAAATGCCGCCCGATGTCGCGCAGGAATTCGAGGTAGTTCAGCCCGTCGAGCCATTCGGCGTTGTTGAGCATCAGGGCGGCGGGACTGAGTTTTTGGGGATCGATTCTGTAGTTCGGATTGCCGGCTACGCTACCTGCCCAAAACCGCTCTTCTTCGGAGGAAGCAAAATCCAGATATTTGGCAAAAACTTGTTTTATCCCCGCGATATTGGAATCGATCTGGTCGGGCGTCAGCAGCGGGCGTTCGTCGGAGCGAAAGCTGGGATCGCCCACCTTGGTCGTGCCGCCGCCCATAAGAACGATCGGTTTGTGGCCGGTCTTTTGCAGCCAGCGCAGCATCATGATCTGGATGAGGGAGCCCACATGCAGCGACTTGGCCGTCGCGTCGAAGCCGATATAGCCGGGAACCACGCCGTTGTTCAGCGCGTCGTCGAGCGCCTGATAATCGGTGCAATCGGCGAGAAAGCCGCGCTCCATCATGACACGCATGAAGTCCGATTTGGGATGGTAGGTCATGGTCCGCCTCATTTATACAACGCGCGAAGCTATAAGTGGGGCAGGCGGCATGGGCAAGGTGTCAGGGCCGATTTGGGTTTTGGGCGCGATGTCGGGCACATCGCTGGACGGTGTGGACGCGGCGATGGTGCTGACGGACGGGGTTCAGGTGCTGGAATTCGGGCCGTCGGCCTACCGGGCGTATTCGCCGGAGGAGCGCGCGGTGCTGCGCGCGGCGCTGGGGCGCTGGCAAGGGGACGATGTGGCCGAGGCGCTGGAGGTGATCCAGCGGGCGCATATCGAGGTGCTGTCGGGTTTCGACCGGGCCGAGTTGGTGGGGTTCCACGGTCAGACGCTGGCGCATGAGCCGCGCGGGCGCGGCACGCATCAATTGGGCGATGGCGATGCGCTCGCCGAGGCGTTGGGGCTGCCGGTGGTCTGGGATTTCCGGTCGATGGATGTGGAACTGGGCGGCGAGGGGGCGCCCTTGGCGCCCTTCTACCACTGGGCCTGTGCGCGGTGGATCGGGGCGGAACGGCCCTTGGCCTTTCTCAACCTCGGCGGTGTGGGCAACCTGACTTGGGTCGATCCGCGCAGCGCCAAGCCAGAGGCGCCGGGGGCGCTCTTGGCGTTTGACACGGGGCCGGCCAATGCACCGATCAACGATCTGGTGGCGCAGCGGCTGGGGCTGGACTGCGATCGCGACGGCGCGCTGGCCCGCAAGGGCCGAGTCGAGGAAGGCGCGTTGGAGCTGTTTCTGGACGAAGGCTATTTCCGCAAGATCCCGCCCAAGTCGCTGGACCGGGACGATTTTTCCCTGATGCTGGATCTGGTGCGGGAACTGTCCGACGCGGATGCGGCGGCGACCATGACGGGCATGGCGGCGGCGGCGGTGATGCAGGGGATGGAGCATTGCCCCTCCCCGCCGGAGCGGTTGCTGGTGACGGGGGGCGGACGGCACAACCCGGTGATGATGCAGATGCTGGCGGCGGGTCTGGATTGCCCGGTGGAGCCGGTCGAGGCCGCGGGTCTCGATGGCGACATGCTGGAGGCGCAGGCCTTTGCCTTCCTCGCGGCGCGCGTGGCGCGGGGTTTGCCGACCTCCTGCAAGACCACGACCGGTGTGGCAGCGGCCATCGGCGGGGGGAGGATCAGCCGTCCGGTCTAGGCAGCAAGGCGCTTCGAAGCGCCTTGGATCAACGCCATTCGAATGGCGTTGGAAGCGTGTTGCAACACGCTTGGTCCAAGCGCCTTCGAAGGCGCTTACCCGCCCGTGTGGCTCATGTGGCGCGAGACACGACCGTCCACCGTCTGGCGAGAATAGTCGAAATCGTGGCCCTTGGGCTTCAGCCGGATCGCGGCGCGGATCGCATCCTCAAGCGGGGCATCGTCGCCGGGATGATTGCGCAAGGCCGCGCGCAGGTCGGCGTTGTCCTCTTGCCCCAGACACATGAACAGCTCACCCGTACAGGTCAGGCGCACGCGGTTGCAGCTTTCGCAGAAGTTATGCGTGAGCGGCGTGATGAAGCCGATCTTCTGCCCCGTCTCTTCCAGCCGGACATAGCGCGCAGGGCCGCCTGTGCGCTCGGGCAGGTCGGTCAGCGTATAGGTCTGCGCCAGTTGCGCGCGCAGGTCGGACAGCTTCCAATACTGGTCGAGCCGGTCCTCGTTGCCGATATCGCCCATGGGCATGACCTCGATCCAGGTCAGGTCCATGTCCCGCTCGGCCGCCCATTCGGTCATCGAGATCAGCTCGTCCTCGTTGAACCCCTTGAGCGCCACGGCATTGATCTTGACCCGAAGACCAGCCTTCTGCGCGGCATCGATGCCCTTGAGAACCTGCGGCAGGCGGCCCCAGCGGGTCACATCCGCGAATTTCTGCTCATTCAGCGTGTCGAGCGAGATGTTCACCCGGCGCACACCCGCCGCGTAAAGATCGTCGGCAAACCGCGCCAGCTGCGACCCATTGGTGGTCAGCGTCAGCTCCTTCAGCGCGCCGCTGTCCAGATGCCGCGTCATCGACCGGAAGAAGGTCATGATGTCGCGCCGCACCAAGGGCTCGCCGCCGGTGATGCGCAGCTTTTCCACGCCCAGCCGGACGAAGGTGGAACACATGCGGTCCAGCTCCTCCAGCGTGAGCAGCTCCTTCTTTGGCAGGAAGGTCATGTTTTCCGACATGCAATAGACGCAGCGGAAATCGCAGCGGTCTGTGACGGAAACCCGAAGATAGGAGATCGGGCGCTGGAACGGGTCTATGAGCGGTGTGGTCATGGCAGGCAACCTAGTCGTCGGCAAAGAATGGGGCAAGGGTGGCGCGTGCAATTGTATCACGCAAACTGGCGCGGTACGGTCGCGCTGTCATCTGCGACCAAAGGGGGAGATCGCATGAAACATGTCTGGATCGGCGTCATCGCGCTGGCTTTGTCCGGCTGCGGCGGTTCGATGCCGTTTGGGCTGAAGTCGCGCGACCGTGCGGCGCCGGTGGCCGAGGCGGGCCAGACCCGCCCCGAGGCGCGCCCCGACAGCGCCGCGCAGGCGCCGGTTCCCACCGCGGCGGCGCGCACCGCCGAGCAGTTCGACACGACCAATGCCGAGGAGCGCGCCGAGGCTGCCGCGCCTGCGGCGGGTGGTGAGCGTCTTCTGGGCACGACGGTGGTGTCGCTGGGCGATCCGACGCAGCCGGGATTCTGGCTGGAAACGCCGCTTGTGTCGGCGACCGAGCAGGGGCGCGTGGTCTATCCGGTGACGGGCAAGTCGGCGCAGGTCGAACTGCGCCCCTCCGAGACCGGCAGCCGAATCTCGCTGGCGGCGATGCGGCTGATCGAGGCGCCGCTGACGGACCTGCCCGAGGTCGAGGTCTATTCCGGCGAGTGAGGCGTGCGCGGGGGCAGCCCCGCGCTAGGGCAGGTATTTCCCGGCTTCCTTGCGGGCGAAGGCTTTGAGCCGGTCGCCATGAGTGTCGAGAAAGCTGCGCGTGCGGGCGGGGTCGTGTTTCGACAGGTCGCGCAGCCACCACGCCACGGCCTTCTGGATGAACCAGTCGCGGTCGTCCACATACCCCGCCGCCCAGCCCAGCACCCGGTCGCGGATCGCCAGATCCGCCTTGGTGGGGTTGTTCTGCTTGGTCCAAGGCAGGGTGATGACAAGCGCGGCGCGGCGGGTCCACATGTGGTCGGACCGCGTCCATGTCTCGACCGCGTCGAGCCGGGCCGGATCGGCCAGCAGGCGGCGCTGCCCGGCCATGCAGGCGTGGTCGGCGATGGCCCAAGCGTCGAACTCTGGCACCCAGGAGGCAATCAGCGCCCAAGCGGCGTCATCGGGGCGCAGGCGGGCCTGCGTCAGCAGCTTGGCCGCCGTGATGCGGGCCTCGTGGATGTCCGTGCGCCACAGCGCATCGGCCAGCGCCACGCGGTCCCCGACCGACAGGGTCCGGCGCCAGCCGGTCGCGAGGTCGTTCAGCACTGGGTTGGGCGTGCCCAGATAGCGGCGCGGGGCCTTGTGATAGGCGGCCATGCCCTCGGCGCGGGCCGGATCGCCCGCCGCCTCGATCTGTGCCAGCGCGTCTTCGGGTGTCACTCCACCGTCACCGATTTCGCGAGGTTGCGCGGCTGGTCCACATCCGTCCCCTTGGCGATGGCGGTGTGATAGGCCAGAAGCTGCGCGGGCAGGGCGTAGAGCAGGGGCGAGAGCACCTCGGGCACCTGCGGCAGGATGATCGTCTTCCACGCCTCATCACCGGCAATCGCCGCCCCGGCGGCGTCCGTCACCAGAACCACCTTGCCGCCCCGTGCCATGACCTCTTGCATATTCGAGATGGTCTTTTCGAAGAGGCTGTCCTTGGGGGCCATCACGACCACCGGCACCGAGGTGTCGATCAGCGCGATGGGGCCATGCTTCAGCTCGCCAGATGCATAAGCTTCGGCGTGGATGTAGCTGATTTCCTTGAGTTTCAGTGCACCTTCCAGCGCCAGCGGATACATCAGCCCGCGCCCGAGGAACAGGATGTCGCGCGCCTTGGCAAGGTCTTGGCTGACTTCCTTCATCACGTGGTCGCGGTCGAGCGCGGCGTTGAACGTACCCGGCAGGGCGCGCAGGTCCGCCAGAATCCCGGTCAGCCGGTCATCGCTGAGGCGGCCACGCGCCTGCGCCGCCTTGAGCGCCAGCAGCAGCAGCACGGTCAGCTGGCAGGTGAAGGCCTTGGTCGAGGCGACGCCGATTTCCACGCCCGCATGGATCGGCAGGGCCAGATCGCTTTCGCGCGCGATCGAGCTTTCGGGGACGTTGACGACCGACACGATGCTGTCGGCCTTGCCCGCGCAATAGCGCAGCGCGGCCAGCGTGTCGGCGGTCTCACCGGATTGGCTGACGAACAGCGCCGTGGTGCCGGGGGTGATCGGCGGTTCGCGGTAGCGGAACTCGGACGCGATATCGACCTCGACCGGCAGCCCGGCCAATTGCTCGAACCAGTATTTGGCGGTGAAACAGGCGTAATAGGCGGTGCCGCAGGCGACCATGGTCAGGCGGTCGACCTTGGTGAAGTCGATGCCCGGATCGGGCAGGGCGATGCCGGACTGCGTCAGGTAGGCCGACAGCGCACCGGCAAGGACGGTCGGCTGCTCGGCGATTTCCTTGGACATGAAGTGCTTGTGCCCGGCCTTGTCGACGCGGGCCGCATCCATCCGGATGGTGCGCTGATCTCGGTTGACCAGACGTCCCGCCTCGTCGCGGATTTCCAGCGAGGTGCGGGTCAGGACGGCGCGGTCGCCTTCTTCCAGATAGGTGATCTGGTCGGTCATGGGGGCGAGCGCGATGGCGTCGGAGCCGACGAACATCTCGCCCTCGCCATGGCCGATGGCCAAGGGCGAGCCCTTGCGCGCAGCGACCATCAGGTCGCCCTCGCCGTCAAAGAGGAAGGCCAGCGCGAACGCGCCTTCGAGCCGCTCGACGGTGGCAAAGGCCGCGTCGACCGGGGCCATGCCCTGATCGATATGCAGCTTGGTCAGCATGGCGACGGTTTCGGTGTCGGTCTCGGTCTCGGCGTCGATCCCGGCCTTGGCCAGCTCGGCGCGCAGGTCCTTGTAATTCTCGATGATGCCGTTGTGCACGACGGCGACGGGGCCGGTCCGGTGCGGGTGGGCATTGGTGGCGGAGGGGCCGCCATGGGTCGCCCAGCGGGTGTGGCCGATGCCGGATTTGCCCGCCAGCGGCTGGTGCACCAGAAGGTCCGACAGGTTCACCAGCTTGCCCACGGCGCGGCGGCGGTCGAGCACGCCGTCATTGACCGTGGCGATGCCGGCCGAGTCGTAGCCGCGATATTCCAGCCTGCGCAGGCCTTCGACCAGCATCGGCGCGACCTCGTGTTTTCCGAGAATGCCTACAATTCCGCACATTTCCAAAAACCTTCCATTTAATGTGGATAAGTCGCGTTATTGGCCCTTGGCCTTGCGCGATCTCAACATATTCATCAATTTCGTGGCCATGCCGGGTTTGACCTGTTGCGGCGCGCGCGACAGGGCCAGAGCGCCGGCGGGGACGTCTTCGGTGATGGTCGAACCGGAGCCGGTCATGGCGCCGTCGCCGATGGTGACGGGGGCGACCAGCATGGTGTCGGACCCGATGAAGGCCCCCTCGCCAATCGTTGTCTTGTGCTTGAAGACGCCGTCATAGTTGCAGGTGATCGTGCCCGCGCCGATATTGGTCTTGCGCCCGATCTCGGCGTCGCCGAGATAGGTCAGGTGGTTGGCCTTGACGCCCTCGTGCAGGATGGCGTTCTTGACCTCGACGAAGTTGCCCACATGCACATCCTCGCCCAGCTCGGCCCCGGGGCGCAGACGGGCATAGGGGCCGACGATGGCACCGCGGCTGACATGGCAGCCTTCGAGATGGCTGAAGGCACGGATGCGCGCGCCGCTTTCCACCGTGACCTGCGGGCCAAAGACGACGTTCTGCTCGATCTCCGAATCGCGCCCGATGACGGTGTCCCATGCCAGATGCACGGTTTCCGGGGCGGGCAGGGTGACACCCAGGTCCAGCAGCTCGGCGCGGGCGCGGGCCTGAAAGGCGGCCTCGGCGGCGGCCAGATCGGCGCGGGAGTTCACGCCCAGCGTCTCGGCCTCGGGGCAGCGGACCACGGTGGCGGACAGACCGCGTGCGCGGGCGATGCCGGGAATGTCGGTCAGGTAGTATTCGCCCGAGGCGTTGGCATTGCCCACCGCCTCGATCAGCTCGAACATGGTCTGCGCATCGGCGGCGACGACGCCGGAATTGCACAGGGTGAGGGCGCGCTCCTCTTCGGTGGCGTCCTTGAATTCGACGATGCGCAGCAAGTCGTCACCCTCGGTGACCAGCCGCCCGTAGCGCGCCGGGTCTGCTGCCTCGAAGCCCAGCACGACGATGTCGTGCTTGCGCCGCGCCTCGGCCATGGCGTTCAGCGTCGCCTCGGATATGAAGGGCGTGTCGCCATAAAGCACGATGGCGTCGCCCTCGAAGCCGTCCAGCGCGGGCCGCGCCTGTGCCACCGCGTGGGCGGTGCCAAGCTGTTCCTCTTGCAGCACGACGCGCATCTCGGGGTCGTATTCCAGTGCCGAGGTTTCCACGAGGTCGGCGCCGTGTCCGGCGACGACGACGGTGCGTTCGGGGGCCAGTGCGGACCCTGCGCGCAGGGCGTGCCACAGCATGGGGGCGTGGGCGATGCGGTGCAGGACCTTGGGCAGGTCGCTTTGCATGCGGGTGCCTTTGCCGGCTGCCAGCACGATCAGGGCAATGCTCATGTTCAAATCCGGTTTGTCTTTCGCTTGTGGCCCTTTTATCTGCTGTATCTGCCGGGGCAAGGCGCTGCGTCTCACACAAGATTTCGGCATGTGACAGAAAGGGGCCAAGCCCATGAAATGTGTAATTTTTGATCTCGACGGGACTTTGGCGGATACCAGCGGGGATCTGGTCGCGGCGGCAAATGCCTGTTTTTCAGGCATGGGTGAGACGGTGCGACTCGATCCGGTGGCGGATGCGGGGGTGGCGCTGCGCGGCGGGCGCGCGATGCTGACTGCCGGGTTGCAGCGCGCGGACCGCTTTGACGAGGCGCTGGTGCTCGAGTGGTATCCCCGGCTGCTCGACGCCTATGCGCAGGCGATTGCCGTGCATACGGTCCTGTATCCCGGCGCGGTCGAGGCGGTCGAGCGGTTGCGCGAAACCGGCTACGCGGTGGGGATCGCCACGAACAAGCCCTTTGGTCTGGCGGATGCGCTGCTGCGCGAACTCGGCGTGCGCGATCTCTTCGGCTCGCTGATCGGCGCGGATACGCTGCCGGTCAGGAAACCCGACCCGGCGCATCTGTGGGCCGCCGTCGATGGCGCGGGCGGGCGGCGCGATGCCTGCCTGCTGGTGGGCGATACGGAGACCGACCGAAAGACCTCGGCCAATGCGGGCGTGCCCTCGATTCTGGTGACATTCGCGCCGCCGGGGCAGGCGGTGCGCGATCTCGACCCCGAAGGCGTGATCGACCATTTCGACGCGCTCTCCGACGAAGTCCGCCGCCTGATCGGCTGAGCGCGCGCTCTAGCGGCGTAGGCCGGGGGTCATCCCTGGCCCCCCGTCCAGCAAAGCCGCCAGCGTCGCGAAGGGATGACTGTCCAACCGGTTGATCGCGTCGGAGATCGCCGCCGCCCGCGCCGCGCCGAGGACCGGGTCCGCCAGACAGTGATACTTGTCGCGCAGCTCCGCCTCTGTCGGCGGCGCGTCCCAGTCCCAAGGTGGCTCGAACCGCTCTGATGTCAGCACTTGCCCATCGACCAGCGTCAGGGTCACCCGCGCGTAGCGTTTCAGCGGAAAGGCGGCGTTGGTCTGCGGATCCTCGACCATCGTCAGCGCGCGGCTCAGGCGCAGGATCTCGGGGTCGTGCAAGGCTTCGCCGTCCAGATCCGCAGGCCCTAAGGCGCCGCGCGCCAGCGCCACGGCGACCGGGAAGGAGGTGGAATATTGCGCCTCTTCGGTGGTCTGCGGCACTGCGCAGGCCAGACGGCAGGATTCGTGGAAGGTCTCGACCGTCACCGCCGCGATCTGCGCCGATATCAGCCCATGCGCGGCGCGCAGCGACAGCGCGGCGGCGACCGGCGCCTGCGCCCAGCGGCAGACCGGCCAAGGCTTGAAATACTGCTTCAGGATCCGCCAGTCATGGCCCAGATCGGCCCATGGGCCGGTGACCTCTTCGACGATCAGCGCAGGCGCGCCGGTGAAGCCGCGCCGCGCCATCAGCACCGCCGAGACCCCCGCCATCGCCCCCCAGCCCGAGCCGTCCTTGACCATGGTCGGCGCATCGATGCAGCGCATCATCTGGCTGCGCGGCCCGTGATACTCGGCGATCCCCAGCGCGTGGCGGGTCTGGTCACGCGTCAGCGCCCGCAGCCGCGCCCCCGCCGCCGCCGCCGACACCGCCCCCCAACTGCCCGAGGTGTGGTAATCCGGCGCGCTGGCATGCTGTGCCTCGGCGCAGCGGCTGCCGATCTCGTAGCCCATGGCGAGCGTCGTCAGGAACGCCTCACCCGACAGGTCCTCTGGCCCCAGCGCCAGCATCGCCGCCAGCAGCGAGCAACCCACATGGCCCTTGGACGGGTTATACCCATCATGCCCGTCAAGGCTGTCGATCCCGGTCGCTATGGCCAAGGCCGCCGCCGGGGCCGAGGCCCGCGCATCGGAAAACAGGATCGGCACCGGGCCGGGCATGTCCTCGGCGGCGTGCGCGCGGGTGATCCGCGCCATCGCGGTGTCCTGCCCGCCCGCCGCCACGCCCAGCAGGTCGCGCAGGCAGGCCTTGGCGCGGGCCTGCACCTGGGGTGGCAGGTCCGACCAGCGCACGGAATGAATGAAGTCGATGCTGTCCATGACCTCAGCCTGCGCGCGCGGCCCGCGCCCGTCCGCAGCGTTTGCGACATGCCAGCATGGCAACTGCGACCTCGCGCAGGCCGGGGCAAAGCCCCGAGCGGCTTTGAAAGCCATTGACCGCGCTGCAAAGCCCGCGCAAAACACCGCCATGACAGAGCGTTTCACCGGCAATTTCACCCAGCAGGAACCCATCCCCCAAGAGGGCATCGACGCCGCACTCGCCGTGCTGCAACACGGCCGCCTGCACCGCTACAACACCGCCCCCGGTGAGTTGTCGGAAACGGCCCTGCTCGAACAGGAGGTCGCGGCCCTGACCGGGGCGACATACGCGCTGGCGGTGGCCTCGGGCGGCTATGCGCTGGGATGCGCCCTGCGCGCCGTGGGGGTGAAACCGGGGGACCGGGTGCTGACCAATGCCTTTACCCTCGCCCCTGTGCCCGGCGCGATTGCCTCGGTTGGGGCGGTGCCGGTCTTCGTCGGCGTGACCGAAGGCCTCGTGATCGATCTCGACGATCTGGAGGCCAAGGCGGATCAGGCGGATGTGCTGATGCTGTCCCATATGCGCGGGCATATCTGTGACATGGACGGGCTGATGGCGATCTGCGACGCCCATGGCGTGCGTGTGATCGAGGATTGCGCCCATACCATGGGGGCCTCGTGGAACGGCGTGCCCTCGGGGCGGCATGGGGTGATCGGCTGCTATTCGACCCAGACCTACAAGCATGTGAATTCTGGCGAGGGTGGCTTTCTGGTGACCGATGACGAAGAGATCGCGGCCCGCGCGGTGATCCTGTCGGGTTCGTACATGCTGTACGAACGGCATCTGGCCGCGCCTGCGCGCGAGGTCTTCGAACGGGTGAAGTATGACACGCCCAATGTCTCGGGACGGATGGACAACCTGCGCGCGGCGATCCTGCGCCCGCAATTGCGCGCGCTCGACCGGCAGGTGAAACGCTGGAACGACCGTTACCGCATGGTCGAGGCGGGCCTGCGCGGCACGCCCGGCCTGACGGTGATCGAGCGCGACGCGCGCGAAACCCCGGTCGGCTCGTCGATCCAGTTTCTGCTGCTGGACTGGGCACCGTCGCGGGTGCAAGCCGTGCTGGAACGCTGCGCGGCGCGCGGGGTCGAGCTGAAATGGTTCGGGGGCGCAGAGCCCACGGGCTTTACCTCGCGATATGACAGCTGGCGCTATGCCCCGTCAGAGCCGCTGCCCGCCAGCGACCGCATCCTTGCGGGGCTCTTGGACATGCGCCTGCCGCTGACCTTCAGCCTTGAGGATTGCGCGCTGATCGCCCGCATCATCCGCACCGAGGTCGGCGCGGTCTTTCAGGGCGCGGCCTGAGCGCACCTGCCGCTGCGTCATTGGCAAGTCCTTGCTCATAAGGCGTTATTTCGCCGTGCCCCCTGCCGGGGCATGGGAACGGTTTGGGCGGGTGTCGGGTTGGACCAGCATCCATGAACGAAGAAGGAGCATGAATAAATGCTGACTCGTACCCTTGCCGCCGCTTCGGCCATCGCCCTGATTTCCGGCACCGCCGCTTCTGCGGCCACCACCGCCTTTGCCACCACCGACCTGAACCTGCGCGCAGGTCCCGGCCCGCAGCACGAGATCATCGGCGTGATCGATGGTCAGGCGCAGACCGACGTGATGGGCTGCCTGCCCGAGACCAACTGGTGCAAGGTCAGCTATGACGGCACCGAGGGCTGGGCCTATGGCGAATACCTCGCGCATCAGATGGACAACCCGGTGCCGATCTATTCGCCCGAGGCCACGGTCGAGGTGGAAACCATCACCTACGAGGCCCCGAACGAAGGCAACGCCGCCGCAGGCGCCGTGGCCGGGGGCGCGCTGGCCGCGGCTGCCGTGGGTGGCCCGCTGGCGATCATCGGTGGCGCGATGCTGGGCGCAAGCACCGGCGCGGCCATCGACCCCGAGGAAACCACGGTGACCTATATCCGACAGAACCCGATCGACCCGATCTATGCCGATGGCGAGGTCGTCGTGGGGGCCAAGATCGAGGGCGATGCCGACTTCGTCACCGTGCCCGACAGCCCCTATTCCTATGTGAACCTGAACAACACCTACGCCCTGGTCGACCCGGAAACCGGCGAGATCGTCTATATCGTGCGCTGAGCCCTGTCTCTCTCTGCCTCGGCACACGTGGCCCCCCGGCTTGCTGGTCGGGGGGCCTTTTTGCGTGGCGGCACGAATCGTTGACCCTTCGGGCGCGCGCTCCTAGGATATGAACAAGCGTTCAATAAAGCCGTTCGGGCCGGTGGCCGGGCGGCGGCGGATCTGGGAGGAGAGGCCGATGTTCCTGGCGAGCATGAATTTCGATCTGGGTGAGGATGTCCTGTCCTTGCGGGACATGGTGCACCGCTGGGCGCAGGAGCGGGTCAAGCCGATGGCCGCCGAGATCGACAAGACCAATGAATTCCCGAATGAATTGTGGACCGAGATGGGCGAACTGGGCCTCTTGGGCATCACCGTCCCTGAGGAGTGGGGCGGGGCGGGCATGTCCTATCTCGCGCATGTGGTCGCGGTCGAGGAACTGGCGCGGGCTTCGGCCTCGGTCTCCTTGTCCTATGGCGCCCATGCCAACCTGTGCGTCAACCAGATCAAGCTGAACGGCACGGATGAGCAGCGCGCGAAATACCTGCCCGGGCTGATTTCTGGCAAGCATGTGGGGGCTTTGGCGATGTCCGAACCCTCTGCCGGGTCCGACGTGGTCAGCATGAAGCTGCGCGCGGAAAAGAAGAACGACCGGTTTGTCCTGAACGGCAACAAATACTGGATCACCAACGGCCCCGACGCGGATACGCTGGTGGTCTATGCCAAGACCGACCCCGATGCCGGCCCCAAGGGGATCACCGCCTTCCTGATCGAGAAGGACATGGCCGGGTTCAGCACCTCGCCGCATTTCGACAAGCTCGGCATGCGCGGCTCGAACACCGCCGAGCTGATCTTCGAGAATGTCGAAGTGCCCTTCGAGAACATCCTTGGCGAGGAAGGCAAAGGCGTGCGCGTGCTGATGTCCGGCCTAGATTATGAGCGCGTCGTGCTGGCCGGGATCGGGCTGGGGATCATGGCCGCCTGCATGGACGAAATCATGCCCTATATGCGCGACCGCCACCAGTTCGGCCAACCGATCGGCTCGTTCCAGCTGATGCAGGGCAAGATGGCCGACATGTATACGGCGATGAACAGCGCCCGCGCCTATGTCTACGAGGTTGCCAAGGCTTGCGACCGGGGCGAGGTCACCCGCGCCGATGCAGCGGCCTGCTGTCTCTATGCCTCCGAACAGGCCATGGTGCAGGCGCATCAGGCGGTGCAGGCGATGGGCGGGGCGGGGTTCCTCAACGATGCGCCGGTGGCGCGCATCTTCCGCGATGCCAAGCTGATGGAGATCGGCGCGGGCACCAGTGAAATCCGCCGCATGCTGGTCGGGCGCGAGCTGCTGGCGGCGATGTAAGGTGCCGCGTTGGCTTTGGTATCTGCCGCTGTCGCTGATCCTGCTGGCCAGCGCCTTGCTGGGCTACCGCTATGGCGTGGTCTGGGTCAATATGGATCGCGGCGAGGCGGCGGCGGTCTGGGCGGCGCATTACGCACGCGAAGCGGGGGGCGATCCGGCCACCTGCCTCGCCCTACCCGACGAGGCGGCTTGGCTCGCCCTGCGCTGCGGCGCGGACGAGAGGGCGTGGACCTATCGGATCAGCCGGTTCGGCCAGTTGGTCTCGCTCACGCGTGGGGCGGGAATTTGATTTGAGGAGACCCATATGAAACACCTGATTGCCTTTCTGTCCTGTCTGGCCGCGCCTGTCGCGGCGCAGGAATTGACCTTTGATATGTCTGCGACGATGGACTGTTTCGACCGGGGCGGCGGCTATGACCAATGCGTCGGCGAATCCGCACAGGCCTGCATGACCAACACGCCCGGCGGCTATGCCACGGTGATCGTGGGCGCGTGCTTCGACGCGGAATGGCAGGCTTGGGATGCGGACCTGAACCGCACCTATCAGGCGTTGATGGTGCAGGCGCGCGAGATGGATGCCGAGAACGGCGACTATGCCCCCAGCCAAGCCGAGGCGCTGCGCGAGATGCAGCGCAAGTGGATTCCCTTTCGCGATGCCAAATGCGGCTATGTCGCCAGCACATGGGGCGGCGGCACCGGTGCGGGACCGGCCTCCATCGAATGCGTGATGCAGGAAACCGCGCGGCAGGTGCAATTCCTTGAATCCATGGCGTCGCGCGGCTGATGCTGACGCCCGCGCCCTCATATGACGCGCTTGTCGCGGGCTTTCGCTGGGACATCCCGGCGAGGCTCAACATGGCGGTGCAGGTCTGCGAGGCGCGGGCAAAGGCCGACCCGGATCGGCTTGCCATTCTGGACCTCAGCCGGGGGCGCGAAGAGATCACCTTTGGCGATCTGGCCCTGATGGCGCGGCAGGTGCAGGCGGCATTGGAGGAGCGCGGCGTGCGGCCCGGCGACCGCGTGGGCGTGCTGCTGAGCCAGTCGGCCTTGTGTGCCGCTGCGCATATCGCCTGCTGGCGCATGGCGGCGATTTCGGTGCCGCTGTTCAAGCTGTTCCGCGAGGATGCGCTCAGGTCGCGTCTGGGCGACAGTGGCGCGCGGGTCGTGGTCACCGATGACGAGGGCGTCGCGATGCTGACGCCCTTCGACGTGGTGGCCGTGACCGAAGCGGATCTGGGCGTGGCCACGGGCTTGGCCCCGGCGGAGACAGGGCCAGAGACGCCCGCCGTCCTGATCTACACCTCCGGCACCACCGGCACGCCCAAGGGCGCGCTGCATGGCCACCGTGTCCTGACCGGGCATCTGCCGGGGGTCGAGGTCAGCCATGACTTTCTGGGGCGTGACGGCGACGTGATCTGGACGCCTGCGGATTGGGCGTGGATCGGCGGGCTGTTCGACGTGCTGATGCCGGGCTTGGCGCTTGGCGTGCCCGTCGTCGCCTGCCGGATGCCGCGTTTCGACGTGGCCACCTGCTTGAACGTCATCCGCGAAGGCGCTGTTCGCAATGTGTTTTTCCCGCCCACGGCCCTGCGTATGCTCAAGGCCGAGGGGGTCAGGATCGACGGGCTGCGCTCGGTCGCGTCGGGGGGTGAACCGCTCGGGGCGGAGATGCTGGCTTGGGGGCGCGAGGCCTTCGGCGTGGCGATCAACGAATTCTATGGCCAGACCGAATGCAACATGGTCGCCTCGTCCTGCGGGGCTTTGTTCCCGGCCAAACCGGGCTGCATCGGCAAGGCGGTGCCGGGTTTCGACGTGACGGTGCTGGACGCCGATGAAACGGGAGAGGGCGACATCGCCATCCGCCAAGGTGCGGCATCGATGATGCTGGGCTACTGGAACCGGCCTCAGGAAACGGCGGCGAAGTTTCGCGGCGACTGGCTGGTGATGGGCGACCGGGGGCGGCTGGAGGACGGCTATATCCGCTTCGTCGGGCGCGACGATGACGTGATCACCAGCGCCGGCTACCGCATCGGCCCTGCCGAGATCGAGGATTGCCTGCTGACCCATCCGGCAGTCGCAACCGTGGGTGTGGTGGGCAAGCCCGACAGCTTGCGCACGGAAATCGTCAAGGCCTACGTGGTTCTGAAACCCGGGGCCGAGGTTACGGCAGAGGCCCTGCAAGAGCATGTCAAATCGCGGCTGGCCAGCTATTCCTACCCGCGCGAAATCGCCTTTGTCGACGCCTTGCCGATGACCGTCACCGGCAAGGTGATCCGCAAGGAGTTGAAGGCGCGCGCGGCGGCGGAGGCGAAACCATGAGATTTTCGCACGTTATCCACAGGTTAGGCGCCGCTTTTGATGCCAGAGCCTTTACCATCCCGGCTCGTAAGGCAATCCTGCCTGCCATGACGGGGCGGGATTCGGCGACACGACCAGAGCCTGCCCCGATGGTGGATCGCGTGACCCCTGCCAGGGCCGCGATCCGGGGGATGGGACGGACCGGGGCCTATGCGCCTTCGGCGCGTCCGAGCTTTGGAGAGACAATCATGATCCGACTGTTTGGGGCCTCTTTGGGATTTGCGCTGCTGATCGGGCAGGGGGCATGGGCCGAGAGTGGGCTTGCCACGCTGGAAACCTGCCTCGAGAAACGCGGCACGGGGCAGAGCTTTGCGGAATATACCTGCGCCGAGACGGCGTATTTCACCTGCGTGGCCGCCGAGGGCGTGCTGGCCGAATGCCTCGATCCGCTGCAAGCGCGCCTGCGCGGCGAGGTCGACGCGGTGATCGAGGCGCTGCCAGCGCGCGCGCCCAAGGAACTGATGCTGGAGCAATCCGAATATCGCAGCCTGAAGCGGGGGCTCAAGGCGGGCATCCGCTGGCCGGGCTGCCCGGACGACATGGACCTGAGCCAATGCACCTTCATGACGGTGACGGAACGCTGGGTCGAGGCGCGGGCATTGCGCGCGCAACTGGAGGAGTTATCCAAGGAATGAGACTGAATTCGCAGGCGATCCCGTCTTCCGAGGCGTTCAAGGCCAATCGCGACGCCCATCTGGAGGCGTTGCGCATGGTGCAGGAGGCGGCCGAAGCCGCTGCCGAAGGGGGCGGGGCGCGTGCGAGGGACCGGCATCTGAGCCGGGGCAAGATGCTGCCGCGCGACCGGGTGGCGAACCTGCTGGATGCGGGCTCGCCGTTTCTGGAGGTCGGGGCCTTTGCCGGTCACGGGATGTATGACGGGGCCGCGCCCTGTGGCGGCGTGATCGCCGGGATCGGTCTGGTGCAGGGCCGTCAGGTCATGGTCGTGTGCAACGACGCGACGGTGAAGGGCGGGACCTATTACCCGATCTCGGTCAAGAAACACCTGCGCGCGCAGGAGATCGCCGAGGAGAACCGGCTGCCTTGCATCTATCTGGTCGATAGCGGCGGCGCGAACCTGCCCAATCAGGACGAGGTTTTCCCAGATCGCGATCACTTTGGCCGGATCTTCTACAATCAGGCGCGGATGAGCGCGAAGGGCATCGCGCAAATCGCCGTGGTTATGGGGTCTTGTACGGCGGGGGGCGCCTATGTGCCTGCCATGTCGGACGTGACGATCATCGTGAAGGAGCAGGGGACGATCTTTCTGGCCGGTCCGCCCTTGGTCAAGGCCGCGACGGGCGAGGTGGTGACAGCCGAGGATCTGGGCGGCGGCGATGTGCATACGCGCCTGTCGGGCGTGGCGGATTACCTCGCCGAGGATGACGCGCATGCGCTGGCACTGGCCCGGCGCGCGGTCTTGTCCTTGGGGGGGGATGGGTCGGGACCCATCCTACTTTCCGGCGAAGCGCCCAGCTATGACCCGGATGACATGCTCGGCGTCGTCCCCGCCGATCTGCGCACGCCCTATGACATCCGCGAGGTGATCGCGCGGGTGGTGGATGGCTCTTATTTCGACGAGTTCAAGCCGCGGTTCGGGGAGACTCTGGTGACGGGGTTCGCCAAGATCTGCGGCATGGATTGCGGGATTATCGCCAATAATGGCGTGCTGTTTTCCGAGGCGGCGTCCAAGGGCGCGCATTTCGTTGAACTGTGCTCGCAGCGGCGCATCCCGTTGATCTTCCTCCAGAACATCACCGGCTTCATGG
The DNA here is from genome assembly GCF_003667315.2 of Tropicibacter alexandrii. Lineage (GTDB taxonomy): Bacteria > Pseudomonadota > Alphaproteobacteria > Rhodobacterales > Rhodobacteraceae > Tropicibacter > Tropicibacter alexandrii. Next base: position 109,775 of record NZ_RCTZ02000001.1, on the reverse strand, counting down.
TTGGCCGGAAATACGAGAACGAAGGCATCGCGCGCCACGGGGCGAAGATGGTCACGGCGGTGGCCACGACGTCGGTGCCGAAGGTGACGATGCTGGTGGGTGGGTCCTTCGGCGCGGGGAATTACGGCATGGCCGGGCGGGCCTATCAGCCGCGTTTCCTGTGGACATGGCCCAACTCGCGCATCAGCGTGATGGGCGGCGCGCAGGCGGCGGGGGTGCTGGCGACGGTGAAACGCGACGCGCTGGAGCGCGCGGGGCAGGCGTGGTCGGCGGAAGACGAGGCCGAGTTCAAACGCCCGACCATCGAGATGTTCGAGCGCCAGTCGCATCCGCTGTATGCCTCGGCGCGGCTGTGGGATGACGGGATCGTGGACCCGCGCAAGACGCGCGACGTGCTGGCGCTGAGCCTGCGGGCGGCGTTGAACGCACCCGTTGAGGAAACGCGCTTTGGCGTGTTCCGGATGTAATTTGGGGGCGCTGCCCCCTCTGCGCTGACGCGCATTCACCCCCGAGGTATTTCTGGACCAAAGAAGCCGGGGCGAGGAGAGAATAATATGCCGTTTGACATCATCAGGGCGGATATCACGACGCTGTCGGTGGATGCCATTGTTAATGCTGCGAACCGGTCGCTCTTGGGCGGGGGCGGCGTGGACGGGGCGATCCATCGCGCGGCGGGGCCGGGGCTTTTGGCAGAGTGTCGGACGCTTGGCGGTTGCACGCCGGGGGAGGCGAAATTGACCGGGGCGTATGATCTGCCTGCGCGTTACGTCATTCACACGGTTGGACCGATCTGGCGCGGTGGCGATGATGGCGAGGTTGAAGTGCTGGCGCGCTGCTATGCCAGTAGCCTTGAATTGGCGGCGCAGGCGGGGTGTCGCAGCATTGCCTTTCCGGCGATTTCCACCGGGGCCTACGGGTTTCCGCACGATCTGGCAGCACAGATTGCCGTCGACGCTGTTGCGGACACTGAACTGGATGTGACGTTGGTGGCGCTGGATGTGCGCACGCAACGCCACTTGACGAATGCAAGGCGCAAGAAGGAAAAGACCCATGTTTGACACGATCCTGATTGCCAACCGGGGCGAGATTGCCTGCCGGGTGATCGAGACAGCGCGGGCCATGGGCCTGCGGACGGTGGCGGTGCATTCCGATGTGGATGCGGCGGCGAAACACGTCGAGATGGCCGATCTGGCGGTGTCGCTGGGCGGGGCGTCGCCTGCTGAAAGCTATCTGCGGGGCGATGCGATCATCGCCGCCGCCAAGGCCACCGGCGCGCAGGCGATCCATCCGGGCTATGGCTTCTTGTCGGAGAACCCCGATTTCGTCGATGCGGTCGAGGCGGCGGGGCTGACCTTTGTCGGCCCGTCTGCCAAGGCGATCCGGGCGATGGGGCTGAAGGACGCGGCCAAGCGCCTGATGGACGAGGCGGGCGTACCGATTGTCCCTGGCTATCTGGGCGAGGATCAGGAACCGTCGCGGCTAGAGGTCGAGGCGGACCGGATCGGCTACCCGGTGCTGATCAAGGCCGTGGCGGGCGGCGGCGGCAAGGGGATGCGGCTGGTCGAACGGCCCGAAGATTTCATCGACGCGCTGGAACGGGCCAAGGCCGAGGCGCGCACAGCCTTTGGCAATGACGCCGTCTTGATCGAGAAATTCATCACCCAGCCGCGCCATATCGAGGTGCAGGTCTTTGGCGATGGCACCCGTGCCGTGCATCTGTTCGAACGGGATTGTTCGCTTCAGCGCCGTCACCAGAAGGTCATCGAGGAGGCCCCCGCGCCGGGCATGACGCCCGAGATGCGCGAGGCCATGGGCGCGGCGGCCGTGCGCGCCGCCGAGGCGATCGGTTACAAGGGCGCGGGCACGATCGAGTTCATCGTGGATGGCTCGGATGGGCTGCGGACGGACGGCTTTTGGTTCATGGAGATGAACACGCGCCTTCAGGTGGAACACCCGGTGACGGAAGCCATCACCGGCGTCGATCTGGTGGAATGGCAGATCCGGGTCGCGGCGGGCGAAAGCCTACCCATGCGGCAGGAGGACCTGACCATCACCGGCCATGCCTTCGAGGCGCGGCTCTATGCCGAGGACGTGCCCGCAGGCTTCCTGCCCGCGACGGGTCGGCTGGCGCATCTGGCCTTCCCCGAAGGCGTGCGGGCAGATAGCGGCGTGCGCACGGGCGACGAGATCAGCCCGCATTATGACCCGATGATTGCCAAGGTGATCGTGCATGGGCCCACGCGGGAGGTGGCCTTGCAACGGCTGGTGCGCGGGCTTTCGGAAACGCAGGTGGCGGGGACGGTGACGAACCTTGGCTTTCTGGGGGCCTTGGCGCGGCATGCGGGTTTTGCCAAGGGCGCGGTCGATACCGGGCTGATCGCGCGGGATATCGAGGCGCTGACGGCGGTGGAGCCGGTTTCGGTGCAGGCAATCGCGCAAGCCGGGCTGGTGGCGCTGGGGCTGGACCGGGCGACCGGGTGGGAGACCGGGTTCAGCCTGTGGGCGCCGCTCAATCGGCAGGTCGCGTTGGGTCATGACGGGCAGGAGACCGCCTTGATCCTGCGCAGCCTCGGGCCGGATGAGGCAACGGTTGTCGTCGATGGGACCGACGTGCAGGCGCGCCGCGTCGGCACCCGCTGGTGGTTCGACGGGCAACCGGGGGCGGAGGTGTTCACCGATGGCGCGTCGGTGACGCTGTTCGGCGCGCAGAGCCGCAGGTTCGACATCATCGACCCGCTCAGCCGCGACGCGGCGGCGATGGCCGGCGATGACCTGACCCTTGCGCCCATGCCGGGGCGGGTTGTCTCTGTCCATGTCCATGCCGGGCAACAGGTCAGCGCGGGCGACCGGCTCGCCGTGCTGGAGGCGATGAAGATGGAACACACCATGGTGGCGGCCCGCGACGGGGTGATTGCCGAGGTGCTGGTGCAAGAGGCAGATCAGGTCGAGGCGGGCGCGCCGCTGGTCCGGTTGGAGGAAGAGGCATGATCAAGCTGCATCACGTTCAATATGGGCGCTCTTTCCGGGTGCTTTGGCTGATCGAGGAGATCGGCGAGGAGGTTTTTGGCGGGCTCGAAGTGATCGAGCACCGCATCGGCACCAAGGAGATGGCGCAAAGCGACCTGCGCCGCGTCTCGCCCGCGACGCGCATTCCGGCGATCGAGTTCGACGGCTTGGAGATGTCCGAATCCGGCGCGATTATCGAATACCTGACAGAGGTTTACGCCCCGGCCTTGAACCGCCCCGTGAACAGCCCGGAACGGCCCGAATTCCTGCAATGGCTGCACTATGCGGAAACGATGGCCAGCCTGATCGAGCAGTTGAACCTGCAAATGGTGTTCCTGCGGCCCCCGGCGAAACCCTCGCCCATCGTGGTCAAGCTGAACGTGGCGCGGCTGCGCCAGACGCTGGCCGGGATGGAAGCGCGGATGGAACATGACTGGCTGCTGAAATCGGGCTTTTCGGCGGCGGATATCATGTTCGGCTTCAACCTGTTCGCCACGCGCTATTACGTTGACATGACACAATTTCCCAAGCTCGAAGCCTATTGGGCGCGCATTCAGGACCGGCCCTCTTTTCAGCGCTGTGTGGCGCGCGAAGGCGCACAGCGGTTCTACGCGCAGGATTTTTATCCGGTGCCCGAGGCATGAGCGAGCGGGTCGAGATCTTCGAAGTCGGGCCGCGTGACGGTTTGCAGAACGAAACCGCGCAGATCGCCACGGCGGACAAGATCGCTCTGGTCAACCTGCTGTCGCGGGCCGGGTTTCGGCGGATCGAATGCGCCAGCTTCGTCAGCCCGAAATGGGTGCCGCAAATGGCCGATAGCGGTGATGTCTTGGCGGGCATCACCCGTGCGCCGGGCGTGCGCTATGCCGCTTTGACGCCGAATCTCAAGGGGTTGGAGCGCGCTCTTGAGGCGGGCGCCGATGAGGTCGCGGTGTTCGGCTCGGCCTCCGAAGGGTTTTCGAAGGCCAATATCAACGCCACCCGCGCCGAGGCGCTCGACCGGTTCAAGCCGGTGGTCGAGGCGGCGCGTGCCGCGAACCTGCCGGTGCGGGGCTATGTGTCCTGCGTGGTCGAGTGTCCTTATGACGGGGCGGTGGACCCATTCGAAGTGGCCGGGGTCGTGGCGGCCCTGCGCGACATGGGCTGCTACGAAGTGAGCCTTGGCGACACGATCGGGCGCGGCACGCCCGAGGCGGTCGCGGCCATGCTGGACGCGGTGCTGGAAGAGATGCCCGCCGCGCAGTTGGCCGGGCATTTCCACGACACGGGCGGCATGGCGCTGGCCAATATCGAGGTGGCGCTGGACAAGGGGGTGCGGGTCTTCGACGCCGCCGTGGGGGGCTTGGGCGGTTGTCCCTACGCGCCCGGCGCGGCGGGCAATGTGGCCACGGAAAAGGTGTATGACCTGCTGACCGACAAGGGCTTTGACACCGGGTTGGACCGCGCCCTGATCGCGGAGGCGGCGCAGATGGCGCGGGCCTTGCGCGCGTGCTGATCCAGATCGCACATCTATATGCGACGGGCTGTCTGGCGATTGCCTTCTTTCAGGTCGCGCTGATCGCGGGCGCGCCTTTGGGCGCCTATACGCAAGGCGGCCAGCACGAGGGGGCCTTGCCGGTCAGGGGCCGGATCGTGGCGGCGGTGTCGATCCCGGTGCTGCTGTTCCAAGGGCTGGCGATGCTCAGCGCGGCGGGGTTTCCCGGGCTCGGCTGGCCGCGCTGGACAGGCTGGGCGGCGCTGGCGGTCAGCGTGGTGACCTGTATCCTCAACGGGATCACGCCATCCCCCCGCGAACGGGCGCTGTGGTTTCCGATCACCTTGGTGATGGCGGGACTCGCGGCCTATGTCATGATCGTCACGCTGAAGGGCTGACCGCGACGCATCCGCGCGGCATTTTGCGCGAAATCAAGGCATTGTCGCCCTATACCCTTGTGCGCAAAGAAAAAATGCCCGAAGACCCGCCGGGACTGTCACCGAAATCAATCCATTGAACAGGTGCGCGCCGTGTTGACCCTGACACGTACCGGGGATAAGTCAGGCGCAGACTTGCGATCCGGGCGCGCCCGCGCCCTCACTCCGAAGGAGCCGCCTCGTGGAAGAGATGCTGCGGGAATACCTTCCCATCCTCATTTTCCTGGCCGTCGCCATCGGCCTCGGGATCGTTCTGATCCTCGCGGCCGTCGTTCTGGCGGTGCGCAACCCCGACCCGGAGAAGGTGTCCGCCTATGAATGCGGGTTCAACGCCTTTGACGACGCACGGATGAAGTTCGACGTGCGCTTTTACCTGGTGTCGATCCTGTTCATCATCTTCGATCTGGAAATCGCGTTCCTGTTCCCATGGGCCGTGACCTTTGCAGACATGTCGATGGTCAGCTTCTGGTCGATGATGGTGTTCCTTGCGGTGCTGACCGCGGGCTTTGCCTATGAATGGAAGAAGGGGGCACTGGAATGGGAGTGATGACCGGGGCGAACACCGCCGGGCCTGACCGTGAGGTTGCGACCCAGACGCTGAACCGCGAGTTGCAGGACAAGGGCTTTCTGCTGACCTCGACCGAGGACATCATCAACTGGGCGCGCACCGGCTCGCTGCACTGGATGACCTTTGGTCTGGCCTGCTGCGCGGTCGAGATGATGCATTCCTCGATGCCGCGTTACGATCTGGAACGGTTCGGCACCGCGCCGCGCGCCTCGCCGCGCCAGTCCGACCTGATGATCGTGGCAGGCACGCTGACCAACAAGATGGCCCCGGCGCTGCGCAAGGTCTATGACCAGATGCCGGAACCGCGCTATGTGATCTCGATGGGGTCCTGCGCCAATGGCGGCGGCTATTATCACTACAGCTACTCGGTGGTGCGCGGTTGTGACCGCATCGTGCCGGTCGACGTCTACGTGCCGGGCTGCCCGCCCACGGCGGAGGCGCTGGTCTATGGCATCATGGCGCTGCAACGCAAGATCCGCCGCACGGGGACGATCACACGATGAACGAACTTGGCACCCATATCGAGATGAAGCGCCCGGATTGCGTGATCGCCTGGGACGTGACCCATGACGAGCTGAACGTCGATGTCGCCCCGCAGAACATCGCCGGTTTCGTCGAGTTCCTGAAAACCGATCCGACCTGCCGCTTCACCTCGCTGGTGGATATCACCGGCGTCGACTACCCCGAGCGGGCCAAGCGGTTCGACGTGGTCTACCACTTCCTGTCGATGTACCAGAACCAGCGCATCCGCCTGCGGGTGTCTGTTCGCGAGGATGAGATGGTGCCGTCGATCGTGTCGGTGCATCCCAGCGCGAACTGGTTCGAGCGCGAGGTGTTCGACATGTTCGGCATCCTGTTCTCGGGGCACCCGGACCTGCGCCGCATCCTGACGGATTACGGCTTTCGCGGCTATCCGCTGCGCAAGGACTTCCCGACGACCGGCTACACCGAAGTGCGCTATGACGAAGAGCAGAAGCGCGTCGTCTACGAGCCGGTGAGCCTCGTTCAGGAATACCGCCAGTTCGATTTCATGTCCCCGTGGGAAGGCGCAAAATACGTGCTGCCGGGTGACGAAAAAGAGGCGAAATGATGAGCCAAGGAGAAATTGGATGGATAGGTCTCCTATCACTTCTTCTCCCGGGTGTGATTCTGCTCGCTCTTAATTTGTTGGCTGTTGCCGCATTCTGGAAGATTATGCCCCGTTATGGATATAGCAAGTACCTCAGCTTACTTTGCTTTTTCCTGTGGGTCGGCAACATTGCTATAATTGTCTTTCTGTGGCTAATAGCACTCTCAGACGGAGAAAAATCCAAATGATGGACGGCTCCAAAGGTTTCGAAGACGCCCTGACGGGCGAGCAGAAGATCCGCAACTTCAACATCAATTTCGGGCCTCAACACCCCGCGGCGCACGGCGTGCTGCGTCTGGTGCTGGAGCTGGATGGCGAGATCGTGGAACGCTGCGACCCGCATATCGGCCTGCTGCATCGCGGTACGGAAAAGCTCATGGAGAGCCGGACCTACCTGCAGAACCTGCCCTATTTCGACCGGCTCGATTACGTCGCACCGATGAACCAGGAACATGCCTGGTGTCTGGCCATCGAAAAGCTGACCGGCATCGAGGTGCCGCGCCGTGGCTCGCTGATCCGGGTTCTGTATTCGGAAATCGGGCGTATTCTGAACCACCTGCTGAACGTCACGACGCAGGCCATGGATGTGGGTGCGCTGACGCCGCCGCTCTGGGGCTTCGAGGAACGCGAAAAGCTGATGGAATTCTACGAGCGGGCCTGCGGTGCGCGTCTGCACGCGGCCTATTTCCGCCCCGGTGGCGTCCATCAGGATCTGTCCCCGAAGCTGATCGACGATATCGAGACCTGGGCGAATGAATTCCCGGCGCGGCTTCAGGACATCGACGACCTGCTGACCGAGAACCGAATCTTCAAGCAGCGTAACTGCGATATCGGTGTGGTCACCGAAGAAGAGATCAACGACTGGGGCTTCTCCGGCGTGATGGTGCGCGGGTCGGGGCTGGCTTGGGACCTGCGCCGCGCGCAGCCCTATGAATGCTACGACGAGTTCGACTTCCAGATCCCGGTGGGCAAGAATGGCGATTGCTACGATCGGTATCTCTGCCGCATGGCCGAGATGCGCGAGAGCATCAAGATCATCCATCAGGCGATTGCCAAGCTGCGCGCGCCCGAGGGCCAAGGCGATGTGCTGGCCCGCGGCAAGTTCACCCCCCCGAAGCGCGGCGAGATGAAGACCTCGATGGAAGCGCTGATCCACCACTTCAAGCTGTATACCGAGGGCTTCCACGTTCCGGCGGGCGAGGTCTATTGCGCGGTCGAGGCGCCCAAGGGCGAGTTCGGCGTGTATCTGGTGGCCGATGGCACCAACAAGCCGTATCGCGCCAAGCTGCGCGCGCCCGGCTTCCTGCATTTGCAGGCGATGGACCATGTGGCGACTGGCCACCAACTGGCGGACGTTGCGGCGATCATCGGCACCATGGACGTGGTGTTCGGCGAGATCGACCGCTGAGCGCGGACGGGCAGGAGGGATGACCATGAAGAAGATCGTGTGCGGAATGGCGGCCCTCGCGGTGACTGCCGGGTGTGTCATGGCGCCCAAGGACGTGACCGAGGCGGATCTGGCGAATTTCGACGCGGCGGTGGCCTCGATCGGCTGCGATCTCGTCGGCGAAAGCGATTACCTGCCGGTGGAACTGCAAACCGGGTTGCCCCGCGAGAAGGTCGTCGAAGTGGCGCAATACCGCGTCGCCCAAGAGCAGGCCGTCGGGCTGGAGAATGGCGGCGTGCGCCTGATCACCGGCGCTTGTGCCCCCAAGGACGTGTGACATGAGGTAGGATGGGTGATCACCCATCCTACTTGCGGACAGCCCCCGATACGGGCGATTGGATGAACCGGGGGCGGCTGTCCCTGACGTAAGACGGAGAGACGGCATGCTGCGCAGGCTGCATCACGAGCAACCCGAGAGCTTCGAATTCACCCCGGCCAACCTCGCCTGGGCCAAGGAGCAGATCACCAAGTACCCGGCGGGGCGTCAGGCCAGCGCCATCATCCCGCTCTTGTGGCGCGCGCAGGAGCAGGAGGGCTGGTTGACCCGTCCCGCCATCGAACACGTCGCCGACATGCTCGATCTGGCCTATATCCGCGCCCTCGAGGTTGCGACCTTTTACTTCATGTTCCAGTTGCAGCCGGTCGGCTCGGTCGCGCATGTGCAGATCTGCGGCACCCTGTCCTGCATGATCTGCGGCGCCGAGGACCTGATCGCCGTCTGCCGCGAAAAGATCGCCGACAAGCCGCATGCCCTGTCCGCCGATGGCAAGTTCTCGTGGGAAGAGGTGGAATGCCTCGGGGCCTGCACGAACGCGCCGATGGCCCAGATCGGCAAGGATTACTACGAGGATTTGACCGCCGACGGGTTGCGCGACCTGCTCGACCGTCTGGCCAAGGGCGAGGTGCCGCAGGTCGGCCCGCAGAACAGCCGCTTTGGTGCCGAGCCCGAGGGCGGCCTGACCTCGCTGACGGAATTCGTCAACGCCAACATCACGCTGAACGCCAGCGCCCAGTTGGCACATGACATCGGCGACACGGTCAAGCGCATCGACGGCACCGAGGTGCCGCTGCGCGCGCCTTGGGGTGACCAGTCCGGCTCCCGCGCCGAGGATGGCGGCGAGGTCAAGATCAAGCCGTCTGCCGGTGAACCCGTCGACAAGACCGGCATCGACGAGCGCGAGGCCAAGGCCCAGCCCAAGGCGAAACCCGACAGCAAGTCGACGCCGTCCGGCGAAACCACGGCCCCTGCGGCCGAGGCGGACGATGTGGGCGAAAAGCCCGCTGGCTTGACCGAAGCGCGCGACGGCAAACCCGACGATCTCAAGCAGATCAAGGGCGTCGGCCCGAAGCTGGAAAAGCTGCTCAACAGCCTTGGCTTCTATCATTTCGACCAGATCGCGGCTTGGACCGAGGCGGAACTGGCGTGGGTCGATGCCAATCTCGAAGGCTTCCGGGGCCGTGCCAGCCGCGACGAATGGGTCGCGCAGGCCAAGGTCCTCGCCGGGGGCGGCGAGACCGACTTCTCGAACCGGGTCAAGGATGGCGACGTCTATTGATCGGTCGCAAATTGTGCAACGAAGGCCCGGGTTTTGCCCGGGCCTTTTGTTTTACGCCTAAAGTGTCGGGGCAGGGGCGATTTCCGCATTTGCCCTTTGGCCTTCACCACGCAATAGTTGACTCAACGAAAAGTCAATTCATTGGGAGGGATGAGGGATGAATGACATGAACAGCGGATGTTCGGCCAAGTGCTGGGGCGCAGCGGCGCTGATGGGGTTGTTCACCATCGTGATGCTGGTCGTGGCGGGGCAGAAATCGGTGCTGACGGCGATCATCCTCGGCGGATTGGCCTTTGCCCTTCTGGGGCTGCTTTTCAACTGGCTGTTCTGCGCGCCACTGCCCAAGCCAGCCCCGCGCGAAACGGCAGTGCCCGGCAGCGCAGGCGGCATGGGCGCGCTTGTGCCCGATGAGGTCAAGCCGGGTGCGGCCGCCGGTGAAGCGCAGGCAGCCCGCGCCGAGGTTGCGAAGCAGGCGGAGGAGGCCGAAGCGCAAAGCGCCGAGGTCGAGGCCGAGGCCAGCGCGGATGACAGCGATATCGAACCGGCGGAGACCTCGGATGACGGGGAAACCGCCGAGGCCGAGACGCCGCAGGCCTCAAGCGATGGGGAGTACAAGGTGAAGCCGTCCAAGGCCTTGGCCGGGCAAGCCGAGCTGTCCTCGCGCAAAGGCTCGTGGCGATATGAGGGCGACGGCGCGGACGAAAGTGCGGAACCGGATGCGGCAAAAGCCGAGCCGGCCGAACCGGAAGCCGCCAAATCCGAGCCTGCGGAACCGGCTGCTGAGACCACGGAACCCGCTGAACCCACCGACGCCAAGCCCAGTTCTGAGGCGCCCGAAGGCGGCTCTGGCCTGAAGCCCTCGAAACCGCTGGCCGGAGAGGCGGACCTCGCGTCGCGCAAGGGCAGCTGGAAATACGAGGGCGGTGATGCGGCGGCCACGACCGGCGACACTTCCGAGGATTTCGACAAGGATGGCAAGCTTGAGGGCACGGGCGAGGGCGAAAAGCCCGCCATGATGGACGCTCCGCGTGAAGGTGGTCCGGATAACCTGAAGGAAATCAAGGGGATCGGCCCCAAGCTGGAAAAGCTGTGCCACAGCATGGGGATCTATCACTTTGACCAGATCGCCGCTTGGACCGATCAGGAAATCGCTTGGGTCAATGCCAACCTGACCGGCTTCAAGGGCCGCGTGACCCGCGATGACTGGGTCGGTCAGGCCAAGATCCTGATGACCGGGGCGGAGACCGAGTTTTCGCAACGCGTCGAGGACGGCAAAGTCTACTGATTTTACCAAGTGTCAGGCATGAATGGTCGCAGGGAACCGCCGAAGGTCCCTGCGACATCGCTTTGGCTTGCATGCCCGCGCAGGCTGTGTCAGGCCTGAGGCAGCACTGTTGGGGAGGAACGGGGCTGTTCCGGGCGTGGGTGGGCCACGCCCTGTCAAGCTATGGAGCAATGACGTGACAACCAAATCCCCGTATTTCGCAATGACCCCGGACTTTTCGCCGTTTATCAAGATGGTGGCCTTCCAGACGGAATTCGCCATGCAGGCGACCCAGGGCATGATGAAGCTGGCCATGATGCCGTGGCAGGGCCTTCAGGGCATGGCGCCTGCCTATGGCTCCATCTGCACACCGTTCGGCGTGGCCGCGGTGAAGGTGGCCGTGGAAAGCGGCGAGACCGCCGAAGAGGTGGCCGAGATTTCCGCAAAGCACCTCGAAGAGGAAATCGAGGCGGCGCAGGTCGTGGCGAAGGAGATCGCCTATGACGTGAGCCATGTCGAGACATCGGTTGCCGAACCGGTCGCAGAAGCCGCCGCTGAAACGGTCGACGCAGTGGCCGAACCGGCCCAAGAGGTCGCGACCGCCGCGGCAGAGGGTGGCCCCGTCCAGCCCGCCATGCTGAAGGCGGCGCAAGGCACGGCGGACGATCTGACCGTGCTGACCGGCGTTGGCCCGAAATTGGCTCAAACGCTCAATGAAATGGGTATCTTCCACCTTGACCAGATCGCAAAATGGACCGATCAGAACGTCGCGTGGATGGATGAGAACCTTCCCGGCGTCAAAGGCCGTGCATCCGGCAACGGATGGGTGGCGCAGGCCGTGGAATTGGGTAAATAAGGGCGGAGGCAGGGCATGGCGGATTCTGACGACCTCGACCGGCGCAAGCGCGCCATCGCGCTGGTGATCGCCGGGACGGGCATCGTCTGGGTCATCGCCAATGCCCTGGGCGCAGCGCTGGACTGGAGCCAGCGCGCGCGGGCCTTCTTTGATCTGGCGGCTGGCGCCGGGTTTCTGTGGGCCTTCTGGATGATGTACGGGCTCTGGCGTGCCAGCCAGAAGAACAAGGACTGAGAGATGCTTGCTGACCAGGACCGGATCTTTACCAACATTTACGGGATGCATGACCGCACCCTGGACGGCGCGAAGAAGCGCGGACACTGGGACGGCACCGCTGGTCTGATCCAGAAGGGCCGCGACTGGATCATCGACGAGATGAAGGCCTCCGGTCTGCGGGGCCGGGGCGGTGCGGGCTTCCCCACCGGTCTGAAATGGTCCTTCATGCCGAAGGAAAGCGACGGTCGCCCGTCCTATCTGGTCGTGAACGCCGACGAATCCGAGCCGGGCACCTGCAAGGACCGCGAGATCATGCGCCACGATCCGCACACGCTGATCGAGGGCTGCCTGATCGCGTCCTTCGCGATGCAGGCGCATGCCTGCTACATCTACATTCGCGGCGAATACATCCGCGAGAAAGAGGCGCTTCAGGCCGCCATCGACGAGGCCTATGATGCGGGCCTTCTGGGCAAGAATGCCGCTGGCTCGGGTTGGGATTTCGACCTGTACCTGCATCACGGCGCGGGCGCTTATATCTGCGGCGAGGAAACCGCGCTGCTCGAAAGCCTCGAAGGCAAGAAGGGCATGCCCCGGATGAAACCGCCCTTCCCGGCGGGCGCGGGCCTGTATGGTTGCCCGACCACGGTGAACAACGTCGAATCCATCGCAGTGGTCCCGACCATCCTGCGCCGCGGCGCGTCGTGGTTCGCGGGCTTTGGCCGTCAGAACAACGCGGGCACGAAACTGTTCGCGATCTCCGGCCATGTGAACCGGCCCTGCGTCGTCGAAGAGGCCATGTCGATCACCTTCGAGGAGCTGATCGAAAAGCATTGCGGCGGCATTCGCGGCGGCTGGGACAACCTCAAGGCGGTGATCCCCGGCGGCTCGTCCGTGCCGTGTGTGCGCGGTGAAAAGATGCGCGATGCGGTGATGGATTTCGATTATCTGCGCGGCGAGCTGGGCTCTGGCCTTGGCACGGCGGCGGTGATCGTGATGGACAAGCAAACCGACATCATCAAGGGCATCTGGCGTCTGGCCAAGTTCTACAAGCACGAAAGCTGTGGCCAGTGTACGCCCTGCCGCGAGGGCACCGGCTGGATGATGCGCGTGATGGAGCGCCTTGTGAACGGCAACGCCGACCCCGAGGAAATCGATATGCTGTGGGACGTGACCAAGCAGGTCGAGGGCCACACGATCTGTGCGCTTGGCGACGCGGCGGCTTGGCCGATCCAAGGTCTGATCCGCAATTTCCGCGACGAGATCGAGGATCGGATCAAGGCGCAGAAAACCGGACGCGTCAGCGCGGTTGCCGCTGAATAAGACAGACGACACGGGCAGGCGGCGCGATGCGCGGTCCGGACGCTGATCCGGGCTGCGGCATGCCGCCTGAGCCCGGCCCCCAGACCCCGCCCATCTGCGCAAGACGGGCACCGGCGGTTAGGCATTTTCGAAAAGCCGTTGATACCAGCATGTGATGCCGAACAGCATCACTTCTGTTGAATTTCCACGACTTTCTCGCGGCCATCGCACAACCGCGATACGAGGCACTCAATCAAACGTTGAAAGGCCTCCGCATGCGTCTCATCCCTTCCGCCTTTATTCTGGTCACCGTGCTGGCTGGTTGTTCCGATGGCTCCGTCTCGCATGATGGGGCCGGCGACTCGCGTCTCGGCCTTGCGATCCACTCCGCCAAGAGCGAATCCTGCACCGTCGTCAGCGACGGCAGCGCCACCATCAAAAAGGGGCGTTTCCTCGGGGCTGATACGTTCCGCATCGATGGCAATATCGCGGGGACGAAGATCGTCTGCACGCAGGCCAATGGTCGCGTGCGTGAGTCGAATTCCTACCTCGTCAATTACACCTCGTTCCGCACGCCGATCTCTTACACGATCTACATGCCCAAGGACCCCAACGACATGACGGCCTATACGACCGGGATCGTGGTGCAGGGGCGCACGCAGTTCGAAAGCCGGGGCGAGACGGTCTTCCGCTGGGTCAAATGACGCCAAACAAAACGGGACCACGCCATGTCCGGCGCGGTCCCGCAGGGACGTGTCACTCGGTCTTGGTCACGTCCTTCAGGTTCTCTTGATCTGCCTCGGGCATCCCTTCGGAGATGTCCTCATGCGTTTCGGGATGCTTCTTGCGCCCGACCTGATCCTTTTGCTCGAATTTCTCGGTCTGCTCCTCGGCGATCTTCTCGCGTTCGGAAAGCGGGCGGCTTTTGATGTTGTCGGCCATGGTAAAATCCTCCTTTGGTTATGGAGCAAACCATGAGACCTGCCGGGTTGTTCCGCGACGCGGGGCGGCCCACGGTCTTGGCCGGGGACCAAGTCGTGCCGGGCCGGGCGGGCCGCAAAGGTCTTTTCTTGCTTCTGGACCGCAGGCGGATAACATGGTTCGGCACAAAGGGTGAGGCCGTCCATGGGGTTCTTCGGGCGACGCAAATGTCAGCGGTGCCGGACACCGCTTCGCGCGGGCAGCGATGCCTGCCCCTATTGCGGGTTCGATCCGGGCCGCGCGGTCGCGCACCGGCCCGATCCGGAGCCGGTCGCCTATGATGCTGAATCCGCTCGATTGATCGAGGATGACATCGCCCCGGAGGCCGCGCCGTGGCAGGCCGCCCCCGAACGTGCGCAGGTTCCTGACCGCCCGAAATCCGCCCCCGCGCGCAAGGCGCCGTGGCAGACCGCGACGGATCACCCGGTGGCCGACACCGTCGAGGGCCCGTGGGCGAGGCCCGACATGGACGAGACCGCGCCCGAAGCCGTTCCGGTGGCCGGCGACTGGGGCGCGCGCCAGATCGAGGAGACATCGTTGGAGCGCATGGTGCGCGAGACGCCGCCAGCACCCCCGGCGAAAAAGCCAAACAAGCTGGTCTGGCTCACATTCCTGTTCTTGTTTGCGATGGTGATGCGTTTCTTGTTCGGCGCATGAGGCGGGGCGACTTGACCTCGTGCCGGGGAGGGCAGAGAATGTCCGAACTGCAGGAAAGGGATTTCGATGCTCAGATTTGTCTTGATCGCGGCCTTGGCCGTTTCCGTCAGCAGCGTTTCGGGGTGCAGTCGGCTGGGTCTCGGGTCGTTCGCCAAGGCCGAGCGCACCACGTTTGACGGGCAGCGTTTCCGCGGCAAGGCACGGGCGACCACCGGCAAGGAGCCGGTGCATTTCGTCTCGACCGTCAACGGCGTGTCAAAATCGCTCGACGGGGCGGTTGCCGCCGCCGAACATCAGGGCAAGATCCACTGCATCAAGTATTACGGCACCTCGGACATCGACTGGGAGGTCGGCCCCGACACCCCGCGCGAGGCGCTGGGGCTGGAAAATGACTCCGTGACCTTCATGGGCACCTGCCGCGACCGCTGAACCGCGGCCCGATCCGCCTTGTGGGCCCGCCGCGATCGGCGGGCTTTCGCGTTTCCGGGCGCAGCGATCCGTGGATTTCCGCCCATCCCGGCACGGTTTGCGTCCTGATATTGAATATCCGGGGGCTGCGACGCCAGATCGGCGCAATCGAAAACCTGAAGGAGGCCGAGCATGCGCCTGATTCTGACCCTGGCCCTGAGCGTCGCGCTCGCGGGCCCGGCCCTCGCCAAACCACCGCTGCGGGATGTGGCCGAGATCGACAACGCCCTGATGATGATCGCCATCGCGAACGAGATTCGCGAGGAATGCGACGGAATCGACGCGCGGATGATCCGTGCGTGGTCGACCATCAATGACCTGCGCGCGCGGGCGCGGGCGCTCGGCTACACCAATGCGGAAATCGACGCCTATACCGGCTCGAAATCGGAAAAGAAGCGGATGCGCGCCAAGGCCGAAAGCTGGTTGCGGACCCAAGGGGTCGACGCGGCGAAGACGCCCGAATTGTGCGCCTTCGGGCAGGGCGAAATCGCCAAGGGCAGCGCGATCGGACGGCTTTTGCACTAATCCCGACCAAATTACCTTGGTAATAATCTTGCGTTTTCCGGCAAGTGTCGGGAAACGCTTGGCTTTCCAATTTGCCTGATATTCAGACGGTGGCATATTTCAGTTTGGCCCCGCGTCGATTTTTCCATGTTTTCGGGTCCCATTGCTCTGGCCTTGGCGGAACTGTCGCGATAGAACGCACGCGACCGCGGCCCATCTGCGGATGGGCGCTGCCAGCCAATGAACTGGAAAGGCTCGGGCATGTCCGATACGCGCAAGATCATCATCGATGGCAACGAAATCGAAGTCGACGGGGCAATGACCCTGATCCAGGCCTGCGAAGAGGCCGGGGTCGAGGTGCCTCGGTTCTGCTATCACGAACGGCTGTCGATCGCCGGGAACTGCCGGATGTGCCTCGTCGAGGTCGTCGGTGGCCCGCCGAAACCGGCCGCGTCCTGCGCGATGCAGGTCCGCGACCTGCGCCCCGGCCCCGAAGGCCAGCCGCCGGTGGTGAAAACCAACTCGCCCATGGTCAAGAAGGCCCGCGAAGGGGTGATGGAGTTCCTGCTCATCAACCACCCGCTCGACTGCCCGATCTGCGATCAGGGCGGCGAATGCGACCTTCAGGATCAGGCGATGGCCTATGGCGTGGATTTCTCGCGCTACCGCGAGCCGAAGCGCGCCACCGAGGATCTGGATCTGGGCCCGCTGGTCGAGACCCACATGACCCGCTGCATTTCCTGCACCCGCTGCGTGCGCTTCACGACCGAGGTCGCGGGCATCCACCAGATGGGCCAGACGGGCCGGGGCGAGGATGCCGAGATCACCTCGTATCTGAACGAGACGCTGAACTCGAACATGCAGGGCAACATCATCGACCTGTGCCCGGTGGGCGCGCTGGTCTCGAAACCCTACGCCTTCACCGCCCGTCCTTGGGAGCTGACCAAGACCGAGACCATCGACGTGATGGACGCGCTTGGGTCGAACATCCGCGTGGACACCAAGGGGCGCGAAGTCATGCGCATCCTGCCGCGCAACCATGACGGCGTGAACGAGGAATGGATTTCCGACAAGACGCGCTTTGTCTGGGACGGGCTGCGCCGCCAGCGTCTGGATCGCCCCTATGTGCGCGAGAATGGCAAGCTGCGCCCCGCCACTTGGCCCGAGGCGCTGTCGGTGGCCGCCGACAAGATCAAGGGCGCGTCCAAGCTGGCCGGTCTGGTCGGCGATCTCGCCCCGGTCGAGGCGGCGTATGCGCTGAAACAGTTGGTCGAGGGGCAGGGTGGTGTCGTCGAATCGCGCACCGACGGGGCCAAGCTGCCTGCGGACAACCGCTCGGCCTATGTCGGGACGGCTGCGGTCGAGGATATCGACGATGCGCAGATGATCCTGCTGATCGGCACCAACCCGCGCGAGGAAGCGCCTGTGCTGAATGCCCGCATCCGCAAGGCTTGGGCCGCAGGGGCCAAGGTCGCGCGCATCGGCACCCCGGTCGATCTGTCTTATGACGTGATCGAACTGGGCACGGGCCGCGCCGCTTTGGCCGAGCTGGCCAAGATGGATCATTCCGACAAGGACGGTGTCCGGGGCGTGATGATCGTGGGCCAAGGCGCCCTGAACGAGGCAGATGGCGCCGCCGTTCTGGGCACCGCGATGCAGACCGCCGCTGCCGGGTCGTCGAAATTCATGGTGCTGCACACCGCCGCGTCGCGCGTGGGTGCTCTGGACGTGGGCGCTGTCAACGACCGTGGCATGGAGGCCGTGCAAGAGGCCGACGTGATCTACAATCTCGGCGCGGATGAGGTCGAGATCGGCGAGGGTGCGTTCGTGATCTATCAGGGCTCGCATGGCGACCGGGGGGCACACCGCGCCGACGTGATCCTGCCCGCCGCCGCCTATACCGAGGAAAACGGCCTGTTCGTGAACACCGAAGGCCGTCCGCAACTGGCGCTGCGCGCTGGCTTTGCACCGGGTGAGGCCAAGGAAAACTGGGCGATCCTGCGGGCGCTGTCGGCCGAGATCGGCGCGCAACAGCCGTGGGACAGCCTCGCACAACTGCGCACCGCCCTGATCAAGGACGTGCCGCATCTGGCCAATATCGACGAGGTGCCGGAAAACGACTGGCGGCCGCTGGAGGCCGGGAAACTGGGCGACGCCGATTTCCGCTACGCGGTCAAGGATTTCTACCTGACGAACCCGGTCGCACGCGCGTCGGAACTGATGGCGGAACTCTCGCGTGGCATGAAGGACCGCGCCAACGCCCCGATGGCTGCCGAGTAAGTGACCGCACGCGCGCTCATATCCATGTTGGCCCTGACCGCCGGTCTGGCCGCCTGCTCGGACACCGGGCAGGCGAAACAGCCGTTCACGCCGGTCTATCAGGGCATCAAGACGAAGTTGCTCGAAGGTGATCTCGTGCAATTCGACGTGGAAATGCGCGGCGCGCGCAGCAATGCGGACGTGAATGACTATGCCGAGTGTGCGGCGGCGCAATATGCGCTGATCCGCGGCTACGGCTTTGCGCGTCATTTGCGCACAAATGTATACGAAGAGGGTGGCCTCTGGCGGGGAGATGCGGTTTACACCATCTCACCGGCGCTGCCCCGCGGGCTCAAGACCATCGACGCCGAAGTCGTCGCGTTGTCCTGTGCCGAGAACGGAATACCGATGGTGTGAGGATCTGATGGCCGAATTCCTTTCAACGCCCCTGGGCACTTTCGTCATAATCCTGGCTCAGTGTCTGGCTGTGCTTGGTTTCGTGATGATTTCGCTGCTGTTCCTCGTCTACGGGGACCGCAAGATCTGGGCCGCGGTGCAGATGCGCCGGGGGCCGAACGTGGTGGGGACCTTCGGGATCCTGCAATCGGTGGCGGACGCGCTGAAATACGTCGTCAAAGAGGTCGTCGTGCCCGCAGGCGCGGACCGCCCGGTCTTCATGTTGGCGCCGATGACGTCCTTCGTGCTGGCGGTGATCGCCTGGGCGGTGATCCCGTTCAACGATGGCTGGGTCCTTTCGGACATCAACGTCGCGATCCTCTATGTCTTCGCCATGTCGTCGCTTGAGGTCTACGGCGTGATCATGGGCGGCTGGGCGTCGAACTCCAAATACCCGTTCCTCGGGTCTTTGCGGTCCGCCGCGCAGATGATTTCCTATGAGGTCTCCATCGGTCTGATCATCATCGGCGTGATCATCTCCACCGGCTCGATGAACTTTGGCGACATCGTGCAGGCGCAGGACACGGGCTGGGGCTTCTTCGGCTGGTACTGGCTGCCGCATTTCCCGATGGTCTTCCTGTTCTTCATCTCGGCGCTGGCCGAAACCAACCGCCCGCCATTCGACTTGCCGGAAGCGGAATCGGAACTGGTGGCAGGCTATCAGGTGGAATATTCGGCGACGCCCTTCCTGCTGTTCATGGCGGGCGAATACATCGCCATCTTCCTGATGTGCGCGCTGACCTCGCTGCTGTTCTTCGGCGGTTGGCTGTCGCCGATCCCGGGCCTGCCGGATGGCGTACTGTGGATGATTGCCAAGATGGCGTTCTTCTTCTTCATCTTCGCGATGGTGAAGGCGATCACCCCCCGCTACCGCTACGACCAGTTGATGCGGCTGGGCTGGAAAGTCTTCCTGCCGTTCTCGCTGGCTTGGGTGGTGTTCGTGAGCTTCGCCGCGAAATTCGAAATCTTCGGCGGGTTCTGGGCTCGCTGGGCAGGGATGTGATCCATGGCAAATATCGACTATACCCGCGCCGCCAAGTATTTCCTTCTGCAGGATTTCTGGGTCGGCATGAAGCTGGGGCTGAAGTATTTCTTTGCGCCCAAGGCCACCGTCAACTACCCGCATGAAAAGGGGCCGCTGTCGCCCCGCTTCCGCGGCGAACACGCGCTGCGCCGCTATCCCAATGGCGAGGAACGCTGCATCGCCTGCAAACTATGCGAGGCGATCTGCCCCGCGCAGGCGATCACCATCGACGCGGAACCGCGCGCCGATGGCTCGCGCCGCACCACGCGCTATGACATCGACATGACCAAGTGCATCTATTGCGGCTTCTGCCAAGAGGCCTGCCCTGTGGATGCCATCGTCGAGGGGCCGAATTTCGAATTCGCCACCGAGACCCGCGAGGAACTGTTCTACGACAAGACCAAGCTTTTGGAGAACGGCGACCGCTGGGAAGCCGAAATCGCCCGCAACCTTGAAATCGACGCGCCGTACAGATGATCGACCGTATCGAGAAACGCGCCGAGGCGCTGGAAACGCTGGTGGCGGCGCGGATACACCGCGCCGAAGCGGCGCTTGTCCGGCTTTCGGCGCGGCTCGATCGCTGGGCCGATAACGTGGAAAAGGGGACCGGGAATGGCTGACAAGACCCCCTTTGAACTGATGATGGAACAGGCGCAGGAGATGGCAAAGGCCTTCAACCCGGCCTTGTCGTCGTTCGATCCCAAGGGATTTGAGAAGATGTGGCCGACCATGTCCAAGGACATGATGGAGATGTGGTTCGGCAAAGGCGTGTCCAAGAACGGTCTGGACGCCCGGACGCGCCTGCTGTTGACCCTTGCCGGCATGACGATGCAGGGCGCGCAGGCGGAAACGCCGTTTCGCATGACCGTGCGCCACGCCATGGAGGCGGGCGCCACCGAAGAAGAGATCGCCGAGACCATCGCCCAGATGTCGATGTTCGCAGGCATACCCGCCATGACCCGCGCCATGGAACTGGCGCGCGAGGTGATGGCCGACAAAAAGGATGATGAGACATGATGGTCTTTGCCTTCTACCTGTTCGCCTTGGGCGTGATCGCGGGGGGCCTGTTCACGGTCATCAGCCGCAACCCGGTGCATTCGGTGCTGTGGCTGATCCTTGCCTTCCTGTCGGCGGCGGGGCTGTTCGTGCTGATGGGGGCGGAATTCGTCGCCATGCTGCTGATCATCGTCTATGTGGGCGCGGTTGCGGTGCTGTTCCTCTTCGTCGTGATGATGCTGGATGTCGACTTTGCCGAGCTGAAGGCCGAGATGGCCAATTACATGCCGCTGGCCTTGCTGATCGGCCTCGTGATCCTGATGCAGCTGGCCATGGCGTTTGGTGTCTGGGAAGCCTCGGAAATGGCCGCGTCGCAGATGCAGGCACCGATCCCGGGCGACATGCCGAACACACAGGCCATCGGCATGCTGCTCTATGACCGCTACTTCCTGCTGTTCCAGCTGTCGGGCCTGATCCTGCTGGTCGCGATGATCGGCGCGATCGTCCTGACCCTGCGCCACCGCACCGATGTCAAGCGTCAGAACGTCGTCGCGCAGATGATGCGCGACCCGAAACTGGCGATGGAGCTGAAGGACGTCAAACCGGGGCAGGGCCTGTAATGACCGCGGTGTGGGAGCTTTTGCTCTCGCCTTGGGGCCTTGCGGCCTACGCGGCTTTCTGGGCGCTCAAGCTGCTCTGCGGGGCCTGGGTCCTGCGCCGCGCACTGACACTGCTGCCCGATGCGGGCCGGGTCTGGGCGGAACACAAACTGGGGCTGCTGCGCCTTCGGCGCTGGTGACCCCGTGCCGGGCCTGACCCGGCACCTCCCGGTCGGGCCGGGACAAGACATGAGGTCCCGGGTCTTCGCCCGGGACGCGATGAGACGGAACTGAAACGGGCAAACGACCCGGAGGGACGATGAGATGATCGGATTGGAACATTACCTGACGGTGGCGGCCGCGCTGTTCGTCATCGGGATTTTCGGGCTCTTCCTGAACCGGAAGAACGTGATCATCCTGCTGATGAGCATCGAATTGATGCTGCTTTCGGTGAACATCAACCTCGTGGCCTTCTCGACCCATCTGGGCGATCTGGTGGGGCAGGTCTTTACCCTGTTCGTGCTGACCGTCGCCGCTGCGGAAGCGGCCATCGGCCTTGCCATTCTCGTCTGCTTCTTCCGCAACCGCGGCACCATTGCCGTGGAAGACGTCAACGTGATGAAAGGCTGACGCGATGGAATCCATCATCCTTTTCGCGCCCCTCGTGGGCAGCCTGATCGCCGGCTTCGGCTGGCGGTTCGTGTCGATCCGGGGCGCCCAGTGGATCACCACCGGCCTGCTGTTCCTGGCCTGCGCGCTGAGCTGGATTGTGTTCCTGTCCCACGGGCCGGAAACCCAGCATATCCAGATCCTGCGCTGGATCGAATCCGGCACGCTGAGCACCGACTGGTCGATCCGGCTGGATCGCCTGACCTCGATCATGTTGATCGTCGTGACCACGGTGTCCGCCTTGGTGCACCTGTATAGCTTCGGCTACATGGCGCATGACGAGAACTTCAAGGAGGGCGAGGAAAGCTATCGCGCGCGCTTCTTTGCCTACCTGTCCTTCTTCACCTTCGCCATGTTGATGCTGGTGACGTCTGACAACCTCGTCCAGATGTTCTTTGGCTGGGAAGGGGTGGGGGTCGCCTCCTACCTGCTGATCGGCTTCTACTACCGCAAGCCCTCGGCCAACGCCGCCGCGATGAAGGCGTTCATCGTCAACCGCGTGGGCGACTTCGGTTTCGCACTGGGCATCTTTGCGCTGTTCTTCCTGACCGACTCGATCAAGTTCGACGACGTGTTTGCCGCCGCGCCTGAACTGGCGGACAGCACGCTGACCTTCCTCTGGGCGGACTGGACCGCGACCGAGGTGGTGGCGCTGCTGCTGTTCATCGGTGCGATGGGCAAATCGGCACAGTTGATCTTGCACACATGGCTGCCCGACGCGATGGAAGGCCCGACCCCGGTCTCGGCGCTGATCCACGCCGCGACCATGGTGACGGCGGGTGTTTTCCTCGTCTGCCGCATGTCGCCGCTGATGGAATACGCGCCGAACGCCATGATGTTCGTGACCTTCCTTGGCGCGACGACGGCGTTCTTTGCCGCCACGGTCGGTCTGGTTCAGAACGACATCAAGCGCGTGATCGCCTATTCGACCTGTTCGCAGCTGGGCTACATGTTCGTGGCCGCAGGCGTCGGCGTCTATTCGGTCGCCATGTTCCACCTGTTCACGCATGCCTTCTTCAAGGCGATGCTGTTCCTTGGCGCCGGTTCGGTGATCCACGCGATGCACCATGAACAGGATATGCGGAACTATGGCGGCTTGCGGAAAAAGATCCCCTATACCTTCTGGGCGATGATGATCGGCACTCTGGCCATCACCGGTGTCGGCATCCCGCTGACCCATATCGGCTTCGCCGGCTTCCTGTCCAAGGACGCCGTGATCGAAAGCGCATGGGCGGGCACCGCAGGCGGCTATGCCTTCTGGATGCTGGTCATCGCGGCGCTGTTCACCTCGTTCTACTCGTGGCGCCTGATCTTCATGACCTTCTTCGGCAAGGCGCGCGGCGACAAGCATACACATGACCACGCGCATGAAAGCCCGATGGTCATGCTGGTGCCGCTGGGTGTGCTGGCACTCGGTGCGGTTTTCTCCGGCATGGTCTGGTATGGTTCGTTCTTCGGCGACCATAACAAGGTCAACAGCTTCTTCGGCATCCCGGCGCATCACGCCGAGGCGGATGCAGGTCACGGTGCCGCCGACGCGGGCCATGGCGAGGAAGCCGCCGCCGATCACGGCGAGGCCTCCGACCACGGCGAGGCGGTTGCCGCAGCCGATCACGGCATGGCCCCGCAGGGCGCGATCTTCATGGCGCCGGACAACACCGTCATGGACGATGCGCACCACGCGCCGGTCTGGGTCAAGGTCAGCCCCTTCGTTGCGATGCTGATCGGTCTGGCCACGGCCTACTGGTTCTACATCGTCAACCCGGCCCTGCCCAAGCGTCTCGCCGAACAACAGCGCCCGCTCTACCTGTTCCTGCTGAACAAGTGGTATTTCGACGAGATCTACGACTTCCTCTTCGTCCAGCCGTCCAAGGCGCTGGGGCGCATCCTGTGGAAGAAGGGTGATACCAACGTGATCGACGGCTCGATCAATGGTGTCGCCATGGGGATCGTTCCGTTCTTCACCCGGCTCGCGGGCAAGGCACAGTCCGGCTACATCTTTACCTATGCATTCGCGATGGTCATCGGCATCGCCGTGCTCATCACCTGGATGACGCTCAGCGGAGGGGCGCACTAATGAGCAACCTGCTTTCCATCGTCACCTTCCTGCCCGCGCTGGCAGCCCTGATCCTCGCGCTGTTCCTGCGCGGGGGGGATGCGGCCGCCGATCGCAATGCGAAATGGCTGGCGCTGATCGCCACGGGCGCGACTTTCGTGATCTCGCTCTTCATCCTGTTCCAGTTCGATGCCGCGAACACCGGCTTCCAGATGGTGGAAGAGGGCGAATGGATCATGGGCCTGAACTACAAGATGGGCGTCGACGGGATTTCCGTCCTGTTCGTCATGCTGACCACCTTCATGATGCCGCTGACCATCGCTGCCAGCTGGGACGTGAAGAAGCGGGTCAAGGAATACATGATCGCCTTCCTGCTCTTGGAAACGCTGATGCTGGGCGTGTTCATGGCGCTGGATCTGGTGCTGTTCTACCTGTTCTTCGAGGCTGGCCTGATCCCGATGTTCCTGATCATCGGCATCTGGGGCGGCGCGAACCGCATCTATGCTTCGTTCAAGTTCTTCCTCTACACCTTCCTCGGCTCGGTGCTGATGCTGGTGGCGATGGTGGCGATGTATGCGGATGCGGGCACCACCGACATCCCGACACTGTTGACGCATGAGTTCTCGACCGCCGGGATCACCGTGCTGGGCGTGCACGTGCTGGGCGGCTTGCAGACTATGCTTTGGATCGCCTTCTTTGCCTCCTTCGCGGTCAAGATGCCGATGTGGCCGGTGCACACTTGGTTGCCGGACGCGCACGTGCAAGCGCCGACGGCGGGTTCGGTCGTGCTGGCCGCCATCCTGTTGAAGATGGGCGGCTACGGCTTCCTGCGCTTCTCGCTGCCGATGTTCCCGGTTGCCTCCGACCTGCTGGCCCCGCTGGTGTTCTGGATGAGCGTCATCGCCATCGTCTACACCTCGCTCGTCGCGCTGGTCCAAGAGGACATGAAGAAGCTGATTGCCTATTCCTCCGTCGCCCATATGGGCTACGTGACCATGGGCATCTTCGCGGCCAACCAGCAGGGTGTCGATGGCGCGATCTTCCAGATGATCTCGCACGGCTTCATCTCCGGCGCGCTCTTCCTCTGTGTCGGGGTGATCTATGACCGGATGCACACGCGCGAAATCGACGCCTATGGCGGTCTGGTCAACCGGATGCCTGCCTATGCGCTGATCTTCATGCTGTTCACCATGGCCAATGTCGGCCTGCCGGGCACCTCGGGCTTTGTCGGGGAATTCCTGACGCTGATGGGTGTCTTCCAGGTGAATACGTGGGTCGCGGCGGGTGCTGCGCTGGGTGTGATCCTGTCGGCGGCCTATGCGCTGTGGCTGTATCGCCGGGTGGTCATGGGCGACCTGATCAAGGAAAGCCTCAAGACGATCAAGGACATGACGACCCGCGAAAAGGCGATCTTTGCGCCGCTGGTGGTCATGACGATCTGGATGGGCGTCTACCCGGCGCCGATCCTCGACCGGATCGGGCCGAGCGTTGCGGCGCTGGTGGAACACGTTGACACGGCTGTTGCCGCGGCGGACCTGTCCGCTGGCGTGCAGACCGCCGAAGCAGAACATTAAGGGGGCGGGGTTATGATCTCGGCTGATCTGAATATCATCCTGCCGGAAATCGTACTGGCCGTGTATGCCATGGCGGCGCTGATCCTCGCGGTCTATTCCGGCAAGGACAAGCTGGCGGGCACCATGGTCTGGGCCACCTCGGCGCTGATGCTGGTGCTGGCCTTCTGGATCGGAACGACCGGAGAAGGGTCGAACGCCGCCTTCTACGGCATGTTCAACGACGACCCGTTCTCGCGCTTTGCCAAGGTGGTGATCCTTGTGTCCGCCGCCGCGGTCATGGTCATGAGCGAGGGCTACATGCAGCGCCGCGGCCTCTTGCGGTTCGAGTTCCCGGTGCTGATTGCGCTGGCCTCGGTCGGCATGATGATGATGGTGTCGGCGGGCGACCTGATGTCGCTTTACATGGGCCTCGAACTGCAATCGCTGTCGCTGTATGTCGTCGCCTCGCTGCGCCGCGACAGCGCAAAATCGACGGAAGCTGGCCTGAAGTATTTCGTGCTGGGCGCGCTGTCCTCGGGTCTGCTGCTGTACGGTGCCTCGCTGATCTACGGCTTTGCGGGCACCACACAGTTCTCGGGCATCATCGCCGCCGCGACCGAAGAGAACATCTCGGTCGGGTTGCTGATCGGCCTCGTGCTGCTGACCTCGGGCCTTGCGTTCAAGGTTTCGGCGGTGCCGTTCCACATGTGGACCCCGGACGTCTATGAAGGCTCGCCGACCCCGGTCACGGCCTTCTTCGCCACCGCGCCCAAGGTCGCTGCGATGGGCCTGTTCGCCCGCGTGATGCATGACGCCTTTGGCAATGCGGTCAGCGATTGGTCGCAGGTCGTGGCGCTGCTGTCGGTGCTGTCGATGTTCATCGGTGCCATCGCCGCCATCGGCCAGACCGACATCAAGCGCCTGATGGCCTATTCCTCGATCGCGCATATGGGCTATGCGCTGATGGGCCTTGCCTCGGGGACCGAGCTGGGTGTCAACGCGATGCTGGTCTACATGGCGATCTACGTGACGATGAATGTCGGCACCTTTGCCTTCATCATGTCGATGGAGCGCGATGGCCAGCCGGTGACACGCATCGATGCGCTGGGTCAGTATGGGGCCAAGGAGCCGGGCAAGGCGCTGGCCATGCTGGTGCTGCTATTCTCGCTCGCCGGTGTGCCGCCGTTCCTTGGCTTCTTTGCCAAGCTGGCAGTGCTGCGCGCGGCCTATGATGCGGGTCTGGCCTGGCTGGCGGTGGCGGGTGTGGTCGCCTCGGTGATCGGGGCCTATTACTACCTGCGGATCGTCTACTACATGTATTTCGGCGAGGAGCCCGACGAGGCGCTGGATGGCGGTCGGTCGCCGGTGCTGATGGGCTTCCTCATGGGGTCGGCGGTGATCATGCTGGTGGGCATCGTCAACATGTTCGGTGTCGAGGGGGCTGCCCAAGCGGCTGCCGTGGCGCTGGTCAACTGAGGCTGCGCCGGATTGATCTGACGGTGACGCGCCTTCGGGCGCGTCGCTTTTTTGTTTGCGCCTTCGGCGCGTTGGGGCTCTGCCCCAAACCCCGAGGTATTTGAGGACCAAAGAAGCATGTGGCCCGAGGGATATGGACGGCGCGTGTTGCGCGAGGTGGACAGCACCAATGCCGAAGCGGCGCGGATCGCCGGGGATTTGGCGGGGCCGGAATGGATTCTCGGGCTGCGCCAGACGTCGGGGCGCGGACGGCGCGGGCGGGCTTGGGTCATGCCCGAGGGGAATTTCGCGGCAACCTTGGTGATGCGTCCGGCTGAGGCGCCTCCGGTGGTGGCCTTGCGGAGCTTCGTGGCGTCGCTGGCTTTGGGCGACGCGCTGGCCGCTATCGGTGGAACCGAGGCGGGACTGGCGTTGAAATGGCCGAATGACGTGTTGCTGAATGGTGGCAAGGTGGCGGGCATTCTTCTGGAGGGGGGCGCGGGGCATCTGTGCATCGGCATCGGGGTCAACCTGATTTCAGCCCCGGAGGCCGGTCAGGTGGAGGCGGGCGCGGTGCGCCCCGTCTCGGTGCTCGAAGAGTTGGGTGTCCGGGTGACGCCCGAAGCCTTTCTTGACCGTCTGGCCGAGGCCTATGCCGCGCGCGAGCAGGCGTTCGTCACCTATGGGTTCGTGCCGATCCGCGAGGCGTGGCTGGCGCGGGCTGCGCGACTGGGCGAGGTCATCACCGCCCGCACCGCCCGGGAGGAGACCGTGGGGACCTTCGAGACGGTGGACGCGGCGGGGAATCTTGTCATAAAGACCCCGGAAGGTCCGCGTGCCATCGCCGCCGCGGACGTGTATTTCTGAAAGGCGCCGACCATGCTGCTGTGCATCGATTGCGGGAACACCAATACGGTCTTTTCCATCTGGGATGGGGAGAAGTTTCTCTGCACCCTGCGCACGTCGACCCATCATTCGCGCACGGCGGATGCCTATTTCACGTGGTACTCGACGCTTGTCGGCCATTACGGCATCAATGCCGAGATCAGTGACGTGATCATCTCGTCGACCGTGCCGCGCGTGGTCTGGAACCTTCGCGTCTTTGCGGATCGGTTCTTTGGCTGCCGTCCCCTCGTGGTGGGCAAGCCGGAATGCGTCCTGCCGCATCCGTCGCGGGTCGATGCCGGGACGGGTGTGGGACCGGATCGTCTGGCCAATGCGGCCGGGGCGTTCGACCGCCATGGCGGGGATGTGGTCGTGGTGGATTTCGGCACGGCCACGAATTTCGACGTGGTTGCCGAGGATGGCGCCTATGTCGGAGGCGTGATCGCGCCGGGGGTGAACCTGTCGCTTGAGGCGCTGCACCAAGGCGCCGCTGCGCTGCCGCATGTGGATATCACCCAGCCCGACAAGGTGATCGGCACCAACACGGTGGGCTGCATCCAGTCCGGCGTGTTCTGGGGCTATGTCGGGCTGATCGGCGGCATCACCGAAAAGATCAAGGCCGAGTACGGTCGCCCGATGAAAGTTGTCGGGACGGGGGGGCTTGCACCTTTGTTCGATACACAAAGCGAGCTATTTGATAAGGTCGAGGATGACCTGACGATGCACGGCCTGACCGTGATTTATAACTATAACAAGAGGTTGAGCGAATGAGCGGCGAAAGACTGATTTATCTTCCCCTGGGCGGGGCCGGTGAGATCGGCATGAATTGCTACGTCTACGGCTACGGCAAACCGGGGCAAGAGCGTCTGATCGTCGTCGATCTGGGCGTGACCTTTCCGGATATGGACGGCACGCCCGGCGTGGACCTGATCCTGCCGGACATCACCTGGCTCAAGGAGAACCGCAACCGGATCGAGGCGGTGGTCATCACCCACGCGCACGAGGATCACGTGGGCGCGGTTGGCCATACCTTCGAACAGCTGGGCGCGCCGATCTATGCGCGGGCCTTCACCGCCAATATCGCGCGGCACAAGCTGAACGAATACGGTGTCGACGGCAAGTCGGTGAAGACCTGCTCGCCCTGGCCCGAGACGGTCAAGCTGGGGCCGTTCACGCTGGGCTTCCTGCCGATTTCGCATTCGATCCCGGAAAGCAGTGCGCTGGTCATCGACAGCCCTGCGGGCCGCGTGATCCATACCGGCGACTTCAAGCTGGACGAGACGCCGCTTGTGGGCGAGCCGTGGGACCCGGCGCTTTGGGCCGAGGTTGCGAAACCGGGGGTCAAGGCGCTGGTCTGCGATTCCACCAACATCTTTTCCCCGCATGCGGGCCGGTCGGAGTCGAGCATCGGCGCGAACGTGACCGAGCTGGTGGCCAATGCGCCGCAGATGGTCGTGGCGACCACCTTTGCCTCGAACGTGGCGCGGGTGCGCACCTTGGCCGAGGCGGGCGCGCGGGCCGGGCGCTCGATCTGCCTTTTGGGGCGGGCGATGCGGCGGATGATCGAGGCGGCGGTGGAAACCGGCGTGCTGACCGACTTCCCCAAGACCATCAGCGTCGAGGATGCGGGCAGCGTGCCGCGCGACAACCTGATGCTGATCGTCACCGGCTCCCAAGGCGAACGGCGCGCGGCGACGGCGCAGCTGGCGCGCGGCAAGTTCCACGGGATCGAGTTGAAAGAGGGCGATCTGTTCCTGTTCTCCTCCAAGACCATTCCGGGCAACGAGCGGGGCGTGATCCGCATCGTCAACCAGTTCTCGGAAAAGGGTGTGGACGTGGTCGCCGACAGCGATGCCTATCACGTGTCGGGCCATGCCAACCGTCCCGATCTGGAAACCATGCAGGACGTGGTGCAGCCGCAGATCGTCGTGCCCATGCATGGCGAACACCGCCACTTGCGCGAGCATGTGAAGCTGGCGCAGTCCAAGGGGCGCGCGGGTGTGCTGGCGGTCAATGGCATGATGATCGACCTGACGGGCAACGAACCGAAGGTGGCCGAGTATATCGAGACCGGGCGCACCTATCTGGATGGCTCGGTGCAAATTGGTGCGCTGGACGGCATCGTGCGCGACCGCATCCGCATGGCTCTGAACGGCCATGTCGTGGTGACGGTGATCCTTGACGAGGATGACGAGGCCTTGGGTGAGCCGTGGTGCGAAGTGATGGGGCTGGCCGAGATCGGTCGCAGCAACGCACCGCTTGTCGATGTGCTGGAGGAGGATCTGGCCCAGTTCATCGGTCGCGCCGACAAACGGACGCTGGCCGATGATGACAAGCTCGAAGAGGGGCTGCGCCGCATCGTCCGCAACAGTTCCCTGAACGAGATCGGCAAGAAGCCCGAGGTCACCGTGGTCATCAGCCGTCTGTCATAGGGGCCCGCCCCTTGGCAAAGCGTTTGGCCAAGGTTTCCGACAATTGGTGGGCCTGCCGGTCGGTCAGGACGAAGCTCAATCCAGCCTCATCCGACTTGCGCCACCGGAACTCTGCCTGAAAGGTGCCGAATTCGGTCACGTCCACGCGCGACCGCTTGTCCCGGAGCGCGCGGGCGATGGCCGAATCGAACCGGACGCGGAGACCGCCGGCAGAAATGTCGGTGATTGTGCAGGGCATGGCATAGCCGTCCTGATGCAGGCGCCCTTGTATCCGGACCGCGTGGCGCTGCCTGCTGCGCCGCAGGCCAGGATCAGGCTCGGCCAATGCGATGACAGGGTCCACCGGCGGGACAGGATCGACCGCCGCTGGTTGCGCGTCACTGGGCGCGGTTTGGCCCAGCGACTTGGCCAAGCGGTTCAGCCGCGTCTCGACGAAATGGTGCATCTGCTCGGAAACGGTGAATTCGACCCCGCACCGATAGGCCGCGCGCCATCGGATACGGCACGGCACGCGGGCGACACCCGCGATATCCAGTTCCAGCGGACCGGTTCGGACCGCCGCATTGGAAATCGGATTCAGCGCGAACAGCGCCCCGCCGCCTGAAATATTGCTGACCGTTCCCGGCACAGCATAGCCGTCCTGAATCGCCATGGCGGGCAGAGCGACGTAGAAACGCCGGTGTTGTCGCGTGTCCTGCCATTTGTTGTCCATTGCCCATACCATGACAGATCCAGCCCGCGTGCTGGATGTGACTTTAGGGAAGGGGGTATGAATATTCGCCTAATGGAACATGACGCCCGCGTAAACGTTGACCCGGTGATGAAGACTTTACGTTCACGAAAGGAGCGCATCCATGATCAAGAAGGCCGGTTCCGCAAAATGGCGCGGCGATTTGAAATCTGGCAAGGGGACGGTCTCGACCGAGTCCACCGCCCTCAAGGATCAACCCTACGGCTTCAACACTCGTTTCGAGGACCAGCCCGGCACGAACCCCGAAGAGTTGATCGGCGCGGCGCATGCCAGTTGTTTCTCGATGGCGCTGAGCATGATTCTGGGCGACAGCGATCTGGTGCCTGACGAGATTTCGACCACGTCCAAGGTCTATCTGGACAAGGAAAACGACGGGTTTGCGGTGCAGAAGGTCCATCTGACCGTGGCCGCGAAAGTGCCGAATGCCAGCGAGGACGCATTCCTTGCAGCGGCGCAGACCGCGAAGGACAACTGCCCGATTTCCAAGCTGCTGTCCTGCGAAATCACCATGGATGCGCGGCTCGTCTGAGCGCAGTTTCATGCCGAACTAAAAAGGCCGCCATGCATTACGCATGGCGGCCTTTGTCATGTGGGGCTGTCAGCCGGCGCGCCGCTGCTCGAAGCTGAGCGCGATGAAATCGGGCAGGTGGTCGCCCATGCCGACCACGTTGCTGTCGCGCCCGCCACGGTCGCGATTGCTGTCGCGGCGCGGTTCGTTGCGGCTGTCGCTCTTGCGGGTGTCGCTTTTGGGCGCGTCGGGCTTGCGGGCTTCGGGCTTGTCGGCCTTTTCCGTCTTGTCGGATTTCTCGGACTTGTCGGAGCGGCGCGAGGAACTGCGCGTGCGGGTCGGCTTCTTTTCCACCTCATCCTCGGAGGCAGAGGGCGCCGAGATGGCCGCCGGGTTGTCGAGGCGCGGAATCTCTTTCTGAAGCAGCTTTTCGACGGCGTCGAAATACTTCTCGTCGCGCGGCACGCAGATCGTATAGGCCTTGCCCGACCTGCCCGCGCGCCCCGTACGGCCGATGCGGTGGATGTAATCCTCGGCATGGCTGGGCACGTCGAAGTTGAAGACGTGGCTGACGGCGGGAATGTCCAGACCGCGCGCGGCCACGTCCGAGGCCACGAGGATCTTCAGCTCGCTCTCGCGGAACGAATCCAGCGTCTTGGTCCGTTGGCTCTGGTCCAGATCGCCATGGATCGGCGCGGCGTTATAGCCGTGCTGTTTCAGCGACTTGGCTACGATGTCCACATCCACCTTGCGGTTGCAGAAGACGATGGCACGGTCGCATCCCTCGCCCTCGGAATCGATCAGGGCGCGCAGAACCGCGCGCTTTTCGCTGCCCTCACGGTCGCGGCGCGACGGTTTGAAGACGACGGCCCCTTGGGTGATCGTTTCCGATGCGGAAGCCTGACGCGCCACCTCGATCCGGGCGGGGGCCGACAGGAAGGTATTGGTGATACGCTCGATTTCCGGCGCCATGGTGGCCGAGAAGAACAGCGTCTGGCGGGTGAAGGGCACAAGGCCAAAGATCCGCTCGATATCGGGGATGAAGCCCATGTCGAGCATCCGGTCGGCCTCATCGACCACCATGATCTCGATCCCGGTCAGCAGCAGCTTGCCACGCTCGAAATGATCCAGAAGGCGGCCCGGCGTGGCGATCAGAACATCGACGCCCTTGTCGATCAGCATGTCCTGTTCCTTGAACGAGACGCCGCCGATCAGCAGCGCCTTGGTCAGTTTGACATGCTTGGAATAGGTGTCGAAGTTCTCGGCCACCTGTGCGGCCAGTTCGCGCGTCGGGCACAGAACGAGGCTGCGCGGCATCCGGGCGCGGGCGCGGCCCCGGGCGAGCTTCGTGATCATCGGAAGGGTGAAGGACGCGGTCTTTCCGGTGCCGGTCTGCGCGATGCCAAGGACATCCTTGCCCTCGAGCGCATGGGGAATCGCACCCGCCTGAATCGGGGTCGGCGTTTCGTAACCGGCCTCCTCGATGGCTTTCAGGACTTTCGGGCTGAGATTCAGATCAGAGAATTTTGTCATATGTATCCGTTCGATGCGGACACTGTACCTGGCCCGCGCGTCTGGTTCGGGGTGGCCCGTCTGGCCCGGCGTCCCGCCGCTTACATCCCCGTGGGCCGCCTTTACGGAAAAAACCGTGAAAAGTCAATCAAGGGTGGTCGGGCTGCGGCAATTGTTGCGGCGTAGGGTTTCCTTTTCGGCGACAATTCGCGGATTCAATCCGGATTGATGCCGGGAAAGTGTTTTCGCCGCAGCAGATCGAGCGGCATCTGGTGACGGCGCAGCAGACCATGGGCGTGCAGCCGGTCGACCAGCGGGCGGTTCGCCATGCAGACTTCGTCGAAGAAAGCGCGCAGGGCGTCCTCCTCCTCGATCATGGCGAAGAGGTCGTGCAGGTTGAGCGCGCCGGGCTGGCGCACCTGCGATTTCAGCTCCGCCCGGTACGATCCCCGCGCCAGCCGAAAGCGATAGGCGCGCAGGAAATGATCCCAGTCGGCGGCGTGGAAATGGCCCAGTTCGATGCCGGGCAAGTCCTGCTGGCCGGGGTTCTGTTCGCCATCGAGGATGACATTGTGGATCTTGATCTGCAGCCCCTTGGTCGGGCGAAAGAACAGCTTGCCCGCGACGTGGCTCAGGAATCCACCGGACAGATGCGCGCCGAAGGTGGGAAAGCAGTCCTGCGCCGCCTCTTGCCGGGCTTTGGGATCAAGATGGAAGGCCTTGAACAACGTCTCGCCCGGTGGGCTGGCATCGCCTTGGGCAAGCGCCTCGACCGGGCGGATGCGGGCGCAAAGTGCTTCGGCGGGCAATTGGCCGAGTTGCTCGGCCACGGGTGACGCAGGCAGCAGGAATTCGTCGGTGTCGATATGGGTCAGCCAGTCGACCTCGGGCTTGCGGTTGTTGGCGTGGCGGGCATTGGCGGATTGGCGGGCCTGATGCTTGTCGGGCCGCCCGTTGCGTTTGGCCCACCATGCGGCGTCGGTGTGGACGATGCGCAGCTTGGGGTGGTCGAGCGCCGCGCAGGCGCCGGGGTCGTCGTGATCGAGATAGAGGTAGACGCGATGCGCGCCGAGTTCGAGATGCCAGGCAGAAAAGTCCAGCACGTCGCGCAAGGGCGCATTGGTCGTCGTGACGGTGCCCCACAGGGTCATGGCAGTTCCCCAAAGACACGGCGCGTCGTGGCGTCGAAATCGAAGTCGTGGGTCAGCAACATGCCATGCGCGTCGAGGCGCGCGCGAAGCTTGGGGCTGTCGGCCACCACCTCGTCGAAGAACTCCCGCAGCGCGTCCTCGCCTTCCCCCAGCAGGAAGGTGAAGAGTTCCCCCTGTCCCAGTTCGGGCCGTTCGGAGCGCGCGCGATACGATCCACGCTCGCGGCGGAAATCCAGATGGGCGCGGAAATGTTCCCAGCTGGGCGCATGGAAATGCGCCAGATACAGGCCTGCGGGCTTGGCGCGGTTGGTGACATCCTCGCCCGCGTATTTCAGCCCGTGGATGCCAAGCCGCGTGTCGGGAATGCCGGTGCGGGCAAAGACCTTGCCCGCCGTATGCGACAGGAACCCGCCATAAAGATGCAGCCCGAAGGTGGGGTAGACCTCTTGCAGCAGGGATTTCTTCACCTCGGCCTGCTTGTGGGTCAGCTTGAAATGCGTGGGCGTGCCGTCGGTGGCGAGCGCCTCGGCCGGGGGCACGCGGGCCATGGCGATGGCGGGCTGGACGCTGGCCAGAGCGGGCGTGATCGGGGTCCCGAACAGGAATTCATCCACGTCGATATGGCCGAGCCAGTCGAGGTCTTCGGTGACACGGTGCAAGGTGCGCGTGGCGTTGAAGGCTTGGCGCAGCTGGTGCTGGTCCATCCGGCGCTTTTTCTGCGCGCTCCAATAGGCGTCATCGCATTGGGTGACGTGGATTTTCGGGTGGCGGCTGAGGAAGGCGGCGGTTGCTGCGTCGGGCTCGTCGAGATGGATATGCAGCGCATGGGCGCCCGCATCGATGTGGTGGGCGGCCCAGCGGGCGATGGCGGGCAGGGGCGCCTTGATCGTGCTGACAAGGCCCCAGCGCAGGGTGTCCTTGCTCAAGTTGAGCCTGTCGGCGGGCACGGGTGCGATGTTGGCCCCGTGCGCCTTGGCGTCGATCTGGCGTTGCTTGCGCGCGCGCATGGTCATCAAGCGGCGAAACAGGGTCCGGTCGTCATGGATCAGCAGGTCGAGCAGGTGATGGGCGAGGGGGGCGATGACGGGGTCATCCTCGGCCTCCTGCCAGAGCCTGCCGATCATGTTGACGTCCAGCCCGCCATTGGTCAGCGAATAGGCGTCCATTTCCATCGGCAGGGGCGCGCGGACCTTGTCGAGCGTATAGGGCTTGTCCGGGGTCAGGCCGGAATGCAGCCGCTCGGATTCATACAGCTTCATCATCCCGAAAAACGTGGTCAGCGCCAGACCGACGCTGCGCTGGGTGGTGGTGGTGCCGTGATCGCCGAAGGTGGTGATGGCCGAGACCAGCCAGC
This sequence comes from Tropicibacter alexandrii, assembly GCF_003667315.2. Taxonomy (GTDB): domain Bacteria; phylum Pseudomonadota; class Alphaproteobacteria; order Rhodobacterales; family Rhodobacteraceae; genus Tropicibacter; species Tropicibacter alexandrii. The sequence continues at coordinate 74,253 of NZ_RCTZ02000001.1, read as the reverse complement.
GCTGATCGAGCTGTGTGAGCAGGTGATCGCCCTGTTCGGCCCACAGACGCTGGAACAGCGCGGGGGCGTGATCGGGGAAGGTGCGCTTGCGCAGATGGGCGATCAGCAGGCCATGCAGGACTGTCAGTTCGCTATTGCCCTGAAGTTCGCTGCGCAAGGCGTGGCATTTGCGGTGAAAGGACGACCGGAATGGCGGCTTGAACGCCGGGTCCGTGTCCGGGTCGGCGACCGTAGCGTGCGAGAGAGCGGCGAGGTCGGTGTCCAGCGGCGGCAGGGCTTCGCCCTTGGCATAGGAAAAGGCGTCGCGGCGGCCCTCGTACTGGGCGAGAACGGCGGCGATTCCGCCCTTGTAGGTTGGGGTTCTGCTCATGGCGCTACAGTGGCGCGGGCGCGCGGCGGGAGCAAGCGGGGGGTGATCCAATTGTGCGCGTTTCACGCGCGCAGACATCTCGGCCTTGCGGCCTCGGGTGGGCGCTTGTGGCGCGGTTGTGATCCGGTCCGGGGGCTGCGCCTGTTGCGGGGAAGGACGCCTTCGGCGAGGGTATTTTGGCCAAGAAGAAACTGGGGGCTTTTCTTGGCGTCGGGCGGGGGGTATTGGCGGCGCATGGCTTTGACATCGTTTGACCTGAAGGCCCGGGATGGGCGTGCGCGTTGCGGGGTGATCTCGACCCCGCGTGGTGAGATCCGGACCCCGGCCTTCATGCCGGTGGGGACGGCTGCGACCGTGAAGGGCATGATGCCCGAAAGCGTGCGCGAGACCGGCGCCGACATCCTGCTGGGCAACACCTATCACCTGATGCTGCGGCCCGGGGCCGAGCGGGTGGCGCGGCTGGGGGGCTTGCACCGCTTCATGAACTGGGAGCGGCCGATCCTGACGGATTCCGGTGGTTTTCAGGTGATGAGCCTGTCCTCCCTGCGTAAGCTGACCGAGGAGGGGGTGACGTTTCGCAGCCATGTGGATGGCTCGAAGCACATGCTCAGCCCGGAGCGGTCGATGGAGATCCAGCGTTTGCTGGGCTCGGATATCGTCATGGCCTTCGACGAATGCCCGGCACTGCCTGCGGATCGCAGACGGCTGGAGGAGAGCATGCGCCTGTCCATGCGGTGGGCGCAGCGGTCGCGCGATGCCTTTGGCGACAGACCGGGGCACATGCTGTTCGGCATCCAGCAGGGCGGGCTCGAAGAGGATCTGCGCGCCGAGAGCGCGGAGGCGCTGCGGGCGATCGGCTTTGACGGCTATGCGATTGGTGGGTTGGCTGTCGGCGAGGGACAGGAGGCGATGTTCGGCTGCCTCGATTTCGCGCCGGGCCAGCTGCCGGAGGACAAGCCGCGTTACCTGATGGGGGTGGGCAAGCCCGACGACATCGTCGGAGCGGTCAAGCGCGGCGTCGACATGATGGATTGCGTGCTGCCCTCGCGGTCGGGGCGGACCGGGCAGGCGTGGACGCGGCGCGGGCAGGTCAATATCAAGAATGCCCGCCATGCGGATGATCCGCGCCCCTTGGACGAAACCTGCACTTGTCCGGCCTGCCGCAGCTACAGCCGCGCCTACCTGCATCACGTCTATCGCGCCGGAGAGATGATCGCCGGCATGTTGCTGACATGGCACAACCTGCATTACTACCAGGAGTTGATGCAGTCCATGCGCGAGGCGATCGCAAAGGGGCGCTTTGCCGCGTTCGAGGCGGAATTCCACGCGCGGCGTGCGGACGGGGATATTTTGCCACTTTAGGCGGAAATCTTCACGTATCCTTAATATTGTACCGGAAACCGCCATTTTTCTCGTTAAACTTGCCTGCGAAACGGCGGCAGATCGGGGCAGGCACATGGCGGAAATCTGGTTGCATATCGGGACACAAAAAACCGGTTCGACCTCTGTTCAGCATTTCGGGCGCAACCATGCGAGCTTTTTGGCGGAGCAGGGCGTGTCCTTCATCGGGCTGGGCAAGCGATCCTCCCTGAACCGCCTCCCCAAGGCGATGCGGCAGCGCAAGCCAGACGCGGTGCGTCAATTGGGGGCTTGGGCCGAGGCGGGCATTGCCGCCGCGACCGCGCGGCACGTGGTGCTGTCCTCCGAGATGTTCGTGTCCAACGGTGTCGATCTGGACCTCTTGAAGGAGGTGGTGCCCAGCCTGACACGCATGCCCCTGAACATCGTGATCTACCTGCGGCGGCAAGACAAATGGCATGAAAGCCATTACCGCCAGCGCGTGAAGACCGGCCGGTATGGCGGGTCTTTCGTCAGTTTCTTCGAGAAGACGCGCGATGCCTATGGCGACTACAACCGCATCCTGACCGCTTGGCAGTCGGCCTTTCCGGACGCGACCTTTCACGTGCGCCGGTTTGAGAAAAATCGCCTGAAGGATGGCGATGTTGTGAGCGATTTCATGAGCTTGCTTGGCGTTCTTGATCTGCCGGATCAAGAGGGGGCGGCGCAGTCCAACGTCTCGCCCGGGGTCGAGTTGCTGACCGTGCTCAAGCTGATGAAGAAGACCGGCGCCTTTGACGTGGGCAAGATGCGTCAGGCGATCCAGTCGCGTTGCGACGTCTCCGGGTCGCGCGCGCGGCTGATGCCCAACGATTATGCGCGCGAGATTGTCCGCTATTACGAGGACAGCAACGAGGCGGTGCGCAGGGCGTTCTTTCCGCAGGATGCGCAGCTGTTCGATCTTGGCGATATCCAAGGCGAAGGTCATGTCGCCGAGGGGTTCTCGGACGAACAGCAAGCCTTGATCCGGGCCATGCTGGACGCAATCGCCGAAAGTCAGTCCAAGGCCGCCTGAAGCAGTGCCGGTGCGTCGGCGCGCAGCCTCGCGAAGCCGCCGGGGCGCCAGCCCAGTTCGGGAAGCGTTTGGCATATCAACGGGTTGACCGCCTTGTTTGATCGCTCCGGCAAGGCTGATGTCGACGCGGTGAGGGTCTTGATCTCGGCGAGCAGGTCGCGGCGGTCCAGCAGCAAGTCAGAGGCGTGCGCCGCGCCGGAAAAATCTCTGTCCAACAGCAGGTTGCAGGCCGTTGCCACGTCTTGCCCATGGACTTCGGTGCCGCGCCTTGGCGGGACGTCCCTGCCACTCAGGAAATCGCGGATCAGGCTGGCCCATTTGTGATCCGCCCCCGGCCCGTAGATGCCGGTGGCGCGCAGGGCGATGCCTTGGACCGGTAGCGCCAGCAAATGCGCCTCGGCCTGCGCCTTGACCTGTCCGTAAAGCGAGGCGGCCCGAGGGGCGCGGTCTTCGGTCAAGGGGAGGTCGTCGGGCCAGCCGTCGAACACGGCGCGAGAGGACAGGAAGAGGACTTTGGTCACGCCGTCCCGCGCGGCGGCGTCGAACAGGCGGCGGGTCCCGTCGAGATTGGCGCGCAGGAAGCCGTCTGGGTCATCGCCTTCGCCGCCGCGATAGCGACCGGGCACATGGGCAAAGGCCGCATGCACCAGCGCATCGAAGCCGCGCAGGTCCGGGGCCGGGCCGGTCAGGTCCCATGCGATATCTCCGCGTCGGCCAAGCGTGACGACGTGGCCATCAAGGCCGCCCACCAGAAACCGCCCGACAAGGCCGGCCGCGCCGGTCAAGGCGATCCTCATGCGGCGCGCGGCAGATTGGGCGCACGATCTTGTTCATAGGCGTGCCAAAGGTCGATCAACGGGCGCAGTTGCTGAGCACGCGCATGTCCTTTTTCCCATGGCTTTTCATATTGGTAGTGGACGATCTTCACGTGATCCCAATCCCAGAGATCGGGCAGGTTGATCCAGCTGTATTGCAGCATGTTGTAGAAGATCGGCAGGCCGTGCCAGTCGGGGAACATCTCTTGCAGAAAGGTCTGGTCGGTGCGCTTCCAGAACCGGCCTTCGAGCCGGTCGAGCATGTCGCGAAAGGTGCGTTCGCAGGGGCTCGCGACGAAGACACCGGAATTCATGCGATGAAAATCGGCAAGGCTTTCATACACGTTGGGCGCGGCGCTGAACTGAGGGTAGTCGAACAGCCGGTCGATGTTCTGCACGACCAGCGTATCGCTGTCGAGAAACACGCAGGTGTCGTAATCCAGCTGCCACAGGCGCAGCTTGATGAAGTTGTCGAGCGGCGTGTGAAAGGCGGGTTTGGTGCCCTTGGTAAACGGCGCCGCGCCATGCAGCCGGTCGCGGGCATGGGCGGCATTGAAGGCGGCGGACAGCGGCAGGTGTTCGGCCCGGACCAGCCGCACGCCAAGCGCGCGCAGGGGCGCGAGGTCGGCCTCGGTGACGGCGTCGGTATGCATGACCACCAGATCGGCGCGCGTGCCGGTGCGGATCAGCGATTTCATCAGCACCCGCGCCCCGCGGGCGAAATCCGAGTTCGTGACGAGGGTCACGAAAGCGCGGGTTGCGCGGATCGGGCGGCTGGCGCTTTGGCGGGCTGTGTGCATCCTGGGCTCCGTTTCTGGCGGGCGTCATGCGGGGCGTGTAAGCCCGTTCTGTGTAGTCTTTGTGACAATTGATATACAGTGATTTCGGATAATTCCAGAAATACAGGAGAATTTATGCCTTTCGCAGCCATATTGATACAATCAATTGTGTATCAATGCGCTGCCGCGGCAATAGGTTTTCGTGGCGTTCACCCTGTCTCAAAAGGGACGAAAAGCGCACTTGCGAAGCCCCGGGAACCTCGCCATTCTGTCGATCAGGCCATGGGTTCTGCGCTTGAAATGCGCGGCAAAGACCCCATCTCAAGCCTTCATGACCGGAGACGGTGTGTCGCTGCCGCAAAGCGGGGCGTGACCGTCTTGCCAAGACCAAGGAAACGCGAGCATGAAACAGCCTCTCAACCCCTCTTACCCGGTGCTGCCCCTGCGCGACATCGTGGTGTTCCCGCACATGATCGTGCCCCTTTTCGTGGGCCGCGAGAAATCCGTGCGCGCCCTCGAGGAGGTGATGAACGACGACAAACAGATCCTGCTGGCCAGCCAGATCGACCCGTCCGTGGACGATCCGGACACCGGCGGCATCTACAAGGCCGGTGTGCTGGCCAACGTGCTGCAACTGCTGAAGCTGCCCGATGGCACCGTCAAGGTGCTGGTCGAGGGGCAAAGCCGTGTGCGCATCAGCGAATACCTGCCCAATGACCGCTTCTTCGAGGCGAAGGCCGAGTATCTGACCGAGATGCCCGGCGATCAAGCCGCGATCGAGGCGCTTGTCCACACCGTGGCCGAGGAATTCGAACGCTACGCCAAGGTCAAGAAGAACATCCCCGAAGAGGCGCTGTCTGCCGTGGGCGAGGCGACCGAGCCCGCGCAACTGGCCGACCTCGTGGCCGGGCATCTGGGCATCGAAGTGCCGCAAAAGCAGGACCTGCTTGAGACGCTCAGCATCAGCGAGCGGCTGGAGAAGGTCTATGGCCTGATGCAGGGCGAGATGTCGGTTCTTCAGGTCGAGAAAAAGATCAAGACCCGCGTCAAGACCCAGATGGAGAAGACGCAGCGCGAGTATTACCTGAATGAGCAGATGAAGGCCATTCAGAAGGAACTTGGCGATGGCGAGGATGGCGAGGGCGAAATCGCCGAGCTTGAGGAAAAGATCGCCGAGACCAAGCTGTCGAAAGAGGCCAAGGAAAAGGCCGAGGCCGAGCTGAAGAAGCTCAAGAACATGTCACCCATGTCGGCCGAGGCCACCGTGGTGCGCAACTATCTCGACTGGATGCTGTCGATCCCGTGGGGCACCAAGTCCCGCGTCAAGAAGGACCTGAATAAGGCGCAGGAGATCCTCGATCACGATCACTACAGCCTCGACAAGGTCAAGGAACGCATCGTCGAATACCTTGCCGTGCAGGCGCGCTCGGCCAAGCTGAAGGGGCCGATCCTGTGCCTCGTTGGCCCTCCGGGCGTGGGCAAGACCTCGCTGGGCAAGTCGATGGCCAAGGCCACGGGGCGCGAATTCATCCGCATCAGCCTTGGCGGCGTGCGTGACGAGTCCGAAATTCGCGGCCACCGCCGGACCTATATCGGTTCGATGCCGGGCAAGATCATCCAGTCGCTGAAAAAGGCGAAGACCACGAACCCGCTCATCCTGCTCGACGAGATCGACAAGATGGGGCAGGACTTTCGTGGCGACCCGGCTTCGGCCATGCTGGAGGTTCTGGATCCGGAACAGAACTCGACCTTCGTGGACCACTATCTTGAGGTGGAATACGACCTCAGCAACGTGATGTTCGTGACGACCTCGAACAGCTACAACATGCCCGGGCCGTTGCTCGACCGGATGGAGATCATTCCGCTGTCGGGCTACACCGAGGATGAGAAGCTGGAGATCGCCAAGCGGCACCTCGTCGGCAAGCAGGTCAAGAACCACGGCCTGAAGAAGGGCGAGTTCAAGGTCACCGACGAGGCCCTGACCGATGTGATCCGCTACTACACCCGCGAGGCGGGCGTTCGGAACCTCGAACGCGACATCGCCAAGCTGGCGCGGAAAGCCGTGACCAAGATCGTCAAGGGTGAGGACAAGCAGGTCGAAGTGACGCCCGAGAACCTCGACGACTTCCTTGGCGTGAAAAAGCACCGCTACGGTCTGGCCGAGGACGAGAACCAGGTCGGTGTCGTGACCGGGCTGGCCTATACCTCGGTCGGCGGCGATCTGCTGCATATCGAGGCGCTGCGCCTGCCGGGCAAGGGTCGGATGAAGACCACCGGCAAGCTCGGCGACGTCATGAAGGAGTCGATCGACGCGGCCTCGTCCTATGTGCGCTCCATCGCGCCGCAGATCGGGGTCAAGCCGCCACGCTTTGACCGGATGGACATCCACGTGCACGTGCCCGATGGCGCGACGCCCAAGGATGGCCCTTCGGCGGGTCTGGCCATGGTCACGGCCATCGTGTCGGTCCTGACCGGGCTGCCGGTGCGCAAGGACATCGCCATGACCGGCGAGGTCACCCTGCGGGGCAACGCGTCTGCCATCGGCGGGCTCAAGGAAAAGCTGCTGGCGGCGCTGCGCGGCGGGATCACCACCGTTCTCATCCCTGAAGAGAACGAAAAGGATCTGGCCGAACTGCCCGACAACGTGAAGGAGGGGCTGAAGATCATCCCCGTCAAGCACGTCTCGGAGGTGCTGGAACTGGCCCTTGTCGGCAAGCCCGAGCCCATCGAATGGGACGAAGAGGCAGAGGAAGCCGCCGCCGCCGCGGCAGCAGCCAAACGGGACGGGGCAGAGGCCAGCGCCACCGCGCATTAAGGCCTTGCCGACAAAAGGCCCTTTGCCCAAAAAACAGGCGCCGCGTTCCCAAGGGAGCGCGGCGCTTTTTCATTCCGGGCAAACGTGCCTCGCTGGACTTTGTTCAGCCGACGCTTGGCGCCGGTCCCATGGCCCGCGACGGCGTTGGCTTATTGCGAGGCGGCAGCCCCGAAAACGACCAGCGTGGTCAGCAGCAGCACGGTCATCGCCGACGGGGCCGAGCTTGCGGCGGCGTCTTGCACGATGACGGGCGGCTCCACGTTCAGGTCCGGATAGCCGCCGGCAAGCGCCGGGCTGCTCAGAACGGAAATGCATGCGGCAGCAGCAATCTTTTTCATTTATGTCCCCAGTTTTGTTTGATGCAGCACAATTTTTGCCGGAAATCCGGGGGAGTCAAGCAAGTGGCTGGAAATCTGTCGCGTTTTGGTTTACGCAAGAGGTCAGGTGAAAACACCACGCCGCGTTCAACAGACGGCACATCGAGGCAAAAGCAGAGGCAAGCCATGGCTACCGCACCCAAGACGACGCGCCGGACCGGCACGTCGACCCGTACCACATCCCCCCGCAAACCTGCGCGCAAGAGCAGCACGCCGAGCGAAGCCGATCTGGTCTTGGCCGAGGCACTGGCCGAGGCGGCGCTTGCAGAACCGGTGACGGAGACCGCAGAACCCGAGACCCCCGAGGCACCGGCTCCGGTCGAGTTTCTCGAAATCGAAGACCAGCCGGAATTGAAGAAGCGCGAGCTGGTCGATCTGGCGGTCGAGCGCAGCGGCGTCAAGAAACGCGACGCCAAGCCCGCCATCGAGGCCGCGCTGGCCATCTTGGGCGAGGCGCTGTCCGAGGGGCGCGAACTGAACCTGCGCCCCTTCGGCAAGCTCAAGGTGACGCGCATGAAAAAGGGCGATCACGGCCAGATCATCAACGCCCGCGTGCGTCAGCCGCAGGAAGATGAAAATTCTGGCGACGACCCTCTTGCACACGCCGCAGAGTGAGTCTAGAAGCCGCTCCACCGGGTGATTAGCTCAGTGGTAGAGCGCTTCGTTCACATCGAAGATGTCAGGGGTTCAAATCCCTTATCACCCACCAGAATTCCCGCAAGGCGCGCCCACCATGGCGCGCCTTGTTTGCTTTTGGCGGGGCCCGTTTGGGTGATCCGGATCGGATGAAATCCGGTCCAAAGCGACTTGCCAGCGGCGCGCGGCTCGGCTAAATGGACCGCCACGGGTGATTAGCTCAGTTGGTAGAGCGCTTCGTTTACACCGAAGATGTCGGGGGTTCGAGTCCCTCATCACCCACCAAGATCAATCACTTAGCCGATGCATCTTCGTCGCGGGTCCCAATCCGGCCCGGGCGGTTCGCAACGTCTGGAAGACGCATCACCGTTTCCATGTTCCGATGCCCGGCCTGCCGCGCCGCGCACCTATCTGTTGATACCGGTCGCGCCCGGCTTAGTTCCTGAGCATGAAACGCTGTCTCATCCTCATCTACCTGATCCTTGCGGCCTGCGGGCGCGGCGTGCCCGACGATGCGCGGATCGTCGTCGCCGGGGACTCGGTCATGGCATGGAACCGGATCGCTGGGGCCTCGGTCGCGGATGTGCTGGCGGATCGTCTGGGCGAGCCGGTGGGCGACGTGTCGCTGCCGCTTGCGCAACTGACTGGCGGGCGCGGACCGCTGAATATCCCGGCACAGCTGCGCGGGGTGCAGGCGCCTTGGATCGTGCTGAACGGTGGGGCCAATGACCTGAGCGACGCTTGCGATTGCTCCGATTGCGGGCCGGTGGTGGACCGGCTGATCTCGGAGGATGGCCGGCAAGGCGCGATCCCCGCGCTGGTGGCCGATCTGCGCAGCCGGGGCGCGCGGGTGGTCTGGGCCGATTACTACACCTCGCCGCGCTATGCGGGTGGGCCATGCGAACGACCCTACCAGATCCTCGAACAGCGGCTGGGCCGGATGGCGGACGCGGATGACGGCGTCACGCTGGTCGACATGGACGACGTGTTCACGCCCGACGATGCGTCGCTGTTTGCCGCAGACCGCATCCACCCGTCACCGCGTGGCTCGGCGCGCATCGCCGACCTGATCGTCCCGGCTCTTGTGCGCTGAACCGGTCGGACCACCCCTTGGGTGATCCGTCCGCAATGGCGCAACTTAGGCGACGGCCTGTAGGGTCAGGGCTTCGGCCGCCTCCGTCAACTTGGCCAAGATGGCGGGATCGGTGACGCGCCCGGATGTCAGATCAAAGACCTGATGAAAGCTGCCGATGGACACCGCTGCCTTCACGTCTGCGCCAAAGAACCGGGCCGATCCCTTGGCCTGCGCCAGAACGCTGGCCGCGCCACCGGGGCCGGGGGAGGTCGAAAGATACAAGGCGGGCTTGCCCTGAAACACCCTCTGGTCGAGGCGGCTCGCCCAGTCGAAGAGGTTCTTGTAGGCGGCGGTATAGGATCCGTTATGCTCTGCGAAGGACACGATGATCGCGTCGGCGGTGCCGATCCGGTCAAGGAACCTTTTGGCGGCGGGCGGGATGCCGATCTCTGTCTCAAGATCCACGCTGTAGAGCGGCAGGTCGAAATCGCGCAGGTCGAGGATCTCGATCTCGGCGCGCGGGACCAGCGTGGCGGCAAATTCCGCCAGCGCCTTGTTGATCGAGGTCGCGGAATTGCTTGCGGCGAAGGCGAGGATTTTCATGGTGGGTCTCCGGGTCAGGGGAAGGGGTTGCGTGGGGGGCAGCTGCGCGGCGGTTCAGTCGAGCGTGCCGAGTTCGCCCGCGGCATGGGCGGCGATCACCCAAGCCAGCTGGTCCGCATCGCGCATGGCATAGGGACCTTTCTGCACGAAGGGTTCACGCAGAGGCTGCCCGCCCAGCAGGACAGCCTGACCGCCATGGCCGCTGTGCAGGCGGATATCCGTCGCCCCATGCGTCGCCAGCGCCATGTCATGGCCCAGCCGGTGGCGGGTTCCGTCGAGCTCGACCTCGACCTCGCCCCGGATCAGGTGTAGCCATGTGGCGTCCTCCGGATCGGCCCGATGGGCGAAGCTTCCGCCCGGATGCAGGGCGATGTCGAGGATGGTCAGCGGCAGGGCAGGCGGGGCGGCACCGATGACGCCGTTGCTGTGGCCGGTCATCACCCGCACCCGGTGGTCGGGGCCTTCGATCAGCGGCATCTCGGCGGCGGGGACGTGGCGCGATGCGGGCGCGTCCAGCTTTTGCTCGGCGGGCAGGTTGACGAAGATCTGCAGCGCGTGGGTGCGCGACCCCGGGGTTGGGGCTTCGTCATGCACGGCACCGCGCGCGGCCTTGAGCCAGTAGAGGTCGCCGGGGGCAAGTTCGATGTCATTGCCCAGCGAATCCCGGTTGCGGAAGGTTCCGGTGCTGTCCTCGAACAGCACGCTCACCGCCGACAACCCGGCATGGGCATGCGGTGCGAAGGTCGGTTCGGTCATGGTGAAGTGATCGACCATGATCAGCGGGTCCATCAGCCCGTCCAATTGGCGATGGACGAAGCTTTGCGCCTCGAAGCCGGTGCCACGGGTCAGCCTTTCGGCATGCTGGATGGCGGTGATCGCCGTTCCGTCCGCTTGGGTCATGTTGCTGCGTTGAATGGTCATATGGGCCTCCTGTGCTGCCTCCGAACTTACGTGTGCAACGATCAGCCGAAAATCCGTGCCTTTCGGAACCCAACGTTCCATAATTGGAACGACACGCCTTGCGGGAGGGGCAAGAACATGGACCTCAACCAAGCGAGCTACCTTGTGCATGTTGTCGAGCAGCAGGGATTTTCGGCGGCGGCCCGGGCTTTGGGCATCCCCAAATCGCGGATCAGCCGTCAGGTGAAGGCGCTCGAAGAGGCGCTTGGCACGCGGCTTTTGAACCGCGATTCACGTAGGCTTGCCCTGACCGAGGCAGGGGCGGCCTATTATCGGCACGCCCGGGCGGCGCTGGACAGCATGCGGGCCGCCGAGGCGGCGGTGCGGCGCGACAGCGGCGTGTTGGAGGGAAGCGTGACCTTGTCCTGTTCGGTCGGGGTGGCGCAGTTCGCGCTCGCCCGGGTTCTGCCCGGCTTTCTGGCCGACCATCCGCGCGTCGTCCTGCGGGTGCAGGCGTCGAACGATTATGCCGACATGATCGGCGATGGCATCGATCTGGCCATCCGGGGGCATGCGAGGCTGCTGCCGGATTCCGGCCTGATCCAGCGGCGCATCGGCGAGGTCGCGTGGCACCTGTTCGGTTCGCCCGGCCTCGTGCGGGAATTCGGGGCGCAGGCCGCTCCGGCGGACCTCGAAGGGGTGCCGGGCCTTGTCCTTGGCTGGCGCCCGGGTGGCGAGTCGTGGTCGCTTCAGGGACCCGATGGGCGCAGCGCCGAAATTCCGTTCGCGGTGCGTTTGCGCAGCGATGACATGGTCACGCTGAAGCAGGCCGCCGCCGACGGGCTGGGTGTGGTGGCTTTGCCCGCCTATGTCTGCGCCGAGGATGTCGCATCGGGGCGGCTGAGCCGACTTCTGCCCGACTGGACCGCTGGACTGGCCGAGATCAGCCTTTTGATGCATGCAAGGCGGGGCAACCCGCCGCAAGTCGATGCGCTTGCAGCCCACCTTCGCCGGGCCCTGCCGGATGTCATGGGCGGCGGTGCCTGAGCGGCATCCGTCCCGGTCGACCGGGTGTGACGCTGGTCGCACCTGTCAGAACAAAAGCGGTTCGGTGATCTCGGCCTCCTCCTCCTCGGGCGGGTCCTCGATCGCGGTCATGCTGTCCAGCAGATCGTCTGAACTGGCGGTCATGGGCGCGGCGCCCGCGTCGCGCCACAGGGTGCCCTCTGCCGTCACCGCCATTTCGAGGTCATCGCGACCGGTTTCGGTGCCGTCCCCCGAAAGGTGCAGGCGGGTGACCTGATAGACGTGGTCCTCGTCGCTGTCCCATGCGTCGGTGGGCGAGGGGATGAACCAATCCTGAAGGCCGATCTCGCCGCCGCGCAGATCGACCGTGAACAGGTGGGCATCCGGACCCGAGAGCGCATAGCTGGCCTCGGGCGTTGGCTCGGGCGCGGCGTCGCGCCAGTCCAGCCCGGCCTCGGTCACGACCATGCGCAGCGGTACGTCGGTGGCGCTGCCATCCGCTGCGGTCGCAACGCGTGCAAGCTCGTAGGTATGATCGCCATCCGCATCCCACGGATCGTCCAGCGAGGGGCTGAACCAGTCTTGCAGGGCGATCTCTCCGGTGGCCGGGTCCACGGTGAACAACTGCGCGTCCGGCCCGGTCAGCGCATAGGTCACCTCGGTCGGCGGCTGTGCATCCGGCGCGTCCTGCCAGCGGATGCCATCGGTCGAGACCGTCATGGTCCGCGCGCTTTCATCGACCTGCCTGCCATCGGCGTCGAAACCCAGCACGATGACCTCGTACTGGTTGTCCTCGTCGCTGTCCCACGGGTCGGAGGCGTCGGGCGTGAACCAGTCCTGAAAGCGGATCGCACCGGTGTGGGGATCGACCTCGAACAGTTGCGCATCCGGCCCCGTAAGGCCGTAGGTCAGGTCCGGCGCGGGCAGGTCGGCCGGTTGCAGCAGGATCGTGCCGCCCGCGCCAGACAGCAAGGTCCCGGCATCGGTTTGCGCGAGGGTCAGCCCCTCGGGCAGGGCGGACAGGTCCAGCGCGGTGCCATCGAGAAACAGGCTATCCGCAGTCATGTCGAAATCAGCGACCGTGTCCTGCCCGAAGCCACCGTCGAAACGGAAGGCATCGCGCCCGCTGCCACCCCGCAGCAGGTCATTGCCCGCCCCGCCATGCAGCAGGTCGTCGCCGGTTCCGCCTTGTAGCTGGTCGTCGCCCGCGCCACCTGCGAGGGTGTCGGTGCCGTCATGCCCGATCAGGGTATCGTCACCAGCCCCGCCATACAGGAGGTCTTCGGCCCAGGTGCCCTCGATCAGGTCGCTGCCCGACAGGTCGGTCAGTCCGGGATAGACCTCGGCCCCGTCCAGATCCGGTTGCAGGCCGTGCTGGAAATGCGCTCCCGCGCGGTCCTCCCACAGCACCGGCTGCGTTGCGTTGAGGTCGAGGATCGCCTCGGACCGGGGGGTCGCGTCGTCGTGATGGGCGAGCAGGTCATAAGCCCCGCTTTCACCCGGCAGCTTGACATCGCCGTATTGCACGAAGGCGCCGCTGCCGATCTGGAACCAGCTTTCGGCCAAGGCATCAAAGGCCTCGACGATGCGCGCGCCCCGGACGAAGTCCAGCAGCGCCGCCTGAAGGGCGTCGTATTGGGGGATCGGGGCGATGACCGTGTTTCCGGCGGCGTCCACGCCGGTTTCCCACAGGCCGGGGGTTTCATGGATCAGGTGCTGGCCGCCCTCGTACAGGGTCAGGCCAAGGTCCAGCCCCTCGGCGGCGATGCTGTCGGCGATGGCCTGCAGAGTGCCGACGAGATGCGGGACCGATCCGGTGATCGCGATTTCGCCGGTTTCGGGATCGGCGAAATCGGCGTTGCGCCCCATGACGTAATCGGCCAGCCATGTCTGGATGTCGGTGTCGGGGTCGTCGATGGCGGCGCGGAACGCTTCGAGGTCCTGATCCAGCAGGCCACCGCCGAAATACGAGGTCGCGGCCACCGTGTCGAACACCGTGTGCGGTGGCACATAGGCGGGCAGGTCCGACATCTGCGCGCTTTGCCAGAGCGGGGCGAACAGGTACTGCGCCATCACGTCGGCGCTGCCACCAAGCCCGGTATTCAGGCCGATGGTGTTGATGTAATCCAGTTCCGGCGTGTCGGCATAGACCTCCGACACGATCTGCGCGGTTTGCGTGGCAAGGATCATCTGGGCGTTGATCGTAGCGTAATAGGACACGAGCGGCGCGCCACTCCCGTCCAGCACGTATTGCCCGGTCGCGGGGTCGGCCAGATAGGCATCGTCGCCGAACCACTCGACCGCGCGGTCCTGAACAAAGGCGTTCTGGGCAAAGATCGGGTTCCAGACCTCGTTGGAATACTCGAACGTCGGGACCAGCGCCGGGTCGAGCGTGTCCCGCACATAGGTGACCAGCGCGCGTGTACCTGCCGCGTCCAGACCATGCGGAATGGTGAACCACGGATCGGCGCCGATCTGGTTGGCCAGGTGCACCTGTACCTCGATGGGCACGCCGCCTGCCCAACTGGCATCGCTCAGGCGGGGCAGGTCGGCGGCGGTCTCGACCGTCGAGTCGTTGGTCTGCGCCCAGTCCATGAACCGCACCTGCCGGACGTCGTCGACCACCTCCAGCCATTCCGGGTTGAACACGGCGCCCGCGTGAAACAGATCCTCATGTTCGGCGCGCACAAGGCTGATATCGCGCAGATGGGTGGGGTTGGCGGGGTCGTAATTGCCCGGTGCGCCAGTGGCGCCGATGACGATGTCAAAGCCGAAATAGGTCGTGGATGTGCCGGATTCGTCGATCTCTTCGGGTTGGATCGTGAATTCGATCCGACCGTCGCCATCGTCATCGCGAAAGGTCTCGGTCGGGGTGCGGATCTCGATGGCGCCCTGCCCGTGGAATTCCAGCACATAGGTGCCGGACTGGTTCGCCACCAGTTGCGGGTAAAGCAGCGCGCCGGAGGGGTCGGTTTCGGCAAAGCTGCCCCAGTCGAAGTGATAGGTGATCGGCCCGGTATCGGGCACGGTATGCGCCCAGCCGTCCGCGTCGAGATAGTCGCCGAAATACTGCGCGTTCTCGTACCCGAAGAACGGATCGCGCGCGGTCTTCATCAGGTCGATGAAGGGCAGGTTGGTGGTATAGTCCGTCGCTGCGGTCAAACCCAGCGATACCGCCGGATCCGTCAGCCCGATCGTCGATTGAATTGGCAAGACAAGCCCCCGTCGCAAACACCTTTGCGCGCCGGATCGAACCGGCTGCGCGACAGGCCGGCATCTGGCCGCGGGGAAGGCGCAGGGCCACATGGCGTGGCCCGCGCGTCAGCCGGAGGGTCGAAACCTGTCGCGACCGCTGTAACATGCCGTCTCGACTGTCGCCGCAACAATCCTCTAACCTATTTGGAAACAACGTGTTTTCGACAATTTTTCCGAGAATCCCCGGCGCGGGTTCGCATACTGGGTGACGCGGTGTCAGCAAAGTTTCACCGATATGTCACGTCGCCGTTACAGGCCCGGGCAAGACCGGCGCGACACGTTCGAAACCCAGAAAGCTGACCCAATGGCAAAGATCTCCCTTCCGATGGTCTCCATGCTTGCCCTGACCGCTGCCGCGGCACAGGCGCAGGAGATGAACTTCAACCGCGTTTCCAGCTTTGCGACGCCGCTGAACAATGGCGCGCGCGCAGCCGAGGAAAGCTCGGCCGAGATCATCGGTGCGTCTGCCGATGGCATGACGCTGGTCTATACCGACAGCCCGCTTGGCGTCATCGGCCTGATCGACATCACCGACCCGGCCAACCCGCAGCCCAAGGGCAACGTGGATGTGGGCGGCGAGCCGACCTCGGTCACGGTGATCGGCAACACGGCCTTCGTCGCCGTGAACACCTCGGCCTCCTATGTCGAGCCGTCGGGCAAGCTGTTGGCCGTGGATATGGGCAGCCTCGAAATCACCGGCGAATGCGACCTCGGCGGTCAGCCGGATTCGACCGATCATACTGATGCCGGTGACCTGATCGCCGTCGCCATCGAAAACGAGCGCGACGAAGATCTGGGCGATGGCCGCGTCGGCCAAATGCCCGCGGGCTTCATGGTCACCGTCGGTGTCCAGGACGAGGCGCTGGCCTGCGACACGCTCAAGACGATCGACGTGACCGGCCTGACCGAGATCGCCCCCGAAGACCCCGAGCCTGAATTCGTCGACATCAACGGGCTGGGCGAGATCGCCGTGACGCTTCAGGAAAACAACGCCATCGTCATCATCGGTGCCGACGGCACGGTGATGAACCAGTTCTCGGCCGGGGCTGTCGATCTCGACGGCATCGACGCCACCGACGAGCGCGCTGCGCTGCTTTTCACCGAAAGCCAGCCGGGCCGCCTGCGTGAGCCCGATGGCCTGCAATGGATCGACGACAATCACTTCATGATCGCCAACGAGGGCGACATGGACGGTGGCTCGCGCGGGGCGACCGTGTTCCACAAGGATGGCACGCTGGTCTGGGAATCGACCAACGCGTTTGAAACGCCGGTGATTCAGGCGGGCCACTACCCGGACAAGCGGTCGGATGCCAAGGGTGTGGAACCCGAGGGCATGGAGGTCGCCACCTTCGGTGACACCACCTATGCCTTCGTTCTGGGCGAGCGGTCCTCGACGATTTCGGTCTATGACGTGACCGACCCGGCCAACCCGGTCTTCACCCAGTTGCTGCCCTCGGGCATCGCGCCCGAAGGCGCCATCGCCATCCCGGAGCGCAACCTGCTGGCCGTCGCGAACGAGGCCGACCTGATCGAGGATGGCGGCGTGCGCTCGCATGTCATGATCTTCGAATACCAGCAGGCGCCCGCCGCCTATCCGACGCTGACCTCCGAAGGCGCGGATGAGCTGATCGGTTGGGGTGCGATTTCCGGCATGGTTGCCGATCAGGGCCTGATCTACGCGGTCAATGACAGCTTCTACGGCTATCAGCCGCGCATCTTCGTCATCGATCCCAGCCAGACGCCTGCGCGCATCACCCGCGCCATCGACGTCACCCGTGGCGGTCATCCGGCGCAAAAGCTGGACATGGAAGGCATCACCACCGATGGCGAGGGCGGTTTCTGGATCGCCTCCGAAGGCCGCACCGACCGCATGGTGCCGCATGGCCTGTACCATGTGAATGCCAAGGGCGAGATCAAGCAAGAGGTCGCCTTTCCGGCCGAATTGCTGGCCGTCGAAAAGCGGTTCGGCGCCGAGGGCGTGACCCGCGTCGGTGACACGCTGTGGATCGCCATCCAGCGCAACTGGGGCGACGATGCGGGCAATGACGTGAAGCTGGTGGCCTACAACACCGAAACCGGTGACTGGGGCGCGGTGACCTACCCGACCGAAGACCCGGAAACCGGGTGGGTCGGCCTGTCGGAGATCACGGCGCATGAGGGCTACCTGTATATCGTCGAGCGCGACAATCAGATCGGCGCCAATGCCAAGGTCAAGCAACTGACCCGCGTGTCGCTGGACGGCCTGACGCCCGCGCCGCTGGGTGGCGAGCTGCCCATGGTCGAAAAGGAAGTCGTGCGCGACCTGATCCCCGATCTGGCAGCATGGAACGGCTATATCGTCGACAAGGTCGAAGGCTTTGCCATCGACGCGGACGGCAACGGCTGGGTCTCGACCGACAATGACGGTGTCGATGACAGCTCGGGCGAGACGTTCTTCTGGACGATCGGCAAGATGTAAACAGCCCGGTTCTGTCCGGCGCAGGCGCGGCCTCCGAAAGGGGGCCGCGTTTTTTGTTCGGGCGGCCAAGGGTGGTCCCCGCCGGACCGCCCGCGCAACATTTTCCGGTGCGCGGCGTTTGCGCCATGCTAGTCTGGTGCAAAAGGGGAATGCCATGATCGCGGGAACACATGCCGTCTTGTGGGTGAAACAGGATGGGCAGGGCAACGATGCCTGCCGCTTTGCCGATGCCGAGGGCGGCTATCTGATCGACGGGTCCTCGACCGATGCTGGCTGGGATGTCCTGCGCTACCGCTTGCGCGCGCGCGGCGACGGCACCACGCGGCGCGTCCGCATCGGCGCACGCTCGCGCCTGTTCGTGCGGCGCGCGCCCGATGACAGCTGGACCCTGAACGGAACCGCAATGCCCGAGGTGACCGGGGCGCATGACATCGACCTCGGCTTCACGCCCGCGTGGTTTACCTTGCCGATCCGCCGCCTTGGGCTGGCGGTCGGTCAGGACGCCGAGTTGACGGTGGCACGGCTGGATGTTGCGAACCAGCGGCTCGTCCCGCGGTACGTCACCTTTCGGCACACCGCGCCCGATGCCTATGACTGTATCGATACCAAGGCCGGACACACCGCGCAGTTGCAGGTGGACCGGCATGGCATCGTGCGCGCGGAACGGGGCCGCTGGCAGGCGCAGGCCTGAGGGCACACGGCGCGATCACCGGCCTGTCGGGCCGGAACGGCTGCGTATCACTCCTGTCCATGGTTTCAGCCGGGCCAGTACCCAGACCAGCGCGGCGACGACCGCAACACACAGGGCCGCCTTGGACAGGGTGCCCATCGTGCCCTCGATCAAGAGGGCATGCGGCACGCTTGCAGCCACCGCCACTGCCACGGCAGCGCCATGCGCCAGCCGCCAGACCTGCGGGCGCAGGCCCGGCGACCTGCGCGCCACGGCGAGCAGGGCCGCCATCACCAGCGCCCACATCGCCACGACGCCAAAGGCCGAAAAGGCCGTCGGCGCGCCGAAGGTCAGGGCGTCGATCATGTCCGGCGGACTTGTGATCCACAGACCGCCCACATGCACCGCAACGGCCGCCATCAACAGCGCGCCGCTCCAGCGGTGCCAGCGCCGCCCGATGCGCCTTGGCACGCCCGGCATGACCCCCGCCACGAGCAGGGGCTGCACCAGCAGACAAGCCAGCGCCAAGATCCCGGCAAAGCCTGCGACGATGTAGACGGGGCCGCGATAGGCGAGGTAGTCGCTGCCTGCGGCGACGCCCAGCGGCACGGCAATCGTCGCCACCAGCGCCAGCCACGCAAGGGGCGCGCGCAGACGGCCCAAGGTCAGGCGGGTTCCAGCACGAAATGCGCCTGCAGGCTGGTGTCGCGGGCGCTTGGCATGACGGGGCGCAGGAACACCGTCTTGAACGCGCCGCTGTCATAGGCGAGGTGGCCGTGCGGCTGGCCGAAGGCCGGTACGATCTGCGGCATCTCCAGCTGGAACACGCCATCGGCATTGGTCAGCGTCGCACCATGGCTGTGCGGGTCGCGTTCGCGACCTTCGGTAGTGTGCGCCCAGATCTGGATGCGGATCCCTTCGAGCGGCGCGCCATCGCCCGCGCGGCGCACGGTGCCCGACATCACAAAGCCGCCGCCGCCGATCCGCTCGACGACAGGCGCGCCGGGGCGATAGTTGTTCGCGCCGCCGCGCATCGATCGGGTCGGGGCAACGCCCTGCGCGTGCAGCGGCGAGACGAGGCCGGTCGCGCAGGTCAGCAGGGACGCGGCCCCGGTTGCGACAAAGGTCCGGCGGTCGATCCGGGATTGGGTCATGTGGCTGTCTCCCTTGGTCGAAGGTGTCCTTTGCCGGAACCCTAGCGCAAAACTGCGCCGCGAAAGCACCTCGGGACAGGGCCGCACGCGGAAGTGATCGTTTTGTCAGCCCGAGGTGGCGTTGTACGCCTTCAGCCGATCCAACACGGCTTCGGCAACCGGCAGCTTGACCGGACCAAAGCCGCGCACCTCCATCACCGAGGTCAGAAGGCCCAGCGCCGCGTCCCGGTCCGACAGGTCGTTGCACATTCTGTCCAGCGCCTTGCGGTATTCGGCGATCAGGGCGCGTTCGACCCGGCGTTCATGGCTGTGGCCGAACGGATCGAACCAGCCGCCGCGCAACCGCTTGGCGCGCGCAAGGACAGACATCGCGGGCCTGATCCACGGGCCAAAGCTGCGCTTGACCGGGCGACCGCGCGCGTCCCGACCGGGCAGCATCGGCGGAGCGAGGTGGTGGCGGAGTGTGAAATCCCCGTCAAAGCGGTCCTTCAGCCCGTCGACGAAGCCGGTTTGCGTGTGCAGCCGGGCGACCTCGTAT
The DNA here is from genome assembly GCF_003667315.2 of Tropicibacter alexandrii. GTDB lineage: Bacteria > Pseudomonadota > Alphaproteobacteria > Rhodobacterales > Rhodobacteraceae > Tropicibacter > Tropicibacter alexandrii. The sequence continues at coordinate 54,369 of NZ_RCTZ02000001.1, read as the reverse complement.
TCGTCCTTGTAGGACATCAGCTTGAACAGCCCCTTCATCGCCGCCTCGGTCAGCGGCCCGGCGCTGCCATGGGTGCGCGTCTCGGCCTCGCGCAGCCGGGCAATGGCGCCGCGATAGGCATCGGCCCAAGCCTTGTCCTGATAATCGGTCAGGAAGGCCGCGCGCCGCGCGATCTGCTCGTCCAGCGTCTGGAGAGGCGGGGTGCTCAGCCCGGCGGCGCTCTCGACGCCTGCGGGGTCTGCCACCACCAGCCGCCCCCAATCGAAGGCGCGCCTGTTCAGGTCGGGCTTGACGCCGTTCAACTCGATGGCGCGCATCAGCGCCTCGTAGGACAGGGGCACCAGTCCCGCCTGCCATGCCGCGCCCAGCAACAGCACATTGGCAAAGACGGTATCGCCCAAGAGCGCCTCGGACAGGGCATTGGCATCGAGCGCGCGCAGATCGCCCGTGGCCTCGGCGATGGCCTGCAAACGGGTTCCCGCCTTCAGGTCGGCATCGCGGTTCTGCACCAGATCACCGGTGGGCATGACGGAGGTGTTCACCACGCCGCGCGTGCCTGCGTGGTAGGTCTGCGACGCCTTGGGCGAGGAGGAGACCACAATATCGCAGCCGATCAGCGCATCGGCGCTGGCGGGCTCCACCCGCACCTGATTGACCTGCGCGCCGTCGCGGGCCAAGCGGATATAGCTGATGACGGGGCCGAATTTCTGGGCAAAGCCCATGAAATCCAGCACGCTCGCGCCCTTGTTTTCCAGGTTGGCGGCCATGGCGATCAACTGGCCGACCGTCACCACGCCCGTACCGCCGACGCCCGTCACGACGATATCCCAAGGTGTATCGAGCGATGGCAGATCGGGCGGGGTCAGCCCCTTCGATAGCCGTCGGAAAGCCGCATCGCCGGTGGCGGCGGCCTTTTTCAGGGTCGCGCCCTCGACGGTGACAAAGCTGGGGCAGAAGCCGTTCAGGCAGGTGAAATCCTTGTTGCAGGTGTTGAGGTTGATGCGGCGCTTTCGGCCAAATTCCGTCTCCAGCGGCTCGACGCTGAGGCAGTTGCTTTCCACGGAGCAATCGCCGCAGCCCTCGCAGACAAGCGGGTTGATCACGGCAAAGCGTTTGGGGTCGTCCATCTTGCCGCGCTTGCGCAAGCGGCGTTTTTCCGTGGCACAGGTTTGTTGATAGATCAGCACCGTGGTGCCGGGGATCTCGCGCAAGTCGCGCTGCACGCGGTCCATCTGGCTGCGGTCATAGACCTGCACGCCGGGCACGCGGGGCAGGGCGTCCGGCTGGTCGGAGACCATGACCACGCGCTTGGCCCCCTCGGCCAGCACCGAGCGGGCGATCGCCTCGACGCTGATCGGCCCGTCCACATCCTGCCCGCCGGTCATGGCGACGGCGTCGTTGAACAGGATCTTGAAGGTGATGTTGGTGCCTGCGGCAATCGCCTGACGAATGGCCAGCGACCCGGAATGGTAATACGTTCCCTCGCCAAGGTTCTGGAACACATGCCGGTTGCCGTTGAAGCGCGAGCGCGCCACCCAGTTCACGCCTTCGCCGCCCATCTGGATCAGCGAGGTCGTGTTGCGGTTCATCCACGACGCCATGAAATGACAGCCGATCCCGGCAAAGGCCTGAGAGCCCTCGGGCACCTTGGTCGAGCTGTTATGCGGGCAGCCCGAGCAGAAATAGGGCGTGCGGGTGGCGCCCGGCACGGTGATCGGCTGGGGCGTGTCCACCACATGCGCGGCGCGATCGGTCAGATCGACGATCCCGTTGCGCGCCAGCCGGTCGGCGATGTGCCGGGCCAGCATCACCGGGCCAAGCTCTGCCGTCCACGGGATCAGCCGCGCGCCGGTCTCGTCCCGCTTGCCGACCATGCGGCGCGGTTTGCGGCCCGGAAAGTCGTAGAAATATTCCTTGAGCTGGCTTTCGATGATACCGCGCTTTTCCTCGACGATCAGCAATTCGTCCTTTTCATGGGCGAAATCCAGTGCGCCCTCATGTTCCAGCGGCCAGACCATGCCGACCTTATAGAGGTCGATCCCCAGATCGGCGGCGCGCGCCTGATCGATGCCCAAAAGGCGCAGCGCCTCCAGCACGTCGAGATGCGATTTGCCCGTGGTGACGATGCCGAAGCGCGCGACATGCCCCCATTCCGCCCGGTCGATCGGGTTGGCACGGGCAAAGGCCATGACGGCGTTCTTCTTGAATTCCAGCCGCGCCTCGATCTGGGGGCCGGGCAGGTCGGGCCAGCGATAGTGCAACCCGTCCTCGGGCGGGGTGAAGTCCGGCGTCACGAAATCCCGGTCCGGCGGCAGGTCAAAGGCCATGCCGGATTCCACCGTCTCTGAAATCGCCTTGAACCCCACCCACATGCCGGAGAACCGCGACAGCGCGTAGCCCCATTCGGCAAAGGGCAGGAACTCGGCCACGTTGGCGGGGTTCAGCACCGGCATGAAAAAGTTCATGAAGGCCACGTCGGACTGGTGCGACATGGATGAGGACACGCAACCGTGGTCATCCCCGGCCACCACGAGCACGCCACCCTGCGGGGAGGCGCCATAGGCGTTGCCATGTTTCAGCGCGTCGCCCGCGCGGTCCACGCCCGGCCCCTTGCCATACCACAGGCCAAAGACCGCCTCGCAAGTCTTGTGCGGATCGGTCTCGACCTGTTGGGTGCCGATCATCTGCGTCGCGCCGAACTCCTCGTTGATCGCGGGCAGGAAGGTGACACCGGCCTCCTCGACCAGCTTGGCATTCTGGCCGATCTCCAGATCGATCCCGCCCACGGGCGAGCCGCGATAGCCCGAAACGAAACCGCGCGTATCCAGCCCCCGTGCCCGGTCGCGCCGCGCCTGATCCAAAGCGATGCGCACGATGGCCTGTGTGCCGGTCATGAATACACGGCCAGAGGTCTTGGTGTAACGGTCTTCGAGTGCGTAATCGCGCAGGATCGGGGTCTGATCGGTCACGGGGCGGCTCCTTTCGGGAACATGTCCTTTGGATGCATCTTGCCAGAAACCGGCTGAAAAGGGCTTTCAACCTTGGCGGATTTATCCCATGATTTGATCGACTTCATTCACGGATTGGGAAATGCCGAAAGAAAGTGATCATCTCGACGCGGCAGAGGCCAAGCTTCTTTCGATCCTGCAACGCGACGCCTCTGCCAGCACCGCCGATCTGGCTGAGGCGACGCACACCTCGCCAGCCACCGTCTGGCGGCGCATCCGCGCGCTCGAAGAGCGCGGCGTGATCGGACCGCCGGTACGATTGGTCGACCCGGCCAAGGTCGGGCGCGGCATGGATGTCTATTGCCAGGTGCGGATGAAATCGCAGGATGCCGAGGCGCGCGCGGCGTTTCAGCGTGCGGTCGACGACGAACCCGCGATCATGGAGGTCTATTCCGTCACCGGCGACTGGGACTACATGTTGCATATGGTCGTGCGCGACATCGCCGATTTCGAGGCGATCCTGATGCGCCGCCTGCTGGAACTCGACTGCGTGGCAGGCACCTCGACGATCTTCGCGCTGCGCCGGATCAAGCACACGCGCGAGGTGCCGATCTAGGCGCCAACCACCAGATATGGGGTTTGCACAGCCGTTCAGCACAGCGGAATGGGTCTTGGTGATTCTGCGTTTGCGGCTTGAGCGTGCCCTATCGGCCACAATATCTGGGGGTGCGTCAGAATGCGCGCCCACATGTGGGAAATGCCCGGTTTTTGTCCCCAGATGTGGATAACCACCCGAGGTTTCTAGGAAAACAAGGCGGTAGCCGAGTTAACGTATCATTAACCTTCTGTGGGTGAATCGAGAACAAATACAGACACTTGTGGGTCGCACCGGGGTCAACACCAGATTTATGGTTACCAGTCTAAAAAACCCGTTGACGAGGCCGGCCATTTTTAGCCAATTTGTGCAGGCCAACCGGGATCGCCACTATATGTAGTGGGCAGACCGAGCGGGAACAGACAAGCAGAGCAACGGAACCGGGCAGAAACCGCCCACCTGCGCGCCACTCGCGCAGCCTCTCTTCTTTGTCTTGCCGCATGGCGCACAGGTTTGGGACACGCTGAAAAAAACGGGGCAGCAGGATGAAGATCGAGAGACATTTCACCAAGGCAGGTCAAGATGCCTATGCAGGCATCGAATTCGTCACCACCAGTTCGGAAATCCGCAATCCGGATGGCACGGTCGTCTTCTGCCTCGAAGAGATGGACGTGCCCGCCAAGTGGAGCCAGGTGGCGTCCGACGTGCTGGCCCAGAAATACTTCCGCAAGGCTGGCGTGCCGGTCGAACTGGTGAAGGTCCCCGAAGAGGACGTGCCGGAATTCCTGTGGCGTTCGGAACCCGCGCGCAAGGGCGTGGCCACCACCTCGGAAACCTCGGCCAAGCAGGTCTTTGACCGTCTGGCAGGCGCTTGGGCTTATTGGGGCTGGAAGGGCGGCTATTTCTCGGACGAAGAAGACGCCCGCGCCTATTACGACGAGATGCGCTATACGCTGGCCATGCAGATGGGCGCGCCGAACAGCCCGCAGTGGTTCAACACCGGCCTGCATTGGGCCTATGGCATCGACGGCCCCGGTCAGGGTCACTTCTACGTCGATTACAAGACCGGCAAGCTGGTCAAATCGAAATCCTCCTACGAGCATCCCCAGCCGCATGCTTGCTTCATCCAGTCGGTCAGCGACGATCTGGTGAATGCGGGCGGGATCATGGACCTTTGGGTGCGCGAGGCGCGCCTGTTCAAATACGGCTCTGGCACCGGCACCAACTTCTCGTCGCTGCGCGCCGAGGGCGAATCCCTGTCGGGCGGCGGTCGGTCCTCGGGTCTGATGGGCTTCCTCAAGATAGGCGACCGCGCTGCCGGTGCGATCAAGTCGGGCGGCACCACGCGCCGCGCCGCCAAGATGGTGATCTGCGATGTCGACCACCCCGATATCGAGGAATTCGTCAACTGGAAGGTGATCGAAGAGCAAAAGGTGGCGTCGATCGTCGCCGGATCGAAGATGCATGAAAAGATGCTCAACGGCATCTTTGACGCGATCAAGGCTTGGGACGGGGCTGAAGAAGCCGCCTATGACCCGTCGGTCAACACCGCGCTGAAATCCGCCGTGCGCGCCGCGAAATCGGTGATGATCCCGGAAACCTATATCAAACGCGTGCTGGATTACGCCAAGCAGGGCTATGCCAGCATCGAATTCCCGACCTATGACACCGACTGGGACAGCGAAGCCTATGCGTCGGTCTCCGGCCAGAACTCCAACAACTCGATCCGCGTCACCGATGCCTTCCTCAAGGCGGTCAAGGACGATGCGGACTGGGCGCTGATCAACCGCACCGATGGCAAGACCGCCAAGACCATCAAGGCGCGCGACCTGTGGCAGGATGTTGGCCATGCCGCATGGGCCTGCGCCGATCCGGGCATCCAGTTCCACGACACCGTGAACGCGTGGCACACCAGCCCCGAACATGGCGAAATCCGTGGCTCGAACCCCTGCTCGGAATACATGTATCTCGACGATACCGCCTGCAACCTTGCCTCGATGAACCTGCTGACCTTCCTCAAGGAGGGCAAGTTCGACGCCGAGGCCTTCATGCACGCCACCCGCATCTGGTCGGTGACGCTGGAAATCTCGGTGATGATGGCGCAGTTTCCGTCGGCCGAGATCGCCCAGCGCAGCTATGACAGCCGCACGCTTGGCCTTGGCTATGCCAATGTCGGCGGCTTGCTGATGAACATGGGCTACGGCTATGACAGCGCCGAGGGCCGCGCGCTGTGCGGTGCGATCACCGCGATCATGGCGGGCACTGCCTACACCACCTCTGCCGAGATGGCCGCCGAACAAGGTGCCTTCAACTACTATGCCGCCAACCGCGAGCACATGCTGCGGGTCATGCGCAACCACCGCAACGCGGCGCATGGCAATACCACCGGCTACGAGGGGCTGAACGTCAACCCGCTGCCGCTGGACCACGCCAACTGCCCCGACCCGATGCTGGTCGAGCTGGCCATGGCCACATGGGACGAGGCGGTGCGCCTTGGCGAGATGCACGGCTATCGCAACGCCCAGACCACCGTCATCGCGCCCACCGGCACGATCGGTCTGGTCATGGATTGCGACACCACGGGGATCGAGCCGGACTTTGCGCTGGTGAAGTTCAAGAAGCTCGCCGGGGGCGGCTACTTCAAGATCATCAACCGCTCGGTGCCCGCCGCGCTGGCGAAACTGGGCTACGGCTCCGCCCAGATCGAGGAGATCATCGGTTACGCCGTCGGCCACCAGACCCTTGGCAACGCGCCCGGCATCAACCACACCTCGCTGATCGGCCATGGTTTCGGCCCGGCGCAGATCGAAAAGGTCGAGGCCGCGCTGGCCACCGCCTTCGACATCCGCTTCGTCTTCAACCAGTGGACGCTGGGCGAGGAATTCTGCCGCGAGGTGCTGGGCATCCCGCAAGCCAAGCTCAACGACCCGACCTTCGACCTGCTGCGCCATCTGGGCTACACCAAGTCCGAAATCGACGCCGCCAATGACCATGTCTGCGGGACCATGACGCTGGAGGGTGCGCCGCATCTGAAGGAAGAGCATCTCAAGGTCTTCGACTGCGCCAATCCCTGCGGCAAGAAGGGCAAGCGCTTCCTGTCGGTCGATGCGCATATCTACATGATGGCCGCCGCGCAGCCCTTCCTGTCGGGGGCGATTTCCAAGACCATCAACATGTCGAACGCCGCCACGATCGAGGATTGCCTTGCCGCCTATGAGCTGTCCCATTCGCTGGGGCTGAAGGCGAACGCGATCTACCGCGACGGCTCCAAGCTGTCCCAGCCGCTGGCCTCTGCGCTGGTCGAGGATGACGAGGACGCCGCCGAGGTGTTGGAAAGCGGCTCGATGCCGGAAAAGGCCGCCGTTCTGGCCGAGAAGATCGTCGAGAAGGTGGTCATCAAGGAGATCGTGAAATCGCAACGCTCGAAGATGCCGGAACGCCGCAAGGGCTATACCCAAAAGGCCATCGTCGGCGGGCACAAGGTCTATCTGCGCACCGGCGAATACAGCGACGGCAGCCTTGGCGAGATCTTCATCGACATGCACAAGGAAGGCGCTGGCTTCCGCGCGATGATGAACAACTTTGCGATCGCCGTGTCCGTGGGCCTGCAATACGGTGTCCCGCTGGAGGAATTCGTCGACGCCTTCACCTTCACCAAGTTCGAGCCCGCGGGCATGGTGCAGGGCAATGACTCGATCAAGAACGCGACCTCGATCCTCGACTACATCTTCCGCGAACTGGCCGTGTCCTATCTGGACCGCACCGATCTGGCCCATGTCAAACCCGAAGGCGCATCCTTCGACGATCTGGGTCGCGGCGAGGAAGAGGGCGTGAGCAACGTCAAGGAACTGTCGGAAACCGCCGCATCGCGGTCGCTGGAAGTGCTCAAGCAGATCAGCTCCACCGGCTACCTGCGCAAGCGTCTGCCGCAGGAACTGATGGTGCTTCAGGGCGGTGTGATGACCGGCACCGATCCAGTGTCTTCGGGCACGGTGACCCAGATGTCGACCTCCTCCGTGGCGGTGTCGTCGGGTGTCATGACGATGGACGAACGCACCAAGGCCAAGATGCAGGGCTACGAGGGCGAAGCCTGTGGCGAATGCGGCAACTACACGCTGGTGCGCAACGGCACCTGCATGAAGTGCAACACCTGCGGCGGAACCTCGGGTTGTAGTTGAGCCCCTGGGGGGGTGATCGGTCCCCGTGCTTTGCCCGATCGGGGCAGGGGGATCGAACGGTTGGGTGGGGATCTTGGACCCCATCCCTTCTGGGGCCGGTGCGCTGGCCCTGAGCGTGGACAAGGCCGCAGGCAAAAATCTCGGGCGGTGAAAACAGTGAGCCTTGTCGACGAAACTCAGGTCCCCCTCGCGGGGGCCTTTTTTCGTTCTCCGGCCCGTCTTTTCTGACGCGTGACGCGCCCAAGGGCGCGAACGATCCAGCCGCCGATTGGTTGCGTCATCACGCGAAAGTTTTTGCCATTATTTTTCTGGTAAGTCGATGAAACCAAACCCTTTCGCGGTTGTTGGAAAGGCATGAAGCGAGCAACGCTCGTCAACTACAGGAGATTGAAATATGACCAAGTTTATCGCCACCGCCATCGCCGCTGCAGGTTTTGCCCTTCCCGTCGTCGCACAGGACGTCGTGATCATGGACACCGATGGTGACGGCATGATTTCGCGCGACGAAGCAACCGCATATTACAGCACCTTCGTCGAGAACAACTTCGACAACATCGACACCAGCAACGACGGCGTGCTGCAGTCGAGCGAGATCGCGGCAGCAGAAGCCAATGCATGGTTCCCGCTGTCCGACGGCAACGACTAATAGGTCGCCTCGCAATTGCGGAAAGGGCCCCCGGTTTCGGGGGCCTTTTTTCATGCGCTCCCGACAGGGCGGGCGGCCGGGCCGCGCGACCCTGCGCGGCGCTGGCAAGAAAGGTGTCATCGCCGTCGGTCTCTGAACCATCTACGGGCACAGCATGACCGCCCCGCGCTTCGCTTTGAGAAGGCGTTAGCGCTGTCCTTCAATAGTCGGCAACCGTTGCGCCTTACTCCTCTGAAATTGCGCCATATTCTGGGCTGTGCTATCTTGGGCACTGGCGATAATGCGCGCGCTCACCCGTCGTGGTGAACAATGTTCTCGTGAAATCGGGGCACCCCCTTGCCAAGGGAAAAGCCGACCGGTGATAGTCGGCTGGAAAAGGGGGGCGTGATGTCGATCTGTGCGCTGACAATGGTTTACCGCGACCACTGGGCCCTGTCGCGCTGGTATGCACATCATGCCCGACAGCTTGGCGCCGCGAACCTTTACATCGTTGCCCATGGCGCTGATCCCGACATCGCGCGCCTGTGTCCTGGGGCCTCGATCATCACCGTGCCGCGTGGCGATCTGTCGGGCTTCGACCGGGCGCGGGCCGAGATGCTGGACGGGTTCCACATCGCGCTGGCCAAGGTGCATGATTGGGTGATCCGCACCGACGCAGATGAGCTGATCTGTTTCGATCCGGACCTCTACGGCTCCCTGTCCGAGGCCATCGAGGCGCAAGAGGCGCCGGTTCTGACCGCGCTCGGCTTCGACGTGGTCGGGCAGGCGGTGCCCGGCTCCGGGCCGGTGCTGGGGCAGGTGCGTGACATCGCCTTTTCCGGCCATTATTCCAAGGCCATCGCCGCACGGCGCGCAATCCCGTTCCGCCTGCACGGCGTCATGGTGGCGCCCAAGCGGCTGGAGACATTTCCGTTTCACATGCCGCGCGGGCTGTACCTCGCGCATCTGAAATTCGCCAATCCAGAGGCCCTGACCGACGCCAACGCGGTGCGCGAAACGGTCGCGCGCGGCGCGGGCAAAGGGCTGCCCGGTGGTGGCTGGCGCGAGGCCAGCGAGGACACGCGCCAGTTCCTTGCCACGTTCGCGGCCAAGACGCCCGTGCCTTGGACAGAGTCAGAGGCACATGCCTACGAGACCGTGTCGGTCAAACCCGCGCGGCTGGACCGGCACAACGTCGTCAAGGCCCGCGCGTTGAAACTGCGTCACCGCACGGTCCTGCCCGACAGGTTCGCGCAGCAGGGTTAGCCCGCCAGCGCCTTGTTCAGGTTCTCGTCGATCTTTTCGAGGAACCCCATCGTCGTCAGCCAGCTTTGATCCGGACCGACCAGCAGCGCGAGGTCCTTGGTCATGTGCCCGGCCTCGACGGTCTCGACGATCACCCGCTCCAGCGTTTCCGCAAAGGCACGCAGCGCCACGTTTTCATCCAGCTTGGCGCGATGCTTCAGCCCGCCAGTCCACGCATAGATCGAGGCAATCGAGTTAGTCGAGGTCGCTTCGCCCTTTTGATGTTGGCGATAGTGGCGGGTGACGGTGCCATGCGCGGCCTCCGCCTCGACGATCTTGCCATCGGGGGTCATCAACTGGCTGGCCATCATCCCGAGCGAGCCAAAGCCCTGCGCCACGGTGTCGGACTGCACGTCGCCATCGTAGTTCTTGCACGCCCAGACAAAACCGCCATTCCATTTCAGCGCGCAGGCGACCATGTCATCGATCAGGCGATGCTCGTACCAGATGCCCTTTTCCTTGTAGGCTTCGGCGAATTCGGCCTCGAACACCTCCTCGAAGATGTCCTTGAACCGGCCATCATAGGCCTTGAGGATGGTGTTCTTGGTCGACAGGTAGACCGGCCAACCAAGGTTCAGCCCGTAGTTCAACGAGGCCCGCGCGAAGTCCCGGATCGAGTCGTCGAGGTTGTACATGCCCATATAGACCCCGGCCGAGGGCGCGTCGTACACGACCTTCTCGATCTCGGTCCCGTCCTCGCCCACGAACTTCATCGTCAGCTGCCCCTTGCCGGGGAAGTGAAAATCCGTCGCCTTGTATTGATCACCAAAGGCATGGCGCCCGACGACGATCGGTTTCGTCCAGCCCGGCACAAGGCGTGGCACGTTGCGGCAGATGATCGGCTGGCGAAAGACAACACCGCCAAGGATGTTGCGGATCGTGCCGTTGGGGCTTTTCCACATCTTCTTCAGGCTGAATTCCTCGACCCGGGCCTCGTCGGGCGTGATCGTGGCGCATTTCACCGCAACGCCGATTTCCTTCGTCTTTTCAGCGGCATCGATGGTGATCTGATCCTCGGTCCGGTCGCGCTCTTCGATGCCCAGATCGTAATAGAGCAGGTCGATATCGAGATAGGGCAGGATCAGCTTCTGCTTGATGAAATCCCACATGATGCGGGTCATCTCGTCGCCGTCCATCTCGACGATGGGGTTGTCGACCTTGATTTTCGTCATGTCTGAGCCTTTCGCATGCCTCGGCCCGCGCAGATGTGGCACGGGAGGATGAAGATTTGGTTTAGCATACCATTGTATACCAAGTCTGCCAAGCCGGGGAAGCCTTTCTAAAGCAATACATTTCGACCGCGGCCATTAACGGCCTGCCAACGAAACAAAGGGTATCCCGATGCCATGGAAGTCAAGAAACATGACGTGTTCGCGTTCGCCCTGTTGGGGCTGTCGGTGCTGCTTGGGCTGGGCGGTGGCCTTGTCCTGCCGGTCATCGCGGCCCCGGCCCCGACATCCGACCTTGCCTTGGTCATCGTGCCGCCTTGGGTCGATGCTGGCCGGATGACGGAACGGGCAGGCGGGCGTGCTGTCGGTCCGGTGCAGGCGCCCTTTGCGGTCCTGACCCGGTTCGAGGGGGTCGTGCCGGTGGACGATTTGAAACGGGCCGGGGCTTGGTCGGTGGTGGACGGGACGCGTTTGGCCCTTCTGTGTGGAGTGTACGGGAATGACGATCCAAGATAAGACGCGCAACCCGATCAGCGGCATGCACCTGATGCGCATGGTCAGCGTGCTGCTGACCCCGGTGGCACCGGTTGCGGCCTATCTGATCGGGGCAGAGGTGCCGACGGTTCTGGCCGTCAGCCTCGTCTTGTCCGGGCTCGGGGTGCTGGCGGCGCGGATCGACTCCGTCCTGGCAGAGTTCGCCGTGGCCACGACCGTTCTGGCGCAAGCCATGGTTCTGACGGCGGTTTTTGCGGGCCATCCGTGGCAGATGGACACGCATATGCTGTTCTTTGCCCTGCTGGCCATCGTCTCGACCGGCGGGCGCATTTCGGTGCTGGTCTGGGGCTGTGCCATCACCGCGGTGCATCACCTTGGCCTGACCGTGCTGATGCCGCGGCTGGTCTATCCCGGCGGCGACCTGCTGGTGAACATCGAGCGCACGGCGCTGCACGGTGCGCTGGTCGTCCTCGAAGGGGTGGTTCTGGCGATCGCGATGCAGCAACGCAATCACGCCCGCGCCGAGATGGAAAAGGCCGGTCGCCGACTGGAACTGGAAAGCCAGATGTCCGCCGATGCCCGCGCCGAGTTCGAATCCGCGAAAGAAAGCGCCACCGTGGTCATCGGTCGCCTGCGCGAGGTGCTGACCCGCCTTGCCGGGCGCGACCTGAATTGCGAGTTGCATGAGCCGTTTCCACCGCAATACGACTCGGTCCGCGAGGACTTCAACCTGATGATCGTCACCCTGCGGGAGGCATTTCGGGAGGCGAATTCCGTGTCCAATGCCTTCTCTGTCGAGACGCAAGATCTTGCCGCCGACATGCAGGCCCTGAGCCAGGCGACACAATCCCGTGCGAAATCGCTGAACGAGATTTCAGGCACGCTGGCCTCGCTGATGGGGACGGTGGGCAGCACCGTCAAACAGGTCAAGGAGGCGGCGCGTGCGGCTGGCGACGCCCGGGAAAGTGCGAACCTTGGCGGCGCGACGACCGCTCAGGCGATCGAGGCCATGCAAGGCATCGAGGCAAGCTCGGCCGAGATTTCCAAGATCATCGACCTGATTGATGACGTGTCCTTCCAGACCAACCTGCTGGCGCTGAATGCCGGGGTCGAGGCCGCGCGCGCCGGCGAGGCGGGCAAGGGCTTTGCCGTGGTCGCAGCCGAGGTGCGGCAACTTGCGCAAAGCACCTCCGAGGCGGCGAACGGCATCAAGCAGCTGATCTCCGACAGTACCCGGCAGGTGCAGGCGGGCGCGGAACTGGTCAATACGGTGGGCGAACAGTTACAGGCCATCACCGCGCAGATCGATCTTGCCACACGTCTCACGCAGGCGATTGCAGAGCACAATGACGACCACGCCGGGGTGTTGACCGGCATCGACGAGAAACTGCAACGCACCGATGAGGATATGCAACTTTCCGCGCAGAACAGCGACAGGATGGCCTCGCGGGCCCGAAAGCTGACGGTCGCGTCGAAAAAGCTGTCCTGCGACATGGCCGCCTTCACCGTCTACGACGACGAGGCGCAGCGCGCCGCCTCCTGAGGCCGGTCAGGTTGCCTGTTGCGCCTCCACCCGTGTCATCCGGCGCATCAGGCCAAGCGCCGCAAGGCACAACACCAGCACCCCGACGGCGAGCGGCACCGGCGTCCCGTCGAAGGCGAGCCCGATCGGTGCCGCCAGAAGCACCGAAACGACCGTCGATATCGCCCCGGTTATCGACGCCGCCAGCCCCGCGATATGCCCCATCGGCTCCATCGCGATGGCGTTGAGATTGCCCAGGGTCATCCCGGCCTGAAAGAACAGGCCAAGTTGCCAAACGAGGAACAGCGGGAACAGCGCGTCGCCGCGCAGCCCGCCCAGCAGGACTGCCAGCAAGATCGCCGTGGCGACGCATTGAAAGCTCAGCATCAGCGTGACCAGCCGCCGCATGCCCACCTGCATCACCAGCCGCGCGTTCAGATAGCTTGACGACATGGCCAGCAATGCAACCAGCGCAAACCACAGCGGAAAGCTGTCGGCCTTGTCAAAGGTCACCTCGTAGATCGGCTGGATCGAGGAAATCACCGCGAAGAGCGCCCCGAAGCTCAGCCCCTGAACCGCGATCGACAGGCGCACGACCGGATGGGTGACCACTTCGACCATGGCGCTGCGCAGGGCGCGGGCGCGAAAGGGGCGGCGGGCTTCCGGCGCCAGCGTTTCCGGCAGGCGGACCCAAAGCCAAGTCGTCGCCACGGTGCAAAACGTGATGAAGGCATAGAACACCGCCTGCCAACCCGACCACGCGATGAACGCGGCCCCGACCGAGGGCGCCAGCGCGGGCACCACGGTAAAGACCATCATCACGAAGGACATGATCCGCGCCATGCCTCGCCCTGCATAAAGGTCGCGCACGATGGCCAGCGCCACCACGCGCGGCGCGGCCGCTGCGATCCCCTGAACGAAGCGCGCGCCCAACAGCGTTTCCAGATCTGGCGCAAAGCTCGCCACCGCGGCCGATGCGATATACAGCACCGCTCCCCACAGGATCACGGGCTTGCGACCGAACGTGTCGGATAGCGGGCCGGTGAACAAGGTCCCGAGCCCCATGCCCATGACGAAACTCGTCACCACCAACTGCGCGCGGTTCGGCGCATCGGGAGAGAATTCCTCGGCCAGACGCGGCAGTGCGGGCAGCATCGCATCGATGGAAAAGGCGATGGTGGCGAACAACATCGCGATCATCGCGATGAATTCGACGCGGGAAGGGGCGTTTTTCATGGGACCGTCCGGGGTTGCGACGGGCCAGCGCTATCACCGGGCGGACGCGAGGGAAACCCCGCCCCGGCGTCAGGTCGAGCGATCGGCGCGATGCGGCGGGTCGTCCTCGTTGGCGGCATGATCCTCTTCGCTGCCCAGACGGCCGATCAACCATTCGGTGTGCTCTTCGCGTTTGCGCATGGCGAACGTGCCGAATTGCTGGATCGCCACCGCAAAGACGCCCAGCCCCAGCAGGATGAACACCGTCGTGCCGATCTTGCCCAGCGCCGTGACCGGAACGAGGTTGCCATAGCCCACCGTCGACAGCGTCACGACGGTGAAGAAATAGCTGTCGAGCCAGCTCCACCCCTCGGCATGGCGGAAGAAGACCGTGCCGCTGGCAATGATGACCGCCAGCGTCGCAAGCAGCGTCACGGCCCGCAGCCGCTTCATTTGGCCGGGTCGGCGCCGTTGCGCAATTCCGCGATCACGCGCGCCCACAATTCGGGAGGCTGGGCGCCGGGCACCGCATGTTGCCCGGCCACGATAAAGGTCGGGACCGAGGTCACGCCCATGCCGCGCGCGGCGGCATCGCGTTCGACGATCTCGCGGCGGTCTTCCTCGGAATCGAGCAGGCGCAAGACGACGGCGGCATCCAGTCCGTTGCTGTCGGCAATATCGGCCAGCGTCTCGCGGTCGCCGATATCGCGCCCGTCGACGAAATAGGCCCGGAACAGCGCCGAGACGATCGGGGTCTGGACCCCTTCGATCCCGGCCCAATGGATCAGGCGGTGTGCGTCGACGGTGTTGGGCGTCACCTCGATCTGGTCGAGATTAAGCGTCAGCCCAGCATGCTTCGCGTGCTCCTCGACCGGCAGATAGGCCTGCACCGCGCCCTCCTTGCCGCCGAACTTGTCCTCCAGATAGGTGCGGCGGTTCATGCCGCCCGCAGGCATCGTCGGATTAAGCATGAAGGGCAACCAGCGGATCGCAAACGGGTGATCGGGGGTCGCCTCAAGCGCGCGGTCGAGATAGGCCTTGCCGATATAGCACCACGGGCAGATCGGGTCGGAAAAGATGTCGAGTTGAATCATTGTGTCCTCTTTCCGCCCCTCATATCAGAGCCGCGCGATCTGTGCGAGACCGTCAGGTAAGGTCTTTCAGCGCCTTGCGCAGGATCTTTCCGTTGGGATTGCGCGGCAAGACGTCGATCCGCACGAAACTGCGCGGGCATTTGTACCGGGCGAGCCGGTCGGCGGCCTGCTGTTTCAGACTGTCCTCGTCGAGATCGGTCTCGGCGGTGTAGAAGGCGGCGATGATGCGCACGTCTTCCTTGATGGCCAGATCGGTGACGGCGATCTCGATGATGCCGGGCAGGGTGGCCAGCGCCGCCTCGACCTCGGCCGGGGACACGCGATAGCCACCCGCGTTCATCATGTCGTCGCTGCGCCCGAGATAGGTGATCTGGTCGTCCTCATCCATTGCGCCTTGATCGCCGGTCAGGAACCAGTCGCCGTCGAATTTCGCCGCCGTGGCCTTGGGCGCGCCGATATAGCCCAGCATCAGGCCAGGATCGTCGCGATGGATGGCGATGGTGCCTTCGACTCCACGCGGCACGGGGGCGCCCTCGGACAGGATCGCAAGGTGCCGCCCGACCTGTGGACGGCCCAGCGTGCCGGGGGCGGAGGCCCACCCCGGCGCATTGGAAATGAAGGTCGAGCATTCCGACATGCCGAAGGCTTCGTAGATTTCGGTGTCGGTGGCTGTGCGCCAGCCCTCGCGGATCGTCTCGGACAGCTTTTCGCCCGCCGCCAGCCCGTGGCGCAGTTTTGGCATGGGCAGGATCGGCGATTTCAGAACCTGTCGGTAGACGCCGGGCGCGGCAGCGAACAGCGTCGCGTCATTGCGTTTGAGCAACAAGGGCAGTTGCCCCGGATCGGTGCCCGCCACCGGGATCAGCGCCGTGGCCCCTTTGGTCCAAGGGTCCATCAACCCGGTGCCCAGCGTGAAGGTCCAGTTGAACGCGCCTGCATGCAGCAAGCGGTCATCGGCGCGCAGCCCGTACCAGTCCTCGAACATCATCTGCCGCGCCCAGATCGCGCGATGGGCATGGCCCACGGCGCGCGGCACGCCGGATGTGCCAGAGGTATAAACGATATAGCCCAGCCGTTCGGGATCGCCCAAATGATAGTCCGCCCCCGGCAGGTCGCGCCAAGCGCGGAACTGTGCGGGC
The DNA here is from genome assembly GCF_003667315.2 of Tropicibacter alexandrii. GTDB lineage: Bacteria > Pseudomonadota > Alphaproteobacteria > Rhodobacterales > Rhodobacteraceae > Tropicibacter > Tropicibacter alexandrii. Next base: position 38,084 of record NZ_RCTZ02000001.1, on the reverse strand, counting down.
CCGTAAACCGGGATCTCCGTGTCGGGACAGGGGACGTTTTCCGCACGAAGCACGGCCTTTGGTGCAAGATCGTCCAGAATACGGGTCACTTCATGCACGGTCAGCTGCGCCGAACTGGGCACCGGCACCAGCCCCGCCGCTATCGCCCCCAGATAAGCGATCGGGAAATCCACCGTATTGCCGAGCCGCATCAGCACGATGTCACCGGGCTGCAACCCGCTGGACAACAGCCCCGCCGCCGTACCGCGCACGGCGGCAATCAGGCGCGCATAGCTCCAGCGTTCGGCGCCGGTGGGCTTGACCACGGCCAGCGCGATCTTGTCAGGTACGGCCTCGCCCGCCGCCAGCACGTGGGCGGCCATGTTGAAGCGTGAAGGGCAGGGCGCACATCGCCCATGATCAAAGACGGACAGCATGCGCCCGGATTAGGCGCCGCAGCGCCCGCTTGCAAGAGACAGGGCCGCCCCTTATAGCAAACCCCCATGACCACGGACCCGAAATCACTGATCCGCATTGCCCGCGACAGCGGCGAAGAGACCGTCGCAGAGCCGCTTGACCTCGGGCAGCGCGTGCGTGACCTGCGCAAGGAACGCAACTGGACGCTGGAACAGGCGGCGAAGCAGGCCGGTCTGGCCCGGTCCACCTTGTCCAAGATCGAGAACGGCCAGATGTCGCCCACCTATGACGCGCTGAAAAAGCTGGCCGTCGGGCTGGATATCAGCGTGCCGCAGCTGTTCACACCGCCGCAGCAGGACAAGGTCAACGGGCGCATGACCGTGACCCGCGCCGGCGAAGGGCAAAGCCACGCCACGGCCACCTATGAACACGACCTTCTGGCCGAGACCCTGACCCGCAAGAAGATGCTGCCCTATCGTGCCCGCGTGCGCGCCCGCAGCATGGAGGAATTCGACGGCTGGGTACGCCATGACGGCGAGGAATTCCTGTATGTCCTGACCGGGGTCGTGCGGCTCTATACCGAATTCTACGAACCGATCGAGATGAAGCGCGGCGACAGCGCCTATTACGACGCCACGATGGGCCATAACGTGGTCAGCGTCTCGCCCGAGGATGCGACGATCCTGTGGGTGACGTCGCTGGCTTGACCTTCGCAGGTTAAGGGTTTCTTGTCGGCCCGTTGACAAGGAGCCGCCATGCCCGTTCTGACCGCCGCCTTGGGCGGCACCGTCGCTGCCGTTGCCACCACTGCCGGGGCCTTGCCCGCGCTGGTCGGCAAGAGGATGAGCCGCGCCACTTCCGACCTGATGCTGGGCTTTGCCGCGGGCGTGATGCTGTCGGCGGCGTATTTCTCGTTGATCCTGCCGGGGATCGACCGCGCGCAAGAGCAATACGGATCGGTCTGGATCGCCGCCGCCATGGCCGCCATCGGGATCGCGCTTGGCGCGGGCTTTGTCGCGCTGCTCAACGCCAAGATCCCGCATGAACACTTCAAATCCGGGCCAGAGGGCGGGGCCGATCAGGCGACGCTGGCGCGGATCTGGCTGTTCGTCTTTGCCATCACCATCCACAACCTGCCCGAAGGCCTGTCCATCGGCGTGGCTTTTGGCGTCGATCAGGCCAAGGGGCTGTCGGTGATGACGGGCATTTCCCTGCAAGACATCCCCGAGGGGCTGGCCGTGGCCGTGGCCCTGACCGGGCTTGGCTATTCGAAATGGAAAGCGTTGCTGGTCACGGCCCTGACCGGCGCGGTCGAGATCGTCGGCGCGGTGATCGGCGCCTTTGCCATCACCCTCAGCGCGGCGGTTCTGCCCTTGGGACTGACTTTTGCCGCTGGGGCGATGTTGTTCATCATCAGCCACGAGATCGTGCCCGAGACTCACCGCCACGGCCATCAGGATCGGGCAACCGTGGGCTTCATGATCGGGTTGATCCTGATGATGTTTCTGGATGTGACGCTGGGGTGACCTGATGCGCAGTTTTCGCTGGGCCGAGCACCTGATGGCCATGGATGACGCCACATGGGCGCGCCACAGCAATCCGCTTTCGGGGTGGTCCCGGCTGTCGGTGCTGCCGCTCCTGTCGCTTGCCATCTGGTCGCGGGTGTGGATCGGGTGGTGGGCGCTGCTGCCGCTGGCGCTGGTGCTGCTATGGACGTGGATCAACCCGCGCCTGTTCGGCCCGCCCGCCCGCACCGACAACTGGATGTCGCGCGGTGTGCTGGGCGAAAAGCTGTGGCTGGCCCACGCCAAGGACCCTGCCCTGGCCCATCATCGCGCGGTTGTGCGCGTCTTGTCCGGGCTAAGCGGCGTCGGGGCGATGGTCTGGTTGATCGGTCTGGGCCTGCTGAGCCTGCCGCTGACCTTGGCGGGGCTGGTCACGGCCATGTTGTCAAAGCTGTGGCTGTTGGACCGCATGGTCTGGGTCCATCTCGACATGACCGGCGGCGCAACGCAGCCCCGGACGTGACCCGGGGCCGTGTCGCAGGTTCGATCCGAGGTCCCGGGTCACGCCCGGGACCGGCTCAGCGTTCCGGCAACAGCCCCTTGGGCGAGAAGCGCAGCACCAAGAGCAGCACCACCCCCATGGTCAACAGCCGCATGTGCTGGACCGAGTCGAGCAGGTGCGCCTTGAGGCCCGAGCCTTCGGGCAGGCCCATGGTGATGACGTTCATCAAAGCCTGACCCATCGGCTCCACCTGCACCCAGAGGAACCAGATCAGGAAGCCGCCCAGCACCGCGCCAAGGTTGTTGCCCGAGCCGCCGACGATCACCATCACCCAGATCAGGAAGGTGTAGCGCAGCGGCTGGTAGCTCGACGGCGTCAACTGCCCGTCCAGCGTGGTCATCATCGCGCCCGCAATGCCGCAGATCGCCGAGCCGAGGATGAAGACCTGCAAATGCCGGAAGGTCACGTCTTTGCCCATCGCGCGCGAGGACACCTCGTTGTCGCGGATCGCCCGCATCATCCGGCCCCAAGGCGAGTTCAGCGCCAGTTGCGCCAGCACCAGCAGGATCACCAGCACCACCGCAAACAGGATCGAATAGCCGAGCTTCACGTACAGGGTCGAGGCTGTGGTCGGGTCCAATCCCCAGCCCGCAGCCGCCTCGACGAAGCCGGGATCGTTTTGCAGATCGATCTCGTTCGGGACCGGGCGGGGCAGACCGTTGACGTTCTTGACGCCGCGCGACAGCCATTCTTCGTTCTTGAGGATGGCGATGATGATCTCGGAAATGCCCAAGGTCGCAATCGCCAGATAGTCGGACCGCAGGCCCAAGGCCGTCTTTCCGATGATCCACGCAGCCCCCGCCGCCAGCAGGCCACCTACGGGCCAGGCGAGGATCACCGGCAGGCCAAGCCCGCCAAGGAAACCTGTCGCCGCCGGGTTCACCGACTCGATCGCATCGACGCCCGCGTCCCGCACATAGCGGTAGATGACGAAACCGACGATCAGCACGGCGATCATGATCCACGCATTGCGCATCCGCTTCCACACCAGCACCGACGCCGTCACGGTGGCCGCGCCGATCAGCACCGCCACCCATGCCCGGACACCGCCCGCGGCCCACGCCTCGGGCACCGGGGCGACGGAGGTCAGCACCACGGCCAGCCCGCCAAGCGCGACAAAGCCCATGACACCCACGTTGAACAGCCCGGCGATGCCCCATTGCAGGTTCACGCCGAGCGCCATCACCGCGCTCACCAGCCCCATGTTCAGGATCAGCAGCGCCGAGTTCCAGCTTTGGACAAAGCCCGTGCCGACGATCAATACAATGACGACGGCGAACATCACATATGTGCGCAAGGTCAGGCTCATACCGATTTCCCCCTGAACAGTCCGGTGGGTTTGAACAGCAGCACGACCACGAGGATCATGAAGCTGACCGCGAATTTGTAATCGGTCGCCAGAAGCTGCACCAACCCGTCGGGCGCAAGGCTATCGGGCAGCGCATAGCCCAGCACCTTCTTCCACGCATAGGTGATGCCGACCTCGGAAAACGCCACGACAAACCCGCCTGCGATGGCCCCCAAGGGCGAGCCGAGCCCTCCGACGATGGCCGAGGCAAAGATCGGCAGCAGCAACTGGAAATAGGTGAAGGGCTTGTAGGTCTTGTCGAGCCCGTACAGCGTCCCCGCAACCACCACCAGCGCCGCCACGATCAGCCATGTGACCCGCACCACGTGTTCCGGGCTGATGCCCGACAACAGCGCCAGATCCTCGTTGTCGGAAAAGGCGCGCATCGACTTGCCCGTGCGGGTGTTGTTGAGGAACCAGAACAGCGCCGCCACGACGATCACCGCCGTCACCACCGTCAGCCCTTGGGTCGTCTTCAGCGTCAGCCCCTCGTCCAGCCCGGTCATCTCCTTGAAGTCCCGGGCGCGGATGATGAAGCGTTCGCCATCGTCGAACCGCTGCTCATCGGCGCCCAGAATGAACCGCGTGATGCCGTTATAGATGAACATCACCCCGATCGAGACCATGACGAAGATGATCGGCTTGGCCTTCTGCGCGCGGTAGAAACGGTACACAACCCGGTCCGTGCCCAGCATCAGCGCCGCCGTGGCGACGATGCCGAAGGGGATCGCCAAAAGGGCAGTCGGCAGCGGGCCAAGGCTCAGCCCCCAGCTTTGGAACAGCCATGTGAACAGGATCACCGACATCGTGCCAAAGGCCATCGTGTCGCCATGGGCAAAGTTCGAGAAGCGCAGGATGCCGTATACCAGCGTCACCCCCAACGCCCCCAGCGCCAACTGGCTGCCATAGGCGATGCCGGGGATCAGCACGAAATTGGCGAGCGTCACCAATGCGTTTAGAAAGTCCATCGGGTCACTGTTCCTTTGCTGTCACGCGTCTGTTGCGCGTTTCGCATTTGCTTGGTCATTCCGGTCGCATGCACGTGCCGTGATAGGTCACCATGATCAGCGGATCGGCGTAGTGTACGGCGAACTTCGCCTTGCCACCGCCTTCGACCCCCAGCAGATAGACCGCCTCGCTGTCCTCGCCGCCCACAAAGACGGTGCCGCGCATCTGCTTTGCCCCGCCATTTGCCACGCCGGTGTCCAGCAAGAAGGCCGCCGGTCCCGACTCCTCGTCCGGCAGGTCGACATCCATGGAAAAGGCGCTGCCCTGACAGGCTTCGGCCTCGTAACATTCGCTGGTGAAACTGCAGACGAACATGCCAGCCTGCGCGCCCCCCGCCATCAGGGCAAATCCCAGTGCCAAAACGAATTTCATGCGGTCATCCTCCCAGAAAGCTTTTGCGAACCTCTGGATCGGCCAGAAGCTCCTTGCCCGTGCCGGTAAAGGCATTCGCCCCCTGCACCAGAACATACCCCTTGTCGGCGATCTCCAGCGCCTGCCGGGCGTTCTGTTCCACCATCAGGATGGAAATGCCGGTGCGGGCCACCTCGATGATCCGGTCGAACAGCTCGTCCATGACGATGGGGCTGACGCCCGCGGTCGGTTCGTCCAGCATCAGAACCTGCGGCTGGGTCATCAGCGCGCGCCCCACGGCGACCTGCTGACGCTGCCCGCCCGACAATTCGCCCGCAGGCTGGCGGCGCTTTTCCTTGAGGATCGGGAACAAGTCAAAGACCTGTGCCATCGTGTCCCGGAAATCGTCGGTGCGGATGAACGCGCCCATCTCAAGGTTTTCCTCGACCGTCATCGTGGTGAAGATGTTGGAGGTCTGCGGCACGAACCCCATGCCCGCCTTGACCCGGTCCTGCGGGGTCAGTCTGGTGATGTCCTTGCCGTCTAGCCGCACGGCCCCCTGCCGCACGTCCAGCATGCCAAAGACCGCCTTCATCGCGGTGGATTTGCCCGCGCCGTTCGGTCCGACGATCACCGCGATCTCGCCCTTGTCGACGGCGATGGTGCAGTCATGCAGGATGTCCGGCCCCTTGCCATAGCCGCCGGTCATGCTGTCGCCGATCAGGAACGGCCCGCCCGGCGCCTCCGTGACCGGGCCGCTCGCCTTGGTCGTGTCCACCGTGCCCTCGCCGCCGCGCCGGGTGACCGAGGCATCATGGTTGCCCCGGTCGTCCTGATAGGGATTGCCGCTCATCCCACCTGTTCCTTGTTCTTTAGACCGGTGCCCAGATAGGCCTCGATCACCTGTTCGTTGGCCTTGATCTCGGTCAGCGTGCCTTCGGCCAGCTTCTTGCCCTCGGCCATGACGATCACCGGATCGCAGATTTTTCCAATGAAATCCATGTCATGCTCGATCACGCAGAAGGTATAGCCGCGCTCTTTGTTGAGGCGGAGGATCGTGTCGGCGATGGTCATCAACAGCGTGCGGTTCACGCCGGCGCCGACCTCGTCCAGAAACACGATTTTGGCATCGACCATCATGGTGCGCCCGAGTTCCAGCAACTTCTTCTGACCGCCGGAAATGGCCCCGGCCGGGTGATCGGACAGGTGCGAAATCGTCAGGAAATCAAGCACTTCGTCGGCCTTGGCGCGCAGCGCGCGTTCCTCGTCTGCGATGCGCTTGCGGCCAAACCACGTATTCCACAGCTTTTCACCAGACTGCCCGCCGGGCACCATCATCAGGTTCTCGCGGCACGACATCGAGCCGAATTCATGCGCGATCTGAAAGGTGCGCAGCAGCCCCTTGTGGAACAATTCATGCGGCGGCAGACCGGTGATGTCCTCGCCATCCATGAAGACCTGTCCGGAGGTCGGTGGCAACTCGCCCGCTATGACGTTGAAAAGCGTGGTCTTTCCCGCGCCGTTGGGGCCGACGAGCCCGGTGATCGAGCCTTTGGCGATCTCCAGCGAGGCGCCATCGACCGCGCGGAAACCGCCGAAATGGCGGTGCAGGTTCTCTACCCGGATCAAAGGCGACCCTCCTGATGTGACACTTCAACTGCGCCCTTCAAGTTATTGAAACAGCCCGGGAATACACCCGGGCTGCTCTCGAATGTCCAAGCGATTACTTGAACTCGACGGTTTCGTACTTGCCGTCCTTGACGGTGAAGTGACGGTAGGAGCCAGCCGCCTCGCCGGGGCCGATCAGTTCAACGCCGGTTGCGCCGACATAGTCGATCTCGCCGCCATTGGCGAGGATTTCAAAGGCCTTGCCCAGCTCGCCCGGCAGGATCTGCTCGCCCGGAGCGTTGGCGACGTTCAGCACGTTCTCGGCCACGGCCTTGGACGTTGCCTCGCCGCCTGCCATCATCGCCAGCGCGATCAGCGCCGCCGCGTCATAGCTTTCGCGGGTATACGAGCTGTCGGGGTTCAGGCCGCTGTCGGTTGCCAGCTTGTTGAACATGTCGGTGCCTTCGCCCTCGGACCACGGCACGGTGCCGAACGACCCTTCCATATCGGCGCCAAGGTCGGCCAGAAGCTGGTCGCCATACATGCCGTCACCCATGATGTAGGTGTCGAACGCGCCGGTATCGATGGAGGCCTGGATCATGCCCTTGCCGCCTTGGTCGGTATAGCCGAACACGGCCAGCGCCTCGCCACCGGCGGAGGCCAGCGCGCCGATCTCGGCCGAGTAATCGGCCTTGCCGTCCTCGTGCGGGGCGGAGAGGGTCACGGTGCCACCGGCCTCTTCGAACGCCGCCTGGAAGCTGTCGGCCAGACCCTTGCCATAGTCGTTGTTGGTGTAGGTGACGGCGACCTCGGTGATTTCCTTCTCGGTCAGGATCTCGGCCAGAACCTGCCCCTGACGCGCATCGGACGGCGCGGTGCGGAAGAACAGGCCGTTATCCTCGGCGGTGGACAGCGCGGGCGACGTCGCCGAGGGCGAAATCATCGGCACGCCGTTCGGCACGGCCACGTTCGACAGCACGGCACCGGTCACGCCGGAACAGTCGGCGCCCATGATGGCGACGACGCCATCGGTGGTGACCAGACGTTCGGCCGCGGCGGTGGCGGCGGCGGCGTCGATGCAGGTGGAATCGCCACGCACCGGCGACAGCATCACGCCATCGAGGAACTTGCCGCTGTCATTGGCTTCCTTCAGCGCCAGCTCGGCACCGTCGCCCATCATCGGGGTGATCGATTCCAGCGGGCCGGTAAAGCCGAGGATCACGCCAACTTTGGCCTCGGTGCCATGACCGGCAGCAAAGGCCGCGCCAGCGAAAAGGGTGGCCGTGGTGGCCAGAAGCAGCTTTTTCATTTTTGTCTCCCTGGTTCGGAACGTTAACGTTCTCGGGCGAAAGGGTAAGGCCGCGTTACGGAAAAGAAAAGGGGCGTCGATAGGTGGAAACGTTGGGTCAGGCGCTTGCAAGCTGCGGATTTCACCCCAATTCCTGACAAAAAGGAGGTGCCTTCCGTGAAAACAATGTTCGCCGCCCTGAGCCTTGCGTCCATTCCGCTTCTGCCCGTGCAGGCCCAGACGCTCGAATCGAGTCTTGGCCCCTTGCAGGCAACGCCGATCGCGGAGGGTCTGGAAGAGCCGTGGGCCTTTGGGTTCCTGCCCGACGGCAGCGTGCTGATCACCGAACGCGAGGGCCGTCTGCTGGCGGTCCGCGATGGCCAAAGCGTTGAAATCGCGGGCCTGCCCGAGATCGAGGTGGACGGGCAGGGCGGCTTGCTCGACATCTTGGTGCCGCGCGATTTCGCGCAGAGCCGCGAGCTGTTCTTCACCTATGCCAAGGCGCAGTTCTGGCGCAAATCCGGGACCGCCGTCTACCGCGCGCGCCTGTCGGAGGATGGCACGCGGCTGGAGGATGGCGAGACGATCTTTGAAATCGCGCGGGGTACGGGGGGCGGGTTCCACTTTGGTTCGCGGCTGGTCGAGGCGCCCGATGGGCATCTCTTCGTCACGATCGGCGACCGGGGCAACGGCGATCTGGCGCAGGACCTGTCGATGCACAATGGCTCGGTCCTGCGGATCACCCGTGACGGCGATGCGCCCGATGACAACCCGTTTGCCGACCAGCGCGGCGCGCTGCCGGAAATCTGGTCCTGGGGCCATCGCAACCCGCAAGGCGCGGCGCTGGATGGGGCGGGCCAGCTTTGGGTGGCCGAACACGGCGCGCGCGGCGGGGACGAGGTCAACCGGATCGAAAAGGGTGTGAACTATGGCTGGCCGGTCATTTCCTACGGGGTGAACTATGACGGCTCGCAGATCGGACAGGGCACCGAGGCCGATGGCATGGCGCAGCCTGTCCACTACTGGGACCCCAGCATCGCGCCCTCTGGCATGGCCTTCGTCGATGGTGAGATCTTCGCCGACTGGCAGGGCGATGCGCTGGTCGGTTCGTTGAAATTCGACTATATCTCAAGGCTTTCCGGCGATCCGCTGAGCGAGGTTGAACAGATCAAGGGCCCGCAGACAGAGCGCGTGCGCGATGTCGAGATCGGCCCGGACGGGGCGATCTGGTTCCTGTCGGTGCTGAACGGCGCGCTGTATCGGCTGGCCCCGGCGGACGGCACCTAAAGCTGGTAGGTACGGGTCAGTTCGGGTGCCATGAACCTGTCCCAGTCGCGCTGCCATTTGTCCGGCAGCCGCCCCTTGAGCGCGCGGGCAAAGGCGTAGGTCTGCGCGTAGTGGCGCACGCAGTCGCGACGCAGCGCGTCGGGCATCGGGTGGTACTCACCCATATTGGTGGTGAATTCGAAATTCGGGTCGTAGCTGTGCGTGCCGCCCATGAAGCCCGTCATCTCGTCCAGAACCTGTTCCTGCTCCGGGCCGAACAGATCCTCTGTGAAGACGGGCAGGATGCGATCCACCGGAAAGACCTGAAGCAGCGTCATATACAGGCTGGGCAGCAGGTTCAAAGTGGCATTGAACGCATCCGCATGCTCGGCCATGGCGTCAAAGCGGTGCTGGTAGCAGTCCTCGGTGGTCAGATCGGGCGCGAACCGCTTCTTGTGATGCGCGGCACCCGACCATGCGCGGTCGGGCGGGTTGCGCATCAGGATCACGATGCGGGCATCTGGAAAATGCTCCAGCATATCGCGGAACCCCTCGACACCCAGCCCCGCATAGCGCGGCGTCACGTCGACCACGGGCTGGCCGGGGTTGCTCCAACGTTCCAGAAAGGCGCGGAACTCGGCGGTGGTTTGCAGCGCAGCGCGTTCCTTGCGGGCGATTTCCCACGGGCGCAAGGCGCGGCCTTCGGCGGCGGCCTTGTCGCGCACATGACGCCATGCGCGGTCTTGCTTGTCGCCCGCCTTCTGGTCAGTCAGGCCGAACTTGGCGCTGAACCAGTCGTTTTCCTTGATCCAGCCGGTGCCGATTGTGCTGTGGGTCTTGAGATAGCGATAAAGCCACGTTGTCCCGCTGCGCGCCGGCCCGACCACGGCCGTGTAGGGCCCCAGAGCCATGGCTCAGACGGACAGCCGGGAGGCATGCGCGCCGCGTTCGCGATAGGGCGTCGTCTCGTAATGCGCGCGGTAGCATTTCGAGAAATGCGAGGGCGAGGCAAAGCCACAGGCCAAGGCCACGTTGATCACGCTCATATCGGTCTGCATCAGCAGGTTGCGCGCCTTTTGCAGACGCAACTCCATGTAATACCGCTTCGGCGAGCGCGACAGGTAGCGACGGAACAGCCGTTCCAGTTGCCGGGTCGACATGCCGACCTGCTTGGCCAGCGTGGCGGGGCTGATCGGCTCCTCGATATGCTGCTCCATCATCTGGATGACTTGGCTCAGCTTGGGATGGCGCACACCGATGCGGGTCGGCACGGACAGGCGCTGGGTGTCCTGATCGGTGCGGATCGAGCTGTAGATCTGCTGGTCGGCCACGGCGCTGGCCAGTTCCTCGCCATGATCATTGGCGATGACCTGCAGGAAGAGGTCGATCGACGATGTCCCGCCCGCGGTGGTCAGCCGGTTGCCGTCGATGGTGAAGACCGATTTGGTCAAAAGCACCTCTTCGAACTCTTCGGCAAAGCTGTCCTGATTTTCCCAGTGGATGGTCGCCTTCTTGCCGTCCAGCAGCCCGGCCCGGGCAAGGGTATGCGCGGCGGTGCACAGCCCGCCCACGGCGATGCCCTTGCGTGCCTCGCGGCGCAGCCACGAAATGATGCGCTTGGTCGAGGCCGCCTGCACGTCGGCCCCGCCGCACACCACGACCGTGTCGTCGCGATGCAATTCGCCCAGATCGTCATCGAGCTGGAACACCGTCCCGGTCGAACAGCTGATGGTCTGGCCGCCTTCGCCGACCACCATCCATTGATACAGCTTCTTGTTCGACATCCGGTTCGCAAGCCGCAGGCAATCCATGGCTGCGGCAAAGGACAGCAGCGTAAAGTTCTCCAGCAGCAGAAAGACGAACCGTCGCGGCTTGGCTGGGACGGTGTCGATTTCCACGATCTGGCGTTGGGTCGGCGGCAGCATATTCGGGTATCTTTCTCCGGTCTGGTCCCTTTGAAGGGTATCGGATCACATGGTCAGAACTGCCTGTCAGCGTCAAGACATGTCGCGAAAAACCTGTCTGGCCTCGGGCGTTCCTTCACGATATAGAGCCACCGTTAACGCTCACTAGGTCAAATGCGGAGAAGACAGATGACGGAATGGCAGAAATCGAACTGGCGCAGCCTGCCGCGGGTTCAAATGCCGGACTATACGGACGCGTCGGCGCTGAATGCCGTCGAGGCCCAGCTGTCCAAGTATCCGCCGCTGGTTTTTGCCGGCGAGGCGCGCCGCCTGAAATCCCAGCTGGCCGCCGCCGGACGTGGCGAGGCCTTCATGCTTCAGGGCGGCGATTGCGCCGAGGCGTTCGACCAGTTCAGCGCCAACGCGATCCGCGACACGTTCAAGGTCATGCTGCAGATGGCGATGGTCCTGACCTTTGGCGCCAAGGTGCCGGTGGTGAAGGTCGGCCGCATGGCAGGCCAGTTCGCAAAGCCGCGCTCGGCACCGACCGAGGTGATCGACGGGCTGGAGCTGCCCAGCTACCGGGGCGACATCATCAACGATCTCGCCTTCACCCCCGAGGCGCGGATTCCCAATCCGAACAAGATGTTGCAGGCCTATACGCAGGCAGCGGCCACGCTGAACCTGCTGCGCGCCTTCTCGACCGGCGGCTATGCCGACGTGCATCAGGTGCACCAGTGGACCCTTGGCTTCACCGAAGGGGAAAAGGCCGCCAAGTACCGTGACATGTCGAACCGCATCCAAGACGCGCTCGATTTCATCAAGGCGGCGGGTGTGACCGGGGATCAGGCGCATACGCTGCACACGGTGGAATTCTACACCAGCCACGAATCGCTGCTGCTGGAATATGAAGAGGCGCTGTGCCGTCAGGACAGCACCTCCGGCAAGTGGTTGGCAGGCTCGGGTCACATGATCTGGATCGGCGACCGCACCCGCCAGCCCGATGGCGCGCATGTTGAATTCGCGCGCGGCGTGCTGAACCCGGTCGGCCTGAAATGCGGCCCCACCACCACCGCCGAGGATCTCAAGGTGCTGATGGCCAAGCTGAACCCCGCGAACGAAGAGGGCAAGCTGACGCTGATCGCGCGCTTCGGGGCGGGCAAGGTCGCGGAAAACCTGCCGCGCCTGATCAAGGCCGTGCAGGAAGAGGGCGCCAAGGTGACATGGGTCTGCGACCCGATGCATGGCAACACGATCAAGTCCGCCTCGGGCTACAAGACCCGGCCCTTCGACAGCGTGCTGCGCGAGGTTCGCGAATTCTTTGCCGTTCACGAGGCCGAGGGCACCATTCCCGGAGGCGTGCATTTCGAGATGACCGGTCTGGACGTGACCGAATGCACCGGCGGTGTCCGCGAAGTCACCGACGAGGACCTGTCCGACCGCTACCACACCGCCTGCGATCCGCGCTTGAACGCGTCGCAATCGCTTGAACTGGCGTTCCTCGTGGCCGAGGAACTGGTGGCACGCCGCGAACACGCGGCCGCGGTCGCCAACGGTTAAGATCGCACCCAAAGTGTGATTTAACGCCCCGTATCAAATAGATACGGGGCGTTTTTCATTTTTCACATGAAGGCCGGGAAGAAAAAAGCCCGGAACCTATTGGTTCCGGGTCCCAGCCAGACTGGCGTGTTTCGGGCTTCGCGCCGCACATGCCCTATGCGACACGCGCCCGTTATCGCGGGTCGAGGCTGACCCCGGCCCGCGTCAGGGTCAGTCGTTGGAAATCACCAGCCGCAGATGCCCGCGCTTGACCTCCGGTGCGACCTTGCGCGGGGTGTAGTCGGCTTTCGCCTCGCTCATCCCGGTCAAGGGGCGCAGCAACGGCGGCAGTTCGTCTTCGACGATATCGACGGGGCGGCGCGACACGATGCCCTTTTGCACGGCCGGTGTCGCCTCCACCGATTTCACCTTGAACCGGCGCGGCGTGCGCCCCACGCGGCCATGGCTGACCAAAGCGCCGAGCGCCCGGCTCATATCGCCGAAATCGGACCGCAACGGCATCAGGATCATCGAGGCATCGAGCTCGGGCTTTCCGAAACCGCCTTCGGCCTCCAGTTCGATCTTGATGATCGCCGGGTCGGCGAACAGCCGGGTGACGGCAGCCCCAAAGGCCTCGCGATCCGACGGTGCGATCAGGCTCGACAGCGGCATGCCCGCCACCTGCATGCCCATCAGGTCGTTCAGATGCGTGCCCGCCACACGAATCTTTGCCATCGACGGGGCGATCCGCTCCATCAAAAAGGCATTTTCCAGCGCATTCTCCATGCCGCGCGGGTCGATCTGGCTGCGCAAAGGCACCATGTCCTCGCCCGCCAGCCCATGCCAATAGGATTCGACCAGCCGCAGCGGTGCCATCCGCTTTGCCTTTTCGCGATCGGTCATGGACACCACGTCCTTGTCATTCCCACCTTTGCCAAACATCGGTCCGCTCCTTGGTTCTCCGGTAGCGGCCGGACGGGCCCCCACGGCCACCCTGCCAGCTTAACTTTTATTGCTGAGTCCTTACTAGCAAATCCATGTCTGAATTTCGCCTAAATTGTGACCCAAAGGTTAACGACTTCTCTCAAACCTTGCCTATCCCGGACGGGACCGTTACCCCCTTTGCAAGCACGGAGGGGAACATGCGCCAATCGATGACGGGCTTTGCCAGTGTAGCCGGACAGGGGCAGGGGCTGCAATGGCTCTGGGAGCTGCGCGGCGTCAATGGCAAGGGGTTGGACCTGCGCCTGCGCCTGCCGGACTGGATCGAGGGCTTGGAGCCGCAAGTGCGCGTCATGGCTCATGAATCTCTGGCGCGCGGCAATGTCCAGATCAGTCTGAAAATTGGTTCTGACGGTGCCGAGGGCACGCTGCGGCTGGACCACGCGCAGCTATCCGCCGTGCTAGAGGCCATGTCCGAAATCGAGGCGCAGGCGATGGAGCGTGGCCTGTCGCTGGCGCCCTCGACCGCCGCCGAAATCGTCGGTCTCAGGGGCCTCATGACCAGCGAGGCCGCCGAGGTCGATCAGGCCACTTTTAAAGCCACGATTTTAGACGGATTTAAGGCAGCCTTGTCTCAATTCACCGAGATGCGCCGCGCGGAGGGGGCTGCCTTAACCACGATCCTGACCCGGCAACTGGACGAGATCGCCGATCTGACCGCGCGGTCCGAGGCGCTGGCCAAGGCCCGCGAGGCGCAGCAGGCCGAGCGGCTGCGCGCGCAACTGTCGCGCGTCACCGACACAGTCGACACTGTCGATCCGGCACGCATCGCACAGGAATTGGCCCTGATCGCGGTGAAATCCGACGTGACCGAGGAACTCGACCGGCTGCGCGCCCATGTGGACGCCGCGCGCGCTCTTCTGACGGAAACCGGCCCCATCGGCCGAAAGCTCGACTTCCTGATGCAGGAATTTAACCGGGAGGCAAACACCTTGTGTTCCAAGTCGGGCGATGCGGCGCTGACGCAGGTGGGGCTTGCGCTCAAGACCACCATCGACCAGATGCGCGAGCAGGTTCAGAATGTGGAGTAAGACATGAACAGGCGCGGCCTTCTCATCATCCTGTCGTCCCCTTCGGGCGCGGGCAAATCCACCTTGGCCAAGCGTCTGCGCGCCTGGGACCCGTCGATCATCTTTTCGGTATCCGCCACCACACGTCCGCCGCGCCCGGGCGAGGTCGATGGCGAGGATTACCACTTCATGACCGATACCGACTTCAAGAAAGCGGTCAACAACGGTGGCATGCTGGAGCATGCGCATGTCTTCGGCAATTTCTACGGCTCGCCCAAGGGCCCGGTGCGCGACGCGATCATCGACGGCAAGGACGTTCTCTTTGACATCGACTGGCAGGGCGCGCAGCAGATGACCAATTCCGAACTGGCGCTGCACACCTTGTCGATCTTCCTGCTGCCCCCCTCGATCGCGGAACTCAAACGCCGTCTGGAAAGCCGCGGGCAGGATGGCGCGGACGTGATTGCCAAGCGCATGCAGAAAAGCTGGGACGAGATCTCTCATTGGGGCTCGTATGATTTTGTCCTCGTGAACGAAGATCTGGACGAGACCGAGGCGCGGCTGAAATCCATCATCACCGCCACGCGCCTGCGCCGCACCCAGCAACCGGGTTTGCTGGAACATGTGCGCGGGCTGCAGGCCGAATTCGAGGAGGGGGAGATATGACAATCTACACGCTGGACGGGGTCGCCCCCGAAATCGCCGAAGACGTCTGGATCGCGCCCGACGCGAATGTCATCGGCAAGGTCGTGCTGGAGCCCGGCGCGTCGGTCTGGTTCGGCTGCACCTTGCGCGGTGACAACGAGGTGATCCATGTGGGCGCGGGCACCAACGTGCAGGAAAACGTCGTCTGCCACACCGATATGGGCTATCCGCTGGTGATCGGCGCGGGCTGCACCATCGGGCACAAGGTCATGCTGCATGGCTGCACCATCGGCGAAAACACCCTGATCGGCATGGGCGCGACCATCCTGAACGGGGCGAAGATCGGCAAGAACTGCCTGATCGGGGCAGGGGCCCTGATCACCGAGGGCAAAGAGATTCCCGATGGCTCGCTGGTCATGGGTGCCCCCGGCAAGGTGGTGCGGCAATTGGACGAAGCCGCGATCCAAAAGCTGCGGTTCTCGGCATTGCATTATCAGAACAACGCCAGCCGGTATGCAAAGGGGCTGCAAGCGGTCTGAACGTTTGACCACATGATCAAAACAGAGCATGACAGGCGCAAACGGGCCTTTGTCATGCATTTGTCATGAAACTGTTACAGGGGTCCGCGAGACACTCGCACTCAGAAAGGACCCTTCGATGAAGCCCACTTTGCAGCGCCCGGTCGCCCCGATCACTGGCGTTTCCACCCCGGTCGTCACGCCGATCCAGCCGTCGGTCGTCTATGCCTCGCAGTCTCCGACGGCGTTGGATGCGCAATACGAGGGCCGTACACAGGGTTACACCTACGCGCGCGAGGGGCATCCGAACGCAACCGTGCTGGCCCAGCGCATCGACGCGCTCGAAGGCATGCAGGGCGGCATCGTGACCGGTTCGGGCATGTCCGCCGTCGCGGCCGTGCTGTTGGGGCTGACGCAGACCGGCGACCACGTGGTGGGTGGTAACCAGCTATACGGTCGGTCGCTGCGGCTGATGGCCGAAGACTTGCCGCGGCTCGGTGTCGAGACATCGCTGTGCGATGCGACCGATGCAAGCGAGGTGGCCAAGGCCCTGAAACCGAACACGAAGATGGTCCTGATCGAGGTCGTCTCCAATCCGACCATCCGCATCGCAGACCTGACCGGCATTGCCGAGCTGTGCCGTGAAAAGGGCGTTCTGCTGGTGGTCGACAGCACCTTCACCACGCCGCGCGCCATCCGCCCGGTGGATCATGGCGCCGACATCGTCATTCAGTCCGTGACCAAGCTGCTGGCTGGGCATAGCGATGCGACTTTGGGCTGGGTCGCGGCGACGGACCCTGCGCTGAACGAGCGGATGCGCGTCTTTGCCGTGACCATGGGCCTGACCGCCAGCCCCTTCGATTGCTGGCTGGCCGAGCGCGGCCTTGCCACTTTCGACCTGCGGTTCGACCGGACGCAGGCCACCGCGCAGCGGCTGGCCGATTGGCTGGGCGCGCAGAAGAGCGTGACCAAGGTGCTGTACCCCACGCGCCCTGACCACCCCGAAGCCAGCCGCGCGCAGTCGCTGCTGCAAGGGCAGGGGTGCAACATGGTGAGCTTCGAGATCGAGGGTGGGCGCGCCGCCGCCGATGCCTTTGCGCAGGCGGCCTCCGGCATCGCCTTTGCCCCGACCTTGGGCGATGTGGGCACGACCCTCTCGCACCCGGCCTCGTCCAGCCACCGCGCGCTGACGCCCGAAGGGCGCGCCGCGATGGGCGTGTCCGAGGGGTTCTTCCGCGTGTCGGTGGGCCTTGAGGACCCCGATGCGCTGATCGCCTGTTTCAACGATGGCCTGACCGCCTCTCAAGGGATGTGACATGCAAACCGACGCCGCCTCCTTCGTCGAAGCGATCCCGCTGCCCGCCCTGATCATCCGGCTGGACGAGCGGATCGAGGCGGCGAACGAGGCGGCGCGCAGCTTGTTGGGGCAGGGCATCGCGGGGCGGCATTTCATCACCGCCCTGCGCGCGCCGACCCTGCTGGACTCCATCGAATCGACCCTGCGGGATGGACAGCCCCGCCAGAGTGATTTCCTGACCAGCGAAGGCCAGCAGGACGTCACCTATAAGGTGTCGACGCGCGCCATGCCGCTGGAGCGGGGCCGCGCCGTTCTGGTCTGCTTCGAGGACATCACCCATCTGGCGCAGGCCGGGACCATGCGGCGCGATTTCGTGGCCAATGT
The DNA here is from genome assembly GCF_003667315.2 of Tropicibacter alexandrii. Classification (GTDB taxonomy): domain Bacteria; phylum Pseudomonadota; class Alphaproteobacteria; order Rhodobacterales; family Rhodobacteraceae; genus Tropicibacter; species Tropicibacter alexandrii. Next base: position 20,453 of record NZ_RCTZ02000001.1, on the reverse strand, counting down.
CAGCCACGAGTTGCGCACCCCGCTGACCGCCATCATGGGCTTCATCGAAACCCTGCAAGGCCCGGCGCGCAACGACCCCAAGGGGCAGGAACGCTTTCTTGGCATCATGTCGACCGAGGCGCAGCGCATGAACCGCCTCGTGGGTGACCTGCTGTCGCTGAGCCGGGTCGAATCGCAGGAACGGGTGCGTCCGACGGAATGGATCGACCCGATCCAGCTGGTGAACTCGACGGTGCACGGTCTGACGCTTCTGGCCCAGGAGGCTGGCGTGACGGTGGTCAAGTCCCTTCCGCAAGAGCCGTTCCGCATTTTGGGGGACGACGACCAGTTGCGGCAGGTTCTGACCAACCTGATCGAGAACGCGATCAAGTATTCGGGGCGGGATGCAACGGTCACGGTGGCGCTGAGCCCGCCCGCCTACGAACCGCGCCTGCGGGTGCAGGCGGTGACCTTGTCGGTGCGCGACACGGGGCCGGGCATGGAGCCACACCATATCCCGCGCCTGACGGAACGGTTTTACCGCGTCGACAGCCATCGCTCGCGCGAGAAGGGCGGCACCGGGCTTGGCCTCGCCATCGTCAAGCACATCGTCAACCGCCATCGCGGACGGATGCGCATCGACAGCGCGCCGGGGCAGGGGTCGTGCTTTTCGGTGGTGCTGCCGGTCAGCTGAGCCGGGGATTCGCGGCAAATCTGTCATGAAACGGCCTGTCACCGGCCGAAATCCGGGGGGGATTGTCAGCTGACAATTCGACCTCGTGTCCCGTCCATCTGCAAAATAGCCTATTATCAATGTGTTGTTGACCTATTGGGCGAAAAATGTGCAGCGCGTGGCTTGTCATCAAACTGTTACGTTGCTGTCACAAAACCATTGTGTGCCGCCCATAGGAACGGGCCCAAGGTCATCACGCTGGTGACCAATCCTAGACACTCAGGAGCCTGACATGACCGTCAAACTCACCGTTTCCGCACTGGCCATCGCCGCCGCTGCCACCTCCGCCTATGCACGTGACAACGTGCAGGTCGCCGGTTCGTCCACCGTTCTGCCCTATGCCTCGATCGTGGCCGAAGCTTTCGGCGAGAACACCGACTTCCCGACGCCGGTCGTCGAATCGGGCGGCTCCTCCGCTGGCCTGAAGCGCTTCTGCGAGGGCGTGGGCGAGAACACCATCGACGTGGCCAACGCCTCGCGCGCCATCCGTGAAAAAGAAATCAAGGCCTGTGCCGAGAACGGCGTGACCGACATCATCGAAGTCCGCATCGGCTATGACGGCATCGTGTTCGCGTCGCAGCAGTCCGGCCCGGCCTTCACCGCCTTCACCCCCTCCGACATCTTCAACGCGCTTGGCGCGAAGGTCCTGAAGGACGGTGAAGTGGTCGACAACCCCCACAACACCTGGGCCGAGTTCAACGGCGACCTGCCGGATGCCGAAATCGCGGCCTTCATCCCGGGCACCAAGCACGGCACCCGCGAAGTCTTCGAAGAGAAGGTTCTGCTGATCGGTTGTGAAGAAACCGGTGCCATGCAGGCGATGATCGACGGCGGCATGTCCGAGGACGACGCCGAGGATGCCTGCCTTGCAGTGCGCACCGACGGCAAGTCGGTCGACATCGACGGCGACTACACCGAGACACTGGCGCGCATCGACGCCAACCCGAACGGCATCGGCGTGTTCGGCCTGGCGTTCTACGAGAACAACCAGGACAAGCTGAAGGTCGCCACCATGTCCGGCGTTGCCCCCTCGACCGAGACCATTGCGTCGGGCGAGTACCCGGTGTCCCGCCCGCTGTACTTCTACGTGAAGAAAGCCCATATCGGCGTGATCCCCGGCCTGAAAGAGTACGCTCAGTTCTTCGTGGCTGACGAACTGGCAGGCCCGAACGGCCCGCTCGCCAACTACGGCCTCGTCTCCGACCCGGAGCTGGCCAAGGTTCAGCAGACCGTTGCCGACGAAGTCACCATGGGTGAAGGCATGTAATCAGGCGTCACGCCTGATAGAAGGGGCGGCATATTCCGCCGCCCCTTTTTCCTTTTTGGTCATTTCCAAATCTACGACGGGGGGCGCATGCCTTTACTCTGGCTTATCGGGATCGTGCTTGCCATTGCGGTGGCGGGCTACGTGATCGGGCGCAAACGGGCGCTGGACAGCGCGGGCGGCGACCCGCGTAATTTGCATTCTCTGCCCTCCTACTACGGCTCCAACGTCGCGATGAAGGTCGTCGTGCCATCGGTGCTGGTGCTGCTGGTCTGGTTGATCGTGCAGCCGATCTATGTCGGCAGCGTGGTCTCGGGGGCCTTGCCCGATCGGGCGATTGCCGACGGGTCGTCGCGCGATCTGGTCATGGCCGAGGTGCGCCGCACCGCGGACGGCCTGAACAACGCTGTCGCCCAAGGCATCATGACCGATGAAGAGGCCCGCGACATGCGCGCCGATTTCACCGACGTGACCCAGCGTCTGAAGGATGCCGGGCAGATCGTGACCTCCGAGGTGACGCAGCCGATCCTGAACGCGGCCCAGCAGTTCCGCGCGATGAACGCCACCGGCGCGATTGCCATGGCCATCGTGGTGACCCTTCTGGCGATTGGCGGTCTGCTCTGGGGGCTGAAGGAAAGCGAGAAGGATTTCCGCGCCCGCAACACCGTCGAACAGGGCGTCAAGGCGCTGCTGATCGCGGCGGCCTCCATCGCGGTGCTGACCACCGTCGGGATCGTACTCAGCCTGATCTTCAATACCTACGAGTTCTTCAAGCTCTATCCGTGGTACGAATTCTTCTTCGGCACCACTTGGTCGCCGAGCTTTTCTGGGCGCGGTGGCTCGTCGGAGCTGGGGATCATCCCGCTGCTTTGGGGGACGCTGTATATCTCGATCGTGGCGCTGGCCGTTGCGGTGCCGATCGGGCTGTTCGCCGCCATCTATCTGTCCGAATATGCCGGGCCCAAGGTGCGCGCCGTGGCCAAACCCCTGCTGGAGGTGCTGGCCGGCATCCCCACCATCGTCTACGGTCTGTTTGCCCTGCTGACGGTCGGCCCGATGCTGGTCAGCGTTTTCGGCAAGGAGGGCTTGGGCATCATGCAGTCCGGCACCGCCGTCATGACCGCCGGTCTGGTGATGGGCATCATGCTGATCCCCTTCGTGTCGTCGCTGTCCGATGACATCATCAACGCGGTTCCGCAGGCGATGCGCGACGGGTCCTATGGCCTTGGCGCGACCAAATCGGAAACGATCAAGCAGGTGGTCCTGCCTGCCGCCCTGCCGGGCATCGTGGGCGCGATCCTGCTGGCCGCCAGCCGCGCCATCGGCGAGACGATGATCGTGGTGCTGGGGGCCGGTGCCGCCGCGCGCCTGTCGCTGAACCCCTTCGAGGCGATGACCACCGTCACCGCAAAGATCGTCAGCCAGCTGACCGGCGATGCCGACTTTGCCTCGCCCGAGGCGCTGGTGGCCTTCGCCCTTGGCATGACGCTCTTCGTCATCACGCTGGGGCTCAACATCTTTGCCCTCTACATCGTGCGCAAATACCGGGAGCAGTACGAATGACCGACGCATCCATGCACGAGACACCGCGCAAGTCCTCGATCCACACGATCGACGCCCGCACGAAACAGCGCAACGCCTCCGAAAGCCGGTTCAAGGCTTACGGGATCGCGGCCATCGCTCTGGGTCTGTTCTTCCTCGTTGTGCTGTTCGTCAGCATCGTCCGCTCGGGCCTGCCTGCCTTTACCAAGACCGTGGTCGAGGTGGAATTCACCCTGACGCAAGAGCAGTTCGAGCAGGCCGAGAGCCAGCTGATGAAGACCGGCGCTTATCAGGACCTGTTCATCGCAGGCATCCAAAGCCAGCTCGACGCGCGCAATATCGACGTGCAGGCCGATCCGGCGGCGCTGGAACGCCTGCTGGGCAAGATTGGCGGCGACATCCGCGCGTTCTACAGCGAGAACCCCGGTATGGTCGGCGAGCCGCATGTCTTCGGCCTGTCCGCCTCATCGCGGGTGGACGGCTACTTCAACGGGCGTGTGACCCGTGAGACGCTGGTCGACTCGCGCTTCCTGCAAGCCAGCGACCTCGATCTGGTCGACGCGTTGTTCGAGGCCGGGATCATCAAGTCGGCGTTCAACTGGGGCTTTATCACCGGCGCGGATAGCGGCGTGGACAATCCCGGCGGGGCTGGCATCGGCGTGTCGGTGGTGGGATCGTTCTTCATGATGCTGGTGGTGCTGGTGCTGTCGCTGCCCATCGGCGTCGCGGCCTCCATCTACCTAGAGGAATTCGCGCCGAAGAACCGCTGGACCGACCTGATCGAGGTGAACATCTCGAACCTCGCCGCGGTGCCGTCCATCGTGTTCGGTATCCTTGGTCTGGCGGTGTTCATCCAGTTCATGCACCTGCCGCAATCGGCACCGCTGGTCGGTGGCCTCGTGCTGACGCTGATGACCCTGCCGACGATCATCATCTCGACGCGCGCCTCGCTGAAGTCGGTGCCGCCGTCGATCCGCGATGCGGCCCTCGGCGTGGGTGCGTCCAAGATGCAGGCGGTGTTCCACCATGTCCTGCCGCTGGCCATGCCGGGCATCCTGACGGGGACGATCATCGGTCTGGCGCAGGCTTTGGGCGAAACCGCGCCGCTCTTGCTGATCGGTATGGTGGGCTTCGTCGCCCGGGGCTATCCCGACGGCTTCGTTGGCGGCTTTGTCGAGCCGAACTCGGCCATGCCGGCGCAGATCTATACCTGGGCTGCGCGCGCCGATGCCTCGTTCTACGACAAGGCCTGGGGCGGGATCATCGTCCTGCTGGTCTTCCTGCTGACCATGAACATCATTGCCATCATTCTCCGCCGCCGCTTTGAGCGTCGCTGGTAAGGGAGTAGACTACATGTACGACGCACCACATTATACGGAGAGAGACGTGGCTCAGACCGACACCAAGATCAGCGCGAAGGGCGTTCAGGTTTATTACGGCGACACCCATGCCATCAAGGATGTGGATGTGGAGATCGCCGACAAGACCGTGACCGCCTTCATCGGGCCGTCGGGCTGCGGCAAGTCGACCTTCCTGCGCTGCCTGAACCGGATGAACGACACGATCGACATCTGCCGGGTGCAGGGCGACATCCTGCTCGACGGCGAGGACATCTATGACCGCCGCGTCGACCCGGTGCAGCTGCGCGCCAAGGTGGGGATGGTCTTTCAGAAGCCCAACCCCTTCCCGAAGTCGATCTATGACAATATCGCCTACGGCCCGCGCATCCACGGTCTGGCCAAGAACAAGGCCGATCTGGACGTGATCGTTGAGAAATCCCTGCGCCGTGGCGCGATCTGGGACGAGGTCAAGGACCGCCTGCAGGCGCCCGGCACCGGCCTTTCGGGTGGTCAGCAACAGCGCCTGTGCATCGCCCGCGCCGTCGCGACCGAGCCCGAGGTCCTGCTGATGGACGAGCCGTGCTCGGCGCTTGACCCCATCGCCACCGCGCAGGTCGAGGAACTGATCGACGAGCTGCGCCGCGACTATTCGGTGGTGATCGTCACGCACTCGATGCAGCAGGCCGCGCGGGTCAGCCAGAAGACCGCGTTTTTCCACCTCGGCAACCTCGTGGAATACGACGACACATCGAAGATCTTCACCAATCCCGAAGATCCCAGAACGGAATCCTACATCACGGGGCGGATCGGCTGATGAGTGACGAATTGAACAAACACATCTCCTCGGCGTTCGACCGCGATCTCGAAGGCATTCAGGCCCGGATCATGAAGATGGGGGGCCTCGTCGAGGCCGCCATTCTGGACGCCGCGCAGTCGCTGGAAACCCGCGACGTGGAACTGGCCGAAAAGACCCGCGCCGGGGACAAGGTCATCGACGCGCTCGAAGAGACGATCAACGACGAGGCCGCCCGCGTGATCGCGCTGCGTGCCCCCACCGCGATGGACCTGCGGGTGATCCTGTCGGTGATGCGCATGTCCGGCAATCTCGAACGGATCGGCGACCTGTCCAAGAACATGGCCAAGCGGACCTCGGTCCTTGCGGATCTGCCGCAGATCGGCGGCACCGCGTCGTCGCTGCGGCGCATGTCGCGGGACGTGCAGCTGATGCTCAAGGACGCGCTCGACGCCTATATCCAGCGCGACGAGGCGCTGGCGCTGGACGTGATCGCGCGCGACGAGGACATCGACCAGATGTACAACACGCTGTTCCGCGAATTCCTGACCTTCATGTTGGAAGACCCGCGCAACATCACCACCTGCATGCACCTGCATTTCATCGCCAAGAACATCGAGCGCATGGGCGACCACGTGACCTCGATCTGCGAACAGGTCGTGTTCCTCGTGACCGGCGAAAAGCCCGAAGAGGGGCGCGTGAAGGCGGATGTGACCTCGGTCGATCCGGGGCTGAGCGCACCTTCGGGGCAGGGGGGGTAAACCATGTCCTTGGGTCAGCCGACCGTTCTGTTGGTCGAGGATGAACTCGCACAGCGCGAGGTCCTGTCCTACAATCTGGAGGCCGAAGGCTTTCGCGTCGCCCGCGCCGAAAACGGCGAAGAGGCGCTGATCCTTCTGGCCGAGGAAAACCCCGATATCGTGGTGCTGGACTGGATGCTGCCGAACCTGTCGGGGATCGAGGTCTGCCGCCAGATCAAGACCCGGCCAGAGACGCGCAACACCCCGGTCATCATGCTCTCGGCGCGCTCCGAAGAGGTGGACCGTGTGCGGGGCCTCGAAACCGGGGCGGATGACTACGTGGTCAAGCCCTACTCGGTGCTGGAACTGATGGCCCGCGTGCGGGCCCAGTTGCGCCGCGCGCGGCCCTCGTCGGTGGGGATTTCCCTCGAATACGAGGACATCACGCTGGACCCGGAAACCCACCGGGTCACGCGCTCTGGCGCCGAGTTGAAGCTCGGCCCGACCGAGTTCCGCCTGCTCACCACCTTCATGGAAAAGCCGGGCCGCGTGTTCACGCGCGAACAGTTGCTGGACCGTGTCTGGGGGCGCGACATCTATGTCGACAGCCGCACCGTGGACGTCCATATCGGCCGTTTGCGCAAGGCGCTCAGCCAGCATGGCGGTGCCGACCCGCTGCGCACCGTGCGCGGGGCAGGGTACGCGCTTGGATGACTGACGCGGGCACCGTGCCCCCTTGACGCCCGGTGCCGCTGTATCATCTTGTTCCGAAAGATTTTCGGGGGATGGCATGATCCGCATCGTGTTCGCGACACTGTTTTCGCTGCTGGCCTTGGGCGCAAAGGCGCACGAGGTCCAATCGGCCATTGCCGATTTCGTGACCGAAGAGGGCCTGTTGAAGGTCGAAATGCAGATCGGTATCGAGCCCTTGCTGGCCGGTATCGATCTGGACGGCGTAACCAACACGAACGAGACCGACAAAGCAGACCAAGTCGACGCCTTGCGCGCCTTGGACCCCGAGGCGCTGACCGACCGTCTCGACTCGGCCTTGCCGGACCTGCTGGCAAAGATCGGCGTCACCGCGGATGGCCAGCCGGTTGCGTTGACGGTCGCCGACACGCAGGTGCCGCCCGTGGGCAATGTCGATCTCCCGCGCGAAACCACGCTGCACTTGACCGCCGACCTGCCACAGGACGCGCAGACCCTCGAAATCACGTGGCCGCGCGCCTATGGCAGCCTGATCCTGCGCCAGATGGGCGTCGAGGACGGCTATACCGGCTATCTCGACGGAGGCAGCTCCGGCCCGATTGCCATTTCAGGCGGCAGCGCCCTGAACGGCTTGCAGACCTTCCTTACCTATATCCCCGTGGGGTTTGAGCATATCCTGCCCATGGGGCTCGACCATATCCTGTTCGTGCTGGGCCTGTTCTTCCTGTCGACGCACTGGCGGCCACTCCTGTGGCAGATCAGCGCCTTCACGCTGGCGCATACGGTGACGCTGGCGCTCGGCGCTCTGGGGTATGTGAACATCCCCGGCAGCATCGTCGAGCCGATCATCGCCGCCTCCATCGTCTACGTTGCCATCGAAAACATCGTCTCGGACAAGCTGCACCAGTGGCGGCCGCTGGTGATCTTCGTCTTCGGCTTGCTGCACGGGCTGGGCTTTGCTTCTGTCCTGCAGGAATTCGGCCTGCCGCAGGACCAGTTCATCGCCGGGCTGATCGGCTTCAATGTCGGCGTGGAATTCGGCCAGTTGACTGTCATCGCCATTGCCTTCCTGCTTGTCGTGCTGGCACAGCGCGTCGACAAGGGTCTGGTCGACATGCGCACGGGGCAGGTGGTCTATGGCGTGCTGGCATTGTGCTTCGTCGCGCTCGGCTGGCTGATGGACGGCCCCGGCTTCGTCGAAACCATGGGGGCAGGCGCGACGGTCTTCCTCTGGCCGCTCGCTGGGCTGAGCCTGCTCTGTCTCGCCTCCGCCACCCTGATCGACCACCGTCACGCCTACCGCCGCGTGGTCGCCACCCCGGCCTCGCTGTTCATCGCCAGCATCGGCGCGTATTGGTTCGTCGAGCGCGTGTTCCTGTAGGCCAACGCTTCTTTGGTCCTGAAATACCTTGGGGGAGTCGACCGGAGGGAGACGGGGGCAAAGCCCCCTCTTGACGTCCGGACCGCGACCGCCTAAAGGCACCCTCACGAAACCCGCAAGCGAGGTCGGGCCCCGGGACAGACAGCCCCCGACGGTCCACCGGTTGGCACATCCGTGTCGCAGCCTCGCTGAGGATAAACCGGAAAAGGATAGAAGCATGGCTCTTCCCGAGTTCACCATGCGTCAGCTGCTGGAAGCTGGCGTTCACTTTGGCCACCAGACGCAGCGTTGGAACCCCCGCATGGGCGAGTTCATCTATGGCGCGCGCAACGGCATCCACATCATGGACCTGACGCAAACCGTTCCGATGCTGGACGCGGCGCTGGTTGCGATCCGTGATTGCGTCGCCAAGGGCGGCCGCGTGCTGTTCGTCGGCACCAAGCGTCAGGCGGCTCAGCCGATCGCCGACGCTGCCGAGAAATGCGCTCAGTATTACATGAACCACCGCTGGCTCGGTGGCACGCTGACCAACTGGCAGACCGTGTCCCAGTCGATCAACCGCCTCAAGCAGATCGACGAGCAGATGGAAGGTGGCGCCGAGGGCCTCACCAAGAAAGAGCGTCTGAACATGGAACGCGATCAGGCAAAGCTGCAGGCTTCGCTGGGCGGCATCCGTGAAATGGGCGGCGTGCCGGACATGCTGTTCGTCATCGACGTCAAGAAAGAGGCGCTGGCCGTCGCCGAAGCCAACAAGCTGGGCATCCCGGTCGTCGCCATCGTCGACACCAACTGCTCGCCCGCAGGCGTGGATTACATCATCCCCGGCAACGATGACGCGGCCCGCGCCATCGCGCTGTATTGCGACCTCGTCTCGCGCGCGGCTCTGGACGGCATGACCGGCCAGATGGAAGCGGCAGGCGTCGACCTTGGCGCGCTCGACGAAGCGCCCGCCGAGGAACTGCTGGAAGGCGCGCAGGAGTAATCCTGCTGTCGCGAAAGCGACATGAAGGCGTGACATTGACGGGTGGCTGTCCGGGCCACCCGGACCCGTTTTTCGAAGATAGGAGAGCCAAACCATGGCGATCACTGCTGCACAGGTAAAAGAACTGCGCGAAATGACCGGCGCAGGCATGATGGATGCCAAGAAGGCGCTGGTGGAAACCGATGGCGACATGGAAGCCGCCGTTGACTGGCTGCGCACCAAGGGCCTCGCCAAGGCCGCCAAGAAAGCCGACCGCACCGCTGCCGAGGGCCTCGTGGCCGTCAAGGTCGCCGGTGGCACCGGTGTCGCCGTCGAGGTGAACTCGGAAACCGACTTCGTCGCCAAGAACGCCGATTTCCAAGCCATGGTGGCCGGCATTGCCGAAGCCGCTCTGGGCGTCGACGATGTCGAGGCGCTGAAATCCGCTGACGTTAACGGCAAGTCCGTCGAGGCGACCATCACCGACAAGATCGCCACCATCGGCGAGAACATGTCGCTGCGCCGCATGGCCAAGATCGAAGGCGACGTAATCGGCACCTACGTGCACAACGCTGCCACCGACGGCATGGGCCAGATCGGCGTGCTGGTTGCGCTGAAGGGCGGCGACGAGGCGTTTGCCAAGCAGGTCGCGATGCACGTGGCTGCGGCCAACCCGGCGGCTCTGAACGAATCCGAACTGGACCCGGCGGTTGTCGAGAAAGAGCGTCAGGTTCAGATCGACATCGCCAAGGAATCCGGCAAGCCCGACGCCGTCATCGAAAAGATGATCGTTGGCCGCATGAACAAGTTCCTCGCCGAAGTCACCCTGACCGGTCAGCAGTTCGTCATCAACCCGGACGTCACCGTGGCTCAGGCCGCCAAGGAAGCGGGCGCCGAGATCACCGGCTTCATCCGCATGCAGGTTGGCGAAGGCATCGAGAAGGTGCAGGAGGATTTCGCCGCCGAGGTGGCCAAGGCCGCTCAGGGCTGATCTGCCTGACATGACATGACGTAGGCCGCCTTTCGGGGCGGCCTTTTTCGTTGCGCCCAGAGCGGAAAGAAAGCCCGGGGTCCCTGGTTGAGACATTGGGGATGAAACGCAGGGACCCCGGGTAGAATGCTGGGGGCAGGGCAGAAATGTCCCCACCGAACCCAGCGCAGAAACAGCAGGGCCTGAAAATCATCAGGGTGCGGCCTCTTCGCTCCAATGGCTAAAGCCACCACTCACGGAACAGTGACACATTGCCAATTTACCCATGGTAAAGGAAGTAGGGTTTTCCCGACCGTGCCATCCCGGAGCCAAAGTTCACGGAAATTTCATGTCTTCCGAATCGTGAACCCTGGCATCAATGCCAGTGTGACAAGCATTTTTGGGGTATTTACGCCTCAATGATATACATCTGGTTGTGAAATGCAGCTTTTGCGACGGCCTGCGCGGTCGTTTCGACGTTCAGTGTCTCGCGGGCGAGTCGCAGGTGCTTTTCGATCGTGGCCTGGGTCAGGCCCATGATCTGCGCGATATCCTGCATCGTCTTGCCGTCGCCAACCCATTCCAATGCTTCGCGCTGGCGCGGGGTCAGGTTCTGGTTCGGCAGCGGCAGCGGCAGGGTCAGGATCTTGAGATGGACGAGGTTGTTCAGCAGGATGATGTCCTGCCCATGGTCGGCCCAGACCTCATCCGCCTGATCCTGGTTCATGTCGGCGCGCGTGGTCAACGAAATCGCACCCTTGGTGCGGCTGGACACGGATTTGAAGCTGATCGTATAGCCTGCATGCACCTTGTGCGTGAGGTTGAACGCCACGACCTTTTGCGCCTTTTCGTCGAGCGTGCCCTTGTTGATCTGCTCGGCCAGCGCGCGCCAGCTGCAATGGCCCTCGTTTTCCAGCGCCCAGCGTACCATGGGGGCGTTGCGGTACAGGCCATCTTCGACAAAGCCCTTGCGATAGGCGGGCGTGTGGTTCGTCAAGACGACGAAATCGTTGGGATCGCCAAAGGAGGTTGCTGTCAGGAAGCGCGTGAACCCGTAGATCAGCCGGTCAAACCCATAATCCTTCATGCGCGCGCAATGCATCGCCCAAAGCGACTCGACGCTGTTCTGGTTGGTCAATTCGATCATGTAATCGCGCATATCGGTATTCACGACGCATCCTCTAAAATACAAAGCCGTCGGGCAGGATGCATGTTTGTAACACCGTTTGGTGTCTTGCGGAAATTTCCTTTTGTACCAAATTCCTACAATCCTCTGCTGACGTGGCCCGGGGGACGCGCGGCAGGCAGTGCGCATAGCTATCTTAGTTACATAATACTGATTATGCGCCTTTTGCCCGTTGCCGTTGTGATTTCGTTTGCGCCTTCTCTTGTAGTGTCTACAAAATATAGCGTCAACGGGTTTTTAACGGCCTATTTACGCTGCAAGGCGTCAGGCCCCGGCGCGGCCCTTGCGCAGAACGGCGGGAAGCGCCTTTCGCCCGAATGCAAAGCTGATCGAGGCCCCAACGCACCATTGATACCAATCCGGCGTTTGGCCCATGTTTTCAAATCCTTGCGAGACGATGCTATCAAAGCCCGGAACGAAACCCATGATGAGCGGCAAGGAAAGAACCACCGTCCACCATTCATCGAGCCAGCTTGTTGCGGCATTTTGAACGGCGGCGGCTTCCCATGCGCCTTCCTTATCGGCGGCGGTAAGGATCATGCTGGCCCTGGCTTGCAGTTCGGCCTTTTTCAGATCCGATCGGGCTTGGATCACATCGCGCCCGAGGCCGATAAGGTCTAGGATTTTCAGCATCTTCACAACTCCAACTTATGCAGGATCACGGCGACAGACTTTTCCAAGCTGGTTACGCATCCCGACAGGTCGTCAAGGCGGCGAAAGAACCGCGATCCGATCCAGCCCAGAAGCGCCACCAGCACGAAAAACAGCGCGGAAACCAGCGCGAGCAAGGCGGCTTCAAGGGTCATTTCTGAAACACCACCAGCGCCACCACCAGCGCGGCCCCGATCAACAGAAGGCGTTGACCACCTGGCGCGAGCGTCACCCCATCAAGCCCGAATTCCGCGATCCTGATGCCCTGCCCCGCGTCGGGCGATCCCGAGGCGGTCGGCGCGCGCAAAGCGCCTTGCACGGTTTCATTGATGCTTTCCTTGGTGTCGGAAAGAAAGCCCGTGAGGCCCGAGAACAGCCCGCCCCCGTCGCCTTCCTCTAGCCCATCGGCGGGCGGCAGGTCGGCCCACATGGGCGGCTCTGTGCTGCCCTGAAACCCGGTGTATAGGTCCTGATATGGCATCGCCCTGGACTACCTTTTCACGGCGGCTTGATAGGCCAGATATGCGAGGAAAGACCCGGCCAGCCATGGCACGGACTTCCCCGCGGCTTCCCCGAATTGCTTCCCGGCCTCATATCCCCCAAGGCCGATTGCCCCGGCCCCGGCGGTCACAAGGATCAATGCGATAGGTATTGGCATCAGGCTTCCCCTTTCTGCTGCATTAGCACGCGGTAACGTGCCTTGATTTTCGCCAAGTAATCGACGGTTTCTGCGGGCCACGACCCGTTGGAACGCTGGCCACCCGGCCCCGCGTTATAGGCCCGCGTGATCCAATCTCGGTCGCTGCTCTTGCTGCTCAAGAATTCAAGGAACGAGGTGCCAAAGTAGATCGAGATATTCGGCGTGTAGAGGTTCCCCGGATTTGCCGGATACCGTCTGTATCCGATGTCGTACATCCACTTTTGCGTTCCCGGTATCACCTGCATAAGCCCGCGCGCGTCGTCTACACTTGTCGCTTGCGGGTTGCCCCGGCTTTCCTGCCACATCATCGCGGCGACCCAAACATGATTGCGGCGCGCCCACGGTTGCACATCGCCCCAGTGATCCAACAGCCATTGTTCTTCCTTGGACACGGCCCCCGATCCGGTCGGAACGGCCACGGCGGCGGGTTCTGGTTCTGGTTCGGCGGTGTCGTAGTAATCCGCAAGCAAGTCTTGTGAGGCGGTCGGCAGAACGGCCACGGCGGTCGAGGTTCCCGCGTGGGCTTGGAACAGGTCGGACAGGTCCGGCAGTTCCAGCCCGGTCGCGTCGTTTACGGCATCGGTGGCTTGCGTGAGATAGCCCGAGCGAGCCGCCCAATAGAGCGCCCCGCCGATCACGGCCAGTTTCACCAGCCCGCGCGCGCTCACCCGGTCCACTCCGGCGACCAATCGCCCATATCGACCAGTTCAAAGCTAAGGGACAAAGAGCGGTCGGTTGCCACGGCAGAGAACCAAAGCGCGGTTTCCGCGTCTGCATACCCGGTGAAGGAATCCTTGAAATGCGCGAGCGTTTGCGGGGTTTCATTCCATCCGGTGTCGGCAATCCATTGAGCCGTTTCCGCGTCGTTATAGGTGCCTCCCCGGATCACGACAGGCTTGGTCGCGGTCCCGCGAGCCGCGAACAGCGCGTCATTTTCATTCGCCTGCAACATCCCGAGCGGCATTTGCTGGATATAATCCAGCTTTGCGCGCGGCAGGTTCACGATGCGGAACGTGCTTCCGCTAATCGTCGCAGAGATAGACCAGCGCCCCCGGCGCGGTAGGAACGCGATCCCGGCGCGGCGATCCGCGACCCCCGGAACAGATACGAAAGCAAAATGGCGATGAACGGCAGAGATTTCCACGTCAGTTTCCCGGCGCGGCGTGCTGGAAAGCTGCGTCGGCAGATCGACCAGCACCCGCGCGATAACCGGCGCGGCGTAGGGGTTGCGCAGAAACCTTTGATGACCATTGGCGGGAAGGCTGGCCCCCACGTCGAGGCGGGTTGCCCGCCCATCGCAGACCATTTGCAGCGCGGCGGCGTCACAGTCCACTAGCGCAACGTTGCTGATGCCATGCCCGAGCGAAACCCGGCCATATGGCCCAATCTCATATTCAAGGCAATGGGTGCGGCTATCAAAGCGGCCAATCTCGAATTGCATTTTCTTAGTTCTCCTTCACGACCCAAGCCGAAATTGCGAGCGCCACCAGCGCGAAAACCATCACTGACTTGGACAGGTCGGCAAAATCGCCAGTCTTGACCGATGCGACCAAATCAAGCGCGCGCTCTCCCATGTCGAAAGAGCGATTTGAAATCCCATCGACCAATTCGACGTTCAGCTTGTTTTGGCTCAACAGGCTTTCAAACCCGTCCATGCTTTCGCGCAGCATATTGGCGGCGGTGTCCGAAATCTTGACTTGTGATTTGTCAATCATTTCGATGAGCGAGCCGCCCATATTGGTGAGTTCCACCAAGTTCAGGTTGTTGGCGGATACCATGCCTTGCCATGCTGCAATTATCGGCTGCAAGGCCGATGAAATCACGGCGGCATCATTGGACACGATGAGGCTTTCAACAATCGCGTTGCCTTCCTCAACCACGGTCCGTTCATCCATGGCCACATTCGTCGTGTCCGTTGCGACCGCTTCGCTGCTGCTGCTGCTCACCTGAAAATCCCCTGCATGATCCCGTCAGCGTCAACGCCTTCGGTGGCCACCTTGGCCCCAAACATGCGCGCGCGCGTTGCGATCCCGCGCACGCTTTCAACGTGAACCCGGAGAGGCGTCCCGAGCACCTGCGCCACCCCGAAAAGCTGCTTCATCATCGCGGCCCCGAGGCCCGGAACAAGCGAGCGGGTGTAGTAAATCGCGATCATGTCGCCAGCGTCCCGGCCAAAAACGCAATAGCCCATGGGCGCGCCCCCTGCCCCGAGAACGGTAAGCGACAAGGTGTCCTCACGCTCAGAGACGGCCAGCGCCCCGGCTGCTTCGTCGGCATCGAGCGCGGCCAAGATTTCAGGCCCGAGCGGGTTTTGTGTGATCCGAATTTTAAACATCAGAACAGCTTGCCTTTCTTGCCCATGATGATTTTCACGGCGACGGCGATAATCACGGCGTAGCCCAAATCTTTCGCCAATTTCAGGTGCCACGGCAGAGGCTCAGGCCCGCCCATGTTGATGGCCCCAAACTCGAAAAGCTGGTCCTGCTGGTGGAGGTCCGAGCCGGTCCCGGAAACCGGGTTTGAGGCAAGGGACAGTTCAAAGGGCGTTCCAGACACTTCCTGTTTTTCCTTCTCTTGCGGCATCAGCGCAGCACGATAATCAGCGCCACGGCGGCAAGCCCCGCGACCATGTAGAGTTGCACGTTGTCACCGCGCGAAACCTTCAGGGCTTCCAGCGCCATGGCCTGTTCCCGCTCCTCACGAGACAGGCGCACATCATCCACCACGCCTTGACCTTCGGCCCACGCGGCGCGGGCGTCCGCGACTTCATCGACGATATACCCGGTTGAATTGGCGAGCGATGCGACCCCATCGAAAAAACCGATGATCCCATCAAAAGCCCCGCGCTGCTTCACATACGCGCCCCCGGTCGGATCGAGCGGCCCCGGCGCGAAATAGTCTGGATCGGTGGTAGGCATTTTTCGCCCCTTGGAATGTAGACAAGGGGGGCGGGTTTCCGCCCCCCAATGGGTCAGCGGATGCGCTGGTAAATGTCGCTGTGCGTGACGAGGAATTCCACCGGCGTCGAGGCGTCCAGCGTCGTGATTTCCAGTTTGAAGCGCGCATCGCGGCGGCGTTCCCCGGCGGCATCGAGCGCGGCAATGCTGCGCGCGATCCCGTCCGCGTGGGCGTCCAGAAGCCAGTTCCCGCCGAGCGCATCGACGTTGCGGCCATTGCTGGTCAGCCATGCCTCATATTGCGCGCGGTCGCAGTCGAACAGGACTTCGCGGTCGATTGTCAGCGTCACATGCTGGATATTCGCCCCGAAAATCCAAACGTCTTTCACATCATCGCCCACCGGCAAATCCGTGTATGTGTGCTTGCCCGCGCCCGAGAACGTCGCGTTGAGGCGTTCGGTCGTGTAGGTGTAGCCCGGCGAGCGGCCCATATCGACGGCGTGAGGCATTACCACGACTTCCATGGTGCTTTCCGAGAACGCGGCCCCGAGCTTGATTTCCAGCGAAAGAGACCGCATCCCGAGGGTGCCGAGCGCAAACGCATCTTCGATGCGCTGATTTGCGTACATGGTTTGACCGGGGAAGGCGAAACCCGACATGACCGGCCCGAACGTGATCCCGTGATAGGCGTTCCGGATCACAAGTTCCGACATGTCGAGTTCTTGCATGGTCCCGCCATTGGCGACCAGACGGACGGTGGAAAGATAGTCCGCGAGTTTGTCGGTCGTGACGTAGTGCTTGCCCGCGATTTCCTGCGTCACCCCGGCGACAGCGGCGGTCGAGACGATCCCGAAGGTAATCGCCCGGTAGGTCACATCGCCAACCGTCATTGAGTAGGTGGCGAAACCCGACTTGTTGCCCAAGGTCGCGTTGACATAGTCGCCCGAAATCCGGGTCAGGCGGGGAAGGGTGAGGCGTTTCGTGGCTTCCCCCCCCGGATGCGCAGAGCGAATCCGGGTGCGGTCCCCCCGGCGCGGGGGCGTTGCGGGCGCGGCTTGTGCCTGTGCCATAGATGATCCTTTCAGGGAATTGAGTTGAACGGCGAAATTCGGCGCAGAGCGGCGCTTATTTCACGAATTGGCCAACCGGCGTTTTCATGATGATGAATTCGGCGGCGATAACGCCGATGATGGTGCCCAGAATGGCGGTGGTCATGGTTTTCGACATTTTGGCAAACTCCTGTTTTTCATTGCCCATTGAACGAACGTGTCCAAAACATTCCGGCCAATGATTGCAAAATCAACCGCAAATCAAGAGGCGATTATTTTTCGATTTGGGGTTGCCTATATCCCTAAACTTTGCACATTTTGCACAAATCACTTTGCAAATTTGCAGAAAGGTTTCGGAATGGTCCCGATAATTCACGAGGCGCGGAACGCTTGCGGCAAGTCTTGGGCGGCAATTGCCGAGGCGGTCGGCATGACGGAAAACACGATCCGCAGCTATCAACAGGGGCGGCGGCTTGTCCCGGCCCATCGCTGGCAATCTCTGGCCCGCGCGCTGGACGTGGCCCCCGAGGCTTTCGACCGGGAACGGTATCTGCGCGAGTTTGCGCAAATCAACAGACAGGCCCAAAAACGGCCCGTAGAGGCCCAACCCGCCATTTCCGCACCCTCCCCCGCAAAATCGCCCGAAATCGCGCCACAGGCCCCGGAAAACAGCGCGGGCGGCTGGTTTGCTGGCCTGTTCTTGGGGGATTGACGGTTGCGCGATGATCTCGAACAGTTCTTGGCCCGCGTCCCGAGTGACGGCGAGGCGGTCGAAATCCCGGCCAGCCTGCTAGGCCCGCCCCCGGCAATCATCGGCCCCGATGGCCCCGAGGATCACGAAACAGACGCGGCGGCGGGTGTCGAGCTTGTCGAGCTTGTCAGCTTGCCCACGTTTCAGGATCAATGGGGCATGTTGCACGATATGTTGGGCGGCATGGTCCAAATGCGCACGGGCGCGCCCTGCCCCCTTGGCGATCAGGCGCGCGGCGAAGGCGGGCGCGTGGCCTGCGAAGCGGCCTACAACCTGATAGCGGCCAGCCCCACGCTTTCGCGGATGATCCTTTCCCCGGAATCGTCCTTTTTCGGCCAGCTTGCGGCGGTCGGTGTTCACGGCTTCGCCTGCGTGCAGATCGTCAAGGCCAGCGCCACCGGCCAAACCCTTCCCGAGCCTCAAGAGGAATTCGCAGCATGACCGGCGAAAAGATCAACCCGTCAGGCGTCACGGCCATTTGGGGCGGGCGCGGCTCTGGCAAGACAACCCTTGCCCGGTCCTTCCTGAAACAGCTTGCCGCGCAACGCATCATGGTTATCGACCCCATGGCGGGGGAAGGCTTCACCACCGCGCGCGACTTCGCGCAAGCCCTGTATGACGGCGAGCGGCGCTTGACGCTGGCCACGGGCGATCCCGGCGAGGCGATCCCGGCGCTATATGCGGCTTGGGCACATTCCACAAAATCGGCCCCGATCTACGCGATTTGCGACGAGGCCCCGGCCTATCTGGACAAGCCCACCCCCGGCCTTAACCGGATCATGTTTCAGGGGCGGCACCGGGCTTTCGGAATGTGTCTGATCGGCCAACGCATCGCGGCGGTTTCGGCTCAAATCCGATCACAAGCGGAAACGTCGTTTTTCCTGCGCCTCACCGATCATGTTGATTTGGAGACCGCGCGAAAGGTTATCGGCCCCGAGAACGCGGCAAAACTCCCTCAATTCGCCCCAGGCGACTACATCCGCCACCCCTGAAAGGAACCCAAGTCATGCGGAAAATCAGCCAAATCGTGATTCATTGCAGCGCCACCCGGCCCGACTGGATGGAAGGCCACAGCGCCGCCGAAAAGCGCGACGAAATCGACCGTTGGCACAAGGCGCGCGGATGGCGCGGTATCGGCTATCACGCGATCATTGACCGTGATGGCGCTTTCGCTCAGGGGCGCGAGGTCGAACAGATCGGCGCGCACGTCAAAGGCCACAATCTGGAAACCATCGGTGTTTGTCTGATCGGTGGCCACGGCGCGGCGGCTCACGATGCGTTCCCCGATCACTTCACGGACGCTCAGGCGGGCGCGCTGCTGGCCTTTGTCGAGGCGTGGCGGGAAGATGATCCGGCAATCATCATCAGCGGCCATAACGAGTACGCGGCCAAGGGTTGCCCCGGCTTCGACGTGGCGGGATGGCTCAAGGGTCACGGCATCGACGCGCGGCCCCAGCCCGCGCCCCAGATCGTCAGCGACCCGGCCCCCAGCGCCCCGGCGTGGCTCCTGCGCCCCCCGATGCGGCGGCGCGCCCGAGCCTGATCCCCTCCCCTATCCCTCTGGCCCGAAGGCCCACCTTGCCCGCCCTGCCCCGCGCATGGCGGGCCTTTCTTTCGTCCCCCCCGCGTCCCCCCCGCGCCACAGTTGGGCAGGGGCGCGCGGTTTTCGCCTTCCTTCATTCTCAGCGGCGCGAAGCGCCCCTTCATGCCCACTCTTGCCACAGGCGCGCGGCGGTCGCGTATCCTTCCCGATCCACCAGCTTGCCAAAGGTCACACCGTTGCGCGTTTCCGCTGCTACGCTGGCCACGTGCTTGAAGGCCCCACGCGGGCGACCAGCCCGCACCGCGTTTCTCTGTTCTTTTCTGTCCTCTTCTGTTGGGTCCGCATTTTTTGCGGGGGTTTTCGGCATTTTTTGCGGGGGTTTTGCGCAAATATTGCGGGGGTTTTCTTCGCATTCCTGCCCCAAATCCCCCGCATTTTTTGCGGTGGTTTCATCGGCCCACGCGGGAAGCCCGAAGGCGTAAACCGTGGCGCGCCCCCGGCCCCCGTTGGGATAGGCGATAGGCAGGATGATCCCGGCCCCGCGTAGCGCGCTCAATGCCTTGTCCATGGTCCTTTCGCTGCTGATCCCGGCAAGCTGCATGATCCGGGCGCGCCCCGGTCGGGCTTGCCCGCTGTCACCGTTGCAATGGTCGAGCAGAACGGCCAGCGCGTTCAGGGTCGCGCCCCTGATCCCGCGAGACAGCGCAAGCGCCTTGACCGCGCGGCGGTAAGTCATGTCGAAAGGTTTTGTTCGCTTACTCATGCCGGTCCCCGTCAAAATCCATGGCGATTTGATCGACGGCCCCGCGCTGTATGAGGCGGTAAACGGTGGCGCGGCCCCGGCCTATGGCCTTGGCTATCTCGGTCGGAGTGTTCCCGCGCTGGTGTAGTAGCTGGATGGTTTGGAGCTCTTCAGGGGTGATCCCCTTGCCGCGTTCCTTGCCCGCGCCCCTTGGTCGGCTATTCGCTGCCATTCTCTCGCCCTATGTTGGACGGAACGGGCTTGATTTGTAGACGCTATACCGCTAGATGTTGGGTCAAGTGCGCTTGCACCCGGCCCCCCTGCCCGGTGGTTTCGTTTGCGCTTGATTGCCCGAAGGGGGGCCAACTTTGCGCCATTTCTCAATGATTTTCCGGGTTTAAAAGGGGGCCTTAAGCCCCCGAAATACTGATTATAAGTCTTTTGTGTGTAGCCGCAAAGTTAAAGTGTCCCACATCTGCAAATCAGAAGTGTCACACTTCCCCTGTTGCTGACAGGATTGGAG